>CBDBUY010000004.1:0-1066522 GCA_965212145.1 Cyclobacteriaceae bacterium | reverse complement strand
AAGCGTCAGGAAATCATTCCGGTTGTCACCAAACAGGTGAACTTCAACGGAAAATTCGCCATCGAAGCACGTGGACTTTGGGCTGTGAGCGACATGACAGCAGGAGGACCATTCCTGAGTTATGTTTTGGTGGACGAGGAAAACGCAATGCTTTATTACATAGAGGGATACGTGTACCATGCAGGCGGAAAGAAAAAGAGACTGATGCGAGAAATGGACGCTATTTTATCCACTTTTACAATTCCTTCAGAAACGACAAAATGAAAATAAGGAAAAAGGACGCACTCGACCTTCCATGAAGCCAAACCAAAGGGGCAAAATTGAAGTCCGTCCCACCAAACCACTCAGCAGCCAACGTGATTTAGCCCTGGCCCTATTCGCCTGGAGTAGCTGAACCGTGCCTGGCGATTGCCGAAAATGTAGAGGACGTTTACAAGTACACGGCCAAGGGAAATCGGGTAGGAGTAATTTCCAACGGAACTGCTGTTCTGGGTTTAGGAAACATTGGTCCTGAGGCATCAAAGCCGGTCATGGAAGGAAAGGGTGTTCTATTCAAGAAATTTGCTGGAATCGATGTGTTTGATATCGAAATCAACGAAGAAGACCCAGATAAATTTCATCGAAATTGTCAAGTCGCTGGAACCCCACTTTTGGCGGCATCAATCTGGAGGATATCAAGGCTCCAGAGAGTTTCAAAATTGAACAATCCCTCAGAGAGCAAATGAACATCCCGGTCATGCACGATGACCAACATGGGACAGCCATAATTTCCAGTGCGGCTCTTTTAAACGCGCTTGAAATTGGCGGAAAGAAAATAGAAGAAATCAAGATCGTGGTGGCTGGAGCAGGTGCTGCCGCCATCGCCTGCACGGATCTTTACGTAAATCTTGGAGCAAATCCGAAGAACATCGTGATGTCTGACAGCAAGGGCTGCATCAGAAAGGATCGTGAGAAATTAGATCCCAGCAAGGCCAAATACGCCACCGAGCGGGAGGATTGTCACACATTGGAGGACGCCCTGAAGGATGCAGACATGCTACTTGGTCTTTCGATCGGAAACACGGTCACCCCGGAGATGCTTAAATCCATGGCCCCAAACCCAATCGTTTTTGCGTTGGCAAATCCTGATCCGGAGATCGCTTACGACCTGGCCATGAAAACTCGAGACGACCTCATCATGGCCACTGGCCGGTCAGACCATCCTAATCAAGTGAACAATGTGCTCGGCTTTCCATACATTTTCCGTGGAGCCATCGATGTTCGTGCCACAGCGATCAACGAAGAAATGAAAATGGCAGCCGTTAAGGCCATTGCAGAATTGGCCAAGGAACCCGTTCCAGAAATGGTTCTTCGCGCCTATCATCTAAAGACCATGACATTTGGGAAGGAATATTTGATTCCTAAACCGATGGATCCACGGCTAATTACCGCAATTAGCCCGGCTGTGGCTAGAGCAGCAATTGATTCTGGGGTTGCACGTCATAAAATCACAGACTGGGAAGAGTATAACGTAGAGTTGGAAGAGCGGATTGGAATCGATCACCGATTGATATCTAGGTTTATTACCAGAGCCCGCCGAGATCCTAAGCGAATCATTTTTGCCGAAGCTGACAATTTGAACATTCTCCAAGCTGCGCAAAGAACACTTGATGCCGGAGTTGGATTCCCGATTCTGATGGGAAAAAGAGCGGTAATTGAGCCGCTACTTGAAGAAAACGAGCTGGACGGACTGAAAACTTGTGAGATCGTCGATCCAAACGAGCATCCCGAGAAAGTCGAAAAATTTGCTGAAGAATACTTCAGGATGCGTCAACGCAAAGGCATCAACATGAGGCTGGCACGAAAGGCCATGTTGAGCCGAACGTATTTTGGGATGATGATGGTCGAAAAAGGTGAAGCTGATGTTTTACTCTCAGGACTTTCATCTGACTATCCAAAAACACTGCTTCCGGCACTTCAGATTATTGGAGTTGAAGATGGAGTTGAAAAAGTAGCCGGGATGTACATTGTCACCACTCCAAAAGGCAACTATTTCTTCGCCGATACCACGGTGAATCAAGACCCAACAGCGGAAGAATTGGTTGACATCATTGGCCTGACCAGTCGAGGCGTCCGATTCTTTGACACTGAGCCAAAGATTGCCGCCCTATCTTTCACAAATTTCGGATCAGCCAAAGGGAAAGTCCCGACCAAAGTTTCGAAAGCAGTTGCCATGGCCAAAGAGAAATGGCCAGACCTCAAAATCGACGGTGACCTGCAGGCGAATGTGGCCGTGAATAAATCACTCTTGCAGGAAATGTATCCATTTAGCGACTTGGCCGGACACCAGGTTAACACGCTGGTATTTCCAGACCTACAATCCGGGAATATCGCATACAAGCTCATGATGGAACTTGGTGGAGCTGAAATCATAGGTCCACTTCTAATGGGCATGAAAAAGCCCGTTCAGGTTCTTCAACCGGGTAGTTCAGTGAGAGAAATATTCAACCTAGCCGCCATAGCCGTGGTGGACGCACAGGAAAATCAGAAAAAATGATCGCATACTTAAAGGGCAAAGTTGCCGAGATCGATCCGACCTTTGTCATCGTGGACATTCATGGGATTGGCTATCGTGCGAAAATCTCGCTCAACACCTATGGAGTCATCAAAGAAATGCCGGAGGTGCTCCTCCACACACACCTTCACATCAAAGAGGATGCACATACGATTTATGGTTTTGCGGAAGCTGCCGAGAGAAAGCGTTTTTTAGATCTCATTTCAATTAGCGGTGTAGGCGCCAGTACGGCCATGATGGTTCTTTCTTCATTGAGCCCGGAAGAGCTCCAGCGAGCAATCGTAAACGAGGAAATTAAGACGATCCAAGGGGTGAAGGGAATTGGCTTGAAAACAGCTCAGAGAATCGTCCTCGAATTGAAAGATAAAATGGTCAAAGAAGGTTGGGAAGAAAAGAACCTGGATCAACCACAAATCAGCAATACATTACAAAATGAGGCGTTATCTGCTTTAATTACGCTCGGAATTCCTCGAGCCACTGCTCAAAAAACTATTGACGCGATTTTGAAAGAGTTCGGTCAAGAGATTAAACTTGAGGAATTGATAAAACAAGCATTGAGAAGAGCCTAAAGGAAAGAACGGATTTTGCATCGAAGATTATACATACTTCTTCTCATCGGAAGCTGTGGGTTACCCTCTTTGGCTAGCAACTCCGTCTCTAATCTGGATTTTCATTTTGTCTTCCAGCAGGACACGATTCCACAAGACACGGCTCAAACCGACTCAATAAAACCCTACGTTCCTTCATTTTTCTCCCCGTTTAATCCGGTCTATCGTTTTGGGGATCCCTTTGCCAACCGAACGAGCAAATCTGCTTTTTCACTTCCTGATCCTTCAAATTTGGAGTTGGAAATCAGCTACGATTCTGGCTTTCAGTATACGGTCTACGAAAAAATAGGAAACCTCAACTTCCGCCCGGTGACGACCATGTCGTTCCGAGAGTTTGACCAATACAATAACTCCCAGCTGACCGAAGGTTATTGGCGCGAAAAATCCATTGGTCTCGATGGAGAGAGCGCCGTGAGTAGTCGTCGACTAATTCCTAAACTCTACCTTTCTCCGGCCTTTGATCGGATATTCGGGGGCTCCTATGTGGACATCACTCCCACTGGGTTTATAAATCTAGATTTTGGTGGGACGTGGCAAAACGTCGACAACCCATCCATTCCGCAGAGGCAACAACGAAACGGAGGTTTCAACTTCGAGCAGCAGATCAGCATGAACCTCGTCGGAAAGATTGGGGACAAGCTTGAGATTACGGCCAATTTCGATAACAACAACACGTTCGATTTTCAGAATAATATGAGAATCGAATACACCGGGTATGACGAAGAGATCATCAAAAAGATCGTCATTGGCAATGTGAGCATGCCTGTATCGAATAGCCTGATGACAGGTTCTCAGACATTGTTTGGTCTCAAGACCGAACTACAGTTCGGGAAGCTTTTCTTTACCGGTGTGGCTTCAAGACAACAAGGATCTGTGACCTCCTCATCGCTGGGCGGAGGTAGGAGCATCGATGATCCGAGCTACAATCCGGCCGATCAAGCGGAGAATGAAATACGAGCGTCTGCTTACGATGAAAACAGGCACTTTTTCCTTTCACATTTTTTCCGCGACAATTACGAGAAATGGTTACAAGATCCCTACAATATCACGTCAGGACTGTTGATTCAAAATATCGAAGTGTATGTAACCAACACCAACAACAACACGGAAAGTACGAGAAACACCGTGGGATTCGTGGACTTGGGGGAACAGGATCGGTTGCTCAATGAGAATTGGCGAAAAACCAGTGGCAGCATACCGGCGGACAACAGCAGCAATAGCCTTTATGCTGAATTGATCAATAGTGGCTTCAGAAAATCCGATCAGATTTACAACAATCTGCAAACCTTAGGGCTAGATCCCGCAAACGAGTTTGTAGAAACAAAAACGGCTCGCCAGCTTGAACTGGGAACAGAATTCGTGGTTAACGAAAGCCTTGGGTATATCACTCTTTTGACCAATCTGAGTGATAACCAATCCTTAGCAGTTTCCTATCAGTACTCTTACAATGGACAAATCTTTACGGTGGGGGGAAATTAGTGCAACGCGACCCCGACCGGATGACGAATCTCTCTTCCTAAAACTTCTTAGACCAAACAGCATCGATCCTGACCTGCCGACCTGGGACTTGATGATGAAAAACATCTACAACCTGAGAGCTTCAAATGTTGATCCACAACAATTCAAACTCCGGATCAAGTATCGCGATGATGCTTCAGGAATTGACAATCCTTCACTACACGAAGGAGGACCCGGTGTGGAAAATGAACCATTGGTGGAGCTTTTTGGGTTGGATCAGTATAACCTGCAATTAGACCCCCAGCCTGATGGTCTTTTTGATTTCATTCCAGGCGTAACGATCAATGACGATCGAGGCTATCTGATCTTCCCCGTTTTGGAGCCATTCGGATCAACACTTAAAAATTATTTCGACGAGGATACTCAGGCCGACCTTATTGACAAATATGTTTTTGAGACGCTTTATACCGCAACGCAACAAATTGCCCGGACAGATACTGAAAGAGACAAATTCAGGATTGCTTTTAGCGGCGCTGGCTCTGGTGGAGGATTCGGTGGATCAGCAGATAATGTGATAAATCTTCAAGGCTTTCAGGTGACTCCAGGTTCAGTGATAGTGCGGATGGGAAATGTCACACTTGATGAAGGTCGCCATTATACGGTCGATTACAACTTGGGACGAGTCACCATCACCGATCAGTCACTTCTCAACAGTGGAATTCCAATCACCGCCACTTCAGAATCTGCCGATGTTTTCAATTTCCAAACGACCTGGTTTTACGGTGGAAGACTGGACTACCGATTCAATGAAAACTTCAATTTAGGAGCTACGATTCTACATCTCAACGAACGACGTGGTGGGATTACCAGATTTCCAGTTGGTAATGAGCCCATGAGAAACACGAAATATGGGTTCGATATTTCTATGACTGAAGAATCAAGATTCTTGACTAAAATGGTGGATGCCATTCCGCTTGTTAGCACCAAGGAACCTTCTGAAGTGACATTCTCTGCAGAATATGCCAAGTTCATTCCGGGCACATCTAATGAAATAGATGGCGACCCAACTTCATCGATTGAAGACTTTGAAAATGCCGCTTCCCCCTTGAACTTGAATGGGTGGTTCGGATGGAAGCTTGCTGCAACACCGGAAACCAATGATGCCGACTTCTTTGATCAATCAAACGGCCTGCCTGGCCGAGACTTCAATTATAAGAAAGCCAAGGTCGCCTGGTACACGGTAGACAACAGTGTCTTCTATAGAACAGGAGGAAACAAGCCGGATAACTTATCGGATGAGGAGTTGAGCAATCACTACGTTCGGGCTGTTATTCCTCAGGAAATTTTCCCACAGCGTGATCCTGGGCAAATCAACCTCAATGAACCCTTATTGGATCTAGCCTATTTCCCAAGTGAAAGAGGCCAGCAGAACTACAATCCGAACATTCAATCAGATGGTAGGCTGCCTAATCCGGAGGACAACTGGGGCGGTATTTCCAAAGGTTTCGAAACGGAAACAAATTTCGTTCAATCGAATTTTCAATACATCGAATTTTGGATGCTGGATCCGTTTATTGATGGCCCGAGAGGAGTCGTGCTGGACGGTGTAGAAAATCAAAATAACACGACCGGTGGAGAGCTTATTTTCAATCTTGGTAGCGTATCCGAGGATTTAGTGCCAGATGGGGTCAATTTCTTCGAGAATGGACTTCCGGAGGATGGCGATCCTGCAGAAGCCCAAATCAACCCTGATTGGGGACGAACTCCGAGTGGCCAGTATCTGACAGGTTTCTTCACCAATAATGGTGCTGCACGAGCAAACCAGGATGTTGGTTTCGATGGGCTGCCAAATGAAGAAGAAACAAACTTTTTCAATGACTACCTTTCCTCCATTCCGGCTGGAGCCGTCAGCTCAGTCCAAGAGGATGTCTCAGCCGATAATTTCCAATACTTCCTGGGTTCAAATTTTGACTCCCGAGATGCCAACATCATCGAGCGGTACAAAAATTTCAATGGGACAGACGGTAACTCTCCATTCAATTCTGGTAACGACTTTACACCAGCAAATTCGACCCTTCCAGACAAAGAAGACATCAACGATGACAATACCATTTCCTTTCTAGAGGAATATTATGAGTACAAGATTCCACTGAGAAAAGATCAAGTCATCAATAACCAATACGTCGTGGATCAGGTTCAGGATGAGTCAGGAGAGGCCACATGGTACCAGTTTAGAATTCCGCTTGAGAAATTCACCGGGACATATGGTGATCCGGATTTTCAGAACATTCGCTTTATCAGAATGTACATGACCGGCTGGGGACAACCCGTCGTTCTGCGTTTCGCCAAGTTCCAATTGACCAGAAGTACCTGGAGGAAATACGAGTCATCGCTACGAGATCCCGGTCTGGGCGAAATACCGGAACCAAAACTCAGTGACTTTGAAATCTCTGTGGTGAATATCGAAGAGAATAGTACCGGAAGCCCAACACAGCCTCCTTATGTGGTACCCCCCGGCCAGAGAAGAGACATTAACAATGCTCAGACGGTGAACGTCCGCTACAATGAGCAGTCTTTACAATTATGCGTTGAGGATCTCGAAAACGGAGATGCTCGTGCAGCATTTAAGACACAAACCATCGATCTGGTCAATTACGATCGAATTGAAATGTTTCTTCACGCACATTCGTACCGAGATGGTTTCATCCAGGATGAAGATGTCAACGGGTTTGTTCGATTCGGGCAGGATAATAGCCAGAATTACTATGAGATCGAGGTGCCTTTAGTCCTTACGCCTCAGGGACTTTCCGCAAATGCAGGAGGATTGGAACGTCTCATCTGGCCAAAAGAGAACGAAATATCCCTATCCATTGATTTGCTTAAGGCGGTAAAGGTGGAAAGGAATAGATTGAATCGGGACATTGGTGTTCCTTATTCGAAGTTGATACCCAATACCAACTACAGAGTCACTGTAGTAGGTAATCCCGAGCTGAACAGTGTGGAAACCATGATGATTGGTATCCGAAATCCTGACAAGGGAGTCGATGATGACGGCCTGGCTAAGTCTGTGTGCCTGTGGGCAAATGACTTCCGAGCAGTAGGTTATGAAGGTCAAAATGGTTGGGCAGCAAATGCCACCCTACAGGCAAAATTGGCCGATCTCGGTCGAGTTAACCTGAATACCAGATACTCCTCCATTGGATACGGTGCTTTGAACACCACTATCCAGCAGCGGAATCGATTTGAAGCTTTTGGTTATCAGGCAAATGCAAATTTGAACCTGGAAAAATTCATGTATCCCAAAAAGACTGGTCTGGTAGTGCCCATGTTTGTAAACTATGAGAAAGAAAAAATCACCCCTCAGTATGACCCATTGAATCAGGATATTTTACTTGAAGAGTCTCTAAAACTGTTTGGTACCGAGGCTGATCGCAAAGAGTATGAAAGCCTCATGCAATCTCAAAAGACCAGCAGAAGTATCAACTTTAGTAATGTTCGTAAAACCAAGGTCAAAGAGGATGCAAAGAGCCGAATCTACGACATAGAAAACTTCTCGTTCACCTATGCATACAGTGATGAAGTTTCCAGTAATCACTTTACTGAAAGCAGATTCAGGAAAAACGTTTCAGGGGGTGTGAACTATGACTACAGCCCTGTTAACATATCTCTTGAACCATTCTCTAAGAGCGAAGCACTCAGCAGTCCGTATTTGCAGCTTATAAAGGATCTAAATTTTTCTCCACTCCCAAACAGTTTCTCATTTAGTGCCAACCTGAACAGGTCCTACACTCGCACACAGTTTTTCAATGACGACCTGACCACAGCCGGAATAGATCCTAACTACGAACGGCTCTTCACCTTCAGCAGACTTTACTCACTTAGATGGAACATATTTAAGAGTCTGAGCTTTGATTACAGCGCCAACGTACGGGCAGTAATTGATGAACCAGATGGGATCATCAACGATGACATTGATACCAAGGCTGAACGCCAATATATCTGGAATCAAATATTCAACCTCGGACGTATGAAGTCATTCGATCAGTCTATGAACTTCACTTACAAAACCCCTCTTGATAAGTTGCCTTTCACCAATTTCCTAAGCGCCGATTTGAAATATACAGGTGGTTATTTGTGGACTGCCGGGGCATTGAATCGTCAGGATATCAACGGGAATTTCTTCGGAAACATTATATCCAACCGTCGAGATCGAGGAGTGATTGGGAAAATCGATATGGTCAAATTGTACGATAAGGTGACTTTCCTTAATAAAGCCAACGCTGCAAGCGCTGAAGAAAGGTCAACATTTCAGAAGGGTCTCATGACCACCATGGCACTACGCTCGATCAATGTCACTTATAACATCCGCGAGACCACAAGTCTAACAGGATTCAAACCTCAGGTCTTTTTGTTAGGTATGGATAGCACGTTCAGCGCCCCGGGATGGCCATTTATTCTTGGTAGTCAAGATCCACACATTCGGTTCCAAATGGCCACAAATGGTTGGTTAAGTGAGAGTCCATTCCTGACTGCTCCTTTCCAGCAATCAAAGGGCACAGATTTGGCTATACGCGGGACTCTCCAGCCTTTCCAGGATCTATCCATTCAAATAGATTTCACCAAGTCGAATCAAAATGGATATCAGGAAATTTTCAGATACGACACGATTCAAAACCAACATGTAAGCCTGACACCCTCAAGAAGCGGAAGTTACAGTGTTTCATTCCTCAGTATTGCCACTGCTTTTGAGAAATCCGGTTCTGATAATGCTTCAGCTGCTTTCTCGCAATTTGAAGAAAACCTCAACGTAATGAGGCAAAGGCTGAATGCATCCAACTCCTTTGGTGAATATGATTCACTTTCCCAGGACGTACTTATTCCTGCGTTTTTGGCTGCTTATTCTGGGAAGAATGCAGACTCATATAAACTGAATCCTTTCCCGAAAATTCCGTTACCAAACTGGCGAGTGGATTACACGGGACTTATGAAGATACCGGTGATTGCAGAGCTATTCTCTTCTTTTACCCTTTCCCATGGATATCGATCAGCGTATACAGTGGGGAACTTCACCAATAACCTGCGCTACTCCGATAACCTGACCTTGGATCACAATGTTCTGAACTACCCACAGGCCACAGAAGTTGACACTATTTCGAATACATTGATTCCTGCCTTTGTCATCAACCAAGTGATTATTTCAGAGCAATTCGCTCCTCTGATTGGCATAAACTTTAAGACCAAAAGCAATATCAGCACCAGACTAGAATTCAAAAAAGAAAGAAATCTTTCTCTGAATATGTCCAATGCCCAGATTACGGAAACCACGAATAATGATGTCACATTGGATTTTGGTTACTCTAAGATCGGGTTCAAAATTCCTTGGAGATTCTCGGGGCGAACCGTGACACTTCCAAATAACCTCACGTTTAGGACCAGTTTCACGATTAGGGACTCCAGAACTATTCAGCGCAAAATCGCAGGCGAAAGTTTGATTACCAATGGGTCATTCAGTTATCAAGTTCGGCCGACCGCAACTTATAATATCAACAACCAATTGGACTTCACAGTTTATTTCGAGCGAACGGTGACAGATCCAAAGATTTTGAGTTCTTTCAGGCGTGCTACCACGGCCTTTGGATTCCAACTGAGATTTAATTTGGCTCAGTAGGATTCATTTGATTTCGAGGAATTATTTTTGGCGCACAAACCTCTAAATCAACGAGATGACATTTCCCGAAAACCTCAAGTACACTAAAGATCATGAATGGGTAAAAATCGACGGTGACATTGCCACGGTCGGGATTACAGACTTTGCCCAGCGCGAATTAGGCGATATAGTTTATGTAGAAATTGAAACCGAAGGTGAGACCATTGCAGAAGGAGAAATTTTCGGGACCATAGAAGCAGTGAAAACGGTCTCAGACCTTTTCATGCCGGTTTCTGGAGAAATCACAGAAGTCAATTCGGAACTGGAAAGCAGTCCCGAAGTAGTTAATTCTGACCCCTACGAAGCTGGCTGGATGATCAAAATCAAAACTGAGGATGTGGGTGACTCATTGCTCTCGGTAGAAGAATACAAGGAATCAATTGGCGAATAATTCGAAATAATTGAGGGTTCAAGCTCTTCTAGATGTTCTATGAATTGAGTATATTTGACATCCGCTCAAAAACTAAAAATTATGGAAGTTAAAAAGGCACCAGAGCACGACTTAAGTAAGAAAACCGGGATGTTCCTAAATCTTGGGCTCACGCTGAGTTTGCTAATCGTGATATTGGCTTTTGAATGGCCAAACAGTGGTGATGAAGAAATCATGGATTTCGGTGAGTTAGAAACCGATTTTGAGGACATCATGGAGATTCCTCCGACGGAGCAACCACCGCCACCACCACCAAAAGTTCAGATACCTGAGATCATAGAAGTTCCTGATGAAGAGGAAATCGAAGAAGAAATCGAGGTAGAACTTGATGTGGAGGTAACTGAAGAAACTGTCGTTGAGGACATTGTATTTGAAGAAGCTCCTGAAGAAGAAGAAGTTGATGAGATTTTCACCATTGTGGAAGATCAACCGGAGTTTCCTGGAGGGATGCAAGCCTTTTATCAGTTCGTTGGTAAGAAAATCAAGTACCCGTCACAAGCCAGAAGAATGGGAATTGAAGGACGAGTGTACGTGGAGTTCATCGTGGACAAAGATGGCTCGGTAACAAACGTTCGATCAGTAAAGGGAATTGGAGCTGGATGTGATGAAGAGGCTGTAAGGGTGATGAAAACGGTTCCAAAATTCAAGCCTGGAAAGCAAAGAGGAAGACCAGTAAAAGTAAAAATGGTCATGCCGATCTACTTCAAGTTGGCTAACTAGAAACTAAGTCTTTACAAAAAAGCGCTCCATCTTGGATGGAGCGCTTTTTTTATACCTGATCATTTCGCCAACTGGAAATGAATAGTCACCAAGACCATTATTTCCCCTTCTGTTTCTCGAATTCTTCCTTTTTGATCAGCATGTCCTCCATAACCAGGTACAAAGGAGTCCTGGCCAGATATTTTGGGCTATAGGAGCAAAAGCCAATAAATGAGGTCAATTCGTCCTCCAAGTATCCCGTGTGCTCTGCTACCCATTCACGAGTGAATTTCATTTCCGATTTTTCCACATCGGCAGCCTGACTCTTGATCTCATGGACTGCCCGTTTCTCTTTCTCAGCTTTGCTTAGGTTATAATAGAGGAAACTGGTCGGTTGAAACACGGCATAAAGCAATTTCTTATGGATTCGACCCTCGGCCATTTTATCCCCTCGAAACACAGGCTTATCTACCCCATAGTACCAAAAAAAGCTAGAATCTGGAACAGTGGTCTCCTTGATCTTCTCTTTGAATTCTTCGATAGGAGGAATGCTGAAAACCGAAACTTCACTCAATTCCACTGAACCTTGTCTCATGAAAAGTAGTTTTCCTTCACCCCATTCAGGGGTCACCACCACAATTATTTCCTGAAAACCCATACTCGTAATAACCAATGTATCTCCTGATGACGCGTTGATTTGAAAGCCTCCATCCTGATTTGTGATGGTGATCTTGTTGCCAGAGATGTTACGAACATGAGCACCCACTATTGGATTGCGCTGCTGATCCTGTACAGTAGCTTGAATTAAATTCTTCTGTGCCATAAGCACGAAAGACCACCCAATTAGTAAGAATGTAATAAACCCACGCACAGTCAAATATGAGTCATTTGCTCATACACCAACTCGGTTTTAGAAATTTTTAACCTACTTTAAACTCCTTATTGATTGAAGTGAGATGATTGGTTTATTATCCAACTTAGGGTCACCACCGATTTCAATGGCGTTTCGTTTCCAGCCATCGAAATCCTTGAAACGACGGATTTCCTTTATTTCCAGCCCACTATCTACCAAAAGATAAGTGATGAGTTTTAGGTCTTCAATAGGAAAGTCCATTCCATAATAAATGACATTAGACATAATGGAGTTATAGCGTACGGAATCTCTCACTTTTCGCTCATGTAAGTAAAACCCGTAATCAACTAACACCTCAGCACGATCTCCATCCGGAACGTGCTTGTAGTATCTCACGACCACATCATTTCTGTATTTCCTTTTGGACAACACATTGTTTTTATAATCGACGACCATTTGCTCGAAATATTCCGAATCGTTCAGCCCTGATTTAACACTATTACTTTTCGGAGTGCTCTTCTTAGGAGCTACTTTCTTAGTGGTCTCTTTGGTCTCTTTTGGTCTCTTCTCTTCAACTATATTTTCTGAGGGAGACTCTTCTTCAACATTATCTACGAAGGTTTGTGTTGGCTTCTTTCTTTCGTTTTGGCTAGTCTTTTTGCTTGAATTCTCACCGTACAAAACCGGACGATATAAGGCCATTCCTACCAGATCAATATCTCGCTTAGGTTCCGGGTGAGGAAGCAATGACTTGATGGCCGCTAGTCCGAGGAATACCAGACCGAGGACCAGTAGATAAAGAATAAAACGTGTGTTTTCCATGGCTCGGAGAGTTGTACCAAGTTACGCAATCCGCTCTTTAAGCAAAAAAAATCCCCCGAATTCACATTCAGGGGATTTTTCAGTTAATGGCTCAAATAAGCCTATTTCTTTTTCCTATTCATGTCAATTACAACCGGAGTTGCAATGAATACCGACGAATAAGTACCTACTAGGATACCTATGATCAAGGCAAAAGAGAACCCTTGCAAGGCTGGCCCACCAAAAATGAATAGAATGATCACTACGATCAAGGTCGTCAATGAAGTAATCAGCGTTCTACTGATGGTGTTGTTCAACGATTCGTTAAACACCGGCACCAATTCTGACCCAGCTTTGACACCTAGGTTTTCCCTAATTCTATCAAACACAACCACCGTGTCATTTATTGAATAACCTATAATCGTTAGGAGTGCCGCTACGAAAACCTGATCAGCTTCGAAGGAGATTCCCACCAAATTTGCAATGGCAAATGCCGACAACACAAACAAGGTATCATGGAATAGTGCCACAATCGCACCGAGTCCAAACTGCCACTTACGGAATCGAACTACGATGTAGACGAAAATACATATCAATGCAAAAATTCCGGATTTGTATGATGAATTCTTGATGTCATCGGCAATCGTTGCACTTACTTTAGACTGACCAGAGATTCCGAAAGTCTCAGAATTCACTGTTGAGGCGTCCTCCGTATAGGCCAAGCCTGTGTAGTCCTCCAGACCGGCAATTAGCGCCTTTTTCACTTTTTCATCCGCTTCATCAGACGAATCATCAATCTCGAAGCTGGTAGTAACCTTTAGGATATTATCAGCCCCGTAAGTCTTCACTTCAGTGCCTTGATTATCGAAAAACGGCTCCAAGCCCTCTTTCATAAGTGAAGGAACCTGAGCCTCCTCGAAGCTCACGATATATGATCGACCACCTTTGAAATCCACACCTAAGGTGATGCCCTTCACAAGCATAGCGACAATACCTATTGTAATGAACGTGGCACTGAAGAGATAAGCCATTCTACGCTTGCTCAAGAAATCGATTTTCAAGCCCATCAATGCATTCTTAGAAAAGGCATTTGCAAATGACATTTTGCTATCATCACCTTTCTTGGAGAAGGCCTCCACAATCACTCTTGTGATGAAAACCGCACTGAAGAATGAACAAGCGATACCGATCATCAATGTAACAGCGAATCCCTTAACAGGTCCTTGTCCAAACATGAAAAGCAACAAACCAGTGATAAACGTAGTAATGTTGGCATCAATGATCGAGGAATAGGCTTTTTTGTATCCAGAGCTGATGGCTGCCTTCATTCCTGCACCATTTCTCAGCTCCTCCTTAATTCTCTCAAAAATCAGCACGTTCGCATCAATGGACATACCGATTGTCAAAACAATACCGGCAATTCCTGCCAAAGTCAGCGCCACACCCTGTGTGGAAGCTAATATTCCCAGAATAAAGAAGATGTTAGCAAAGAGCGCCACGTTGGCAATCAAACCACCTTTTGCATAATAGATGATCATGAAAATGATCACGATCAGAAGACCAGCAATGATTGAAGTCATCCCCTGCTTTTGAGCCACTTTTCCAAGTGTTGGTCCGATAACCACATCTTCCACAATAGTTGTAGGTGCCGGAAGTGCACCTGCTTTCAAAATGTTAGCAAGATCGACCGCCTCATCTCTTGTGAAGTTACCCGAGATTGAAGATCGGCCGCTTGGGATTTCATCGATCACGTTCGGTGCGGAATACACGTAATTATCAAGTACGATCGCAATCTGCTCACCTACATTATTCGCCGTTAGTCTTTTCCAGGTTTTGGCGCCTTCAGAGTTCATCTGCATGGCTACCCCTGGTCGTGCTCTTTCGTCAAGCTCAAATCTGGCATCAGTGATAACATCGCCTTCTAAAGGTGCTCTTCCATTTCTTGGAACTTTGATGGAATTAAGTTGAAGCAACTTAGCACTTCCAGGCACATCGCTTGTACTAAGAGGCTTTACATCCCACAAGAATTTCATGTCTCGAGGAATGATAGACTGAACGTCTTCACGCGCGAATATTCTGTTGATTTTAGCGGTATCCCGCACATCATAAACCAAGCCATACTGCGCTTTCAATAAACTTACCAGTGGTGAAACCTGATTGTTCAATAAAGAATCAATGGCAGTTTGAGCACTATCCGGTTCAACTGCAGAGCTGGAATCGTTCGGGTCACTCAATTCCGTTTCATCCGGATCTTCCACCAAAAGATCGGCTAGATCGTCCTGCTGACTTGAGGCTGATGAAAGGTCGCTTCCAAGAGAGTCAGGGAGTGCGGTTTTCATTTCTTCTACCAAAATCGAGTTGATTTCATTGATCACCGGGAAATACTCATTGGGCGTATTTACTTCCCAAAATTCCAATTTCGCAACACCTTGAAGGAGTTTTCTCACACGCTCAGGATTGTCAATTCCTGGAAGTTCTATCTGAATTCTTCCGGTTCCTTGCAGTCTCTGGATATTGGGCTGAGACGTACCAAATCTGTCAATACGAGTTCTTAGAATATTGAATGATCTATTGATTGCATCCTCAACCTCCACATTGATGACTTCCAGAATCTCCTCGTCAGTTGAAGTAAGGGAAAACCGGTCACGATTCGCAGCTGTGGCGAAAATCGTACTCAAATTCTTCTCTGGAGCTTGCTCCTTATAAACCCTATAGAACTCATCAACGAAGTTTAGTTGTGTCCCTTTGATGTTTTCTTGGGCTTGGTTCAATGCCGAATTGAAATCTTCATCACGGCTATTTCCACTTAGTCCCTTCAAGATGTCAATTGGAGAAACCTCTAGTGTGACGTGCATACCTCCTTGCAAATCAAGTCCCAGGTTTAACTCTGTTTCCTTGATTTCCTTGTACGTGTAGTCAGCAATACCTAAGTAATTGTACACCGGCTCATTCCAGATCGAATCCAGATACCGCTGCTTTTCTACGACATTGACCGTGCCGTCATCATTTCTCGTAGCATCAGTTGCATCTTCGTTGATTCCCTGCGCGATGTATGTAAACGACAGGTAATAGACGCACAGAAGCGAAATGAGTATCGTCAAAAAAATGACAAATCCTTTGTTTTTCATGATTGATAAAATTTGACTCTTAATAAAGAGCCTCTAGATAATTGGTTAATAATGTAAAATGAAAGTTGGTCAGAAAGACCAGTCGGATACTCGACTAAACTCAGGGAGAATTGGGCGAAATAATATGCTCAAAAACGATCCTAAAAACCTTGGATGGGGAAGGTAGAAATTCATCAATATCCACACTCACGTCTTCTACCTGATCTATACCCAGTATTTCTTCGATTAAATATGAAGTTCTTTCCACGGAAGCTTGTGCTCCAACGGTAACAGCGTCCGCAGTTTGTTCAGCAATGATCTCTTGATTCGAGTCTTCATGTTCCGTTTGATCCTGGCAAAGCGAATCAACATCTCCTACTTGCGGAGTGAGGATATAGCCTCCTACGATGACCCCAATGACCATCGTTAGCCAGCTAAGTTTCCTTGATATGTGTCGCAGTTTCTCCACAGGGCTGCAAATATAGAAATTTTACTGAGAGAGCTGTTGCTTCAAATGACTTATAACCTTGCTCAGATCCTCCAATGGGTCCTCCTCATTATTGATTATGTGATCTGCTGTGGTTCTAAGCGGGAGCACCATGTCTCTATAAATAGGCAGCACATGTTTTTCAAAACGATACCTCACGCTTTCATCGTGATAGCCTCGTTCGGCCTCATCCCTCTTAATTCGGCGCTGAAGCATGACCTCTTCCGGTGCGTCCACGAATACGCGCAAATCCAGCATGTCATTAACGCCTTTGTATAAAAATGAAAATATCCCCTCCACAACCAAAATCGGCCTTGGATCAATGGTGATCAGTTCGGGTTCACGATCATGGACATTGAATGTATATTCCTTGATCTGGATGGGTTTTCCAGATGTAAGTTTCTTCAAATCAGCTTCAAAGCCTGCCTCATCTATCGATTCTGGCAAATCGAAATGAATTACCCCATTCTCATCACGAACTTGCTGCTCCACCGGTTTGTAGTAATTGTCCATGGAGATGACTGAAATTTCACCCTCTTCGAACGCATCAAGCAATTTTTTCAAAAGAAAGGTCTTCCCGCTTCCACTACACCCCGTAATCCCAACTACATATGGTTTTTTCATCTTTCAGCTAAATATTTGATGAACTTCTCGATAGCTCTCGCCCTATGTGAAATTGCATTCTTCTCCTCATCACTCATTTGTGCAAAAGTCACATTATAACCGGAAGGTTGAAAGATTGGATCATATCCAAAACCACCATTGCCGGTTTTCTCATTTCTTATATCACCGTCCACTCGCCCCTCAAACTGAATCACTGTGCCAGTCTCGTTAATATAGGTGATGATTGCTTTGAAACACGCGCTTCTATTTTTTTTCTCTACCAGTTTCTCCAATAGCAAGTCCATGTTGTCCTCACTGTTCTTCTGTGGCCCGGCGTATCTGGCAGAATAAACTCCCGGCTCTCCACCTAACGCCTCTACCTCAAGGCCGGAATCATCTGCGAAAACGGATATTCGATGTTTGTTATAAACATACTCGGCCTTCAGCATTGAGTTTTCTTCGAGAGTGCTCCCGGTTTCTTCAATTTCCTCCAGAACTCCAAGATCCGTCAAACTCACCACCTCAAAGCCAGCTGGCATCAGCTGCTTAATCTCTTCCAGCTTGTGCGGATTATGTGAGGCGAAACAAATCTTCATCTCGCGAAATTAAGCTTCAAATACTTTTCCTTACAGATATTTGCCGAATGGCAGCAAAAGACATCACTTCTTTGAAAATCGGTGTGCTCGGCGGAGGTCAGCTTGGACGCATGATGATTCAGTCAGCGATCAATTACAACCTGGATATTTCTATCATCGACCCGGACCCAAATGCACCGTGTGCTCACTTGGTGGAAAATTTCAGCGTTGGAAAACTGACGGATGAGGAGGTGATTTATAATTGGGGCAAATCTTTCGATCTGATCACCATTGAAATTGAAAATGTCAGTGTTGCCGCTTTGAAAAGGCTAAAGTCGGAAGGAGTAAAAGTTTTTCCACAACCGGAAATCATTGAGCTCATTCAGGACAAACGGAAGCAGAAGACTTTCTACAAGGCGAATAGAATTCCGACAGCAGATTTTGTATTGACCGAAAACCGGGAAGACGTGGCGAAGCATTCTAGCATGCTGCCTGCCGTTAACAAACTTGGCAAAGAGGGTTATGACGGCAGAGGCGTGCAAGTGCTGAGATTTGAAGCAGACCTTCCCAAGGCCTTTGATAAGCCAGGACTTTTGGAAAATCTGGTGGATTTCGAAAAGGAATTGAGTGTGATCGTCGCAAGAAATGAATCGGGAGAAATAAAGTGTTTTCCAGTGGTTCAGCTGGAGTACCATCCGGAAGCCAACTTGGTAGAGTTTCTTTTCGCTCCCGCGGAAATTTCAGAAGAAACCGAAAACAAGGCGTATGCCTTGGCGGAAGATGTCATTAAAAAGCTGGACATGGTTGGACTATTGGCTGTGGAAATGTTCCTGACTAAGTCCGGTGAAATTCTTGTCAATGAAGTAGCGCCCCGCACGCACAACAGTGGTCATCACACGATAGAAGCGAATGCGACTTCCCAGTTTGAGCAGCACTTGAGGGCCATCCTCAACTTGCCATTGGGCTCTACTAAGCTGACCACCCCTGCCGCCATGGTGAATTTGCTGGGTGAAGATGGCTACACGGGTGATGCCAGATACGAGGGGATGAAAGCGTGCCTGGAGATGTCAGGGGTTTATGTGCATCTTTATGGAAAGAAACTGACCAAACCCTTTAGAAAAATGGGTCACGTAACCATCACAGATCACGACCTAACAGATCTTAAAATCAAAACCCGCAAGGTGAAAGAACTTCTGAAAGTAAAATCATGAGTGCACAAGTAGGAATAATAATGGGCAGTAAGTCTGACTTGCCAATAATGCAGGAAGCTGCCGATGTATTGAATGAATTGGGAGTTGAAATTGAGATCACGATCGTCAGTGCTCATAGAACCCCCCATCGCATGATGGACTATGCCGAGCAAGCCAAATCCAAGGGTTTGAAAGTAATAATTGCAGGGGCCGGAGGCGCTGCACATTTACCGGGTATGGTTGCCTCGGTCACCACACTACCTGTGATTGGCGTTCCTGTGAAGTCCCGAAACTCGATCGATGGTTGGGATTCAGTACTTTCTATTCTTCAGATGCCAGCGGGAGTACCAGTGGCAACTGTTGCTCTTGATGGTGCCAAAAATGCCGGAATTCTTGCCGCTCAGATTGTTGGAGTGTTCGACGAAAAGGTCGCGAAAAGTCTAATGGATTTCAAAGAGGCCCTGAAAGAAAAGGTTATGACAAGCGTGAAGGAAATGGAGGGCTAATCGAGGAGTAGTTCCTGCAGTAATTCAAGAGTAACTGGCTTAGAGATGAAATCTTTGACAAAGGGATAACTCTTCGCCTTGTTGACATCCTCTGGGTCAATGGAAGAGCTGACAACATATACGCCAGCTGATGGATTGGCACGTGAGTCAAGTTCGGCGTATGAATCTAGAAACATCCAACCATTTGCAACCGGCATGTTGATGTCGACCATAATCAAATCTGGTGTGCCCTTCTGATCCGTGAGGGCGTCAATACCCTCCTGTCCATTATAACAGGATGTTACTTCCACCTCGTCCGACACTTTTTCAATGAATTGTTTCGTGATCCAATGAAAAACCTCCTCATCATCAATAAGAAATACGGACTTGCTCATTTCGATTGTTGGTAATTTATAAAGTTAACTGTAAACTTCGTCCCATTTCCTGGCTCACTCTCTACCGAAATAGAGCCCCCCATGACACTGACTTGATTCTTAACAAGAAAAAGTCCCACTCCCCGGCTGTCGGAATTTTCATGGAAAGTTTTCCCAAGATTAAAAATATCATTACCATACCGCTCTAGATCAATGCCAATACCATTGTCTTCCCACTCCAAAACTATGTCTTGTTCATCATTCGAGTAGGTGCTTATCCTAATCTGACAGTCTTCAATTTCAGATCGGTATTTGAGACTATTCGATAAAAAATTTGAGAAGATGCTTTCCAAATATATTTTGACAAAATCTATTTCCTTTACCTTAAAGGTATGATGAATTTGAGCGTTGGCTTCCATTATATCTCCTTGATGACTGTTCTTAACATGCCCCAATATTGACTCAAAACTAAGATTTTCGGTCTCCAGGCTTTCTTGTTGAACTTTCAAGACATCATTCAACTCGTCAATTGTTTGAAGAGCGTTTTCGCTCACTTTGGCAATATGTGAAATGGCCGCCTCCATAATGATCTGATCAGGCCCGTCCATTACTATTTTGGAGAGAGAAACGATACTGCTGATCGGCGACCTGAGGTTATGAGAAACGATTTGTGCAAACTCCAATAAACGATCATTTCGGGTTTGTAACTCCTCCGAAAGATTGGACAGCATCTCATTTCTCGAGCCCAAAGTAGCCTGAGCCTCACGCAGACCAGTAATATCAGAAAATGTGCAGATCACATGTATCAAGTCGCCCTCTTTGGATAGTAGCGGCACGACATCCACCATTAGCCATACCCAATCATTTTTCTGAGGGCGGAATACTGCCATGATGAAATCCCTTACATGCTTCTTTGTTCTGATTGCAAGAGGTATCGGAAACTCATCATTCATCAATGCTGACCCATCTTCTTTTAACGCTTTCCAGGACTCATCAAGTGCGGCTTGCCCCATGTACTGCTCTTCAGACATTCCGAGCATTTCATACGCTTGTCGGTTGCACAAGATTGGTACAGTGTTTTCGTCATAAAGACCAACCCCAATGTTCATATCTGAGATCATAGACTTGAACCTACCCTCACTTTCTTTCAAAGCAAATTCAGCTCGGCGGTTCTCGCTGACATCATCCATCATTCCCAGCATTTTGGTCGCCTTGCCATTTCCAAGAAATATGCCCTTATCGTGAACGTGAGCATAGGAACCATCACCCTTAATAAACCTGTACTCCACATCATAAGGCCGCATGTCATTCATCGCCAAATCCAACTCTTTGACGACCATTTCACGATCTTTTTGATGAATTCTCTTTTCCCACGAGTTTATGTCACCAAGTTCTTCTTCAGAAAGACCTAACAACTCCTGTGTACTTCCACTCCATAGGATTTTACCGGTTATTATGTTGTAATCATAAACCACGATTCCCGCTGCTGTGGCAACAACCTCATGCTTTTGCTTCCAATCCTCTCGCTCGAATTCGAGTTTCTTTTTGTCAGAAATGTCTTGAACCGTTCCGGTAAGTTTCAGGCCGTCATGTCCTTTGATTAATGTTCCCATCCCTTCTAGCCAGTGATATTCACCATCTGGAAACTTAACTCTATGTTGATTTATAAATGATTGACCGACCTCCGTTCTCTCCAGTATCTCCAAAACCCGATTCAAATCCTCACTATGAATCAGCGAAACGTAATTGGAAATGGTGCCGTCTATGAAATTTGCAAACTCAAAGAAATGAGCCGTAACCCTGCCCGTCCACTGAAGAGTTCCTTCAGTCAGATTGAGCTCCCAAAGGGCCATTTTAGCCGAATTGAGGGCATCTCGAATTCTTTGCTCAAGCTCAGAAGAGTCTTGAGGTGGCGTAGTGAACTGCCCCATCGATTGCTGATTAGACGAATGTTAAGTATAACGAATTTTGAGCAGAAGGAACGACTGTTTATCGATGAACTTACCAGTCTAATCGTTGACTTTCAGTTTTAATCCCACAGGACAATGATCCGAGCCAAGAATGTCATTGTAAATATCCGCTCCCTCAACACGATCTTTAAGTTGATTGCTCACCAAAAAATAGTCAATCCGCCAGCCCATGTTGCGTGATCGTGCGTTGTATTTGTAATTCCACCAGCTGTATTTAATTTCTTCGGGATGGAAATGCCTGAATGAATCGAAATAACCTGTAGCCAGCAGATTCTCAAGTCCATCAATCTCCGCCTGAGTATAACCGGAAGACTTATTGTAGTTGGGCTTGGGTCTGGCCAGGTCAATCTCCGTGTGAGCCACATTCAAATCACCGCAAATGATCACCGGCTTTCTCGACTCTAACGCAGTAACATGATCCAAAAAAGCCGCGTCCCAATCCTGCCGATACTCCAACCTTTTCATTCCTTCGCCGGAATTTGGGGTGTAGACGGTCACAAGGTAAAAATTTTCGAATTCCGCGGTTATCACTCGCCCCTCCTGATCGTGCTCCTCTATGCCTATGTCGTATGTTACCTCAAGGGGTTTCGTCTTGGTTAAAATGGCCGTGCCGGAGTAGCCCTTTCGTGCTTTTGATGAATTTGTAAAAACCTCATAATCGGGCAAAAGTGACAAGGCTACCTGTGCTTCCTCAGTGGTCGATTTGGTCTCTTGCAAACACAAAACATCAGGATTTATCGCTTTGATGTCTTTGAGAAAATCCTTTTTTATAATGGCTCGAATGCCGTTGACATTCCAGGAAACTAGGTGCATGAAATAAGTTTTCGGCGAAGCTATAAAACGTCAGCCAATCTTTGCTCCGAGTGGAGCAGAACGTTCCGGTTGAATGAGAATTACCTGCCCCTGATCATCGTAAGCTCCCATGACAAGGCATTCACTAATAAATGGCCCAATTTGCTTGGGTGGAAAATTGACTGCAGCAATTATTTGCCGCCCGATAAGGTCTTCTTTTTGGTAATGTTCCGTAATCTGTGCCGAGCTCTTTCGGATGCCGATTTCCTGACCGAAATCTATCTCCAGTTTATAGGCAGGCTTCCTCGCCTCCGGAAAATCTGAAACATTCGTAATAACCCCGACTCTCATGTCTACTTTTTCAAAATCTTGCCAGCTAATCATGCGAAAATTGATTTTCGTTTAATACCCTTTCAATTTGAGGAAAAATACAATTTCTTACGGACACATGAGACATACTTACGATTACGGATTAATAGGCAATTGCGCATTTACGGCTCACATTCACAAGGACACTTCCATCGGTTGGATGTGCTGGCCCAGGTTTGATAGCAGCTTCATTTTCGGTGAAATGATTGGCGGTAAGAAGGGTGGAGAGTTTAGCATCAAGCCTGCCAATGAAAAATTTGAATCTTCGCAGAATTACATTGAAAACACCAACATCCTTCAGACGGAAATCACCTCTTCAGACGGAAAGTACCGTGTGACTGATTTTGCACCACGATTTCTTCAAACCGATCGGTATTATAAGCCTCTGATGCTGATTAGGAAGGTAGAGAGATTGGAAGGCAACCCGATCATCAAAGTCAATTGCTCTCCAGTGGGAGAATACGGTGAACGTACCAGCGAAAAAAATTTCGGTAGTAATCATATCCGATTTCTCAATCTCGAAGGAAATGTGCGCCTGACGACCAACATCCCATTGACCTACATCGCCGAGGATCAAACTTTCGCACTACAGGACACCAGTTATTTAGTGTTGACCTACGGCCCTCCTCTGGAAGCGGCCCTTGAAGAAACCGTCAACACTTTTCTCTATAAAACCACAAACTACTGGCGTTACTGGGTGAAACGTGCCTCTATTAGTGATTTCTATCAGCGGGAGGCCATCCGCTCTGCTTTGGCACTGAAAATTCACCAGTACGAAGATACAGGGGCGATCATTGCAGCCACAACCACCAGTCTCCCGGAATCGCCCGGCAGTACCCGTAACTGGGATTATCGCTTCTGCTGGATGCGGGATACTTTCTACACGCTCAACGCTTTCAACAACATTGGGCATTTCGAAGAGGTCGAAAAGTATTTTCACTACATCTACAACATCACAGCAGACGAAGAGGATCGGTTTCAGCCACTCTATGGTATCAGCGGAAAGAAAGCCCTCATCGAAGAGGAGCTAGACCTACCTGGATATCAGGGCAACCAGCCGGTGCGAGTGGGCAATGACGCTTACACTCATATTCAGAACGACGTTTATGGACAGGTGCTCATTTCGTTGCTCCCTCTTTACAGCGATATGAGGATCATTTTTACCGAGCGCTTCGATTCTACAGGACTCATCCTGAAAACGCTCAAAATGATCGAGAAAACCTTTGACGAGCAGGATGCCGGATTATGGGAATTCCGAAATTTGGCTCAGCATCACACCTACACTTACCTTTTCCATTGGGCTGGAAGTTGCGCAGCAATCAAGATCGCCAAAGTGCTGAAAAATGAGGAAATCGGAAACTTAGCGGTGAAGCTAAAGGCCCGATCCGAGGAAATGATTCAATCCTGTTATGTGCCTTCCAAGAGAGGATATGCCCAGGCGAAGGGAGTGGAGCGAATGGATGCCAGCACGATTCAACTGATCATGATGAACTACCTGCCGGCTGACTCACAAACCGCAAAAGACCATCTCATTGCGTTGGAAAAAGAACTGTCGGCTGGCGATGGCCTGTTCTATCGATACAAGCATCAGGACGATTTTGGGGAGCCGGAAACGACCTTTCTGATTTGTGCATTCTGGTATGTGGAAGCACTAGCATGCGTGGGTCGAATAGACGATGCAACCAAATACTTCGAAAATCTCATTTCATACAGCAATCATGTTGGGCTACTCAGCGAGGATGTGAAGGCCGATGATGGAAGCATGTGGGGTAATTTTCCGCAGGCCTACAGTCACGTCGGGTTGCTAAACGCGCAAACTAGAATTGCCCGAAAGCTCGATAAACCTACTTTTCTATAAGTCTGGAAAGAAGCTCCCTTATTTTAGTGAAATCAGAAGTGCTGTATTTCGCAGCAGATGCTCCCGTTCCAACCTTGATCGTATGAGCGGATTTTGGGAGTGCCATAAACGTGTCTTCATCCGTGCGATCATCCCCGCAAGCCATCAGAAAATCCGGTGAGTAATTTTTAAGGATACGCTTGGCTCCAAGGCCTTTATTCACGTCAGAGATACGAATCTCTAACACCTTGTCACCTTCCAACACCTGGAGGTTCCTGTTGTTGGTCAAGTATTTCAAGTGGCTAGTAAGTTCCCGAGTTCTCACCTCACCCAATCCTGTTTCGACTTTCCTGTAGTGCCACACAAGAGAGTAATCTTTTTCCTCCACGAAAGAGCCTGGGGTTCGATTCACGTAATCCTCTAACACCGCCATTATTTCTTTTTTCCAACTTCCGTCCAGGCTTGGTGCTGGCTTGAAATCCTCCCCCCTTCTTTTAATCCATGCGCCATGCTCGGCGACAATTTCCAAATCATACTCCTGAAGCCAGTCCCACAGCGTGGCTCGATCGCGTCCACTGATAACCACCACTCTATTCGCCGGGTTTGCCGTGAGTTTACTCAAAAGTTCTTTTAACTCCTTGTCAGGTTTAGACTTTTTCGGGTCACCAAAAAAGCCCACGAGCGTCCCGTCGTAATCCAGAAAGATGAGGCGTTCTTTCGAAGCTTTAAATTCCTTCTTCATGGCTGAAATAATTCCATCGTCAAGAAGACTCGTCTTCATGGCCTTTTGCTCCTTCTTCACCTGATCCAACTGTCCCATGAACAGTTTGACCCAGGCATGAATGTCGTAGCGCTGCAGAGATGCCTGCATGTTTTCCATCTGAGCTATTTGCTGTTCCTCCGGCATCACTAGAGCCTCGTGCATGGCCTCCACCATCTGTTCAATATTGTTGGGGTTGATGATGATAGCATCTGAAAGCTCCTTGGAGGCACCTGCCATTTCACTCAATATCAACACACCTTTTTTATCCAGGCGACTGGCGATATACTCCTTGCAGACCAGGTTCATGCCATCCCTCATGGGCGTCACCAGAGCCACTTGCGCCATTCGGTAGAATGCCGAAAGAGCCGTCAATGGGAAGCTTCGGTAGAAATAATGAATGGGAGTCCAGTTCATCCGGCCGTATTTCCCATTGATCCTCCCGACCAACAGTTCTATCTCCTCTTTCAATTGTTCATACTTCGGTACTGTGTCTCTGGATGGCACCACGATCATCAGGAGCGAAACCTTCTTTCTAAACTCAGGATATTTGTCCAGGAACATTTCAAAAGCTCGCAACCTCTGTGGAATGCCTTTGGAGTAATCCAGGCGATCAATCGAGAGCATGATTTTAGCGTCCCCGATGGAAGTTCTATACCTCACTTCGCGCTCCAGCGTTTCCGGATGTGCCGCCGACTCGGCGTATTTTTTATAGTCGATTCCCATCGGCAAAGAGTCCGCTTTAACGATTCTGTTATCTACGGTGATCTGTCCATTGTCATTGCCAAGCCCGGCCAACCGACTCACCGAAGACAAAAAGTGACGCATGTCATCGTAGGTATGGAAACCTACCAAGTCAGAGCCCAGCATCCCATTCAACAGCTCACGTCTCCATGGCAATAGCCTGAATGATTCATATGATGGAAAAGGAATATGTAGGAAGAAGCCGATGTTCGAATTCGGCAACTCTTCCCTGATCATCGCCGGTAACAGTAGGAGCTGATAATCATGGATCCAAAGTGTGTCACCCTCTTCGGCAATAGCCAAAACTTCCTTGGCGAATTTGCGATTCACCTTTTGGTAGGCCTTCCATAAATCCTCTTCGAAAACGACGTATTGATTAAAGTAGTGGAAATTCGGCCACAAGGTTTCGTTGGAAAATCCCTCGTAGAAATCCTCCACTTCCTGTGAGCTCAAAAAGACCGGCCGCATGTGCTCGTTTTCAAGTCGTTCCTGAATCTCAGCTTTTTGCGAATTTTTAGAAACCGCCAATCCTGGCCAACCAACCCAGACATTGTTTCCGTCCTTGAAGATGGAACCTAAGCCCGTGGCAAGTCCACCTTCGCTAGGTGAGTATGTGAGCTGCTTTTTTTCTTCTTTTATCTTGACCGGAAGCCGATTCGAAACGATGATAGTCTTTGCCATGAGAAATTTGATCGAACCCTAAGTTAAATCACGAATCAGGCGCCTCCTAACTCTGAATCAGCTTTCTCAGGTTTTTGTCCAGGATAGGGATTCATGCGCCGCTTGTGTCCTTCCTATTTACAAAAGATTCTCACGTCACCCTAAGCCTCTACCTCCGCTTCGTTCCTCAGAATGACGGACGATAGGAGAGAATATTTACTCGTTGAGCTTGGCCTTCATGAAAATGACGTTAAAAAAATTGGGAACGGAGTTGAATAAAATACGGCACAAGATTGGTCGTGAGCTGGCCGATTGCCGGATTTTCAACGAAGTGAGGAATTTTTAGTCATTTGCATGCAGCCTTGATTTTTTCCTCCTCTTTTGTATCAAGACAAAAGGGGAAGCCGCCGTGGCTTGAGCGGGAAAAAGGCGCAAGGCCTGGAAAGAGATCGTCCGTCATTCTGTCTAGATTATTTCCTTAAAATCCTCATTCCCTGCCACTATGACCGCTTTTTACGGATGGATCGCCGTTTGATGAGCAGGGGACGAAGGACTAATAAGGACAAGGACTATGAATTTCAATAACTATACAATCAAGGCGCAAGAGGCATTGCAGAAGGCAACTGAGATCGCTTCCGGCAATGGGCAGCAGGTGATTGAAACGGGACATTTGTTGCAAGCGATTCTTGCGTCGGATCAGAATTTGGTGTCGTTCATTTTGAAGAAAATTGGAGCGGCAAAAGCGCAAGTTCAAGCGCCGCTTGAAGAGATCGTTGCAGCCTACCCTAAAGTCTCTGGCGGGCAACCGTATCTCTCGAATGATTCACACAAGGCACTACAGGATGCAGAGAAGCAGCTGAAGAGTTTTGGAGATGAGTTCGTGGCGGTAGAGCACATTCTGCTTGGCATTCTGAATGGCAAGGACAAGCCTGCTCAGTTGCTAAAATCTGTTGGTTTCGAGACGGGCGTGTTGAAGAAAGCGATTAAGGAATTGCGTGGTGGCGAAAAGGTGACGGATCAGAATGCCGAATCAAAATACCGTTCGCTTGAGCGTTATTCAAAGAACCTGAACGAGATGGCCAAGAAAGGGAAGATTGATCCGGTCATTGGACGAGACGAAGAGATCAGACGTGTACTTCAAATTCTTGCCAGACGAACAAAAAACAACCCGATGCTCTTGGGTGAACCGGGTGTAGGCAAGACGGCCATTGTCGAAGGAATGGCACAGCGAATAATTGATGGAGATGTACCCGAGAACTTGAAGTCCAAAACGATCATTTCCCTCGACATGGGTCTGCTTGTGGCAGGCGCGAAGTTCAAGGGAGAATTCGAGGAGAGACTGAAAGCCGTGATCAAAGAAGTAACCGATTCTGATGGAGAGATCATCTTGTTTATCGATGAGATCCACACCTTAATTGGAGCAGGTGGTGGTGGCGAAGGAGCTATGGATGCCGCGAACTTGCTGAAGCCAGCTTTGGCTCGTGGAGAGCTTCATGCAATTGGAGCTACAACGCTCCAGGAGTATCAGAAATACATTGAGAAAGACAAGGCATTAGAGCGTCGATTCCAGGGAATTACCGTGGACGAACCGTCTGTTCCAGATGCTATTTCGATTCTTCGAGGCATCAAGGACAAATATGAAATCCACCACGGCGTACGCGTGAAAGACGATGCGGTGATTGCAGCTGTAGAGCTCTCACACCGATACATCGCAGATCGATTCTTGCCTGACAAGGCTATTGACTTGATGGACGAGGCAGCTTCCAAGTTGCGAATTGAAATTGACTCTCTGCCAGAAGAATTGGATGAGCTGAACCGAAAGATCATGCAGTTGGAAATTGAGCGGGAGGCGATACGTCGAGAGAAAAACAAGGACAAGGAAAAAGAGCTGAACAAGCAGCTTGCCGACTTGGAGGGAGATCGGAACGAGTTGAAAGCCAAGTGGGAAAATGAAAAGTCTGTGATTCAGGGCATCCGAACGGAAAAGGAGAACATCGAACGATACAAACACGAAGCAGAGCAAGCCGAGCGATCAGGGGACTTTGGTTTGGTCGCAGAGCTACGCTATGGAAAAGTCGTGGAGGCAGAAAAGAACCTGGTGAAGTTTCAGCAGCAGTTGGTTGAAATGCAAGGAGGCAAGAGTTTGCTCAAAGAGGAAGTAGACTCTGAAGACATTGCGGAGGTTGTGGCCAAGTGGACAGGTATTCCGGTTAGGAAGATGCTGCAAAGCGATCGCGAGAAATTGCTCCATTTGGAGGATGAGTTGGGACGCAGAGTGGCCGGGCAAGAAGAAGCTATTGCCGCAGTTTCGGATGCAGTGCGAAGAAGCAGAGCTGGACTGCACGATCCTAAGCGACCGATTGGGTCATTCATCTTCCTGGGAACAACGGGAGTCGGTAAAACCGAGCTGGCCCGTGCGTTGGCAGAGTACCTCTTCAACGATGAGAACTCGATGGTAAGAATCGATATGTCAGAGTATCAGGAGCGTCATGCAGTAAGCCGATTGATCGGAGCACCTCCTGGATATGTAGGTTACGATGAAGGCGGCCAGCTTACCGAGGCGGTTCGGAGAAAGCCTTATTCTGTCATTTTGCTCGACGAGATCGAAAAAGCGCATCCGGACGTCTTCAACATCCTGCTTCAGGTATTGGATGATGGACATTTGACTGATAACAAAGGTCGAACGGCGAACTTCAAGAACACCATTATCATCATGACGACCAACATTGGGTCGGAGCTGATTCAGGAAAGTTTCGAGCGAATGGACGATAAGAATCCTGAGCCGGTGATTGAGGAAACGAAGAATCAGGTCTTCGAATTATTGAAGAAATCAGTAAGACCAGAATTCCTCAACCGAGTGGACGAAACGATCATGTTCCGACCACTAAGTAAGGATGACTTGCAGAAAATCGTAGGAATTCAGTTTAGGCTCATTCAGAAGAGATTGGAAGAAGCAGGCATCAAGATCGAAGCGGATGAGAAAGTGTTGGATCATCTGGGCAAGATTGGGTTTGATCCACAGTTTGGGGCAAGACCGTTGAAGCGAGTGCTTCAGCGAGAAATTCTGAATGAGCTTTCGAAGGAAATCCTCGCCGGAAACATCGTGAAGGATTCAGTGATTGGAGTGACGCTAAGTGACGCAAATGAGGTGGAGTTTTTGAATTTGGATAAGGTAGAAATTTCATAGTAGGTGAGTAAATAAATAGATCGGAAAGCCCGGAGAATTTTCTTCGGGTTTCTCTTTTTAGGCCAATTCTGAAAATGGCTTAATTGATTTACCTTTATCAAAAGACAAAACAATCACACCATGCTAACCACGGAACAAACTCAATCCCTCGACTCAGAAATCAAAGAACTTGAATCCAAGCTCACTGGCGACATGTTTGCAGACATGGAGATTAAGGACAAGATTCATAATCTGAAGATGAAATTGAATGGCACACGACCAATGAATACTGAGATCGAGTGTGTAGGGTGTGGGGGTTAACTTGCTCGCTCTGAGCTAAACACGCTCATTCTGGTGCGCCTAAATATTGTCCTTTGACAATTCGATAAGTCCAATTTGTTCGTACCTTTATACCAAGGTATTAATCACGACCTATGAAAACTTGGACGAAATATACCCTTGTCATTCTGACATTGGGATTTTCTAGTATGCTGTTCGGTCAGAATTTTACGCAAACAGCAGTCACTGGAATAGATATCGGAGGCAACAAAGATGGAGGTGCCGTTTGGGCCGATTTTGACAATGACGGTGATTTAGATCTTCTTGTCAATACAGATGATGGAACTATTGATACAAGACTGTTGCAAAGCAATGGGGCAGACCCCCCGGTATTTTCAGACGTAACCGCCACTTTAGCCGCTGGACTTTTAAACAACAACACAGAGCGTTCAATTCTGTGGGGTGACCTCAATAACGACGGGAACATGGATTTTGTGCGAAATGCTCATTCCCGTATCGAATTCTATATCAATCGAGGATCGGGAAGCACTCCGGATCCATACATGTTCGGTGTTGGAACCGGTGAGACTCCCAATTTAGTATTTACAGATTTAGACGTAAATGGAAATAATTGTGGAGGAGGCAATGATGGCATAAACTCCGAAGGATTGGCTTTTCTTGATTACAACAACGACGGATGGTTGGATTTGGTCATCGAAAATGCTGATTGTGGCGTGGACATTCTTGAAAACCAACAACTTGATGGAACTGCTACAAGAGGGATCCAGCTGGGAGATGGCGGGGACAATGATGGAGTCGTAGAAAACTCAGCAGAAGCATTAGGAAATGATTTCATGCAACAGCTCAATAATTATCCTGCCCTTGGACTTGCTATTGACGGTGGCAATGGAGATTATATGGCTGCTGGCGATTATAATGCCGATGGTTACGTTGATTTTATAGTAAGAAAACCTTCAAATGGTACTGCGCCATACGGGACCAAGCTTTACACCAATGACGGTGATGACACCTTCACTGCCAACACGTCGATTCCGACGAATGCAGCATCCACCGATGCTGACAATGCGAACAAGGGAGGAGTTATTTTTTGTGACTTTGACTTAGACGGTGACCTGGATATTTACTGGACGGATTCAGGAACAAACCAAATTTGGCTTCAAACCACAAGTGGAAATTTCGTTGCAAGTGCGAAACCGACAATTCCCGGAAGTCCAGATATTGACGGATGTGCCTGTGCAGATGTGGACGGAGATGGAGACATTGATCTGTTTCTTGGCAATAATGCCGGTAATAGCTACGTCTACATCAATACGACTACTGATATAAACAGCGTTGCTGATTTGAGTTTTACCCGCACCGACCTGGCCGTGAATGCAAATGCCGAAGGAGTGAACTTAGTGGATTACGATGACGATGGAGATTATGATTTATATATAAATGTGGATGCAGCAGCTAATCAATTATGGGAAAATGATCTTTGTCAAAACACGACCTGCAACTACTTAAAAGTGTTTACAGAAGACTGTGTGGATGGCACCACCGTAACCAGGCCGATAGTGGGGGCGTCCTTGATCATTCGTGACGATATGGGCAATATTGTTTCTGGTGCACAAACCGGAAGTACAGCGGCTGGGCATGGAGCACAGAATCCACCAGTTTCTATTTTCCATCTACCGGACATGACTTCAGATTACACCATCGACATTACCTTCCCAGAAAAAAATGGCACCATCGAGACTTATTCGTATGACTTCAATGCTGGGGACATTTCGAATAACACTTTGACTCTCACCGCGCTTAATGGCACCAATGGTTCTTCATGTGATTTTTCCGTACTGCCAGTTGAAATGATCTCTTTTGGATTGGAAAAAAGGACAGATAGAATTCACATTAATTGGACAACCGCGACGGAATTAAACAATGATTATTTTGAAGTTCAGCATTCGTCCGACGGAGCAGGTTTCATGACCATTGGTACGGTCAAGGGTAATGGAACAACTGACGAGCGACATGATTATGCATTCGTGGATTCCAGCCCATTCGTTGGAGCTAATTACTACCGATTGAAGCAGGTTGATTACGATGGAACCGAGGAAATCTTCAAAACAAAAGTCGCTTTTTTTGAAGTTGAGGATGATTTGACTGTCTTCCCTAATCCGGCCAGCGAAGAAATTACTATCTACTTAGGCAAAAGGTTCAGTCGAACAAACTCCAACATTCAACTCATAGATATCTCTGGGAAGATCATTTGGCAAAAGACCCTGAAGACACCTGAGGTTTTGGTCAACTCCAGATTTTCCACGTTAGAGCAAGGCATATATTTCGTGAAAATATCTAACGAGCAGTACACATCCACTCGAAGAGTTAAACTAGGATATTAGGGCTCCAGGAGGGCAACCAACACAGCATTTCCTGACATCTTCGCGAATGTCAAGGCCGTATCGCCACGTTTGTTTTTTGCATCTACATCCGCTCCTCTGGAGATCAACATTTCGATGATGTCAACATTCCCCTTGAAACAAGTACCCATCAATGCCGTGTTGCCTGCAACATCTCTCCCATCTATATCGGCCCCAAGATCCAAAAGCAATTCCGCAACTTCTTGCTGGGCGTTATAAGTGGAAAGAATAAGCGGCGTAAAGCCACGAGAATCCTTTTCCTCTAATAGGTTTGGCTCCTTGCTAAGAAGGTCCGAAAGACCACCCGCGTCACCCTTTTGAATTAGTTCCCAAATGTTCTTTTCCATGATACTTCAATAAAAAAAAGGCCGGCCATCCGGCCGGCCTGTATTATCAACTTCAAAAGTAATTATCCCAGATCGAATCGATCTGCATTCATGACCTTGGTCCAGGCAGCTACGAAATCCTTCACGAATTTCTCCTTGCTATCGCTTTGGGCATAAACCTCAGCGTATCCTCTCAGAATTGAATTCGACCCGAACACCAAGTCCACTCGGGTTGCCGACCATTTGAAATCATTGCTCTTTCGATCACGGATTTCATACAATCCAATATCTACAGGATTCCAGCTATTGTTCATGTCTGTCAAGTTCAAGAAGAAATCATTGGTCAATGATCCAACATTGTCGGTGAAAACACCATGAGGCGAACCACCATGATTAGTCCCAATCACTCTCATCCCACCTAGTAGACAGGTCATTTCGTGAGCTGTCAAGCCCATTAATTGCGTACGATCCAGTAGTAATTCTTCAGAGCTTACGGCATAATCTTTCTTCAACCAGTTTCTGTACCCATCAGCCAATGGCTCTAGCGGTTCAAATGATTCCGCATCCGTCATTTCATCGGTTGCATCTCCACGACCCGGCGCAAATGGAACGGTAATATCCATGCCAGCATTTTTGGCTGCTTGCTCCACGCCAACATTACCTGCAAGAACAATCACATCAGCCACACTAACTCCAGACTCCTGAGCAATTGGCTCCAAAACAGAAAGTACTTTTGAAAGTCTCTCCGGTTCGTTACCAGCCCAATCTTTTTGTGGAGCCAATCTGATTCTAGCCCCGTTTGCTCCACCTCTCATATCCGAACCTCTAAACGTTCGAGCACTGTCCCAAGCAGTAGAAACCATCTCAGAAACAGAAAGTCCGGCATTCACAATTTTTGCTTTTACCGCATCCACGTCATAATCGCTTTTCCCTTGTGGAATTGGGTCTTGCCAAATCAAATCTTCCTGAGGCACATCCGGCCCAATGTATCTAGATTTTGGTCCCATGTCTCTATGCGTCAATTTGAACCAAGCTCTGGCAAAGGCATCTTCGAAAGCGGCAAAATCATCCTTGAATTTCAAAGAAATCTCTTTGTAGATCGGATCTTCTCTCATCGCCATATCCGCATCGGTCATGATTGGATTTTGTGGTGTTTTGTAATCCTCCACATCTGTAGGCATGTCTTTCTCATCGATTTCAACAGGAATCCACTGGTTAGCACCGGCAGGGCTCTTGCTTAGCTTCCACTCATGATTGAATAGCATCTCGAAGTAACCATTGTCCCATTTCGTTGGGTTGTTTGTCCAGGCACCCTCAAGGCCACTAGTGACCGCATGACGTCCTTTTCCAGACTCATTTGGGTTGATCCACCCAAAACCTTGATGCTCGACAGCTGCCCCCTCAGGATCTGGTCCTAAAGCTCCAGCATCTCCATTTCCATGTGCTTTTCCCACGGTGTGTCCACCAGCAGTTAGAGCCACTGTTTCCTCATCATTCATGGCCATTCTCTTGAAGGTCTCACGAACTTGTGCTCCTGTCTTGATCGGATCAGATTGCCCATTCACTCCTTCAGGGTTGACATAAATCAATCCCATCTGAACAGCAGCCAATGGATTTTCCATGGTCTCCGGCTGGTCCACATTTTCATAGCGACTGTCACTAGGTGCCAACCATTCTTTTTCTGCTCCCCAATAAATATCTTTTTCTGGATGCCAGATATCTTCTCTACCGAAAGCAAACCCAAATGTTTTGAATCCCATGCTTTCATAAGCCATGTTTCCTGCAAGAACCATAAGGTCTGCCCAGCTCACTTTATTTCCATATTTCTGCTTGATTGGCCAGAGCAATCTTCTGGCTTTATCAAGGTTGCCGTTATCCGGCCATGAATTCAATGGCGCAAATCGTTGGTTACCAGTTCCTGCGCCCCCACGTCCATCGGCAATTCTATAAGTTCCAGCTACATGCCATGCCATTCTAATGAACAATCCACCGTAGTGTCCCCAGTCAGCAGGCCACCAATCCTGGCTGTCTGTCATTAGGTTTTTTAAGTCATTTTTTAGCGCATCTACATCCAGCTTCTTGAGTTCTTCATGATAATCAAAATCTTCTCCGAGGGGATTTGTTTTTGAATCATGCTGATGCAGAATGTCCAAGTTCAGGGCGTTTGGCCACCAGTCCATCACGCTACTTTGAGTTTCAGTGTTTGCGCCATGCATGACCGGGCATTTCGCTTCACCATTCGTTGCTAATTCTTTTGACATGGTTTAATGTTTTTCAATGTTGATAATGTGTAAAATTGTAATAATTAAATTTTATAAATTTTATATAGCCATAGTTTGAGATTATGACTCTCAATCAGCTTGAATCGGCGTTAGCGCTCCAGAAATTCGGCAATTTTAAAAGAGCCGCTCAACATGTCGGCATCAGTCAGCCCGCTCTCAGCATCCAGATTCAAAAGCTGGAAGAGGAAATTCAAATTGCGCTGTTTAACCGGACATCTGCACCTATACAAGCCACGGAAGACGGAAAGGCCTTTCTATCCAAATCTCAGGAAATAGTCTCAGGAGTAAAGCAGCTGAAAACATTTTCGCAAGAACTCAAGCAAGACTTCAGCGGAAGGTTGACAATAGGCATAATTCCAACCCTTGCTCCATTTCTTGTGCCTCTATTCATTGATCCGCTTCAACAAGATTATCCTAATATCCAGATAATTATCAAAGAGCAAATCACCGAACGGATCATTCAAAACATTCGTCATGGAGATCTTGATGTCGGGCTGATTTCCACGCCCATTGATGTGCCGGGTGTAGATTCTATTCCATTGTTTTATGAAAGATTCTATGTCTACGCTTCAGGAGATGATATTGGCCGAACAGAGCTCAGCGTGAAGGAAATCGATCAAGACAAGCTTTGGCTGCTGGACGAGGGGAACTGCTTCAGAGATCAGGTTAGTGACTTCTGTAACCTTTCTAGGGTGCGAGAGGGGAAGGATTTTGTGTATCAGAGCAATTCCATCGATGCATTGATCAGGATGGTGGATACCAAAGGAGGAATGACCATTTTACCTGAGCTGACCTCTCTGAGTTTGAATGCAGACCAAGAAGAAAATTTAAAAACCATCAGTGGAAAGCCTCGCGCCAGGGAAATTGGTTTAGTAGTGACTCCTAAGCATGACAAGGATCGTTACATTCGCGTTTTAGGAGAGTACATCCAAAAAAACATACCTCACCATATGCTACAAAAAAATAATTACGTTGTTGTGGATCCGCATATTGCTATCAAATGAAAAAATCGATTTTGGTTTCTTTAACCTTCTTACTGGTCTTTGAGTCATTCAGTCAAAAGCCCCCTTTTAGTATTGCAGATTTAAATAAAACTCCAGAAGCACCGGATTATACAAACCTGAAATATTGGATTGCTCACCCAGAAAAAGAAGATTGTGCCGACTTGGTGCCCGGCAGAAAGCAATTGACAGAAAAACAAGCCAAGTCGGATGTTGATGTTTTTTTCGTCTACCCGACGATTTATTCGAAAGAACAGAAACCAACCAATCCATGGTTTGCCGATGTAAACGACCAGGAACTGAATGAGGAAATAGCTGAGTCCACGATCAAGAATCAGGCGAGCGTTTTTAACGGATCAGCCAAGGTGTACTCGCCACTTTATCGCCAAGGCCACATCAAAATCTTTTATAACGACACGACTCTAAAAAACGAAGTACTTGATTTCGCCTACCAAGATGTCAAAAAGGCCTTCGAGTATTATTTGCAAAACTGGAACAGCGGACGCCCAATCATCATTGCCTCGCACAGTCAAGGCACCTTACATGCTGTCCGACTGCTTCACGAGTACTTTGAAGAAAAGTCGCTCATGAATCAGTTGGTGGCTGCCTACATTGTGGGTATGCCTGTCCAAAAAGATGAATTTGAGTTCATTCCGGTTTGCGAAACACCGGATCAAACAGGCTGCTGGATGACCTGGAACACTTTCAAAGAAGGCTACTATCCTCCGAAACATGAGTCTTTGTATTCGAATGCCCTAAGTGTCAACCCACTTACCTGGACCACCGATACGACTCGGGCGGACTGGGATTTAAACAAAGGTGGAGTGCTCAGAAACTTCAAACGAATCAATAAAGGCGTGACCGACGCTCAGAATCATCAAGGCTTGCTTTGGATTCATAAGCCTAAATTCTTTGGGAATTTCCTGATCAACTGGAAGCGCTATCACATTGTGGACTACAACCTTTTCTACATGAACATTCGTGAAAATGTGGATCTCAGAGTCCGGACTTTCCTCGCAAATCAAGAAAACGCTGAATGATGTGATCACCTGATGGAACTTCGTCCTGGACTAATGCCCATTCCATAATTTGATCTTGCAGCCGGCCTAGTTTCATCGCCGTGGAATAAGCAATGTCACTGAATGTAACCATCGAATATTGTGGAATCCAAACGTCGGGAAACTGCTCATGAAGTTCAGCTTCGATTCTCTTCCGTTTTAGGAAATTTTCATCACCAACCCAATCGCGCATCTCGATGAAATTCTTCATGGCCAGGTCCGCAATCGCATCACCATCGGGTTTCCTAACTTCGGCAAATTCGGGCAGCACTCTATCAAAATTGAAATCATCTACGCGCAGCATATCCATCAGCAACGTGCAATCCTCAAATCCTGAATTCATCCCTTGACCATAAAATGGCACAATCGCATGCGCAGCATCTCCAAGAATAAGTGTCTTATTTCGGCACCAAGGCTGGCACTTCACCGTGACCAGCGAACCCGTCGGATTATCAAAGAATTGATCTGTAATATCCAGAATAAGCGGTGGTACATCCGGGAAATTCCTTTTAAAAAACACCTCTAGATTTTCTTTTGTCAAACTATCAAAAGACAGTTCCCCCTTCATGGATAAGAACAACGTGCACGTAAAAGATTTATCGGGATTTGGCAGAGCAATGAGCATGTGTCGACCTCTCGGCCAGATGTGTAGAAAATTAGGCTCCATGGCGAAATTCCCATCGACAGGTGGCATTCTCAGTTCCTTGTATCCATGCTCAATGAACTCGACCGATTCCTCAAAATCGGGCGACTTTTTCATTTCCGCCCGTATGGCTGAAAAGGCACCATCCGTGCCTAAAATGCAGGCGCCATTAGCTTCCACCGTACTTCCCTGAAAATCGAATGAAAGCGTACTGGTTTCAGAATCGACAGAGGAGCATTCATGCTCAAAGTGAAAATGTGCTCCCTGACTTTCTGCTTCATTGATAAGCGCCAAATTCAAATCCCCGCGAGAGACCGAATTGATAAACTGCCCCTCCTTTCCGTAGGGTTGAAAAGTCAGCTCACCCGAAACGTCGTGCATTTTCCGACCGTGCATGGGGATCAGGGATCTCTCTATTTTCTGGAAAACTCCCGCCTCCTTTAAGGCTCGAATTCCACGGTGGCTGAGCGCCAAGTTGATGGATCGTCCCTCCTGATGTGAGGCCCCTCGTGGATCAGCTCTCTTCTCGTAGACATCCACTTGTTTACCCGCTTTTGACAGCATGGTAGCCAGCAGTGAGCCGACCAATCCAGCTCCAACGACAATAATTGGCCGATCAGCCATTCAGAATTGATTTAAATATTTCCACAAAGCTCCCCATCTCTTCAAATGTATTGTACAGGGGAGTCGGAGCTATTCGAACCACATTTGGCTCCCGCCAGTCACAGATTACGCCTTGATCGCTCAATTGATCAAAGACTCTTCTGTCTCCCGCTTTGAGGAAAAGCGAAAGCTGACAACCTCGCTCCGCGGCTTCTTTTGGTGTGATTATTTCTATTTCTTCAATCGCACTAAGCTCAGCATAAAGCCAATCAAACATCCGAATGCTTTTCGCTCTTAACTTTTCTATCCCTGCTTCATCGAAAATGGACAAGGAAGCCAGGTGCGCAGCAGTCGACAGGACATTGGCATTGCTTAACTGCCAACCATCCACATTCGGAATCGGATTAATACGATTTGCCATCTCGAATCGCTCTTTGGCATCATGCCCCCACCAGCCGGACAGACGCGGAAAATCCCGGTTAGACGCATATTTTTCATGAATAAACATCCCGCCGATTCCACCCGGCCCTGAGTTCAAGTATTTGTAAGAACACCAAACCGCAAAGTCTGCCTCATCCGCATGCAAATTCATAGGCAGGTTGCCCACTGCGTGCGCCAGATCGAACCCAGCAAAAGCTCCGGCTTTATGAGCGGCTTTGGTGATGGTCGGAATGTCAAAAAACTGACCGGAATAATACTGTATGCCCGGCATCAGAACCAATGCCAGTTCATCCGCATTCTCATTAATTGCACCCAATACTTCCTCCAAAGGCAAATACTCGCCTCCATCCTTAGCTTTCAATTCGATTAAATGCTCCTCAGGATCAACTCCCTTCATCTTCATGTGGGAGTGAACGGCATAAAAATCCGATGGAAAAGCTCCGTGTTCAATGATCACCTTCTTCCGCTTGCCGGATGGTTGATAAAAGGAAGCCAGTAGCAAATGTAAATTGGAAGTCAAACTACCCATCGCCTGAACCTCATCGGTCTTTGCTCCAACCAACTTGCCAAGAGACTTCTTGGCTAATTCATGATAAGACACCCAGGGCTTATCTCCTGTGAAATGTCCTTCCACTCCTCGCTCCTGCCATGCTCTTAATTCGGAATGGAGATAATTCTGCGTGCGTTTTGGCTGCAAGCCCAGCGAATTACCACAGAAATAAATGGTCAGTTTTCCATTCTTTTCTGGAATATGAAATTCCTCTCGAAAGCGTTTGAGTGGATCTTCTGCGTCCCACTCTTTGAGTTGTTGTATGTCCATCAATCCACAAATCTCGCATCTGCCTCCATGACTTCCCCACAATTTTGGCAGGTTCTCTTTTCCGCAGAGCTATAAAATTCCCGAAACCTCGGAAGAAAGTCTTTTTCAATGTTGGTCAAATGAAAATAGGTGTCGTGAAGCTTGGCATTACAGTTATCACAGAACCACATCAGCCCATCCTGATGATCGGGCTCACGCTTTCTTTCGATGACCAACCCGACTGATCCTTCAGATCTGATCGGAGAATGAGGCACTTTGGCTGGCAGCAAGAACATATCCCCCGCCTTTATTGGCACATCAACAGACTTTCCATCCTCCTGGATTTTGACAAGAATATCGCCCTCCAGCTGATAGAAAAGCTCCTCGGTTTCGTTATAGTGATAATCCTTGCGAGCATTTGGCCCACCAACGATCATCACGATGTAGTCTCCGGCATCAGCATATAGATTTTTGTTCCCGACCGGGGGCTTCAACAAATCACGGTTGTCTTCGATCCATTGCTGAAGGTTGAAAGGTTTCTTAATGGCCATGGCAGAATTGTTTAGGTACTAAATTAACGCTTACACAATTCTTTCCGATAGTTTCTGATCCTCTTTAAATTGTCCCAAAATCCAAGTAATGAAAATAGATCTGAATGGGAAAAGGGCACTGGTGACAGGTGCTTCTAAAGGCATTGGCAGAGCAATTGCGTCACAGATGGCACTGGCAGGAGCGAAAATTGTTGCCGTTTCCAGAAGTGAAGACGAGCTCGAGAAAATTATCAAAGAGCTGGATGGAGTGGGTCATACCTTTCTTTCGGCCGATTTCAGTAAACCGGAGTATTCCCTAAGCAAGCTGGGCGATTTCATCTCAAAAAATCCGGTTGATATTCTGGTTAATAATACTGGCGGGCCGCCACCGGGACCTATTGCTTCCGCAGAGTGGAGTTCCTTCTTAACTGCTATGGAAATGCATTTAAGAATGAGTCAGGGCCTTGTTCAGGCTGTGCTCCCGCATATGCAGAGTCAGAATTTCGGTAGGATACTGAATGTCATTTCTACATCGACCAAGATTCCGATTCCTGGACTGGGAGTGAGTAACACAGTGAGAGCAGCCATGAATTCCTGGTCAAAAACCTTGGCGTCAGAAGTGGCAAAAGATGGCATTACTGTGAATAACATTCTTCCAGGGTTTATTGCAACAGGACGACTAGATGGCCTCATCAAGGGAAAAGCAGAAAAGGCCGGTGCTGCCGAAGAGGAAATCGAAAAACAAATGATTAGCAGCATCCCAGCAGGCAGATTTGGTGAACCTGAAGAACTTGGTTACTACGCCACATTTTTGGCTTCTGAAAAAGCATCTTACATTACTGGGACCAGCCTTCAGATTGATGGAGGACGAACAGGGAGTTTATGATAGAAATCAAAAATTATATTGGAGGTGAATTAACTGTTCCTGTCAAAGGCAACTATCTAGAAAACATAAATCCAGCGACGGCTGAAGTATTCTGTAAAGTCCCAAATAGCACATCAGAGGATGTTGAAGCAGCTGTTGCGGCTGCAGAAAAAGCCTTCCCTGAGTGGTCTCAAATGTCCATCGAGCGCAGGAGTCGTATTCTGCTCAAGCTGGCAGACCTTATTGAAGAAAACCTGGAAGAGTTAGCCAAATGCGAGACGATGGACTCGGGGAAACCGCTAAAACTCTCCCAGACTGTGGACATTCCACGTGCCAGCGCCAATTTCCGATTCTTTGCTTCGGCCATTGTCAATTTCTCCTCAGAATCTCATGTGATGGAGGGCGAGGCGGTGAATTACACGAGACGAGCTCCTCTCGGGGTTGTCGGCTGTATTTCACCATGGAACCTGCCATTATACCTATTCTCGTGGAAAATAGCTCCTGCACTAGCAATGGGAAATTGCGTGATCGGCAAACCATCAGAACTCACTCCGCTCACTGCATTTAAGCTCTCGGAATTGGCCATTGCAGCAGGTTTACCTCCGGGAGTTCTCAATATCCTTCATGGGACCGGGCCATCCGTTGGTAGCCCGATTGTCGACCACCCGAAAGTCAGAGCCATTTCCTTTACGGGAGGAACACATACCGGCAAAATCATTGGAGAAAGTTGTGCCCAGCAGGTCAAGAAGGTTTCACTGGAGCTTGGCGGAAAAAACCCGAACATCATTTTTGCTGATTGTGACCTTGAAGAAGCTGTCAAGGTCAGCATTAGAAGCTCCTTCAGCAATCAGGGTGAGATCTGTCTCTGCGGCTCACGAATCTTTATCGAGAAATCCATCTATGCTGATTTCAAGAAGAAATTCATTGCACGGGTAAATAGTATGAAAGTGGGTGATCCAATGTCGGATGTGCACATGGGGGCATTGATTTCTGAGGATCATATGAACAAAGTACTGGGTTTTATTTCTCGTGCTCTAGATGCAGGCGGCAGCATACTCACCGGCGGTAAACAAACAGTAGAATTACCGGGATATTTTGTTGAACCTACGGTGATAGAAGGACTTGACTCTCCCTGTGAAATCAACCAACAGGAAATCTTTGGCCCAGTAGTCACGCTCATTCCTTTCGATTCAGAAGAAGAGGTTATCCAAGCCGCAAACAGCACCGAGTATGGGCTAGCAGCCACCATTTGGACCACTGACCTGAAACAAGCTCACCGAGTTTCGCATGCATTGAAGTCGGGCATAGTCTGGGTGAATTGCTGGCTGCTCAGAGACCTTCGAACGCCATTTGGTGGAATGAAGAATTCCGGAATTGGACGAGAAGGTGGCAATGAAGCCTTGAGATTCTTCTCTGAACCTCAAAACATTTGCATTAAGCTGTAAAATGCAAGAACCCCGATCAAACGACCGGGGTTCTCAAGTTTTGAAAAAATCAGGAATTATTCTTTAAGCATGGCAATCTTGAACGATTTACGTTCTTTATGCCCACAGTATCCACAGCTGTAATACTTCATCAATTCCCCCTCCTCAACTGTACTCGCAGCTTGTATTACTTCTTCTCTATCTACTTTCAATGTCTGATAGTTACACTCAGAGCACTCAAGTGCATGTAGCCTACCGTTGTATTTTTCAATTTTTGTAAACCCTGACTCCTCATCGATCCACACATCGTAATCGACTGAGAATGCGTCCTCCTCAGCTTGCATCCCTTCATCAAGGTAAACATCCTCTTCTTCTTCACTCAATAACTTCATTTCACGACCATCAGGAGAAATCCTTGGTGCAAAACGTAATTTCTTTAATCTTTTCTCAATAAAAAACGGGTAATAGAATTTCAGGATATTCTGAAGGATTACCGCAATGATCATCCCCATCATGACCGTCACGAAGAGCGTAACGAAGAAATAAAGCCAGTTGGCTTGTAATCTATTTGCCATGACATTTCCGGTGTTCACCCAAATGGTCAAACCGATAATAATCATAAGTAGACCATACCATAATAGGTTGATCTCATGCATGTTGATATAGTCATACCGAGTCTTGTAGTCAGATGTAGTGGCAAGTTTCAGGTAGTGCCCAATCAAAATCAAAACACCGATTGCTGCAACAGCATATGCAGCATAGACTCCATAGGTATTCCACGGATCAAGAAAGGCGGATGAAATAGGTTCGGTCATAGTAAAAAGGTGTTAGCAGTTCAGGTTAGTACAAAAATGACGTTTTTTTTCAAATTAATTCAACACTTCAGGTTTATTCCAAGCGTCCAAATTAAGCCAATTACACCGTAAAGTACTTAAAAATTGAATTTGAATCAACCCGAAAAGGTTATTTCCAGTAATTGACTACTTTCGACACTTTAGATCGAACAAAATCAATATTACACATGCGGATCGTAACACTCTTATTCTTAGCCATTTTGATTGGTTGCAAGCCCTCTCAGGAAAAGGAATCTAAAAAACCCATTTCTGAAATGTCTGATGAAGAAATCAAGGCATACGCTGAGGAATTGACTAAAAAATTCATCATCGCAGACGGGCACGTAGATCTACCTTATAGAATGAATGTAGCCGGCTTCATGATTAAAAAAGAAGTCATGGATGTATCCGTAGAAACGGAAGGCAATTTTGATTACCCGAAATCTAAGCGCGGTGGTCTGGATGCTCCATTCATGTCTATTTACGTACCTAGTAGATATCAAAAAATTGGGAATGCCAAAGAATTCGCGGATTCACTGATCGACATGACCATGAAACTGCCAAAACAATATCCTGACCTGTTTGGTGAGGCAACATCCCCTTCAGACGTTCAAGCCAATTTCGAAAAGGGATTGGTTTCACTTCCCATGGGCATGGAAAATGGAGCGCCTGTGATGGATGATCTGTCCAACGTAGAATATTTCAGAGATCGAGGCATCAGATACATCACATTGACGCATTCTACAGACAATCAAATCTGTGATAGCTCTTATGACACCACGCGCACATGGAATGGATTAAGTCCTTTTGGCAGGGATGTGGTAAAAGAAATGAACAGAGTCGGGATCATGGTAGATATTAGTCACGTCTCTGACAGCACATTCTACCAGGTAATGGACATGACAGACATTCCGGTCATTGCTTCGCATTCTTCTGCCCGACACTTCGTTCCGGGATTTGAGCGAAACATGTCCGATGACATGATCAAAAAGCTGGGAGAAAATGGAGGAGTCATTTGCATCAATTTTGGTTCAACCTTTTTATCTATAGAATCGCGAGAGAAATTTGACAAAATGCGTGAAGACCTCACCAACTACGCCGCAGAGACTGGTTTAACGCGGGAAGACTCGGCTTTTCAAGCATATGCCAAAGAGTACGCAATGGAAGCGGGCGTTTATGAAGATGTGGAAAAAGTGGTGGACCACATAGATCGGGTAGTGGAGCTTACGAGCATTGATAACGTTGGATTTGGGTCTGATTTTGATGGCGTGGGTGACAGCCTACCCGATGGATTAAAAGATGTCTCCATGTTCCCGAATGTTATTTACGAAATGCTCAAAAGAGGCTACACCGAAGAAGAGATAGAAAAGGTATGTAGTGGCAACATTTTCCGAGTCTGGAATGCTGTACTTGAGGCCGCCGAGGGATGATTAATTACCTCTAAGCGAATTGATAAATGAAGACCATGCCCACGGGTTAAGCAAATTCGTTTGTGGGGATGGCCCAAATTTCTGTTGGAATTGAAGCACTTGCTGGTCCTGGAAATACCGCTGGGTCATCGCCGGACTGGCAGAATAAAATTCATAGCCATCCTGCATATATGTTGCGCTCAACCAAGCTTGCAAGTTTGCTTGATCCCTACTCTGTGGCAATTCCATGGTCACAACCGCACGTTTAAACATTTCCTCAGTCGGAAAGGGAAAAACTTGTACTTCCTCCAGGAACGTGACATCATCTTCAAGGGTCACAATCACCTTTAGACTTACAGATTTATCGTGAGCAGGGATGACGTAATGCGTTCTTTTGAATCCAACTGCCGTGAAAACTATGCTGTCTCCCTCTTCTACGGGAAGGGAGAAAAATCCATAAGGGTTGGTTGTTGTCCCTCTCCCACTTTTTGGTAGATAAACATGCACTCCCGGAATGACGTTCATTGAATCCTGCTCCATTACCACCCCGGTAAACTGGATGACAGGATGTTTCACCTGTGCATTCGTGGAGAAGGCAACAATGATTACCAAAAGAAATGGAAGGAGAATTCTCACATGATTTTCTTTAAAGAAAGAAAGGATTTCTAAAGCAAAAGTCTGCAAAAGGTTCAAACTTAGCATCATCCGAGTGAATTAGAAGTTAATCGATGTTAACAGCTCAAAATATCTTGTCATGAAGCTCAAGCATTTTAATCTCTCGTTTGGCACACAGATTTTCAAATCTTTTTCAGACGAATCACGAACAAGGATTATGCACCTATTGTTCCGCGTAGAGGAGCTTTCCATTTCGGACATAGAAACCATTCTGGAATTCACACAAACGAAAACTTCCCGCCACATGGCCTATTTGAAGAATGCCGGCATGGTGAGTTCAAGGCAGCAAGATCAGTGGGTTTTTTACAGCCTCCGGGATGAAAGCCTGAACATGGTTAGCCAGATATTTAGTTTTTTGGAGAAAGATCAGCTACTCCAGCATGACCTTGACGTGTATGAAACATTAAAAGCGAATCGGGAATTGGCCATAAGTAAAATCAAAGCAAAAGGTTATCAAAAGTGAAGAACGTCAAACATGTATTTTTTGATCTTGACCACACTTTGTGGGATTATGAGAAAAACTCGATTGCTGCTTTGGTTGAATTACATGGCCACTTTGGGCTGGATGAATTCGTAACTGCAGAAGAGTTTCTCAAGACGTATCATAAGATCAATGAAAAACTGTGGCACAAGTTCAACAACGGTCAAATAGAACGTGACTACATCAAGAAATATCGCTTTGCTGAGGTTCTGCAGAAAATGAAAATCTATATCAATCACCAGCCAAGTGATTTACACGAGTTTTTTTTAGACAATTGCTCCAATCGCACGGAAGTGCTCCCCTATTGTCATGAAGTACTCTCCTTTCTGAAAGAAAAGTACCCACTTGCCATCATCACCAATGGATTTCCTGAGGCGCAATACCCCAAAATGAAAGCTTCTTCCCTTGATCAATATTTCGATGAAATCATCATCTCTCAGGAGGTTGGGTTTCGCAAGCCGGAACGAGAAATATATGACCTGTCTTTAGAGCGGATGAATGCAAAAGCTGAAACCTCCGTGATGATCGGCGATAATCCTAAAACAGACATCAAAGGCGCTATTAATGCCGGTCTTCAGACAATTTTTTACAACCCCAAAGGAACTAGGAAGTCTGTCTCAGAATGGGAAATTTCAAATTTGAATGAGCTGATCAGAATTTTATAAGCGTCAACTGCGTTGTGAAATTATGAACAGAATAAAGCCAATACTCCTACTGCTGACTATCGTTTGTATGATCGTCCTGGTTTCCTGCGGATCGGACGACTCCAATACTCGTGGAAATGGACAATCCGGAGGCGATAGCAATTCCCTGAACGTTGGTGCTTCGGCCTTCGACCTTCTTTCAGATGAAAACTACACCAGTCTGACATTAGAAATTCAGATCGTGAATGGACAGGCACCTCCCCAATCAGCCATTGACAATCTGGAAGATTTTTTAGAAGCCCGACTCAATAAACCAAATGGAGTCACAGTCACTTCCACAAACATTACCGTCTCACATCAAGACCAATATTCTACTTCTGACATCCGAAGCATTGAGGCAGAAAATCGGACGCAGTTTACGAACGGGAGTAACATCGCTACTTATTTACTTTTTATGGATGGAGGTAACACTCAGGATACAGAAAATGGTAAAATTCTGGGTATTGCTTACCAAAACACCTCAATGGCCATTTTTCAAAAAACCATAGCTGATGCCACCGGAGGGATTGGTCAGCCATCCGAAACGCTGGTCACGACTACCGTAGCAAATCATGAATTTGGCCATATCCTTGGCTTGGTCAACATCGGAACCGACTTACAGTCGAATCATCATGATTCAGCAAATGGAGCACACTGTGACGTGGAAGATTGCCTGATGTACTGGACCGTAAATTCTTCGCAAGGTCTTGGAAATTTATTGGGCACGAGTCAATCGCCTTCTTTGGACGCGCAATGTCTGGCGGATCTTCGTGCAAACGGCGGAAAATGACACTGCTTCCATAAGTTCATTTTACCTTTGCACTCCCAAATTTCAACATTATGCCAAAAGGAAATTATTACATCCCCGTTCCAGAAAACGAACCTGTTCTGAGCTACGCTCCCGGCACGCCGGAAAGAGACGAACTTCTTGCCAAATACAAGGAAATGTACGCGCAGGAAATCGACGCGCCAATGTACATTGGGGCCGATGAGGTAAGGACTGGAAACACCATTAAAATGACCTGCCCGCACGATCATCAGCACGTATTGGGTCATTTTCATGAAGGGAATGCCTCACATGTACAGTCTGCCGTAGAAACCGCTCTGGCGGCACGGGAAGATTGGACCAATCTAAGTTGGGAGCACCGAGCAAGTATTTTCCTTAAGGCGGCTGATCTACTCGCCGGGCCGTACAGGTCGAAAATAAACGCAGCGACCATGCTCGGTCAAGGTAAAAATGTCATGCAGGCAGAAATTGATGCGGCATGTGAATTCATTGATTTCCTTCGATTCAATGCGTCTTTCATGCAAGAAATCTACATGACGCAACCCGAATCGTCAGAAGGCATTTGGAACCGAATGGAGTATCGTCCGTTGGAGGGCTTTGTTTTTGCCATCACCCCGTTCAACTTCACGGCCATCTCCGGAAACTTGCCTGCCGCACCGGCAATGATGGGCAATGTGGTGGTTTGGAAGCCATCCTATACCCAAGTTTACTCGGCACAAGTCATCATGGAAGTCTTCAAGGAAGCTGGGCTGCCTGATGGCGTCATCAATTTGATTTATGTGGATGGACCGGTCGCAGGAGATGTCATATTCAATCACAAAGATTTTGCTGCTTTGCACTTTACTGGCAGTACCGGCGTGTTTAAACACCTTTGGAAGACCATCGGAGGCAACATCGATAAATACCGCAGCTATCCGAGAATTGTGGGAGAAACAGGAGGGAAGGATTTTGTGGTGGCGCATAAGTCAGCGAATGCCAAGCAAGTGGCTACCGGATTGGTTCGTGGGGCATTTGAATACCAGGGACAAAAATGTAGCGCAGCTTCCAGAGCCTATATCCCAAGCAACCTATGGGAAGATGTAAAAAAATACATGCAGGCCGATTTGAAATCCATCAAAATGGGCTCTCCAGAGGATCCATCCAACTTCGTGAACGCCGTTATCGATGAGCGATCATTCAAGAAAATTACTTCTTACGTCGATGAAGCAAAATCCGCGAAGGGTGTTGAACTGGTAGCAGGAGGAAATTACGATGGGTCGAAAGGCTGGTTTGTAGAGCCAACTGTTTTCCGCGTAGACGATCCCTTGTACCGAACTATGTGCGAGGAGATCTTCGGTCCGGTGCTCACTGTCTTTGTATACGATGAAAACAAGTTTGAAGAAACGCTTGAGTTGGTAGATTCAACTTCTCCGTACGCATTGACTGGCGCCATTTTCTCGAAAGACAGGTATGCGGCGGATTTTGCTGCCAAGAAATTGGTGAATGCAGCCGGTAACTTCTACATCAACGACAAGCCAACAGGAGCGGTAGTCGGTCAACAGCCGTTTGGTGGAGCAAGAGGATCCGGAACCAACGACAAGGCAGGAGCTCAGATGAACCTCCTCCGCTGGGTGAGCGCCAGAACGATTAAGGAAACTTTCGTATCTCCGACCGATTATAGATATCCTTTCCTAGGCGAATGATCGCTCGAAGGATTCAGGTCTTTGGAAAAGTGCAAGGAGTCTTTTATCGGGCCTCCGCCAAGACAGAAGCGGACAATCTGAGCATTTCAGGTTGGGTGAAAAACGAACCGGATGGAACCGTGCTGATTGAGGCCGAAGGTCCGGAAAATAAAATGTCCCAGTTCATCGAGTGGTGCAAGCAAGGCCCTCAGTTTGCCAAGGTGAGTTCTGTGGCCGTGGAGGAGATTGATGAATTAGGGTTGGAGGGGTTTGAGGTGAGGTACTAGCTCAACACCTTCAACACCTCCCATACCAACTCGCTCTCATATCCTTTTTGCAATAAGTAACGGGCAGTTTTCTGTTTCTTTTTGAATAGATCAGGTTCTCGGAGTTTGTCCCATTTGGATGTGGCCAAATGCTTTAGCGTTTCATCGTAGGTCGCTTCTTTGATGTAGGCCAGTCCTTGCCGTTTGGCCTCATCTGAAACGCCGTACTTGGAAAGCTCCATCCTGAGTCTGTTCCGGCCCCATTTATTGATCAAAAATTTGTCATGACAAAATGCCCTGGCGAAACGCTCTTCGTCGATAAACTTATCTTTCTTGAGCTCTAGTAGAATTCGTTCAATAATCGGTTCAGGAGCATCCCATTCTTTCAGCTTATCCGTAACTTCCTTAGGAGCCCGCTCTCGATACGCCGTATATCGCTGTGCAGAGGCCTTTAGTTTTTTGTAGCGCTCCTCATTCACCGAATCTTCTTTTCAGTTCGCGCTCGGTTTTCCAAAAAAGAAATCCACAAGAGGCCAACAGGAAAGTAATGGAAATACCCATGGCCCACCCTAATTGCAATGAATAGAAAATGCCAAGAGTGCCAATGAGGATATTGTAAATGCCCACCCAAATCAAAAGTTCCGCCGAATAGGGCTGAGCAAAATCCCATGCCTCCTGACTTTGTTTTGACCTGCCCGATCGATATCCATACAGATCATTGATTTCTTTAGGTGGGAATTTTTGGATAATAATGGCCGCCACTATCAAAATCAATCCGGAGAAGCCCGAAGTAAGAAATAGTGGATCGAGCAAATTCATTCCTTGATCAAGCCTTTTCTTTTCAACACCGTCTCGAGGAAACGGATTTCATTGTCGTTATTGAAAATCTTGAAAGGGAAATAAAAGAGCTGTGCCTTGCTTGCAAACAGTACAAACCCGTCCTTCTTCTTTCGCGCTCTTTTGATATTCTCCCATTTCATTGGCATGCCTTGCTTGGAATTCAGCTTGATCAGGATCTCCTTGGAGCTGATCTCGTAATTCATTTTCTGAAACATGAACTTACCCTGTTCGTGTTGCGTCAGCCCGGCAAACTGAATCAACCAGAAAAGAAAATAAAGACCAAGGGCCAAGGTGGCGCCAATGATCCACCACCAATTGGGAATCCATAAATAACCCGCACTTATGGCCAGGTAAATAGGTGCAATCCACCATTGCTGTCTCATCACCCCCATCATCGCAATGCTGATGTACTTCTTAGTTGGTAACTGGTATTTTTTCGTTCTAACTATCATGTATTTTCAAAATGCTTTTAAACTCATATCCAAACTTCGATATGAATGTGTCAATGCTCCCACAGAAATGTAATCCACCCCTGTTTCCGCAATTTCCTGAATATTCATCTCCGTAATGCCGCCGGAAGCTTCCGTTTCGAACTGCCCTCCAATCATGGAGATAGCTTGTCTAATGTCAGAAGGAAGCATGTTGTCCAACATCACTCTGTGAACTTTACCGGTTTTGATGGCCTCTTCAAGCTCCTTCAAGGACCGGACTTCCAGCTCAATTTTCAATTTTAGATCATTCTTCTGAAGGTAATCCACCACTTTAGTGATTGCCTGCTTCACCCCGCCCGCAAAATCTATATGATTGTCTTTGAGCATGACCATGTCATACAATCCAAAACGATGGTTTGTTCCCCCACCGATGTGCACCGCCCATTTTTCTGCAATTCGGAAATTTGGTGTTGTCTTCCTGGTATCCAAAAGTTTGGCATGAGTTCCCCGAATTAAGTTGGACATGTAATTCGTGTAAGTGGCGATCCCGCTCATCCTTTGAAGACAATTCAGGACCAGCCTTTCCACCTTCAAAATATCTTGGGCTTTTCCCTCTACCACAAATCCCACTTGACCATTTTCGACCATATCACCATCGGATTTTTCATAAGTGGCCTGAAGTCCTACCTCATCAAAAATGTATTTGGACATCTCCAATCCGGCAATCATCCCATCATCCTTGATCAAAAGTCTCGCCTTACTGGTCGCATCATCTGGAATGGAGCCCAGAGAAGAATGGTCGCCATTTCCAACGTCCTCTTTCAGCGCAGCTTTGATAAAAGCACGGATACTTTTCGGCTGTAAATAGGGAATTTCCATGAGCCCGCAAAAATGGAAAATTTAGCGGACAAAGAGCGGCTAGTTTCAGTCAGATTTTGCGTCTCCGTCTTTGGTGATGCGCAAGGTGTCTATGACATACTCATCGCCTTTGGTTTTGAGAAACAGCACCATTCTGTATTTGGAACCGTCGGTAGAGTACTGCCCAATGGCGTACTTCAGTCCTTCTTTGGATGATCCGTTGTGGACATAAAAGAAACCTCGAGAAGGATTTTTTTGGAAGAACTTTCTCAGAACAACTTCTGCCTGATTTCGGCTGTAATTGGCACTGCCTCCATCGATTTTTAGCTCTACCGTCTCATTGAAATACTTCACAAGCTCCTTGGCGTTACCGGCTTTCATGGATGCCTCAATATTCTTGATGACTCCATCGGAGCTCTGAAAGCTAAGAACTGCAATTAGAAATAATTTGATCATAGTCTGGTTTTCGTCAGACACTTAAGTAATAAAAACAGTGCCAAACCTACTTGCAAAGTACGCTTTTCATCTGTGCAGCGCAAAGTCACGAGCTATATTTGTAGTATGAATAAGAAAGTGATTTTGATGATTCTTGATGGCTGGGGCATAGCCACCAACAAAGATGTGTCCGCCGTGGACAAGGCCAATACTCCTTTTGTGGATGGTCTTTACGGCAAGTATCCAAACAGCACCCTTGAAGCATCCGGGTTGGCAGTGGGGTTACCGGAAGGTCAAATGGGCAACTCTGAGGTGGGTCATATGAACATTGGTGCTGGAAGGGTGGTCTATCAAGATTTGGTTAAAATCAATAATGCCGTGGAAGACGGGTCCATCGCTGAAAATGAAACCTTGAAAGAGGCTTTCGAATACGCCAAATCAAACGGGAAGGCTGTTCATTTTCTTGGATTGCTTTCGAATGGTGGTGTTCATTCTCACATTAATCACCTCAAGGGTCTCCTCACAGCTGCACATGCTGCAGAATGCCAAAATGTATTTGTCCATGCGTTCACCGACGGACGTGACTGTGATCCGAAAAGCGGGCAAGGATTTATCTCCGACCTTGAGAATCACATGAAAAACACCACCGGCAGAATAGCGAGTATCGTTGGGCGCTACTTTGCGATGGACAGAGATAAACGATGGGCGCGTGTCAAACTCGCTTATGATGCCATGGTCCATGGAGAAGGTGAGAAATCCACTTCAGCTGTAGATTCCATGCAAGCTTCCTACGACAAAGACGTCACGGATGAATTCATCCAGCCAATCGTTTTGACCGAAAACGGATCTCCGGTCGGGCAAATTAAAGAAGGCGATGTGGTCATCTGCTTCAACTTCCGAACCGATCGAGGAAGACAAATTACGGAAGCGCTGACCCAGCAGGACTTTCCGGAAGAAGGTATGAAAAAACTCGATCTTCACTACGTCACCATGACCATTTATGATGAGTCCTTCAAGGGCGTCAAAGTGATGTACGGCAAGGAAAACCTGAAGCAAACACTTGGCGAAGTGCTAGAGCGCGCGGGTAAAAAACAGATTAGAATTGCGGAGACAGAGAAATACCCGCATGTGACGTTCTTCTTTTCCGGCGGACGAGAGGAGCCATTCGATGGAGAAAAAAGGATCCTTTGCCCTTCGCCGAAGGTTGCCACTTATGATTTACAACCGGAAATGAGTGCCGCAGACATTCGCGATAGCATCATCCCAGAATTGAAAAAAGGCGAAGTGGATTTTGTGTGCTTGAACTTCGCTAACCCGGATATGGTGGGACACACTGGGGTTTTTGAGGCAGCAGTGAAAGCCTGTGAAACCGTGGATCATTGTACCGAGGCAGTTGTCGCGGCAGCCCTTGAGAATGACTACACAGCCATCATCATTGCTGACCATGGAAACTCTGACATCATGATTAATCCTGACGGTTCTCCGAACACCGCTCATACGACCAACCTCGTGCCTTGCATACTAGTGGATAAGGATTTCTCTGGTGGCATAAAAAGTGGAAAGCTTGGAGATCTAGCGCCAACCATCCTCACTCTTTTAGGAGTAGAAATTCCTGAGGAAATGACCGGAGACGTTCTGATCTGATACTAGAGGGCTAAAAGAAAGTTTTCTCGCTCGCTGTTTGGTTTTTCCTTAATTTGGTCAGTTCATGAACCTAATTATCCCTCAAAGAGGGTCAACATACACGAATGTATTTGAGCATTTTTTCTGGTGAGAATGTCGGGCTGCTTTTCGGAATATTCGGAGCAGTCATCGTTCTGTTCCTTCTAGTTGACCTTGGTGTCTTTCATAAAAAACATCATAAAATCACGCAAAAGGAGGCACTACTCCAGACCCTTTTTTGGGTGTCAGTATCTATAGGTTATGGAGTGCTCATTTATTATTACGGAGATGGCCCACAAGCCACATTTGAGTATTTCTCGGCCTATGTCACAGAAAAGGCTCTCTCTGTAGACAACATTTTCGTCATTCTCCTAATTCTAAAATACTTCAAGGTCAAAGAGGAGCACTATCACAGCATTCTCTTCTGGGGCATATTAGGTGCGATTGTTTTCAGAGCCGTTTTCATTTTTGTTGGCGCTCTACTCATCACACAGTTTCATTGGATTCTTTACATCTTCGGATTCTTCCTGATTTATTCAGGTTTCAAGCTTTTCGGTGGTGACGAAGAAATGGAAATAGAACCAGAGAAAAATCCTCTGATCAAAGCGGCAAAGAAGATTTTTCCTATGTCCAGTGAAGATCGAGATGGTAAATTCTGGTTTCGGGAAAATGGTAAACTGTTTTTCACCCCGTTGTTCCTTGTTATCATCCTGATTGAGTCAACGGATTTGATTTTTGCCGTAGATTCCATTCCGGCAGCTTTCGCCATCACGCGAAACGAGTTCGTCATATACACGTCCAATATCTTTGCGGTGATGGGACTTAGGGCCATGTTCTTTTTACTAGCCAATGTGCTTGACAAATTCTGGCTGCTCCAAAAAGGGCTTTCAATCGTGCTGATTTTCATTGGCGCCAAAATGCTTCTAGAATGGAGCTTTGTTCAAAAGGGGCTTCACTGGGCTTTCGGAGTGGAGCATGTCCACATCCCCATTTTCTTGTCATTTGGAATCATCCTTGGAGCCTTGACATTGGCCATCGTTTTCTCACTAATTTTTCCAAGGAAACCTGAGATAGTCGAAAAAGTCGGGTAAATTTTTTCCAATATTCGTATCACCTTATTCTCTAAACTTGAGCTAAAAAATCATGGAAGAAGGCTTATTAGAAAAAACCGGAAAACCCCTAGCAGAGTGGAAGACCATTGTCGCAGCTCAAAACCTGGAAAAACACGGCCAAATGGTCAGTTTCTTAAAGACCGAGCATGGAATGACTCATGGGTACGCCAATTTCGTCGTACATAAGTTCAGGGAATCAGATGCTGGATCTAATGACGGAGACGAGCTTATTCAGGGACAATATGTGGGCAAAGAGCATCTCAAACCGATCTACGATGAATTGATGAAGCACATCACCAAATTCGGAGAGGACGTGGAGGTGGCACCCAAAAAGGGAAGTGTCAGCTTGAGACGCAAACGACAATTCTGTTTGATCCAGCCCTCTACTAAAACGAGAATCGATCTTGGCCTGAAATTCAATGATCGTCCAATCGAAGGTAGGCTAGAGTCTTCCGGGCCATTCGGTTCCATGTGCACGCACAGGGTTCAGTTGACCGAAGTTGGGCAAGTGGACGATGAGTTGATTGGTATGATTAAGGAGGCTTACGGAGAGGCGGGCTAAAACACCTTCTCAAACAGCATCTTCATTTCAGCCCAGCTGGCACTGTCTGCCTTAGCATCATACGCTACCGGCATCTGCGGAAATTTTTCTTTAATCCCATCAGCATACTTGCTCGTGAAGCTATGCACGGCTCCTTCATAACCGATGTATTTATAATCGGCTCCGGCACTATCCAGCTTATTCTTAAAATTGGATATCGCCGGTTCCTGGATAAACGGATCAGCGGCTCCATTACAAACCAAAACCTTGGCCTTGACATCTCCTTCTTCAGGCCAAACTGGCAAGTTCAAACCCGCATGAAATGCAGCCACCCCATCCAAATCCAACCCTGCATTGGCCATGCTAAGGACCACCGAACCCCCAAAGCAATAGCCGATCGCTCCTATCTTCTCCTCGTCGACCATCTCATTTGATTTTAGTGTCTCCATGGCCTTAACGAATCGATCTTTGGCAGCACCGGCAGTCGAGAATACCTGGGACATGAATTTCCCGGCATCATCAGGGTGCTCAGCCAATTTTCCAGCTCCGTACATATCCACGGCAAAAGCCACATATCCTAATTCCGCCAGCTGATCTGCACGCTCTCGGGCATACTCATTGTGTCCCCACCACTCATGTACGACAAGTATCCCAGGCCTTTTCTCTTTAGCGTTTTCGTCATATGCCAGGTATCCATTCATGGTCAGGGTATCCAACGTGTAACTGACTTCCTTGCCAACCAACTTTGGGGGTTTAGCTTCCGAGCTTTCATCAGATTCAGATTTCTTTTCCGCAGGTTGACAGGAGAAAATGGAAATGGCCAAAAGAGCGATTAGGAGGTAATTGAATTTTTTCATGACATTCTTAGTTAAGGCCACTAAAGTTAGTAAAATCCCATCGCCTGTCTAGATTTGCCCGCCATGACGCTTTCCCATTTATCGGAACTTATTGAAACGGAAATTCAGTCCCTGGACCTCCAGTCAGAACCGAGAGGGTTGTACGAACCCATCGAGTACATCATGAACCTGGGCGGCAAAAGAATGCGACCGGTTCTGGTCCTGATCGCCTATTCGCTTTTTAAAAAGAACCCTGAAGCCATATCCAGAGAAGCACTGTCAGTCGAGGTGTTTCACAATTTCACCTTGATGCACGACGACATCATGGACAATGCGCCGATCAGGAGAGGGGAAGCAACCGTTCATGAAAAATGGGACAACACCACCGCCATCCTCAGCGGGGATGCCATGATGATCAAGGCCTATCAGCTTTTGGAAAGACTTGATCCGGATACGCACTTTAAAGCTTTAAAGAAATTCAATCAGTGCGCCTTAGAGGTTTGTGAGGGTCAAAAATTCGACATGGATTTAGAGACTAAAACAGACGCCACCGTGGAAGAGTATCTCGAGATGATCCGATTGAAAACGGCCGTGCTCCTTGGTTTTTCACTGGAATTGGGCGCATTACTAGCCGGACAGGACGAGCAATTACAAAGAAAACTTTGTGACATAGGCGTCAAGATGGGGTTGGCGTTTCAACTGATGGATGATCATCTCGACACATTTGGTGACGAGACTTTTGGAAAGCAAATAGGTGGAGACATCCTGGCCAACAAGAAGACATTTTTGCTGTTAACAGCGCTAGAGTCCGATCACAAAACAGAATTATTGAGATGGCTGGATCAGCCTGCATCCCAAGAGAAAGTGGATAGAGTCACAAGTATCTATCGGGAGGCCGGGGTGGATCAGGTATCTCGAAATAAAATTCTTGCGTTTGGCCAGCAAGCGGATGAGATGCTCGATGAAATAGATGGGGCAGCAAAAGCCAAGGAACTGCTATCTGCTTACATTGCGAAGCTCAATCAAAGAGTATCATGAAGGAAGTCGGAGATTTTCTAACCAGTGTCACCAATTTTATCTGGGATCTGCCTTTGCTCATCCTATTTCTGGGGGGTGGGATTTTCTTCCTCGTTTACTCTCGATTTCTCCCGTTTAAATATTTCAAGCACGGAATTGACATTCTTCGCGGCAAGTTCGACGACAAAAACGATCCGGGCTACATAAGCCATTTTCAAGCACTATCTGGTGCGCTAGCCGCAACTGTCGGCATGGGAAATATCAGTGGCGTTGCACTTGCTTTGGTGGCCGGAGGACCCGGTGTGATTTTCTGGATGTGGGTCAGTGCTTTCTTCGGTATCGCCACCAAATTCTTTACTTGTACGCTCTCGGTCATGTATCGCGGAAAAGACGATGCTGGAAATATTCAGGGAGGCCCAATGTACGTAATCCGTGAGGGGCTTGGCAAAAAGTGGATGCCTCTGGCGGTAATGTTTTGTGTAGCCGGATTGCTCGGTGCGACACCTATATTCCAAGCCAATCAAATGGTCGTTGTGGTGGGACAGGTGGTCCTTGAGCCTTTGAATATTTCATCTACTGACCCTACAATCCGATTTGTAGTTGGGGTCGTGCTAGCGATATTAACTGGATTGGTCATTATCGGTGGAATCCAACGAATTGGAAACGTGGCGTCCAAGCTGGTCCCGGCAATGGTGCTTCTTTATACGGTGCTTGTGGTTTCTATTTTGGTCATTAACTTTGATCAGATTCTTCCCTCGTTCGAATTGATTTTCACCGAGGCTTTCAAACCGCGAGCAATCGTGGGAGGGACATTTTTGGCCATTCTTTTGGAAGGGGCCAAGCGAGCATCTTTTTCCAACGAAGCTGGTGTAGGGACAGCACCCATGATGCACGGAGCAGCCAAAACGAAAGAACCCGTCAGAGAAGGTCTCGTGGCGATGCTAGGCCCAGCTATTGACACGCTACTTGTTTGTACGCTTACAGGGATTTGCATTATTGTCACTGGATTATGGAAAGTCGGTGGAGCCGATGGCATCAAACTCACCGCTCAGGCTTTTGATCAAAGTCTTTCGACGTTCGGAAGTCTGGGGTTAATCATTTGTGTGCTGGTCTTTGGGTTTACGACCATTCTTGGAATGGCCTTTTACGGCAAGCAGTGCTTCGTATTTTTAGCCGGCACCAAGTACGAAAAGTACTTCAACTATTATTACGTTTTGGTCGTGGTGGTCGGTGCAGTTGCCACGCTAGACATTGTCGTCAATATGGTGTTTATTGGGTTCGGGCTTATGGCCATTCCAACCATTGTATCTGCCGTAATTCTCTCACCAAAAGTCATGGCCGCAAGCAAGGACTATTTTTCCCGTCTAAAGAAGGGATGATTGTCTAATACAATGCTCTTACCTTTGCGGCGAAATAGCCATCGAGAATAGATGCGAATAGTCATAGCAGGAGCCGGAGACCTAGGTTTCCACTTAGCAAAATTGCTGGTTGAAGAAGAGCAGGATATTGTCTTGATAGATGAGGCTAAATCAGTTTTGGAACACGCCTCTAACCACTTAGACGTCCAGACAATTCACGGCACGTCTGCCTCCCCCAGAGTGCTCAAAGAAGCTGGGGTAAACAAGGCTGAATTATTGATCGCCGTTACGGCTAAAGAGGAAACGAACATCGCCACGTGTTTGATTGGGAAAAGGTTAGGAGCCGGAAAGACCATCGCGCGTGTCTCGAGCATCGAACTCATCGAAACCAGAAATGAGCTAAATCTTCAGGAAGCAGGGATAGACGATTTGGTCTCACCTGAATCGCTAGCAGCCAAAGAAATCAAACGTCTCTTGAAGGAATCGGCCGTGACGGATTCGTTTGAGTTTGACAATGGGTTGCTCACCTTGATGGGACTGAAGATTGATGAAGACAGCCTCCTTCTAAACAAGTCAATTGAAGAAACAGCCTATCTGAATCCGAACAATGCCTTCATAGTGGTGGCCATTCTTCGTGACAATGAAACAATCATCCCACATGGGGAGAATTTTTTCCGTCAGGACGATCATGCTTACTTCATTGCTCAGCCGAATGGCTTACAGCAAGTTATGTCTTTGGCCGGAACAGAGAGTTTTTCCATCAAGGATGTCACCATCCTAGGAGGCTCAAAACTTGGCATTCAAGCCGCCAGAATACTCAGCTCGAAGTACAACGTGAAGCTGATCGAAAAGAATCGAGACAAAGGTTTCAAACTTGCCGACATGCTGCCGGATACCATGATCATTCATGGAGATGGCCGAGACATGGAAGTGCTGAAAGAGGAAGGCGTTTTCAATTCAGACGCATTTATTGCTGTCACCGAAAACTCGGAAACGAACATTATTTCATGTCTGTCTGCTAAGAACGGAGGCGTCAAGAAAACGATCTCACTGGTCGAGAACATGGATTACATCCACCTTTCTCAGAACATCGGGGTAGATACATTGATCAATAAAAAATTGATCGCTGCGAACTTCATTTTCCGCCATATTCGAGAAGGCGAGGTGCTCAATCTCACGAGTATTCATGGAGTGGATGCAGAGATTCTTGAGTTCGAGGTGAAGCCAAACTCGAAGATTTTAAAGAACGAATTACGGGCACTAGATTGGCCAAAAACTGCCGTAGTTGGGGGAGTGATTCGGCGAGGTGCTGGGCTCACTGTGCGCGGAGATTTCCTCTTCGAACCCAAAGACCGAGTTGTGGTGCTTTCAAAAAAGGAGTGCATTCACATGATTGAGGGCTACTTCAAATAAGATGAGTTTCAACTGGCAGGTCATAGCAAAAATCCTAGGCATCCTGCTGATGTTCAATGCAGGATTTATTCTGACGGCTCTTCCTTTTTCTATCTACGATGATATGCGTGATTTTATGCCGCTGTTGTGGTCTGCATTCATTTCATTCATCCCCGGCCTCTTACTTTTTCTTGGAACCAGAAATAACAAGAGCAACGATTTAAGCAAGAAAGATGGCTATCTGATTGTCACATTCGGGTGGTTCTCTCTCACCGTTTTTGGGACTGTCCCGTACCTTTTGAGTGGGGCCATCCCTAATCCCGCTGATGCTTTTTTTGAAGCCATGTCTGGATACACAGCCACTGGTGCCACGATCCTCGAGGACATTGAGGCAAAGAGCATGGGCATCCTTTTTTGGAGAAATCTGACCCAGTGGATTGGCGGCCTAGGGATGATTGTCCTGGCAGTGGCCATTCTGCCACTTTTGGGAATTGGAGGCATGCAGCTGTTCGTCGCTGAAGCTCCTGGCATCTCTCCGGAGAAATTACAACCCAGAATCAAGGAAACGGCTAAGAGACTTTGGTTCATCTACCTTGGTCTGACCGGCCTTCAGACAATTATTACCTGGATCTGCGGCATGTCCTTTTTCGACGCGATTACGCATGCATTTACCACCATGGCTTCAGGTGGATTCTCTCCCAAGCAAGAGAGTATTGGATTTTACTCGCCGCTACTCCAATACATCGTCATTGTTTTCATGTTCCTGGCAGGAACCAATTTCACTATGATCTACCTCGGCATGCATGGTCAATTCCGAAAGGCCTGGAAAAACGAAGAATTCAGGTATTATCTCGGCCTGATCATTTTGGTCTCCACGACAATTGGACTTGCCATCTACAGCTATGGCCATGGCACCTTAGAAAAATCCATGCGCGATGCATTCTTTCAGGTGATCTCAATCGTCACGACTACAGGCTATGCGACCTATGACTACACGTCTTGGTCGCCGTTCATTACGGTGATATTCTTTCTACTGATGTTCCATGGCGCTTCAGCCGGATCAACGGCCGGAGGAATCAAACTGGTCAGACATGTCTTGTTTTTGAAGAATGGTTGGATCGAACTGAAAAGACAGATTCATCCATCCGCCATTTTGCCGGTCCGGTACAACACCAAGGCGGTTAGTCAGCAGATCATTCATAATATTCTGGCTTTTGTGATGATCTACATTTCCATTTTCGCTTTAGGGTCGGTCCTTGTGGCCGCTATGGGTGTGGATTTTGAAACGGCACTTGGCGCTACAGCCGCCTGCTTAGGAAATGTCGGGCCTGGTATAGGAAAAGTAGGACCGGCTGACACCTTTTTCCTCCTTCCGGATTTGAGTAAGTGGTTTCTATCATTTTTAATGCTCATTGGACGTCTGGAATTGTTTACTGTCCTAGTTTTGTTCACTCCTTACTTCTGGAGAAAAACATAATCCCATGAACCTGCTGAGTTACATCATCTGGAGTCCCAATCCGAACATTTTCGTCATCCCCGGACTGGATCACCCTGTTCGTTGGTATGGACTCCTCTTTGCGCTCGGGTTCATCTTGAGTCAGCAGGTCATGTTTTGGATCTTCAAACAAGAAGGGAAACCAATCAAGCATGTAGAGAAATTGACGGTATACATGGTAGTGGCCACCATCATCGGCGCGAGACTTGGCCATTGCTTGTTTTACGATCCGGATTATTATCTATCCAATCCACTGGAGATTCTAAAAATATGGGAAGGCGGTCTGGCAAGCCATGGGGGGGCCATTGGGATTCTGATTGCGCTCTACTTGTTCAGTAAGAAATTACCGTACTCTTTCTTTTGGATACTCGACAGGATCGTGATTGTGGTATGCCTGACAGGAGCACTAATCCGTACCGGAAACTTCTTCAATTCGGAAATGGAGGGCACGCCTACGAACGCCAATTATGGAGTGGTCTATGGTGGCTTCACCAAGGACTACATCATGACTGACAAGGACGTGGCATCCGTGGACTTCAAAAGAAACCCCGATGTGGAAGTAGAGAAAGGAAAGTCAGCGCTAGCTGCCGTAATAGAGTACAAAGAGGGCGTCCAGTTTGATTTCAGAAAACAGCAGGTCATTGAGGGGCGTTTGGCTTCCGGCTTGAATTCACTGAGCGAGGTGACGCAGCACATTGATTTTGGGGGAACTCCCTTGAATTATAGGACCTACGATAAAGGCGGTCGATCTTATGTCGAAATCTATGGGGTGGGAACCGTCCGACATGCAGCGCAGCTTTACGAAGCGACTTACTGCATCCTTTTGGGGATTGCGCTTTTCTGGCTCTGGTTCCGAAAGAGACAAACACTTCCGGCGGGCTTCAATTTTGCCATTTTCATGATCGTGCTTTGGTCGGCTCGTTTTGTGGATGAATACTTCAAAATGAATCAGGTGGCCTTTGAAGAAAATATGTCGCTGAATATGGGTCAATGGTTGAGCATTCCGCTGACGCTGGTTGGAGTGGGGCTTTTGGTCTGGATCAACCTGAGGAAGAATGGACCGAAAATGGTAGATTAGAACTTCTCCCAATCATGCTGAACTTGTTTCAGCATCTATAAAAAGATCCGAAATCTCTTGTGGTACCCTTTTAGGCCTCTCCGTTTTTCGATCAATCAAACACCAATTTGACCGAGCTTTTACCAACAAATCTTCCCCTCGCTTGAACTCAACACATCGAATTGAAAATGGCCCTTTGAACGATTCAACAAAAGTGATGACCAAGATTTCGTCATTCAGAAACGCCTGTTTTTTGTAATCTAGCTCATGCTTAACAACCACCCAGAAATGCTCCTCCGTAAATGGTTCTTCGGCCAGTGAAAACCAATGCTCTTTAGCAATGTCTTGAACCCACTGGAGGTACACTACGTTGTTGACATGGTTGAGTTCGTCGAGGTGTGACTCTTCGACGATTAAATGCTTAGCACAAGTTTTCATTTTCGTTTGCATAATCGACGTACTCAGTTGATATTTCCGTTATAAAACATTAAATATTTGAATTCATACCGATTACTATACTTAGTCGCTTTAATACTTACTGGACTATTCGGAGTATCTCAAGATACCGAATTAGAAATTGAAACCGTTAGAAAGATTAATGACTTCCATCAATCCAATCCTTTCAACAAGCTATTCGTCCATTTGGATAAATCTGCATATGCAATCGGTGATGACATTTGGTATAAAGTATATGCTACCGACGCTAAAACAAATCAATTGACTCTCCTGAACCAAGTGGTTTACGTAGAACTCGTTGACACAAATGGGGAGACAATGATATCGCAGCGTCATCTACTAAAAAACGGGATGGCCCATGGGCAATTTCAGCTGAACGGAGAACTCGTGCCGGCGGCATACAAACTGGTAGCCTATACCAATTGGATGAGGAATTGGGATTCCTCCTACTGGTTTCAAAGGCACATTGAAGTAATTGACCCTTTGCTCACAAGCTCAGTAAGCGCACAGGACAACAGGAAATTCAAAGTTGAGTTTTTCCCAGAGGGCGGTGATCTCATTGCTGGACTTTCCACCAAAGTGGCCGTAAAAGCGATGGACAATTTAGGTCTTGGGTTTGCAACGTCAGGGGATATTTTCGGTGAAAACGGCGAACTCATTACTTCTTTCGAAACAAATGAACTCGGTTTTGGTGCGTTTACATTAAATCCTCGTGGTGCCTTCTATTATTCAATGGTCCATATCGCAGACAAAACCTTGAAGTTCGAATTACCATTAGTGAAAAATACAGGGTTTTCTCTTTCGGTTCATCATAATTTCAATTCTGGCAATATTATGATTGCCGTAGCGGCAAAAGATGAATCTCTTGCCAATAGCTTCGTCATAGCACATCGCAATGGAATAGTTTTTTTTAGTGCCAGAAAGGAATCAGAAACCGGGGCTTTCATCACCAGATTATCTAAGAAACTCTTCCCTCCAGGAATTGTGCATCTGACATTTTTCGATTCCTCAGGTACACCCAGGGCCGAAAGACTTTTGTATGTCAATCAATTTTCTTTTCAGAATGATCTAGCCATAAGTGCTGATAAAAAATCCTATGGTAATCGACAGTTAGTTACGCTCGATGTGCGCTTACAAAATGAAGGTGTTGACAGCTTAAATTCGGGAACTTTCTCGGTTTCAGTGGTGAATGATGATAGAAATCCCTTGAGTCCTGAAGCGATGAACATCAAAAATTATCTGACCATCAGCTCCGATTTGCAAGGACCCATCGAGCGGCCAGGATATTATGAATCCTGGACAAAGCAATCCTATAGTGATTTAGATCTATTGCTGTTAACCCAAGGCTGGAGACGTTTTAAGTGGGAAGAGATTTTATTAGAAGACTATAAACCAACATTCCAGGTTGAGGATGGTTTGACGGTAAGTGGGACTGTCGTAGACAATGATCGAAGAAACCTGCCAAGAAAGGCTGAAATTACATTGTCCATTTTAGGTGACTGGAATTCGGTTACAAAAGGACAAACCGATGAAGATGGCAGATTTGCGTTTACTGGAATGGACAAAGCAGACTCAATTGAGGTCTTTCTTCAGGCTAAGCTAATTATGGGAAATAGGAAAGAACGACTCGTTGAAAATGCCTTTATAAAAATTGATACAATGAATGACGACTCAGTTGAATTCGATGCATGGGTTCCAAAACTCAAGAGGATGCCAAAAGTCATTATTGAGGAAATGGCCTCTTTTGAAAAGAGAAGTGAAGAAATCAGACGAGCATTTCAATTGGCTGATTCTGTTATTGTTCTGGATGAAGTGGCAATAGTAACCCAGAAAGAAGATCGAACAGCCATTTATGAACCGGGCAATATATACGGCACCCCAACCACACGTTTAGTTATGGATTCCATTCCAAGCTTAAAAAGTTTCACAAATATGTTTGATGTGCTCAAGCAAATGCCACGAGTCAGAGTACTAGGAAGCTTTCCCAATCAAGGCATTCGCCTGGGAGGATCCGGTTCTGTAATAGGGGGACAAGACCCATTATTCATCATTGATGGCGTATACGTAGACATCAAGACATTTCAGGATTTGAACCCAAGAGACATTCATAAGATAGATGTGGTTAACGGCCCAGATGCGGCAGTTTATGGTTCGCAAGGAGCAAATGGTGCTGTCATCGCCTATACAAGAGGTGTCTTTGGAAGCTACGCCTATCAGAAAAAAATTGGGACACGGTTATTGAAACTGGCGGGTTTTTCTGGCGCAAAAGAGTTCTACTCTCCAGACTATTCCTTTAAAATCGAAGAGCACTCAAAACCGGACCTTCGCTCCACCTTGTACTGGCAACCCCAATTAAGTATTAAAGATGGCCAGGCACAAGTGCTTTTTTATACATCAGACGAGAACGGTAAATACCACGCAAATATTCAAGGCATAACGAATCTAGGAGTTCCAATATCAAAAACAATCCGATTCTACGTGGAGTAGAATCAATGACCCAATGAGAGTCCCTCTCCTTTGGACAGAAATAGAGCTCACAAAATTTACTGGGAGTCTTCCATCACTCCTAATTCAATTTTTCCCTCCTAACTTTATCCCATGCCCAAACAATCATCCAACCCTGTCAACATCCTTTTTGTTTCCATTTCAGCGCTCATCACTGACATTGCCTGGCGATGTGTGCAGGAGGGGCATTCTGTGAAGTACTTTATCGAGGATGAATCTGAGCGTGAGATCGGCAATGGATTCGTCCCTAAAGTCGATGACTGGGAATCTGAGGTCGAATGGGCAGACCTCATTGTTTTTGACGATGTGTTGGGACAAGGGGAAAAAGCTGAAGTCCTAAGGGCAAAAGGAAAATTTGTTGTGGGCGGATCGGCTTATACAGACAAGCTTGAAGATGATCGATCATTCGGTCAGGCAGAGCTGAAAAAGCATAAGGTAAACATCCTGAATTACCATGAGTTTGATTCATTTGATGCCGGAATAGAGCATATCAAGAAGCATCCCGGCAAATATGTCCTGAAGCCCTCAGGCGAGGCACAAAATATCAAGCGCTTGCTTTTTGTGGGCATGGAGGAAGACGGCAGTGACGTTCTTCGAATTCTTCAAGCTTATAAAAACTCCTGGAGTGATGAGGTTAAAATCTATCAGCTGCAAAAAAAGGTGGACAGTGGTGTGGAGATTGGTGTCGGTGCATTTTTCAATGGAAAGGAGTTCATCTATCCCATCAATATCAACTTTGAACATAAGAAACTCTTCCCTGGCGAGCTCGGTGTAGCGACTGGAGAAATGGGCACGAGTATGTTTTGGAGCGGTCCGAATAAGGTTTTCAATTCCACGTTAAGGAAAATGGAATCAACCCTGGCGAGGGAAAACTATGTCGGCTATATCGACGTGAACTGCATTGTAAATGGCAATGGGATTTATCCATTGGAATTCACCTCGCGTTTCGGCTATCCCACCATTTCCATTCAGGCCGAAAGTATGCTAATGCCCATCGGAGACTTCCTCTTTCAACTAGCGAAAGGTGAAAAAATCAACTTGAAAGTCAAGAGCGGATTCCAGGTAGGCGCTCGGGTTGTCGTGCCTCCATTCCCCTATAAAGATGCCAAGACCTTTGAAGCGTTCTCGCGTGATGCAGCAATTGTTTTTAAGAAGCCAATGACGGAAGGCATCCACATCGAGGATGTGAAAAAGGTCAATGAAGAATGGCTGATAACTGGTCAGACGGGCGTTGCATTGATTGTCACCGGAATGGCCTTGACCATGCGCCAGGCCCAGCAACAACTTTACTCGAGAATCAAAAACATTCTGATCCCAAACATGTATTATCGGACCGATATTGGGAATCGTTGGTATGAAGACAGTGATAAACTTCATGCTTGGGGATATCTAAGAGAATCATGAAAAAAGTGGTCATCATAGGAGGTGGAATCATAGGCCATTTCTGCGCCTACTATTTGTCCAAGTCTGGCCGTCAGGTTACGATCGTTGATGATAATCCCACCATGCTACCAGCTTCCTACGGGAATTGTGGGCTTATAACACCTAGCCATATCTTGCCAATGAATTCCTGGGGCCTGATCTTTCAAGGAATTAAATACTTAGGGAAAAAAGACGCCCCTCTCTCCATAAAGCCTCAGCTAAACTGGCATTTTATTTCATGGTTCGTCAGGTTTGCGATGAAAGCCAACCGCAACCACATTGAAATAGCAAGTGCCTATCGGCATGAGTTACTTCAACTTTCATGGGACTTGTATGAGACGTTTTTAAATGACACTTCGGGAGTAGAATTCGAAAAATCAGGACTTCTCTATACCAGCAATACTCAGAAAGGGATTCAAGGAATTCGTCATGAACATCAGATGCTAATAAGGTATGGCCTTCCTTCTAGGTTGCTCTCGTCTGAAGAAGTGAAGGAAATGGAATCGGTTGTAAAGACTTCAAAAGGCGGTGCAATTTTCGAATGCGATGGTTCATTAGATCCGACAAAATTGATGCATAAGCTTCGTGAGCTTAATGAATCGAATGGGGTTCGGTTCTTGGAAGCTGAGATTGAACTAAAAGGCGCAGGTACTAAAATTTATGCTGATATTGAATCTGACTATTACGTATTAGCAGGAGGAGCAAAATCCGCAGTAGTTGCAAAGGAGCTTGGACTAAACCTTAACTTGGTTCCAGGCAAAGGATATAATTTGACATCCAATACGCCTATCCCAAACTCACCAAAACGGCCCATTTACTTGTTTGATCGTAAGGTCGTGCTCACGCCATGGAAACACGGGTTTCGGCTGGGAAGTACGATGGAGTTTTCCGGGTATGATTTGTCCTTGAACGAACAGAGGCTAAACGCCCTCAAGAGGGCAGCATCAGATTTACTCGAAATTGATTTCGACCAATTTGAATTTACACCATGGGCGGGCTGGCGACCAATGACCTCAGATAGCCTGCCTATCATACAGAAAAGTAAAAAATATTCTAACCTTATTCACGCTACCGGTCACGGCATGTTAGGCCTGACACTGGCACCTGCCACAGGTTATTTAGTAGATTGCCTCCTCAATGAAGAACATCATTCCCTTCATACTAGTCGCCGCGTTTAGTGGACTATTGAGTTGCGATGATTCTGGAAATAAACTCCATGTTATTTTGGAGGCTGGCTCACCTGAATTCCAGAAAGTCCTCAATGATCCAAAACACGAAATTCAGATTATTTACGGTCAAATAAATGGCGATGATATTACGCATTACTCCCTCGGAGATTCCAGTCAGTATTTCTATCCAGCCAGCACAGTAAAAATGATCGCAGCTTTTGCCGCTGTAGTGAAATTGCAAGAGTTGAATTTGCCGTTAACTACAGAAATCATTGTTGATTCCACCGAGTATCATCCGCGAGTTCTGCATTATGACTCGCTTTTCCAGGGGCCCATCACCGTGGAAAATCTGATCAAAAAGATTTTTGTCTACAGTGATAATCAGGCCTTCAATATACTTTACGGTTGGTTGGGCAAGGACTATATCAACAAGCTTCAGGACACAATGGGTATTCCAACTCGGATTCAACACCAGCTTAGCGAATCGGCATTTTCATTCACGAATAAATCCAATACAACTCGGAATTCAACCCTGTTGGTCTCAGATGGAGACATTGTAAAAACGAATACTGAAACCGTAAGCTGGACCAGCTCATTAAAACCAGCGAATCAAGAAAAAGGACAAGGATATATTGATGGGGAAGGCAATTTGCTTTCGGACAAATTTGATTTTTCGGTAAAGAATTATGTCCCTCTTAATACTCTTCTGGGCAGTCTCGAGCGTATGATTTTCCCGGATTTTTTTCCTCCTTCCTACGATCTTGATGAGGAATATAGAAATCATTTAATCCGGCTAATGGAGCTACTCCCATCTGATTTGCCTGATCCAATTCCTGAATACGGCAATAATTACGTCAAATTTTTCATGTTTGGAGATGGCACCAGAAAGCAACCTGAGCATATCAAAATCCTGAATAAAGTCGGTGTGGCATACGGGTATTTAACAGATGTAGCCTACATCACCGACTCCAAAAATGGTATTGAATTTTTCCTTGCTGCCACTATCCACGTGAATGAAAATGAAATTTACAATGACGGCAATTATGAATACGATGAAGTGGGGATTCCTTTTTTGACAGAACTTGGTCAACTTATTTATCAGAACGAATTAGAACGATACAATCAATGAAAGTCCTTGCCATTAGTGTTTATCGAAATTATCATACTTCCAGGCCGGAAGCAGAGGTATTTATTGGATTGGCTAAGTTGGGTGTTGAAGTGCACGTAATGTCTATTCCGGAGAGCAATTACAAGGATAGGCTCGAGTCCAATGGAGTCACCTTTCTCCCATGGCATCCGACAGAAAAATTTGACAAGGAAGCCGTTGACACCATTCGGAACTATGCAAAGGAACATAAGATTGATGTGTTGCAGTTGATGAATAGCCGAGCCATCATCAATGGAATCAAAGCCGCAAAAGGGCTTGATGTTAAGGTTGTGCTTTATCGAGGATTCGGCGGACATATAGAATGGTATAATCCTGCTTCTTACTTCAAGTTTCTAAATCCAAGGGTAGATGCTATCTGGTGTAACTCTATCGGCGTTAGGAATTATGTTGGTAGTCAATCCATCTTAGTTAAAGACAAAGCAATTACCATCAACAAAGGTCACAACCCGGAGTGGTATCAAAACAATCCCATCGCGATTAGGAAAGAGCTGGAAATTCCTGCAGATGCTCTGCTACTTGTAACAGCTGCCAATAACCGACCAATGAAGGGAGTAAAGTATCTCATGCAGGCCATGAGTCGGCTTCCTGAAGATGCCAATGTTCACATGATGCTGGCTGGGAGAGAGCTTGACAACCCAAACAATCTTCAGCATCTCAATGAAAAAGCCCGTGACAAAGTCCATTTCCTTGGATTCCGAGAAGATGTGTTGGATGTCGTGAAGTCCTCAGATCTTTTTGTCCTGGCTTCAATTAAAGGAGAGTCTATCACCAAAGCTGTTCTGGAGGCCATGTCCCTTGGTGTGGGAGCCATCATCAGTGATATTTCCGGCAATGTGGAGTTGGTTAATCATGGCGAAAATGGCCTTGTTTTTCCATCGAAAAATGTAGACAAGCTGACCAAATCAATCATGCAGGTTTACGAAAATCGAGAGCTGATAAAGCAGTTTGGGGAGAAGTCACGGGAGAGAATTGCCACGGTTCTGAGCAATGAGCGATCTGTCCAGAAAGTCAAAAGACTATATGAGGGATTATTAGCCCAGGAAAGTATGACAGAAATCAGAGAGACTCTTGGGAAGATGTAATCTTCACATCCTCATTGATAATCATTGAAAGCTCCTCTAATTTTTTCTCATTAAAAAGTCCAGGTAGGTCTTGTAATCGCGTGCTTTTTTCAGCTTTGTAATTAATATAATCCTGAACCATGAGCCCTTTAAACTCTCGTCTGTTGATTGCTTCACGAAAACGTACTCCCCCACCCTCTGTGAGGTAAGAATAGGCGAAGAAATCTATCGTTTTCTTTTCCGGATGAATCCAATAAATAAAGACATCCTCGTGATCCTCGCCACCACCATCCTCACTGAAAGTCACTTGAACTCCAAGGTGTTTCTGTCCTTTCATCTCGAATTCTCCAACATACTTTTTGATAGCAGCTGGATCATTCAGGACATAAGGAACCTGAAAAAAATACAGTACCGAATTCACTGAGCTTGTGTATTTTTCAGCCCATTCATCTTCTAATTCCACCGTATCTCCATCGATCAAACGTGTGAATTCTTTGCTATTCACCAGGACATCTCGCACACTACCAAGGGAATCGTCCTGCCACGATCGTGTATATATGTACTTGCCTTTTTGTCTGGAAACGGAGTATTCTCGATCTCTGAAAGTGAAAGAAACAGCTTTGCCCTTAAAGTCTGCGCCATGTGCTGAGATAGCCTCATCAATTAACACCTGAGCGTCGTAGGTCTTTGATTTTTCAGAACAGGCTGCCAGAATAAAAATGGAGAGGACTAGGTACTTCATGGGTTGAAAGAACGGCAAACGAGGAAACAAGTTAGCCTAGACCAATGAAATGTTTGAGCTGAGACATTAATCAATGCTCTTGATGGTCTGCCTAACATTATTGACTACAAAACTATCGCCCACTTTTTTGTCCAGCATAGCCTGACCTATGGGAGAAACAGGCGAAATGACGAAATATTTCTGATTGTTTAAATCAACTACGCCGAGGCTTGTTGAAATATAAAACAGGCCTTTGGCCGTGGAAACAAGCGCTCCGGCTTTAGCAGTTTTACTTTCAACCTTCGGGTTCAACTGACTTAAGAAGGCCATCATTTTGGATGCCTCTAATAATCTTTCACTCAACTTATTTCGTTCGAGGTTGATCATCTCCCGGCCCGTCTCGTACTTATCACCCGCACTGCTTTTGGTATCTGAGCTTTGAGACTTTGCTAGCTCCTGCAACTCGTTCTCCAGTGACTCGATTCGCTCCTGAACTAAGTCAACACATTTCTCATGAATTTTTTCCTTGACTGTCATTGGGCTGTTTTTTTGAAAAAACAAAGGCCTCTCCGTTCCCAGAAAGGCCTTCCATTTATGCTAAGTAATACTTACTTCTTGTCCTCTTCTACTTCTTCGAATTCTACATCTGTTGCATCATCCGAAGAATCTTCTGCACCAGCAGCACCTGCTTCAGCACCTGGAGCACCTTCTGCTCCACCTTGTGCTGCCTGCTGAGCTGCATATATCTCCTGAGAGGCTGCAGTCCAAGCTGTGTTTAGTTCTCCAAGTGCAGCGTCGATAGCAGCAACTTCTTGCGTTTTATGTGCTTCCTTCAGCTTATCCAAAGCCGCCGTGATTGCAGTTTTGTTTGCATCCGAAAGTTTGTCACCAAACTCACTCATCTGCTTTTCTGTCTGGAAAATCATGCCATCAGCTTCGTTGATTTTGTCAACTTTCTCTTTGGCTTGCTTATCAGCTTCCTCGTTGGCTTTCGCCTCATTCTTCATCTTTTCGATTTCCTCATCTGTCAATCCGGATGAAGCCTCGATTCTGATTTTCTGCTCTTTGCCAGTGCCTTTGTCTTTGGCCGAAACATTCAATATACCATTGGCGTCAATATCGAAAGTCACTTCAATCTGCGGTACACCTCTTGGTGCCGGCGGAATACCATCCAAGTGGAATCTTCCGATGGACTTATTGTCTTTTGCCATTGGTCGCTCGCCCTGGTGCACATGAATCTCCACTGATGGCTGATTGTCTGCCGCCGTAGAGAAAGTTTCCGACTTTTTCGTTGGAATGGTTGTGTTCGATTCAATCAGCTTGGTGAAAACACCTCCCAAAGTTTCGATTCCCAATGAAAGCGGAGTTACATCCAAAAGGAGAACGTCCTTCACTTCACCTGTCAACACGCCACCCTGAATCGCAGCTCCAATAGCTACTACCTCATCCGGGTTCACACCCTTTGAAGGTTTCTTGCCAAAGAATTTCTCTACCTCTTCCTGAATAATCGGAATACGTGTAGATCCTCCCACCAAGATAACTTCATCAATATCTGAGGTGCTGAGGCCAGCGTCCTTCAATGCAATTTTTACCGGATCCATTGATCGTTTCACAAGGCTATCGGCCAATTGCTCAAATTTCGATCTGGTTAATTTTCTCACCAAGTGCTTTGGCACACCATCTACTGGCATGATGTACGGAAGGTTGACCTCTGTCTCGGTTGAACTTGACAATTCGATCTTAGCTTTCTCCGCTGCTTCTTTCAAGCGTTGCATCGCCATTGGATCTTTTCTCAAGTCAATTCCTTCATCATTTTGGAACTCTTCAGCCAACCAGTCAATGATTACGGTATCAAAATCGTCACCACCAAGGTGTACGTCACCGTTAGTAGATTTTACTTCAAAAACACCATCACCCAATTCCAAAACGGAAATATCGAATGTTCCTCCACCAAGGTCATAAACAGCAATGGTCATGTCCTTGTCTTTCTTGTCAAGACCATATGCAAGCGCAGCGGCTGTTGGCTCGTTGATAATTCTTTTTACCTCAAGCCCGGCAATCTGACCCGCCTCTTTAGTAGCTTGGCGCTCAGCATCATTGAAATATGCCGGGACTGTGATTACCGCCTCAGTAACCTCTTGCCCAAGGAAATCCTCGGCGGTAGATTTCATCTTCTGAAGGATCATGGCTGAAAGCTCCTGCGGAGTATAATCTCGATCTCCGATTTTCACCTTCACCACATCATTCGTTCCTGCCTCTACTCCATAAGAAACACTCTTCTTCTCAGCAGAAACCTCTGAAAATTTCTTACCCATGAACCTCTTAACAGAGCTCACAGTATTCTGAGGGTTTGTAATCGCCTGTCTTTTCGCAGGGTCACCTACTTTTCGTTCTCCTTTACCTCCATCCAAAAATGCTACGATTGACGGTGTTGTTCTTCGCCCTTCACTATTTTGAATAACAACCGGCTCGTTACCCTCCATCACCGCAACACAAGAGTTGGTGGTTCCTAAGTCAATTCCTATAATTTTTCCCATTACTATATCTATAAGTGTCGTTGATAATTCTAATACTGTCAGCACATGATCAATGGATGTGCCAAAGGGCAGAAAGTGACACATTGTCAGAAATTGCGCCCGACTACCACTATCTCGCGTAAAATTTCGGTTTTCCCAGAGCTGTCAAACAGTTCAAAAACGACAATATGATAGCCCATTCGAACTAAGCCGCCATTATCCGAAATGCCATCCCATCGAAAAAACCCGGAGGTTCCCAATGACGCCCCATTGGCAAGTTCCCTGACGGGACGCCCTTGCTGATCGTAGATTTTGACGTTGGCAAAGAAACCCGTTGAATTCAGATTATAATTGACCGTTGTGAAATCCCTCCCTGATCCGTGATCCCCCGGGACAAACACTTTGGGTTCGATGGTCAATTTGCCCACGGTATTAACTGATTCTAAAAATTGAGAATTCTTCTTGCCCGGCGTGGCAAATCCCACAACGCTTGAAGCCGACCGCCACGAATTGGGGTCATTCTCATCAGACGAAAAGGAAATTCGCTCGAGAGAAACGCCCTCTTCATCTTCTAATAAGTCAAAGTGCATGTCCTCGTGATAGGAGAAAAATTGAATCGTGTCCATTGATGGGTTAAGAAGTACAACTGTTCCCTCTTCGTCATTATAGGACGGAAGATCTTCCACCTCACGGAGGTTTTCAGATTCTCCTGATGGGTAATCAAAAGCTAATGCCTCCGAGTCTTCAGAAAACGCTAAATACTGTCCCGGGTCAATGGAGAGATCCGTATTACTGATGGTCTCAATTTGTTCCAACTCACCATTTGACACTCTCGCGAATTTCCAGTCTTTAAGGTTGAAATATTTGTCCTCAGAGTTGTTGTAAAGCTCCACGAAATCAACTCCTCCACTTTTGGGATTGAATAAGATTTCTGACAGGAGTAATTCATTTTCCTCCGGTTCTGAAAATATCAACAAGCGGAACTGAATCTGTGAATTATCCGGCATTTTGTTTCCTGCTTCATCTTCAATATTGCTGACAGAAAGCGTGTATAAACGACCATTGGTAAGTGTGCTGGTTGTGAGCTCAATAACATTATCGTTAACCAATGCACCCAGAACCGATATTCCCTGATCAATCAAAAACCCAGAAGATGTGACCGAAGATGGATTCAAGTCCTCTGAAAATCGCACCTGTACAGAGGTCTCGTTAACAACGTCAACAGCCAAAATTTCTGGTGGTTCCGTATCTAAGATGGGTGTTCCTGTAACATTGAAATCATCGAAGAAAAATAGATCGTGCCTGGTGGAAGTATAAGTACACCTCACTCCGAAATAATCAGTGACACGATAGGTTTCATCTAATGCTGTTCCAACACTTGTAAAGCTTGAGCCTCCAGTAAGATCCTGCAGTAACTCCCAATTACCAGCGGCATCTCTAGTTACCCTGACTCTTACTTCTACAGGATCTGTTTCAATAGATTTATCCACTCCATCGATCAGTACCTCCTCATCCAACCCATCTTGCCGATACAGGCTGATCTCGTCCTCAGTTTCTCCGATTAAAACAAAATATCCATTCAATTGGCCTGTCAGATCCTCTGAAGAGGACATGAGGTAGACTCTCGAGTAATTCGAGCCGGAGGTTCCGAAATCCATTCTTACATAAAATTCCCAGACACCATTGTTCAGACCAGCCGATAAAGTGCTCAGATAGCTCTCCCCGGTCATTTGCGGTGCATCCAATCTCAATTCACCCGACTCAACCACGAATCGTTCTGTTTGACCGGTCCAGACTGGATTACTACTTATGTCTCCATCTGAGAAATCATCAACGAACTGACCAATCGATTGAAAAGTCATTAATAAAACAAAGAATACACTGAATGAAAGCCTCATCAGAATCCAATCAAGACGTTAATGTGCTAATTTTGTCTTACAATTTACAGAATACAAATTAGTTACTTATGAAGTTAGCGTTGGTTGGTGCAACGGGTTTGGTGGGACAAGAAATGCTCCGCGTGCTGGAAGAAAGGAATTTTGAAATGGACGAACTCATTCCGGTAGCGTCCGAGAGATCCATTGGAAAGGAAATCACATTCAGAGGAAAGTCCTTTCGCGTTGTTTCAATGGAAGATGCCATCAATGCCAAGCCGGACTTTGCTCTTTTCTCAGCCGGCGGAGGTATTTCACTGGAGTTTGCTCCAAAGTTTGCCGAGGTGGGCACAGTGGTCATTGACAATTCGTCGGCCTGGCGAATGGATCCTACCAAAAAGCTGGTCGTGCCTGAAATAAACGGAGACCAAATAGGAGCAGAAGATAAAATCATCGCCAATCCGAACTGTTCAACCATCCAAATGGTACTCGCCCTGGCTCCCCTTCATAAAGCTTACAAAATCAAGCGGGTCGTCGTTTCAACTTACCAATCCATCACCGGAACAGGAAAAGCGGCAGTCGATCAGCTCGCTGACGAAATGACCATTGGCTCATGTGACCGAATGGTCTACCCACACCAAATTCACAAAAACGTTCTCCCGCATGTAGATGTGTTTTTGGACAATGACTACACCAAGGAGGAAATGAAAATGGTGAACGAGACCAAAAAAATTCTCAGGGATGATTCCATTCAGGTCACTGCCACCTGCGTCAGATTGCCAGTGGAAGGCGGCCACTCTGAATCCGTGAATGTTGAGTTTGAGAATGACTTTGACATTAAAGAGGTCCGGAGACTAATTGCCGAAATGCCCGGTTGTGTCATACAGGATGATCCATCGAATAATGAATATCCTATGCCGCTAAATGCACACGGCAAGGATGAGGTTTTTGTCGGGAGAATACGCCGTGACGAAAGTCAGCCCAAGACACTCAACATGTGGATTGTTGCTGACAATCTCAGAAAAGGAGCGGCTACTAACACCGTTCAGATAGCGGAGTATCTGATAAAACAAGCTCAGCCAGCTTGACTCCAGAAGAGGCGGATTTTGTGAGAGAACATCTGAATTCGGATGTCAATAAGCTTTTATTAAATCCCCCAACCAGGTTTAAGGATCAGATCTCGCAACTATGCGGGCAAATAGCAGCGAGACAAAAAGCGAAATACAAACTTTCTGAGTGGTACGACAATTTAGATCTTGAATTTCCTCCACCGCTTTCCGTGGAGCAGTCCTCCTCAGCCGAAACCGCATCCTATAAGGCAGGACTTTTCGAGGGAGAAAAGTTTACAGATCTGACCGGCGGAATGGGCGTGGATTGTTTGGCTTTTTCCAAAAGGTTTTCTGAAAGCCACTACGTGGAGAAAAATGAAAAGCTGGCTGGACTTTTTGAGGCCAACAGTACCGCATTCGGAGCAAAGGTGAGTGTTCATTCTGGAGCCGCTGAAGATTTTCTGGCTGGTCTGGAAGAACAGCTGGACTTGATATTTATCGATCCGGCACGTCGAGATGCCAGTGCTCGAAAGGTATTTCGCTTTCAGGACTGCACTCCAAATGTTGTTGAGCTCCTTCCCGTTCTTAGTAGTAAAACCAGAAAACTTATGATCAAAGCCTCGCCTTTGATTGATCTTAAGCTTGGGCTGGAGGAGTTAATGGGTGTCACTGATATCCACGTGGTAAGCCTGAAAAATGAATGCAAGGAAGTGCTCTTTATCTTGGATTTCGAGCAGGGGCTAATCGAGAATCCAAATATTAGATGTGTCGACTTGGGCTCAAATAAAGAGCAGGTTTTTGATTTCAACCTTGATCAAGAATCTAACTTGACTGTCGAATTCTCAGGTTATAAGAATTTTCTTTTCATCCCCAATGCCTCAATCCTCAAGGCCGGAGCGTTCAAATCTGTTGCTAAGAATACGGATGTTCTGAAGATTGCATCCAATACACATTTATACACCTCTTCAGAAGATCAAGTGGATTTCCCCGGCAGAAGATTTCAAGTTGTAGACAGAACGCCGGAGAAAAAGAAATTAACCACTTTCCACGGTCTTGACATCATCAGTCGGAATCACCCTTTAAAGGCTCACGAGATTGTCAAAAAGTATAAAATCAAGGAGGGTGGTGATCTGACGTTGATCGCCTTTCGGGATCAAAAGAACAAGCCACAGATGGTTATCGCTCAGCAATTAGAATCTACCGAACCGAAATGACAGACTGATAGCTGAACCTGACAACTCTTCGTCGCTCACATTGTCCAATTCCGAGCCTGTGATGTACCGATAACTCATGCCAGCTCCCAGGCGGAAGTTTTCCGTAATGTTAAACTCCAACTGCGCGCCCGGTTCGATCACGATAAAAGCAGAATTCTCAATCGTGAATTCCGCATCATTGGGCGAGTTCGGAAAGAAATTCTTGTCTGAAATTTCCATTTGCCCGGCCCCAAAGAATATCGGGAAGGTCAGGTGTATAACCTCCTTGGAACCAACCATCATGCCAACCATCAGCCCGCCATAGCCGCCATAGAGGTTAAGCGGTTTTTCTTCCGCACCAACCATCCCTTCAAACTCGATATTCGTGGTAATTCCATATCCTGCCAGAGCCAAAAAATATCGTCGATTCACAAGCACGCCACCATATCCACCAGCCATCAGTCCTTTCTCACCTACGAAATCCGTTATTTTCACATCCGATCCACCAAAGAGATTTAGATCGTTTCCTTTGCCCAAAAGGGATTTTACTTCCTCATCTTTCGGATCATACGTGTCCACGTAGCGCTGTGCCGATGTTCCGAATAGGATAAAAAGAAGCAGGGTGGTGATGGTTGCTTTCATTTGAATTCAGGTTTCAGAAAACATATTTAAGGGATATAGCCGCATCCCAAAAATGAGATTTGGTATGACGGAAGCCAATAAAATTGAAATACGGTTTGACTTCAAAACCGATTGTCAAGGGAGCACTCAGATATCGATATTCTACCCCAGCCACGATATCAAAACCCATCACGAAATAGCTCTTGTCTTCAAAGACAAATTCCGGTGGATCTTCGCTGACTAGAACCTTGTTAAGATCATTGTATTGTTCAAAGCCGAGATGACCGCCAATGCCGTAAAAGAAATAGAAATTATCATCGAAGGACACCTCCAGCGGCTTATGAAACTCGTACAGTGCCGTGAATTGAGTGCCTTCATTCCGTCCTGAAAGCAACAACTCGAACGCCTCATTTTCTCCGATAAATTTCTTGTAAGTCACGCCTGAAGTGTGACCCAGCCGAACTCCGGCTGCACGCTCTACCCCCTGTCCAAGAAGGCATAGTGGTAGCATGGAAAAAAGTAAAATGCCCTTTATTCTCATTTTCTGCGGTCTGTGAAAATGGGTGTTTCTTTGATTGAAATGATAACGTCCCCTCCATCGGCATTCACATTTAGTAAACTCTGGAAACTCTGTGTCGGCCCGACCATCCCGGTGAGCTTCACTATTTCCGTCTCGGGATCGTAATCGCGACTCAGGCTCATCATACTGTTTGGCACAATCATCTTGGCTTCATCTCCTTTGATCGTCGCGTTGATATAAGATGCCTGGTTCAGGACCAAATTGATGTCCGTTGATTTACCAATCAAATTGATGCTCTTGAATTTTTGATCAAGCTGGCTCAGCAGAATCTCACCAAAATCAAAATTCAAATCCACGTTCCGCATGATCTGCTCAGCATCTAACTCGGTGAACTTACCCAAGCCAACAACCTCATTGGCATTTCGAATTTTGACTTTGTCATTTCTTGAGTTGAGCTTGACGTAGTGAATATTCATCAGATCAATATTCGATGAACTGCTCTGAAAACTCATGGACGTTCCTTCCTCCACTGTGGTCTCCACACCTCTCAATACAAACCGCCCGCGGTTGATGTAATCGAAAGTGCTCTTTCCAAAAGAGTGCTCCATCTCAATTCTACCCTCCATACGCTCTGCTTTGAGGTCTCCGTGCGCCAGAGTAACATCAATCTCGCCATTTAAAGATGCCAAGTACACATCTCCATAGCGGTTATTGATGCTCAGATCTATGTTTTCCGGCAACCAGATTTCCATGTCCACGGTCAATTTCTGATTCCCGAAAAGCGCTTTCGAGTAGTCCTCAACTCCACCTAACAGCTCCGAGAAGGTCCCGTTCTTTCGTTCGATATCTGTGTCCACACTGATCAGATGACCAGTTTTTCGCATGTCCACATTGATCCGGTTCATGGTCTTATTCACGACCTCCTGATTCCTTCCTCGGGCAGTTACCTTTACGATAAAGCGTACCTCATTTTGATCCCAGGTATTGATGATGACCTCACCGTACTTGTTCAGCACTTCCACCTTGTTGCCCTGCTCCACACCAAAGGACTCATCAAAGTCCTTCTCCATTTTTACCTGAGAGAAAGCCAGCAGACCAGCCAACAGCAGACTACAGCTTAGATATATTTTCGTCTTCATTTGATTCTTTAATTTCATCCAACATCTTCTCCAGTATGCTCAACTTCAACCTATAATGATTCATCATGGCCTCTATCACTTCCTCATTAGCCGCATCATCCTTGAGGTCAGCTTTGACCTCTGCAAACGCCTGATCCAGCTCTTCCAGATCGTATAAAATATCCTTGTCATTGGTCAGGTTCATCACTAGTTGCGTCATGTCCTCAATCTGCCTCTCGTAATAATGCTCCACCTCCGCCCACTCAGAAATCTCCTCAGCAGGCTGTGCGTAGAAATAAACCACGGCCGAGAAGGCAAGAGCAATCGTTATCGATGCAGCCGCCATGAAAACCCTTCTCGGTTTCTTCCTTTGTCCTTGTCTCTGGATCAAATCCTGAAGGCCTTTGTCCACATCAAAAGTGTGGTCAAATGCCTCCGCATTTTGCTCCGCGTATTTCTTAAAATTGTCATGCATATCTCGCATTGTTTTCAGTCAACATCTTCCTGATTTTTGCTTTCGCCTTACTGTACTGAGCCTTGGAGGCAGATTCCGTAATGCCCAATATCTCGCCAATCTCCTTGTGGTCGTAACCCTCAAAAGCATACAGCGTGAGCACGGTTTTGCAGCCATCCGGCAATTCATTTATAGCCCCTTTAACTTTCTCCAACCTGAAACTCTGATAATCAAAGCCATCTGAATCTTCCACCGGTAAGTCCAGGTTGTCATCCAGCTCATCTGTCAACATCCGCTTCTTCCTCAGCGCATTGATGCAATTATTCGTCACTATCCGTTTAATCCACGCACTGAAAAAACCCACATCCCGAAGATTGGAAACTTTCTGAAATACATCCATGAATGACTCCTGGAGGATATCCTGCGCGTCTTCATCACTTCCCATCATCCGCCGACAGACATTATACATCGCAGCAGCATAGAGTTTGTAAATCTCCTGCTGGGCAATCGCATCATTCTTCTGGCACCTTTCTATCAGGTGTTTGTGGATATGTTGGTTGTTGCTCACAGTTTCCATGATGATAGACAGCTGGAATGAGAAAAGGTTTCCAAAATGCGAACGAATTATTTTGAATCCGGTCTATAAAGGTCAGAAAAAACCAGTCCATTCAAAAAATCCTGCCGATCCAAGGAGGAGAATCCTTTCGCGGGTATAACCAATCGGAAGTCGCTCAGAGAGCGGGCCGATAGTCGAGTCACAATACGAAAGAAAGTGAGCATTGTCCGGACTAGCATTCGATGTGATGATTTACTTGTCTGAAAATCAGTAACTATCATCCTTCCATCTTTTTTCAGAACATGTCTGATTTTGACCAGACATTGATCAAGTTCCTCGACATTGAAACAATCCAAAAAAAATGGACAGATCACCCAGTCGTACGTAAAATCTAGTTCGTGATTCAGAAAATCAGCATTGATAAAATTGGCTTTACCATTTTGCCTGGCCAGCTCGATCATTTTCTCCGACTTCTCCAGATAATCAATTTCACAATCCGGCATCCATTCCAGAATTCTTCCTGTCCCTCCGCCCAGAATTAAGACCCGATCTGTTGTTTTGATTTTATCCAAATGAATTCGCTGAGCTTCCCAAAGCTTGTTTCCAAAAACCAGCCGAACCAGCCGATCATAGATCGGAGCGACACAGTCGAAGTTGTTCATGGCAATAAGAAGAAAACGATCGGAAGCATGAAAACCGCGTCACCCACCCATCGATAACGTTCTTCATTCTGAAACCATGGGACTCTCCAGATGATCAAAAATACAAGCCCCAGAAAAGTGAAATAGAGATTCACGTAAAGGCTGATTTCAAAATACCAACCAAATGCAACCACAATGGCCAACAGTACGAACGAAAGCCATATTGTTACCTTGACCATTCGCTCGGAGAAGACGTTGGCAAATGACCGGAATCCTTCCTTTTCATCTATTTCTCGTTCGAACCAGGAAAAAATCATCAGGTTTACCAAGGCCAAAATAGTGAGTGCTATCAATGCAATCAATATCTCTGTAGATAGGCCCGTTCGAATGGTAGGCACGAGCAGCACTCCAAGGGCGTAACTAATGGCTATCCAGAATTCCTTGAACCAGTCGATTCGTTTGGAGACAAAAAGATAAAAAGCCGAGATGGCCGCCACGAGAGAGCCAACCACCAGAATTTCTTCGTCCAGAAACCAACACACCACCAAACCGACCAGAGCTACCAACAAGGTTATAGCTCTCAATGGCCCATAGTGTCTTGCATGAAATTTTCTTCGTTCGGCCAAAGGAGTGATAAGCTTGTTGGCGTCTTTGAGATGATCCAACATGTAGATCAGCCAGACGGCTATACCCAAAGCAGACACTTCCCACCAGGAATATGGCACGCTGAACTCCTCGCAAAAAAAGATCATTAAAACAATGGCTCCCGCTGTTACATCCAACGAGAGCCATCTAAAATATCTGTAAGCTCGGGCTAGCATCCCGACAAAGTTAACCTTGCTCCAGTGCTTCTGCTCCTCCTACGATTTCCAAAATCTCTTTTGTAATCGCAGCTTGACGAGTTCGGTTATAAGTCAATCTTAGCTCCTTCAACAATTCATCTGCATTTTCAGTCGCCTTGTCCATCGCCGTCATTCGGGCTCCATGCTCAGACGCATTAGATTCGAGCAGCGTCTTGTAAAACTGAATTTTCAAAGACTTAGGGATCAACTGCGTGAAGATTTCCTCCTCACTTGGCTCAATGATGTAATCATTGTCGCTTGGGGTCGACACTTCGGTTTCTTTTGCTTCTTCGTCTTGTTTGATTGGAAGGAAATGCTCATTCCTAACAATCTGAGTCGCCACATTTTTGAATTCGTTGTAGACAATCTCTACCTGATCGTAATCTCCATTCACGAACTTCTCCATCACGAACTCTGCTGCTTCTCTCGCTCCATCAAAAGTCAACTTTTCAAAGAGTTTAGAAAACTGTGTCTCCACTTTATATCCTCTCTTTTGGAAATGTTCCAACGACTTCTTCCCGATAGGCATGATGGTCACATCCTGCCCGGCATATTTCTCCTTGATGACCGCCTTAGCGTGCTTGAAAGCCGCACTATTGAATCCGCCACACAACCCCCGATCAGAACTTGCGACTACCATTAACACTTGTCGCAATTCCCGCTGGTCCGCATAGGGAGTGGACACATCGTTTGTATCCACAGATGACGAAACATTATTGATGATCGAAGTAAGCTTTTGCGCATAAGGACGCATTTGCAAAATCGCATCCTGTGCTCTCCGCAACTTAGCAGCCGCCACCATTTTCATGGCTTTGGTAATCTGTTGGGTTGAGGTAACAGACTTAATTCGATTCTTTACTTCCTTAAGATTCGCCATTACGCGTCTATGTATTGTTTTGCTAAATCCTTAGCGACTTGCTCCAGCGTGGCTAAGCCTTCATCCGTTAATTTTCCGGCTTTCAGCTCATCCAACGTTCCTCGGTGGGAGGCGTTCAAAGTGGACAGGTAATTTTCTTCAAAATCTTTCACTTTCGTCTCAGGTACTTTGTCAAGGAATCCTTTGGTACAAGCGAAAATGATTGCCACCTGATCTTCCACTGTCACCGGAGAATACTGAGGTTGTTTCAGCATTTCCTGGTTTCTTCTACCTCTGTCAATTACTCTTTTGGTTGCAGCATCCAGGTCAGAACCGAATTTGGCGAATGCCTCCAGTTCACGGAACTGTGCCTGATCCAATTTCAACGTACCAGCCACTTTCTTCATGGATTTGATCTGTGCCGAACCACCTACACGTGATACAGAGATACCAACGTTAATAGCCGGTCTGATACCAGAGTTGAATAGGTTGGTTTCCAAGAAGATCTGACCATCTGTAATGGAGATCACGTTCGTTGGAATGTATGCTGACACGTCACCCGCTTGCGTTTCAATAATCGGAAGTGCCGTCAATGATCCTCCACCTTTTACTTTTCCTTTCAAAGATTCAGGAAGGTCATTCATCTGAGCGGCGATGCTATCATCGTTGATCACCTTTGCCGCCCGCTCCAAGAGTCTTGAGTGAAGGTAGAAAACGTCACCAGGGTAAGCTTCACGTCCCGGAGGTCTTCTCAATAGAAGAGAAACCTCACGGTAAGAAACCGCTTGTTTAGAAAGATCATCATAAACCACCAAAGCAGGTCGTCCTGTATCTCGGAAGTACTCTCCGATAGCCGCTCCAGTAAATGGGGCATAGAACTGCATAGGTGCTGGATCTGAAGCTGAAGCATTCACGATGACCGTGTAGGCCATGGCTCCTGATTTCTCTAACTGTGCCTGAATTCCCGCAACTGTAGATGATTTCTGTCCTACGGCCACATAAATACAGAAAACAGGTTCTCCTCTGTCGTAAAATTCTTTTTGGTTGATGATGGTATCAATCGCCACGGCTGTTTTACCCGTCTGACGGTCACCGATGATCAACTCCCGCTGGCCTCTTCCGATCGGAATCATAGAGTCAATCGCTTTGATACCCGTCTGAAGCGGCTCAGAAACTGGCTGACGGTAGATTACACCCGGAGCTTTTCTTTCCAATGGCATCTCGAAAGTTTCGCCTTGGATTGGGCCCTTACCATCGATTGGTTGACCCAAAGTATTCACTACGCGACCGCACATGCCGTCACCTACTTTAATGGAACCAATAAGGCCGGTAGTTTTCACCGTGTCGCCTTCTTTGATTTCACTAGGGTCACCAAGGATTACAGCTCCTACATTGTCTTCCTCAAGGTTAAGGACCAATGCGCGAACACCGTTTTCAAACTCAAGAAGCTCACCTGCCTTGGCTTTGGTCAACCCATAAATACGGGCCACACCGTCACCTACTTGAAGGACGGTTCCAATTTCTTCTAGTTCTGCTTCAGTTTTGAAACTGGAGAGCTGCTCTCTCAATATCGCTGAAACTTCGTCTGGTCTTACGTCTGCCATATCTTATCCTGCCTAGTGGCGTTTTTATTTTTTGAATTTCAATTTTATTTCTTTCAGGTCGCTGCTAATGCTTCGATCCAGTTGTTTGTCTCCCATTCGAAGCACGAAACCTCCGATAAGGCTTTCGTCCACTTCTTCAGTCAGGACTGCTTTGCTTCCGGTCACTTCTTCCACGATCCCCTCAAATGACTTTCTAAGCTTGGCATCAATAGGGAAGGTGGTTGTCACCTTCGCGTTCTGATACCCCATCTTGATGTTATACTCAATCACGAACTGCTCGGCGATCTCAGGAAGCAGATTTTCACGATTTTTTCTGGTGATGATTTCAAAAGCTGACATGGTCAACTTATTGGACTTGCCAGTAAAAATCTTCTTTAGAATCTCGGCTTTTTTAAGGTGCGGAATGATCGGGCTTCTCAGCATGAGCAAGAACTCACGATTCTCCTCGCACAACTTGACAAAGCCAGCCATATCATCTTTGACCTTTTCCAGAACCTTCTGCTCTTCGGCCAGTTCCAAAAGTGGTTTCGCGTACCTATGTGCTATTCTAGCGTTCGACATTTATCAGTTGACTTTTGCTTCCTTTAGGAACTTGTCTACAAGTGCTTTTTGTGCCTTGTCGTCTTTGAGTTTTTCTCTTAAGATTTTCTCAGCTATTTCTACCGAAAGTGTCGAGACCAGATTTCTGAACTCGTCCATGGCCGATTTTTTCTCCTGTTCGATGCTGGACTTAGCATCCTCAATCATCTTCTCAGAGATTTTGGAAGTCTCAGCCTTCGCATCGTCCTTGATTTTGTTTGCCACCATCGTAGCATCCTTGATCATCTGGTCTCTTTCTAGGCGAGCCTCATAGAGCAAATACTCATTGTCCATCTTAATTTGCTCCATTTCATCCCTTGCCTGCTCAGCAGCTCGCAAAGAATCCTCGATCTGAAACTCTCTTGACTTCAATGCACCAAGAATTGGGTTCCACACAAATTTCCTTAGCACAATAAGTACTAAGATGAAGACGATGGATTGCCAAATGATTAATCCAATTGCCGGGGTTACTAAATCCACAATATTTTTATTTAAATCTAAATTGAAATAAGACCTGGTCTTGCCACCTAATGTGGTTCAAGACCAGGTCATTTGGAAAATTATCCAGCTTGAACAGCCATCAATCCAATTACCGCAGCGAAAAGTGCCACACCTTCAATCAAGGCTGCAGACACGATCATTGCTGTTTGGATTTTACCTGATGCTTCTGGTTGTCTTGCAATACCTTCAGTAGCTCCCTTACCGATCAATCCGATTCCGAGACCTGCTCCTAGTACTGCTAAACCTGCTCCAATTGCTCCCATGTTAATTCAATTTATGGTTAAAAAAAGTTTCTAATTAATGATGCGCTTCCTCCACTGCCGAACCGAAGTACATCGCAGAGAGAAGCGTAAAAATGTAGGCCTGTAGAATTGCGACAAACAATTCCAACAAGTTCATCACACCCGCAAACAGAGCACCTACTACTCCAACTGCAAGGTTTTGGGTAATGAACACCAAACTAATAATACTCAATATCAAAATGTGCCCAGCTGTGATGTTCGCGAAAAGACGAATCATCAAAGCGAAAGGCTTAGTGAAAATTCCTAATAACTCTACTGGCAACAGAATCAAATAAAGGAGAATCTTTCCTCCCCATCCCATGGAACTACCTAATGGATCCACAATGTGTAGCCAGTAAGTCTTGCGACCGGAGACAAGCGTGATGAGTAAGGTCATCACAGCAAGTGTCAAAGTGATGGCTATGTTGCCTGTCATGTTAGCTGCACCAGGAAGAAGACCCAGCAAGTTTCCAAACCAGATAAAAAAGAATACCGTCAACAAAAACGGCAAATACCTTTCGTAGTTCTTCTCACCAATATTGTCTTTAGCAATGTCATCTCTAATAAATACGATCAATGGCTCGAAGAATGCCTGAATGCCCTTAGGTGCTCGCTCTTCATTTTTCTTATAACCTCTCGCAACTGCTGTAAAAATCAGAATCATGATCAGTGCATCGATCAAAATGAAAAGTACGTTCTTGGTGAGTGATACATCCCACACGTGTCCGCCGCTCTCAAGAGTGATGTGCTCATGGTGCATCTCGTATCCATTGTAAGGAACTACCTCGTGATGATCATCGTAAAAATTAGCTGATGAGAAAACATCCAGTCCTTTTTCTTCAGAGTAAACAATCACTGGAAGATGGACCGTGAATCCATGAAAAATTTCCCAAGCATGTGAGTCACCAATGTGGTGATTGATCATTTCGCTGGGATTGAAACCCTCCTCTTCACCATGGCCTTCTTTTTCGCCTCCACCCGCAAAAGCGAGGCTTGGAATCGTCAAGAAAAGAACGATTAAAAACTTATTGATTTTCAGACTGTTATAAAAAGAAAACACTTGGCTATTTTTCATCGATGGGAGTTGGTCTCTCAATTCCGCCGCAAGTTAGCCAATGCCATAATTATTTCAAAAGTCATGAACGCCAAATAAAGGAGAATAAACTGTAAATAGAAGGAATTATCCTGCACCTTCAAGACAGCATACATAACCAGAATAAAGGCCAAAGCGGTTACTAGTCTAACTCCGATATTAACCATCCTAACCTGAACCTTAAATTCCGGGTTCGCTGCTTGCTCGATTCTTAGAAGAATGAGGTTCTGAATAACGAAGAAAACCACCACCACATCATAGTGACTGTGAAAGGAGAAGACAGAAGCAAGCGGGAATTGTAGAGCCCATATTACTACACCAAAAAACAGAATGCCAAGAAGTTTTTTCATTTGAGTCTTTTCATAAGCATCCAAATCGTGCTGGAAATAGCCAGAAACGTCCCGGCCAAGATGAGTACGGGACTGGAAGACAGTCGATCATCCAACACATAACCTCCCCAGACCAGTACGCCGTTTAGCACTACCAGCTCCAGAGCCAAGCCATAGTATTTCAAATAAGATTTGTCCGAATCAGGACTGGGCTTTGAGGTAGGGTTCTTCTTGCCCAATGTGAATTTCTTTTGCTTTCACGCCCATTTTACATGAGCCATTGAAAACAGCTCCCGCTTCTACGATGAGTTTGTCAGCTATTATATCCCCATCAATTACTGACGAAGACTTCAAGATCAAGGTCTCAGAAATTTCCACCGTACCGGTAACGTGTCCTGCGATTTCCGCATTCTGCGCCAGCACATTTCCATCCACTTCTGAGGACTGACCAAATGCAATCTTAGACTTGCTTTTGATGTTTCCTTTTAGTTTACCCTCTACACGAAGATTTCCATAGGTCTCCAAGTCACCTGTCATGGTGGTGCCTTTACCTATTATGTTCGAGTTACTTACTTCGTCTGCCACTTTGCCGTTGGTTTTGTTTAGCATGTCTACTTCTTAAATTCCTATATACTCCTCTGGGTTTACCGGACTGCCATTGTGCCACAATTCAAAATGTAGATGCGGTCCACTAGTCAGCTCACCGGAGTTGCCAATAATGGCAATGATTTCCCCTCCTGTCACAAAATTACCCACGTTTTTCAATAATTCCGAATTGTGCTTGTACACAGACACCAAACCGGCTCTATGTTGGACACCTATTACGTGCCCTCCGTCCAGCGTCCATGAAGCAAAAATGATAATGCCATCGGCCACCGATTTTACAGGCTCATTCTCTTTTCCTACAATGTCAACTCCGAAATGATCTTCTTTTGGGTTATACTGATCTGATACAATGCCATCAATAGGACTGAATAAATAAAGCGACCTGAACTCGTTGGAGGAACTGACTCCTTCAAAGCTCACCTCCGAAATAGGCGTGTTTTCAAACTGAGCTCTGAATTGCGAATCAATGGGCTGCAGCTGTTCGTCTAAAATGATCTCAGGACGGATTTCCGGCGAGGACAGGCTGTCGATTTGCTCTGAATCCAAATTACCAGAAAGTATCTTCTTGATGTTCTCGATATAAATATCCTGACTGACTAATTGGTACTTCAGGGAATCCATCCCTAGCCTAAGCTCTATTAATTGACGTTTAGCTTCCTGCTGCGTGTATCTGGGATCAAGTCTTTGCTGCAATACGCCTGTCACCAAAAAAACAGCCACCACCACTGCTATTATGAACACGAGGAATCCAATCAAAAACAACCTGGCATAGTTAAATGTATAGGTGTTTTTCTCGGCGAAATTCTCCTCATTCCGGATGATCAGGAGATATTTGGTTGTTAACCAGTTCGAAAGAGTTTTTTTAGCGCTCAAGAGTTAAAAATAAGAACGCAAATATATTGAAAAGGATAGTGGGTATCTTTACAAGATTCGTGCATTAGAGTACGTTGAACTTTTAAATCAAAGTTCCAGATAGGAAAGTGAACAAGCATTTTTTCTTAGTTTTTGCAGTCTTTCTGCTGATTATCGGGTGTGCACCTCAGCGATCAAATCCCGTTAATGCGGCATATCATGACTTAACGGCCAAATTCAACGCCTATTTCATAGCCAATGAGAATATCAAGGCAGTTGAGCAGTCCTTGTTCGATGGATATAGCTGGAACTACGACAAGATATTACCCATATACGTTCCGTTTGATTCCACAGTAGCCCTTGGTTTTAAAGATCTCACCGAAGACTGCATTAAGAAAGCATCCATTTGCATTCAGCGCCATCCTGATGCGAAATGGGAATATCCAGCCTACATTTTGGTAGGAAAAGCAAGACTCTATAACCTAGAATTTGCTGATGCGGTTGAAGCGTTCAAATACGTGAACACCAAAAGTGACGATGACGATGTGAGGCATGAAGCGCTCGCACATTTGATACGAACTTTCACGATGAACCAGGAGTACAACAACGCTCAAGCAGTCGTGGACTTTTTGGCTAAAGAGGAGCTCAGCAATAAAAACAAAGAGATCTTTTACCTAAATCAAGCGTATCTCCATCAAGAATCAGGCAATCTGAATTTGATGGTTCAGAATCTCGTAGAAGCTGAAGAGCTCTTCAGTAATGCTAAGGATCGAGCACGTATCCAGTTTATTGTTGGTCAGGTTTACGAAAAACTAGGCTTTGACGCCTTGGCGTTCCACTACTACGAAAAATCTCTAAAGAACAATCCCACTTATGAACTGTCATTCTACACCAAGCTGAACATGGCGGGTGTGACTCAACTTTCTGAGGGTAAGGATGTTAAAACCATCAGGAAGTATTTTAAGAAACTACTTGTTGACCGAAAAAACTTCGAGTACAATGACAAGATCTACTACGAGATGGGTCAGTTTGAATTGAAAAATGGAAATATGGATGTTGCCCTCCAACATTTCAAAACTTCTGTGAAAGTGAGTCAAAATAATAATCGTCAAAAAGGCCTTTCTTATTTAAGTCTTGCACGAGTTCACTATGATTCTTTGAAGAACTTTGAAATGGCAAAGCTATACTATGACAGCACAGTAACCAGTCTACCAAAAGATGAAGACAATTACTCGGCGATTAAAGAAAGACAGGAAATCCTAACTGATTTTGTTAAGCATATTACGACCATTAGAAAAAATGACAGCCTATTGTCTCTAAGTAATCTGCCCCCAGATTCACTTAGAGCTTTTGCTACGCAGTTAGTAAATCAAGACTCTATTACAGAAGCTGAGAGTAAGAAGGCACAAGAAAAACTAGCCAGAACTCAAAATCAAGCACCGCGAGATCAATTTACTTCTGATGATGATGACATCATTCCTACGAACATCGATGGCAATTGGTATTTTAACAATCCCACGGTTGTCAGCAAGGGATACACTAAGTTCATGCGAAGTTGGAAGAATCGTCCATTGGAAGATCACTGGAGACGATCCAATAAAATAGCTTCTACTTCGGAATCAATTTCTGAAAATACAGATAAGGACGATCCTGAGGAAGAACAAAGCGTTTCTAAAAATGCAGACAAGCCGAAATCCGGTAAGGAAAAAATTGACGCGCTGATTGCACAGGTTCCATCCACTGAGGAAGCAAAAGAGAAACTTCGAAAGGAAATAGCAGACGCGCTCTACGCTGTTGGTAACATTTATAATTTCAGGCTCTCAGAGAAACCAAATGCTATCGCAACATTCAATGATCTACTGAATAGATTTCCGGGCTCTGAATACGAGCCGGAAGTTTTATACCAGCTGTACCTATTGCAAAAAGAGGACGATCCAACAAAAAGCCAACAAGCTGCGAAACGGTTGACAAGTGAATATCCAGAAACGATCTATGCCAAACTTATTGTGAATCCCAACTTCAGGGAGGAGAGTTTTGCAGCGACTATAGAGCTCCAATCGATCTACAAAAATGCCTATCAATATTTCGAAAATGGTGAATACGAAAAGAGCAAAGAGTTACTTGATGAAGCAATAGCAAGACATCCTGAAAACGAATTCACCGATAATCTAGCTCTGCTGCGTGCAATGAATATCGGACAACTGGAAGGCCAGCACTTGTATCAATTTGAACTTGATAATTTTCTAAAAAGCTATCCAGAGAGCGAGTTAATTGGTCACGTAAATGGTTTGATTGAAACATCAGAAGAATACAAAATCAATTTATACAGCAGTTCAAAAGCCGCATATGTCACGTCCGCAGAACAATCTCACTATTTTGTTTTTATCTATAAGAGTAGTCAAGAAAACGGGCGAATTGCAACCAAAATGGTTGGCGACTATTTGGAAGAAAACTTGCCAGATAAGAAATATGGAAATGTGCTTCTCAGCGAAAACCATTCCATGGTTGTGATCAGTAACATTGATGAAAAATCCAAAGCCATTGCACTAGTCAACGAATTCTCGGATTCTATGAACCCATTTGAAAAAATGAAGGGACAAGAGTATTTCATTTTTGCGATTTCTGAGGAAAACTTTGAAACCCTCTATCAAACGAAGGATATTGAATCATACAAAACATTTTTTGAGAGAAATTACCTATGAGCCGTCGTAAGATTAAGAAGCTGATTCTACTCCTATGGTTATTGCTCATCCTTTCATTTGGGTCATTAATAGGCTTGGTCATGATGGTCCAAAACGATACGTTTGGATGGTTTGGGGGGCTGCCAAGCCTTGAGGACTTAGAGAAACCTGATCCTGACTTGAGTTCTGAATTAATCAGCTCTGACGGGATTCTTTTGGGAAAATATTTTCGACACAATCGTACCCCAGCCACTTATGAAGAACTCTCTCCAGAGTTGGTCAACACTCTTCTGGTTACGGAAGATATTCGGTTTAAAAAACACTCGGGAATTGACTTAAAGGGACTAGTTCGAGCCGCATTAACTCTTGGATCAAGAGGTGGTGGTAGTACGGTCACCATGCAGCTTGCAGAGAATCTTTACAAAACAGATTCTGAGAATCGTGGGAGCCTTTATAATTATGGCAAAATCGGTGTAATCATTACTAAGATCAAGGAATGGATCATTTCCATCCAACTTGAGAAATCATACACCAAAGAAGAAATTCTTGCGATGTATTTAAACACCATTGAGTTTGGAAGTAATTCCTATGGGATCAAAGTGGCAGCAAAGACATTCTTCAATAAACTCCCATCACAACTTAATTATTCCGAGTCTGCGATGTTGGTCGGAGCTTTGAACGCACCAACTGCATATAGCCCGATTCTCAACCCTGAAAGGGCAATGCGGAAAAGGACAGAGGTGTTGTACAACGTGCATAAATATGGGCTAATCAACAGAGATGAATATGATTCTCTCATTCAGACTGATTTTGGATTGAATTACAAAGTCGATAATCAGAATCAGGGATTAGCTCCCTATTTCAGGACTGTCGCAGGAAATTTTTTGAGAAACTGGTGTGCAGAACACGGCTATGACCTTTACGATGATGGATTGAAAATTTACACCACCATTGATAGTCGTATGCAGACATACGCAGAAGAAGCAATGACTGAACATATGTCTGCCTTGCAAAAAACATTTGATGAGCATGTTGGTAATCGCAAACCGTGGGTTGATGAAAATGGTAGGGAGCTAAAAGGCTATCTACAAAATGCCATTAAAAGAACAGATGCTTATAAGTCGCTGGTAAAACATTTCGGTGCTGATTCTGACTCAGTGGAATACTACCTTAGAAAACCTAAGTCAATGAAAGTCTTCTCTTGGAACGGGTCTATCGACACGGTATTCAGCTCGTATGATTCCTTAGCGTATTTTAAGCGCTTTCTGCAAGCAGGCTTCATGGCCATGGAACCTAAGACCGGTCATATTAAGGCCTGGGTTGGAGGGATAGATCATCAGTACTTCAAGTACGATGCAGTCAAATACGGAAAAAGGCAACCTGGATCTACATTCAAACCCTTTGTATATACTGCAGCCATCGCAAACGGGTACTCTCCTTGTTTCCCCGCGGTTGACGTTATTCAGACCTATGAATTACCCGATCAGGATCCACCAACATGGAGCCCTGGAAACTCGGATGGTCCACCAACTGGTGAGTTGATGACTCTCCGTCAGGCCATGGCTCGTTCCGTCAATACCGTTTCAGCTTTCATCACCATGAAATATATCAACCCCCAAAAGGTTGTTGAATATGCGAAAAGAATGGGAATTACTAGTGAACTTGAAGCAGTTCCGTCAATTGCCTTAGGCGCAGGAGGTGATGTCTCATTGTATGAAATGGTAGGAGCTTATTCCACATTTGTAAACAAGGGGGTTCACACCGTACCATTTTTCATTTCTAAAATTGAAGATAAAAATGGAAACATCATACAGTCCTTTCCTACCGACAGGACTGAAGCCATTAATGAAGAAACGGCCTATATAATGCTCCATATGTTGAAAGGAACCACCGAAGAATCTGGAGGTACTGCACTAGGTTTAGACAGGGAACTTAGACATAATCACGACATTGGAGCCAAGACCGGAACCACGCAAAACGCCTCAGACGGTTGGTTCATGGGTGTCACAAAAGACCTAGCAGCAGGTGCTTGGTCGGGAGGCGATGATAGAAGTATACATTTCCGATATTGGGCAATGGGACAAGGTGCTCGAACAGCTATGCCCATTTGGGAAAAATTTATGCTCAAAGTATACCGTGACAGCACGTTGCAATATAAGGGCGGAGCATTCGACCCTCCCACTCAACCGCTGGGAGTCGTTTTGGATTGCACACAGTATGATAACATTGAACAGCCCGACTCACTCCGACAAGTCATTACTGAAGATGATTTTGATTTTTGATGGAAGAATGGCGGTTTCAACGATTTGAGAAGGACGAATTCAGAAAGGTACCGCAATCCCCAGGTGTCTATAAATATCTCAACAAAGAAGGCACTATCATTTATGTTGGTAAAGCAAAAAATCTTCGAAAGAGAGTCTCAAACTATTTTTTAAAAGGGACAAATCATACGCTGAAGACTGAGCGATTAGTTAGAGATGTTCGGCACATTGAATTCGTTATAGTCAATAATGAGTATGAGGCCTTGGTACTTGAAAACACCTTAATAAAGGAGTACCAGCCCAAATTCAACATTATGCTCAAGGATGGTAAGAGCTATCCTTACCTATGCATTACAAAGGAACGATTTCCTAGGGTTATCTCTACACGCCGTGTTAATCCTAATAATGGAGAGTATTTTGGCCCATTTACAAGTGTTCGTGCCATGAACAATGTCTTGCAACTCGTTAAAAAACTATACAAGCTTCGCACTTGTACTTTAAATCTTTCTCGTAAGAATATAGAATCAGGAAAATACAATGTTTGTCTGGAATATCATATTCAGAACTGCAAAGGTCCATGTGTAGGTTTACAGTCTGAAGACGACTATGATCAAGACGTAAAACAAATTAAAGAGATTATTAAAGGCAATCTAACTCCTGTTAAGAATCACTTCAAAGCATCTATGCAACACGCTACCGAAAATCTCAACTTTGAAGAGGCTCAAATATTAAAAGATAAACTTGAGTCGTTGGATAGTTTTAGGAGTCGATCTTTAGTGGCAAACCCTCATATTACTAAAACCGATGTTTTCACGATCAAATCAGATAAGAACAAATCCTACATTAACTATTTGAAAATTGATGAGGGTGCTATCAAGCTTTCAGAAACGATTGAGGTTAAACGAAAGCTAGATGAAACAGAAGAAGAAATCTTACCACTCGTAATGTTCAATCTTAGAAAGCGATTCAACAGCGATAGCACTACCATCCTTACGAACATAAAATGTCAATCATGGGAGTCAGAGCATATAATACAACCTAAAATTGGCGATAAAAGAAAACTTGTTGATCTATCTCTAAAGAACGTATACTTTTTTAGAAAGGAAAACAGCGATAAGCCACCATCCATCACTGAAAAGGTTTTAGACCAGCTTCGGGAAGATCTCTCATTACCAAAAATTCCCAATCATATCGAATGTTTTGATAATTCTAATATTCAAGGAACCAATCCCGTCGCTTCTATGGTCTGTTTCAAACATGGAAGACCTTCGAAAAGAGACTATCGAAAATTTAGAATAAAGACCGTAGAAGGACCTGACGATTTTGAATCTATGAAGGAAATCATACTAAGGCGATACTCGAGACTTCAGACGGAAGACAGCCCAATGCCAGACCTGATAGTGATTGACGGAGGCAAAGGGCAGCTCTCTGCGGCTTGTTTGGCATTAAAAAAAATTGACTTGTATGGGTCAATTCCTATTGTTGGTATTGCTAAAAAACTTGAAGAAATTTACCTACCTAATGACTCATATCCCATTCATATAAATAAGAAATCTTCTTCTCTTAAACTTCTTCAAAGAATCAGGGACGAAGCTCACAGGTTTGCTATTACCTTTCATCGCGATTCAAGAAGCAAAATCCAAACTTCATCTGAATTGGACAATATTCATGGCGTTGGAGAAAAGACAAAGAACATTTTACTAAGTCAGTTCGGTAGTGTTGCAAGAATAAAGAAGTCCTCAATTACTGAACTTGCGCAATGGATTGGCCTAGCTAAAGCACAGCTAATTTATCAGGCGCTTAACAAAAAAGGGGATCTAAACTGATCCCCTTTTCAAATTTATTAAGCAATCCTAGCTCTAATAGGACCATAATTCTGCTTCGTACTCAGCCAGATCGTATTCCAGTTGCTGCTGAATTATAAGCGCCTTCATTGGATCTTGCGCTATCTCATTTTGATACATTTGACGAATATCTTCATCCTGATTGTTAGCTACTTTAATAATAGGTGCACTAAACAATCTTAGCTCCATGGCATCTGCCATATTTCTATGAGCCGCAATATTCTGTCCATTATACCAGATTGCCTCGTTGGCATATTTTTCACTTCGAAGTACTTCTACGACCTCATCATACTTGAAATGAAGGTAATTACTCAATTCTCCAGTTATGCCATATTGATTTACATATTCTGGTTTTCCAGGTACCGTTAGAGTCAAGGTCCGAATATACCAGTACATTCTGGACCTATTACGATCAAAAATTACGTCCTCTTTGATATACACAATTGAGAACAAGTTCCCTGGTATGGACGTAGTTATATCCTGAGTAACCATTGCTGAAAATGGATCATTTGGATCTTGAGGCCTTTGTTCAGTTACAGTAAACGACTGCATTCGTTGAACAGTGCTATCCGCCATGACATTAATACAACTATCAGACCTGTAAGCTTTAAGATCACCGGCTGCAAGTGCCTTCATTAAGATCTTAGATATTTCACCATTTCTTGAAAAGAACGGTCGGTTTTGCTTTATTTCCAAATCCATTCTTCTCCACATGGTTTTTGAGAACATCTTATAAATCTCGTCCACCTCCGGTTTGTTATTTGTATCCTGAGCAGTCAGTGTTGTCACACTGATCAGGAAAGCAAATAAGACATAACTAATACGTTTCATACCTCTGTTTTTAAATTAGTACGTGACAGTCACGAACTTCTGGAACTTAGGGAAATTTTCATCCTTGTTCTGGAAATTTCGTCTTCCTACACGTTGTATTTCTATCACCAAAGCATCACCCTTTCTTACATTCGAGGCAATACTTCTTAAATCTAAGTTTCCGTTTCTAAAAGGAATTTTTCTTCGAACCAAACCACCACTTAACAAAGAAGCCTCTCCTTGAAGTACAACAAATCGAGCGTCTTTTGGATGACCAGATGCAAAATCAGAATCTGGTACTGCGTCTACCCTCAACGAAGTTGTCCCTGTTGGTATTGGCTGATTAGGTGTAACCGTGTTGCTTCCTCTTTTAACTGTTATCTGCGGAGCTGGTATTTCCTTCACGCTAAACTCTTTTTCCCCAATTGGTTGTCCAGCGTTAGAAACTGACAATTTCACCTTTCTAGCATTAGAGCTTGGCACTATGTTAAGCTCACCAGCTGAGCCCCCCTTTATAAATTGAGCACCTGAACCGCCAAATGTTGGATTGTAATTACTAGTTAAACCTGGTACATCTACTCTTACCTCATTAGCGCAATTCCTGTACAATGAAACCGCGGTATTAGAACTAATTACAATGGCAGGTTTAACCACATAATAGGTAATAGTACTTGCGAAAGTTGTATCACCTGCTGCAGTTGCTGCTGTAATCTCAGCCGTAAAAGATTTCTCTTTTACCCCGTTTCCAACATCTTTTCCCCCATTAAGATTGGCAGTAAATTCTACCTTTCCCATACCATTTGTAACCGGAATATCCTGTCCATTGTACTTCATTGCTGGATCGGCACTCGACGAAGATGCTGCAATAAACATCTCGGCTTCATATTTACTACCAGAAATCACATACTGAGACTTTGGTAAAACCATTGGCTTAATGTCATCAAACACAATATCCGTCATACCCGTTCTTGTTTTCAAGTAATCCAGTGCTCTTGTTTCAAACCCGAGAACCTCCGCCTGAAGTTCACTCACAGTTGCTAACCCCGCATGAGTAGGCGAATACTCAAATGCCAACTGTGACCACTTCTTACCTTCCTGGTTCGGATCATGCTTGTAAACTGGATCTTCATCAGCATCTGGAGTCATGTTTCCAAAGTGAGATAATACCGTTTCAGGCGCTTCTTGTTCCTTCATCAAACCTCTCACAAACTCGGTGTACTCAGACAAAATTGCTTTCATTTGCTTGCCGTGTCCTTGCCCACCTTCTTCCTCAGGCATCATGTAGTGACCCACACCATCATAGTTGGTCTTTCCTTTCAAATGATGAACATCGTCCTCAAAACCTTCTTCGTATCCTCCAGTTTCCTCAATAAATTGATCTTTATAATCAGACAATTTTTTTAGAACCTCAGCAGTTTCTGCCCTGAGCTTATCCCCGGCATCAATAACTTTAACATCTTCAGGTTTATTTCCTTTTTCCTCAACCGATCCCCTCATTGCTTCGAGAATCTCAATGTTTCGCTCTTCTGCTTCCTTATTGGCTCTTACTAAACTGTCATTTAGAAAGATGAACTTCTCAATGACCGTGGAACTAACGTTCAGGGCTAACAAGGCTGTCAGCACCAAATACATCATCCCGATCATTTTCTGCCGTCCTGTTTCTTTTCCTCCGGACATAATTTTTTAGCTTTTAGGGTTATTAATTAGCGCTAGGACTTGATCCTCCGCCTCTCATAGCTGTCAACATATTTCCATAAACTTTATTCAGCGAGGAAATATTGGATGTCAGTTTATTAAGTTCTGCTTGGAAAGCTGAGGTTTCCTTACCTGCCTCTGCCATGCTCTCCAGCGCTCCACTAATATTTGAATAAAACTTATTCAATGCTTTAGTATGGCTCTGAGCATCCTTTAATTCCATTTCATAAACCGCATTCAGTGCACCCAAACTCTTGGTAACATTCTGTACCTGCGCATGATACTCTTTAGTGTCAGTGGCCGCATTTGCAAAACCTTTCATTCCTTCCATAGCGGAAGAATAGGATTTATTCATTTCCGTCAATGACGCAGATGCCTTTTTCACATTACCAGCATACTCATTTGTTGCCACAGCAGCATCACTTAGATTTGACATTTTCTTGGCAGAATCAGCAAGATTTCTCATGCCATCTCCTAAGCTTTTAATCAAGTCAGGACCAACTTTAGCATCAGCTAACATTTTGTCCATTTGAGCAGACGCACCCGTTGCAGCTGCTGGTGCAGCTACTGCTCTTGGAGCAGCTTTAGGCCCATCATAATCATCAGACAATTCAGGATATACTTTTGACCAATCCGGGTCTCTGTGTGGAGGCTCGAACGCACTCAATAAGAAAATAATAGCCTCAGTAGTTAGTCCTACTCCAAGCATTAAACCTGCTCCTGGTAAGTGCAAAATCTTAAACATCGCACCTACAATTACTACTGCAGCACCAATACCGTAAACTTTCGGCATTATCGTCTTAAACAGTAACTCCTGAAATCCGCCTTTTTTACTCATTTTATTTAGTATTTAGGTTAGTTTATTATAAAGTCTTAAAATTCATATCCTGATGACCTGCCTAGATAAGTCATTGCACATCTAAATCCAATAGAAGATCTTTTGGCTTGTTTGTGATCAAAAGTTCTAGTACCAGTCTCAAGATAGTAAGCTATGTCTTTCCAAGAGCCTCCACGAATCACTTTGTGTTCCACAGACTCATCAAAATATGTCGGGTTCAAATCCCAAACGAGTGGCATTGCAGCTGGGTTGTAAGCATCCTCACACCACTCTGCCACATTCCCTGCCATGTCATACAAGCCAAAGTCATTTGAAAAGTAAGTATTCACGGGTGATGTGTATGCATAACCATCATCGAAATAGTTTCCTCTACCAGGCTTGAAGTTGGCTAGCAAACATCCTTTGGTATTCCTGACATATGGATTTCCCCAAGGGTATTTCGCCATGTCACGACCTCCCCTTGCGGCATACTCCCATTCTGCCTCCGATGGCAATCTGAAATTCGGCATATCTGGCAGACCTTCAGTTGCTCTGAAATCATTCAAATGCCTTGTTCTCCAATCGCAGAAAATTCTGGCGGCTTCCCAAGACACTCCTACAACCGGAAAGTCATCAAATGCCGGATGATCCCAATAATACTGAACCAGTGGGTCACCCATGTGATGGGTAAAATCAGTTGTCCAAACTGTAGTATCTGGTTTTAGGTCTTCAGTAGAAAACCCAGTGGCAGTGAATGGCTCAGTCCCAGACTCTAAAGCCTCAGTGAATTGACGGTACTCATTATTAGTGATTTCCGTAGCATCCATAAAGAATGCTCCAATGGTCACCTGTTTATTAAAATTAATTTGAGTTGCCGCAACATCCTGATCTGCTTGTCCCATATGGAAAGTACCAGCAGGACATGAAACCATTCCAAATGGCCGGGACATTTCCCAACCCTGTCGATCTGGTGCTCCAAGAAGCTCTCCCTGATCGCCCTTATTTCCTCCGAAAAGACCGCAGCTTGATATTGCTGCTCCCATGACGACAGTCAATAGAGTAGATAACTTAACACGCATTTTATTCATAACACCTTTATTGAACTTGCAAGTATGTAAAATAAACAAACTTTTGCAACAATTATTGTACGTAAAGAGGGCTAAATATAAGGTTATACCCTCTTAACCCACAAATTTTCATTAAAAATCTAAAAACTGAATCGTGGAGTCTTAACCGCCTTTCGTCCACCAAGGACAAGAGAGGGCAATTCATATCTTATAAATATTTCATGGGACGTTGGTCGTTTGGCGTCCTGATCCTTGACAACATAATCAAATGAGTAACCGACCTTGAGTTGCTTATCTTCCATGAAATTATACCCTAAGAGAAGAACTAGCGCCTCCGATCTTCTTGCTGAAATACCTCCCCACATTAGATCGCGATAGGTAGCAATTCCACTAATGTCCATTGTGAAACCAGTTAGATCCGTTCGAACAATTAACGATGGTGTAATATCCAAATCTCTGTTCAAACTGAATTTATTCCCACCGTGGAAATAGTAGACCGGCTGTAGCTTTCCTTCGATTTTTTGAGATCCAGATTCCACTTTTATCAATGAGGGGCTAAGAATGTGATCCATGGATATCCCAGCAAAGTATCCCGAAAAGGACCGAAAGAATATTCCCGCAGAAAGATCTATACTGGCCTGAGATTCTTTGACGCCAGTATCAAGGGGATCAGGTGTTTCAAATCGCAACTGTCCAAAATCCAATGTTCGAGAAATAAATGCAGGCATTAGCCCAAAGGAGATTACTCCAGATTTGGCATTCACGTTATAAGCGCCACCAAATTGAAATTTCAATGTCGTCTCCACTCCCTGCTGATCTAATGTAATTAGCGATCCAACTGAGTTAATCGGACCGTCCATAGGAATAACAATGCTCGCAAGTTGACTGGTAGGGGCACCCCCCCTGCCATCAAAGGTTGAGTTGTACCCAGCCCACTGACTCCTGTGTTGAACGGCTCCAAATGCTGAGGTTACATCACCAAGCCAGCCAGGGTTGTAACTGGCAGGGTTAAACATATAATGGCTGAAAAATGGATCTGTTTGACCAGATGCAGTCTGCAAAAGGAGAACTAAGCCAGCGTATAAAAACAAACGTTTTGCTCTTGTCATATCTTTCAAACAACAAGATAACGAACGTCCACCTAAAACCCCTTACTTGCCGTTAGCCTCTTTAATGTAAAGCTCCAAAGCACCAGTCATCGAAGGTGCATTCGGTAGTGGAGCCATAATATCTGTAATTAGTCCGGCATCTTTGGCAGCCTTGGCAGTTGTAGGACCAAAGACAGCAATACGGGTTTTGTTTTGAACAAAATCCGGGAAGTTTGTATAGAGAGATTCTATTCCTGACGGGCTGTAAAATGCGATGATATCATAGTTAACATCAGAGAGGTCTGAAAGATCACTTGCGACCGTTCTATAAATTACCGCTTCATTAAAATCATACTCATTCTCTCTCAAAAACTTCGGAATATCATCTTTCCTTATGTCTGAACACGGGAACAAGAATTTCTCATCCTTGTGCTTTTTGACAACCTGTAATAGATCTTCAGCCGTCCTGACTCCTGTGAAAATTTTTCGTTTCCGAATGACTATGTATTTCTGGAGGTAATTAGCTGTTTGCTCTGAAATACAGAAGTACTTCATGTCCGCAGGAATCTCGACTTTATTCTCAGAGGCGATTCGGAATAAATGATCAACCGCGTTTCTGCTAGTAAGAATAATTGCCGTGTGATCCAGGATGTTGATTTTTTGCTTCCTGAACTCTTTAGCATCCACTGGATCGATCTGAATAAATGGCCTGAAATCAATTTTCAAATTGTATTTTCGGGACAATTCGAAATAAGGCGAGTTATCATCTTTTGGTTCTGGTTGAGAGACCAAAATACTCCCTACCTTATTTAATCGCTCTTTTTCTAATACAAGTAAATTCTCCTCCATTCTATGTACTATGTGTGACTAATTTGATTATTTCAAGAATATCCGCATCAACAAAACCATCGGTAAAATTTCGGTGCTGCAAAGGTATACAAATCTATGAAGACTCCTTTTGTCCCCTATTGAACTTAGTTTGAAGACTTCAAGTGATACAAATACAACCATTGCGCCCGCAATAATCTTCCCCAGAACATCACTACGTTTAGTCAACCACATGAACGATAAATTATCAACCACAAGGACAAGAAAAACTAGTAAGGTAACCAGCGCCCAGAACCGCATTTGAAAGACCATCTGCCAGGACGAAATTTTTCGGAATTGAAATAAAATCCCCCCGAAATAATACAAGCCAATTTTTGCGATAAACACGGTCATTAAGAATCCTAGTGCTGTAAAGAACTCTTCGTACCCACCTTGGTGATTGTAAACCCAGCAAAATGCTCCCACCGCCACAACACAACCCAGTTGGATTAAGAAATTTCCAGAAAGAGGCCTCTCGGAAAATTGTTCAGTCTTTGCTCTTACTATTTCTCCAAATTTGATCGGTGTAAAAAGAAACACTCCAGCAAACGCAAATCCACAAATAACAAACCCAATAATCCAGGCCTTATCATTCAGGCTTCTGGTAAGTACGTCTATCTGGTTAGGATCTTGTGGCACAATGGATATTGACCTAACAGAAGCCCCCTCTAAACTCCTTTCCGCACTTATCGACAAAAAAATTGTGTCTCTTGAACTCACTGCACATAGAGCGTCAATCTTTGGGTACAAGCAATCCGCGTCTTTTTCCTTGATCAATGCTAATCGCCCATCTATCCACACCTGCAGCTCCTCTGGGCCACACAAGGCCAACAGACTTGTCTGCTGACATGCAATAAAGACTCCAGCGACATTCGTATTTGATAAAGATGTAAGAGGCGTAGTTACCCCATCTTGGACGCTCACAAATTTGTAATCCAGTTGCTCTAGCGTGAGCGTATCTTGAGCCGGAAGAAACGTGGAAACAAACAAAAGGAGTATTCCGAATCGCAAACTAGAATCTGGATAAATAGCCGAAATGGATTTTTGCTGCGGCCAAATCCAAAGGCAAATCACGATTGGATCCCACAGCCATGGCAAAGCTAAACAAGCCCGATGTGGTATCAAGTGAAAATCCAATTCCCATACCGACCGGATAATCAGATAAAGCAGACTTGACCCATCCCTGATCCACGAATGCGTACAAATAACTTCGCTCCTCAAAAAATACCCTGAATTCTGTCTGGCTAATGAGATAAGATTCTGCAAAGAAAAACTGCTCATTGAATCCTCGTAATGTTTTCAGTCCCCCGATTCTGAAAAGCTGATTGAGAGGCAATTGTCTGCCTTGCAGGTGCTTTCCTGACAAAGAATTAAAAATGGCAAATTGCTTTGATAAAATCTTCTGAATTTCCAAGTAGCCCGATATCCGACCCAAGTTAGATTCGAGTCTAATAGAGTCATAATAATCGGTGGGCAGCCCGGCATTTTTTCGAATAGATCGGGTTCCGATTTCCAAACCCACCCTCGCATGGAATAAATTCTCCATTGTACCGGATGAAGCTTTACCAGTGCTAAACGTAAGCCCGTACCAGTTCTGCTCAAAACCAAGCAGTCCAAGTGACACAATGCGCGAGGCATCTTCAAGCAATACGTCATTGGCCGATTGCTCAAAACTCACTCCAAGCTCAGACTTGTCTGAAATGAACCAGCCCGCGTTAAATCCAAAAGTGGTGCTAATAAAGCTACTGTCTTGTTTAAGAATATTTAAGTCTGACTCAAGGCTCAAACTTGATTTTAAAAAGTATGGATGCTCGTAGCGAACGTCCAACTTTTGCGAAGACTCACCGAATCGGTCCCAGGCAAAATCCAACTGTTTTCCGCTTCGGAATAAATTGTGCAGGGACAAATCCAAAGATCCGGTAACCAATGGCCTCCCGTCGCTGGATTGGTTTGGCAAAACCCCAAGTACTCCTTGAAAACTTCCGGTAGATGCTTCTTTTAGATTTAGATATGTGTGCGCCTTGCCTTCCTGAAAAGAAAGATCAGGTTTTAATATTTCCTCCATGAAAGAGATGCGATCCAACTTCCTGCTAATGGATCGATAAGTTCTTTCCGAAAACGGCTTCCCCTTTTCTATTCCAAGAGATTGCTCGAGAAACCATTTTTTGGTTTTAACAGGTGAAATGAAAACTATGGAATCAAATTCAATGAACGGCCCATTAATAATCTCATAGTTTGCCTCAAACTTCCCTGAGTCTACATCCAACGAGTCCCATCTTAACTGAGCGAAAGGAAAACCGCTATTGATCGTTTCCTCGAATTCTTTTCTGGCATTCCTTAAAAGGTTCTGGTAAGATTTGGATGAGCTGATTTCGTATTTTTTCCCAACATGGAAATACAGACCCTTTTCATTTAAGGAGTCTAGTCCAGCGAAAAGATGGCCGGCATTCCAGAATGACATTTTGTGCCGCTCAATTCTACTATTTAGGTCAGTAGAATCCGAAGAATTCCAAGAATCGGCTTTCTTACCATCAAGAAACACGTCAATGCTCTGCGCAACACAGCACCCCCAACCCATCGAGAGCAACACTATGAAGTGTATTCTAATTGCATTCATTCTTGTTGCGTAATATTACGTCGATGGCCGGAATTTATGTTCACATACCTTATTGCAAGCAAGCATGCCACTACTGTGATTTTCATTTTAGCACCAGTCAGAAGAACCTGCCCCAAATGCTCGAGGCGATCATCAAGGAAATTGAGTTGAGGGCGGATTACCTGGAAGGACACACGGTCGAAACGATTTACTTCGGCGGGGGAACGCCCTCTCTTCTGGAGTCAGATCAACTGAAAGAGATACTCTCTGCAATCAATAAAACTCACACTCTGGAGGCTAATCCCGAAATCACCATAGAGGCCAACCCTGATGATCTTTCAGAACGAAAATGTGAGGACCTCATGGCTATCGGGATCAATAGGCTCAGCATTGGCATACAGTCATTTGATGACGCTGCTTTAAAGAACATGAACCGAGCTCATGACTCAAATCAGGCTGAAACCTGTCTTCAAACGGTCAGAAAAGTTGGTTTTCAGAATGTTTCATTGGATCTAATTTTTGCTACCCCTCCTATTGAAGGTTCTCTAGAGCGGCTCCAGAGCGATCTAAATAGTGTTATAGCGTTTTCTCCGGAACACGTTTCAGTTTATGGATTGACGATAGAGCCGCAAACTGCCTTTGGTAATTGGGTAGAAAAAGGCATCTTGGTCGTGCCAGATGAAGATGATACTGCACAGCAATTTGACTACCTGATCGAAACCTTGAAAAAATATGGCTACGAGCAATACGAGGTTTCTAATTTCTCTAAACCCGGATTTTACTCAAAGCACAACACAAGCTATTGGAAAGGAAAAACTTATTTTGGTATCGGACCGGGTGCTCATTCTTTTAATGGTCAGTCACGTAGCTTCAATGTCCGTCACAATGCAAAATATATCAGCCAGTTAGGAATGAATGAAATTCCCATGGAAACTGAAGTCCTTTCCGAAACTCAGAAGCTCAACGAGTACCTACTCACTCGGATTAGAACCAAATGGGGAATCGACCTGAACGAACTGAAAACGCAATGGCAATTTGATCTAATGAAAGACCATGAACCCTACATTCGATCCTTGATTGATGAAAAGCGTGCGGTGCTAAAAGGGGGGAATTTCTGTCTCACCTCCTACGGATTTCAAATCGCAGATGAAATTACTCTTCGGCTTTTTTCCGATGAATAAATTACTTTAGTCCTCAATCTAATCGACAGCATGTCTGAAGAAGAAAAGAAAGCAGTGATATTGTTAAAGTCCCTGATATTCCATTACCATGGATTGGATGAGGACGAAAAGGTGATTTTGGAGAAAGCCGCAAAACGATTGGGTGCAATCGAAGAGATGGACTGGGCTAACAAATTTATATCTCAAGATTACCTATCGGCATACGAAAGGTCTCGCGAATTTCTAGGGAAAGTCTTCAGCCGAATGAAACCGGAAAATCGTCTAAAGTACTTGCTGGAAATCTGGGAAGAAAACTACCAGAAAGGGTATGTCACCGAGATGGAAACCACCGCGATGCTGAACCTTGCTAAAGACTGGGGCGTGGATTTGGACTTTATGAAAACGGTGAGGGCCTAAAGGCTCATTTTCTCTTTAAACCTGGCCGCTTGTCTACGGCTCACTTCTATTTTATCTCCACCTTTCAGCTCAACCAGCAAGCCTCCGTTAAACCACGTGTCGATTTTCTCTACCCAACCCAGATTAATAATGTGCTTACGACTGGCCCTAAAGAAATGCCGGTCGTCTAATCGTTCATCCAATGCATTTAAGGATTTATGAATCATTGGACGGAAGCTGTCAAAGTAAACTTTGATATAATTACCATCTGATTCGAAAAGTCGCACATTCTCCAACTTCACGAACCAGCACTTGTCCCCGTCCTTCACGAAGACCCTGTCATCCTTTCCAAGGATTTCGTGTGAACCTGAATCCTCATCGTAGTTTACTTTCTTCAGTGCTTCAGCCAGGCGATCTTCTTGTATGGGTTTCAACAAATAATCCAACGCATTCACCTCAAAAGCTTTCAATGCAAACTCGTCATAGGCCGTGGTGAAGATGACTTGAGGCACTTTGTCCAATTGCTCCAGCATTTCAAAACCTGTCTGCTCGGGCATCTGAATATCCAGGAATATCAAGCCGGGCTGGTGCTCCTTGATCTTTTCGATAGCGTCTTGTGCATTCACTGCCTCATCTACAACTTCAATTTCCTTGTGCTTTTCCAGCAATGAGGCCAGCTCTTTTCTCGCCAGTCGTTCGTCATCTACAATAATGGTCTTCATTTGGGTATGGTGATTTCAGTTAATACCGTTTTGTTGTCTTCATTTTTTATCTGGAAGCTGGCCGAGTTTCCGTAAATCATATCTAATCTACGCTTGGTGTTTTTCAACCCCAACCCTTTACCCTTCTGCCCATTCAGCTGACCTGAATTTCTAATCGCAATATGTAAAGTATTGTCGTTGACCTCCGTAGAAATGCGAATCTCTCCTCCTTTTTTCAATTTGGCTACTCCATGCTTGATGCCGTTCTCGACCAAGGTCTGTAACATCAGCGGAGGCACTTCAAACTCTTCTGTGCCTTTAACCAAATCGATCTTGGTCCGCAACCGCTCCTCGTATCGAATAGACTCTAAACCCAGATAATCTTTTACTGTCCGCATTTCCTCCGAGAAGGGTACGAGTTTTTGCCTGTCAGAGTTCAAAGAGTTTCTCAAAATATGGGAAAGCTGCGTGATTGACTCCTTTGATTTTTGAGGATTCTCATCCACCAGCGCCCGGATGCTGTTGAGCGCATTGAAAATAAAATGTGGGTTGAGTTGCGATTTCAGGTTGTTCAGTTCAATCTCACGAGTGGACGCTTCATACTTCAGAGACTTGTTGTACCGCTCAAAATACAAGTAAACAAAATAGGCGAACGACCACAGCGAAAAGAGAAAAATCGATTCGATCAGGCTTACCACGACGGCCTGCGCAAAAATATCCAGAGGCAGCTCGCTGAAACTCCAGCTGTTTTGGATCAGCATAATCACCACCCAAATAATGGAGCCCATCAAACTCAATACAAAAATTCCGATAAGTGTGAGTGGAATGAGTTTGATCAGTCGGAAATTCAGCCATTTAAACCTGATGATGACCAAGCGAAAGCAATGCGTCAATAAAATGTTGCTCATCATTTGCAACCCCTCGCCCAGAACCAACATCTTATCTATGGGTTGACTGTCGTATGACAGCACCAAAAACTGGATAATGCTATAGGAGAACCAGCCGAATATTTGGAGAAGCCAATAAATCGCGGTTTTGCTCAATTTTTTGTGATTTTGACAATTGGGGCCAAGGCAATAGAAAGTTTCATAAAACTAATCGAACCCTTAATTAAAAGATCACCATTGATCACCTTTTCGAACCATTGAAAGTTTCAAAAAGATGGTTGACGAAACGTCTCATAATTTTTCTGCGAAAATGATAAACATAAAATATTCTTCTCCGTACAAGTAGATATCAAAACAAAAACAAAATAAAATAAAGGACTAACGGACAAATCGCTATGAAAATTCTATTGTTAAACCTGCTGATGAATGTTGCCACAAGTGCAACGGATGTACGAGAAGTTGAGGACTACAGTTGGGTTCTCGATGAATTGAATGCTGAAGTTACAGAGCTTTCGATAGCTGCAGAACTGGACGAAAAAGTGAAAATTTTCGATGCAACAGGGAATCTCGTTAAAGAGATTTTGAAAACGGATTTCTTCGAGAACAACCTTGAGGGTGTGGAGTACACAATCATCTCCAAAAGCGCCCACATGTTTGATTATCTCGGTGATTCATACTTCCTACTGGAAGATTAAACAGATCAATTATTTCAAAGTGAAGGGCGATTCGAATGGATCGTCCTTTTTTATTTCAACTCGTCTTTCAAGAAACTACCCGTCACACTCTCCTCCATTTTTACAACCTCCTCAGGTGTGCCCTGTGCGACAATTTGCCCGCCAGCATCGCCTCCATCCGGTCCCATATCAATGATGTGATCGGCAACTTTGATCACGTCCATGTTGTGCTCAATGATCAAAACCGTATTTCCTTTATCCGCCAATCGATTAAGTACTTCCAGTAAATGTTCAATATCCTGAAAATGCAATCCGGTCGTCGGCTCATCAAGGATGTAGAACGTTTTGCCAGTATCTTTTTTGGAAAGCTCGGTTGCAAGCTTCACTCGCTGCGCTTCCCCGCCTGAAAGCGTCGTAGCATGCTGACCAAGTGAGATATAGCCCAGCCCAACGTCGTTCAAAGTCTTGATCTTGCGAACAATTTTAGGGTGCTTTTCAAAGAACTCCACGCCTTGCTCAACGGTCATGTCCAGTACGTCGGAAATTGATTTTCCTTTGTAACGTACCTCCAGTGTCTCTCGGTTGTAGCGACGGCCTTTGCAGGTTTCACAAGGCACGTGCACATCGGGCAGGAAGTCCATTTCGATCACTCGCATGCCTCCTCCTTGACAGGTTTCACATCGACCGCCTTTTACGTTGAACGAGAAACGACCGGGTTTGTAACCTCGAATTTTAGACTCTGGGATTTCAGAAAATAGGGTCCTAATGTCAGAGAAAACTCCTGTGTATGTGGCCGGGTTAGAGCGTGGCGTCCGACCAATTGGCGACTGATCCACTTCGATTACTTTGTCAATGTGCTCGATCCCTTCGATGGATTCAAAAGGAAGGGGATCGGTGTGAGATCGGTACAGCTGTCTTCTCAAAACAGGATAAAGCGTCTCATGAATCAAGGTCGATTTTCCACTTCCAGATACCCCGGTAATACAGATCATTTTTCCGAGTGGAAGGTCAAGCGTCACATTCTTCAAGTTGTGCCCAGTGGCACCTGTGAGTTTCATCGACTCGCCGTTTCCTTCTCTTCTTGAGTTGGGAATGTCAATTGATTTTTCCCCGTTCAGGTAATCAGATGTGACCGTTGCATTTTTCACGAAAGTCTGTGGATCTGATGCCGCGACGATCTGACCACCATGTCGTCCTGCGCCCGGTCCAATATCCACAATGTAGTCGCTTGCTAACATCATGTCCTTGTCGTGCTCAACTACGATGACCGTGTTTCCAAGATCGCGCAGGTCCTTGAGTGAATTGATCAATTTCTGATTGTCACGCTGGTGCAACCCGATACTTGGCTCGTCCAAAATATAGAGGACGTTGACTAGCTGAGTTCCGATCTGGGTGGCCAGTCGGATGCGCTGAGCCTCACCTCCGGAGAGCGTTCTCAGCGAACGATTCATACTTAAATATCCGAGCCCAACGTCCAACATAAAGCCAAGGCGCTTTCTGATTTCCTTCAGGATTTCCTTCCCAATGATTTGTTGCTTCTCTGTCAGCCGCTCTTCAATCCCCTCAAGCCATTTGGCCAAAGACTGAAGATCGTAATTGGCGATTTCGCCCAAATCTTTTTCGGCAATCTTAAAATGAAGCGATTGCTTTTTTAACCGCTTTCCCTGACACTCCGGACACTCTCGGATGTCGGTGAAGTCTTTGATCCATTTCTGTATTTTCTCTGAACCCGTGTCCTTTTGTTTCTCCAGGAAGTTGATGATTCCTTCGAACTTTGTGTTCCAGTCTGTCCCCGGATATTTGACCGAACTCACAGCCACAGGCACATCATCGCCGTAAAGCAAAATGTCCAGCGTCTTCTCAGGAATGTCTTTGATCGGTGTAGAAAGAGACTGCTTATTTCTCTTGAGTATCGCCTCGATTTTCTTGAAAATCCAGATGTCTCGGAATTCACCGAGCGGAGCAATGCCACCACGGGAAATCGACAGTTTCGGATCGGGAATGACCGAATCCTTGGATATTTCTTCGATCTGCCCCAGGCCTCTACATTCCGGACAATACCCATAAGGAGAGTTAAATGAAAATGCATTTGGGGCTGGTTCATCGTAAGCCAAACCGGTTTCGGGATCCATTAGATTTCTGGAAAAGAAGGCCGTGGCACCTGCTTCGTCCTGGACCATCAACACACCATCTCCCTGCTTCAAAGCTGTCTGAACGGATTGCCTCAATCGGCCTCCATCATCTGCTTTTGGCACGACACGATCTATGACAATTTCAATGTCATGAGTTTTGTATCGATCCAGCTGCATTTTGGGTACGAGTTCCTGAATTTCTCCGTCTACTCGCACTTTGCTGAAGCCCATTTTTCGTACTTGTACGAACAGCTCACGATAGTGACCTTTTCGACCTTTGACCACAGGCGCCAGAAGGATCATTTTCTTTCCGAGGTACTTCTCGAAGATCATCTCCACGATCTGATCCTCAGTCTGGCGGATCATCTTTTTGCCAGAAATGTGAGAATATGCCTCCCCGGCTCTGGCATAAAGCAATCTGAAAAAATCGTAAATCTCCGTGACTGTCCCGACGGTCGATCGCGGATTTCGAGAGGTCGTTTTTTGTTCGATAGAGATCACCGGACTCAGTCCGTCAATCTTATCGACATCCGGCCGCTCCATGTCGCCAATAAAGCTTCGGGCATACGCGGAGAAACTCTCCATGTACCTGCGCTGACCCTCGGCATAAATGGTATCAAAGGCCAGTGAAGATTTACCGCTCCCACTGATCCCGGTAATCACCACGAGATTGTTTCGTGGGATTTTGAGATCAATGTTCTTCAGGTTGTGCTCCCGCGCCCCGTAAATTTCAATTTGCTCTTCGGCAATATCCTCGACAACCGTACTCAACTATCAGAATTTTAAAAGTTCGGCGAAAGTAAATATTTGCCGTAAAAATCATCGATGACTTTGACTGCTTCTTCTGGAGTGTCCACGGTGTGAAACAAGTCCAAATCTCCCGGACTGATGTTCCCTACGTCCAACATGGTTCCTTTGATCCAGTCCATCAGTCCTCCCCAGAAATCTCTTCCTACCAGGACAATTGGAAATTTCCCAATCTTATCTGTCTGAATCAGGGTCATTGCTTCGAATAACTCATCGAGCGTGCCGAATCCACCTGGCATCACGATGAAGCCCTGAGAGTATTTGACGAACATGACCTTTCTAACAAAGAAATAATCAAAGTTGATCAGCTTGTCCTGATCGATGTACGGGTTGCCTGTTTGCTCAAATGGCAACTCAATGTTCAATCCCACAGATCGACCACCTTCGCTTTTGGCTCCCTTGTTACCTGCCTCCATGATACCAGGTCCTCCACCGGTGATTACGCCGTATCCATGACGCACGAGTTTAGCTGCAATTTCTTCCGCCTTTTTATACTCTGGATTCTCCGGCTTGGTTCTGGCTGATCCGAAAATGGACACACAGGGTCCAATCTTCGCCAACTTCTCGAACCCATTCACAAACTCGGACATCACTTTAAAAATCACCCAGGAGTCTGAGGTCTTAATTTCATTCCAATCTCTGTCTTTGAAGGCCTTGCGAATTGCCGCCTCCTGTTTGGGGCTAATGTTTTCTTCTTTACTCATCTGTTGTTTAATAAATCTTTCAATGCGGATTCCAGGTTCTTGAATTTAAAGGTGAATCCCGCTTTTTCAATCTTTTTGGACTTTACTCGATTGCCTCCTAGCACGACCTGAGACAATTCTCCAAAAATGAGCCTCAAGATAAATGAAGGAACATTAGGAAGCCACATGGGTTTACCAAGAGTTTTTGCGACAAGTGAAGAAAACTCCTTATTCGTCACAGGACTGGGCCCCACGGCGTTGTACGTTCCGTTCAAATCCTTTTCAATACCTCGCACAAACATATCCACCAGATCATCTATGTGTATCCAGCTCATCCATTGCTTGCCTGAGCCCAGCGGACTTCCCACACCCCATTTGAAAGGTGGAAGCATCTCTTTCAATGCACCGCCCTCAGTGCTCAGCACGATCCCGATGCGTAGTTTAACCACACGCTTAGCAATGCCCTCAAATCCATCCACCTCATGCTCCCAGGCTTGCACCACTTCCGCCAGAAAATCGTTCCCCTGATCGCTTTCTTCATCCAGCCATTTATCACCGGTGTTGAATCCATAAATGCCCACTGCTGATGCTGACAGGAAAGCTTTCAGCTTGTGATTTTTCGCCCGCTCAGCCAGAAGCGCGGTTGATTTCGTGCGGCTTTCCAGGATGATCTTCTTTCTTTTTTCGGTCCACCTTTTGTCTGCCACACCCGCGCCAGCCAGATGAACTATATATTCCACACCATCGAAGGCATTCAGATCAATGTACTGATCCTTGATGTTCCAGTAATAATATCCCTCCTTTTCTGCCGTTGTGGCACTGGTGGTCAGGATGTTTACAAGGTGTCCTTTTTTTCTTAGCTCACTTGTAAGTTTGGAACCTACTAAGCCTGTTCCTCCGGTGATCAATATCTTTGAAGCCATGACCAATATTAAACGATTCTGTTTTCTGTTTACTCTTTTTGGTGTGTCGCTGCTCTCTGCTCAGGAGTTTGATTCCAAGGTATCAGAAGCCACTCTTCAATTGCCCAATGAAACCCTTCCAGGGTATTCCACCAGCTTTGATTTTGGTCAGCCTGTCGTCCAAAAAGGATGGTGGAAATACGCCAAAAAATTTGCCTTGCCGCAGAATCAGCGAACGCACTATGAGGTAACAATTCCCGGGACGGAAGATTCCCGTGCGGTGGTGATTTATACGCAATCCCTCGGTGAAGAGAAACCACCGACCACTTTCAAGCTTGCACTCAAGACCACTGATATGACCGAGGAGGAAAAAGTCAAATTTGCCCAACAGGCACAAGCACTACTCATTGATTTCAAAAGGTGGTTCTATCTCCGCCATTACGAGGAAGAACTGGAGAAACTGGAAAAAGCCATTTCAAAAAAGGGTCGTAACTGGAATGAATGGATGCGTTTTATCCAGCGTCGTGAAGTCATTCTGGAAAAGATCAAGACCATTTAGCAGTCGAAATTCTTCGTTTAAAGCTCCAAATCGAACATTTTTTACCTAATGTTAACTAAATATTAACTCAGGGTTAGGCTATATTAACTTCCAATGTTACCTTAGTGTTAAGTTTATAAGAGATCAAGGTTAACAAACAAGTAATATGAAGAAGTTGGTAGCACTTTTAATAATGGTCATAGCAGGTTATGTGGCAGTAGCTAATAATGGCAATGAGAAACCAAAGCCCGTCATTTCAAACTACGCTGATGTACTGAGCCAAATCGAATACCCCACAGTATGTAGGGATAAAGGAATCGAGGGAACTGTGCTTGTGAAGATTTCTGTTGACCGAAAAGGAGAGATGAAGAGCTTTAAGATCGTTGACAGTCCATGCAGTGATTTGAAGAAAGCAGTGGCAGACGCCATTCCATCGTTGAACTTCTTGGCTCCAGTTGTGGATGGTAGATCAGTAAGCTCCAAGATCGTGGTGCCGGTTAAATTCAAACTGACCTACTGATAAAACATTGCGGAAAATATTAAGGTGCCTGATGGGCGCCTTTTTTTATGCCAAAAAAAAGCCGCCCTCTTTCGAGGACGACCTTAAAAAAGGGTGTTTTAATATTATAAGTCTGAAGCTGCAGTCAGAGCAGGAAGAGTAATTCCGGCCCAGCTGAAAGCTGAAGCATCCGCTCCGGTGCTGGTCGAAGAAGTTGTTAAAGTCGTAGCGTTATCCCCTCCTTTTACATCCGCTTCATCTGCATTTGCAGCCAGTCCATCGTTGTACCAATACGTGATGCTTGTACCATCAGCAGCGTGTCCTTTTGAATCTTCAAAGTCGATCAAATCAGCATAGGTGCCATAAGATCCATCGTCTTCGATCAAAGCAAGCATGGCGTTAGTGATCGTTGCAGTGCTACCTCTTCTGATTTTGATCATGTCAGAAATTTCAGTGACTGCTTCACCATTGATAATCGTGATGCCATCAATTGTTGGGCTTGACTGACCGGTCTGAGCAGGGTTCAGACCATCCAGGTTTCCGTCTCCTTCGATTCCCCTTGGATCATCTGACTGATCTGTAAAACCAGCTTCTCGAATGCCGAACCAATTCTCACCTCCTCCGGTGTAGCCTTGAGTCCAGTCGAACATGTCGTCTTTGGCATTCAACACAAGCAGATTATCGACCTCTACACTGCCTCCGAAAAACTCAATGCCGTCATCATCTCCGCCATTTATGACGATGTTGTTAATTTCTGTACCGGAACCGACAGCATACAAAGTGAGGCCATTGAATTCCTTCTCGCCATTGATTCTCGCTCCGGTATATTCCAGAATGACATACTTGAAAATGCCTGAATTGTCCGCAGCGTCCGTTCCACCATAAGACAAGGGAAGGACTTCTGTAACTGACGTTCCGCCTCCACTAATTGGCGCCAAACCATTAATCAAAACTCCGCCCCAGTCTCCGTTTCTAGGATTACTGGCTGATGAGGTGAATGTGATAGGGTTTGCAGCAGTTCCTGAGGCATCAATCATTCCACCAGTTTCAACGACCAAATACGTCTGAGTTCCACCTGCCGTAGCTTCGATTACAACTCCCGGCTCGATGGTCAATTTCACTCCGGCTTTTACAGCCAAAGGACCGACCAGCTGCCAAGGAGAATTCGCGGCATCCAGTGTGATGTCTACATTGACATTTCCGCTTAGGGCACTTGGGTCAAAGTCCGGATCAGTAGTAGAGTCGATCTCCCCATCCTTAGTGGGAGTACTGGAAGGCTCATCAGATCCACATCCACTTAAGTAAATAAGTGAAAAAGCTAGCATCATGAGCGTAAACAAAGATTTGGTCGTTTTCATAGTCATTTATTTAGTTGTGTGTTTTATCAGTAAAATTTAAACCCAAGGGTGAAGGAAATCTCCTGACCGTTTTGATATGAACTGATCAAAATGTCCTCGCCAGTGGTGGCATTTTCAGATTTTCTTTCCACGCTAGGATTTAAAATGTTTTTGAAGCTTACACCAAGATTCAATCGATCAGACAAATCAACTTTGGTGATCAAGTCGAGTCTCGGAACGGTCACATTTACAATGTCATTTACTCCAGAAGTTCCGATCGTATAAATTCTGTCATTGAATGAATTGAAAACGAGCGCGCTTCTAAGATTCACGCCTGGCCCTTCCTTGGTGTAAGTCAGGTCGGCATTGACCAAAAGCGGAGAAGCTCCTTCTAAGGCCGAAGTTGAATTGGTAAATCTTGGCTGAAGTCCGTCTGCATCGGTATCAACAAGTGTCTGCTCGGTGAATAGATAAGACAAATTAAGGCCAGCATCCAAATAAGAATCGCTGTTGATATTCCAGATGGTCTTTCTTGCTTCCACTTCCATTCCCATCACTTGTGCATCTCCAGAATTCACGTAGGACATTTCAGTTGCAGCTGATTCCACAAGAATTCGGTTGATGGAATTAGTGATGGTTTTGTAGAATCCAGTTACTGACACCAACTCACCACGGCTGAAATAGTGATCGAATTTCAGATCCAAACTGTATACGTCAGATGGAATTAAATCCGGGTTACCAAAGCTGGAGAAATCAATATCCTCGTAAAGGAACGGCGCTACTTCCTTGAACTGAGGCATGGTGTAAGACTTGCTTGCGGCTAGTCGCAGGATGTTATCCTCGTTCAAGTTGTACTTGAAGTTCAGGCTTGGTAGGATATAGGTTTTGTCGATCGTCGTGTTATTATCGCCTGCGAACAACCTTCTGTCCTGGTTAAAGTCCCATGTCACTTCCTGATTGACCAGTTCTACTCGAACTCCCCCACTCACAATCAGTTTGTCGCTTAGTTGTCTTGTAGCGTTTACAAATCCAGCATGGATATTTCTCTTGCCAGCATATGTGTCAGGAATGAGCGCGTTTTCGTTCCCAACTCTACCTCGGTTCGTGATGATTTCCATCGTGCCATTGTCAATGGACGCCTGATTGAAAACCCCGTCAACATTGCTGATGTCTATCCTAGGTCTTTGTCCGAAAATGTTGAAGGAAAACTGTCTGTAAAGAAAATCACGGTCGGTAGATCGGATGTTGTAGCCGAGTTGGATTTGATTGTTTGAGTCCTCATTGTCATCCATTTTGTAGGTCGCGACGGCTCGTCCAACGATCTCTTGTTCGTCCAGCTCAGAAAAGAATCGGTGATTCAGTCCGGCACTTCCCGCCGCTACTTCATAGGTGTTCGTGGCATCATCCCTGATGAAGGTGTTCAAACGGCGATCCGGCTCGTTACCATTCACAATGTTCAAACCGACTCCCAAATCCACGGAAATTCTATCTGTCGCATCAAACTCAGCTAAGATTTGATTGACCAGGAGTGTGTTGTCATTCACCTGCTGTCTTCTGATGAAAGCACTTTTTCCATCATCCTCTGAGAGGTTCTGCGCGAATCCAGTGTACTCACCAAAGCCTTGCGTGTTGTTGTGTATCAAGACGGTGTTGTATTTAAGGACCGTATTTCCTCCCAATTCCAATGTGATATTTCCTAGCAACGATTGATTGGCGTTGTAGTCGTATTTAGAAAACGTGTAGTCTCGCCCGAATCCTCCGTTTGCAGCAAGAGATGATCTATTGATACCGTCAGTTGATCGGTAAGATGAGCTCATGGACCCGGTGAAGAATGTGCTCAGGATTTTATCACCTAAGTAATAGCGCTTCCCTCCCTGAATTGAAAGCCCACTATTTATCGGACTAGGCTGGCTTGTCGCATCGAAGCTGTTTTCAAATGAGTAATTCCCAAGATCTGAAATCGGCTCGACATTGGAATTTCCAAAATACCCTGTTCCGCTGATTCTTGTAAAGTCATTTCCGAAAACCTGGCTGTTGATCCCGGTTGAGAGACTGATGGCCAACTCTTGATCATCGAAAAGCTCTTTTGATGCAATGTCGATGTTCGCTCCACCAACGTCTCCATAGAGAGCGGTACCAAAGGTTTTGTTAACATCAATGCTATTAATGATGTCTGTGTTGAAGAAGCCGAGATTTATGTTTTTGTATTCGGGATCTTCTGACGGTAGCGGCAAGCCATTGAGCGAAGTGGAGTTATATCGATCTCCGAGTCCTCTAACAAAGACATTCTTAACACCCTCTTGCTTACTGACACCAGTGATTTTCGTTACCGCACCCTCAGCATCGCCTACACCTTTTCGGCTGAGCTCATCTGATCCGATGCTTTGTTTGATGTCCACAGATTTTCGCTGAATCTGCAGAATTGCCATTTCTGATTCCATGTTGGCTTTTGCTTCCACGACAACCTCGGCAAGCTCGACTTCATTGGCATTAAGGCCCAAGTCAACTTTGACAGTTTCACCCGGCAAAACCTCCAAAGTGCTTTCTATTGGCTGGTAGCCAACGAATGTGACTACAAGCGTATAGGTGCCAGGATTCAAACCTGGAATGACGAAGTTCCCGTCAAAATCTGTATTCGCTCCCTGAGTTGTTCCTTTGATGGCGACAGTTGCGAATGGCATTGGTTCGTTTGCCGTTTCGTCCATGACGACTCCTGAGATAGTGCCTGTGACAGGACTTCCCTGTCCATGGGTCACCAGCGCTAGCAGAACGGCGATTAAAGTGATTGAAAATTTCATTTTACCCTTTTTTATTTGAGGGCAAAATTCAGTCTGCACTTTAATCCACCTGTGGCGGGATGGTTACGAAATGGTTAAATAACCACTCCTGATTGTAAATGGCTTGTTACGCGTATTAACCGTGTGTTAACTATCGGCTAATCTGAACCTTGTTGAGCAGGGCTGCTATCACATCGTGAGTGGTCACATTATCGGCCTCTGCTTCATAATTAAGCAGGATTCTGTGGTTTAGCACATCGTCGGCGATCTCCTTGATATCCTCAGGAAGGACGAAATCACGCCCTTCGAAGAATGCCACGGCTTTTGCAGCTCTATTCAGGTTAATAGAAGCTCTAGGGGATGCCCCAAACTGGATGTACTGAGCCTCATGATCCAGCTTGTAATCCATAGGATTTCGTGTGGCATAAACCAACTCAATAATATATTTCTCAATGGACTCAGAAACGGTCACCTGGTTGATCTCATTCCTGATGGAAAAAATGTCTTCCTTGGTCAGGATGGTGGCCATGTCCACATCAAAGGCCATATTGGCCATTCGTCTCATGACTTCCAGTTCCTCGTCTTTGCTCGGATAATCCACAAAAACCTTGAGCATGAATCGGTCCATCTGTGCCTCAGGCAATGGATAGGTTCCTTCCTGATCCACCGGGTTTTGGGTGGCCATTACCAAAAATGGGCGATCAAGCTGGAAAGTCGTTTCTCCAATAGAAACCGTCTTTTCCTGCATGGCCTCAAGCAATGCCGACTGGACTTTAGCGGGAGATCGGTTTACTTCATCCGCCAAGATCATATTGGCGAAGATTGGGCCTTTCTTTACTTCAAATTCGGCTTTCTTCTGATTGTAAATCATGGTTCCCACCAAATCGGAAGGAAGCAAGTCGGGAGTAAACTGGATCCGCTGAAAATCCAAATGGAGCACATCTGCCAGCGTGTTAACAGTAAGCGTTTTTGCTATCCCCGGTACACCTTCAAGGAGAATGTGTCCTTGCGTGAACAATCCAATCAGCAAACGGTCGATCATGCGCTGCTGACCTACTACCACTTTGCCTACTTCATCTTTCACCAGTCGGATCTTGTGCTGGTGTTCTTTCATCAAGTCCTTATCAACGGTCGCTTCAGTTTCCATTTTACCTTAGTTTTTGGAGGTGCAAAAATATACCGTCAGATGGATTCGCAAAATAGTGTCACAGCAATGGCTGCTAGGAGTTATTAACGGACATTTAGGGCGTTCACCTGGCTGATCATCCAGAACATTTCCATGGCAATCTGTACACAACGTTCGTCATACACCTCATCTTGATTCGGTTTTCCGTCAGCTTCCTTCGGGTCACGATAGGTCAGGGCAACTCTGCCGTCCATGCCAAAAACGACCGGGCATGCATCGTCGGCTTCTGAGCAAGTCATTACCGCACAGAAACCTTTATCCGGATTGTACTTGTCGCCATACTTTTTGGAGAATGCCTGAACCCCTTTGTGGGAATCAGAAAATTTCACCAGGTAAACCGGGTTCTTGCCACCCGGCTTGTCGATCACACACCCGGCACGTTCAAGCGCATTGATGGCATTCATGTTAAATGCAGTCGCTTCCGTCCCTCCAGAAAAGGTCAAAAGATTATCCAGACCGTGGTAATGCGCCGCTATGGCTGCCCAAAGCTGAGTGAGGTGGCTCCTACGACTGTTGTGTGTGCAAATGAAGACGAGCTCCGCTACTTTATCTTCTTGATGCTTCTTGTGGATATAGGCTGAAATTTGCTTCAGAATCTCCTGCCGAGCGGCCGGCACAGGAAACTCCTTGGGCAGCCGCTTGACATAAATTTCTATGGCAGGATATAGTTTGTTCATTAGCAACAAGAGGCTTCCGCCTTTGATTTTACACTTGGTTCGCAACACGCAGCTCCCGACTCATCCTCGAGTCTTGGATCATTGAACTCTGCGTCTTGGTGAAAATAATAAACTTCCCAGTGATAACCATCAGGATCGGACACCCAAAACTTGTCCTGAATGGCATAGCAGCAGGCCGTACCGATCTCCTCTTTCTCCACAAGCTTATTTCCTCTTGCCAATTTTAAAAGGTCGTTAAGCTCCTCTTTAGATTCCACTTGAAAACCAAGATGTCCAAAATTCGATGCGCTGGCCTTACCTTCAATAAAGGAAATAATCAACGACGGTCGATTCAATTCGAACTTGGCGTACTTATCCTTGACCTTTGACGGTTCCTGTCCAAAGAACTTCGAGTAGAAATGCACTGTCCGCTCAATGTCCTTCACATAAAGTGAGACATGCATTCTTGGGAATGAAGCCTCGCTCTGAAATTCCAGATGTTGGTCACCCTGAGGGTCTCGAAGGGTGTCTTGATTTGTTTTTCTTGCTTCCATTATATTGCAATTTTACGATGATATAAATTAAAAGCCTACATGCTATTTCGGCTTTCATTAAAAAATAGTTAGTCCATTAACAGCATTGTTCGTCGGGTTTAAACTGAGCGAACAATGATTCAAAATTCTTTTGTACTTCTCCCCAAACTTCGGAATTGATGCAATAGCACATGGAGGTACCCTCCACATTGCCTTTGATGATGCCCAGGGATTTCAATTCTTTCAAGTGCTGAGAGATGGTAGCCTGCGCTAAACCAAACTCCTCCACAAAATCGTTGGTAATGCAGGTATTGGTTTTCAGCAAGTGCTCAATGATCGCCACACGTGCCGGATGACCCAGCGCCTTGGCCATCACTGCCAATTGATTTTGCTTTTCGGTAAAGAGATCGGTTTTTGTTACTCCCATATCGCAATATTACGATTAATATGTGAAATGGTTGTGTCATACTGATAAAAATGTTAAGGAGGTGGACATGACCGGACAAGCTATGATCAATTCATCGCCATCCAGATACGTATTGATGATTAAGGATTACTTTCTTTCGAAATACTGATTATAGATTTCCTGCAAGTTCTTGATGGAAAAAGGCTTAATAATAAATTCCTCTACCAAGGGATTGTCCTCCGCTCGCTTGCGATCATTCGGATCAATTGAGGAGGTGAGCATCATCACCATAGGCCTCTTTCCCGAGAACTCCATTTGCTTGAATTCATCAAGAAAATCCCATCCTGTTTTCAAAGGCATATTGATGTCTAGAAAAACCAAGTCAACCTGCTTGCCTTCCGGGTTCTTTAGATAATTCATGGCATCATCGACCGAGCATTTTACAACCACTTCTTCAGCAAAACCTACAATCTCCAATGTATCCTCGTGTACTAAGTTGATTACATCATCATCGTCGACAAGCATTATTTTGATCATTTCACCCATTTTAAGCTACCATTTGATTAGGTAGAACAACGTTAAACTTGGACCCAAAGGTTAATTCAGATTCGAGGGAGATTTGACCGTCTAGCTTATCTAAGATTTCTTTCACTATGTATAGACCGATACCACTTCCTTTGGAAGATGACGATGCTCTATAGAACATATCGAAAACCTTGCTTTGGTGAATCTTTCCTATTCCTATGCCATTATCTTCTACCTGGATAAAAGCGTGCTTGTCCTGATCTCTCACAGTCACTTTCACGTATGGATTGTCCTTATGTGGGTCGTAGTACTTGATTGAATTCGATATCAAATTGGAAAATAGATTATTCAGTCGTCTTGGGTCAGAATGAAACGGTTGACTGTTTTTAATGTCAGTTATCACCTGGACAGGTCTATCGGTATGCATAAACTCATGTTTCTCAAAGCTCCTAGTTACGATATCAGAAAAGTCAATCGGCTCACAGACAACCTCGACCTTTTTATTATGCGTATATGAGATAATTTCCTGAATAAAGGAGTCTAATTGCTGGGTACTCCTCTTGATATGGGACATGTATTGCTTTTTCTTTTTTTCCGATTCCGTTCTTTCCAGAAGCTCTAGTAATCCAGTGATCGATGCTAAAGGGGCTCGCAAATCATGAGAAGAGCTATAAACAAACTGATCCAGCTCTTCATTTCGCTTACGCAGCTCCGAATTGGCACTAAAGAGTTCATCAGAACTCAAGTCCATGATTCTATTTAAGAGCGCGTATTCCTTATCACGTTCATCTAATAAGTTACTTATTGACTGAAACAACTTATTCTGCTCCTCAGACATATGGGCGTCTTCAACTAAGTGCCTCGTAATGAGTCTTTTCAATGCTTTGTTCCAGTCTGTCATGACTATCAAACGGGTAATTCTTTAAATGTTGTTATGGTCATTGTCTGATTGTGGAGTTCACAACCTGTTGTTTTCATTACAGGAGAAATCTCTCCATAAGAATAAAATCCTGACGTTTTAGTTCCCTTTCCTAAGACCTCTAATACTCGCTCTACTTCTACTTCCACCCTATTTCCTAAAGCCATCTTTCTGCCTGTGCAACTAATTAATAGTGCAAAATCTGGTTCAAAGGAGGAGAATTCGGATAATGCATGGTCGGCCGCATCCATGGCCCCATCCAATAATCTTTCAAAATTTGATTTCATCATTCTAGCGCGCGATCCTTCCGGAATGTCTCCTGCAAAAGTCATCACCTTATTTTCCTCATCTATGGAGAGAACCGTGCGCACTAATCTCTGCGAGTCATCCGTCTTGATACTCAAGGGAAACAGCAACGCGGATCCAGGCAGTTCGTCTGCCAGGTCTCCTAGGTATTTCTTATACAAATCCAATGCCGGAAGTTCATCCAGCTCAAAAAGTTGGTTTTCTTTTGATTTTGTCACCAATCGTTCCGGCCCAAATGTGTCCCATCCTCCTTTCGCTGCATGCCCAATTTGCAAGTTAGAGCCGTAAAAACCCACTCCTACAACTTTCCCATTTGTGGGTGTCGAATTCAGTCCAACCAAAGTGCATTCAAAATTCTCTCCGTCTCCTGCCAGACCTCCGGTAATAACACTGTTTGCCTGTCTGTTATCCGCTAAGGCTCGAGCCAGCCTACTTCCATTGACAATGTGACCGTCGGATATAACGAGTGTATAAACAAGCTCAGGATCATTTAGAGACTCTATCAATTGCTTACCAATTGCGTAACTATCCTTCGCGTCTCCAATTGGCAAGATGACAGTTTTCAACCGCGTTCTTTCCATCATGACAGCCGTACAACTAATGCTCTCGTCATATACCCTACCATCCATTATCTCTCCGGCCGTTGAGCAAATGACAATGTCTGCAGTAGGGTACATTTTCCTCACCTCATCATATCGATCAGGTTCTTCGAGGACTTTCTTACATCCGAAAACCAGTACAAGTTGAGCATCTTGCGAAAGATCTTGATCCGTGAGGTTCTGCCAGCCCTCTTTTTTGGTCCATAACTTTTGTTCTATTTTCATGTCCGTCCAATCAAGAAATAAGCGCTTAGTTTAATGTCACTACGATATACGCGACATTTTTTGCTTATTAAAGTGTCTTGAAAGATGATTTATCTTCTGGGCATTTGCAAATTCCGTATGAGAAATCGAATCCTTAATGACGGATCAAAATGCACTTTTGAGCAGGTTGATGAATCCCTTAAAACCTATAAGGTTAAATCAGATTTCTCCCTCGTGCCCGGCCTATGTGCCATTGCACTCACAACCCTCGCCCTGCGGCTGGTAAACTCGGTTCGAAATGACGAAGTGGAAATTATGAACAGAACGTCACTTCGAGGGAAACGCAGCGACGAGCCTGCCTGCGGTAGGCAGGAAGTCTGGAGTAGCTCAGGGTAGTCAGTAAGAAGGACTTATCGGTCATGGATCTAGAGGGCGACAGATTTCTCCCTCGTACCCAGCCTACGTGCTATTGCACTCACAACCCCGACCTCCGGCTGGTAAACTCGGTTCGAAATGCGAAGTGGGAAATGTGAACGGACGTCACTTCGAAGGAAGCGCAGCGACGAGCCTGCCTGCGGTAGGCAGGAAGTCTGTAGTAGCTCAGGCCTGTCAGCAAGATGGACTTAAATCGGACATCATGATCTAGAGAAAGCCAGATTTCTCCCTCGTACCTCGGTTCGAAATGACGAGGTGGAAAATATCAAAAGCGGGCGTCACTTCGAGGGAAGCGCAGCGACGAGCCTGCCTGCAGTAGGCAGGAAGTCTGGAGTAGCTCAGGCCAGTCAGTAAGATGGACATAAATCGGACATGATCTAGAGGGCGACAGATTTCTCCCTCGTGACCAGCCTACGAGCCATTGCACTCACAGCCCTCGCCCTCTGGCTGGTAAACTCGGTTCGAAATGACGAAGTGGAAAAATGTAGAGAGCCATACCACATCAAAATAGCCCCGGCCGAGCCGATACCTTGTAAAGGGGAGGACGGGAGTACAAGGTCTAAGGTGCCGGAAGGTGTCGCTCTTGATTGATGAGATTCCGGTATTCCTACGCTGCGCTTCTGAAACGGGAATGACGGTTCCTACGCACCCCCCTTCAAAGGGGGATCAAATATCAAACATCACCTTGAAGAGGAAGTAGCGCTGCTGGATGTCGTAGCTATAGGTGCTGATGAGGTTGTCGGAGAAGGAGTCGCGGCGGATGCTGCGGGTGTTCAGCAGGTTGAGGCCTTCCACGGAAAACTCCCAGGGGCTGCCTTCCTTGCGGTAGCGAAAGATGGCGTCCAGCATGTCGAACTGTGAACGGCTGCCGGCGGTGCGGTTTACGTAGTTGCTGAGGGCATACTTGGTGATCCACTCCAGGCCTTTGATGATTTTCCAGTTGGTGCGAAAGGCCGATTCATTGTTTACGAACGTACTCGTGCTCTGGCTCCCTTCGTATCGATTGATGGTTGTTTCGTTGGTCAATCGGAGCGAGAATTTGTTCCACAGTCGGGTGGATACCTGCGCCCGATACGTCTGACGGAAATTGATGTTTTGGTTATCGGTTTGTCCCAGTTGGTTGTTCACCAAAGAATACGCCCAGTTTCCATCCAGATTGGCCTTGAACGTGTCAAACCGCTTTTCCATGTTCAGGTAGCCGCTTACCTCGCGGTTCACGGGCAGGATGTTCATGGGTATGCCGATTCGTTCCCAGTCATTCAGGGTGAAGCCATTCTGAATGTCGTCTTCCTTGATCAGGTAATTCACGCCACCATAGATGTTGAAGAAGTTGTACATGTTAAAATTCCGATAATCCAGATTGAAAGAATGAAACACGCTGTTGGTCAATCCCGGATTGCCGGTCTCCAGGAAGTTGTAACTACCCACGATCAGATTGCTCACCACTCGTTGGACATCCATGAAGTTGGCATCCAAGGAATAATTGAAATTGATGGATTGAGAGTTGCGAATATCAAACTTGGCACTGAATCCGGGCAGCCACATCCACTTGTCAAACCCTGCCGATTCGGTGAGCTGCTCATGATCGACCTGGTAATAATGAAGGTTCAGCTCTGGCGCCCAGGTGAGCTTGCCCCATTTGCTGCGGTAGAGCAGGCCAATGAAGGAATCGTGAAACTCGAATGTGGCATCATTGCGAAAATCCGTGTCGGAGAACTCATCTCGTCCGGAGGACAATTCCTGAAAGAGTTGGGCGGAGTAATCCTGCTTGCTGTTGGTACGCCCAAAGGTCAGGTTCACGTGGTTGGTGCGGTTCAGGATGCGGTAGTAATTGCCTAGTGCCTCGAATTTATTTGTCTCCGTCCTTCGCTGCTGCAGCAGTTGATAGATCTCGCTGGACATCATGGGAATAGTGCCCTGAAAGGGCTGGATTGTGGTCCCCAGATTGTAAATCGGGTCCTGGTGCTGGACTTCCTGACCGATTTCCAGGGAAAGGACGTTCTTCTCTCCCGCTGCGTAGAACATACGAAGTTGCTGCTCGATCGCCCAGGGTTGTTGGGTCTGCAAACCAGAAATATCGTTGGAGGTTTCGTCCACCACCGAGAGCTGGTCTGATCCATTGTCGATGTTGGCGGTACGTCCGAAGAGTTCGTAACTGATGTGCAGGTCGTAATTCGGGGCATAATCGAGGGAGAATTTCCCCAGACCCGACTGGGACTTCACATTGCTGGCCGATAGGAATGTTTCGTTCAGGTTGTTGCCCTCCTGCAAATATGTCCGATCAGAAAACGATCCAAAGGAATTGTCCACGGCCGACCCTATAAGGAAGCCACCGATTTTCACACTTCGCTTGGGTGTCAGACTGAAATTGAAAGCCACCAATTCATTCTGTAGCGCACGGGCACTGTTTCGCTCGGCTACCGGGATCCCGAGCTGATCGGTTGACATATTGAAATTTGAACCTCGACCTTGTGACAGATTTCCCAACCCTCCCGCAAACCGGAAGTAGTCGTTCATCGTGAAGGCCAGCTGTCCCACGTTATTGGCATCCGCGATTAAGTTCAGGTTTCGCTTTTCGTCGTAATAAAAGGTGTTGGCGTGACCAAGATACCGATTCTCCGGACCTATAGCACCTGTGATGTCGCCAAAAACGATGCGCTTTTTATCCTCTTTCAACTGGACATTTAAGGCCAACTGATCTGTGGGGCCAAGTGCCCGGAGTGGACTGATGTCGTTGAAATTCTGCAGCAATTGAATCTTGTCGATCACATTGGCGGGAAGGTTTTTAGTGGCCAGTTTGGTGTCTCCGTCAAAGAACTCCTTACCATCCACGAGTACTTTGTTGACGTCCTTGCCCTGGACTTTGATCTGGCCGTCTTCCTGCACCTGAAATCCGGGGAGGTCTTCCAGCACATCCTCCAGTTTTCGTTCATCGCCTTGAGTAAAGGCATCCACAGCATAAGTGATGGTATCGCCTCGAATGGTGACCGGCATTTCGGCCACCACCTGGATTTCGTCGAGGGACACGCCCTGGTTACTCAGCACAAAACCGTACGGCTCATCGTTGGTTTCAGTGGGCTGAATAATCCGTTCCATGGGGGCGTATCCGATGAAGCTTATTTTCAGTGAGTAGACTTTCCCTGATTCCAATCCAATTCGGAAATGCCCATTGTGGTTGGTGACTGCAAACCCGGCCATAGTTTGAGTCGTGGTGTCCATGGCCATGACATTGGCATATTGAAGTGGTGCTCCTACGGAATCCCTGACTTCTCCAAAGTAGAAGATGCCCTTCTGTGCCATTAAGTTGGAACAGACCAATAGCGTCACGAAAAGTCCAATGAGTCGTGTCATTTATTTTGATTTTTAAGAAAACCAATCGTTACTAACCGCAAGTGGTGAAAAAGAAAGAGGAGGGATCACATCAACTCAGTACTCTTTGTGCATCCTCAGTGATCTCCGTGGTTAGAATAAACTAAACCACAGAGTCGCACTGAAAAGCCACAGGGGCCACTGAGTAAAGTTTAATTCCCTGATCTCATGATCATGACTCGTTCGCCATCTCCCTGACCCTGGTATTTCTTCATCATTTTCTGAGCCATCTCGTCGGAGATTTTCTCAAACTCATCAGCTGTCACTTTTTTTCCTTTTTTGGGCTTTTTGATTTCCACAGCTTTGTCTGGATTGAGTTCGATTTTCGTGCACAGGTAAGACACCCTTCCGTCGTTTAATTCCAGGATCAATCCCGGCAATCCCCAGTAATCTTCCGGGCCATGTGGAACTGGAATATCTGGCGTATACCAAACAGTCACTTGAACCGTATCCTGAATGGTTTCAGTTTTCTTGCCCTCGTCTGACATGGAGAAAGACTGCATCTCACGAATGTTTTCATAAATCGCCTGATCAGCGGTGTAGTCTCCAATCTTCTTGGTCTTACCGGTCATTTTCCAATCTCTGCTTTCCAACTGATCACTGATGATCCAAAGCTTACTAAATGATTCCGTTTGTTGAATAGATTTCTTCTCTGAGGTGTTTTTGTAAAGCAGTCCGCCACCCATGGAGATTTCCATTTGCATCCCTCCGGCGCTGGCTTTGACGGGTCCCGCATCCAAACTTTCAGCTTCTTCCCAGCTGGACTCTGTGAGGTTGAATTTCAACTCATACTCTTTTTGAAATTGTTTTTTCATTTGGGCTTTCATTTTCTCCATTTGATCGGGAGACATGCCATCAGCGTGGAATTGAAATTGGGACATGTCCCGGTCCGACTTATAAGTGGCTATGCCCCGAAAGTTTTGGGCATTGACATGGATGGTGGTAACTGCCAGTGCGATCAGTGCCCCGAGGGCTACCAGAATGTTTCTATAATTGTTTTTCATGATTTCCGATTTGGTTATCAGCAAAGCAATCGGGAGAAGTGTGAACAGATGGTTAACCAGTGTTAACGTGTGTTAAGCGTCCGAATTTCCTCATTTTTAGAGGTCTATCTTTGTCCTGTGTCAAAGATTTCAAACTTCAAACACACGCTGATCATCATCAGTGTCACCATCGTCCTGATCCTCGGATCGCAGGTGTATCGTACGGTGAATACTTATCAGCAGAATAAGCAGCGGTTCATCATTGACGTGCAGCGAGCGCTGGATCTAAGTGTGGAGAAATACTATGCAGACAAAGTCAGGAGCCACTTTGCAGTGATGACTTTGACGGATGGCGACTCAATAGCCCGCCAGATCAGTCGCATCACAATGAGCAGTGATAGCATTGAAGTGGACAGTGAATTTGTGATGACGGGTGACACTTCATTTGTGCACCCTGACGGAAGTGGATTTCAATATGCCTGGTCTTCAAATACCGAGGATGTCAAAGTCAAAAAGGAAGTCAAGAAATTACGAACAGATTCCGGTGAGAGAACGATAATGAAAATGACTACTACAGAAGTGGACTCCATCGAGGATTTTGATTTCACCTTTGTCGACTTCTCCAAATTGACTCAAAAGATCATGGTGTCCTCTTCAGAAGAAAAAGTGGATGTGGATCAACTTACCGAACTCCTGAAAGATGAACTCAACCGACGAAACCTGTCGATGGATTATCAGGTCATTTACAGCCGAGGTAAGGCTGAGCCAACGAACGCAAAATACGCTCTGACCACCTCTTCCAAGAGCACCTACCTAATGCCTGGAGAAAAACTCAGTTTGAATTTTGAGAATGCCACACTTCTGATTTTGAAGAAAGGCGCGATGGATTTAATCATTTCGTTTCTCATTGTGTTCTCCGTTATCGGTGCGCTTCTTTATCTCTACCGAATCATAAAGGCTCAAAAGGAGTTGGCCATGATCAAAGACGACTTGATCGGTAATGTGACGCATGAGTTTAAAACTCCCATTGCCACGGTTTCGACAGCTCTTGAAGGCATTGCCAATTTCAATGAAGCGAACGATCAAGAAAAAACGAAGCGATACGTGGAGATGTCGCGCGATCAACTGGCCAAGCTCAATCTCATGGTCGAAAAATTGATGGAAACGGCTACCATTGATTCGGGGGAAATGGAGATCAATAAAATCGAAACCAATCTGACTGAGCTGACTCAGCATGTGGCCGACAGCTTCCAATTGCAAATGGATGAACGCTCATTTAAAATTGATTTGCCAGAGGATGAACTTTGGGGTGAGGTCGATCCATTCCATATGGAAAATGTACTGACCAATCTCCTGGACAATGCGGTGAAATACGGTGGAAATGAGATATCCCTTTCGCTAAAAAAGAATGGTGACAGCATCATCTGGCAGGTGCTAGACAATGGCGGTAGCATAGACAAGGTCCATCAACAACGGATCTTTGAAAAGCTCTACCGCATCCCAAAAGGCAACCAACACGATGTGAAAGGGTTTGGGATTGGATTGTATTATACCCGAGCAGCGTTGGAAAGACATGGCGGGCAAATCTCGCTGGATGTTTCCATTGACCGAACTTGTTTTACGGTGACGATATGATTGCAAAAGCCAAAATATTGCTCGCTGAAGATGAAGAAGCACTCGGCACGATCATCAAAGAAAGCCTGGAAACCCGGGGGTTTGAAGTGACTTACACCAAAGACGGAATCGAGGCGAAAGAGCAATACAACCTGTACCGACCGGATATTCTCGTGTTGGACGTGATGATGCCCAAAAAAGATGGCTTTACACTGGTGCAGGAAATTCGAAAAATTGATCAGATGATCCCGATCATTTTCCTTACCGCTAAGTCCAGAACCGAGGATGTGGTGGAGGGTTTTGGGTATGGTGCCAATGACTATCTGAAGAAACCCTTTAGCATGGAGGAGTTGATTGTGCGGATCGAATCGCTGTTGCGGACAAGCGATACCAAACCATCCAAAGGACCTATCCAAATCGGAAAATACTCCTTTGATCCATTGCTTCAGAAATTGATCTTTGAAAAGGACGAGCAAATATTGACGCACCGAGAATCGGAGCTGTTGTTAGCTCTGTGCCACAACCAGAATGAGCTAACTGACCGTAAGGAAATCCTAAAAACCCTTTGGGGCAATGACGATTTCTTCAATGCCCGCAGTATGGACGTCTTTATCTCTAAGCTCAGAAAGCGACTGGCCAGAGACCCGAACATTCAGATTATCAATGTGAGGGGGTATGGATATAAACTAGTGGGCTAATTACCTCTGTAATTCCCACTCCAAAGTGTATTGAACCTTTCCTTCAAATTTCTCCATCACGGAAAGCTCACAAGTGTAGTTACCGGGGTAGTTGCTCGTCTTGAACACGAAATCCCCCAAGTGATCGTTTCGGCTCATGTAGTCATACTCCCAGAGTTCTAATTCCATCCAGACGGTTTTGGCATCTAGATTCAAGTTGATCTCAATGGTTTGATCCGTATCGATCTTGATGAATTTTGCACTAGGCCAGATTTTTTCCGTCCGATACCTTAGATAGATTTCGTCCTTGTCAGTTTCCGAGGGCTGTTGACAAGTGATGGATTTCAAGATTACCTTCGACATAGCTAGTGTGGGTTTAGAATTAGGTTATTCTGTTTCTAAGATAAGAAAAGGCGACAAAGAAGTGCTATAAAATCATGGAAGGATAAAAGCTGAAAACCCTCAATCTTGAAATAATCTCACTCTAACCTGATAAATCCCAACACCAGCGCCAGCGCATTCACATCCTGTAGTGCTAATTCAAAAGGTTCATAGGTCGGGTTCTCACTGACGCACCTGATGTGGTCCCGTTCGTCAGACTTGTTCACGCGCTTGATCATCGCTCCCTGTACCGTGTCCAGGACGTACACCTTGTTCCACTGAAAGAACGTATCAAGCGGCAACTTCTTGCAGGCCACCAGGTCACCGGTGTGGTATTTCGGGAACATGGAATCGCCCTTTACCGTGATCATAAAATCGGCCTTTAGTTCGGCAAAGTCCGGCACCTCATACTGCTTCAGGTCGTGATCCATGATTTGCATTTCGCCCTCACCCCAGCCGGCCATAGCTCCAATGGGAATCAGGGGAATGCTCGCTCGCAGTTTGGCCACAGAATTACTTAGTAGCATCTCGCCATACCCGGTCAGGAGCCACTCCGGATTCAATTCCGGATAAGTAGCGAGTATTTTCGCCAGATAGATGTCAGAAATGGAGGAATCCAGTTTATCCGCATCCAATAGCCCGCGTTTCAGGCCGGTCATGTTAAAAAAGAACTGTTTTGATATCCCTTGATAGTCAATGAATTGAAGGATTCTTTGTTTGGTTGTAGCGATTTTCATCGTTGTTTGTTTGATGATTGCGATAATTATCGCAGTTTTGTTAAGCAAATATATAAAAACTATTAAAAGACGTCACTCTGAGCCCTCATCGCGTTGGATATGCGCAGGCAGGACGTGAGAGTCTCCATCGTTCATTAGCGGGAGATTCTCACGGCTCCATCCCCCGCATCCTTCACTTCGAGCCTCAGAATGACGTATGAGGAAAAGGCAGAGCATCATGTCACCCTGAGGCACTCGAAAGGGTGTGTTAGTGAAATCATGTTTCGAGAGCCTCAACATGACAACCCATGAACCACGCCATCTTACATCTGGACCTTGACACGTTCTTCGTGTCCGTAGAGCGGCTGAACAACCCCGAGCTGGTCGGGAAGCCAATCCTCATTGGGGGAACCAGCGACCGGGGTGTGGTGGCCTCCTGCAGCTACGAGGCGAGGAAGTTTGGCATCCACTCAGCCATGCCCATGAAGCTGGCTCGCTCGCTCTGCCCTGAGGCGGTCATTGTTCGAGGCAACTCCGGTGATTACACCAAGCATTCTGAGATCGTCACCGAGATCGTGCGGGAGCACGTGCCCATTTTAGAAAAGACCTCCATCGACGAATTTTATGCAGACCTCACCGGCATGGATCGGTTTTTTGGCTGCCTGCAAATCGCCAGTGAAATGCGCCAGCGAGTCATGCGCGAATCGGGTCTGCCCATTTCTTTTGGCTTGTCCAACAACAAGACCGTTTCCAAGATTGCAACTGGGGAGGCCAAGCCCAACAACCAGTTGCAGATCATGCATGGAAAGGAAAAAGCCTTTCTGGCGCCTCTTTCCGTCAGGAAAATCCCGATGGTGGGCGAAAAAACCCACAACAAACTGATCAGTCTGGGCGTACGCAAAATCCAGACACTTCAGGAAATGTCTGTCGATCTGATGGAGCGGGCGTTTGGTCAGAATGGGGTGACTATCTGGAAAAAAGCCAACGGCATTGATAATTCTCCCGTCATCCAATATTCGGAGCGAAAATCCATCTCCACGGAGCGGACCTTTGACCGGGACACGATCGATGTGGAGAAACTAAAAGGCATCCTCACGGCCATGGCTGAGAACCTCGCTTTTCAGCTTAGGCGCGGGGAGAAAGTGACCGGATGCGTGACCGTGAAAGTCCGGTACTCCGATTTCAACACGTACACGTTGCAGAACCGGATTCCCTACACCGGGGCGGATCACGTGCTCATTCCCAAGGTGATGGAATTGTTTGAAAGGCTCTACAATCGTCGGCTGCTGGTGCGGTTGATCGGAGTTCGATTCAGCCATCTGGTCAACGGCTTTCATCAGATCAACATGTTTGATGACAAGGTGGAATTATTGAACCTGTACCAGGCCATGGACAAGCTGCGGGACCGCTACGGCGACCGGTCTGTACTCCGTGTTTCCGGCATGGAGGCCCGCACGATCAGCCGCTTCAACCCTTTTACAGGAGAGCCCCCGCCTTTACTGGCGAATAGAAGAAGGTAATGCTCAACACCCACTCATATTACAGCTTCAAGTTCGGCATTCGTTCGATTAAGGGACTCATTGAGTTGGCACAAAAAAATGGATACAAATCGTTTGTCCTTACCGATATCAACACCACGGCTGGCACCCTGGAATTCATTCGTTTGGCACAGAAAGCCAACCTCCGCCCGATCGTTGGAATTGACTTTCGAAATGGCGCAGACCAGCAATTCGTGGGCATAGCCAAAAACAACCAGGGCTTTCAAAACCTCAATGAGTACCTGTCCTTTCACCTGCACAATGGGCTGAGCATCCCAACGCAAATCGAGATAAACGATTGCTTCATCATCTACCCATTTGATAAACGACCGGAACGTGAACTGAAGAACTATGAGTTTCTGGGCGTTCGGCCTGATGAGATCAACAAGATTCGCTTTACCAGAAAGGAGTTCCCAAAGGAAAAACTGGTAGCCTTCCCGTCCTTCACCTTCTTGGAAAATGGTATTGATGAAGAATTCGAAATGCATCAGGTGCTGCGGGCCATTGATCAGAATACGCTGATTTCAAAACTGGCGCCAGAGGATTACGGCAAGGAATCGGATGTTTTCCTATCCAAAAAGGAATTGCTGGCAGCCTATGAGGAATTACCCATTTGTCTGGAAAACCTGAAACACATCATCGAGCAGTCTTCCATTCATTTCGACTTCAGCGAAGATGCCGAACCTCAAAACCTCAAAACCTGGACCGAAAGTGAGGAAGAAGATTATCGGAAAATTCGTTCGCTGTGTAAGGAAGGGCTGAAGTATCGATTCGGGGAGAATCCCCCTTATTCAATCAAGCGGCGGGTAGTCAAAGAAATGCTGGTTATTCGTCAGCAGGGCTTTTTGGCCTATTTCCTAATCAGCTGGGACCTGGTGAAGTATGCCCGGGAAAAGGGCTATTTCTACGTGGGTCGGGGCAGTGGGGCCAACAGCATCGTGGCATACTTGCTGCGAATCACTGATGTAGACCCAGTGGATCTGGACCTGTATTTCGAGCGGTTCATCAATCTCTTTCGCAAGAACCCACCGGACTTTGACATTGACTTTTCGTGGATGGATCGGGACGATGTGACACAACATCTTTTTGAGAAATACGAAAACACCGTGCTCATTGCCACCTACATCACGTTCCAGTACAAATCGCTGATTCGTGAAGTCGGGAAGGCGTTTGGGATTCCGGCGTATGAGATCGAGAAAATCCAGCGCATGCCGGACAAGGACCTGGACCATCACCATCGGCTGACCTTGAAGTATGGCCATCGCATTCAGGGATTCCCAAGCCACCTGAGTGTGCACGCAGGAGGTATCTTGATTTCCCAAAAGCCCATTCATTATTTCACCGCCACCTCGCTCCCTCCAAAGGGGTTTCCCATCACGCATTTTGACATGATCTCGGCAGAGGATGTAGGCCTGTACAAATACGATATCCTGGCCCAGCGTGGCTTGGGAAAAATCAAGGATGCCATGCTCGTCATCAAAGAAAATCGGCCGGAGGAGCCGGAGATAGACATCCATGATATCAAGCGATTCAAGGAGGACCCTTTAGTGGCGAAGAACCTGAGCATCGCCAATGCGATCGGCTGTTTTTATATAGAGTCGCCGGCCATGCGTCAGTTGATGATCAAGCTCCGGGTGGACAATTACCTGGGACTGGTGGCGGCCAGTTCGGTCATCCGGCCTGGTGTGGCACAATCGGGGATGATGCGACAATACATCCAGCGCTATCGCGATCCGGAAAAGCGAAAAGAAGCACATCCGGTGCTGGCTAAGATCATGCCTGAGACATACGGTGTGATGGTGTACCAGGAAGACGTGATCAAGGTGGCGCATTACTTCGCGGGGTTGGATCTGGGTGAGGCCGATGTGCTGAGGCGTGGCATGTCCGGGAAATTTCGGTCACGTGACGAGTTCCAAAAAGTGAAAGAGAAGTTTTTTCTGAACTGCAGAAACAGGGGATACACTTCGGAGCTGGCTGCTGATGTTTGGCGCCAAATTGAAAGTTTTGCGGGGTATGCTTTCGCCAAAGGCCACTCCGCATCTTATGCCGTGGAGAGCTACCAGAGCTTGTTCCTGAAGTCTTACTATCCGTTGGAATTTATGGTGGCTGTGCTCAACAATGGCGGGGGATTTTACAGTGTGGAATTCTATGTGCACGAAGCACGGATGCTGGGCGGAAAGATCGTGGCGCCACACCTCAACAAAAGCGAAGGACTTCATCGGATCGAGGGAGATACCATTTACCTTGGGCTGGGATTGGTGAAGGAGCTGGAAAAGAACACCATTCAGGCGATCATCGAAGAACGTCGAAATGGAGACTTCACATCGGTGGAAGATTTGGTCAAGCGGGTTCCGATTTCCCTGGATCAGGTCAGTTTATTGATACGTGTAGGTGCATTCTCCTTTCTAAGACAGAACAAGAAGGAACTGCTATGGAAAGCCCATTTCTTACTGGGGAATCAAGGCAAAAGCAAGATTGAAAATGTGTTGTTCGACCCACCTGTGAAGGACTATACGCTACCACCCATTTCGCAAACGGAGCTAGAGGACATGTACGATGAAATAGAATTGCTCGGCTTCCCGCTAAGCAGCCCTTATAAACTCCTGGAATCCGTTCCAGAAGGTGTTGTATCGGTCAGGGAGATGAAGCAGCGCATCCACCAGCGTGTGGAGATGATCGGCTATCTTGTTCACATCAAGAACACTGGCACCAATCGAGGTGAGAAGATGCATTTCGGCACGTTCGTGGATCAGGAAGGGACATTTTTGGACTCGGTGCATTTCCCTCCTGTTGCCAGGCAATACCCATTTACCGGTCGCGGCATTTATCACCTGAAAGGAAAAGTGGTCGAGGACTTTGAAGCGATGAGTCTGGAAGTGGATTGGATGGTGAAGCTAGGGTATCGGGGATTGGAGTGATCAAAAAGCTTCCATAATCACCTTGACCATCTCATCCACGTCCTTCTCCGTCCGTTCCGGATTTCCAAAATAAACCCGAAGATATGTTTGGCCTCTTAGTTTGGTTCCCGTGATGAAAATCTTGCCTTCCGATTCAATTTTTCGAATGGCCTGAATGTTGATCCCCTCGTTTTCTTCAGTCGATTTATGAGGATCCGCATATCTGAAACATAAGATCGAAAGCGGATGTTCAGGCTCCACCTGGATGTTGGGAAATTCAGCCAACCTGGTGGCGAGATAATCAATCTGCTCAATGTCTTTGCGAACAAAATCGGTCAATTTCTTTGCGCCGAAATACTTCATGGTAAACCACACCTTCAACGCTCTGAATTCTTTGGAAAGCTCAATGGTGTGTGTGGAAGATTCCCAACGTTCGCCGGGGTTTTCGGTCAACAGGTAGTCTGGTGTCAAGTGAATAGCCTGAGGAATCTCCTTAACCAACACGCAGCTCGCCTCGAAGGTCACGTACATCCATTTGTGCGGGTTGATAATTACCGAGTCGGCCCGTTCGACACCAGCAAATTGACCGGTCAATTCAGGCAATCGAATGGCCGGCAGACCGTAGGCCCCATCTACGTGAAACCAAATTCCAAGCTCTTCAGAAATATTGGCCAATGCGTCCAAATCATCGATACTTCCGGTATTCGTCGTACCGGCATTCCCGATGATGCAAAGTGGCGTGAATCCATTTTTCAAGTCCTCACTAATTGCCTCTTCCAGCAAATCTGTTCGAATCTGAAATTGATCATTTACCTCAATCTTTCTCAATTGATTTCGGCCCAATCCCAGAAATACCATTGCCCGATCAACGCTCGAATGCGTTTGGTTAGAGCAGTAAACGGTGAACTTCTTTTCACCCAATCCTTCCATTTCCCTTTCCGGAAACCGATCGGCCAAGGCGAGGTGCAATGCCATCAGGTTGGACATTGAGCCACCTGAGGTCATAAAGCCTTTGTTGTGTGAAGGGATGAGATTGAACTCTGCCACCCACCTAATTACTAATTGCTCAAGCTCCGATGCTATTGGAGAGTTGTTCCACTTCAGGCCATTCTGGTTATACCAGGCTTTGATGAATTCGGCAAAAGCTGAAATTTTGTTACCACTTCCCGTGATATATGCGCCGAATTTAGGGCTAGTGTTGAGGTTGAGGAAGGGTTGGACTTGGGATTCGAAATCTGCGATCAATCCAGAAAATGATTGAGGATTATTCGGGAATGTTGGCGAAAGGTTTTGTCTGACAACCTCAGGCTGGTTGGTCTCAAGGACTTTGGCTGTGGTTTTGTTGACAGACTCCCATGTTTGATCTAGATAGTCTCTGAGGTGCTTCTTATGCATAGCTTATTGAAAAACCTAAAGTTCTTCAATCTTGCCTTGCATGTCTATTCGGTACCGAAGGTATTTTTTCTTTTTTCGGACGAGCAAAAGCATCTCTGAACCGGCTTCATGTACGTTCGTTGCAATTAGTTTACCACGAAATCTTTCTTCTATGTTCGGCCTACTCGTGTGTCCCACCACGTGAAGTTTTGCTTTGGATTTATTTAATATGAAATCAAGGTAAGCACCCGTCGTATCTGTTTGGACATAGCCACGATACCAAAATGGTGAATAGGAATTGTAAAAGAAATCCTTGATTTCAGTCAGTTCTTGCTCATTCCATTTTTCTAAATCGGGTTGTTTATTTCTAATTTCCGTGAAGGCCGGTTTCTTTAAATACCGATAAGTCTGGTCGTTTATTTCACTGATCTTCTGATCGAGGATCAGTCCTCCATGTGCGAAAATCACATCATCTATTTTCAAAACAGCAGGTTTGCTAGCCAGCCATCTACCGATCAAAGTCTTAGTCGGATGAAATAACTCGGCATATTCAATTCCGTAAAGAGATGCGATCTGCTTTTCTTTCGCCGAAACATACCTGACGTCATTGGACATAACCATGATTTCATGGTTGCCCAAAACAAGATGAACTGATCCCCCCTTTTTCTTAGCGCTCCTTTCCAGATCATAGATAAACCACGCCAGCCTCAGCGCATCATCCCCTCGATCCAAGATGTCTCCGACAAATACCAAATGGGAATTCCCTCCGATCCATTCCAGCTGCTCGTTGATCAGTTTTTGTCCAATTAGAATGTCTCGGACATAATTGTAATTACCATGTGTATCCCCAAACACATAAATGGAATCAGCACCCTCCACCAAAAAATCCACTTGATCAAAATCCTTCTGAAGACTCAGCTCATCAAATCCAGATTCTGACCCGCCAAACTTGATTTCCCGTGTTCCGGTCTCCAATGGAAGCTCAAAACTGTGAATGGTGGATTTTGGTGTTGAGCCCAATTGATTTTGTACGCCTTGACTGCCTGAAAAAACCGATCCTTCCTCTTGAACGGCCGTCATCCAGTAGAGGCCCCAACTTTCCCCGTTGAGTTTGGCATACAGACCGTATTTTCCATCCAGCCGATACTTCTGCGCATCAGACTCATCTGCCGACAAGGAGCCAAGCCCAACTAGTAAGATTATGATTACTGATATTTTCATTTTGGTCTACCTGTTCAATAAACATGCCGATGAGGAACTGAACACGCCTTTATAATTTCTCTAGACGCCTTTTTCGGATTTTCTATGGTATCATAAAAGCTATCCAGATACTTAGTCATTAATTTTTTTCGCTTTTCGGTCAGCCGACCGAAATTTTGATAGAGAGAATAGATTTCTTTCTTTTTATCACTGAATAACACAAACACCTTTTCGTACTTTCCCGGCAGTCGACAATATCCACGGAATATTCTCATTCTAACATTCTGAATAGGTAAATCGGCCGGAGGTATGGCATAATGGGCATTGATAGCCCCACAATAATCAAAATCATAAGGAACCGGAATCGGCAAGCGTGCTGTGGAGTCCCGTGCAAGCAATTTGGTGTTGTGAAATTTGGTGACACTCCAATCAGTGTTGCCAATCATGTACTGAAAAACGGTCATAATATCCAAAACGCTCTGATCACAGCGATCTTGATTAACCACCTCTCCTTTTTCGATTGTTTCGGTTCGGTATGCTAGAGATTCAATATCCTCAATCAGAAATCCGTATTTTGTAAAAACTTCATCGGAAGCTGTATCCTCATATGTGACTTCCAGAAGTCGAACCCTGAAACTAAAGTCGGTGAGTAAATTGTAGTGTTTATAGGTTAAATACTCCTGCAGTACGTATTGTTCATATGATTTGGAATAATCACAGTGGCCTACCAGTTTTAGTTTGTCCTGGCCTGCGAACAGATTATCGTCATTCTTTGATTTCTTGAAATTGAGTCTTAATGGTGGAAACTCACAGACTTTCGGGTTGGCCCGAGTCTTCCCTCTGACTTTTAACTGAAGGTGTATTTCAATCTCCTCTCCAGCTTCAAGATAAGTCAGTGTTGCTGGGTGATTATTCCGTTCTTCTAAATCCGAAGAGACTGCTTGCACATCATATTTCAAGGTAATCTTTAAAATGCTGGTGTCCGAGAAAAGAGATGATTGTTGCATTCGCTCCATACGGGATTGTCCCTGAACACAACATGCCATTCCTATGAAAAATAATAAGACCAAAAGCTTTTTAGAGTTGTTCATAATTGTTCAGTTCGGGGGGTTAGACCAAGCTACAATTTATTGACTATTTACTGGAGATCAGCGCAACCATGCACCTCTCGCCATCCATTGCCGCTGACGCAATACCTCCGGCATAACCTGCCCCTTCTCCACACGGATAGAGACCTTTGATTTCCACATGTTCGCAAGTAACTGGGTCTCTTGGAATTCGAATGGGCGAAGACGTCCGACTCTCTACGCCGACGATCTGCGCTTCGTTGGTCAGATATCCTCTCATTTTCTTTCCAAACTCCTTGAATCCCTGATGCAATCTTCGTGAAATAAATTCTGGAAGAACCTGCCGCATATCCACAGGACTGAGGCCCGGCTGGTAAGAGGAATTTGGCAGATCAGATGATACTCTACCTTGGACAAAGTCTACCAATCGTTGAGCCGGAGCAGACTGTGTTTCTCCACCAAATTTCCATGCCGCTTGTTCAATTGATGCTTGAAACTCCATGGCAGCCAGATCACCATACTGTTGAAACTCCCGAATGTCATCCATTTCCACCTGGACAACCATTCCTGAATTGGCAAACTTGCTGTCTCGACGCGAGGGACTCATGCCATTAACCACAATTTCTCCAGGACTTGTAGCCGCCGGAACGATGAAACCACCCGGACACATACAGAACGAAAAAACGCCCCGTTGAATCTGATTCCAGTTGGACTGAGCGACCAATGAATAGGAAGATGCAGGCAACAAACCACGATCATCGCAGTGGTATTGAATCTGATCAATCAATTGTTGCGGATGTTCAATTCGAACACCTAGTGCAAACGGTTTGGACTCAATTCTGATTCCTTGCTGCTGGCACATCCTGAAAATATCTCTGGCTGAATGTCCTGTTGCAAGAATAACTCCTACTCCGGTGAGTTCCTCCTCGTTCGAAAGTTTAACCCCTGTTGCTCGTCCATCTTTGATAGTGATCTCATCGACCTTGCTGTCAAACCTTATTTCTCCTCCAGCATTTTCAATGGTCTCACGAAGGGCGGTAACAACTTTGGGGAGCTTATTTGTGCCGATGTGCGGATGCGATTCAAAAAGAATCTCTTGTGGTGCGCCATGCGCCACCAAGATTTCAAAAACCCTCCGAATACTCCCGCGCTTCTTTGCCCGTGTGTATAGCTTACCATCTGAGTACGTCCCCGCTCCTCCCTCACCAAAGCAGTAATTACTCTCCGGATTTACAATATGGTCCTTATTAATAGCTGCTAAATCTCTTCGCCTGGCTCGAACATCTTTTCCTCTCTCTAGAATAATCGGCTTTAAACCCTCCTCAATTGCTCTCAGTGCCGCGAACAATCCCGCTGGTCCGGCACCCACGATAATTACCGGATCAGCGTCTATGACATTATAATTCCGTTTTTGATATTCGGTAAATTCCGTTTCGAAAGGCGTATCTCGAATCTCGATCTGTAAATGGACCTTTACCTGCTTCTTCCGGGCGTCCACCGAGCGCTTTAAGATTTGATAATACTGTGCATCCTTCAGCAGGTCTTCCGCTCTCAGGAAACCTTCCAGTTTGGCCGGATCGTAAGCTAACGAACCAGGGAGTGTGAGCTGATGAATGGGCATTTACAAAACTACTGTCTATATCCGTGTTCAAATTCAATTGCCGAAATTATGGTAGCTTCGAATGGCTCTCGAATCGCTGATATGAAAAGTAAATCATCTACATTTTACTTTCTGGCCAATTGTTTTTGTCTTGGCATTTGCCCTCTAGGATGGTCTCAAGAACCACAGTTATTCGAAAGAAGTAATCCAATTGAAATTACCATTCAGACAAACTTAGGCGACTTGATGAGTGATCGGGGGGATAATCCCCAATACCATTCGGCTGTTATTTCATATCGGCATAACGACGCGATTGGAGAAATTCCCCTCAAGATCAAAACAAGAGGGCATTTCCGAAAAATGGCTTCTAATTGCGATTTGCCCCCGTTATTGCTCAACTTCAAGAAATCCGCGACACCAAAATCCTCCCCATTCCATGGATTGGATAAAGTGAAATTAGTTACTCCTTGTAAAAACGATGAATTGGTCTTCCGCGAATTTCTTGTCTATAAGATTTACAATCTTCTGACCCCTGAAAGCTTCAAAGTCCAGATGTTGAAAATTACTTTTCTAGATAGCATGACCATGGAAAGGACGGAAAACCACTTTGCTTTCTTAATTGAAGAAGAAACCGAGATGGCCAAAAGAAACAATGCGAAAATTGTCAAAAGAATTGGTTTGAATGCATCTGCAATTAAAAAAGAGAAATTCTTGCGAATGGCAGTCTTTCAGTTTTTAATCGGCAATACTGATTGGTCAATCCAATATCGTCAAAATATAAAGCTAATTCTGCCTGAGGGCGACAACCTGCCAACGGCAGTTCCATATGATTTCGATCACGCGGGATTAGTGAGAGCCAAGTATGCTAAACCAGCACCAGAACTAAACCTGCGCTCGACTATTGATAGAAGATATCGTGGGTACTGTCTTAAGAATTTGGATGAATTAATACCGACTTTCGAAATATTTAATCTGGTTAAAAAAGACGTCTATGCCCTCTATGTCGAAAATCCACACTTGGATGAAAAATACATAAGTAAGACTGAGAAATTTCTGGATGAGTTTTACTCAATAATAAATAATCCTAAAAAAACAGAATATGCGTTTTCCTACCCTTGTGATCGCGATGGCACTGGTCATATTGTCATTAAGGGACTGAAAGATTCCAAAAATTGAATTTCTACCTTTAAGTAGAATTAGAATGTCGTGAAAATGATCCACAAAAAAAGCCTCGGAAAACCGAGGCTAGTACTCCGGGCGGGAATACACTGAATTTTACACTCTTTTAAATCTGCTTTAATTATCCTTTATTAGGGGGTATATAGGGTGTTTTTAGTCTAACACCTATCAACTTTAATCAGTTTAAGTGAAAATTTTGACACCCAATTTGACACCCAAACCCTAACAAATGAAAAAAGAGAAGCAATCATCTAATCAATCAAGGAGTATCCTTATCCTATTGGTAATAGGGGTACTGATGTTTGTAACTAAACCCGACAAACAAGACTTTAAGGATTATATAAATCATCAGGTGGAAAAAGAAACTGCCACCCTAGTAGATGAATGGTTGACGAAAGCTGGAATGGGCTTAATGACTTCAACAAGAACTGATGATTATTTAGTATTCACGGTAAATGATTTAAACATGCCTGATGGCTCTATCACTTACATCGGCGTCTTCGGCTACTTCATTCAAATACCTCAATAAATTGGCGCAAATTCAATTCCTACTGAACAGGCAAAAGCAGAACAAGGAAGGCATGTTTCCAATTGTTATGCACGTCACTTTTAATTCTGAAAGAGTTAGAAAGTCCACAGGTCAAAAGACGTTGGAAGCTCATTGGCACGAAAAGCACCAACAAGTTAAAGAACCTAGAAAGTCTGAACCTTATAACGATTATGACCTGATTAATTCAGAGTTAGACAAAATGTACAGTAAGGCAAAGTCCATATTGAAGCATGCCACGTTCAATGAAATTCCGCTATCAAAAGAGTACTTCGAAAGTGAATGGAATTCAAAATACGCTAAGACTTTAAAGGAAAAACCATTCGTTGAGTACTTCGAACAATTCATTGAGGTTCAAAAACCACTAAAGGCAAAACGAACAATTACAGGTTACAATACTTCCCTAAACTTCATGAAGGATTACATGGAATACTCTGGGAAAAAGATAACTCTTGACAACTTCGATATGGACCTTTTCGAAGGCCTAAGGGAATATGCATATACCATTCGTGGTTTAAGTGATAACACATTCTCAACGACATTCAAGAGATACAAAACCTTGATGGGATGGGCTTTGCAAAAAGGCTATCATAACAATACTCGATTCAAGGGATTTAAGACACCCGAAAAGCCTAGAGAAATTATCTGTTTATATGAGGATGAATTATTCGAACTCTACCATTATGAGTTCAAAAATAAAAGACTCGATAAGGTCAGAGATATTTATTGCTTTGGCTGCTTTACAGGGCTTAGGTTCTCAGACATTATCGACCTAAAAGATGAACATATTACTGGTGATGAAATCCAGAAAGTGATTGTAAAAACTAAGGAGTTTAAGCGCATCCCCTTAAATAAATTCGCTCTTGAGATTCTTCAGAAATACAAGGATTTAATAACCCCACTTCCTAAAATCTCATCACAAAAATTCAACGACTATATCAAGGAAGCTTGTAAGGAAGTGGGAATAGATACGCCTACTTTAGTCACTAGATTCTCGGGAAACGAAGTGATAAGAAAGACCGTGCCTAAACATGAGTTGATTACTTCTCACACAGCTAGAAAAACGTTCACAACCAATTCTCTAATCTTCGGAATGAATGAAAGTGTTGTCAAGGAAATAACGGGACATAAAAAGGACGAGAATTTTAGAAGGTATGTAAAACTTGCGGAGTCTTATGTTAAGGAACAAGCTAATTCAGCTTGGGATAGATAATAAAAGGACATGTCGAACAAGCAAAAAGAAAGAATCAAGTTCATTGAAGAATCAGGCTTTCAAGATGTTGATATGCCTTCCGGATTAGTGGTAGCAATAGTCGACCGAGAATTTGGAAAAACAGTGAATGAATTTTACTGGTATAAAAAAGAGAAGGGACTCGATCAATCAAGGGGTTTAAAAAAGCCAAAAGGACTTTTCCCGAATTACAAAAGACCAAGCATTGCGAGTAGTGGGTGGATTAGGAACTATGTACATGAGTTTTACCAAGGTCTATTTACGCTCTTTGAAATGAAACTATCGGATGAGCTGATCGATTACTTCAATTCCTTAATAAAGCAATTTGAAGAGAAGAAAGCGAAACTATGGGCACTTGTCGATGCAATGGCTGCAGGGGCAGAAGAGAATAGGCTTCAAATATATTTCTACGATCTACACATAATTAATCTTCGGGAAATACAAAAGGGCAATCACAAGGGTCAACTAGATAGGCATTCTTTTATTCGAGAAGAACCAAGGATGAAGGAAATTCCACTTGCTAAAGGTGCAAAAAGAATTGACCCTGAGGAAATCATCATAAAACCCATCGTTACAATTTCGTACTTAAAATTTCGCAAGGGGTTTGAATCACTCATCCAACAAAGGAGATTAGAAATTGAACCTGCGGATTTCGAAAGTTTCATAAAATCTGCCTTTCAATATCGCCCCGAATTCAATGTGAGCCCAGTAAATCAGACGTATGTATTTAAGTGGTCTAAACCCGTTTACAGCTTCATTATATTGATGTCCGATTTAAAAAAACAGGATGTCATAAACATTCCTAAGAAGAGCCTTTTTCATTGGATTGATTTTCATGTTCCTACTACAGATGACACTATTGATTCGTATTATTCCCGAAAAGGAAAATACAAGATGGAGAAACTCATTGATTTAGAGTTGTTTACATAACTATTTTTATTCCCCCCCATTTTTTAAAATTCCATGGCCTTCCAGTTTTGGAGGCATGAAACGAAATATTTTAATACAATTAGATGTCCCTGAACTAAAGCAATTGATCAGGGAATGCATGAACGAGCGTCCTGTGCTTAATCAAAAGGAGGACGAGAAGTTGACCCAATCAGAAGCGGCTAAATACCTAGGGATTTCCGAACCAACCATCATTGGTTGGAAAAAGAAAGGACTCATTCCATTTCATCAAGTGCCAAAAACACGGCGCGTCTTTTACCTGAAATCAGAACTTATTAAGGCAACTCAAAATCAAGGTCAGCTATGAAAAAGAAGAATGCTAAGCAAAAGTTTGTTGATCACGTTACCCCATTTCCAACTTCCCACAGCGGAGCAAAATCCCGACTTGATTCTATGCAAGGCCGACCGAAGGGAGCTGATAAGGAAGCCTTGTCAGAGAATCAAAAGGAGGGAAAAATTTTGCCTGTGGGAAGTGAGAAATGTAATGTTTGTGACACCACCGCCTCTAAGTATAACGGCGGTCCATTTGACATAGATGGTTCGAAATATCTAATAGGTATCGACTGGCTAGAAATGACTTTGAAAGGACAATTGCCTATAAACCCAGAGAGTGATGATATCACTTTTGAAGGATTTACATTCTTGAATCAAGAGAAGGGTACGACTCACTTTCAATGCAAATTCAACGTTTATTACGATCTAAGAATACTTGGAGAACTTCAAATATTTCCACGTTCGACCATTCTCGATGAAGAACAAATGATGTTGAAATTAGAGAACATCAACTTTTACAATGGGCTTGATTTGGAAAGAGTAATTAAGAAGTTCATCAAGGTGTTCTCATTGTCATTCAATAATATTTCTAGGGTAGATGTGTTCTTGGATTCCTTCGGGTTTCAATCTGGAATGCCGCTGAATGAACTAGAATATCTTTTGAATTCTGGCAAAATCGTTACGAATACAAAGGTCAAATACAACAGCAGCCATTCATTTAGAAGGGATGGAACCTTCATTAAGACAGGTTTTTCATGGGGCTCAAGAGGTAGTGGAAGATACTTGAGGATATACAATAAGACCCTTGAAATTGAGGAGAATAAAAAGTCAAACAAGGATTACATAAGGCAATGGCACATTGCTAATGGGTTGTCCGCTGGCAATGTTTTTAGGTTTGAGTACGAGTTAAAGGCTGCATGGCTTAACAAGCTCATAGAATTTCAATGGCAGGATGTGTTTGATGGAAATGGTCAATTGAGGTTGCTACTAACTGCCGTTAAAAATCACTTTTCATTTGTTTGGGAAGATGGTAAATCAAGGAACGACAGGAAAAAACCAGTTGAATTATTCGACTGGAATAAAATATCTCAAAATGTGGAAACACCTTTCACGCTCAAAACACGAACTCAAACCTCTCAAATAAGCCCTGCGACAATTAAAAGAGATATCCGAAGCAACTTTAGGCAGTACATATTTCAGGGGCAAATGCGATTCTTCATGGATGCTATTTGCTATTATTTATGGTACTACGATAACGCTGGAACCACACATGAATTTAGGAATTGGTGGGATAAGAAAAAGCTGCATTATTTAAGTGAGTTCCTTAAGGAACGGTCTATTCTATATCCTTTTGATAAACTCAAAATGGATGCGCATGAACAGGGCGGATTAAGAAGGGTAATTGAAAGTCAGAACAAGCCAAAAGGAAAGGAAGTGAATTTGTTTTATTGAAATATTTTAAATTAGTATACAACTAAACAGCTTATGAAAAGAACTCTTCTTACCCTTTTGGTCTGTATGGCTCACCTGAGCAATTCGCAAGATGACGCCTACTTACCCTCTGGCTCGGGGTTTGATGTTGTCAAGCACAATCATTACGTCCTAGGTTATTCGGAAAAACATGAACAACCGCTTTGGGTTGCTTATGAGTTGACCAAGGAGGAGCTAATCAAGTCCGTAGATCGAACAGATAATTTCAGAATTGACCCGATGGTAAATACAGGTTCAGCTACCCTTGATGATTACAAGGGATCTGGACTCGATAGAGGACACCTGGCGCCTGCGGCAGATTTTGTGTTTTCTTCTAGTGCTATGTCTGAAAGCTTTTACATGTCTAATATGTCTCCTCAGATTCCAAACCTAAATAGAGGGGCTTGGAAGTCTCTAGAATCAGCAGTTAGGCAATGGGCGGAGAGTCTCGGAGGTGTTTATGTTGTTACTGGACCAATACTTCGGAATAAAGATGATGTACAATACTCGATCGGCAGAAATAAGGTTTCTGTGCCTTGGAAATATTATAAAATCGTTTACTCTGAAAACTCAGAGCAAGCAATAGGTTTTGTTTTTTGGAATCTGAATGGCGCATCAAAAGATCGTAAACTTGCTGCCAAAAGTGTAGACCAGATTGAAGAAATGACTGGCCTAGATTTTTTTTCAAGTCTACCAAATGAACTACAACGGAAAATAGAAAGTGGTTACTCTTATGCATTTTGGAATGGACGACTAAACGCACAAACAAGCTCTAGTTCTTCTAGGTCCTCATCATCTTTAGAGCGAGTTACAACCAGTGTAAGGTGTCAAGGAATTGCAGTGTCTACAGGTGTCCAATGTAAGAACATGACATTAAATGCAAATAAGCATTGCCATCATCATCAAAGTCAAATTGGTAAATCCAAGGCTAAATCAAAATCAAAATCATATTCTTCTGGAAGATGCACAGCAACGACGAAGGCAGGGTCTAGATGCAAGCGTTCTGCGGCTTCTGGAAGAACTAGATGCTGGCAGCATTAGCAAGTCACTTGATACCCTTTTTGGATTAATGTTTTGTCAGTCTGAAAAAACCAGAAACCTTAAAGATTACAATACAAGTGTCAATTACAGCATGAATTATTAATCCATAAGCTAGTGTAATCGCGATATTTAAACATTGAGGTTTTGTCAAAATCGTCGGGTCTATGAACCAAGTTACATATGGGATATCAAGCGGTTTAAGAATTATCAAGACCACAGTCGCAACGAATGCTGAAAGGGAAAAGATCGTATTGTCTTTTAATTCCTTCGCAACACCATCCAAATTTCCCTTTATTGTCCAAATCTCATCGCTTGTCAATTTAGTAGTGCCTTCATCTTGATTCAGAACTTGAAAAATTGAAACATAAATATGATTTATTGAGCCAAGAAATATTCCGATTACTGCAATGGAGATTCCTACGAAAACAGAAATAGAATTGAACAAAATTTTATCAACAATCTGATTGTAAACAGATTCATTTACCAAGAGATTGACAAAAATTGCAAAGATTAGAATTCCAATATTGATGAATAATGCTCTCAATTAGATAAATCGTCTAAATCTTTAATCACAGATATCAATATTTCACGTAATTTCTCAAGGTTACTGCGGAATTCCCCTAAATCAGTTTCAAGTTTGGTTTTTCGCAGGTTATTGGAACTCTTATATTCCTTCTTCTTCCCATTTTTCAAAACTGACAATGTCCAGTTGCCCCCACCAGCATCAGAATACTCGACATAAGACTCTAACTCCTCCGAGTTGTATTTCAAGTTACCATTTTTGTTTTGTAAGTCAATACCAACTTTGGTCATATTGTGCTTTTCCTTAAGTTCACCGAGGAACTCATTTGCTTTTTTCCGAGCTCCGAAAAGATTCGGGGCGTTTAATTGAAACCCTATTTGAAAAACTCCATCGGAACCATCAAGAATGTTCCAAAACATAGCTTTGTCAATAAGAAACTCCAATTTTAATTCTAACTCAAATCGAGAAACATAATCTTCAGTAAGCTTGCTGATTGCATGCTTTATGTTTTCGTGGTGAGCAATATTGGATTTATGTTCAATCGCAATAATTTGGTTCTCCTGATCGAGTATCAAAATCAATTTTTCCCAATTCAAAATATCATCCTCGTCAATTTCATCACCATCCAATGTAATTACATGAGTATCAATACTTTTTAAAAAATACCCTATCAAATACCTAGAATCCACATCATCACTAATAATTCGAATGGTGTACTTTCTTTTATAAAGCTCAATAATACGTCTTTCGAGAATCGGTTTTAAAAACAACCCTGATGGATTCTTAGGGCTTAAGTTCTTATCGAAAAGTTCTCCGCTAGAAGGAACGAGGAAGTATCTAATTCCAATAAACTGCATCGGCTACCGTTTATTGTAAAAATAGTATTTAAAAAAATAAAAATAATTGACACCCATCTTGACACCTCATGAAGTAAAAAACCCTGATAATCAGATGATTAACAGGGTTTCGTGTACTCCGGGCGGGACTTGAACCCGCACGGGCGCAATGCCCACAGGATTTTAAGTCCTGCGTGTCTACCAATTCCACCACCGGAGCATCAAATAACAAAGCCGCTTTTTATCGCGGCTTTCTCATTGAGCGGGAGACGGGATTCGAACCCGCGACCCCGACCTTGGCAAGGTCGTGCTCTACCAGCTGAGCTACTCTCGCTTGTCCTTTTTCAAAAGGATGGCAAAAATAGAAAGAGCATCTGCAATTATCCACAAAAACCGCATACATTTTTCACCAAAGGAATCGTTTGAGAAAATCCCCTAGGCATTTCTACTATTTTAAGCATGAGTTTTTAGGGGGAAATACGACTACCAGTGTGGCTACTATATTGACACTTTTGTTACAAACAATCTTGAAAATGAAAACCATCCCAAGCCAGCTACTATTTATAGGTTCTAATGAGGAGATCGAAATGACCCTGCAGGTTGCAGAGAAAATCCGGACAAACCTTAAGCGTCACATTAGAAACGGAAAAGTGAAATACAAAAACAACCTGAATGAACTCGACGAAATGATCGTCATTGGTCAAAGGACAATTTCCTTGGCCAGCTAGGATTTTTTCTTCAGAATTTCCTTTAGCTCATTCAGTTTTAACAGGGCTTCAACCGGCGAAGTAGCGTTAATATCCGTTTTATTCAAGAGATCCAGAACTCTTTCAAATCTGGGGTCTGATTCGAAAAGATTCAATTGAAATTCCTGCATCGGTAAATCCTCAAGCGGCTTCTTCTCAGATAGCTTCTCTTTCTCCAGATGCTTCAAAATCGTATCCGCTCTTAGCACAATTTCGTTTGGCATTCCGGCCATCTTAGCCACATGAATTCCAAAACTGTGTTCTGATCCGCCCTCCACCAATTTTCTCAGAAATACGATTTTATTATTCAGTTCTTTGATGGACACGTTGAAATTCTTCACTCGAGGAAAGTCAGTAGCCAATTCATTCAGTTCGTGATAATGGGTGGCGAATAAGGTCTTTGCTCGGTGCTTTCCATTTTCATGCAAAAACTCGACAAGTGACCAGGCAATAGAAATGCCATCGTAAGTACTCGTTCCTCGACCGATTTCATCTAGCAACACTAAAGACCGATCGCTGAGATTATTCATGATGCTGGCCGTCTCGGTCATCTCGACCATAAACGTAGACTCCCCTTGAGAAAGGTTATCGGATGCCCCGACCCTCGTAAATAACTTGTCCACTACGCCGATTTTGGCATAATCGGCAGGCACATAACATCCAATCTGCGCCATCAGAACAGTCAAGGCCGTTTGTCTGAGTAAGGCCGATTTACCGGCCATGTTGGGTCCGGTTATAACCATGATCTGTTGAGATTCAGAATCCAAAAACAAATCATTCGGAATATATTGCTCATCGATGGGCAGGCTTTTTTCTATGACTGGATGCCGCCCTCCCTTAATGGTGATTTCCAAACCATCGTTTATGGATGGCTTGATATAACTATTTTCAACGGCTATCTGGGCGAAGTTATTCAGGCAATCCAGCTGCGCGACAAATTGAGCGTTCAACTGAATCTTAGGAATGAAGCTATTGGCGAAGGCCACCAATTTTAGTAAAATTCGATTTTCAATTACAGAAATTTCACTCTCTGCTTTCAAGATTTTTTCCTCGTACTGCTTAAGCTCCTCCGTGATATACCGCTCGGCATTGACCAAGGTTTGTTTACGAATCCACTCCTCTGGCACCTTGTCCTTGTGGGCGTTGGTGACTTCCAGGTAATATCCAAAAACCTTATTATAGGCAATTTTTAACGAGCTAATCCCAGTTCTATCGGTCTCGGACTCAACTATCTTTCGGAGATGGTCCTTCCCAGAAAACGATATGGAGCGATACTCGTCCAAGGTCGTATCCACTCCATCGCAGATGTAATTTCCTTGCGAGACCAATAGCGGAGCATCGTCCTTTATCTCTTGCCCGATCTTAATCACCAACTCCTCGCAACCATCCAGCGCTTGAGCCAAATCCGGAAGACTCTCAGTACATATTTCTTTAATCTCCTGAACCTCACTAAGACTTGATCTGAGCTGCACAAATTCCCTCGGGTTAATCCGGCCAGTCGCAAGTTTCGTGGCAAGCCTTTCTAAGTCTCCAATTTTCTCTAAATGTGAAGTCACCTGATCTCTGAAGTCCTCATCGGCATGCAGCTTCTCCACAAGATCCAGACGTTTTTGAATCTGGTCTTTATTCGTCAAAGGCAAAACGAGCCATTTGCGAAGCAAACGCCGACCCATGGAAGTTTTGCATCGATCAAGTATGTCCAGCAAAGAAGTACCTTCTGAGCTCGATGGATGAATCAGCTCGAGGTTTCTAATAGTAAATCGATCAAGCCAAACATAATTATCCCGTTCGATTCGGCTGATCGACCGGATGTGATCAATTTCTTTGTGCTCTGTGGCATCCAGATAATACAGAATGGAACCAGCCGCCGTAATCCCAGCATCCAAACCTTCCACTCCAAATCCCTTCAGGTTTTTGGAACCAAAACAGTTGACCAACTTCTCATAACCGTAATCAAATTGGAAGGCCCAATCTTCGAGTTTGTTCACCGTGACTCGTTCACTAGGATTCCAACTCGATTCCTTGGAAAGAATGATTTCATTTGGCCTAAATCCTTGGATTAGTTTTTCAATGTAGGCCTGATCTCCTTCAGCCACCATGAATTCCCCGGTGGACAAATCCAGAAAGGAAATTCCAAATGTCTTTCCCTGAAACACGGCGGCCAGAAAGTTGTTTTGCCCTGGATTTAGAACCTGATCATTGAGAGACAACCCGGGAGTGACCAATTCCGTCACACCACGTTTCACAATCCCTTTGACGTCTTTCGGATTTTCCAACTGGTCGCAGATTGCCACTCTGTTCCCTGCTCTCACCAGCTTGGGCATGTACGTATCTAGGGCATGATGAGGGAAACCAGCAAGCTCCACATGAGAGGCAGACCCATTGGCGCGCTTGGTCAGCGTGATGTCCAGAATCTTACTCGCCTTGACCGCATCCTCTCCGAAAGTCTCATAGAAATCCCCAACTCGAAACAACAGAATAGCTCCAGGGTATTTTGCCTTGATGGCAAAATACTGCTTCATTAGAGGAGTTTCTTTTTTGGATTTGGTGGCCATTTTTCGGGTAGCAATATTATTGAAAATTCGGGGCTAATTCCCCGAATATGTTACTTGCTTTCCATCGATGGATTAAATTGGCGATCAATACGAAACGGTGCAAATAGTTGAAGTTTATTAATCAATTTAGCGCACCCTCCGTATAGGTAGGTTCACGAAAGGAAATATGGCAACAGAAAAGAACGATGTAGCATTGGCGGATGAAATGGCCGCCGCTTCTCAAAAACTTAAAGCAGAAATTTCAAAGGTAATTGTGGGACAGGACGAGGTGGTCAAATTATTATTGACTGCCATATTCTGCGATGGACATGCACTGCTTGTTGGTGTTCCTGGATTGGCGAAGACCATGTTGGTTCAGACGTTGGCTAAATGTCTGTCATTGGACTCCAACCGAATTCAATTTACTCCTGACTTGATGCCTTCTGACATTCTCGGAGCGGAGACCATGGACAAAGACAGAAACCTGAGATTTGTCAAAGGCCCAGTCTTTTCGAACATCATCCTGGCTGACGAGATCAACAGAACTCCTCCTAAAACACAGTCTGCTTTGCTTGAGGCCATGCAAGAGAAAATGGTGACTGTAGGTGGAAGTGATTTTCAATTGGATCGTCCATTTTTCGTGCTAGCCACTCAAAACCCAATTGAGCAAGAAGGTACCTACCCACTCCCAGAGGCTCAGCTCGATCGATTCATGTTTATGATCAAACTGGATTATCCAAGCTATGAGGAAGAATTGCAGATTGTAAAGCAAACGACTTCAGAGCAAGCCCAAAAGGTCAGTTCAGTGTTAACGAAGGAAGAAATTTTGTCTTACCAGTCTTTGATCGGCAAGGTGCCAGTGACGGACAATGTGCTTGAATATGCCGTCTCTCTGGTTGCTAAAACCCGACCTGGTTCTGAAAAAGCGCATGAGCTAGCGAACAAATATCTGGAGTGGGGCGCAGGTCCCAGAGCGAGTCAGTATTTGATTTTTGGCGCCAAATGCAATGCCATTCTGAACGGTAAATATTCTCCTGACATTGAGGATGTGCAGGCCGTGGCTACCGCTGTGCTAACTCATCGGATTGTGAGAAACTTTAAAGCTGAGGCAGAAGGCTATAACGAGGAAAGAATTATATCAGAAATGTTGTGAGTGGGAAAGAAAAATTTTCTTGGGCACTACTAATCATTTTCATCACCCTTCTTCTCCTAAACGTGGTATTCGATGGCAGTTGGCTTTCAATGCTTTCCAATGTTTTGATGATCATTGCCATGAGTTTTTCAATAATTTCGATTCGAAAACAACGGCAATAATTTGTAATTCAGACGAATTAGAACTGCCTTAGGAACCTGAGATCATTTTCAGAGAAGAGCCTTATGTCATCCAGCTGATATTTCAGCATGGTGATCCGTTCTATTCCCATCCCAAAGGCATAGCCGCTATATTTGGTTGAATCAATTCCACAGTTTTCCAGGACATTCGGATCTACCACTCCAGAACCGGCAATCTCGACCCAGCCTGTTCCCTTACAGATTTTACAGCCCTCTTGTTTGCAGATAAAGCAACTGATGTCGATCTCGGCACTTGGCTCGGTAAAAGGAAAATACGAAGGTCGTAATCTGATCTTCGTGTCCTTGCCGAACATCTCCTTGGAGAAATGATAGATGACTTGTTTCAGGTCTTTGAACGAAACATCCGTATCGATGCAAAGTCCTTCCACCTGGTGGAAAAAACAATGAGCCCGAGCAGAAATAGCCTCATTTCTATACACTCTTCCCGGCATGATTGATCGGAAGGGCGGCTCATTCTCAGTCATCATTCGAATCTGCACATTAGAAGTGTGTGTTCGCAAAAGAGAGTCCTTATCCTCTGACAAAAAGTATGTGTCCTGCATTTGACGAGCAGGGTGATTCTCCGGGAAATTCAGTGCTGTGAAATTGTGCCAATCGTTCTCAATCTCGGGTCCGTCAGCTACATTAAACCCAAGTCTTTCGAAGATCTCAATGATCCTAAAATACACTTGAGAGATAGGATGGACGCTACCTGCTCGAAAGGAGACCGGAGGGAGTGTCACATCCGGAATATCACTGTTACCACTGCCGGACTCGGCTGCTACGATCAGCTCTTTGAATCTCGATTGTGCTTGTTGCTTAACCTCATTGAGTTTCTGCCCAACATCCCTTTTTTGCTCGCCTGGTAGCTTTTTGAACTCTTCAAACAGGTCGTTGAAAATATTTTTTCTTCCAATAAAACGTAACCGGAAGGCCTCCAAATCTTCAGCACCTTTGACAGCTGCATTCGCTATCTCACTCTGTATTTCTTCCAGTTTGTCGATCATGACCTGCTTATTAATAAGCTGGCAAATTTAATAGGAGATTTTATCCCAAGGAGGATGAAAGACTTTCCTTTCTTAGGCTTTTGAGTTTTCTCCCGACCTTAAAGTCAAGAAAGCTGCCAAAAGAGATGGCGAGCAAGAGAATCACCAAGCAAAGCCAGTTATTTCCGATAAACTGGAAAAACCAGGCTATAGTCACCACAGAAATATTAAAAGCCATCAATATCAGTGTAGCAGAAGCGTGCCCAAATCCTAGCTTGATGAGGGCATGGTGTGTGTGATTCTTGTCCGCCGACATAGGTGAGCGACCGGCAGCCCAGCGAATAGCAAAGACACGTAGCGTGTCATAAACAGGCAAAACCAAAAGCGCAAAAGCAAAAGCCACCGGAGATTGCATTTTGATAATCGAAGCTGCCATTAGGGTATTCAACTCTACGAATTGAATCATGAGGACTGCCAACATGAATCCAATCACCATGGACCCGGTATCTCCCATAAAAATTCTAGATGGAGCCCAATTAAAAAACAAAAATCCCAGGACTGCTGCGGCCAGCGTTACACTGATAAATCCCAGTGTGTCGTGTCCTGTTTGAAAAAACCAAAATCCAAAGAATCCGAATACCATAAACGCCACACTTCCCGCTAAACCGTCAATGCCATCAATCAGATTGAAGGCGTTAGCCATACCCACGATCGCAAAAATCGAAAGAAACTCAGCAACTCCGAATGGTAATGTCTGCAGCCCCAACAATCCGTACAGCCCTGAAAATTGAATATCAGCCACGAAAACGATCAAAAGAGCAGAGAAAACCTGAATTGTCAATTTATCCAGTGCCTGCAAGCTGGCAATATCATCTCGAACGCCCAACAGAAACATGAAGAATCCTGCGAGCAATAAAAACTTGAATTCGGCAATTTCAGCCAGAGGAACCCAAAAAGAAATGGAGATCATAAAACCCAGATAGATGGCTATACCTCCAAGTGATGGCGTGCTGACGGTATGAATTTTTCGTTTATCGGGCGCGTCAAGAAGATCAATGGATCGGAAAATTCTAATCACGATAGGCACAGCTGAAAAGCTGATCAGAAAGGCTGTCGTGATGCTAAGTATTACGTCCATTTCACAAGTGGTGAACTACAATTATATGACCTTTTTGGATATAATGAAAGAAAGAAAAAATATTATTATTCTATTTCTTCATTCTCACAAAACCTACGGAAGAACTATGAAGAAAGGATTCAAAAGATCCTCTTTGTTGTAAACTACAGGATTGACCATGTCGGTCTTCATCACCTTCCCTCCGGATTCCGTGACTATAACATGAGCAGCGGCTGTGTCCCATTCCATCGTGGGGCCAAATCTAGGATAAACATCAGCCTCACCTGACGCAACCATTAGGAGTTTCAGTGAGCTCCCCTTGGATACAATTTCAGGACTAACAAGTTTGTCTACAAACTCCTGCGTTTCTGGACTCATATGAGACCTGGAGGCTACAACCTTCAAGCCCGATTGATCCAATCCCGCCTTTGAGGTTGTGATTTTCTTTCCGTCTAATGTGGCCCCTTCTCCCTCAACTGCAGAGTACATCTCATCCAAAATGGGAGGATAAACTACCCCCAGAACTGGCTTGTCTCCTTTAATAAGAGCAATATTCACCGTGAACTCACCATTTTTCTTGATGAATTCCTTGGTTCCATCTAGCGGGTCAATCATCCAGAAGTAGGGCCAATTGGATCGTTCTTCAAATGGGATGTCACGCCCTTCTTCACTGAGAATCGGAATTCCGGTCTTCTCGAGAAACGAAACGATCTTCAAATGCGAGGCTTTATCGGCCAGAGTTAACGGAGAATTGTCCGATTTACTCTCCACGGAGAAGTCACCGCTCTCGTAAATCTTGATGATTTCATCACCAGCAGCTTTGGCAGCTTCGGTGGCTATTGCCAACAATTCCTTCAGGTTCACTTCCATAATTATATGATCATTCCGGCAGCAACCGTCTCGTTTGTCCCTTCATCGATCAAAATGACACTTCCTGTGGTGCGATTTTTTCGATAGGTATCTGCAAGCAAAGGTTTGGTCGTTCTCATCTGTACACGGCAGACATCATTCGCAGACACGTTTGTGTCGTCCTCGTTTCTATGCAATGTGTTGATATCCAGCTTGTAGCGAATCTCTTTCATCATCGCCTTCACCTCATTGGTGGTATGCTTCAGTGTATACTTTTTTCTGGGCTGTGGGCCACTTGGGTGAAGCCAGCAAAGCATCAAATCCACATCCTGTAACTGACTTGGCTGGTTGTTTGACCTTACGATCATGTCTCCACGACCAATGTCAATGTCATCTTCTAGGGTCATCGCAACAGACATGGGCGCAAAAGCCTCCTCTATCGGTCCATCGAAGGTTTCGATACTTTTTATTTTGGAGGTAAAACCAGAGGGAAGAACCAATACTTCGTCACCTGGTTTGAAAACGCCACCCGCAATCCGGCCGGCATATCCTCTGAAATCGTGGAATTCATCGGTCTTTGGTCTGATGACCATCTGGACTGGGAATCTGCAGTCAATGTGATTGTGGTCACTGCCAATATGGATGTTCTCCAAAGTGTACATCAGTGTTGATCCCTCGTACCAATCCATATTCGTGCTTCTGTTCACGACATTGTCACCTTTCAGCGCACTAATCGGAACAAATCGAACATCCTTCACATCTAGCTTGGAAGAAAAATCCTCATATTCCTGAACGATCTTATCGTAGGCTGCCTGATCATAATCCACTAAGTCCATTTTATTGACACATACGATCAGGTGTGGAATCTGGAGAAGCGAGGCAATAATTGAGTGCCTTTTGGTCTGCTCAACCACGCCATTTCTTGCATCAACTAAAATCAATGCTACGTTGGCGGTTGAAGCACCGGTCACCATGTTTCGGGTGTATTGAATATGACCCGGGGTGTCGGCAATGATAAATTTCCTCTTAGGTGTAGCGAAGTATCGATAAGCCACGTCGATGGTGATTCCTTGCTCACGTTCATCTTTCAGCCCATCCGTCAGCAGCGCTAAATCTGTATCCGCCAGCCCTTTTCTTTCACTTGATTGTTTGACCTGCTCCAGCTGATCTTCAAAGATTTGTTTTGAATCAAAAAGTAGTCTTCCAATCAGCGTACTCTTGCCATCATCCACGCTTCCTGCTGTGGTGAATCGGAGCAATTCCATGTCTAAATATCCGCTCATAATGTTCTTTGATTAAAAGTAGCCTTCCTTTTTTCTGTCTTCCATGGACGTTTCAGATCGCTTATCGTCCTCACGATCTCCACGCTCGGTCTTTCTGGCAGAGGCCACTTCCTCAACGATTTTTTCTAAAGTATCTGCATCAGATTCTACACCCCCGGTGATGGTAATGTCCCCGAGTGTTCTGAAACGCATGTGTTTGGTCACAATCTCTTCGTGATCCTGAATCTGGATATGATCGGAGACTGGTAGCCAGGTGTTGCTTCGCCAAATAACTTTTCTGTCATGAGCGAAGTACAAAGATGGAATCTCGATGTTCTCGGCAAGAATGTATTGCCAGATGTCCATCTCTGTCCAGTTACTGATTGGGAAAACTCTGAAATGCTCCCCGTGATGGTGCTTTGCATTGAAAATGTTCCACAACTCAGGTCGTTGATTCTTAGGATCCCACTGGCCAAACTCGTCCCTATGTGAGAAAAACCTCTCCTTGGCTCGTGCCTTTTCCTCGTCTCTTCGTGCCCCTCCAAGACAGGCATCAAATTGATTTTTCTCTATGGTGTCAAGCAGCGTGACGGTCTGAATGGCATTTCGGTTAGCATTCTTTCCTTTCTCTTCTACGGCCGCCCCTTCATTAATCGATTCCTGTACAGATCCAACAATGAGCTTGACGCCTAATTTCTCTACCAGCTCATCCCTGAACTGAATGGTTTCAGGGAAGTTATGACCTGTATCGATGTGTACAAGTGGAAACGGAATCTTGCCAGGATGAAATGCCTTTCTGGCCAAGTGTGTCACCACGATGGAGTCCTTCCCCCCTGAAAACAGGATAGCCGGATTCTGGAATTGCGAAAAAACCTCCCTCATCACATAGATGGACTCGGCTTCCAATTCCTTAATATGAGTCAGATTGTAGCTACTCATTACTTCAATTTTGGTAAAATCTTATTGATCAATTTTTTTAAACATTCCTCCAGTGTATTATCGGCGGTATTCACCTTCACTGTAGGGGTTTCGGGTTCTTCAAAAGGAGACGAAATTCCAGTGAAATTGGGGATTTCTCCTTTGCGTGCTTTGGCGTAGAGTCCCTTCACGTCTCGTTCCTCACAGACCTCCAAAGGGCATTCTACAAATACCTCCACAAAGTTAGCATCTCCGACCATATCTCGGGCCGCTTGTCTGTCTTCTTTGAATGGTGAAATGAATGCCGTCAAAACCAACACTCCTGCATCCAGAAACAACTTTGACACTTCGGAAATCCGACGGATGTTCTCTCTTCTTCCCTCCTCACCAAAATCCAGGTCCTTATTGAGCCCTGTGCGAATGTTATCACCGTCCAATAGGTAGGTAGGGACTCCCTGATTGTGCAGGTACACTTCCAGTGCGTTGGCTAGGGTTGATTTTCCTGATCCCGAGAGTCCGGTAAACCAAATAAGCACGGGCTTGAAACCCGAGATTTTGATCCGTTCCGCCTGAGTTATTGTATGATTATGTGGAACTATATTCTCCATTTACAGTCTTCCGTCTACTAAGTTTTTGTCTATCATTCCCTTCACATCATAAATGACGCTAATCTCTTTTCTCACATTAGCCCAGTCGAGCGACTTGAATTCATTATGGCTCACAGCCAGAATGGCCGCTTCATAACGCTGCGGATCTAACTCGGAAATTAACGAGATGCCGTATTCCTTTTGGATGATCTCTCCATCAGCTTCAGGATCATAAACTGAAACATCCAAGCCATAAGAAATCAGCTCTTTATAGATGTCAATTACTCTCGTATTCCGCACATCAGGACAATTTTCTTTAAATGTAAAACCCAAAATCACCACCTTCGTCCCATTTGAGAGCTTGCCTTTCTGTGCCAGCATCTTCACAACCTTGGAGGCAACATGCAGTCCCATGTTGTCATTGATTTTTCTACCAGAAAGAATGACCTGAGGATGATAACCAACTTGCTCGGCCTTGTGAGTGAGGTAATAGGGATCTACGCTAATGCAATGTCCGCCTACCAATCCGGGATAAAATTTCAGGAAGTTCCATTTCGTACCGGCTGCCTCCAGAACCTCCTTCGTGTCAATTCCCAGTTTGTCGAAAATGATTGAAAGTTCATTCACAAAGGCAATGTTGATGTCACGCTGGGCATTCTCGATCACCTTGGCAGCCTCCGCCACTTTGATACTTGATGCCAGGTGAGTTCCTGCTTTGATGATCGTGGAATAGTAGTCATCCACTCGCTGAGCGGTTTCAGGATTTGACCCAGATGTCACTTTCAGAATGTCGTAAATACGGTGCTCCTTATCTCCTGGATTGATTCGCTCTGGAGAATAACCGCAGAAAAAATCTCTATTGAATTTTAGCCCGCTTTCCTTCTCCAGAATCGGGACACAAACCTCCTCGGTACATCCGGGATAAACAGTGGATTCAAAAACCACTACATCTCCTTTTTTCATGAGTGGACCAATCGTGTTGCAGGCAGATCTGAGCGGAGAAAGATCCGGTTTCTTTGAATCATCAACCGGGGTTGGGACGGTGACAATGTAAAAATTACAATCGGCCAAGTCTGAAGATTGGCTCGAAAGAGTTAATCGTTCTGAAGCATTAAGTTCCTCGCTGCTAATCTCAAGGGTTCGGTCCTTACCCTGACTTAATTCTTGAATCCTGGATTTACTAATATCAAATCCAATGGTAGGATAATACTTCGCTGACTCCACAGCGAGAGGTAATCCTACGTAACCAAGTCCTATGATGCCTACTGAATAGTCCATTTCGAAAAATCAGGGCGCAAAGGTAACCCCTAATCAGGCGAGTACCGCCTTTTTGAAATATTCTAATGTGGGTTTCAGTCCTTCAGCTCTGGAGAACTTTGGCTCCCAGTCCAACACTTTCCTGGCGAGGGAAATGTCAGGTCGTCTTTGCTTGGGATCATCTTTGGGTAGATCCGTATAAATGATCTTGCTATTACTCCCTGTAAGCCTGACGATTTCCTCTGCAAATTCTTTAATGGTGATTTCCTGAGGGTTGCCAACATTGACTGGAAGGGCATAGTCGCTTAATAGCAACCGATAAATTCCCTCAACTAAATCGTTGATATAGGTGAATGATCTAGTTTGCGATCCATCACCAAAAACAGTGATATCGTCTCCCCGAAGTGCTTGTGAAATAAAGGCTGGTAGGGCCCTACCATCATCGAGTCTCATTCTCGGACCGTAGGTGTTGAATATTCTGACAATCCGCGTTTCTAACCCGTGATAATTATGGTAGGCCATGGTCATTGCTTCCTGAAAGCGCTTTGCCTCGTCATAAACTCCTCTAGGGCCGACCGGATTCACATTGCCCCAGTATTCCTCATTTTGTGGGTGTACTTCAGGGTCACCATACACTTCTGAGGTTGATGCTACAAGCATTCTGGCTTTCTTTACCCTCGCCAGTCCTAATAAATTATGCGTGCCTAAGGCGCCTACTTTGAGCGTTTGGATGGGCATCTTGAGATAATCGATCGGGCTGGCAGGCGAGGCAAAATGCAAGATGTAATCCAACTCACCATCCACTTTGACGAATTCGGTTACATTGTAATTTTGAAATTCAAAATCGGGATGATCCATCAAGTGCTCGATATTCGAGAGACTACCTGTGACTAGATTGTCCATCACCAAAACGGAATAGCCCTCTTTTATAAATCTGTCACTTAAGTGCGATCCCAAAAAACCAGCTCCGCCTGTAATTAGTACTTTTTTCTTCATTAGAAATTATTTTGAACATTTTCAAGCGTCGGCTGCATCAGGTCTTTTTCAGAAACAATTGGTTCGAAATCTAAATCCCACTCAAGCCTCAATTGAGGGTCATTATAACGAACTCCTTTTTCGTGATCAGGCGAATAATACTCATCGACGAAATAATAAAACAGGGTGTCGTCTTCAAGTGATAAATACCCATGGGCAAAACCCTTTGGGACCAACAACTGCAATGTGGGGCGATCGAGTATCACTTTATAATGCTGAAGATAGGTTGGGGAATCTTTTCTGATGTCCACAACCAAGTCCATGACAGCTCCCTGAGTTACCCCGACTAGCTTAGACTGTGCATGGGGCTTGTCCTGATAGTGTAGTCCTCGAAGCACATTTTTTGAGGAGATGGCAAAATTCACCTGCTTCACTTCGAAATTTAGACCAAGTTCTTTATTCAACCTTTGCTGATTGAATGACTCCATGAAAAAGCCACGATCGTCTCCAAATGACTGCAGGTCAATCAAGAAACAATCTTGTAATCCGGTTTCCTTGATTTTCATTTAAGCAAGTTGAGTAAGTAATCTCCATACCCACTTTTTTCTAGAGGTTTGGCAATTTTTTGAAGATGATCTTCATCAATGAAATCCATTTTATAGGCAACCTCCTCGATGCAACCCACTTTCAGCCCTTGACGATCCTCAATCACTTGAACGAAGTTCCCAGCCTGCATCAATGATGCGAATGTCCCGGTATCTAACCAGGCAGTCCCTCGGTCCAAAACCTGAACGCTGAGTTCTCCCTTCTGCAAATAGACATTGTTGATGTCAGTGATTTCCAACTCTCCCCTTGGACTTGGCTTTATATTCTTGGCTATATCCACTACCTGATTGTCGTAGAAATAAAGGCCGGGTACGGCATATGATGATTTCGGATTGGTCGGCTTCTCCTCGATTGAGATCACTTTATTCTCCTCATTGAATTCAACTACTCCGTATCTCTCAGGATCATGAACATGATATGCAAAGACGATTCCGCCTTCCGGATCAGCACATGCCTGCAGTTTCTTTGAGAATCCAGATGCATAGAAAATATTGTCACCCAAAACCAAAGAAACCGAGTCAGACCCAATGAAGTCTGCCCCTATGATGAAAGCCTCTGCCAACCCATTCGGTTGATCTTGTACGGCGTACGAAATCTCGCACCCAATCCTGCTACCATCGCCCAACAATTTTTCAAAAAGTGGGAGGTCTTTTGGCGTTGAGATAATGAGGATTTCCCTGATTCCTGACAGCATCAATGTGGTCAACGGGTAATAGATCATTGGCTTGTCATAAACTGGTAGCAACTGCTTGCTCACAGCATAAGTCAACGGATGGAGTCTCGTCCCGGAACCTCCAGCCAGTATGATTCCTTTCATTGGTAATGTTCTTTATAATAGTTCAAGTAATCACCGGATGTGACCTCTTCAAGCCATTTGGTATTTTCTAAATACCAATCGACTGTGCGGTTTAATCCTTCCTGTAGCTGGACAGTGGGCTCCCAACCCAATTCGGTCTTCAATTTAGTGGCATCAATGGCATATCGCAAATCATGGCCAGCTCGATCCTTCACATAAGTGATGAGGTTTCTTGATGTCCCGTCGGATCTTCCCAGTTTATCATCCATGATATCACAGAGCATATGAATCAGATCAATGTTCTTCCACTCATTGTTGCCTCCTATGTTATAAGTTTCTCCCAAAATCCCCTTGTGAAAAATGGCATCTATTGCTTTGGCATGATCTTCCACAAACAGCCAGTCACGGATGTTTTCGCCTTTGCCATAAACTGGTATAGGCTTTTCGTTCTTGATATTATTAATAGCAAGAGGAATCAGTTTTTCCGGGAAATGGTATGGGCCGTAATTATTGGAGCAATTTGAAATGACAGTTGAAAGTCCGTAAGTGTTTCGATAAGCTCGCACGAAATGATCAGATGAAGCCTTAGAGGCCGAATAAGGTGACTTGGGATCATACGCTGTGTCCTCGACGAATAACCCTTCCTCTCCCAAAGAGCCGTAAACCTCGTCGGTGGAAATGTGATAAAATCTTTTTGTTCCATCTTTTCCCCAATGATCACGAGCGGCATTTAGTAGGGTTAATGTCCCCTCAATATTGGTCCGCACAAATGCCAACGGATCTTTGATGGATCGATCTACATGTGACTCGGCAGCCAAGTGAATCACTCCATCGAATTGATGTTTTTGGAACAGGTTTTTGATGAACTCCTCGTCGCAGATATCTCCTTTTTCGAAAGTATAATTAGGCTTATTGGCTACATCTTCGATGTTACGAAGATTCCCGGCATATGTAAGTTTATCGAGATTTACGATGTGATAATCCGAATAGTTATTGACCATTCGTCGAACCACATGAGATCCGATGAACCCGGCACCGCCGGTGATTAAAATGGTTTTGTTTGTTGAAGCCAAGCCAGAAAATTTAGTGCAATGCTAGCTGCTCTTAGAGCATTTTACAAGAAATTCGCATCACGGTTCCCCCAATGTCCAATCGAGCGCAGCAAATACTCGTCCTTCTCAAAAAAGACTTCACCATTGATTGGAGACTGAAACATCCTTTTACGGGGATTCTTCTATACGTCGCAAGTACCATATATACGGTCTATTTATCCATTGGCGCGATTGTGACACCAGCGATCTGGAGTGTCGTTTTCTGGATCATTCTTCTTTTTGTGGCTACCATGGCATTAGCCAAAAGCTTTATTCAGGAAGAGAGACGCCACCTATATTATTATTTCAATGTCCCGGCTGGTACGTTGATCCTATCAAAACTTATCTACTCCTTTCTTTATCTTCTTGGGTTGGGTCTATTCGGGTTGGGTCTGTATATCGTGCTTTTGGGCTTGCCGGAATTCAGCTTGTCGCTTTTCATTATAAACATGATAAATGGAATCATTGGTTTGTCTGTTGCCTTTACCATGATTGCATCATTAGCAGTACGAACTCAGCAAAAAGGCAACCTCATGGCTGTTTTAGGATTTCCGGTGATACTGCCGATCCTTTTGCTGGCTATCACCAATTCTCGTCGAATTGTAGAAGGAGCCGTTTGGGCAGAGATTGATAATTTTTCCCTGATCTTACTCAGTGTTAATGTCTTAATCGTCTCGCTCACACTAATTTTGTTCCCCTATTCTTGGAAGTCATGAATTATTTGATCAAAACGAGCTGGTGGAAGTGGTTAACAATGGGTCTTTTGATCTATACGGTCGTGGGTGGCTTTCTTTTTCAGGTTCCTCGGTTAGCCATTCTGAATGAAACCATCAGAGTCCTGCACTTCCACGTGCCGATGTGGTTTGGGATGATATTTCTTTTCACGGGTTCACTGGTCAGCGCCATCAAATACCTCAGAAGCGGGGATGCCCTGAATGACTTAAATAGCAACAAACTCGCAGAGGTTGGGATGCTATATGGAGTGCTGGGGTTGGTGACCGGAATGCTTTGGGCGCAGTTTACATGGGGAGAGCCCTGGAGCAATGATCCCAAACAAAACTCGGCTGCAATTTGTCTGCTCATTTATGCAGCATATTTTGTGCTTAGAGGCTCCATCTCTGACGATCAACTCCGAGCCAGAATTTCTGCCGTTTACAACATTTTTGCTTTTGCGGCGATGATTCCATTGCTTTTCATCCTGCCCAGACTGAGTGACAGCTTGCACCCGGGGAACGGAGGGAACCCCGGCTTCAATGCCTATGACCTGGACAGCAATCTTCGAATGGTTTTTTACCCTGCGGTTATTGCTTGGACATTACTTGGCTTTTGGATCGCTACAATCAAAATAAGAACACAACGAGTTATAATTTCGCGGGAAGATGATTAGAAAATACATGGTAATGTTGGTACTCATGCTCATCTCGGTTGCGGGAAATGCTCAGGAGGTGGAGATGGCTGATTCTTTCAGGGCTGAAGGAAAAATCTATGTGGTTATTGGAGTGGTTTTATTGATTTTGGTGGGATTGTTCTTGTACTTATTTGCGTTGGATAAGAGATTGAAAAAACTTGAGAGGAAATGAAAACGACTCATATCTTAGGCATTTTGGTCATTGCTGTGGCGATCGTTATAATCATGACGACAGCCGGAGACGCCAGTCAATACTTGAATTTTGAGGATGCTAAAGAGTTGGCAGAAAAAGGGAGTAAAACGCAGGTTCATGTAGTGGGGCAGTTGAAGAAAAACCATCAGGGAGAGATTGTCGGGATTGAGCCAAGCCCGGATATGCTTTCATTCAAATTTGTCATGGTAGATGAGAATGGGAACGAACAGACGGTCTTTCATCCCAACCCCATGCCGACAGACTTTATGCGCTCTGAGCAAGTGGTGATAGTTGGAGGCTACAAAAACGAAAAATTCATCGCAGATAAAATTCTCCTTAAGTGTCCTTCTAAGTATCAGGAAGAGAACATAGAGGTCTAGATATGGTCCACTATTTTATCGGAAACCTCGGGCACTTTTTTGCCATTCTGGCATTTGTGAGTGCAATAGTCGCCACAGCCTCCTACTTTCTGGCAAGCAAGGACAATCCTGGCTGGACTCGGTTTGCCAATGGATCTTTTGTTATCCACGGAGTGGCGATTATCGGCGTGGTATTTTCACTTTTTTATATCATTCATAATAATTACTTCGAGTACCATTATGCATGGAGTCATGCCTCTAAGTTGCTACCGTGGTACTACCAAATCTCCTGTTTCTGGGAAGGTCAGGAAGGTTCATTTCTGCTTTGGATGTTTTGGAATGTGCTGATTGGATTTGTCCTTATCAGAACCAATCGAGATTGGAGACCATCGGTAATGGGGGTGCTTTCCCTGACTCAACTGTTTCTTTCCTCTATGATTTTGGGTGTGGTGATTTTCGGATCAAAAATCGGAAGCTCGCCTTTCTTGCTGCTTCGTGATGTGATCGATGCACCGATATTCAAAACTAGCCCAGAGTTCATCCCACAGGATGGTTCAGGTCTGAACCCACTCTTGCAGAACTACTGGATGGTCATCCACCCGCCCACTTTGTTTCTGGGATTCGCCTGTACGGTCGTGCCATTTGCCTTCTGTATTGCTGGAATTCTGAGAGGCAAGTACAAGGAATGGATTCGCCCCGCTTTACCATGGGCACAGTTTGCTACTTTGATACTGGGCGTGGGGATTTTGATGGGAGCGTACTGGGCGTATGAGACTTTGAATTTTGGAGGATACTGGAATTGGGATCCAGTGGAAAATGCCATCTACGTTCCATGGCTAGTGATGGTGGCAGCAATGCACACCATGATCGTCCACAAAAACAATGGGTCGGCCTTGCGTCTTTCGATGGTCTTGGTAGTAGCGACATTCCTTCTGATCCTGTATTCGACATTCCTGACCAGAAGTGGCGTTTTGGGCGAATCATCTGTTCACTCATTTACGGATTTAGGACTGTCAGGTCAGCTGTTGATCTATCTACTAGTTTTCGTGGCGGGCTCCATTTTCTTGCTTTATCGAGCTTGGAAAAATACGGAATCAAGAAACGATGAAGTATCGCCTTACACCAGGGAATTTTGGATTTTCCTCGGAGCAGCCACGCTTAGCTTGATGGCTTTTCAGGTGATCCTGCCTACGTCCATTCCCGTTTGGAATCGTTTGATTGAGTTCTTTGGAGGGACCTCCAATCTTGCTCCTCCCACAGATCAAATAGAGTTCTACTCCAGAATACAGCTTTATCTAGCTGTGGTGCTGGCTGTTCTCTCAGGTACTGGTCAGTTCTTTTGGTGGAAGAAACTTTCGGCACAAGAACTGAAGAAAAAGCTGACCGTTCCTATTGGCATTTCCTTGCTGCTTTCGGCCATGATTATCGTTTCGTGGGGCATTAGTCAGTGGCAGTACATTCTGTTGCTAACAGCATCTATTTATTCGCTTGTAGCCAATGGGTACATTTTTTCTTCTTTGGTGAGATCCAATTTCAGATTAAGCGGAGGTGCGATTGCTCACATTGGAATTGCGATGATGCTGATCGGGATCTTGTTTTCATCCGGTTATTCGAAAATTCTGTCTTTGAATTACACGGGGTATGTATGGAACAGTGAGTTTCCGGATGAAGTGAATCAAAACAACCTGCTTCTTTTTCAAAATGAACCACGACAGATGGGGCCTTACTCCATGACGTATCGAGGCATGCGGAAATTGACCAAGGAAGCGGGAATGGTTGATGCTAACAAATTAGTGGAGACCATGCTCCCGAATCAGATGGTTTTGAAATCGGATTTGGATGAGGATTTTCAGCGAGGTGACACACTCTCGTTGATCAATTTTGAAGACTCCTATTTTGAGGTAAAATATATCTCTGAGAATGAGCGAGAATTCACACTGTTTCCACGAGTTCAGCTCAATGAAGACATGGGGGTTGTATACTCTCCCGACATTCGAAGGAAATGGCATTCCGATATTTACACACATGTAAGAACCTTCCCTGATCCAGAGGTGGAGCCTGACTGGAGTGAAACCGACACTATGGCTGTTTCTGAGGGAGCTCAGTTTTTTGTCAACGACTATGTGGCCACTTTTCGAGGCATTGAGCCTATCTCTGAGATCAACGGCAAGCCCTTGACCGGAAATGATCTGGCACTGAAAGCTATCGTTGAGATTCAGGGTGAGGCTGGTACTTACACTGCACAGCCCATTTTTATGATTCAAGAGCTCCGAGCCGGGCGGGTGTTTGATCAAGTGGATGACCTGGGTGTGCGGATCACCATTTTATCCATTGACCCGGAAGCTAAAAAATTCATCTTCGGGATTAACACGACTCAAAAAGACTGGATCATCATGGAGGCTGTTGAAAAACCATTGATCAATGTGCTTTGGATCGGCACCTTTCTGCTCGTCATTGGACTTGTTGTAGCCATCTCGCGTCGATACCGAGAGTTTCGCCGGATGCGAGATAAAGCCATGGAATAACTAACTTTCACGTATGCCTATCAGCGTTGCAATTCTTGGTTCCGGAAATATGGCCTTTCACTTGCTTCGCGCATTTGATCGGGCTGGAGTTCCGTTGGCAGGCCTGATCTCACGAGATTTAGGAAAAGGACGAGAAACATTGGAAGCAACAGGTGCAAAATGTGAACTTGTAGGGGGGCTGCACCTCAGTGAATTAGAAGCTGATATCATCATTTTGGCCATCCCGGAAAGCTCGATTCAAAAAGTCTTGCGGATGTACGAGTTCAACCCGAATCACATTGTGGCACACACGTCCGGAGCAGAGCCATTGGACTCACTTCACCTTGAGCAGGTCGGGGTATTCTACCCGCTACAAACGCTGACATGGGGTGAAACTACTGACCTGTCTAGCGTGCCAATACTTGTTGAAGGTTCCAACATTGTTGTGGAAGAAAAGTTAATGGGACTCGCAAACCACGTGTCCAAACAAGTGTCATTAATGTCTTCCCAAGATCGGCTTAGAGTCCACCTGGCGGCAGTTTTGGCCTGCAATTTCCCTAACCACCTGATGGAAAGAGCGCGCCAGGTTTTGGATGAAAAAGGTTTGAACCTGAATCTACTTTTCCCGCTGATTGAGGAGACCATTCGCAAAATAAAAACAGTAGGACCGCTGAAAGCTCAAACCGGTCCAGCTCTACGTGGTGATCAGGGAACAATGGAGAAGCACTTGGAGTTGATCGAGGATGATGAGCTTAAAAACATCTATCGCCTGATCAGTCAGGACATCTCCCATACACATGCAAAAGACTGAAGTTCTTTCCGGTGCACTCAGAGCCAGCCGCCTACCCAATCTGGTCATAATTGGGTTCAGTCAATTTTGTGCTGCTTCCATGATTCTGGCTCATGATTGGGCTCGACTATTCGTTGCTGATCTATTGCTACTAAGCGTCAGCACGATTATGGTCGCTGCGGGCGGCTACATTATCAATGACTACTATGACGCAAAGATTGATTTCGTCAATCGCCCCCATAAAGTCATTGTAGGAAAATATCTGTCTAGACGAAAGGCGCTAATCCTTCATGTCATTCTGTCGATCATGGCGATTGCCATCGGGTATGTGGTGTCTTGGAAGATAGCCATGCTGCATGTGGTCTCGGTCAGTTTTCTTTGGTACTACTCGAACCATCTTCGAAGATTTTTCATCGGCAAAATCGTCATCTCGCTCCTTACAGGCTTATGCATTCTCTCGGTTGGCCTGACCTTCGAAATTGTCAGTTTAAAACTCATGGCTTACGCGGCATTCGGCGGAACCATCGTCTGGGTCAGGGAACTCATCAAGGATATGGAAAATGCCGAAGGAGAAAATATGTTTGGCGTGGAATCCGTACCGAAGGTCTGGGGGTTCACCACGACGAAGCGATTCATTGCGATCATTGGAGTCGCAGGATTATCCTTGCTGGTTTATTTTATGATTCGCGTTGACTCCAAACCATTTTACATCTTGTACGCCTCCATGATTCCGCTTTTCGTGCTGTTTATCGTTTGGCTCATCCGTGCAGACCGCAAGGCTCATTTCCGACGATTAAGACACCTCATCAATTTGCTCATCTTAGTTGGGCTTTCCAGCATGCTGATCATCTGAGTAGTCTACTTTTGTACTATGATCAACATCGCCATTTTTGCTTCAGGTAGCGGCACCAATGCTGAAAAAATCATGGAGCATTTCGCTTCAAACTCAGCCATCAAAATAAGCGGCGTTTTTTCTAACAAACCGGATGCGTTTGTTCTCGAAAGAGCGAGCAAATTCGGCGTGCCCTCTTTCACTTTTGATAAAAAGGAGTTCAAAGAGCCCGCCTTTGCAGCATGGCTTAAAAGCATGAAAATTGATTTCATCGTGTTGGCCGGCTTTCTTTGGAAAATCCCTGAGAATTTGATCAAATCTTATCCAGACAAAATCCTGAATATTCACCCTGCTTTGCTTCCTAAATTTGGCGGAAAAGGCATGTATGGGCAGCATGTTCATCAGGCGGTGATCAATGCACAAGAATCGGAATCTGGGATTACCATTCACCTGGTTAACGAGCAATATGATGAGGGTGAAATTCTCTTTCAAAGCTCCTGTCCTGTGACTCCCAAAGAAAGCCCAGAGACTCTGGCCCAGAAAATTCACCACCTAGAGCATGAACACTTCCCAAAGGTGATTGAAGAATACGTGCTGAGTGCGATCTAAGTCGTACTTTTGCGCCTTGTTTTAAACCACCAGGCATGCATCGCAAAATTTCCTCCGCACTGATATCTGTTTTTCATAAAGACGGATTGGGACCCATTATTCAGGAATTAAAAGATCTAGGGGTCACAATTTATTCCACTGGCGGAACAGAGAAATTCATCAGAGAAGTTGGGGCAGAAGTGACTGCCGTGGAGTATCTGACCGATTATCCATCTATATTCGGCGGTCGTGTCAAAACACTACATCCGAAAGTCTTCGGAGGGATTCTCCATCGAAGAGATTCTGAGGAAGATCAGCAAGAAGCTACACAATATAAAATTCCACCAATTGATTTGGTGATCGTGGATTTGTATCCGTTCGAGGAAACTGTCGCTAGTGGAGGGACACACGAAGAGATCATTGAGAAAATCGATATTGGGGGAATTGCATTGATCCGAGGAGGTGCTAAAAATTATAACGATGTATTAATTGTGAGTTCAAGAGAGCAATACGGTACGGTCTTAGGTATGCTGAAGGATCAAAAAGGTGAAACTACTCTTGAGCAGCGAAGAAGATTCGCAACAGAGGCCTTCCAAAAAAGCTCACACTACGACACAGCCATTTTCAATTACCTGAACGCAGAAGAAGGTGTCCCAGCGTTTAAAATCAGCGTAGAAAACGAAAAGAAGCTTCGATACGGAGAGAACCCTCATCAATCAGGCAGCTTCTTTGGAGACCTAGATGCCTATTTCGATCAGCTTGCCGGAAAGGAACTTTCATATAACAACCTGCTGGATGTTGACGCTGCTGTTCAGTTGATTTCAGAATTCGATGAAAATGAAACCGCCTTTGCAATTCTCAAACACAACAACGCTTGTGGAGTCGCAGTTGCCGACTCTGTAAAAGAAGCCTATGATCGGGCATTTGCCGCCGATACACTTTCTGCATTTGGAGGCATTTTGATTTCTAATCAACCGATTGAATTGGATGCAGCTGAATCTATGCACAGCTTATTCTTTGAAATTCTCATTGCCCCATCGATCAGTGATAATGCTAAAGCGCTCTTGACTCAAAAGAAAAACAGGATTATTCTGATCCAGAAAAAATCCTGGGATGAGAAACTTCAATTCCGAAGCTTGCTAAATGGCGCATTGGTGCAGGAATATGACCGAAAAACTGATCAAAAAGATGAATTGAAAGTTGTGACCAAGAGGCACCCTTCAACTGACGAAATAGATGCCCTACTGTTTGCTTCAAAAATCTGTAAGCATTCTAAAAGCAACACAATCGTACTCGCAAAGGGAGGCCAACTCATGGCCAGTGGCGTGGGTCAAACCTCAAGAGTAGATGCGCTAAAGCATGCAATTAAAAAAGCGGAAAACTTCGGGATGGATCTGGAAAATGCCAGCATGGCCTCAGATGCGTTCTTCCCATTTCCGGATTGTGTGGAAATTGCCAAGGATGCTGGAATTCGTGCTGTCATTCAGCCTGGAGGTTCTGTGAAAGATCAACTTTCTATCGATTATTGCGACTCAAATGAAATGTCAATGGTGTTTACAGGTACCAGACACTTTAAACACTAGCTCCTAAGCACTTAAACCAAAAAACAATCTTTAAATTACGGCGAATTTCGAAACGACTTCATGGGATTTTTTGACTTTTTTCAGAGCGACATAGCAATAGACCTTGGAACTGCCAATACGCTAATCATTCACAAGGACAAGGTGGTGGTAGATGAACCTTCTATTATCGCCATAGATAAGTCCAACAATAAAGTGCTAGCGATTGGAACAGAGGCCATGCAAATGCACGAAAAAACCCACGAAAACATTAAGACCATTCGCCCTTTGAAGGATGGTGTAATTGCAGACTTCCATGCGGCAGAGCACATGATCCGTGGCATGATCAAAATGATCGACGGGAACAAGAAAAGCTTCATCCCCAAATCTCACCGGATGATTATCTGTATTCCTTCCGGTATCACCGAGGTTGAGAAACGTGCGGTCCGTGACTCGGCAGAGCATGCAGGAGCCAAGGAAGTTTACATGATCCATGAGCCGATCGCCGCTGCGATTGGGATTGGTTTGGACATTCAGAAGCCGATCGGTCAGATGGTTGTGGATATTGGAGGTGGTACGACGGAGATTGCGGTGATCGCTCTTAGTGGAATCGTTTGTGACCAATCCATAAGAGTTGCCGGAGATTCCTTCAACAAAGACATTCTGGACTACATGCGCCGACAGCACAACTTGCTGATCGGCGAGAGAACTGCTGAGAAAGTGAAAATGGAAGTAGGATCAGCTTTGACAGAGTTGGATGACGGACCGGAAGATTACGAGATCAGGGGCCGGGATTTAATGACCGGAATTCCAAAGGTGATCAAGTTGTCGTACTCAGAAGTGGCGTTTGCTTTAGATAAATCCGTTTCGAAGATCGAGGAAGCCGTCTTGAAGGCATTGGAGATTTCTCCTCCAGAGCTGTCCGCTGACATTTATGACAATGGAATTTATCTGACCGGTGGTGGGGCCTTGCTCCGTGGTTTGGACAAGCGATTGGCCATGAAAACAAAACTACCTATTCACATTGCCGAGGATTCGTTGAGGGCGGTAGTGCGTGGCACGGGTACGGCTTTGAAAAATCTTGAAAGTTATAAGTCAGTACTCATGACTTGATGATGAATGCTCCGACTCTTAGAATTTCTTTATAAAAGAAGGTTATTCATTTTATTCCTGGTTCTCGAGGGGGTGTCTTTTTGGCTGCTTTTCAGTTACAATTACAGGTACAACACCTTTTATTTGAATTCTTCCAACCGGATGGTCGGACAAGTCGCGGAGCAAATAAACTCTGTCAGTCGATACTTTAACCTCGAAAAAGCAAATGCTGAACTCGCAGCTGAGAACCTTAGGCTCAGAAGGCTTTTGGGTAAAAGAGCTCAGCTTCCTGACACAGCTTTGAATATTTCAGATTCTGCTGAATTTAAACTTAGCCTTGCCAAGGTTGTGAACTCAAGCTATCGACATTCGAGAAATTATATCACCATACGCATCAACCCTGAAGACAGCATAACCCCGGGGATGGGTGTAGTTTCCGGAATGGGCATAGTGGGCAGGACAAAATCTGTTTCTTCGAAATTTGCTACAGTTGTTTCTGTTTTGAATCCCAAATTGATGATCTCCGGGCGAGTCAAAAAGAACAAGGCATTGTGTACCGTGCAGTGGGAAGGTGGTGACCCTACTGTTGCATCGTTGAAATATGTCTCCAGACATCTTAGACTGAACAAAGGAGATACCATCGTTACTTCAGGCTTTGACTCGGTATTCCCCAAAAATTATTTAGTTGGGGTTGTTCACGAAGTTGATTTGAAAAAGGAAAGTGCGTTTTATGATGCCACGATTAAGCTGGCCACAGATTTTACGACACTTCACACCGCGTATGTCGTAAACCAGCTATACAAAGAGGAAAAGGAAGAACTAGAAGAGGAGGTATTAAATGATTAATTCAGATTTTAGGCGAATTCTGATCTACTTCTTGATTCTAGTAGTGCTTCAAATACCGTTGCTGCAGAATTGGGTTCTATTCAAAATAGCCTTCCCTTTTCCTTATGTAGGGTTTATATTATTGCTGCCATTTTCCTCCCCTCGATCAGGGCATATGGTTATTGCCTTTTTTATTGGCCTACTAATGGATATTTTTTCAAGCACGCCCGGGATGCATGCCGCCGCTTGCGTGGCAGTAGCCTATGGTCGGAATGCATGGCTGGCAGTTGCCACGGATGTAGCTGATGAAGATTTAGACATCACCATCCAGCACCTGGGGATTCTAAGATTCCTTTTTTTCATCATCCCACTGATTTTGGTTCATCATTTATTTCTCTTTATCCTTGAAAATGAAGGCGTTTCAGGATTTTTACGAATTTTGTCAAAATCATTTTGGAGCACTTTACTTAGTTCATCCATTGTGACTTTGGCGGCAATGGTGGCGGTCCGTAGGAAGCAGCGAATATGAAAAACCGAGCTGTCATATTGAAGGCGTTGATTGTGGTGGGAGGGTTGATTCTGACCATCCGTCTATTTTCAATTCAGGTGCTCGATCCCGACTATAAGAGAGCCGCTGAGGACAATGTGGTTCAGAAAATCATCCAGTATCCTTATCGTGGTTTGATCACGGATCGAAATGACAGCCTGCTAGTCTTCAACACTCCTGTCTATGACCTGATGGTCGTACCCAATGAAGTGGAAATTCCCGATACCTTAAGATTCATTCAGCTACTCGAAATTGAACTGGAGGAATTCACGGAGAAGATGGATAAGGCTAAACGCTACTCCAGACAATTGCCCTCTATTCTTGTCAATCAGATTCCAAATGAACAAATGGCACGGATTCAAAGCGAGTTCGTGGACTTTACCGGGTTTTATTTTCAGCCAAGAACAGTCCGTGATTATGCTTTTCCTGGCATGTCACATGTCCTTGGTTATGTAGGGGAGATCAGTTCCAGACAGCTCAATAATGACTCCACTGATTACTACCGATCTGGTGATTATATCGGGATATCAGGGGTTGAAAAAGAGTATGAATCTGCACTTAGAGGTGAGCGGGGCGTTTCCTACCAGCTGGTGGATGTGCAGCGGGTCGCTAAAGGGAAATTTCAGGATGGAGAGTTTGACACACTGCCCGTTCCGGGAGAAAATGTCCAACTGACACTGGATCTTGAGCTTCAGAAATATGCCGAGGAGCTCATGAAAGGAAAGATCGGAAGTGTGGTAGCTATCGAGCCGAAGACGGGCGAGATCTTGGCTTTCGTTTCAGCCCCAGATTACGATCCATCCCTTCTGAGTGGAAAGAAGCTAGGCAAAAATTACGGTGAACTGACACAGGATACACTAAAACCTCTGTTTAATCGTGCCCTCCAAGCGATGTACCCTCCTGGCTCCATGTTCAAAACCATTCAATCACTCGTTGCATTGCAAGAAGGTGTTATTCGCCCTGAACAGGAAATTTACTGCCGTGGGGATTTGATTGGTGATTTAGCTCCTCCCGGATATTACGATGTGCGAAAGGCCATTCGCTATTCTTCAAACAACTATTTTTTCATTGCCTATCGGAGAACAATGCTTCAGAACGAACATCCCAACATGTACATGGATAGTCGGATAGGCCTTTCGAAATGGCGCGACTATGTGACCAATTTTGGACTTGGGAATCAACTTGGAGTTGACATTCCAAATGAGCAGGCGGGTTTTGTGCCGGATGTCGATTACTATGACAGGGTTTACGGAACCGAAAGATGGAAATTCTCCAATATTTATTCCATGAGTATCGGGCAAGGTGAGCTTTTGGTAACGCCCCTTCAGATGGCCAATCTTGGTGCCCTGCTGGCAAACCGAGGATATTATTACACGCCTCACCTGATGAGAAAAATCGGGGATGATACTTCTCTGGGGTTTGAGCGTCATGAGGTAGGCATAGACTCCATTCACTATCAACCGGTGCTGGATGGGATGAAATTAGTGGTGACTTCCGGGTCTGGAAGAAGAGCCTATGTAAGGGATTTAAATATCTGTGGAAAGACAAGCACGGTGGAAAACCCAGGCTATGATCACTCTGGTTTCATGGGGTTTGCTCCGATTGATGATCCGAAAATTGCCATAGCTGTTTATGTAGAAAATGCCGGATGGGGTGGACGTGCTGCAGCAGCCACAGCTGGATTGGTTATTGAAAAATATCTGACAGGTGAGGTCAAGCGGAAATACATGGAGAATTACGTGCTAAAAGGTGAGTTCCATGACCCAAAGTAGAGAAAATCAAAGTTCAGATTTGGTCGCCATTGGTTTATTCTTGCTTTTGGCATTACTGGGCTGGATTAATATCTATGCTGCGGAATTCGACCCTGATAATGTCACCAGTATATTCAGCCTATCTAATAGTTCTGGTAAGCAATTGCTTTGGATTGGCACTTCATTGCTTCTTGGCGTTTTTGTCTACGTTCTGGATTTCAAATTCTTTGATTCGTTTGCCTATTTCATTTACCTCGGGATAATGATCCTTCTGATTGCCGTTCTGTTCTTTGGTAAAGAAGTGTCAGGAGCACGTTCCTGGTTTGAGATTGGAGCATTTCGGCTTCAGCCTTCTGAGTTTGCCAAGTATGCCACACTTCTAGCCCTTGCAAAATATCTCTCTGGGTTAAAACACAAGGTGCTCAGAAATAAGGAGCTCATTTTTTCGGGTGTGATTTTCCTGATCCCTATGGCGCTGACGATCCTTCAGCGTGATGCAGGTACTGCATTGGTTTACACCAGCCTTATCTTGGTGCTTTTTCGTGAAGGCATGACGCCCATTATTTTGATCCTTTTGGTGGCAGTAATTGCCTTGTTTATTCTGACACTTCTGGTTTCCAAAGTGGTTTTGATTATTGCTATCAGTGCTATCACGTTACTCATAATTGGACTGGCTGAGAAAACCGCAAAGAACATTGGGTGGTCGTTTGTCGGGGCGGTTTTGGCAATCGGCCTAGTGGTCAGTGTGGACTTTGCCATGACGGAGGTTTTTCAGCCACATCAGCAAAAAAGGATTATGTCTCTACTCAACCCCAATGCAGACCCCTTGGGAGTTGGATGGAACGTAACTCAATCCAAAATTGCAATTGGATCAGGGGGGCTGGATGGGAAAGGCTTCTTAAATGGCACCCAGACCAAGTTTGACTTTGTGCCGGAGCAAACAACCGACTTCATCTTTTGCACAGTGGGTGAGGAGCACGGTTGGATTGGGACGTTCCTGGTGGTTGCGGTATTTTGTCTCTTGCTGATCCGATTGATAAACATTGCAGAAAGGCAAAAGTCGAACTTTGCCAGAATTTTCGGTTACGGAGTGGTCTCGGTACTTTTCTTTCACTTCATGATCAACATAGCCATGACCATTGGATTATTCCCTGTTATCGGAATTCCACTCCCTTTCTTTAGTTATGGGGGGTCCTCCCTGTGGGCTTTTTCTTTAATGCTATTTACCTTCTTAAAGCTGGATGCGCACAGGATGCAGGTGCTTCAGAGATGATTATCTGAATCTTCTAAAGATGATTTTGAGGAGCTCCTTGACCTCATCGGAATTCATGTCCCAGTGGAAATCCTTTGCATAGTTCTGTACCAAAACCTCAACAGAATCGTCGAAAGAATTACTTTCCTCGACTTTGCCGAGCGCTTCGGCGAAAAGGTCAGCCTCTCCATCAAAAAGCTCATTGATGAACATGTAGCGATGATTAAGAGAAATAGAACTCATCATGCTATCCGGTGATTTCTCATGAGCCTCGGCGATAGAACCAACCAGCGGATCTTCGAATTTCGAATTTAAGATGGCATCTTCATCGTCTTCATCCTCCTCCTCAGGATCTAGATTCGTGATAATCTCCTTGGAAGTTGGCGGCTCATCTTCATGTACCGGCTCAGCAGCTACGGGTTCATCTTCATGTGCTTCTGACTCCTGACTTTCGGTTTCTTCAGGTTCGTCACCGGACGGTTCCTCATTGGCCGTGTCAATGTCAGCTGCAGAAGGAGTCTCTTGTCTAGATGGTTCGGAAACTTCGAGACTTGTTTCTGAATCCTCCTGAAGATCATCTTCATCTTCTAATTTTTGACGAGTTATGGGCACGACCTCATTCAGAAAAGCTATTTCTCTTTCCAGAACCTCATCGGTGATAATAGATTCATCAAGCTCGATTTCATCTCGATCAGTCCCAACGCATTTTAAGATGCTCTCGGCAAATTTTTCTTTTTCGATCTTCAAATACTTGATGAGATTCTTGGCAGATTTTTCGGTAAACGTTTCCGTCCCTTTGCGATCCATCTCAATCTCCATGAAGACATTTGGTGCCAAGATGAAAAATAGCGTGTCTCGAACGGCATCCTGCAACAGAATCTCAAACTCTTGGCGCTCAATTTTGATGTGTCGTGATAGCACATTCATGAACTGAACCATGGCCTCTTTTACATCCGTAGCTGAATAATCAAAAAACGGACTTTTAAGCCTTTGGGATTCCTCTTGCCAGTTTCCGAATAACAGTTTAATTACAAAAAAATTAACCTGCTTTGACGGAGTTACGGTCACGATCTCCTGTCCGGAAATGTGTGATTTCGAGGAGAAAAAATCATCCGAGACCTTTTTGGCGAATAACTCGCTGTACTCCTCAATAAAATCCTCGTTTAAATTATTTTGCATGAATAGCAATGATTGAGAATCGTGGTTTTCGTGGATAATCCTTCCTAGTAAAACTATCTAATGCGAAGATAAAAGAGAAAAAGTTGATCACATTTTGATTTACGATCGATTCATTTATTCAGATCACGGGTTGTCAATATTCCATCGGTTACGTCGTTGGATTTTAGAATAAATTGCGGGTCAGAAATCATTTTATAAATGTTTGTAGAGCGTACAATTGGGCAAGGGAAACTTCCTCATGGGTGGATTGAGGTGATCTCAGGATCAATGTTCTCTGGTAAAACGGAAGAACTCATCCGAAGACTTAACCGGGCGCTAATTGCTCAGCAGGTTGTGGAAATTTTCAAGCCTATCATTGATAAGCGATACTCCAAAACCAAAGTGGTTTCTCATAATAACTCGGAAATCAAATCCACTCCCATTCATTTCGCTAGAGACATCCTGCTCCAATTTGACCATTGCGATGTTGTTGGGATTGACGAGGCGCAGTTCTTTGATGAGGATATAGTGGACGTGGCAAAGCAGGTGGCTAACGCAGGCAAGCGAGTGATCATTGCCGGGCTCGACATGGACTTCCGCGGCGATCCGTTCCCCCCAATGGATCAATTGATGTCCGTAGCTGAATACGTAACTAAGGTTCACGCCGTTTGTATGGAGTGCGGAGATGTGGCCTCCTTTTCGCACCGCCGTTCGAATTCTAAGAAAACTGTAGTGCTCGGCGAAAAAGACATTTATGAGGCCTTGTGTAGAAGATGCTTCAATGAAAAAACTGCTTAGTCTTTTACTTCTGCTTGGCTCGTTACTGATCCATTCTCAAAATATAGGGATTGGTGAATGGCGTTCGCATCAGAGCTATAATCAGGCAAAACATCTGGTACGTGCAAATAACACGCTGTTCTGTGCAACAGAGTTTGGTTTCTTTTCAGTCGATCTGACCGACAACTCTGTTTCGAAATTTACCAGAGAGGAAGGTTTAGGAAGCGCCGGCATTTCTGCCCTTCATTTCTCCGAAGAACAGCAACTAATCGTAATTGGTTACTCAGACGGCATTATAGACTTGGTAAATTCCAATGGGGAAGTCACTACGATTAAGACCCTCAGAGATGCATCTATTGTGGCAGAAAAAGACATTCATGACATTACATCTTTTGGAAATTTCGCCTTTCTGGCAACAGATTTTGGTGTGGTCGTATTAGATCTGGTGAACAAGGTCGTCAAGGAGAATTTTAGGAACATAGGTCCTGGTGCAACGGAAATTCAGGTTCAGGATCTCCTTGCCACAAGTGAATCTCTTTACATTGTTACAGACCAGGGAATTCAATCAGGCAGTTTTGAAGACAACTTACTGGATTTCAATGAATGGTATTTTTACCCTGAAACAGATTCGAATTTTGAGATATTAACTGAATCTGAGGATCAGATTTATTGTCTTAGAAATCAAACCGAACTTTGGGAACTGGAGTCTGGTACTTGGCAAAACACGGGAACGTCATTTCCTGAACCAATCAACGCATTTGCCAATTCTGACGAGCTCTTCGCCGTTTCGTCAACTTCCATTTACACTGTTTTCCCAAATCCATTTGCTATACTCTCTCCTGAACTTCTCGTTTCAGGTCATGACCTTGTTAAGTTCAATGATGAATTCTGGATTGCAGATCATGAAAATGGATTGTTGGTAGTGGACTCCTCCACTGAGCAAATAATCCCAACCGGTCCGATTACCGATTACCCAAGCAGAATAAAATGGGTGAATGGCAAGACCTATTCACTCTTCGGCCCTAACCCCGAAGCATACAATGGGTCAGTTGACGGACTGGGGTATTCCTATTTTGAAAACGCACTTTGGCAAACCGCAGAAATACCTAATTTCTCTAACATCTCAGATGTATCGGCAATTGTCAACCAGCTGTATTTCACTTCGATGGGTTTTGGGCTTTATGATGTAGAAGCTGACCAGATTCTGAATCAGGAAAATTCTGACTTTATTTCTGGCTCGTTCGGTGGCGTCCAGCTTTCGGCAATCCAGTCATCTGATAATTCACTTTTCATATCGTCATATGGCACGAGTCAAGCCTTGTATAAATGGGTTGATGGACAACTTACTCCTTTCACCTCCAGCGAGATAAATAGTCAGCATCCAGTGGACATTGACATCTCTCGAGAGGGTGTGATTTGGTTGGAGAGAGGTACATCAGATGGTGGCGGGATTGCCGTTTTCGATTATGAAAGCATGGAGTCAAGAGTGATTCGAACCAGTGACGGCTTGCCCTCTTCAGATGTCACGGGCATTTCCATTGATTTTGAGGATGAGGCGTGGATTTCCACAGCTAGAGGACCAGCAAGCTATTCAGGGGCCTCATTTCCGTTCAATGAGTTTGGAGTAACTACTCCCATATTCGATAATGGGTTTCTTTTTCAGGATGAAGAAATAAACGACATTTTGACTGATGGAGGAGATCGAATATGGTTCGCGACAAACCGAGGTGTGTGGGTGCTGTCTCGAGACCTGAGTGAAATCATTCATGAATTCAACACAGACAACAGCCCTTTACTGTCTAATGTGGTATTGCAATTTGCCTATGACCAGCTTACTGGCGAGGTTTTTATTCTCACTGATAAGGGGTTGATTTCGTTTCGATCAGATTCTTCGGTTGGGCTTGAGCAACATGCCAGTAGCGTTAAGATTTTCCCTAACCCGGTACTGCCATCATTTTCTGGAAAAGTTGGAATCGCAGGGTTGGTCAGAAATGCGGAAATCAAAATCACTGATTCCAAAGGCCGATTGGTTCGATCACTTATGGCAAACGGAGGAACTGCAGAATGGGATATTTCAAATCATTCAGGAGATCGTGTGGATACTGGCATCTATTTGGTCTTTAGCTCCAATAGCGATGGAACGGAAACGGCCGTCGGGAAAATAGCTGTTATCCGATGATTAGCAAGACCGAGGGGATCGTCTTGGGACATATACCCTATGGTGAAACCTCTATTATCGCACGACTCTACACGCTGCAACATGGCTACATGAGCTTCATCGTGAATAGCGTCAGAAGCTCACGATCGAAACAGTCCATTGCATACTTTCAACCGTTCTCCATTTTAGATCTAGTCATTTATTTTAAACCCAATCGTGATCTTCAGAGAATTTCAGAATTCAAGCCATTGAATTCAAATCTTGCACCGGATATAAAGAAACAAGCCATTCTTCTTTTCCTGGCCGAAGTTTTGGATAAGGTGCTCCGAGGAGAACAAGAAGAGAATCCTAAACTGTATGCTTTTATTAAAGAGCACTTGATCAAATTTAAGTTACAGCCCTATCATCCAAATTTTCATATTCAGTTTCTCCTAAAACTAACTTCGCATCTAGGCATCACTATTGAATCAGGACTATCCATTTACGCCAACATGAATAAGATTTCTGATCATCATGAAGTCGAAAAATATCTTCATTCTCTGATAATTACGGATTTTAATTCCGAAGTAGAGACCAACCGAGAGATAAGAAAAAATGCCCTGGAAGTAATTATTCAATACTTTCAACACCACATTGACGGATTTGGCCAAGTCCAATCATTAAAAGTCCTTGCTCAAATTTTTAGGTAATTGCCCAAAAAATTAACTTGGTGCTTCAATTAACCGATTTCACTAATGGCCGACATTTTATACGACGAAATACCATCGCTAGATCTGAACGATTTTGCAAAAGGAGATGAAAATACGAGAAGAGCCTTTGTTCAAAAACTTGGAGAAGCCTATGAAAATATTGGTTTCGTTGCGATCAAGAACCACGGACTGTCAGATGATCTGACTCAAAAGCTATACGACTCTGTTCAGAAATTTTTTCAGCTGCCGGATGATATCAAACAGGAGTACGAAGATCCCGAAATCATGGGTCAGCGTGGATATATCAGCAAAGGGAAGGAAAAGGCCAAGGGAAGAAATACAGGTGACCTTAAGGAATTTTTTCACGTGGGTCAACCTCCTCATAGAATGCAACCTGACTACCCGCCAAACATCTGGCCTGCTGAGGTACCCGAATTAGAGAAGTATGCCTCGGAGGCTTTCGATACTTTACAAAATGCAGGGGTTCAGATGCTCAGGGCGATTGCTCTGCATCTTGGTTTGGATGAAAAGTATTTTGATGAAAAGGTCATTACCGGCAACAGTATTTTAAGACCCATACATTATTTCCCTATTGAAAACCCGGATGAAATTCCCGATGATGCGGTAAGAGCCGCTGAACACGGAGATATCAATTTGATCACACTCTTGATGGGCGCCAGCGCCGATGGGCTTCAAGTGTTGAGAAGAGACGGTGAATGGATTCCTATCACGGCATTGCCTGACCAAATCATTGTTAACGTTGGAGACATGCTGGAGCGTCATACAAACAAAAAACTCAAGTCGACTATCCATCGAGTTGTGAATCCTCCCAAAGAGAAAATGGGCACCTCGCGTTTTTCTATTCCATTTTTTATGCATCCGATTTCAGATATGAATTTAACATGCTTGGAAGACTGCATCAGTGATGAGCAGCCAAAGCAATTTGAAGACATCACGGCAGGAGAGTTTCTTCATCAAAGATTAAAGGAAATAGGGCTAGCTAAATGACCATTAAAAGGGTCAGATATTTCATCTTTTTGAAGGATGTTGCCATCCTTTCTGTTACGGCATTTGGTGGTCCGCAGGGGCATTTGGCCATGTACCTTGATATGTTGGTTAAGAAAAGAGGCTATCTGTCTGAAGAGGATTTACTCGAATTGTATGCGCTATGTCAAGTACTCCCCGGTCCTACTTCCACTCAAACGATAACGTCGATCGGTTATAGAATCGGGGGAGCAAATCTTGCGTACCTGACACTGCTCATATGGATGCTTCCAGCGGTTACGATTATGACCGTTGCGGCTTTGATGGTCATAAGTTTTAATGAGCTTAGCATTTCATTGGATTTCCTTCGATTTATTCAGCCTATGGCTGTGGGGATCGTTGCGTATTCTGCCTATCGCATAGCCAGCAAAGTGGTGAATTCGAAGATTGGTTTTGGCCTGATGATCCTGGCCGCCATAGGTTCTTTCTACCTTCCGTATCCATTTTTGCTCCCGATTTTTTTATTACTTGGCGGACTCACTACTGCTGTAAACTATAAGAAACACGAGAAGGAGGAGAAAGAACCAGGTCTAAAAATCAAGTGGAACAATTTCTTCTTATGGGCTGGAGTACTGGTTTTTGCAGCACTTGCTGGGGGTATTTTTCAGATTCGGCCAATCCTTCTTTTTGAGAATTTTTACAGGAATGGAAGTTTGATATTCGGGGGAGGACAGGTGCTTGTTCCGCTCCTTTATACTGAGTTTGTGGAGTTCAAAGATTATCTAAGTTCAGAGGAATTTATTTCTGGCTATGGATTCGTACAAGCCATCCCCGGACCGGTTTTCTCTTTTAGTTCTTATGTAGGCGCATTAAGTATGAGAGATGTTGGCATAGGAGGCCAATTGTTCGGAGCTTTTGCGTCCGCTGCAGGAATATTTCTACCAGGCACTTTCCTCATTTTCTTTGTTATCCGTTTCTGGGATCAGCTCAAAAAATACCGAATGGTAAAAGCTTCAATGGAAGGTGTTCATGCTGTCAGTTCCGGTATGGTGATAGCAGCAACATTCCTCATTTTTGAACCTATGGAGGGGACTTTGATCAATTTCTTTTTAATGATTGGCACGGCATTAACGCTCTACTTTACCAAGATCCCCACACCTCTCATTATTCTTGGCGGGCTTATTCTAGGTATCATCATAGCATAAAAAAAAGCCATCAATTACTTGATGGCTTTTTTTTGTTTTCTCTTAAATCAATTTCCAGTTGGAGGATCGATTCCTAGTTTCTTAAGCACCAAATTCGTTGCGTTCTTGTCTTCCTTAGCATAGAGAAGTATATCTACACCCTGAGTTCCTGCGCTAAAAATAAAGTCAAAGTTATTCTCTTCCGCTACGGATTTGATCGCTTCTCCTATCTGAGCAAAAAGCGGGGCAAGCAACTCATTTTGTTTCTTGACAATGGAGTTTTGCGCCTCTCCCTCAAATTTCTGAATTGACTCGCCCAGTGCTTGCAGCTCAGTTTCACGGTCAGCTCTTTCCAAATCATCCAGACCGGCAGCCTTTTCCTGATAATCAGCGAGTTTAGTCTGATAATCCTTGTATTTAGCTTCTAACCTGGTTTGGATCATTTTTTCATGTGATTCCAATTCTGATTGCACCTGCTTAGATGCTGGCATTAGAGACAAAATATAATTCGCATCTGCATATCCTATTTTAAGTCCTTGTGCCATTAACCCTCCCATGAAAAAGAAAGCCGTAAACCCAAAAAGTAAAATTCTAGTTCTCATAATTAGTTGTTATTATTTTCCTCAAGTTTTAATTCTTCTAATACAAAATCGGTGTAGTCGTGTACCGGGTCAGTGTAGATCATTACCAGTTCTCCTGACTTATCGAATACAATCTGCAGTCTGTTATTTTTAGCAACTATCTCCACAGCCTCGAAAACCCGATCTTGAACGGGCTTGATAAGCTCCTTCTTTTTCAAAAAATACAGCCCCTCAAATCCAAACACCTTCTTTTGGTAATCCTTAATTTCCTTCCACTTAGTGTCAATTTCACCTTGGCGTTCTTGATACATTTCTTTGGTAAGCAAAACTTCTTCCGCTTTTAAATCAGCCTGCATCGCCTCTGCCTCCTGGTACATTTTCTGAATTTCATCTTCCCATCCTTTCGCCAACTTTTCGATTTCACTCTGCGCCTCCTTATACTCACCCATTCTTCCGAGAATGTAATTCATATCGACATACCCAAATTTCTGGCCAAACCCGCTAAACCCGATTGTTAAAAGAAGTGAAATAATGAAAAGCCTTTTCATAATTATCTGATTTGCTGCCCGATAGAAAAGTGAAACTGAGGTCCGCTAATCTCGCCAGTAATTGGAGAAGTATCAAAACCATATGCCCAATCCAATCCCATAAGACCAAACGCCGGCATAAATATTCTAACGCCAATACCCGCTGATTTCTTTTGATTGTACGGATTAAAATCTCTGAAATCGTTCCAGTTGTTACCACTCTCGAAAAATGCCAGAGTATAAATAGTTGCCGTTGGAGCTAGTGAAACAGGGTACCTAAGTTCCATCACGAACTTATTGAACACCGTTCCTCCTCGAATATCATCTGCTGTATTTTGAATGCCATCTCTTCCTACATCCTGAGGAGCCAAGGAATTATTTTCGTATCCTCTTAGCCCAATTACATCAGTTCCCAATAGGAAGCTCTGACCCGTAAGTCCGTCTCCTCCCAGCTGGAATCTCTCAAATGGTCCCACGCCTGTTTTCTTATTATAAGATCCAAGTAGTCCAAAATGTGCTCTAGAGGCAAGGACTAAGTCACCTGTCAACCTCATGTAATACCAGGAATCAAAATTCCATTTGTGATACTCTAACCATTTGTATCTTGTAGCATTGTCTGCGGTAGCATAATCGATGTTATTGAACAATGAATATGGTGGTGTAAGCGCAATGGCAAGACTGATATTTGACCCTGATCTCGGATACATCGGACTGTCTGCTGAGTTACGGGCAAAAGTGGTATTGAAAGTCCAGCTATTGGCATCTCCTGTTTCAAAACCCAGTGACTGGCCAAACTGAAATAGGTCGTATCTAAGATATGAAATCGAGTTACTTAGCAAGAAATAATCATCAGGCCATCTAAGTCTTCTACCAAGAGTGAAAGACAAGCCGGTTACTTTAAGAGAACCTTGGACTAAATCGGTCCTGAAATCAATGATGCGCTGTACTGAACTACTCAAACTAACTGAGAAGGAATTGGGTCTTTTACCGCCAAGCCATGGCTCTGTAAAGCTCATCGAATAGCTTTGGAATCTTCGACCATTCGCTTGCATCTGTAAAGACAGCTTCTGACCATCACCTACTGGCAACCCTCGCCATTTCTTGGTGTTCGGGATATTTCTCAAAGAGAAGTTGTTAAAAGTAAGTCCTACAGTTCCCACGAATCCAAATGTTCCTCCCCAGCCTCCAGAAAGCTGTATCTGGTCGTTTGCTTGTTCTACCAATGACCACTCTATGTCTACCGTTTCATCTGCCGGGTTAGGGATTGGAATTGGATTGATCTGTTCTGGGTCGAAATAGCCGAGTTGACGAAGCTCATTTTGAGTTCTGAATAAAAGTGCACGGCTAAACTTGTCTCCAGGTAAAGTTCTTAGCTCTCTCATGATCACATGATCATTGGTCTTATCATTCCCAGTAATGTAAACCTTATCTATTGTTGCTTGCGCTCCTTCGTAGATTCGCATTTCCATATCAATCGAGTCACCGACAATCTTCGTTTCCACCGGGTTCACATTGAAGAACAAGTAACCATCATCCATATATAGTGAGCTGATATCAACTCCGCCGGCAGGATTAAATGTGAGTTTCTTATTGATTAACTCCAAGTCATAAACATCGCCTCTATCAATACCAAGAATTCCATCCAAGGTTTCATCGGGATAAAGAAAGTTGCCTTCCCAAGAAATATTTCTGAAGTAATACTTTTGGCCTGGATTGACTTTCATCACAATATTCATATTACTAGCGTCAAATGTGAAAGTTGTGTCGCTCTCAATGGCAGCATCTCGATATCCTTTGGATTTATAAAAATCAATCAAGAATTGCTTGTCATCTTCATAATCTGACTTGACGAACTTGCTGGACTTGAAAATGCTGAGCTTCATATGTTCACTCCAATAGTCACTAAGTGCATACTCACTAGCTAAAGTGTCTTTGGTTGTTAAAAATTGGAAAAACTGCCGTGGGTGTGTCAAAAAATGAATGGTCTGTCCCAATAATGCCGTTGGCAAGCCTATTCTTGGACGTTCACCTGTACTTTTTAATTTCTTCCTCAGCTTTGCATCTGAAAATTCTTCATTCCCCTCAAATTCGATATTTCGAATCTTAACCTTCGCCTTCTTGTCAATTTTCACAATTACAGAAACGCTGTTCCTAAGAACAGAGTCTTTTTGCTGAATCAGCTGAATGTCAGCATTTAAGAACCCCTTGCTGTTCAGGTGTCTTCTCACTGCCAACTCAGTATTCTTCATAGCAGCATCAGTCAATACTCGACCCCTAATTATATCAATCTTATCCTCCAATTCATCTGCGAGTCCTTTGCCAACTCCTTGAAAATCAAATCTCGATAATCTTGGCCTCTCGGTCAGTTCTATTACTAGATCAATCTTATCACCTTCAATTTTTGCCGCATAGATGGATATGTTTCCAATAATTCCCTGCTTCCAGAGCTTTTTGATGGCCGTAGTGATCTCATCCCCAGGAATCTTAATACGATCACCCACCCTCAAACCGGACATAGAGATTAATGCATTGTTGTCCAGAAATTCTACGCCCTTAACCTCAATCGATGATATTTCGTATTCTTTTGGGCTAGCATAATTAACCGTCTGATCACTCCCCGAACCACCTTGCTGTCCGAAAACTATCTGCCCTGACGATGAAAACGCCAATAGCATACACAAAAGGGCAAATAATGCTTTATTCATTCTCCACGAGCTGTTCACTTGTCTTTCCAAATCTTCTCTCTCTGTTTGTGTAATCCTTTATTGCGTCTTGCAAATTTGCTTTTCTGAAGTCAGGCCAAAACACCTCTGAAAAATGGAGTTCTGAATAGGCCGATTGCCAAAGGAAAAAATTACTGATTCGTTGTTCACCACTTGTTCTTATAACTAACTCAGGATCAGGAATTCCGCTCGTAGAAAGGAAATCTGAAATTAAGCCGACGCGAATATCGGAACTTGACATTTCTTTTTCCTCAATTCTCCTAGCAATTTCTTTGACTGCATTAGAGATATCCCATCTCCCGCTATAATTCAAAGCCAAAATCAAATTCAAACCTGAATTTTCTTCGGTCTTCTCTTTAGCTGAAGCCAGCTTTTCGGCAACACTTTCTGGTAATTGACTTATATCACCGATACTCGTCAAACGAATATTATTTTTCTGTAACGTGGGTAGCTCATCATTGATGGTGTTCACCAATAACTTCATTAGAGCCTCCACTTCCGGTCTCGGCCGATCCCAGTTTTCTGTTGAGAAGGCAAACAGTGTCAAATAAGAAATCCCCATCTCCGCACATCCCTCAACGGTCGCGCGCACGGCTTTAATGGCATTCTGATGTCCAAAAATCCGAGCTGCACCCTTTTTCTTGGCCCATCGGCCATTACCATCCATTATAACTGCAATATGATTTGGAATTTCCCCCACTCGTTCTTTGACCAAAAAGGCTACAAAAATCGCCTTTTTTTTAATACAAAAGAGAACTTAACGAGATTTAACGATTCAGTAAGGATCGATTAGGAACATACGGAAACGGGCAGGGAATCTGATATAAAACAAAGGACAAACGGATGCCAGTGAAATAGTACCAATCATCGTCATTAGGATTTCCGTATTGATAATTTTTGAGGGAGGTGTCTTCGTCGGAAATCCCGTCCAATAGATCAAAAAAGGTTTTTCTTGCTCCCGCTTCAAACTCAATAACAAACTGCTTTCCAATTTTGTGTTTAAAACCTATTCCTAGAGGAATTACAGGTTGATTTCGAGCAAAATCCTCATCGGTAGACGGGTTATTAAGCCTCATAAAACCAAACCCAGCAAAAACATAGGGAGACCATTTTTGAGGCAATTCGTGATTTCGATAATCTAGAAAATGGTATTCGAAAACTGATGATAGTTCTACAAGACTACTATTAAAGCTATGTGCTCTATTTTCTCCAAGTACGTCCACGGGATTACCATCATCCGCTTGAATCTTTCCAAAAATGAGGGTAAACCTGTTACTGACTGCCTGTGAGAAATTTAATCTAAAGTGCCCTGAAATGGCAGGACCAGCTGTTGAAAATCGGTAGCCTGAACTGAGATCACCTGAATACTGAGTGACTCCAACACCTCCGCCAAACTCAATAAACTGAGCACTGACTAAGTGTGTAGTTAATAAAAAGACTAACCCAATAAGTTTCAAAATGATTATCTAAACTTGGCTCTTCCGCCGTTCCCCAGCATATAAGAAACGGTAATCCTTGTCATTAAGTATATGTCGCGATCATTCTGATTTCCTCTCTTAGTCCGAATAAAGTCTTCTCCATTTTGGAACCCGGTTCTCCCCGAACCCAAGTCTGCGGACCTAAAGTATCCTATTTCCGAATCGAATGTTGGATTCACCCAAACAGGCTGGGTGTTGTCAAATGCAGAAGTTCTGTTATCTCCATTCCAAACACCATTAGGCTCCAAACTCCTATCTGACATGATCCTAGCCAAAGGATCAGTAAATGCATTGAGATCAACATATCCACCGCTTACGTCATCCAGATGATCGAAGAATAAATATCTAACACCCAATTCTATTCCGACATTCAATTGTTGATTTAAAAACACTTCGCCACCTAAACCAAACGGGATTGCCAATTGAAAAGGACTGTATTTTTCTCCTAGTCCGAGATTTTGGCCCTCAGTCCCCAGTTCTCTGAGCTTTACCCATTCACCTGCAGAAGGTGCCGGGTTCCAAGTAGCGGAGTTGGCATACACACCATCTCCCTCGGCATCAGTTTGGTAGTCAAAATCAGGAACCTTTCCTTTTGGTTCATGATGGAAAACGGCTACTCCCGCGAAGAAGTATCCATTGATCATCATGCGGCTCTGTGGTCCTCCGTAATTAGGTAAAAAATGAATCCTTAGCGCTGCTGATAATTCCTTAATGTCATTTCTAAAACTGGCATTTCGGAGATATCTGGGGCGATCAGCTTTCGTTGTGGGATCCGCCGTTAAATCATCTCCTTTAAGACGACCATAATTAAAAGCAGCCACGAAGGACATTGAATGATGAAATTTTCTACCCCAAAAAAGTCCAAAACCCGGGCGAGTAAAACTAATATCAGTACTTGCCGCTTGATTCACAGGCGCCAGATCACCAAAGTAATTCAAGGCATTGACAGATGCTCCAACAAACGAATATGGTCTGAATCTACTAGCCGAAATTCGACCACCTCTATATTTGGAAATAGCTCGGTTCTTTGATTTTCTTTTCTGGTATTTGTTTTTCCTTTGAGCATTAGCATCCTCTGCCACTACCAGGCAAAAGCATGCCAACAAAATACAAAATACACTCCTAAGTCGCATAACGTGTGAGTTTATAACACAAAAGTAGGTATTTGATGGTACCGTCCTAATATTAAATATAAATATTAATTCCTCCTATCAAAGCCCCAGCCAAGCTTATTCCGCAGGGTTTCAATAAATGAAGAACCGCCTAAACTAATCAAGCTGGCTGTAAATTCCGCCTTTTTGACTCTAATTTCAGTGTTATGAGATATGGTGGCAGAACGAGAATCCAGAGAAATTAACAAATTTGTTTCGCGTGAGTCTAGTTCAAATCGCAATTCACCGTCATCAGGGATAACCAGCGGGCGGATATTCAGGTTGTGCGGGCTAACGGGTGTAAGCACAAAATTCCGAGCACTTGGCATCAAAATCGGACCTCCACAGCTAAGCGAATAACCAGTTGAGCCAGTGGGTGTACTCACCATCAGGCCATCGGCCCAATAGGTGTTCAAGTAATCTCCATCCAAGTAGCATTTCAGGGTAATCATTGACGAGGTGTCCTTTCTTAGAATCGCGAACTCATTCAATGCAAAATTCCGACCTTCAAAGAGACCAGAAGGTGATTCTAAGGAAATGAGCGAGCGTGATTCGATCGTATAATTGCCGGCGAACAGTTTCTCTAATGCGTTAGCGATATCCTCATTTGCCGTGGTGGCTAAAAAACCCAAACGTCCAGTATTGACCCCAAGAATCGGGATAGCTTCAGGGCCAATGTGGGTGACCGTCTCCAGCAAAGTGCCATCTCCTCCAATACTGATCACTATATCTGCATCCCTTTTGTTCAGATTATCAGGATAGCTCTCCAAACCCGTCAAATCAAAATGATCGTTATTTAGTTTTCGAAATGAATTTGATACTATGACAGAAGTCCCTCTCCCCTTCAGGTTTTGAATAAGATTTTGAATTTGTGATCGGCAATTGGATTTTATGACCCGCCCATGAATCGCTATTTTTTTCATTTCGATTCAAGGTTTAAGATACTTCATCAACAAGTCCAATCGCTCTTTTTCGTCATAGGAGAGTGCTGTGGTATTAAAAGTGGCCTCAACTGCTATTTTATTATTCTCCAGCACTGTTTTTACTTGAGAAATTTCTTCTGAATCAAGCTTAATCGTCATTCGACTACTTCCGGGTGATTCAGGAATTGGAGCCAGATGTGTACTAAGAATTTTTACGTCATTCATTTCTATCATCCTTGCAATGTTGGAAAGCGAATATTCATTTTCTTCTACCCGAACGACCAAAATCGCCCCCGGTGAATTAATCGATGAGGCCTGTGCAAATGCCTGAACCACGTCTTGAATCGAAACCACACCTAGATAACCATCCTTATCATCCAGAACGGCCACCAATCGAAAGCCCTGATTATAAGCCTTGGAGAGCACTTCATAATAATGTTTGTTGTGATGCACGAAACATTCCTGACCTTTCAACATCAAATCAGAAACCTCCTGAGCATTGACCTGATCATAGATCATGTCCTCATCCACCAGACCAAGAAAGCGTCCCTCCTCTGAAACCGGTAGTTCTGCTGTCTTGAACTCATCCATCCATTCTCTTGCCTTGGTCAAATCGTCCTCTGGCTTGAGGGGTGGAATCATATAATTAATGAGGTCTTTAGCTGTCATGGCATTTTTTTAATGAATGCTGTCTCAATCAAAAATACATTAATTGATCAAATAGTTCGATCAGGTCAAAATCGAACCTCGATATCATTCAAAGTGTCTAAAATATCCTGGAACCACGGAATATAATGACTGACAAAATCTACGATCACCGGCGAAAACCTTGTCATTAATTCATGAAGACGCGAATCGTCCACCCAGCGCTTTGGGAACGCCAGATCCACCGAATTCATCACCCAAAGCAACGTGCTGAAAAGAAAAATCCATTTGATAATAGAGAATCCTGCACCTAGCAGATTGTCTAAGATACCCGCTGGGGTAAAATCAATCACCTTCTTGATGGACGTGGCGAAAAACTTCGCTATGCCTATAACCACGAACAGCAGAACCAAAAAGATGACGGTGGCAATCAACCAAAAAGCATCAGAGCTTCCGAAATATTTCTCAGAAACAGGAAATGTTAATTTGAGGGCAAGGAAGAGTCCAATAAAAAAAGCCAGAAATGAAAATATCTCGACGACAAACCCCGTCTGAAAGCCTTTGATAGCTGCCAGAATTACAACAATACAAACCAGTATATCGAAGAGGGCCAATGCTAGTTCAGTAATTCACGAGCTATGGCAGAAATCAATTTACCATCGGCTTTTCCTGCCAAAGCTTTAGTCGAAGCACCCATCACTTTTCCCATGTCCTGAGGCCCACTCGCTCCTACACTTTCTATCACTTTCTTGACCTCCTTACGCACCTCATCTTCGCTCATTTGCTTTGGCAAAAATTCTTCAATCACTTCCAGCTCAGATTTCTCTACAGCCGCCAGGTCATCGCGTCCCTGCTCCTCATAAATAGCCAATGAGTCCCTTCTTTGCTTAGCAGCTTTTTGTAGAAGCTTCATCTCGGCATCCTCCGTGATTTCGGACTTTGACCCCTTCTCCGTTTCGGCCAATAAGATCATTGACTTGATGGCTCTGAGGGCCGTCAACCGATCTTTTGCTTTACTTCTCATGGCATCCTTGATTTCTCCTTCTATTTTGGCCTTTAAGCTCATGACATTGGATTTATTATGTTGAAATTTGAGTTCTAATTGGAGATGACAAAACTAAGCGTAAACATCAATAAAGTCGCCACACTGCGCAACTCTCGAGGGGGGATTCGTCCATCCGTCGTGGAAGCCGCCATCAATTGCGAACGTTTCGGAGCTCAGGGAATAACCGTTCACCCCAGGCCGGACGAAAGACACATCACCACTAAAGATGTCTATGATCTGAAAGAAGTGGTCACCACTGAATTCAACATAGAGGGCTACCCTGATCAGCGCTTCTTGAAAATAATAAAGGACATACGACCGGCACAAGCGACACTTGTTCCCGATCCACCGGATGTCCTCACTTCAAATGCCGGATGGGACACGATAAAGAATCAGTCATTGCTGCAAGACTTAATTGCGGAAATAAAATCAATGGGGGTACGTACATCGATATTTATTGATCCCAATGAAGAAATGATCCATCATGCAAATACCACTGGCACTGATCGGATTGAACTGTACACTGAAAGCTACGCCTTCAATTATGCGAAGGATCGTGATTCGGCGATCTCTTCATACGTCAAGGCAGCAAGGAGGGCCTGCGATCTTGGACTCGGTATAAACGCCGGTCACGACCTTGATCTCGAAAATCTTAGTTATTTCGCACAAAAAATCCCGAACCTGCTCGAAGTGTCTATTGGGCACGCCCTGATTAGCGATGCGCTCTATTTCGGGCTGGAAAATACTATCGGGATGTATCTCAGAAAATTGGATCTTAATTCATGAAATTAAATTTCAGAACCTATGGCTCAGGAGAGCCACTTATCATTTTGCACGGAGTATTTGGCTCGTCTGACAACTGGCAAACTCTTGGCAAAGAGTTTTCGCAGAAGTACAAAGTCTTTCTCGTAGATCAGCGAAATCACGGCAACTCACCGCACAGCGACGAGTTTGATTATAACGTGATGACCGATGATATTCTCGAACTCTTACTAAACGAAAACCTGGATCGGGTGAATTTAATTGGTCATTCAATGGGAGGTAAAACGGCAATGAATTTTGCCGCGCGATATCCCGAGCGAGTGGACAAGCTGGTCGTGGTGGACATTGCACCGAAATATTATCCCCCACATCACGAGAAAATTTTCCGTGGATTCCGATCCATTAAACTGGACGCTATTAAGAGTCGTCAGGAAGCCGATGAGCAAATGGCCTACACCATATCTGATTCCGGAGTGCGTCAATTCATTCTAAAGAATTTGACGAGAAATGATCAGAACGAATACACCTGGAAACTCAACCTGGATGCGATTGAAGCGAACGCTGAAAAAGTGGGTCAGGGGCTCGAAGAAGACGACTGGTTCAACGGTCATGTGCTTTTCATAGCTGGAGGCTACTCAGACTATATCCAAAAGGAGGATGAGGGAAAAATACGTACCCATTTCCCAAATGCAGAGATCATAACCATCCCGGGAGCAGGACATTGGGTGCATGCCGAGCAACCTCAAACGCTGGCGAGAAAAGTGACTGAATTTCTGGACAGATGAAGGGGCATCTAATCCTCATACCAACTTATCTATCTGAGACCAACCAAAAGGATTTTATCTCAGATGAAGTCAAGGATTACATCAAGGCTACTACCTATTTCCTAGTAGAAAATGTCCGTACCGCCCGAAGATTCATCAGCAGCCTTCAACTGGACATTGATATCTCATCATTGGAGTTTGAGACTATGGACAAGCGAGCAACTGATGATGACATCAGTGACTTTTGCTTGCCAATCCTGAATGGCACCAACATGGGAATCATTTCAGAGGCAGGCTTACCTGCTCTTGCAGATCCCGGAAACCTAGCCGTTTCATGGGCACATCAAAATCACATAAAGGTGATCCCACTGTCAGGCGGATCTTCCATTCAGCTTGCCCTTATTGGATCCGGTTTTAACGGTCAGCAGTTCACTTTCCACGGATATCTGCCCATTGATGCCAGAGAGCGATCTTCCCAAATCAAGGAATTGGTCAGCACATTAAACAAAACCGGCTACACGCAGCTGTTCATGGAAACGCCTTTTCGGAACAACCAACTACTCAAAGTCCTTTTACAAGAGTTGCCAAAGCACTGCTTACTATCCGTCGCTGCTGATCTTTCCGGAGAGAAAGAATTTATCAAAACAAGGTCTGTGACCGACTGGAAAATGAACGTTCCTGACCTCCATAAAACACCGGCTATTTTCTCCATAGGTACTTTCGGTATTTGAGACAGTCTAGTTTCCCTAAAAGGGTAACTTTGTGGCCGCAAAAAATACACGCAATTTCATGCCATATCTTTTTACTTCAGAATCTGTCTCCGAAGGACACCCGGACAAAGTAGCCGATCAAATCTCAGATGCCCTATTGGATCATTTCCTTGCTGCAGATCCAAGCTCCAAAGTTGCATGTGAAACGCTCGTGACAACCGGACTAACGGTGCTAAGCGGCGAGGTTAAAACGGAAGCGTATGTGGACGTCCAGCAGGTAGCTAGAGATGTCATCAACAGAATCGGTTACACAAAGGGCGAATACATGTTCGACGGGAATTCTTGCGGTGTGATCTCGGCTATTCACGAGCAATCTCCAGACATAAATCAGGGTGTTGACCGTAGTGAAGGTGAGCAGGGTGCCGGTGATCAGGGGATGATGTTTGGCTATGCATCTAACGAAACGGAGAATTACATGCCCCTGGCACTTAACATCTCGCACATGATTTTGCAGGAGTTGGCTGACATCAGAAAAGGTGGTAAAGAAATGACTTACCTGCGTCCAGATGCCAAGTCTCAGGTCACATTGGAATATGCCGATGACAATGTACCACAGCGTATTGATGCGATTGTGGTATCCACTCAGCACGATGAATTTGGAGAAGAAACTGAAATGCTAGCCAAAATCAAGGAGGACATTATTTCCATATTGATTCCAAGAGTGAAAGCTCGACTCAGCGAAAAAAATCAGGCGCTTTTCAATGACCAGATCAAGTATCACATCAACCCAACCGGAAAGTTCGTAATCGGTGGGCCACATGGCGATACGGGGCTTACTGGAAGAAAAATTATCGTAGATACTTACGGTGGAAAGGGAGCGCATGGCGGTGGTGCTTTCTCTGGAAAGGACCCCTCAAAAGTCGATCGCTCGGCAGCTTACGCCACAAGACACATTGCGAAGAACTTGGTGGCAGCCGGAGTAGCAAGCGAAGTGCTAGTCCAGGTATCATATGCCATAGGAGTGGCTGAACCAATGGGGATTTACATCAATACGTACGGCACTTCCAACGTAGACAAGAGCGACGGTGAAATAGCCAAAATCGTAGAGGGCATTTTTGACATGAAGCCGTCTTCAATCAACAAACGCCTTAAGCTTTCTCAGCCGATTTATTCTGAATCTGCAGCTTACGGACACATGGGCAGAACACCAGAAATCAAGGACGTCACTTTTAAGGTAAACGGAAAAGACCTAACCAAGAAGGTGGAAACGTTTACTTGGGAGAAGCTAGATTTTGTAGAAGAAGTAAAAAAACAATTTGGATTATGAGCAACCTGGAGCGGTGGCATGAGGTGGTTGAAAAGGGAGACCTCAAATTATTGGAATCATTATTAGCAAAAGACGTGGTGTTTCACTCACCCATTCTGTTCAAACCGAAGGAAGGAAAAAAACTGACCACAATCTTTTTAGCAGCGGCCTTTAAGGTTTTAATTCCCGGTGGATTCAAATACATCAAAACCTTGGATTCAGCTGTGCATTCCATGCTTGAGTTTGAGTGCGAGCTCGACGGAGTGAAAGTTGACGGGATTGACATAATAACTTGGAATGACGAAGGTCAGATCACAGAGTTCAAGGTGATGATTCGCCCTTTCAAAGCCATCGAAAAAGTCGGTGAGCTCATGAAGGCAGAGCTCGAATCCATGAGCTTGATAGACAAGGCCCGATTGAAATTCGCATGAGGAAACTGCTGATTTTGCTGACCGTTGTTCTCTCTTGTTCCCAGAGTAAGGAAGAACCGATCACAATTGAAGCTCATGCTCCCGGCCAGTCTTTCAATGCCGCTTTTCTGATTATCGATGGAGTCTACAACTCCGAACTGATGGCTCCCTATGATATTTTCCAGCATACGATTTTCCATACGGATGGTGGCATCTCAGTATTTACAGTTTCAGAGAATCTCGACACAGTCACTTCCTTCGAAGGATTAAACATTCTGCCGGATTACAGCTTTGATAGTCCGGATATGCCGGACATTGACATTCTCATCGTTCCGAGTGCCGAGCACAACATGGACTCTGATTTGGACAATGAAAAACTGATCGATTGGGTCAAAGAGACGGGTCAAAATGCTGATTACGTCATGTCGCTCTGTGACGGTGCGTTTGTTTTGGCAAAAGCCGGATTAGTGGACGGAAAAGAATCCACGACCTTCCCAACGGACATTGGCAGATACCGAAAGATGTTTCCTGAATTGACCGTTCATGAAGAAGTCAGTTTCGTGCACGATGACAAGCTATTGACTTCCGCAGGAGGGGCTAAGTCTTATGACGTGTCACTCTATCTCGTGCACTATTTGTATGGGGAGAAAGTAGCGAAAGGCGTTGGTCGAGGCTTGGTCATTGACTGGGACTTGTCGGATTACAAATTTGTAATCGCTGATTAACTCTTTAGCCTGGCCAGCTCAGTCACCCCGCCAACAGGCTTATCGCCGATTTTAACTAAGACTTCAGCATCGGTTGGCAGGAAAACATCCACTCGACTTCCAAATCTGATAAATCCGAACGTTTCTCCAGCTTCCAACTTGTCCTCCACTCTCGGGTAGAAAAATATCCTACGAGCAACCGCTCCGGCAATCTGTCTCATCAGAATTTTTGTTCCTCCCTCGGTCCTTATGACGGCAGTTGTTCGCTCATTGTCTGTGCTGGATTTTGGATGCCAGGCCACCAGGTATTTTCCTTTGTGGTATTTGAAATACTCTACTGCCCCTTTGATCGGAGATCGGTTTACATGCACATTTAGCGGTGACATGAATATAGATATCTGAATGCGCTTTTCATTTAAATATTCGCTCTCCTCAGTTTCTTCAATGACGACCACCTTGCCATCTGCCGGGGCATAAATAACGCCCTCCTTTGCCGGACATTCTCTTATTGGATCTCTGAAAAAACGAATCACCAGAACCAGGAAAACGAACGCAATGATTCCTAAGAGAGAATGAAAAATAAGGTTAGCCCAGAGGCTGATGAGCCACCAGTAAAGTCCTCCAACCAGAAGGAAAGAAATAGGTATAACGAGATGTCCTTCTTTCCTAATTCGCATTTAGAATCCTCCTCTGTATTTATAGGTTTTGGCCACTTTATCGATGGCCACAATATAAGCTGCAATCCTAAGCGAAACCCCATAGTTCATCGAAGTTTCGTAGACTTTGTCAAAAGCATTCTTCATGATCCTGTCCGAGCGCCTACTCACACGTTCACGTGTCCACTTGTAGCCCAGCCTGTTCTGTACCCACTCAAAATATGAAACAGTCACACCACCTGCATTCGCTAAAATATCCGGTACAGCCCAAACACCCTTTTCGTTAAGGAGCGCATCCGCTTTTGCAGAAGTCGGCCCATTGGCTCCTTCTACGATGAGTTTAGCTTTGACCTGATCGGCATTCTGTGAGCTGATCACATCCTCGATAGCCGCGGGTACTAACACATCCACCTCCAGTAGCAAAAGTTCATCGGCTGGAATTTTCTCGGCTCCCGGAAATCCCTCTAGATTTCGGCCATTTTGATTGCCATATTCAATCGCCTTTTCTATGTCAATTCCACTTTCGTTGAAGTAGGCCCCACTAAGGTCAGAGATCGCCACAACTTTGACGCCTCGTTCCTGCAGCAATTTTGCAGCCCACGATCCCACATTTCCAAAACCCTGAATCGCACAGGTCGCCTGAAAAGGATTGATTTTTAATTTCTCCATGGCCGCCATAGCGGAGATCATCACACCACGACCGGTAGCTTCCTCTCTGCCAAGTGACCCGCCGAGAACAAGGGGCTTGCCGGTAACCACGGCATTTACGGTCATTCCCTCTCCACGCGAATACTGATCCATCATCCAGGCCATTTCCCGAGGACCTGTTCCCATATCTGGTGCGGGAATGTCACGATCCTTACCAAAAACGTCGGCCATGGCTTGTGTATACGATCGGGTCAATCGCTCGATTTCACCGGGCGACATTTCACGCGGGTTACAAGTAATCCCACCTTTGGCTCCTCCATAAGGAATGTCCACCACCGCGCATTTCCAGGTCATCCACGCAGCGAGTGCTTTCACCTCATCAATGTTCACATTGGGATCAAAACGCACACCACCTTTAGACGGCCCAAGGATGTTCGAGTGGATGACGCGGTATCCTTCAAACACTCGGATGGAGCCGTCATCCATGGTCACGGGCAGTGAAACGATCACTTGCTTCGTGGGTGTTTTCAACACATTGTAGACCTCCTCACTTAATCCCAAATGCTCAGCAGCAATCTGAAAGCGAGACATCATTGATTCAAATGGATTGCCCTTGTCTTTGATCGGGGCAGGCTCGATGTAGGCCATATTTATCTGGGGAAGATTATTGGGTTGTTATTTTAGCGCAAAGCTAATGGTATCCCCGATTTTCATTTACAAAAACTTGAGATACAGCAAGTAAAAAGGAATGGCAAACAGAATGCTATCAAAGCGATCCAAAAATCCTCCATGACCAGGGAGGCCTTTGCCAGAGTCTTTTGCTTCAGCTACTCTCTTCATGTAGGACTCGATCAAATCTCCAAAAAGACCAGTGATCCCAACGATTAAACCGGCAATGATCCATTTGACCATGTTCATTTCTCCTGAAAAAAGACCGAAACAAGCCGCCGCAACCAGGGTCAAAAACAAACCGCCGGCCGCTCCCTCAAGCGTTTTCTTAGGAGAGACTTTTTCAAACAATTTGTTCTTCCCGAATGCACTCCCGAATAGGTACGCTCCCGAATCCATGCACCAGATCATGACCAAAAGCGCAACAGCATAGATGGGGTTGAACACATCATTTACATATGCCAGAAAATTCACAAGATTCAATGGAAGCACTACATAACCCAGGGTCAGGAACTGCATCCCCATGGTTCGCAAGGGTCGCTCGTCCTCAACGAAAAGCTGAGCGACTAAGCCAACAAATGAAAGTGGTGCGAGGATCAGAAAATAGCTTGGGTCCAGATCAAAATGCGTACTCAAAAAGAACAGCATGTGAAGTGATAGGGCCACTACAAAAATCCAGATGCGAAGAGGGAATGGAATAAGTGTAAGTCTCACAAACTCCCGAACACAGAGCAGCATGATGAGGGCAAAAACCGCAGAGTAAGTCCATGGGTTGTATAAAATCCCAAAGATCATTATCGCCGCACCTAGCAATCCAACAAGCGCTCGTACCAAAAGGTCTGAAAACTTACTCAAAGTGAATTTCTTCTTCGATTATCTTAATCGCTAAAATAACCTTATCCACCGGGACTTGTACTTCTAAATACCCAAAGCCATGGGTTGAGTCTTTTTTCACCATGATCATGGCCTCAATGTCACGATCCACCAAGACATCCCGTACAATCGTGGCTCGATGCTCGAGTCCAACCTTATATACGCTCTTCCACTTTGTCATGATGGTATTTGTAAAACATGAAAATGGCGTACCCTGCTATCAACGTAAATATTCCAATAAGCCATACTGGGGCTGATTTCTCGAGCTGTTCGGGTTCCATTTCCAAACCACTCAATCCGGCGATGTAAGCAAATACTAGGGCAAGACCATTATGGAAGAAGTGTGCCAAAACCGCCACGGATAATTTGCCAGACCACAGGTACAAATACCCAAAAAGAGCACCTAACAGCATCCGGGGGAAAAATCCATAAAACTGCAGGTGGATGGCCGAAAACAGAATAGCTGAAATCCAGATGGCCACATGCTTATTTCCTGATAATTTTCGCAGGGTATTTTGAAGCACTCCTCTGAAAAGCAGTTCCTCACCAATCGCCGGGATCACTGCCACGGCAAAAAGCGCCAAAAAGAAATGTCCGATCCCTTCAAATTCGATCAAGTGTTCAGTGAGCACTTTCAGCTCTGCTTCCTTGGCTGAAGCCCATTCTTCAAAAGCTCCATTTGGCAAGTCAATGCCTATGTTCCATTCTACGATTCCACTTAGAACGATCATGTTGGCAAATACGATGAGCAGAATTAAACCAATGGACTTTCCTGAAATGGAAAGGAAGATCCCTTTATCAACATTCCAGAAAAACCGGACCATCAACCATGGCAACAAAACGAAAAATAGGCCGGCGGCAAAAGCTTGCATCACCAGCAGGAAATATGGATCGGTATTTAGAATGGATGACGGATCTGAATCTCCTACAATGCCCATGAGCGCATAGATGCTCAGATAAAGCAAAGTGAAAATGGAAGCTGCAACCACACGTGACTTTTTTAAGTCATCCAGCCGATCATAGATTAAATCCCTCATTTGCTACCTTTGCGGGCAAATATAGACTTTCAAGGTGGTAAAAATCGGCGACATAGAAATTGGGGAATTCCCCTTGCTTTTGGCTCCCATGGAGGACGTGAGTGACCCGCCATTCCGTGCGTTGTGCAAGGAGAATGGGGCTGACCTGATGTACACGGAATTCATTTCATCGGAAGGCCTGATTCGTGATGCTGAGAAGAGCGTACAGAAGCTGGACATCTACGATTACGAGCGACCGATCGGGATTCAGATTTTTGGAGACAAAATCGAATCGATGCGACAGGCAGCAGCCATTGCCGAAGGAGCCAATCCTGAGATCATCGACATCAACTACGGCTGTCCGGTTAAGAAAGTAGCCTGCAAAGGAGCCGGAGCTGGTATTCTTCTAGACCTCCCTAAAATGCAGGAAATGACTGCTGAGATCGTGAAGCGCGTGGACAAACCCGTCACTGTTAAGACGCGACTTGGCTGGGATGATAGCACCATCAAAATTGTGGAAGTAGCAAAACGTCTACAAGATGTCGGCATTCAGGCTTTGACCATTCATGGCCGCACCCGAAAGCAGATGTACAAAGGGGAGGCAGACTGGAGCTATATCCGAGAGGTGAAAGAATGCTCTGACATTCACATTCCGATTTTCGGAAATGGAGACATTGACAGTCCGCAAAAAGCCCGGCAGTACAAAGAAGAATACGGTGTGGACGGTATCATGATCGGACGCGCTTCGATTGGCTATCCCTGGATTTTCAACGAAATAAAAGCATACCTGGAAAACGGCACCATTCTGAATGAACCATCTCTGGACGAACGAGTGGATGTAGCCAAAAGGCACCTGGAATTTTCGCTGGAATGGAAAGGCGAGAAGCTCGGTATATTCGAGATGCGACGACACTACACCAATTACTTCCGCGGCATCCCCGGATTCAAACCTGTCAGAACTCAACTAGTGGAAACCGAGAACCCCGATGAACTTTTCGAGATTTTGAATGAGATTCCGGAGATGTTTGGGGATGCGGTTGTCTGACTAAGACAGTACCTTCGCCGAGTGCAAAATCCCTCCACCAAAGCCTGGTTATTGCTCATTGCTCTCTCCGTGATTTGGGGTAGTTCCTTTATCCTTATTAAGCGTGGTTTGGTGGGTTTGAGTCCTCATGAAGTCGGGGCTCTACGAATCGTTTCCGCATCCCTTTTCTTACTGCCTGTTGCGATCAAAAGACTCAGTCGGGTGAAAAGAAAACACTGGATATTTTTAATCTCCATTGGATTTTTGGGTAGCCTGATCCCGTCGTTTTTGTTCGCATTCGCTCAGACAAAAATCAACAGTTCGATCACCGGAGTTATCAATGCACTTACGCCTATGTTCACCGTATTAGTCGGTTGGATCATTTACTCCCAAAGACAGAAAAGCAAAGTGCTGATCGGTATTTTCTTAGGTTTCGTAGGATGTGCGCTTCTATCGATGGCCGGAATGAATGGTGCTTTGCAGTTCAACGCCTATGCACTCTTGGTCGTACTTGCTACCCTTTGCTATGGACTGAACATTAACATCATCAAGTTTCACCTGAATGACATCAAGGCGCTAACAGTTACATCCGTTTCGCTGCTTTTGGCAGGACCCATTGCGGTGGGTTATTTGTGGATATACACAGATTTCTTTACGACCCTTTGGACTTCCCCGTCTGTTCAACTCGCTACAGGATATATCGCACTGCTTGGAATCATGGGCACTGCCATTGCCTTAGTGATTTTCAACCACCTCGTTCATATGACCAGCCCGGTGTTTGCCTCTTCGGTCACTTATTTGATTCCGCTAGTGGCTGTAGGATGGGGTATTCTTGATGGCGAGATCCTATATCTGTGGCATTACATCGGCATGTTGGCCATCCTGTTGGGCGTTTACATCACCAATCGCGTAAGGTCATAAAACGACAGGAAGAAGGAAGTAAATCAAGACACAAATCAAGAAAGTGGAAATGATGTTCAGCAGCACACCGGCCTTCACCATGTCGAATACTTCCAAGTGGCCTGAACCAAAAACGATGGCGTTTGGTGCGGTGGCGACCGGCAGCATAAATGCACAAGATGCCGCCATAGTCGCTGGGATCATAAGGAGATAAGGATCTACTCCGATGGCTGTCCCCAAGGCAGCCAAAACTGGCAAAACGATGGAAGCCGTGGCAACATTGGAGGTCACCTCGGTGAGGAAATTCACCGTGAATGCCACAATCAAAATCAATATGAAGAGAGGTAGTCCTCCGGCCAATTGGAGCTGTGTTCCGAGCCATTCGGCCAGTCCAGAGCTACGAAACGCCGCAGCTAGCGACAGTCCTCCACCAAATAAAATGATAATACCCCAAGGTAATTTTTCAGCCTCCTCCCAATTAATCAGTCTGGAATTATTTCGAGATGGGATCAGGAATAAACTGAGCGCTCCGGCAATAGCAATGGTCGTGTCATTGATTCCGGGGATAAACTGACTTAGGAAGAAAGATCGGGTAATCCATAGAACAGCTACAGACGCAAAAACCCAAGCAATTGCTTTCTCCTCAAAACTCATTTTTCCCATGGCCTTCAGCTCTCCCTGGATCAATTCTTTGCCCATGGGCAATTCGATGGTGGACGCCTTGAAAACAATTTTGGTCAGCACCAGCCAGCATACAACGATCATTACAATGGAAAATGGCAAAGCAAAAATCATCCAGTCGCTGAACGAAAACTCCTTGCCATAGAGATCCCCGGCTATTGCGACGAAGATTGGGTTAGTGGGCGTCCCGACCAAAGTGGCTACTCCACCAATGGATGCAGAAAATGCTATGGCTAGCAATAACGCCTTGAAAAATTGACCTCCGTCCTCCTTCAGGTATTCGCCTGTTTGCTTGATAAGCGCTAGAGCTATTGTAACCATCATGAGCGTAGTTGCTGTGTTTGAAATCCACATGGAGAGAAACCCAGTCGCCAACATGAATCCCAAAATCAGCGCATTCGCTTTAGTACCTATGGCATTGATAATGTTGAGAGCAATCCGTTTGTGAAGATTCCACTTTTGCATGCCGATAGCAATGATGAATCCCCCAACGAAAAGAAAAAGCATCTTATCTCCGTAAGCGGCAGTCGTCTGCCCAATGGGAGCTCCCAGTGTTATGGGTAATAAGACAATGGGCATTAGCGAAGTGGCAGAAATCGGGATGGCTTCAGTGATCCACCAGGTGGCCATCCAAAGAGCAACCGACAAGACCGCTCTGGATTCAGAGTCTAACCCTTCAATCGGGATGACCTGAAAGAAAATTATAACAAACAAAAAGGGCCCTATAAAGAGCCCTATTTTTCGTCGGTTCATTTTCTAATCTTTGACATTGTGAAGATCAAACTGTTGTAAAAACTTCCTTGCGTCCTCCAAATTCTCAAACTGGAATTTGAGCTTTTCATCTTCATTCGTGTGAATTTCTACTTTGAGTTCTTCGATTCCATAACCTTCTCCCTGGAGCCCATCGGACTTTAAAGCCTCTTTAATATTCTTGAACTCATAGCTGAGCAGGTTGTAGGCCGTAGACTTGATATCCACCTTGACCAAAACCACCCGCTCATCCTGGGCCAAAGGATCATCAATCATTCTGGCACTACTAGAATCTCTATTCATATTACTGGAAATCTTGACTTTCCGTCGCTTAATTCTGCTGCAGTACGCACACTTAAATTCTTTCTCCAGCTCCCCATCTTCCTCTTGTGTGGCTTGTTTCACCATTGTTTCTTTTTCCAATTTCAATGTTTGGAAGCCACATCGATCGCATTCCTCAGCGGAAAGCCTTCCATCGTATTTTTCAATGTGCGTTTCCTTGGTCTCAGGGTCAATCCACACATCATAATCCACAGAGAACACGTCCTCTTCAGCTTGCTTACCCTCATCCAGATAAACGTCCTCTTCTTCCTCACTCAGAAGTTTCATTTTGTTACCTGTGGACGGATTAATTCGGGGGGTGTATCTCAGCCTTCTGAGTTTTTTGTGCATTCTGCTTGGCCAAAAAAACTTGAGCAAAAGCTTTGCAACGTATCCGTAAAGAATACCAATGGCTATACCAATGAACAGCCGAACAAAAAACCAGACAAGATTCCTTGCTACGGTTTCCCATTCCAGATAATTCACAAAAAAGAAAATGGCAATGGCAAAACATAAGTGCATCAGGAATAGCCTGTTGGTTTCAAACAGACTGATGTGATCGTACTTCTCTTTGTATGTCTTTAGTGATGAGGTTTTGGCCTTATAGAGTACCCACACCACAAGACCCGCTGCTATGGCTCCAAAAACCAGATAAAGTACAATTCCTTGCCATTGTACAAGGAAATCAAAATACTCCGGGTTGATCCGGCGAATGGCCTGCATTCTGTCTGTCAACTGCATATGGCTAACGTGTTTTTTTGATTAAAACAATCTAAATCCAATTTCACCCAAATTTATACTCAATTACGTTCTTGGGTGTTACAAGGATTCAGCCTCAGCAATTAAAGTGAGTGCCTTTTGAACAATCTCGTCTCTCTGATTTACAACAGGGAAAAAAGCATCATTGTCCCAAATGCCCCGGCCAATGAAAGCCTTCAAATAGGTCTGAATTAGGTCTTTTGACTTTGTCACATCCACAGGATTTATTTCCACGCCATTGGATTTTCCTTTTTTCATGAGGTCGTTGAAGGTGCCCTCTGAAACCTGATAATCTGAAATGAATCGCTCAAGGCCCATGGCTTCCAATTCCTTTTCGTTTTGCCGAGCATAGTTGAATGCGAATTCGTGAATCGTGCTGGTGTTGAATATTTTGGTAACCAGGTTAGAGTTTCCAGCGGTATCTAAGGGCACAAAATAATCAGGGACAATGCCACCTCCCCCGAATACCGTTCGACCTTTAGCAGTTTTGAAAATCAATGAATCAGCTACTTTGATACTATCGGCAGAGTACATTTCGCCATTTTGGTATCTCTGATAGTATTCCTGATAATAACTTTTCAGGTTGCCAGCCTCGTACGGTTTCTGGATGTTTCTGCCGCTCGGGGTGTAATACCTTGATGTGGTCAGCCTTAATTCAGACCCATCATTTAGTTCCCAATAATTCTGAACTAGCCCCTTTCCAAAACTTCTTCGACCTACTACTAAGCCACGGTCATGATCTTGCAAAGCACCGGCAACAATCTCGGAGGCAGAAGCTGAACCCTCATCGATCAATACAATGACTGCACCTTTCTCAAAGTCGCCAGGAGTGTCTGATTTGTGAGAAAAATTAGCCTGTTTGAATTTTCCTTTTGTGTAGACGATCATCTTCCCATCTTCCAAGAATTCGTCCACCATCTTCACCGCAGGCTCCATATATCCACCGCCATTTCCGGTCAGATCCAGCACAAGGTTATTCATACCTTTCTCTTTGAGCTGGAACATGGCTTCTTTGAATTCCAGGAAAGTGGTCTCAGCGAAACGATTGATCTTGATATAACCCGTTGTTGGATTTATCATATAAGCAACGTCCAATGAAAACTGTGGAATCTCGCCACGAGTGATCGTGTACTCAATTTCCTTCTTGCCTCGTAGAATGGTGATCGTGACCTTGGAATCCGCTGGCCCTCTAAGTCTCTCTACAACTCCTCGGTTATTCATGCCTACGCCGGCCACTACCTCATCTTCTACTTTGATGATCTTATCACCAGACATAATGCCGAGCTCCTCTGAGGGTCCTCCACTGAGTGGGGTCACCACGAAGATGGTGTCTCTGAAAATATTGAACTCAACCCCAATACCTTCATAGTTTCCTTCCAGTTGAGTACCGGTAATCTTGTGCTCCTCGTATGGAATGTAGAGAGAATGAGGATCCAATTCCTTCAGCATTTCTTCGATAGCCGTTTCCACGAGTTCCTCACTCTTTACTTCATCCACATAATACTCGTTGATGTGATTCACGACAGTCCTGAATTTCGACAGGTTAGCCATCACCGAATCTTTGGATTCAACTGACCCTGAGTTCATCCCTGCACCAATGAATATGCCCAGAGCCAAAGCCACTGCAAGGAAAATAGGAAGGCGAATCGCCTGTTTTGAGTTATTATGCTTCACGTTTTCTTTCTTTGAACCGATAAAAGTAATTGTTAGAAAAATTCTAACATGATTTTCATGCATTACGTTTCCCGATTTATTTGAATGGCTCGCATTCTGGCAATTGATTTTGGCAAAAAAAGATGTGGTCTTGCCGCCACAGACAATGATCAGATCATTGCCAGCGCCATTGGTCATCAACTCACAACTGACCTCTTTGCGTTCTTAAAAAATTATTTTCTAAAGGAAGTGGTAGAAAAGGTAGTCCTTGGGTATCCCACAAAATCCGATGGCTCAGATACAGACTCCACGCAGGCCATCCGGGATTTCAAGAAAAAGTTCGAGAAGCAGTTTCCGGACAAACAGATAGTTTTGCACGACGAAGCATACAGCTCGAAATTGGCAATGGATGCCATGGTGATGGGCGGTATGAAAAAGAAGAAAAGACGCGAAAAAGGAAATGTGGACGCAGTGGCTGCCACGATCATTTTACAATCTTATATGGAATCCCGATGATTTATCCCATTGTGCTATTTGGAGACCCGGTTTTGAAGAGGAAAGCTAAAACGATAGAGCCAGAGGCAATTGATATTGACACGCTGATCGATGACATGTTTGAGACCATGGATGCAGCGAACGGAGTGGGTTTGGCTGCACCGCAAATTGGGATGTCGATCAGGCTTTTTGTGGTGGATACCGAGCCAATTGTGGAAGATGACGAAAAGGGGCTGAGGCAGGCGTTCATTAACCCTGAAATTGTGGAAGAGTCGGGAGAGGAATGGAAGTTCGAAGAAGGGTGTTTAAGTATCCCGGGAGTCAGGGAGGATGTGTCCCGACAGGACACGGTCAAAATTAAATACCAGGATCAAAACTGGGAGCATAAAGAAATGGAAGTGGACGGCATGCTGGCAAGAGTAATTCAGCATGAATACGACCATATTGAAGGCATTCTTTTCACCGACCACATCAGCACGTTTAAAAAGAAATTGATCAAAAAGAAACTCGAGAACATCAGCAAAGGCAAAGTATCTGCCGATTACCGGGTTAGAATCCCAGCCAAAAAATAATGAGCTCACCAGACCTCTACGAGCTTTTCAAAAATAGCAGCGGAGTTTCTACAGACACACGTAAGCTCGGAAAAGGGAATCTGTTTTTTGCTCTGAGCGGTGAGAATTTCAACGGAAACAAATTCGCCGACCAGGCCTTGGAAAAGGGAGCATGCGCTGCGGCTATCGACGATCCAAATTATCAGGGAGACCAAAAAATCCTGGTGGATGACGCCCTCCAAGCGCTTCAGGATTTGGCGCTTAAGCATCGCGAGAATTTTGACGGGCCGGTTCTGGCCATCACAGGCTCCAACGGTAAAACGACTACTAAAGAGCTCGTTCGGGAGGTGTTGGCGACAAAGTACCGGGTTCAAGCGACTGAAGGCAATTTGAACAATCACATCGGTGTTCCACTTACCATCCTAACATGGAGAGAAGACACTGAGATAGCCATCGTGGAGATGGGAGCGAATCATGTTGGGGAGATTGCATCGTATTGCCAGCATACCCGTCCCACTCATGGACTCATCACCAACATTGGCCATGCTCATACCGAAGGTTTTGGGGGAATAGAAGGAGTGCTGCGAGGAAAGACAGAGTTGTTTGATTCGATTAGGAAATTAGAGGGAACGGCTTTTATCAACGTACGAGATGAAAGACTAAAACATCTGACACGTCGATTCGAAGCGCCGGTAGTTTTCCCAGAAGAGGATTTGAAACTGGAGCCATCCGTGGAATCTCTGGCTTTCTCCTTGAACGGACAGCCAGCAGAATCAAAACTTACAGGTGAGTATAATTTCATGAACATCGCCGCGGCGGTCTCTGTAGGTCGACACTTCAATGTTCCTGATGACGAAATCATCAGCGCTATTGAAAATTACACCCCAACGAATCATCGTTCTCAAATAATCAAGAAGGGCAACCTTACAATCATTTTGGATGCTTACAACGCCAACCCGGACTCTATGCGAGAGGCGCTAAGAAATCTGGCAAAATTTCAGGGTAAGAAAATTGCCGTCCTCGGCGACATGAATGAGTTGTCCAATTCTGACGATGAACATCGTTCATTAGGCATGGAAACGGCCAAACTAAATCTGGATGAAGTAGTTCTCGTCGGAAAAAAAATTAAGCCAGCTACCGAAGTAATTTCCTCTGCCATTCATTTCGAAACTACGGAAGAACTAATTGAGAATTGGAGACCCAAAGGACCCGCGACTATTTTGATTAAGGCCTCACGATCTATAAAGTTGGAATCGATAGTGGATAAAATATAATTGCCATGGACGTCAAAAGAATGCACACTTTTCTATCAGGCCTTGCGGCAAACAACAGCAAGGAATGGATGGATGCCCACAAGATGGAGTACCAGTCAGGGAAGCAGCATTTCATTGATCTTGTGCAATATGCCATTGAGAACACTTCTGCTTTTGATCCGGAGATAGCTGGTGAGGAAGCCAAGAAATGCATTTTTAGATTGAATCGTGATGTCCGATTTAGCAACAACAAGGATCCATATAAAACCAACTTCGGAGGATCGATCAGCAAGGGCGGCCGCAAAACCGGCAATCCCGGCTACTACATTCACATAATGCCTGGGAACAATTTTATAGGTGGCGGCCTCTACCATCCAATGCCCGAAGCACTCAAGAAAATCCGGCAGGAGATTGATTACAACGCTGACGAACTTAGGAAAATTATTTCTTCTAAAACCTTCACCAGCACATTCGATCAACCATATGATGATAAAGTAAAAACCGCTCCGAAGGGCTACTCGAAGGACAACCCGAACATCGATCTACTAAGGTACAAGAGCTTCATATACATGAGACAAGTCACGGACAAAGAAGCTCAATCATCAAAATTTCCAGATCTAATTATCGAGACTTTCGGAGCAATGAGGCCGTATTTAGATTTTTTAAGACGTGGATTGGATTAATCTTTTTTCCATAAAAGATTGATATTCTTATCTCTCTTCAATAAGATGCTATCTTCAATTGGGTCAAGATCCAGGCCATTGATCACGTATGGACGAAAATCATATGATCTTAATAAGTCTAGCAGACCGGCAGGCTCAACTCCCCCTTCTCGCATGTAGCCAGGAGAGAATTCGGCCATAATGATCGGCACGTGCTCGAGAAATTTCTTTCCTCCCAAAAATGCAAAATACTCAAAGCCCTCAATGTCGATTTTGAGAAAAGATACTCTGGAATAATCCAGGCCCTTTGCATCCATATAATCATCAAAACTCACCGTCTCCACGTCAATGGTCGGTCCTTCATTAATCTCCAGCATGGAGTGCCGTCCAATGTTGCTCTTTTTATAAAGATGAAGTTGCTTGGTCTCAGTATGCTCTCCGATTCCCAGTTGATTCGTGATGACACCATCAGCCTGATTGACCTTCAAATTATGCTGAAGCAATTCATAATTCTGAGGGTCCGGCTCGAAGCTATGAATCTCAATACCCTCGAACTGCGTGGCTAACAAATTCGAATACCATCCGAGATTAGCGCCAACGTCAAAGGCAATATCTCCTTCTTTGAGGTCAAGCATTTTAACGAAATAATTTGATAGTCTTTCTTCATAAAGACCTTTTTTGTAAATAGCTCTCCCTCCGCCATCCTGAGTGATAAATCGCAGCTTCAAACCATATTTGGGAGAAACTGCAGTCATATATTTTCTATTTAAAATAAATCGCCCGATTATATAGGACAGAGATTTTTTCAGGTAGGAGATTTTCGATTGGGACATCTGACCAAATATAAGAAAAGCCAGTCGGAGACTGGCTTGAAGATGTGGGCGCTGAGGGATTCGAACCCCCGACCCCCTCGGTGTAAACGAGGTGCTCTGAACCAACTGAGCTAAGCGCCCGAAAAATCGGAGTGCAAATGTAGTCTTTTTAGCTTTTTTGAAAACTTATCGGGAAAAAATTCTCAAGGAATCCATTTGATATCATCAAAATCCGGCTTTCTTTTTTCTAGAAATGCGTTTCTTCCCTCCTTGGCTTCATCAGTCATATAAGCCAGTCTGGTTGCTTCGCCAGCAAATACCTGCTGTCCCACCATTCCATCATCGGTTAGGTTAAATGCAAATTTGAGCATCTTGATTGACGTTGGGGATTTCTGAAGTATTTCCAGCGCCCAGTTGTAAGCCTCCTCCTCAAGTACTTCGTGTGGAATGACCGCATTGACCATGCCCATTTCATAGGCCTCCTGAGCTGAATAATTTCTACCCAAAAAGAAAATCTCTCTTGCTCGTTTTTGACCAACCATTTTCGCGAGATACGCAGAACCATATCCACCATCGAAGCTCGTCACATCAGCATCCGTCTGCTTAAAAATCGCGTGTTCTTTGCTCGCCAATGTCAGGTCACACACCGTATGCAAACTATGCCCTCCCCCAACAGCCCAACCGGGCACCACCGCAATAACTACTTTCGGCATAAACCTGATCAGTCGTTGCACTTCCAGAATATTCAAACGAGGCATTCCATCATCATCGACATACCCCTGATGACCCCTAGCATTCTGATCTCCGCCACTACAAAAAGCCCATCCGTCATCTTTCGGAGATGGACCCTCCCCTGAGAGAAGCACTACTCCGATGTTCACATTTTCTCGTGCGTCTAACAGCGCCTTATACAATTCACTTACCGTTTTCGGTCTGAATGCATTTCTAACCTCAGGTCGATTAAAAGCTATACGGGCTACTTTGCCTCTTTTCTTATACGTAATGTCCTCGTATTCCCGGACTATCGTCCATCCTTGATCTGCCATTTGAAAATTTTAAAAATCAAATTTAGCCGCTTGATGAGATAAATGGGGAACTATTTCCTCAAATCAATAGTAATACTATTTTTACAAAAAGTAATAATTCTATAGTGTCAAGTATTAGCATCGTAATTGCAGAGCAATTCTATTCTAAAGATCCTCAGTCTAGTGATCTGGGAAAGAAGATTGTCAAGGATGGACTTCATCTGATTGATGAACTTGGTTTTGAGCAATTCACTTTTAAAAAGCTCGCTGAGAGAATTGGCTCAACAGAGGCATCCATTTATAGATACTTCGAGAACAAGCAAAAGCTGCTGATTTATTTGATCACCTGGTATTGGTCTTGGATTGACTTTCGGATCGACTATGAAACTCATCACATCAAAGATCCTTGGCAAAAAATTGAGCGAATCTGGGAGCTGATATGTCACGTGAATTTAGGTTCTGTAGAAGAGGCGGAAATAGACGTCAACGCACTTCGAAGAATCGTGGTTTGTGAGTCGGACAAAACCTATCTCACCAAACATGTCGATGCAATTAACAAAGAAGGACTGTTCAGGGAATTCAAAGGGCTCTGTGGGAGTATCTCTAAACTCATAAATGTGATTGACCCTCATTTCAAACATCCAAGTAGTTTGGTCAGCACACTTATTGAGGCCTCTCACCAGCAGTTTTTCTTCTCAACTCACCTGCCATCATTGACAGATATTCAAAGAGGTGATAATGAAAAAATGAACTTCGAAATCAAAGAATTTATCATGGAGATTCTCACAAAAGTTCTCCAAAAGAACAGCAACACGAAATGATAGAAACCGGAAAACTTACGCCCGTTCAAAGATTCTTTCGGATGCTCAGTCTTGACAAGAAAGAGATTTTTCTGGTTTACACCTACGCTATATTTAGTGGGTTGATTAACCTGTCTTTGCCACTTGGGGTACAGGCGATTATTGGATTCATAACAAGCGCCAGATTCAGCACATCACTTTATCTCTTGATCATAATAGTAGTCGTGGGCGTTGCTGCCGCCGGGATTATTCAAATTCTCCAACTGACCATGACAGAAATCTTGCAGCGACGGATTTTCGTCAGGTCGTCTTTTGAATTTGCGTATCGCATTCCCCGCTTCAAGATTGAGGAGGTCTCGAACTTTTATGCGCCCGAGCTTATGAACAGGTTCTTTGACACCCTTACGGTTCAAAAGGGCCTTTCTAAGATCCTGATAGATTTCTCCAGTTCCACGTTGCAAATTATTTTCGGATTAATCCTTCTTTCATTCTATCACCCATTCTTTGTATTCTTCGGGATTTTCTTGATCGCACTGATAGTCTTGATCGTTTGGTTTACCGGGCCGAAAGGACTGAAGACCAGTCTTTATGAATCCAAGTACAAATACGAAGTGGCGCATTGGCTTGAGGAAATGGCAAGAGTGATGGGGACGTTCAAATTAGCAGGTGAGACGGACCTGCCAATGAAAAAAACCAACAGACATGTGGAGCATTACCTGAAGTACCGAAAGCAACACTTTTCTGTTCTCATTACGCAGTTTGCCAATATCGTTGGTTTTAAAATGCTGATAACTGGCGGCCTTTTAGTGCTCGGTAGTATTTTGGTCGTGCGGCAGGAAATCAACCTGGGTCAGTTTGTGGCAAGTGAGATCATCATCCTGCTCGTGCTTAGTTCTGCAGAAAAACTTATCGTAACATTAGAGACTGTTTATGACGTCCTAACCGGTTTGGAAAAACTTGGTCAGGTGACCGATGTGCCTTTAGAAGATAAAGGTGGCAGAAATTTATCGGAGATTGTGGGAGACAAAGGGCTTTCGATCGAATTGAATAACCTGTCTTACACACATCCTAATTCAGAGGATCCAACGCTCAACAAGATTAGTTTCAAAATTGAAGAGGGTGAGCGAGTGGCTATAGTTGGCGTTAACGAATCGGGAAAATCAACACTCCTATCAATCATTTCAGGTCTGCTGCATAACTATACGGGTTCAGTCTTGTTCAATGGCATTCCGCTCAAAGACATTGATGTGGTGTCGCTTCGAGATGTTATCGGAGATAATCTGGGCCAACAGGATTTGTTCAATGGCACACTTGAAGAGAATATCTCTGTTGGGAAACCTGATGTGAGCATTGAGGACATGTTGTGGTCGATTGAGAAGGTTGGATTGAATGACTTCTTCAAGAAACTCCCTAAAGGATTATCGACCATGATTAATCCGGAGGGTCAAGGGTTATCAAGTAGTATCAAGCAAAAAATCATACTTGCCAGGACATTTGCTGAGCACCCCAAAATGGTTGTCATGGACAGTGTTTTGGAAGGGTTGGATCAAAACGATAAAAAACGAATCTATGAACTGATTACTGAGAAGTCGAATAACTGGACGCTGATCATGGTCTCAGATGATGAACAAATATTGAAAAAATGTGACAAAGTGATTTACCTGGATGGTGGCGAGGTGGTGGATGTTAAACAAAACACATCAAAGAAATAGTCATGCTGAACATTACAAATAACACCATCAACAGGGACGAGATCGAGAAGAACTACTCCGCTTTTGAGAAAGTGGCCAAAAGAAATGTGTTTCGGCAAATCATGAGGGTGATGATTGTTTCTTTCATCGTAGGGTTCCTAGCACTATTTCTACCCTGGACGCAAAACATTCGGGCGAGCGGGACACTCACCACGCTCAATCCCGAAAAACGGGAACAAACCATCCATTCTTTTATCACCGGTCGAGTGGAAAAGTGGTTTGTTAGAGAGGGGCAATTGGTTAAAAAGGGTGACACGATTGTGTTCATATCCGAAATCAAATCTGACTACCTGGATCCCGATTTAATTGGGAGATCTGGTCTTCAAACTCAGGCAAAAGAAGATGCCGTGGGGGCCTATCAAAACAAGGCAATCGCCTTGGCAAATCAAATTGCTGCGCTTAAAAAATCTCAGGTGCTGAAACTGGAACAAGCGAGAAACTACCTTAAACAAAATAAACTAAAAGTCATCTCGGACAGCATAGAGTTGGAAACGGCGATGATCAATCTGGATATAGCCGAGAAGCAGTTTACACGACAAAAAACGATGTACGATCAGGGGCTAAAGTCGCTGACAGATCTAGAGGCTAAAAAGCAGAAATTACAAGAAAGCGTTAACAAGAAAATCTCAGCAGAAAACAAGCTCGCGGCAAGCAAGGCAGAGTACCTCAATGCCGAAATCGCACTAGTTAATTTGGAGAATGAATTCACTGAAAAAATCTCAAAGGCTGAGTCTGATAGAATGTCAGCTATCTCCAGCGGGTTTGAGGCGGTTGGTCAGGTTTCGAAATTGCGGATACAACAAGAAAACTACTCGCAGCGATCAAAGTTCTATTACATCCGAGCTCCCCAGGACGGATTTGTGACCAAAGCATTAGCATTAGGAATTGGTGAAACCGTGAAAGAAGGCGAGCCTATGTTCACATTTGTTCCAAGTGATTACGAGTTGGCTGCTGAGATTTACATTGAGCCCATCGATCTGCCGTTGATCAGAGAAGGGAGCCCTATTCAGCTCCAGTTTGATGGATGGCCTGCCTTGGTTTTTGCAGGATGGCCTGATATGTCAGTTGGTACTTTTTCCGGGCGGGTAGCTTCATTTGACAAGGTAGTTAGTCCTAATGGCAGATTCAGAGTCCTTGTGTTACCTGACCCTGAAACCCCCGCATGGCCGGAGGTTTTGCGTTTAGGTACCGGAGTTTACGGAATCGCACTGCTTCAGGACGTGCCGGTTTGGTACGAGCTTTGGCGACAACTGAATGGCTTCCCACCTGATTTCTACAAAACCAAGGACCTACCCTCTCTCAAAATTAAGGGCAAAAAGTAATGAGGAAGTTGATCATAATAGGCGCGCTGATGAACCTGTCGGCCTACGGCCAGGAAATGCTGACTCATACTGAGTTTCTCAATCTGGTTGTTGAGAATCATCCTGTGTCCGCCCAGGCGAACCTCGTCATGGATCAAGCCCAATGGGAAGCTACTGCAGGAAGGGGTTTTTTGGATCCAAAGCTTGTTTCAAGATACGAGACAAAGGATTTCAAGGAGAAGGACTATTATGACCTATGGAATTCCTACTTGAAAATTCCAACGCCACTGAACATTGACCTGAAGGCGGGCTATGAGCGGAACTCAGGTACCTTTCTTAACCCTGAGAACAACGTGCCCAATGACGGCTTGTATTACGCCGGAGTAAGTGTGCCACTTGGGAGAGGTCTTTTTCTAAACGACAATGTCTACCAGCGTAATTTAGGAAAACTTCACGGAGAGCAATTAAAAATCGAATCAAGCCAGATCATGAACAATCTGCTACTAGACGCGTCCATCGTTTATTGGCAGTGGGTGGAAACTGTGAGAAAGGTGGAAGTATATCGTGATGCGGCAGAGTTAGCAAGGATCAGATTTGAAGCAGTGAAAGAGTCGGTGCTGAATGGAGATAAGCCGGCAATCGACACGACCGAAAGCCTTATTCAACTCCAAAGTTTAAGAAATGCTTTGGACAAGGCTCGACTCGATTCAATCGGAGGAGCTCTTAACCTAAACAACTACACATGGATGACCGAATTGACTCCCACAATTCCAGATTCTCAAGGGACCATTGACCTGGCATCCTTGGAAGAATACGAAACACTCGCTCTTCAGAACCATCCACAGCTTCGATCAATTGATGTAAAACAGGATCAGCTGAAAAACGACAAGCGTTACTATGCCGAGCAGGTCAAGCCCGAATTAGATGTCAGTTACAATTTTCTGTTGGAGAATGGCTCCAAAGGAGAGTTTAATCAGCAAGATTATAAAGCAGGCATCTCTTTTAGTGTGCCACTGCTTCTGAGAAAAGAACGCTCCAAACTGAAAATTGCGAAGATTAAAATGCAATCGAACGATCTCAAGGCGGATCAAAAGAGGCAGGAGGTGCTAAACAAGGTCCGGTCATTCTATAACAAGGTACTTACAACTCAGGGGCTGTTGGCACAGCAACAGCAGATGACCAATAATTACGAACGAATGTTGGTCGGTGAGCGACAGAAATTTGACAATGGCGAGAGTTCAATATTCTTGATCAACAGCCGTCAAAACAAACTTCTTAATGCCCAGCTCAAATTGATTGATTTGGAAATTCAGAATCAGATTTATTATCAGAGCCTGCTTTGGGCGAGCGCAAGTATTTTAGAAAATCTGACACAATAAAAAAGGCGACCGCTGGCCGCCCTGTTTATTTTGTTTCTTAATTACTAGAAGTCAAATCCAAGGTATAACATGAATGCTGAGTTTTTGGCGTCACTGGTTGCCTCTCCGGCAAAGTCGCTTTTACCAATGTCGTTCATCCCAAAATCGTATCGTACACCAATTCGTCCTCCGTCGAAGTTGAATCCGGCTCCTAAACTGGCTCCTAAATCAACTTGCTCAAAATCATCTCTATCCAGAGATTCTACTTGCTGAACGTTACCATTGTCATCCACGTCCTTGATATTGGCTCCCACAAGGAATGCGGCATAAGGACCCGCATGAACCTGGAATCCACCAATCTTCAGTTTTACCAAAAGTGGCACCTCCAAGTAGTTAAGATTATATCGATACTTACCCGATCCGCCAACGAAATTTTCGTAGTGAACTTCTGCACCCTTAGAGGTAAACAAAAGCTCTGGCTGAACAGACAAGAAATCTGTAATCTCGGCTTCATGGTAAATTCCAACGTGATATCCGATCTTGACATTTTCATCATCTACATCGTCCACATAAAGGTTGGTTAGATTTACTCCACCCTTCAATCCGGTTTGAGCAGACATGAAAAATGTGACAAGAATTAAAGAAAAATAAAGAGTTAGCTTTTTCATTGTTTTCAAAATTTGATTCGTGTCAAGTGATACAAACCAAGTGCCATTAAACTCTCAATGTGAGAGATTCTGCCAAAATTTCAATTTCATAAGGCGGGTGTCCGATGGCCTCACCGTCCGCATGTGCAAATAGCGTTTCGTCAGAATCAATATTGACTTTGGAAGCCTGATGAAACTGGACCATTGGGAGTTTACCATGCGTGCCGTTCGACAACTTGCCAATGTGAAGAAATCGCTTCCAACCAGCCAGCTGCCCAATGGTGCAAATTTCAAGCAATCCATCGTCTATTTTGGCATCCGGCATTAACTTGAATCCACCCCCGAAAGTAGTGCCATTTCCGACCGTCATGAGGATCAACTCATCTTGCCTAAAAGACTCATCCAATGTGTATTTGAAGCGTTTTTCACTAAAGGAAGCCAATATCTGAAGCACATGAAAATAATACTTTGCATGTCCTTTGAGCAGTGGTACTTTCTTGCTTCTCATATCCTCTACGATCTGGCCATCAAAACCTACCCCAACACCATTGAGGAATTTTCGATCATTGCAATGGCCCACGTCAATTCGCATTGTGTTGTTTGAGACGATTGCTTCGAGCTGAGATTCTATTTTGGCAAGTGTTGGTAAGTTCTTCACAAAATCATTTCCCGTACCCGCTGAAATAATCGAAACAGGTACGTCATAATTTAATCCGTTGATGGCTTCATTGATCGTGCCATCGCCACCAATTATTACCAAATCAGTAAATCTATTCTCAAATCGGGAACTTACGATTGATTCGGCATTGTCAGTTGTCGTGGTTTCGAATAATTCAAAGTCCAGATTTTTAGCCCCCGCAAAATCACCAAACGCTCGTACCGCACGTTGATTCTTCCGACGACTACCGGAAGTAGGATTATTTATGACGAATAAACGTCTGCTCATGCCTTGCTAAATGGTAGATCATCAAAATCTACATTTCCTCCGGTGATTATGACTCCTGTCTTCTTATTTGAAAAAAGTCGAGCATTCTTGATAATCGCTGCAATGGGAACTGCGCTGGATGGCTCAATGATGATTTTCATTCTTTCCCAAACAAGTTTCATTGCCGAGATCATCTCGTTTTCTGAGACAACCTGGACTTCAGAAATTAATTCCTTAACAATATTGAACGGTTTCTCACCGATACACGTCCTCAGACCATCTGCTAGGGTTGGTTGAGGACTTCCAGGGTCGATTTCTCCTTTTTGAAATGACAAGAATGCGTCATTGACATTTTCGGGCTCTGAACCGATCACCTTACACCGATCACTAAAATAGGCCGCAGCTAAAGCCGAGCCAGAGACAAGACCTCCCCCGCCTATTGGACAGGTAATAATATCCAGTTCAGGAATCTCTTCAAGTAACTCAATTGCAGCAGTCCCTTGGCCAGCTATGATCTTATAATCATCGAATGGATGGATGAACTTAGCCCCGGTTCTCATAACTACCTCATCGCAAGCGGCTTGCCTTGACTCATCACCCGGTTCACATCGGATCACTTCAGCACCATAGCCTTCTACGGCTTCCATTTTTTTCTTGTTGGAATTCTCAGGCATCACCACGTACGCCTGCACTCCGGCCAGTTTAGCAGCAAGTGCCACTGCCTGACCATGGTTTCCAGAGCTGTGACAGGCAAAACCGCTTTTTCGATCAGCCTTAGTGGTTGAAAAAACAGCATTCGCCGCTCCACGCATTTTGAATGCCCCAACCTTCTGTAGGTTTTCGCATTTAAAGTAAAGTTTGCCCCCAATCAGATTATTGATGGCATTGGAAGTGAGCACTGGAGTTTTGTGGATATATGGCTTGATCCGCTCATGAGCGTCGATCAGATCCTGTTTGGAGGGTTTCATACGCAGTAAGTTATACTAGCACAAACTTAGGCCCGATCGGTTCCATCAAGGACGGATCAGGGCTGAAGTGCTTATTGAAAAACCCATTAAGGTCGTCCGTGGTTTTCTTAGAAAGTAACGGTAGAATTTCATCCATTATCTCTCCGCTGATCATGTAGGGAGGTAATTGATCCGAAAGCCTGTTGTTTATACAGTAAGCATAGATCTGATATTCGTTGCAGTCGTTAACGTTTTTTCCTGAAATCATGCAGGTGGAAATATTTTCCAATGCCGGTTTAGAAGCGCGCTCCAGTTGATGGTAATAATCCATTCTTTCGCCAAAGAATTTCATAAGAGCATCCACAGATTCTTTGGACATTTCGTTCTTTAACGATTCAGCACAATTCATGCATAATGCGTAATCAAAGATGGTGTCCTTAACTCCATATTCCGTGTGATTTCGGAACGCCTTTTCGATTAAATAAGGCTGGCCGTCCATCAAATCTTTTCCGCACTCTATGCATTCAGTGAAAGGGGCGCCAGTTTCAAAGGAATAAAAATCCTTGGGTATTATTTCATCCTTTTTGTCCTGATCCATTATTTTCTTCTGCCCCAGTATAGTAAGATATATGCCGATGGGAATATGGCATCATTTGGCTGAGTCTCAATTAACACAATTTCCCGGGTAAACGCCTCGAGCATTACCCCCAGTTCCATTCCTGCTACATTGTTCTTGTAGGTTCCAAACTCAAATGACAATCCTCCTTTTACATGAACTCCAATTGCAGTATTGGATTGACCTAACCCCTGAAAGAGTCTACCCGGGCCAGTTGGTGCGCTTGTTGCCGGATCTTTTGGGTCATATTTCTTATAGCCTTGGTCTCTGGTAAGAACATAATAAGGGGCATGAAAACCAATGGAAGGGCCACCCATAAAACCTGCATTTATCTGTACTCCCTGTTGCGTGTCTTTTCTAAATAGAATTTTGTCTCGACCATATTGAAGCCTTATCACGTACAGGTAGTTTGTTTTACCAGGGATAAATGTTTGTCCCGTCTGTGTAGCTACTCTAGTTTCCTTGATATGCTTGACATTGGAGAGTTCAAATCCAAAAGTTCTGAAAACATCATTATTCATACTTCTGGACCATTTGAAAACCAAGCTCCCTATGATCCCACCATTCGTGTTTTTGTTAGGCCCCCAAACGAATTCCTTGTCATATTCATAGTCCTCGTCCAATTGGGCAAAGAGTATAAATGGAGTAAGAAATAATGTGTAAAGTACTTTTCTCATCACTCAACTAACAAAGATAAATGTACTCCCCCTATCAATTCCCACCTTCATTATCTGGGACTGGTTCCGGGATGATCTCAGCTTGTGACGTGGCGTCATTTCGAGTCGAGGGTTTTTTATCATTGTTGTTATTCCAGATATCCTTCTCTTTTTTATCAAACTTAGGCTTTTTGGCAAGGTTCTTTGCTCCCTTCGGGGTGACTTTGTAATCATTCAATCTCACCCAGAAAATATTCCATTTTCTCAACCCTTTTCTGACAAATCTATATGGAATGTTTTTAGCAGTGAGGTAGTTCACGCTGGGGTGCATGTGTTTGTGATTGGGCTTCTTGTATTTCACAAATCCACGGTATTCTCCAATCCATGGTGTATAAGGGCGGGTCTGTTTAGCTAGTCTCTTATTCCAATCAAACCGATGTTTAAAGGAGGAATATCGAGGTTTTCCAGGGAAATAGGCTCCTTTCCAGGATACTGGTTGAGAATACCTTGGAGTTCCGCCGTAAGGCGTCCCACGCCAATTCACCGGCTGGGAATATCTGACCTTTCCCAACGATGGAGTACCTCTCCAATTTACCGGTTGAGAGTATCTTGGAGCACCACCGTAAGGTGTACCCTTCCACGAGACAGGTTTTGAATATCTCACTTTTCCAAGGGACGGGGTACCCTTCCAATTTACTGGTTGAGAATATCGTGGGCTGCCTCCATAAGGCGTTCCTTTCCAGGAAACTGGTTTAGAGTAGCGCACTTTGCCAAGTGAGGGAGTTCCTTTCCAGGAAACGGGTCTGGAGTATTTGGTTTTGCCCCCGTAAGGAGTTCCCTTCCATGATATGGGTCTGGAATATCGGACTTTGCCCAGGGAAGGTGTTCCTTTCCACGAAACCGGCCTTGAGTACTTGGTGGTTCCCCCTTGCGGGGTTCCCTTCCAGGAAACGGGTCTCGAATATTTAGTAGTTCCGCCTTGCGGAGTGCCCTTCCACGAGACCGGTCTGGAATACTTAGTCGTGCCGCCAAGGTTTGTGCCCTTCCAAGAAACTCGGTTAGAGTACCTCGGAGCACTCGCTCTTCCCGAAACCCTGCCACTAGCAGCGGCATTTGAATATCTTGGACTTGGAGATCTCAGGTCACGAAATCTCCTGCCAATTGAGGCATTTGAATATTTCGGGGTTGGAGCCTGCTGGACATCCGGGCCCGAGGTAGAACGCTTCCCTTTTTTCTTACCAAAGAACAGAAACCCGTCCTTTTCTTTCTTCGCTTTTTGGGACTTCAATTTGGTTTTTGAGTCCGTAATCAGCTGGGCCTGAACTGGTGTTGCCAGGATGAAAAGCACGAAAATTCCAGATATGATTATTAGAAAGCGCAGGACAGTCTTTTTTCAAAGGTTTGTAAATATCGCCACTTTCTCAAATGATCAATAGGAAAGAAGCTTTTCTATAGTCTCATTTAAACGCTTTTTTGGTAGAAAATTGTTCTCCAGATCAGCTGCAAAAGGCACTGGTGTGTCCAAACTAGCCACTCTGAGAACTGGTGCATCCAGGCTTTCAAAACAGTTTTCACCAATCCATGCTGAAATTTCCCCACCAATCCCCCCGGTCATGCAATCCTCATGAAGAATCACCACCCGTCCTGTTTTTCTGACACTGTCCTCAACAATTCCTTTATCCCACGGCAGCAAAGTCCTTAAATCAATCACCTCGATAGACTCGGGTCTATTTTCAGCTGCCTCAATTGCCCAATGCACACCGTATCCGTATGTGATAATGGTCAAATCTGTGCCTTCTTTAGGCAAAGTCGCTTTACCAACCTCAGTAGTGTAGTAGCCTTCAGGGACATCTCCAGTCAAGGATCGGTACAGTAATTTATGCTCGAAGAACAAATACGGATTTGGATCTTCCAATGCAGCCAGTAACAAACCTTTAGCGTCAGCCGGATTCGACGGATAAACTATTTTCAAACCTGGCGTATGGAAAAACCAAGCTTCATTGGATTGTGAATGAAAAGGACCGGCCCCCACTCCGGCTCCTGTGGGCATTCGAATTACTACATCGGCATTCTGAGACCAGCGATAATGAATTTTTGCGAGGTTGTTGATGATTTGGTTGAATCCACAGGTCACAAAGTCTGCAAACTGCATCTCGACCATGGCCTTCATGCCGGCGATGCTCAGACCCAATCCTGCACCCACAATGGCCGACTCACAAAGCGGTGTATTGCGCACACGGTCCTTACCAAATTCTTCAGTGAACCCTTCTGTGATCTTAAACACGCCACCGTAATCCGCAATATCCTGTCCCATAAGAACTAGCTCCGGGTGTTTCTTGAGACCTTCCTTTAACCCGTCAGAAATTGCATCGACGAATCGCTTTTCTTTAGTCTTTTCCCCGGGATTGATAACCTTCTGAACAAATGGAGAAAATAAATCACTCAATTCAGATTTAGTGTCGGCTGCCACGGCGGGCTCATCAAATGCTTCCTTAACGGCCTGGTTTATTTCTTTTTGAAGCCCCTTCTTGATATCAGTTATCTCGTCGTTTGTAAGCCAGCCATCTTTTATGAGATAACTCTCGAATGTCTTAATGGGATCTTTTTCTGCCCACTCTTCCATGAGATCCTTGGGAACGTACTTTGTTCCTGAGGCTTCTTCGTGTCCTCGCATTCTAAATGTGCGAGCTTCGAAAATAATTGGCCGTGGATTTTTTCTGATGTCTTCAACCAAAGGTTCCAGCTCATTTAATACTTCCAGAATGGAGTTACCCTCGACAGAGTAAGCCTCCATTCCATAGGCCGGACCTTTGACGGTAAAAGATTCAAAATTGAACTGCTCTCTACTCGGAGTGGAAAGACCGTACCCATTGTTCTCAATAACGAAAATCACAGGTAAGTTCCATACGGATGCGACGTTAAGAGACTCATGAAAATCCCCCTCGCTCGCTCCTCCATCTCCCGTGAAAACAAGTGAAACTTTCTTCTCTTTTTTAAGCAAATGTGAGAGAGCAATGCCGTCTGCGATTCCTAGTTGAGGTCCAAGATGTGAGATCATCCCGACGATCTTGTGCTCTTGTGAGCCAAAATGAAAACTGCGATCTCGCCCTTTCGTAAAGCCATTCATTTTGCCTTGGAACTGGGAGAAAAGTCTGTTCATGGGGACACCCCTCGTCGTGAACACCCCAAGGTTTCTGTGCATCGGGAGGATGTACTCGTCATTGTTAAGTGCCAGTGCAGCTCCCACAGATATAGCCTCTTGTCCAATTCCTGAAAACCATTTACTGATCTTTCCCTGTCGAAGGAGAATCAGCATTTTTTCCTCAATCAGACGAGGTAAGATGAGGTTTCGATGGATGTGAAGTAGCTCCTCTTTTGAGCGATCCTTTGGGTCAAATTTCATGGGGTATCAGTTGCAGGTACGAAATAAGCGAAAACCCATAAAAAAACCCCGACAAGTCGGGGTTCTAAATTTCTAACAAATGAATGTCAAGATTTTCCCTCAAGTACTTCACTGATGTCGACTCTCTTTCCATCCTTGTAGGAAACGATCCAAGCGTCTTTCACGCCCATTTCCTTGATGTACTTTTTGAAGGTGTCTGCTTCCCAGTAATCTTTGAATACACCAATTGTGTATTTGTTAAGATCACTTTTCTCAGCACCAAAGTTGCTAGTGTTGTCATTGGCCAAATCGATCTCCTTGTAGGCTCCAATCTGAACTTTGAATACGATACCAACCTTGTCATTGATTGCTCCAGCACCAGAACTTCCGGAACTAGCCTTGGCTTTTGCAAGCTGATCTCTCAGGTCTGCCGCTTGCGCAGCGTACTGATTGATTTGCTCATCTTTAGCAGCGAGTTGATCGTCCACATTGTCAAGCTCAGTCCGAAGACTTGATACCTGACTTTTCATAGACTTGTTTTCATCAAGCAGGTTTTTATACTGCTCGGGGGTGGTTTTTTTCAAGCGCTTCTTCCACTCTTTTTTCTCCTGTTTTGACATCTGAGCCACTGACTCATACGACACTCCAAGAGCAAGAGCGATGACGAATACTGTAATAATACGCTTCATAATACTGCTATTTGTTTTTCAATTATAGGACAAAACTAGGGAAATCCCCTTTAAATGGTTCTATTTCAACGATCCAATCATATCCTCGGGTTTCACCCACTCGTCAAATTGGTCATTGGTCACAAGCTCGAGATCCAGCGCTGCTTGGCGCAAAGTAGTCCCTTCCTTGTGAGCTTTCTTGGCAATCTTGGCTGCATTTTCATATCCAATGTGTGTGTTCAAAGCTGTAACCAGCATCAATGAATTTTCAAGTTTCTCCTTGATTACCTGATGGTTAGGCTCAATTCCAACTGCACAATTGTCATTGAATGATTCGCAAGCGTCCCCAATCAATCGTGCTGAGTTGAGCAGGTTAAAAATCATCATTGGTTTGAAAACATTCAACTCAAAATGTCCGGTCATACCTCCGGTAGAAACAGCCACATCGTTTCCAATTACTTGAGCACAAACCATGGTCAAGGCCTCACATTGCGTCGGATTTACCTTTCCGGGCATGATGGAAGAGCCTGGTTCGTTCTCCGGAATGACGATTTCTCCAATCCCACTTCTTGGTCCCGAACAGAGCATTCTGATGTCGTTTCCAATTTTCATTAGACTTACAGCCAATTGTTTCAAGGCACCATGAGATTCGACAATGGCATCATGTGCTGCCAGTGCCTCAAATTTATTTTCAGCAGATCGCATGGGCATGCCTGAATGCTTGGCAATTTTCTCCGCAACCAGTTCGGCATAGCCTTTTGGTGTGTTCAATCCGGTTCCAACAGCGGTACCTCCAAGTGCCAATTCTGATAGATGATCCAGTGTATTCTTTAAAGCCTTCAGACCATGATCAAGCTGTGAAACGTACCCTGAAAATTCCTGGCCAAGGCTCAGTGGTGTTGCATCCATGAAATGTGTGCGACCGATTTTCACGCAATCCTGAAACGCATCCGACTTGGCCTTCAAGGTATCTCTCAAAAGCTCCACCTTCGGAATAGTGTGCTCCACAATGATCTTGTAGCCTGCAATGTGCATGGCAGTGGGGAAGGTGTCGTTCGAGCTTTGGCTCTTGTTTACATCGTCATTAGGATGGATAGTTTTGTCTGAATCGGTGAGAGAGCCTCCGTTCATCACATGGGCCCGGTTGGCGATTACTTCGTTGGAGTTCATATTGGACTGAGTCCCGGAACCCGTTTGCCAAACCACCAAAGGAAATTGATCATCCAGCTCTCCTGCTAGAATTTCATCGCAGACTTGACCGATGAGGTCTGACTTTTCTTTATCCAAAACACCTAGCTCACAATTGGCCTCAGCAGCGGATTTTTTCAAAATAGCGAAAGCTCGAGTCACCTCAAGAGGCATTCGATTGTGCTCACCACCGATTTTGAAGTTATTTCTTGATCGCTCGGTTTGCGCTCCCCAATATTTATCGGCAGGAACTTTTACTTCCCCCATGGTGTCGTGTTCAATACGGAATTCCATATCCTTAAATTTTTAACAAAACTAATGAAGGATTTGATCGAGAACATGGATTTAACTGAATCAGTGGTTAGACAAATTCCCCGTACTTTTGCCAAGGTTAGTATTAACAAATGAAGCCCATTCAAGTCACCCTTTCAGATTTTCAGTTCCTCACGAGAGAAGGATTGGTGCATATGCTCAACACAGAGCCACCATTTGAACTGATCGACGTAGTGGAGGGCTATGAGGAATTGTCCGAAAGTTTGAACGAAAGGCAACCGGATGTACTCATTCTGGATTATGAATCGGATCAATCGGATTTATATGAATTGCTTAGGGGAGTGGTGGCAGAAGATGAAACGCAGGTTCTGATCATTACCAATCACGACAACAAGCGCGATATCCAGGAACTCTTAGATATGGGTGTCAAGGGAATTGTTACCAAGGGCTGTAGCAAAATGGAAATCATGAACGCGATTCAATCCATTTCGCTTGGCAACCGATTCTTTTGTAACCGAATCCTGGAAAAAGTGATCACCCAGCCAGATGACAAGGATGTGACCTGCGAACCTGCTGATCTCTCGCCAAGAGAATTCGAAGTACTGCAATTGATCACCAAAGGCAAGAAAACTGTGGAGATAGCTGACGTGCTCAATGTGAGTGTCCATACCATCAACTCACACCGTAAAAACATCCTCCGTAAGCTGAACCTGAAGTCCCCAGCTGAACTGATCGTATACGCTGTGGAGCAGGGACTTACGAAGCTTCCAAATTAAAAGACTCACTACTACTAGTGACAGTTCGCTACTACTAGTGAAGTGAAATTCCCCTATCGATAGCGATTGTGTAGAAGGATGTGCTGAAGGACTTTTGCAACGTAATTAATCTGCAAATAGTCACGTTTATGAAAAGCGCTTTAACAGCCACTTTTTTGATCACATTCGCACTGATGTCCTCTGCACAGAACGACCAGTTCACGGGACGAATCCTGGACGAATCCGATCAACCGATTGTGGGTGCAACTGTGAAGGTTCTTGGACAGGAAAAAGGGGCAATCACAGGACCAAAAGGTTATTATGAATTGGCCTTGCCAAATGGCAATTATGAAATCGAAGTTTCGTCTGTAGGATATAGTAAGTCAACCCATTCCCTGGAAGTGGAGCCAGGTAAGATTTCGGAAATAAGAATCAAAGAAGCCATTACGGCTCTGCCGGAGTTTGTAGTCGAGACCAACTCCATGACTGCCGGAAGACAAGGTATTAGCAGCATTCCGGGTTCAGTGCAGTACATCGACGCGGCTCAACTAAAAGAGCAGAATTATACGAACATCAATGACATCTTGCGAAGAATCCCAGGGGTCAACTTACAAGAAGAAGATGGATTTGGTTTGAGGCCAAATATCGGATTAAGAGGTTCTGGAATGGAGCGAAGCTCGAAGATCACAGTGATGGAGGATGGAATTCTAGCTGCCCCTGCTCCATATGCTTCTCCATCCGCATACTATTTCCCTACAGCAGGCCGGATGAGCGGTGTAGAAGTTTTGAAAGGGAGTAGTCAGGTTAGGTTCGGGCCGTTCACTACTGGTGGAGCCATAAACTTTCTGTCAACACCAATTCCCAATTCGCTTTCAGGAACTGCCAGCTTGATAGGTGGGAGCTATGGTTTTAGAAACTTACATGCACACGTTGGTGATCGAACCGAGAATTTCGGATTTGTGCTGGAGTCTTTCATGTACGGCGCTGATGGGTTCAAGACAGTTCCAAACGGAAGCACCGGATTCAACAAATCTGATCTCAATGCAAAAATTTCAGTGAATTCTTCGCCAGATAAGGAAATTTATCAGTCCCTGACTTTCTCAGTGGGCTGGACCAAAGAGGATTCTGATGAGACATATCTTGGACTGACACAGGAAGATTTCAACGCCAATCCGTATAGACGGTATGCTGCTTCTCAGATGGATAACATGGCTGCAGAACAAAATAGACTTTCACTGCAGCACTACATCGAGATTCCTAGACTTTTCAATGTCGTAACAACAGTCTATCGAAATGATTTTGCCAGAAATTGGTACAAACTACAAAGTGTCAATGGGCAAAGCATTGCATCAGTATTGGACGATCCTGAGGCCTCAAGTGCCGAATATGACCTGATGACTGGAGCGAGTGACACGAACAATGGAGACCTGGTTCTTAGAGCCAACAATCGTGCATATTTTTCTCAAGGGATTCAAACCACTTTTGATTTTGAATTTGAAACAGGTAAGGTTTCCCACGACATTCATATGAGTACCAGAATTCATCAGGATCAGGAAGATCGACTGCAGCAGGAGGATGGTTACGGCATTACCAATGGTGTCATGAGCCTCGTGGACGCTGGTGCCAGAGGTTCACAAGCCAACCGAATAGAAGACGCGTCGGCTGTCGCTTCATATCTTTTTTATGAAATGTCCATTGGGAAACTTAGTGTCACACCTGGCATTCGTCATGAGCACGTTACGATTTCTCGTCAGGATTTTGGCAAGTCAGACCCTGATAGAAATATCAACGAAGATTACAGCACACGATCAAATTTCTTCGCTGCTTGGTTGCCTGGAATTGGAGTCAATTACGAAATCAACCCGAAAACCACTGTCTTTGGAGGTGCACACAAAGGATTTGCTCCAGGCAGTAGCAAAGAAGGCTCACAACCGGAAGTTTCTCTCAACTACGAGCTTGGTTTAAGAAGATCTACACCTTTCTTCAGCGGGACGGCTGTCGTCTTCTTAAATGATTATGAAAATCTACTTGGTGCTGATAATTTGTCTGCTGGTGGTACCGGAACCGGAGAACTGTATAACGCCGGAGAGGCCGTCACCAAAGGTTTGGAGCTTGAGGCGACCATTGAACTTGTTAGAAACCTCAAGAACCTCTCGCTTCCTATCACTTTTGCCTACACGTACACTGATGCGCGTTTTGATAACACGTTTGAGAGTGAGTTCGATGGATGGGGTGACGTGACCAAAGGCGACCAGGTGCCGTACCTCGCTAGAAATCAATTTTTCATAGGCACGTCCGTCAAAACCGGAAAAGTAAGTGTATCCCTGAATGGTAAATACCAGAGTGACGTGCGAACTATGCCGGGCTCGGGAGATATTTCCGATGATAATCTCATCGAGGGTTTCTTTACCGCTGACATGGGTGTGAATTATCAGTGGTCGGGTAGCACGAGCTTGTTTGGTTCTGTGACCAATCTGGCAAACAATGAGTACGCGGTGGCAAGACGACCGGCTGGTCTAAGGCCTGGGATGCCGAGAGCCTTCAGACTTGGAATTAATGTCAACTTCTAATGGCAAAGGACAAAAATAAGCTTAAAAAGAAGTGCTGTAAGAAGTATAAGAAGAAGGCGGTACACTGCAAGAGGTGTCCGAAGGCGGCAGCCTGTGAGCTTAAAATGCGCATGGCCAAGATGGCTGCCTAAACTCGGCTTTTCAAATAATTTCCTCCTGTTAAAATAAGCAAGTCATTCCGCAGGAATCTTTGTTCCAATAAATGTGATTTCTCAGCAACGAAACGACGTTAGGGTTTATGAGTTCCTGGAATAAATCCGGCAAAAATCCCACAGCACCACGCCAATACTCACAGACACATTGAGTGAGTGCTTGGTGCCGAACTGGGGGATTTCCAGACACAGATCGCTTTGATCCACCACTTCATCATTCACTCCAAAAACCTCATTCCCAAAAACCAGCGCATACTTCTTTCCTTCTTCTGGCTGGAATTGATCAAGTCTCACACTTTTATCAACTTGCTCCACAGCAGCAATCAAATAATCTTTCTTTAATTCCTTCACAAGATCAACAACGCTTTCGCGATATTCCCAATTCACGGACTCGGTTGCGCCTAAGGCCGACTTGTTGATTTCCCGGTGGGGAGGTTGCGCCGTAATCCCACACAGGTAAATTTTCTCTATCCTGAAGGCATCAGCCGTACGGAAGGCTGAGCCGACGTTGTGCATGCTGCGGATGTCGTCAAGAATCAGAATAACCGGAATTTTATTGGCAGACTTGAATTCTTCTACATTCAGCCGATCCAGCTCTTCATTTTTCAGCTTTCTCATTTGCCTGTCCCCTCAATGACTACCACAAATTCCCCTTTGATGGCTTGTCTGGATTTAAAATCCTCTTCCACTTCGGATGCTGTTCCAGTCACAGTTTCCTCGAATTTCTTTGTGAGTTCCCGGGAGACCGATACCCGGCGTTCCTCGCCAAGTATTTCTTTAAGCTCTGCTAATAATTTTAGGATTCGATGAGGGGACTCGTAAAGAACAATTGTTCGAAATTCATCCTTTAACTGTCCCAGGCGAGTTTGTCTTCCTTTCTTTTGAGGAAGAAATCCTTCATACACGAATCGATCAGTTGGGAAACCAGACTTCACCAATGCTGGCACGAAAGCAGTCGCACCTGGAAGTGAGTCAACCACAACTCCTTTTTCCAAAGCTGCTCTTGTCAGCAGAAAGCCCGGATCAGAAATACCGGGAGTGCCGGCATCTGAGATCAGAGCAATTTGATCACCATTGAGAAGGCGCTCCACCACCACCTCAACACGCTTGTGCTCGTTGTGGGCATGGAAGCTCTCCATTTTGGTCGCAATATCATAGTGCTTGAGTAAGACTCCAGATGTTCTTGTGTCCTCTGCGAGAACCGCATCCACAGACTTTAAAACCTCAACTGCCCGATAGCTGATATCTCCAAGATTGCCTATCGGCGTTGGCACCAAGTAAAGACGTCCTTCTGTCACTTTAATAGCTCATCAATGGCTTTTGCCAGTTTGTGGTCTTTCTCGGTTACTATATCACCCGCATCGTGCGTATTGAGCTTGATTTCCACGCTATTGTACACATTTGACCACCAGGGATGGTGGTTTTGAGATTCAGCCAGCATCGCGACTCTGGTCATAAAAGCAAACGCCTCTTTGAAATCCTTAAACTCAAATGATCTGATTAATTGATTGTTTTCTTCTTTCCACATAATGTGCAAAGTTACAAAGCCATGAGACCTTCGATCTTATAGGCCTCCTGATACACGCTCACAACCTGATCAGCCGTTTTCATTTTCGCTTTGATCGTCACACTGGTATAAGTGCCTTTGCTGCTCGGCTTTTTCGTTACCTCCCCCGATTCCAATAATCCCTCGGCCCTGGAAATCATATCACTCGGCACAATGAACTTAAAAATGTAAAAGCCTGGAAAATCATGCTGATCTTCGAGTTTTTCTTTAAAGGCTGCAATGTCCCAACTCATAGATACAAGATAAAAAAACCCCGACAAGCGGGGTTTCAATTAGAGATTTTTTAAGGCCTAGAAAAACTTATAACGCTTGTCCTCCATGCCCGATAGTTCCTTCATGGCTTGCTCCAAGTGCTGTCCGATCATGACTCTGAAGTAGGTCAAAGGGAAATCCGTGATGACCACTTTCCTGGAGTTTCGCTGATTGAACAATTGTTGAACGTAAACTGAATAATCATCCGTATCCTCCGCCATGTTCTTTGCGGCAAGCTTCATCACCAAAACACCATTGGAAGTTTCAATTGGTTGAGTTAGGTCTCCCTCTTCCATGGCAAAAGCAACACCAACCGCCTCAGGGGCCAACCCAACTCCAGTAATTGAGTTAGACGAAAGTGTCAAAGTAGCTTCACCAGTGGTTGCACCGTCACCATAGTTCGATACCATTTCTTCAAATGTTTGACCACTCAACTCACTCAACTTTTGAGTAATCATCTCTGATTTCTTTTCATTTCTTACTTTTAGAGTGACCTGATTTTCTACGTCTGATAGTCTGGCGATTCCTTTTTCTTGGATGCCGGTCATGGTAGCAACGACATATTGATCATTTAGCTCAAAAACTTCAGAAACATCATTCACATTGGCTTCATTGAATAACCACATGACAAGGCCTCTGGCTTCTCTCAGCCCTCCAATGCGCTCTGCCTGGGGCGTTACGCGGTTTTGTCGCTGAACTTCTAATCCAGCTGCTTCAGCTTTGGTTTCAAAATCCGAACTGTTTTCGATCCCTGCTTGAAATAGCCCAGCCTCTCTATATGCCTCATCTAAAGTTTCGTTGGAGACGAAGAATTCTTTTTCGATGATCGCAACTTTATACTCTGTATTGTCTTTTGGCTCATCGATCTTGATGATATGATATCCAAACTGAGTCTCTACTACTCTTGGAACAACGCCAGTTCCTGAGTGACCAAACGCGGCATCTTTAAATGGCTGAACAAAAGAACTACTCTCACCAAACCACCCCAAGTCTCCACCCCTCTGAGCATTAGCAGGATCTTCGCTAAACTCAGCCGCTAGACTGGTAAAGTCTTCACCTCGTCTAGCTCGTCTCAAGACATCATTGGCTTTGGATCTTGCGGCAGATTTTGTAGCGTCTGATTCATCTTCCCACGTCACTAGGATATGACTCGCCTTTACAACAAATTCGTTTGCCTCCTGTACTCTGGACATTTTATAAATCGCCACTCGGTCCTGAACCACGCTTGGCTCTGTAACTGTCCCTGCTGGGATAACCCCCTCTTCATTCAGTAAAAACTCTGGGATGCTCGACTTATTGTAAGTCATGAATGCAAAGTCACCATCGCTATTCAAAACAGCAAATGTGGAATCATTCTGTGCATTTTGGAGTCCTGTAGCAAGCTCTTGAATTTCCTCCCAAACAATCGCAGAATCAGCGGCAGATGGTTTGATATCAAATGTCACATACGCAATATCGCGTGCCTCTTCTCTGTCAAATTCCTTCTCATTTTCTTTCAAATAGCTGTTCAGTTCAGATTCTTGGACTACCCCAGTAGAATCAACAACGCTTGAGAATGGCACGTATACATATTCGATAGTGGCATTAGAATTCTGAGCAATATGCTGAGTTTTACCTTCTGCAGAGGTTATGTAGTTTGTCTTGTCCATTAGCAAATCCAACCTCATCAATCGAGTAGCTAAGGGTAGTGTGTTTTCGAATCTCACCCAGGCTTCTTGCTGCTGAGCAGGAGCTTCTCTTAGTTGTTGTAAAAAAGCACCAACATAACTTTTGTCAAACTGACCTGTTTGAGGATTGCCCATCATTTGAATCACATGTGGATGGGTGTTTTGTCCTTGGACAATGTCCACCATCTCGGCATCACTTACTTCAAGACCTAAAGAGATAAACTCAGGTTGAAATACGTTCTCCACAAAAAATGACTGCCAAGCTTGATTCCTGATTTGATCCATCTGCGGGCCTTGCGGATTCTGTCCGGTGTTAATAGTGAAGATATAGGCCAGCTCGTCTACCTTTTGTTGGAACTCCTCATAAGTAATGTCTTCTCCATCTATTTCTGCAATGTCCCTATCTGGACCTCCTCCAAACAAACCCACTGTACTCGGATCACCTACGATGAAGGCTGCTAGGGCTAGCACGATTAGAATGACTAGAACTCGTCCTCCTTTATTTCTTAATGTGTTGATTATCGCCATCTCAATTTTGAGTTAAAGACCGCAAAAATATGTTTATTGATTGCTTTATAAAAATCTTTCTATGCCTTTGATTATAAGGCCTCTTGCTTTGGAGTAATTGTCAGCTTGACCGTGTCAATGCGATGCTCCTGCATGGACATGATTTTGAAGGAAAATCCATCCATTTCAATAACCTGATTTAAGTCCGGAAGGTCTTCGTTTAAAGTGAGTATTAAGCCACCTAGGGTATCATAATCCCCATCGGGAAGTGCTAATTCGAATTTTTCATTGAGATAATCAATCTCGTGTCTTGCGCTGAAAACGAAAGTGTCGTCCGATAGTCTTTGTTCTGTTAGATCCTCATCATCATGTTCATCCTGTATCTCACCAAAGATTTCCTCCATGACATCCTCCATACTTACGATTCCAGAGGTTCCTCCGTACTCATCTAGTACCCAGGCCAGACTCTTTCTTTCAGCAATAAATTGAATCAATAGCTCATTTGCGGGGGTGGTTTCAGGTACTATGATTATTGGAGTGATGATGCTCTTGATATCATCTGGCTTCTTGAAGAGTTCAAGAGAATGGCAGTAGCCAATGATGTCGTCTATACTTTCTTTGTAAATGATGATTTTAGAATGCCCACTTTCTACGAATGCGGCTTTCAGCGAATCGATGGAGTCACTAACGTCCACCGCTACAATTTCGGTTCTCGGAATCATGCATTCTCTAATCTTTACTGTTTTAAATTCTATGGCATTATTGAGGATTTTGGCGTCTACTTCGGTAGTCTGTTCATCTTCTGTTGAGATGGTCTGTTTTATATAATTGTTCAAGTCGGTAAGTCCGAAAACGGGTTTATCCTCGGAGTACTCGAACATGAATACTTTTTCTATGAAAAACTTAGAAACCCCAACTACGACCACAGTCACTGGATACATGATCCAATAAATTGCCCCCATCGGAATAGCCAAGGCTGTGAGCATTCTGTCTGGATTGAGTAGAAAAATGCTTTTAGGGAGAAACTCTGCAGTTACCAAAACAAGAATGGTAGATATAAGTGTTTGCACGATAAGCACCACACTCTGCGAATCCCCAGGAATGTAAAGCTGAAGAGTGGGCTCCATCATACGAGCCATGTAGATACCGTAAAGAACTAACGCAAGGTTGTTTCCTACCAATGTAGTCCCTAGAAAATATCCCTGATTGTTCGCGAATTTCGACAAGATCCGCCCCACCAACGTGCCTTGCTGACGAAGTACTTCTATATGTAATTTGTTGGCGGAAATGAAAGCAATTTCCATTCCGGAGAAGAAAGCCGAAAAAAGTAGACAAACCAGTATGATAATCTGATCGTTCATTTTTCTTCACGCTTATTTTTTCTGTATCCGTAAAGAAACCAAGCCGCCATAGCCATCATAAATATCCAATAGGCATTCATAAAGCCGATCGAAATACTCTGATGAACTCCAATGGTTAGGAATACGATTACTGCCGCCAGCAATAGAACGTCAATTAACTTCATAAGTAGGGGTCCTTACCTGATCTTCAATTGTAAAAGTACCTGAAGGTTTTAGAATTGTATATACTGAAAAATCTTGATTGGCTGTAAGTCCTTCACCAGTGTGAATTTCGTCCTCGGTTCGGATGGTCACAAATTTCTCTGTGTAGAATTGCTCATTACTGGGATCCCAGAAAAGCTCTTCGGTGTTCAATTCATCTCCATTCGTAACATTTTGGACTTTCACGTTACCCGTTCCCTTATAGAGATTTTTCTCAGAATCGTAAAAAGCATAGTCTGATTTGAAGGTGGAGCTGAGCTCACTATTTTCATCAAAGTATTGTAGGTAAAGTCCCCTCGGCCATTCAGTATTCCTGTTTTCAAAATGATCTTCCTTAGGAGCAAATTTCCGTAATACCACCAAGCCCGAATCGCTAAGTGCTGTTTTGACGCTATCCAAACTCATGATCGGTCCTGTGTATATGGGTTTCTCCGAAAGCTCCTCATTAGCCCCACAAGACAAAAGAACCAACGCCAGGACAAAAAAACGGCCATAGAAGGCTATGACCGTTTTTAGATTTCTATATGTTTTTTGCCTAAACAGAGCTTAATATTTTAGTTGTCACCTGCAGGTCTTCTATCTAGCGATACTGTCTCATTAATCCAACAAGAAACTGTAATTGATTCGCCAACTTGATGATTGTTTTCAAAAATCTCTGACATTGATGGAAATTGCTCTTTGGCTCTCGCCATGGCAGAAGCATCTCCTGCTCGCTTATACTTATCATAAGCAGCAATGAAAACAGCGCGATCTTTTACAATGTCGTCCTTACCCGCACAGTCTTCAAATGAGTTCATGTATAAATCCCCTATGAGTTTATATGCATCTCTTAAAGTTGGATCCATTGATAATGCTTTGTTGGCATTCTCTCGAGCTTGAGATTTCAATCCTTGGCTGCTCTTAATACGGGCAATCTTCATATAGATATCAGCTTTTTTGACATTCTCATCAGTAAGTTCGATGGCCTGATTAAAATAATCCAGGGCGGTTGCCTTATCTCCGTCCCCTAAGGATCTTCCAGCGATAAAGATTTTGATACCGTAAGATGGCTCGTTATCATCTACCATTTTAGCGGCTCTCAGGGCCAACGGATCATCTGTACATTTCCCTGTTAGCATTAATTTGAAAATCTTCTTAGCCATGTTGATGTCTGGGTTGGCGTCTAGCTTAGGGCCAAAATCAGAGATCACGATAGAGCAATCGATCTCTGGAACGATCATCAGAAGAAGCTTATCAACATTGTCCTTTATCGAAGATGGAACAGGCTTTCCAATGGAATCCTTGTAATCCATTACATCGGATAGTCCGAAATAAACTTCAAACACTTTATCATCGGAGAGTTCATTTCCTACAGCTTTATATCTTCTCAAAACATCCATATATCCAATGATGTTATTGGCATAAAGGTCATTTCCATTGACCTCAAAGGTCTTATCATATAATGCCAGTAGATCCTGATATTTACTGCTGGTACCTTTTAAAAGCTTATAAGCACTATATGCTTTCCTATTAAGTACATCGCCTTCATCCCCAAAATACTTGATTCGCATGTCGTACATTTCAAGTGCTCTTTCAGCGAGTTCTAGTTTTTTAGCCTTGTCCTTTTCCAAGCCCGAAAGCGTTTCATAGATTTTAGCCCCATTGATATAGATCGACTTGTTCAGATTTGGAGTATTGGCTAATAACCATTCTAAGTGAGTGGCAGCTTCCTGGTATTTGTCCATTTTAAACGCATCAGTATACAATGCGTTCTTTTCTTTAGCTTTATCTGCTTCATTTCCCCAGCACCATCCATCTTCCCAATTTGCCCCACAGTCCGATTGAGCATTTGCATTGATTACAAACGCTACTAGAAAAAGAAAAGTTAAGCTTCTTAAATACTTCATGTTCACTTGATTTTTAATCATATCGTCTTTTAATAAACCAGCGATCGTTCATCGTGGCTCCAATAACAATCCTAAAATAGTTTTCTCTTATCAGGCCATTGTCCTGAGTTCCGAGCCTCCCATACTTAAAAGCCATGTCCAAGCTAGAAAGCCCAATTGGAAATGAGGCACCAAAATTAACACCAACTTCGTTAATCTGCTGCCCGTCTATCTCGTAGGGTAAGTTATCAAAATTGATGCCTAATCGATAACTCACCCTGCCCCAATAATTATTTACATTGGAATAATCGGGTGTCCATTCCCCTCCGAACGCCACTTTCGTAGTATTAACGAAAACATCAGAATCCCTGCCCCCATCCGACCATTTGCTTATTGTTAAGTCTGAACCGATTGTGAAATTGTTCGCAACATGATATGCTATCCCTAATCCTATCACGCTTGGAAGGGTATAAGAAACCTGTTCTTCAATTGTAGTGTTTGTATTTGATAATTGACTCTCAAGTTCAATTACTCTGGTGCCGTTTATGTCCTTTTGGATTTCATATATGAATCCAAAGTTTAACCATTTTTCATCATCTAACTGATGTCGATATCCTGCTGCTAGGTCAAATTTTACTCCCGAGTATGCAGTTTCATCCGAAAATTGAGATGTGAAAGAGTTTTGTGATTGAAACCCCCTGTTTTCTTCATAATCCACCGATCCAAAAAGGAACGAAGTTTTAAATCCAAAATACAACTGGTTTTGAAGTCTAAAGCCGTTTGACCAATGCATGGAAGAAAGCCCTCCCGAGTTTATCAGTTGGGTCACTTCGACATTTCCATCAACAAGTTCTTCTCTTGAAAATTTTCTAAGACTTGAATTGCTAAAAGGGGTTAACCCGAAGGCAGAAGTCCATTTTCCGTTTACTATCGGAAAAGCATAATTTAGAAAACGTAATCCTCCAGAAGTCTTATTGGCAGAAAACTCGCTACTCTCCATGTTTCTGCGATCCATTTCGATTCCTACTTGAAACATTGAGTATCTGTTAAGCGGAAGAAAGGCCGGATTTATTAGGTTCATACTCCATGAAGAAGGAGTGGCATAACCTATTTCACCCATTCCCATATTTCTAGGCAGCCCTTGATAATTGAGTAATCCAATTCCATTATCAGAGTAGGTAGATGATACAGTTTGCCCTAACGAGGTGAAAAACCCTAACAAGAAAACTGAAAAAAGGAGGTAATTAAGTCTCTTCATTAAACTTCCAAATGGCGTATAATCCACTCAGCACAATTTTTGAGCTTGCAAAGATGGGTTTTTTGATACTGCTATCAAAGCATGGAAGTAAACCTCCGGTAGTCACTACCTGTAAATCGGGAAGTTTTTTGTTAAATGTCTGTAAAAAGCCCTCTATTTCGTTTTTCAAACCGAGCTCCGCCCCGGCTCTTATGCATTCTTCAGTTGATTTTCCTGGCAAATTAATTTCTGATATTGAATGACTTAGCTTGGGAAGCTTGCCAGTAAACTCGTGCATAGCCCGGTATCTCATTTCTAATCCTGGAGAGATCACCCCTCCTTCAAACGCGCCATCTTCACTAACCAGATCGTAGGTCACGCAGCTTCCTCCATCAATGATTAACAAATTAGTCTTTGGAAAATGTGAATGCGCACCTACTGCTGAGGCTATCCTATCAAGTCCCAAAGTTTCTGGAGTGTCATAGTTCAACCTTATTGGCAGCTTTGACTCATGGGTCAATTGCCAGTAATTTGGAAAATCCGGTTTATTCTTTCGAACGCTTACTACTACAAAAAAAGCATCATCGAATTCCTCTAATATCTCACTTTCACTTTCCCAACGTCGGATTTCACCAATGTCATCGGTAAAAAATTCAGCAGTCTTGATGCTTGTATTTCCGATATCAACTCCGATGACTTGCTGTTTAGCCACTGCTTTTGGTTTTCTTTAATCTTGAATGACGCACAAAGCTAAAGTACTGGGTTTAATGAGTGGTTCATCGCTTGATGGCCTAGATGCTTGTTTGATAGAGTTCAGTTGGAGACAAGGTCAATGGAATTATCAAATTCTTGAAGCCACCACCATTCCATTTGATCCGGAAATCGAAAAACTGTTACTCGCTGAAAGTAACTCAGACTCCATAGAAACAGACTTAATAGATCAAGAATTTGGGAAATGGATTGGTAATAAGGTTAAGCAATTGGCGTCAAAGGCTGAACTCATTGGCCTTCATGGTCATACGACAAAACATGAGCCTGAAAATCGAACTAGCATTCAGATCGGAAATGGTCAGGTCGTTGCAAACATGTGCGGAAAGCCGACTGTTTCGAACTTTCGAATGGCCGATATAATGCTTGGTGGGCAAGGTGCACCACTGGTTCCGATGGGAGAAAAACTTCTGTTCCCAGAATATGACGGCTTTCTGAACCTTGGCGGAATCTGCAACGCTTCAATGAAGCTAGATAAAAAAAGTTGGATTGCTGGAGATATAGGACCATTCAATCAGGTACTGAATTTTTATTCATCAAAACTCGGGAAACCATATGACGATGGTGGTGAAATCGCTCGATCCGGATCTCTTAAAACCGAGCTACTTAAAAAATGGCATCATCTTGAATTCTTTAAACGGCCCTTTCCAAAATCACTGTCGAACGATTGGGTCAGGCAGAATTTTTTCGATGCGATGGAAGAACCTCGGGACTGCTTGAAAACATTCGCTTCTTTCATCACTGATGAAATTGCCAAAAGAGTCAATAACTACAACCCGAAGAAGCTGCTAATAACCGGAGGTGGAGCATACAATCACTTTGCCATTGATTTGCTAAGAGAAAAAGTAAAAGCAGAAGTTGTTGTCCCTGAAAAAGATCTTATCAATTTCAAGGAAGCCCTTGTTTTCGGGTTGCTTGCTCATCTCCGTGCAATGGAGCTACCAAATGTCCTCTCGTCTTGCACAGGCGCATCATCAGATTCATGCGGTGGAGATCTATTCTTCCCTACGTAAATGTCTCCATTCTTTCTAGCTTTGCGCCCGCAAAACAACATCCCAAAACCCGATGAAAGAACTGCTCAAAAAATTCGAGGATAAAACCCCAGAAATTGTTTTTGAATGGAGTGACCCACTGACCGATGCTAAAGGCTGGATAGTTATAAATTCACTTCGAGGAGGTGCCGCCGGTGGTGGTACGAGAATGCGAAAGGGTCTTGACCGTAGAGAGGTCGAATCTCTGGCCAAAACAATGGAAATCAAGTTTACGGTTTCCGGGCCTCAGATCGGGGGTGCCAAGTCTGGAATCAATTTCGATCCGGCAGATCCTAGAAAAAATGATGTTCTTCAAAGATGGTATAAGGCCGTTTCTCCGATTCTGAAAAATTATTATGGCACGGGAGGTGACTTGAATGTAGATGAAATTCATGAGGTCATTCCTATTACCGAAGATTATGGTCTTTGGCACCCACAGGAGGGCATTGTAAACGGTCATTTTAACGCCACTAAACCTCAGAAGATTCACATGATTGGGCGACTGAGACAAGGGGTTTCTAAAGTCATTGAGAATAGTGATTATGTCCCCAACAGCGGTAAAAAATACACGGTGGCAGATATGATCACTGGGTTTGGAGTTGCTGAATCCGTACGACATTTTTATTCGATATGGGGAGGAGATGTTTCCGAGAAAAAAGCCATCATACAGGGCTGGGGAAACGTAGGAGCCACAGCGGCACTTTACTTGGCGAAGTATGGAGTAAAAATTGTAGGAATTATTGATCGCGTGGGTGGATTGATCTCTACCGGTGGAATGAACCTTGAAGACATTAAAAAACTATTCCACGACAGAGAGGGAAATAAATTGGTTTCCCAGAACATGATGTCATTTGAAGAATGCAATGAAAAAATCTGGTCCATGGGTGCTGAGATTTTCATTCCGGCGGCAGCCTCGCGTTTGGTTTCTCAAGAGCAAGCAGAGCAGATGATCGCCAATGGATTGGAAGTGGTTTCTTGTGGCGCCAACGTTCCTTTTCAGGATTCTGAGATTTTCTATGGGCCGATTGCAGAGTTCGTCGATTCAGAAGTTGCATTGCTGTCAGATTTCATCGCCAATTGCGGCATGGCCAGAACATTCGCTTACCTAATGGATCCGGAAAATGATGAGCAATTGACCGATGCGGGGATATTTGAGGACATTTCTGCCACGATCAATTCGGCACTCTTTAAGGTTCACCAAAATAATCCCGAGAAAACCAAACTAGCAGCTGCGGCTTATGAGATTGCATTAAAGCAACTAATATGATCTGGTGCTTGTATTTCTAGTTGCTTATCGTAATCTTAGAAGGCTAATTGCATTAAGTCACAGGCCTGCATGAGATCAAACCTAAGGACGCTTCTTTTATTGACATTGATGTCCGCGACCATCTATTCCTATGGTCAGGAAGAAACGCACACTGATAATCAAGCTGATCATACGGAAGAATCTTCAAGTCATCAGGATGATGGCCATGCTGAGGAAGTAGGTCATGGTGCCGATGATGGTGCTCATCATGGAGAAAAACCAGCGGCTTGGAGCGTTCTGCCTTTTGTCATACTGTTATTGATGATCGCCACAGGCCCACTCTTTTACGAGCACTTTTGGCATAAAAATTACCCGATTATTGCGGTCTTATTAGCTGCTCTAGTAGTTTGTTATTACCTCTTTAAGCTTCACAATAATCACGGACCAGTTCATGCACTGGCCGAGTATGTCCAGTTTATTGCACTGCTGACAGGCCTCTATGTTGCCTCAGGTGGAATCATGATCATAGTCGATAAATATGCCTCCCCAAGAACTAACCTCATCATATTAGCAATAGGGGCAGTAATCGCAAATATCATCGGAACAACTGGTGCATCGATGCTTTTGATTCGTCCGTTTATTCGGTTGAACAAAAATCGAATTAAACCTTACCACATTATTTTCTTCATTTTCATTGTCAGTAACATCGGAGGTTCTCTTACCCCGATCGGTGATCCCCCTTTGTTTCTTGGATTCCTGAAGGGCGTACCGTTCTTCTGGACGATGACCAACAATCTTCTTCCTTGGGCGTTCGCGATCGTAATTCTTTTAGGCATGTTCTATCTGCTGGATAGAAAGAACAAGTCGGATTACAGTTTTGGAGAAGACACCACCGTCCCTAGCGGAAAGGTTGGCGTAAGAGGCACAAGAAATTTTATTTGGCTGGGTGTTGTGGTAGCGGCGGTTTTCTTAGATCCAAATGTATTTCCGTGGGTGCCGGGAATCGTATATGATGGACAGACATTCTCCTTTATCCGGGAGATCATCATGCTGGTCGCGGCTTACTTGTCCTACAAGCTCGCTGACAAACAAGCTCATGCCGGTAATGAATTCAATTTTGAACCGATACGAGAAGTGGCTTTCATTTTCATCGGTATTTTCGGCACCATGATGCCGGCTTTGGAACTAGTTAGTAACTACGCCGAGTCTCCTGAAGGGGCTCAGATGATTTCGGCCAATTCACTTTATTGGGGAACAGGTCTGCTATCTGGCTTTCTGGATAATGCCCCGACTTATGTCAATTTCTTGACAGCAGCATTAGCCGCTAAAGGGGGTGATATTAACACTTTGGCAGATGTACAGGCCTTTGCTGCTGGGGGATTCCCTGATTCTCAAATTTTCCTAAAGGCGATTTCTGTTGCTGCAGTATTCTTTGGAGCGATGACTTATATCGGCAATGGCCCGAATTTCATGGTGAAATCAATTGCTGAGCAAGTAGGTATCAAGATGCCATCCTTCTTTGGATACATGGTGAGATTCTCCATCCCATTCCTGGTGCCACTCTTTGTGATTGTGTGGCTGATCTTCTTCGTTCTCTAGCCCTTGAGGGCGTTGAGCAAATTGATGGCTGTTGCGCCAGCCTCGTCTCCTTTATTTCCATGCTTTCCACCAGCCCTGTCCAAGGCTTGTTGCATGGTGTTGGGTGTAAGCACCCCGAAAATAACTGGCTTATCGAATTTCAATCCCACATTCGTTAGTCCATTGGCCACAGCGTCACAGATAAAATCAAAATGCTTGGTATCTCCCTGGATTACACACCCAATACAAACCACGGCATCTATACCATCTTGCTTCGCAAAGTGCTGAGCTCCCAGAGTGAGTTCATAGCTTCCGGGAACATTCAGCCTGTGGATGTTCTCCCTGACAACTCCCATGGAGACCATTGTGGAGATTGCACCATCGCACATAGATTCCGTGATCTCTTCATTCCATTCTGAAACCACTATACCGATCCGGTAATTCGAAACATTGTTCGAACTTGATTTCTTAAAGGTGCTTAGGTTTTTTTCTGAACTTGCCATAAACAAAAAAGGGACATCTGATAGATGTCCCAAATTTAGGTTAGATAATTTCTTAACTCGCTAGCGCTTCCAATCTAGCTCGGTGCTTTTTCGCCTCCTGAACCAATCGATGACCCACATATTCTGTGATGATTTGGTCATAAGCTTGAGCCGCCTCAGCATATTTTCCGGCGTTTTCTCTCGCTACAGCCAACTTCTGCAGGTAAACGGGCGTGTAGCTTTCGTTTGATTTATAATCAACAGCCTGCTCGTAGTAGTTCTCAGCCTCATCATATTGAGCCAACTCCAAGTAGCAATCTCCGATTAAAGCATAAGCTCGTGCTTGTACCACATAGTCCGAAGCGCTGAAATCCTTCAAGTGACGAATGGCACTGTTGAAATCCGATAGGTTCATGTAAATGCTACCAGCGTAGAAGTTCGCCAAGTTGGCAGCATCGGTTCCCGAATAATCATTGATGATCTGAAGGAAACCATAGTTTAGGCCATCACCATTCAAAGCCTTGCTTAAGCTGTCAGCTTCATAGAAATACATGGCCTGAAACATTTCTTCCTGGGCCTCTTCATTCTGTGACTGAATTTGTCCTTTGTAAAGGAACCATCCAACCGTGGCGGCTATAAGTATTCCTCCAAAGATGAAAGTGAAGTTCTTTTTTTTCTTGTCCTGAAAGAACTCTTCCGCCTTATCAACGATTACTTCCGGTTCTTCGATAATGCTTCCGTGAGACTGTCCTTCCTGATTCTTTTTTGACATGCTAAAATTTTAAGGACGCAAAGATAGAATTTTCATCAATTAATCAAACCTCTATGTAAGGGTAGTCTGGTTCCGCGTAAATATCAGTATAAGCATCCGCGGCTGGTGGGAAATCAGACTCCTCTGAAAACTTCACAGTTTCCAGTACCTCGTCCTTGATTTTCTTGTCAATTTCCTTCAATTCCTCCTCTGTAGCGTACTTCTTCTTTAGAATGGTAGCTCTCACCTGCTCGATCGGATCTTGCTGCTTGTATTCCTCCACCTCTTCTTTGGTACGGTACTTCGCCGGATCGGACATGGAGTGTCCTTTGAATCTGTATGTACGGAATTCCAATAAGGTTGGGCCGTCCCCTTTTCGAGCTCTCGCAGCAGCTTTGGCCACTGCCTTGTGCACTTCCTCCACATTCATAGCATCAACAGGTTCCGACGGCATGTCGTAAGCCTCTGCCAGCTGATACAGCTCAGTAACGTTGGATGTTCTTTTGACCGATGTTCCCATCGCATAGCCATTGTTCTCAATTACGAAAATAGCCGGCATTTTCAGAGTCATTGCCATATTGAGCGCTTCGTGAAAGGCTCCCTGACGGACCGCCCCATCACCCATGTAGGTGATACTCAAAAGGTCAGTGCCTTTGTACATTTCCGCAAAACCCAGCCCTGCACCTAATGGCACCTGAGCCCCTACAATTCCATGACCACCGTAGAAATGATTCTCTACGTCAAACATGTGCATGGAGCCTCCCTTACCTTTTGAGATGCCTGTTTCCTTTCCGTACAACTCGGCCATTACTTTTTTGGGGTCACTCCCCAAAGCGATTGGGTGCGCATGATCCCGATAGGCGGTGATGTATTTGTCGCCTTTTTTCAGTGCCGAAACTGCACCCGCAACACACGCTTCCTGACCGATGTACAAGTGGCAAAACCCTCGAATTTTTTGCTGGCCGTAAAGCTGGCCAGCCTTTTCTTCGAATCTTCTCATGAACAACATGCGCTCAAACCAGGTCATGTACTGTTCCTTGCTGAAAGTTTCCTTTTTAGAGGTCGATTTTGATTTTGCCATTTCCGGTCGAATTAGTTTTGCGTAATCGGAATGCGAAAATAACGTCAAAAAAGCGCGCCGACAAACCTATGCTCCTATCCAAGCTGTCTGTTTCCGGGTTTAAAAATTACCAACAAGAGGTTTTTGCCTTCAAGGCCGGAATCAATTGCTTGGTAGGAAAAAACGGCGTGGGTAAGACCAATCTTCTGGATGCCATTCATTATTTGGCCCTGGCCAAATCAGCAATCAACCCGTCAGACAGTGCCAATATTCAATTTGGCGAGAAAGCCTTTGTGGTCAGAGGGGAATTCGAGGAACTGACAATCGCTTGTGGCTTCAATGCCCGAACAGGTAAGACCCTGAAGGTTAAGGACAATGAAATTGGAAAACTTAGCGACCATGTGGGAACCGTGCCATTGGTCTTTACAACTCCTGATGATGCGGATATCATTCGGGAGGGGAATGAGTTTAGAAGAAAGTTTTTTGATGGGGCAATTTCTCAAGTGGATCGTCAATACCTGAGCAACCTAATCTCTTACAACAAAATCCTCCGTCAGCGAAACGAGCATTTAAAAGGAGACGTCATTGATCACCGGTTACTGGACACGTATGATGCACAAATGCTTCCATTGGGCAAGCAACTCAGTGAACGGCGGGCAGCATTTATCAAAGAATTCACGACTCATTTTGAGTCAAACTATCTCGCCCTCCACCATACCAATGAGCAACCCGGCATTGCATACGAGACGGCTGTATTGAACCCAAACTTTGAATCGAATTTCAAAAACCAGCGAGACCGGGACATGATCATGAAACGCACTTTGCAGGGTGCACATCGCGATGCTTATGTTTTTTCGCTCAATGACCAACCCATAAAAAAGTTTGGGTCGCAAGGCCAGCAAAAAACTTTCATTATTTCGCTGCGATTAGCGGAGTTCGATTTTCTGAAATCGAAAACAGACAAAATTCCAGTACTACTGCTGGACGACATTTTTGATAAGCTGGATGACACTCGCATCAGTGCTTTGGTCAATTTGTTGGATGACTCGGAGCGCTTTGATCAAATCTTCATCACTGACGCCAGAAAAGAGCGCAGTAAAACGTTCTTCCATGATAGGGTCGTTAACTTTATCGAACTGAAATGAGCAAGGATTCTACACAGAGCTTTAAGGACGCATTCGGGAAATTTTTGAAAGAAGAACATCTCGACCATAAGTTCAAACAGAAGCGATTGATTGAGTCATGGGAACGAATCATGGGCCGGCCGATTGCCTCCCGCACCACTAAGATGTTTTTCAAGGGAAAGACCCTTTTCATAGAGTTATCCTCTGCCTCACTGAAAGACGAACTGAACCGATCTACTGAAATCGTTTTGGCTCGTATCCGTGAGAACTCTGAAGAAATGATCGTGGATGAGGTGAGGTTTATTTGATCCCGTTCTGTCATTCTGAAACAAGTTAAGAATGACTTTTCGCCATTAATCAAAACTAAATCTCCACCCGATGTAGTAATCAAACTGGAAAGAATTCGGGCGCTTGGTTTTGCCATAGCCTGGTACATCGAATGGCCGGAGCTCCTCCGGATAAGGATCGTAGTTCAAAAAGAACTGATACCTCATGGTGTAGCCGGTGTAGAGGTTCCCAGCAATCTTCCCGCGGATTTTAAACACCAGCTCAGCCCATTGGGCTTTGAGGTTTTCATTACTCAGATTCACGACCATCTCGCTATCATCAACCAGTATTCTGGTAATCTCGGCCTGGTCGCTGAAGCTTGCATTCGCCACCCTCAGTCCCAACCCAATAAACTGCCCCTCCTGCCAGGCAGAAGACAGGTTCACATCCAATCCGGCACGCCAGTAAGTGCCTTCCATTTCGTATCCAAGGCGCTTGGTGCTTTCTGTCCCGAAATCTGCCACCACGAAAAATTTATGAATGCCCAGCTCTCCCTGTATCTCGTTGGAGGTTCTGGGTTTGTTGAGGATGTTCTCTGCCATTCGGAACACATTGTAATTGGCAGTAAGTGACCGCACCCGAAACTTGGGAAGTGTGTCCTGCACCAGCAAGTTTTCCACAGCTTCCACTTCTGCATCGGTCTGAGCAGAGGCGATACTCCCTGTGAGGATGAACAAACTAAAAATATACTTCCACATGCGGGGCAAATAGTTTAGTCAGTTCGGTCACTCGAAAAGCCACCGAATCAAAGGTGGTCATTTGTTCATTGTAAGACAGCCCTTTCACGCGAAAGATGGGACCGCACTCGGGATTTTCTATGATGGCTTCCAGTGTATATTCGAATTCGAAGGTATAATCTGCCGTGTCCGTCCGAAAAACATACGTGGTGGAGCCGGCCTCCAAGTCAATGGGAAATAGATATTGCGACCCTCCCACTTCATCAACATAGCTAATGGTATTGCCTGAGGAAAACTGGACGTCCATGGAGTTGAAGGTGACAGTGCGAGTACTTTTGGTATCGATATTGTTGAATTCGATGTACAATTCTTCACTGAATTCAGAAATCCCGCAATCATCGTAATCGTCACATGCCCAGAGCACAGGCACTAAAAAAAGCCACCGCCATTTCATCGAGCCAAAAATAGGAAAAGGGTTTGGCTATCATCTAATTAGTTTTGCACTTCGGTATGAAAACAAAATCCCTCAAAAAAGACAAAGTCAACATCGTGACCCTCGGATGTTCCAAGAACATCGTGGATTCGGAGGTCATGCTCACGCAACTGCGAGGGAACGACATAGACGTCCAGCACGAATCTCAGAAGGACGATTCCAACATTGTGATCATCAACACCTGCGGGTTCATAGACAATGCCAAGCAGGAGTCCATAGATACGATTCTTCGCTATGCGGATGCCAAGCAGGAAGGCTTGGTAGAGAAAGTGTACGTCACAGGCTGCCTGTCCCAGCGCTATCGTGATGACCTGCAAACAGAGATCCCTGATGTAGATGCCTGGTTTGGTACCATGGAGCTTCCCATGCTCCTGAAGAAATTCAATGCGGACTACAAGCACGAGCTACTCGGTGAGCGAATAACGACCACCTCGAATCATTATGCCTACATGAAGATTTCTGAAGGCTGTGATCGTCCGTGCTCATTTTGCGCCATTCCCCTAATGCGAGGAGGGCATGTGTCCAAGCCCATTGAGCAGCTCGTGACCGAGGCAAAGAATTTAGTGAAAAATGGGACGAGGGAAATTCTTCTAATAGCTCAGGATTCTACGTACTACGGGTTGGATTTGTACAAAGAACGCAAGCTGGCTGAGCTCTTGGATCGACTGGCAGATGTAGAAGGTTTGGAATGGATTCGTCTGCACTATGCATTTCCTACGGGATTTCCGATGGACGTATTGGACGTTATGGCCAAGCGCTCAAACATCTGCAACTATCTGGATATTCCACTTCAGCATGGCTCCACGGATGTTTTGAAACTCATGAGACGCGGTACGACTCGTGAGAAAACGGAGAAACTCTTGGACACAATCCGGGAAAGAGTGCCGGACATAGCAATTCGTACCACCATGATCGCGGGACACCCAGGCGAGGGAGAAAAAGAATTCCAGGAAATGGTGGATTTCATCGAGAGATCTCGATTCGAAAGGTTGGGAATTTTCACGTATTCCCACGAGGAAAACACGCATGCATTCTCCATGATCGATGACGTGCCCGAAGATGTTAAACAAGATCGCGCGTCAACCGTTATGGAACTGCAGGAAGAAATTTCTGCGGAAATCAACCAAACCAAAGTGGGCAAAACATTCAAAGTTTTAATTGATCGAGTGGAGAGTGGCCAGTTCATCGGGCGAACGGAGCATGACTCACCGGAAGTGGACAATGAGGTCCTCATCTCCGCTGAGAATACCTACTTGAGAGTTGGGGATTTCGCCAGAGTCAAAATCACGGAAGCCACAGCTTTCGACCTAATCGGAGAACCGGCATAAATGAAAGTCGAAAAAATCGAGCTGGACAAAACGGGGTTCTTCTCCGAATCATTTCTGGAGTATGTAGCGGCCAGTGAGAAACTCACCCCCTTTTACAATGCCAAACCCACCATCAAGCATTTTGAGGGAGTCATCCAGAATCGGACTTTTTCAAAAAACAAAAGGCAAAAGCTGGTTGAGGTACTGAAGGCGCAATACCGGGAACTTGAGTGTTCGGATTTACTCAATTCCAATATCGATTCCCTCCTTTCTGACCAAACGTTCACCATCACCACCGGGCACCAGCTCAACATCTTCACCGGCCCACTTTACTTTATTTACAAGATCGTTACGGTCATTAATGCAGCCAAGGAGCTAAAACAGAAATACCCCGATTGTCATTTCGTGCCGGTTTATTGGATGGCCTCTGAAGATCATGATTTTGAGGAGATTAGCTATTTCTTTCTGCATGGAAAAAAGTATCAATGGAAGACCGAACAGTCTGGGGCTGTGGGTCATTTCGATCCTAAGGAATTGAAGCAAGTGCTGGATCAGTTACCCGGAGATGTAAGCATTTTCGAAAAGGCCTATTTAGAGAATACCTCCCTGGCCAATGCCGCTCGACAGTATGTCAATGAGCTCTTTGGGGAGCAGGGATTGGTCGTGATAGATGCGGATGATAGAAGTTTGAAAGAAGAATTCATCCCCGTGATGAAATCGGACATTCTGGAACAAAAGCCCAATGAGCTGGTTACGAAGCAATCCGAAAGGCTGGAATCCATTGGATTTAAGATTCAGGTCAACTGCCGTGAGGTGAATTTCTTCTACCTGCACGATGGGACTCGAGTCAGAATTGAAAAGTCAGGGGACTCATTTAAAGGCGTAGATACGGATCTAAGCTTTACTGAGGCCGAGCTTACTCAACTCATTCAGGAACATCCCGAGCGATTCAGCCCGAATGTGATTCTTCGCCCGCTGTATCAGGAAATGATCCTTCCGAATTTGGCTTACGTCGGAGGGCCTTCTGAGCTGGTGTATTGGCTACAGCTGAAATCCATGTTTGAGCATTTTGAGGTGCCGTTCCCGATATTAATGCCAAGGAATTTTGGTTTGATCGTACCAGGGCATCTTCAGCGAACCTGGAGTAAAACCGGCTTTAAAAACGATGAAATTTTCGAAGAAACCGATCAGCTGGAAAAAGAATGGCTCCAAAAGAATGGCCAAAAAGATCTCACATTTGAGGGTGAGTTGAAGGAGTTGGTTGCGGTTTATGAAAAGCTCAAAGGCAAGGCAGAGGCGGTAGATCCAACTCTCGTTCAGCATTTGGAGGCATTACATGCGCGAGCAATTGGAAAAATAGAGAAGGCAGAAAAGAAATTATTACGAGCCGAAAAGCGCAACCACAAAGACGTTTTAGGCCAAATTCTAAAAGTGAAGGATGCCCTTTTCCCAAATGGAAGTCTTCAAGAGCGGCGTGACAATTTTCTGAATTTCTATCAGGAAAACCCCAACTTTATAAAGGAACTGCTTGATGCATTCGATCCGTTCGATTATCGGATGCATTTGCTTTTACAATGATGGATAAAAATCTTCTCCGCAAAATGCTCCTCGACTATCGGCGAATGTTGTCGGATGGAGAATATCAAAAGCGGAACGAGTACCTCTGCCAATCCGTGCTCAAGATTGTCCGCGAGAAAGATTTCAAGACCATTCACACATTCCTACCAATCCGTCGAAACGGAGAACCAGACATGACACCAATATTTAAGACACTTTGGGATGAGGGACGAAGAATCATGGTTTCTAAAACTGACTTTGAATCTAAGGTCATGGCTCATTTTTGGCTGGAACTCGAAACGAAGTTGGAAATCAATCGATTGGGAATTCCAGAACCAATTAATGCCAAACCGACGACCATGCAAGAAGCTGATGCGATCCTTGTGCCCTTACTTGCAGGCGATAAGCACGGGTCTCGAATCGGGTATGGTGGTGGGTTTTACGATCGGTTATTAGCCAATTACACTGGTGAATCGATTGGTTTGTCGCTTGCAACTTTATTTGACCATTTGGGAACTGAGGAGTGGGATGTGCCTGTTAGCCATGTGTTATTTTATTCGTTGGACTCTTAATTTTGGAAACCTTAATAACAACGGCTCGTCTTTGTTTCGTGTAATACAAATCACCACTTTGAAAAAACTTTGTCTCGTCACACTCTGGCTGGTATCTTTCTGTGCGGTTTCTCAGGAAAAATTCACCATTAATGGCACGGTCACCGATTCCAATGATGGAGAGGCGCTGATTGGAGCTACGGTTTACGTAACAGAGATTCAGGGCGGAGGGGTAACCAACGTATATGGCTTCTATTCGGTGACGCTGGATCCCGGCACTTACACGGTGGAATACCGCTATCTCGGCTACCAGACACAAACAAAAACCATCAATCTCACGAATGATCAGCGGATGGACGTGGAATTAGCATCTGATGATGTACAGCTGGAAGAAGTCATTGTGACTGCCGAACCGGAGGATGTCAATGTATCAGGTGCTGAAATGAGTACCGCGGAACTGAGCATTGAAACCATTCGAAAAATTCCTTCCTTTTTGGGAGAGGTTGATGTGATCAAAAGCCTCCAACTTTTACCCGGTGTGAGTACAGTGGGTGAAGGATCGTCTGGCTTCAATGTTCGTGGCGGAAGTGTCGGCCAAAACTTGGTCGTTTTGGATGAAGCCCCGATTTATAACACCTCACACATGTTGGGCTTCTTCTCGGTTTTCAATCCTGATGCCGTAAAGGACGTGAAGCTCTACAAAGGGGGAATTCCTCCTCGTTTCGGGGGTCGAATTGCCTCAATTCTGGATATCCGGATGAAGGAGGGAAACTCCAAGGAGATGGAAGTCAATGGAGGTGTCGGTTCCATTTTCAGTCGATTGGCCATAGAGGGGCCGATCAAAAAAGACAAGTCATCATTCATCATCGCTGGTCGTAGATCCTATATTGATGTGCTTGCCCGACCTTTTACAGATGTCTTCGACGATGGAGCTGCCTTGTACTTCTACGACCTGACGGCCAAGACCAATTACAATTTCTCCGATAAGGACAGACTGTATTTATCAGGCTACTTCGGGCGCGATATTTTCAACTTTGACTCCCAGCAGGGCATCAACTGGGGCAGCAAGACACTCGCACTGAGGTGGAATCATTTGTATAATCAAAGGTTGTTTTCGAACCTCACCTTTTTCGTGAGTGATTACGATTACGAACTGGCATTCGGAGACGATGCGCTGGATAAGTTTCAGTGGTCATCAAACATTACGACCCTTAATTTCAAACCGGAATTCACTTTTTACATCAACCCACAGAATGAGCTCACATTTGGTGGTGAAATTATCGGCTATGAGTTTCAGCCAGCCAATGCGCAAGGCGTGAGTTTAGGAGAAGTGACCAAGTTCGATTTGCCGCATAAGCATGCGCTAGAGTATGCAGTACATGTTGGAAATGAGCAGAAGGTCAGCAATAAAATGACCCTTTTGTATGGTGTGAGATATTCCGGTTACAATTACATGGGACCGGGACAATATTTCACTTTCCGGGATACTTTGGCGGGATATCGTCCAGCAGTTGATCAGACCTTCCAGGCGAAAAGAGGAGAAACCATCCAGTCTTATCACAACCTGGAGCCTCGCTTTTCCATGAAATACAACCTTACTCAAACCTCCTCAGTTAAGGCCAGCTATAATCGAACGGTTCAGTACATCCATTTGATTTCGAATACCACAGCCTCCAACCCACTGGACATTTGGACTCCAAGCACGAATAACCTGAAACCTCAACTCGGCGATCAGGTGGCTCTGGGATACTTCAAGAATTTTCGAGACAATGATTTCGAAACCTCTGTGGAGGTGTATTACCGGGAAACCAAAAATCAGAACGACTACATCGATGGCGCTGAGCTTTTCATCAATGAGGAAATTGAAGCTGACCTCTTAACAGGAATTGGACGGGCCTATGGACTGGAGCTCTATGTCAAGAAAAACGAAGGCCGAGTAACCGGCTGGGTAAGCTACACGCTTGGCCGCACAGAACTCAAGGTGGACGGAATCAACTTCAGAACCGACACTGAAAACCGAAAAGGAAATTGGTACCCGGCTAGATATGACCAACGTCACAACTTGAAGATTGCGACTTTTTACGAGCTGGATGAGCGTACGACTATCTCCGCCAACTTCTCCTATTTGAGTGGGACGCCCACAACATTCCCAACGCACAGATATGAAGTTCAGGGAATGACCATTCCGGAAAATGCGCAGAACACCAGAAACAATCTTCGAATACCGAGTTATCACCGCATGGATTTTTCAATTACTCGGCTAGGCCGGAAAATCACTCGAAAAGGAAGAGTCAGGAAGAACCAGGACTCATGGGTCATCACATTCTATAATTTGTACAACCGCAAAAATCCTTTTTCGATCTACTTCGCTCAGCAGGATGAACGCTATCAGCCCGGCGAAATGCCTGTCACCGAGGGTCGGCAAGTGTCAATTCTTGGCTCCATTGTACCATCTGTTACCTATAATTTCCATTTCTGATGAAAAAACTGTTAACACCCATACTGGTCGTTTTATTAATCTGGGGATGCGAGGATGTCATCAATCCGGAATTGCCGGATGCTGATGCTCCGATCGTTATAGACGCTTGGCTTTATAGAAAAGCAGAACCTCAGGTAATTTCCATTACTAGGGCAAATACCTATTTCAATCAGGATGAACCTCAAGGAATATCAGGTGCGGTGATCACGGTGACTGACACAGATGACCCCCTGAATCCTATCATCTTCACTGAGGAAGAGCCGGGGAAATACGTATGGAACCCAGTCGATGAGACCGATTCCTTCGGGGATATTGGGAAGAATTACCTCCTGGATATTGAGCTCAACGGGGAGCATTTCAACTCTGTGTCATCGATGAATCGTGTACCAAAAGTGGACAGTATCACCTGGCGTTTGGAACCTGGAAATCCCTTTGTAGACGATGCGTATTTCGGGGAATTCTGGGCTCGAGATTTCGTCGGTGCTGGTGACACTTATTGGATTAAAGCCTGGAAAAATGGAGAGTTTCTATCCAAGCCTTTGGAACTTTTCATTGCTTACGATGCTGGATTTTCTCAAGATGGCAATGCTGATGGACTCATTTTCATTCAGCCGATTCGAGATGCGATGAACCCATTTGATCAAGCCGATGACGGTAGTTTTTTGCCACCGTATGAATTGGGGGATTCAGCCTACGTAGAGATTAGCTCTATCACATATGAGGCGTTCTTTTTCCTTTTTCAAGTCCAGTTACAAACCAACAGACCGGGAGGTTTCGGAGAACTGTTTTCTACACCGCTGGCCAATACACATTCGAACATCTTCTCAGAAGACTCAGATCAAAAAGTAGTGGGCTTTTTCTGCACGTCAGCAGTTTCTGGGAATGGCCGGAAGTTTACAGAAGAAGCGATTTTTGAAGACTAGTCCGTCAAGTCAATCAAGACTTTGATATTTCGATCAGAATAATTTTCAAACTGCCGAATGGAGCTTTCGATGAATTGTTCCCAAAGCTTTTGACCTTCCGCGAATCGAGAGTGATCCGTGTCTAAATCATATTGTCTATGCACCGAATCGAGACGATGTTGATTTTGCTGAAAAAGCTGATCCAATAAGTTTTGATCGACCTGTTTAGAATAGCTGTATTCTGTGAATGTCTTTCTCAGCAATCGAGCATATAGTTCCGTAATGTCAAAGTGCACCTGTTCATGTTTCAGCAGCTCGGGGGTGAGATCATCTGGTTTTCGCCAGGACTTGATTTTGTCAAAGTAAGCGTAGACGTCAAGCTCCATCTCAATTCGCTGGCTGTTCGATCGAATACTGGCCTCATAGGTAATCCCACTGAAAGTCTCGGCAGACATTTCACTGGAATTGGCAGAAGCTATTTTAAAATCGTCCCAAGTCAACGGGCGTGTTCTCACCCAGGGAATTTCCAAACTCTGAGTGAATCCGATTGTAACAAAACACAGAACAGAAAGATTGAATAGTATTGTCCTCATTGAACAATGACCAACGTTAGAAAAAAATCGATGTTCCAATTTAAGTCTTTATCGGCCGAATGAGAATCTACGCTTTCAGCGGCTTGGGAACCGATGGCCGTATTTTCTCCCATCTCAGTTTAGATCATGAAGTTGTCCCTGTAAACTGGATAGAGCCAGAACGCAGTGAATCTCTATCGAAATATGCCCTTCGGCTTGAGCAGCAAATTGATCAAAGTGAGCCGTTCGCTCTGCTGGGTGTTTCATTCGGTGGGATGATAGCTTCTGAATTGGCAAAAACCATGATCCCGGCAAAAACCATGCTGATCTCATCGGCCGCCACGAAGCACGAACTGCCGTGGATGGCCACAGTTTCAAGAACCTTCAGGCTACATGATTTTCTGCCAGCCATCATTTATCGACCTCCGACATGGACGACCTATCTCAACTTTCCAACAAACAAAAAACATCGTGAGGTTGCCAGAGGGATCATCCGTGACATGGACACTACTTTCATCAAGTGGGCCTTGGGAGCCATCGTGAAATGGGAAAACGAGAAAGTACCGGACGACATGGTTCATATTCATGGTCGACTAGACCCAATCATCCCATACAAGAATCGGATGAATGCCGAGGTAGTTGGAAGAGGGCATTTTATTATTCTTAAAAACGCCGAAGAGGTCAGCAAAAGAATTAATCAATTGCTCATTTAATTCTTAATCGCTCTCACCATTTCCTTCTTGCCCAATGCTCCAGGCAATACCTCTACCTCAAACCCGACCTCCACCAGGTTGCGTTTGAACTGTCCTTGTGCGCAATAGGTCGTGAGAATGCCCCCCTTCTTAAGGCTGGCGAAACAAATTCGAAGATTATCCGCTGACCATATTTCCGGTTGCTTGCTAGGCGCAAAAGCATCAAAAAAGATGACATCATATTCATTCAATTCATTCAATTCTTCAATGCCGGATTTCCGCTTTTCGAGTGTGAAGTAATCGGTAAACTTCACGGGTTTCTCCCATTCGCTACTATGGATCAAATTGAACCGGATGTCTGAGCTCAGGTCCATTTGTTGCCGGACTTCAGTCGGAATCGGGAAAGGTTCCAAAGACACCATTTGTGTTGACCTTTTATTTTCCTCTGTCCAATTCCAGGTTAACCACGCATTGAGCCCTGTTCCGAAACCCACCTCCAGAATTGACAATTGCCCATTGTCCATTGGTAATGCCTCCAGACCCAGCTTCAGAAAAACATACTCTGACTCAGATTGCGCACCCTTTGTGGAATGGTATGTTTCGTTGAGTTCCTCGTTATACAAACTCTGGGAGCCGTCTTCGGTGTTGATGATTTTTAGTGCCACGCCGCAAAAATGAAAGTTTTCCTAACTTCCGCCTCTAAATTTCCCAAATATGAAAATCTACATTGCCCTGTGTCTCCTGGTCACCAGCACCCTCTTTGCTCAATCAGACAAAGACTTGGTAACGAAATCGGTAAATCCTGCTGAAGTAAAGGCTCAAATATCTTTCCTGGCATCCGATGAATTGAGGGGTCGAGATACGCCATCTCAAGGACAGGAAACGGCAGCTAAATTCATCGCCACGCAATTGGAAATGTATGGTGTGAAAGCTTACGATGCACATCCCAACTTTATGCAGCCTGTACCTTTCAAAAACTCCAACGTGCCCACCATGGGAGCTATTGCGGTCGGTGGCAAATCCTACGGATATGCTTCTGATTTTCTGAAAATGTCGGGAGGCAACCTGGATTGGACTGGTGGAATTGTGATGTTGAAACACGGACTCGTTGAAGAGATTTCAAAAGCCGATGTGAAAGGAAAAATAATCGTTGCGTCGTGCGGAGATGGAAAAGAGCAAAGCCCACAGGCGTGGTTTGGGATTAGTGCCGACAAGCGAAAAGTAGCCAAAGAAGCTGGAGCGGCCGGGCTGATCGAATTGTATAATTCCCCTCAGATTCCATGGCAACTTCTCGTGCGATATCTGAATAAAGACCAGATTGGATTGGATGAAGGTGATGATAATTCGTTCCCTTCGTTTTGGTTGCTGGACAACAACAGGGAAGCCACAGATACCTTCAAAAAAGCGAAGGAAGTCACAGTGCAAATCGAGGGAGCGGATGATAAAAAATTCACAGCGCCCAATGTGGTCGGGTTCGTAGAAGGGTCTGACCCCAAACTTAAAGAGGAGTACGTAGTATACTGTGCGCACTACGACCATGTGGGCGTGGGTCAGCCTAATGCCGAGGGGGACTCCATTTTCAATGGTGCACGAGACAATGCCGTGGGGATTGTTGCAGTATTACAAGCCGCCAAGAGCATCGCTCAAAACCCAACCAAGCGATCCGCGCTTTTCGTTCTTTTCACAGCAGAGGAAAAAGGATTGCTGGGCAGCAAGTATTTTGTGGACAATTCACCGCTTCCGGTTAATCAGATGGTCTTCTGCAACAACGTAGATGGAGCCGGGTACAACGACACGTCCAAAGTGACCATCATCGGCCTGCCAAGGACTACTGCTGAGGAAAACATCAAGAAAGCGTGTTCGGCCTTTGGGTTAGAAGCCATTGATGATCCTGCACCCGAGCAAGGACTTTTTGATCGTTCAGACAATGTCCGGTTTGCCAGTAAGGGCGTACCCGCCCCGGACTTCAGCATGGGCCTCACAGCCTTCGATGCAGAAATTCAGAAATACTATCACCAGCAATCGGACAATGTGGAATCTCTGGATTTGGACTACCTCCAAAAATACTGGAGCACCTATGTCCTGACCGGGCGCCTCATCGCCAACGACAAGGAAAAGCCCTTCTGGACCGAAGGTGATAAGTACTATGAGGCTGGGGAGGAGTTGTATAAGGACTAGTCCTTGTAAACCAACACCACAGCATGGGCACTCACGCCCTTCTCAGTTCCGACAAAGCCCAATTTCTCGGTAGTCGTCGCTTTGATGGAGACATCTGATTCAGGAATGTTCATCACTCCCGCGAGACATTTTTTCATGTCCGGAATGTGGGAGTTAACCTTAGGCTTTTGCAGACAGATGGTAGCGTCAATGTTGCCAATCTCAAAACATTCCTTTCGGATCAATTCCATCACTCTCTCCAGCAGAATTTTGGAATCAATCCCCTTAAACGCAGGATCTTGATCTGAGAAATGGAACCCAATATCTCGCATATTAGTAGCACCCAGCAGCGCATCACAAATCACATGAATCAGTACATCGGCATCTGAGTGACCAACGGCTCCTTTTGAGTGAGGCACGAGTATCCCACCCAGCCAAAATTCCTCGCCCTTTTCCAGGCGATGTACATCGTATCCGTATCCAATTCGGATGTTTGGTTTCATTCTAAATCAAAATTATAATTCTCCTGCCCGAGCATGCGATAATAGGTCTTAATCATTTTCTCCTGTGGGTATCCCAGCCGGTACATATTGAACACCACGAAGTTGGCAAAGTTCACCTTCAGGTAGCTGTTGTTGTCGTATTTTCTGGCTGAAACCAGCACATCCCCATCCATGATTTTGAAGGGGTACTTCTTCCGCACCCTTTTGATGAAATCGTACTCCTCCATGATTTTATGATGTTCATCGTAACCATTGAATTCCTGAAAAACCTCTCTTGTCACAAACAGGGTTTGATCTCCCCCCCGAAACATGATCTTGTCAAACCGTGTAAAAAAGGAATTGACCTTCAGCATGATTTTTTTAGAGTCAAACTTAAAGCGGTAGCAGCCAATCGGAATGCCACCTTCAATAGCGTTTTTTATATCTCCGGCAAAAGAGCCGGGAGGTCTGGAATCGGCATGTACGAAATACAGAACATCACCTGTTGCATGCTTAGCAGCATAGTTCATTTGTGCAGCTCGTCCCCGTTCAGGAGAAGTCAGCGTCATTGCTCCCAGCTCACTAGCTAACTGCATTGTTTTATCCTGGCTGCCGCCATCCACCACGATAATTTCATGGACGGATTCTCCCCCATTGGTCTTCAAAAGTTCAAGTAAGGAAGGCATGTTTGACTCCTCATTGAAGGTAGGTATGATGACACTAATTTTCACTTTTCACAGAGAGAGTTCATTGCGATTTCAATTTAGTTAATTTTGCCGCTCCATGATTCATTACAAGTCCCCTGAGGAAATAGAAATTATGCGCGAGAGTGCGCAGCTGGTATCCAAGACACTGGGCATGTTAGCGGAATATGTTCTGCCCGGCGTGACACCATTAGAACTGGATAAAAAAGCAGATGAGTTTATCCGCGACCATGATGCGGTTCCTGGATTTCTAGGTCTGTATGATTATCCAAAGTCAATCATTACCTCTGTGAATGAGCAGGTCGTACATGGTATCCCGACGGATCGACCGCTGGAAGAGGGTGACGTGGTGGGTATTGATATTGGCGTGCTGAAAAACGGGTTTTATGGCGACCATGCCTACACTTATGCCGTTGGAGAAATAGCCGAACCGGTGAAACAATTGCTTCGCGTGACCAAGGAATGCCTGACCATTGGAATCAACGAGTTTGTGGCCGGGAAGCGCATCGGCGATATGAGTTTTGCTATTCAGCAACATGCCGAGAAACATGGCTATGGGGTGGTTCGTGAATTGGTCGGACATGGCCTTGGCCGAAAAATGCATGAATCCCCTGAGGTCCCGAATTTCGGGAAACGTGGCAGAGGACCAAAAATCAAAGAAGGTTTGGTTGTGGCGATTGAGCCCATGATCAACATGGGGACTAGACGGGTCATTCAACTGAACGATGGCTGGACGATCATTACGGCCGACAAGAAACCTTCAGCGCATTTCGAACACAATGTGGCGATCGTGGATGGTAAGCCAGATGTGCTGTCAACCTTCGAATACGTCGAGACGGCCCTAAAGAAAATGAATGCGGTGGTAGTATAAATAGATTCCTTCGCCGCGCCTCCAACTCCACTGCCAAAGCTCGGAATGACGGATAAATTGAATTGATGGAAAAGGGTGGTTGCGTTTATATACTGACTAATAAAAATAATAGTACCCTCTATGTTGGTGTGACCTCAGATCTAATATCACGAATTCAACAACATAAAGAGAAATCGAACCCTTCAAGTTTTTCTTCCAGATACAATCTCCACAAACTGGTCTATTATGAGTTATTTCATTCAATCGAAGAAGCAATTATGAGAGAAAAACAAATCAAAGGAGGGTCTCGCCAAAAAAAGATTGATTTAATTAATGTAATGAATCCAAGCTGGAGTGACCTGACCAATGAAATTCAAAATTGGTAAATAAAAAAGTGCGTCATTGCGAGGACGGAGGACGAAGCAATCCGTTTCCTGACTGATTTGATGGTAGTAAAAGTCATGGACTTTGAAATCTACGTCCGGATAGAATTAACGCCCCAATCCAGTCTTATACCTCTCCAGTGCCCTTTCGCGAGCGAACTTATGTTCGACTACCGGCGGGTATTTTCCCAGGTTAGAGCCCATCCATTTTTTCACATACCGCTGTTGCGGATCGAATTTCTCAAGTTGCGATGTGGGATTAAACACCCTGAAATAAGGCGCGGCATCACAGCCCGTTCCGGCGGCCCATTGCCAGTTGCCGTTGTTCGAGGATAGCTCATAATCGAGGAGCTTCTCTGCAAAATAGGCCTCACCCCACCGCCAATCTATCAACAGGTGCTTGGTCAGGAAACTAGCCACTACCATTCGAACCCTGTTGTGCATGTAGCCGGTCTCGTTGAGCTCCCGCATCCCTGCATCAACCATTGGGTAACCGGTTTTCCCCTCGCACCACTTTTTGAAATGATCTTCGTTGTTTTCCCATTGAATGTTGTCGTATTCCTTGCGGAAAGACTGCTCCACTACATGCGGAAAATGGAAAAGGATCTGCATGAAAAACTCTCGCCAGATCAATTCGCTCAAGAAAGTCTCGTTGGCTTCCGAGGCTAGCATTGCCATTTTTCGAACACTGACAGTCCCAAATCGAAGATGCGGGCTGAGGTAACTCGTACCTTCTTTATAAGGAATGTCCCGGGTCTTTTCGTATCCCTCCATGGCATCCAGATTGTACGGCTTGACTTTGATCTCGCTCGGCCCAAAACCAATATCACCTAATGAAGGAAAATCAAATTTCTTCTGAATGCAATTCTCGAGTAAAGACTCAGACGCTACTGAATCGTAGGTGTTCTCTTTGACAGCCGCAAGCCATTTTCTCTTGTAAGGCGTGTAAACGGTGTATGGATCGCCATTGTCTTTTACAACCTCATGCTTTTCAAAAATGACCTGATCCTTGAAAGTGTAAAACGGGATGTTGTTTTCGTCTAGCAGAGCCCTGATTTCTTGATCCCTTTCAGTGGCGTAAGGTTCGTAATCGTGATTGGTGTAAACGGCCTCCACCTCGAATTCTTTCACAATTTCTGTCCAGATTTCGGCAGGAGACCCGTTCTTAATCAAAAGGCCAGACCCTTTCTTGGACAATTGATCATTGAGTTTGACCAGCGTCTCATGAATAAAATTGACACGTGGATCATCCTTGGGTAGGGTTTCAAGAATGTCTTTGTCAAAAATGAAAAGTGGGAGGACAGGATAGTCGGATTGAAGGGCATGATACAGACCCACATTGTCTTCCAACCTCAAATCTCGACGAAACCAAAAAACGGCTAACTTCATAATCAAAAGTAAACACCATGGCGTACGATGAGTTCCTTGAAGAGAGAATTACCAGAGTTTTGATAGAAAAAAATGCAGTATTCGAAGCGAAGAAAATGATGGGCGGGCTGTGCTACATGTTGGATGACAAAATGTGTGTCGGGATCGTCAAAGACCACCTTATGGCCAGAGTGGGGCCGGATGTTTATGAATCTTGTCTGAGCGAGCCAGGGTGCAAACCAATGGATTTTACTGGCAGACCAATGAAAGGCTATGTGTTCATTGCTGATGAAGGAATTGCAGGGGATGATGATCTGGAAAAGTGGGTTCAACGTGCCTTGGATTTCAATCCTTTGGCTAAATCGAGCAAGAAGAAGAAATAATCGAGCGTACTTTTGCGCTAGGTGGCCAACTCCCAATTTAGAAATATCATCCGACGCTTATTGATCTGGCGCTTAAAGCACGTCAGTGACCGGAGCTTTCTGATCATTTTCGCCAGTGTTGTCGGGCTCATTGCGGGTCTTGCCGCTGTAGTTCTTAAAAGTGCCGTTCATGAAATCAGCCACCTTTGGGATCACTACCTCAGTAAGTATGAGATTAACTATCTCTTTTTGGCGGTACCGCTCTTGGGCATCCTACTGACCATGGTCATCTCCAAGTACATCTTCAAGGAAAGAATGGGGCATGGGATTACCGACATTCTCTACTCTATTTCCAAAAACTCCAGCATCATCGCTCAGGCCAAAACATATTCCAGAATGGTCACCAGTGCCATCACCGTCGGATTTGGTGGTTCGGCCGGGCTGGAGGCCCCAATCGTGGTGACAGGATCAGCGATCGGATCGAATCTGTCGCAGCTGGTACACTTGGATTATAAGAAACGAACGCTGATCATCGGCTGTGGGGCGGCTGGCGCCATTGCGTCGATCTTTAACTCGCCCGTGGCAGGAGTGATTTTCGCTATGGAGGTGATTCTAACGGAAGTCACCATAGCGCAATTCATCCCTATCCTGATGGCTTCTGTGGCCGGACAGCTGGTTTCGATGATGTTATTGGGGGAAGACATTTTGTTCTCTTTTAAACTCACGGACTCTTTTCATCAATCTGACACCCTTCACTTCGTTGGGTTGGGAATTTTCTGCGGAATGGCGGCACTATATTTTGTGAAAACAGTAGAGGGAACGGAAAACCTTCTTTCAAGAATCAAGAAAGATTATGGAAGGGCGCTGACTGGAGGATTGGCTCTGGCGGTAATGATTTTGACTTTCCCGCCAATCTATGGCGAGGGGTACGAGGGCATCAAGCAGCTGCTCTCGGGAAATGACACATCGCTATTTGAATTGAGTTTCTTCTATAAATGGGCGCAGAATCCGTTTGCCTTGATCGCGTTGGTGGCATGCATAATGATCATAAAACCGATCGCTACAGGCATGACTATTGGATCCGGAGGTAGCGGAGGAATTTTCGCTCCGTCTCTTTTTATGGGTGCCTTCACCGGATTCCTTTTTGCAAGAGTCTGTAACATGATTTATCCGGGTTGGGATTTGAGTGAGAGCAACTTTGTGCTTGTAGGGATGTGTGGGGTAATGAGCGGGGTGCAATATGCTCCCCTGACCGCCATCTTCCTGATCGCTGAGATCACTGGTGGTTATGAGTTGTTTGTTCCGCTGATGGTGGTCTCAGCTATTGCTTACAGCACAGTTTCTTATTTTGAGAGTCATTCTATTTACACGAAAAAATTGATTGCCAAGGGCGATCTGATCGTTGGGGATAAGGATAGACAGTTGCTAAGCTTGATCTCTCTGAAAAAAATAATCGAGAAGGACCTTCTCACCATTAACCCGGATGCCAAGTTGAAAGATCTCGTGGAGCTGGTGAAAAAGAGCAAGCGAAATGTCTTCCCGGTGGTAAATGAGAAGAATGAGCTGGAAGGGATCATCACTCTGGATCAAATCCGCGACATCATGTTTGAGGAAGAGATGCGGGATCGCGTAGAAATCAGAGCCTTGATGCAGAAAGTCCCCGCTTCCGTCACCCTGCAAGAAGAAATGCAGTCGGTTATGAACAAGTTTGAGCTGACACAGGCATGGAATCTTCCTGTCATCCACGAAGGGAAGTACTACGGTTTCCTGTCCAAGTCACGTATTTTCAATGCCTACCGAACTAAGCTCAAGCAGCAGAAATCAGAATAGAAATTATCTGTTGGTCGGATTTTATAATTTTAACCTTTGTTTTTAAAATCCGTTTATCCCCTTCCCATGAAAAGGTTACTTTTTGCCTCGATCATTTTAGCCTCAACAATCGTCCATTCTCAGGAGGTGGAGGTGGTTAAATTCCCCGACCTTCAAAAGAAGATTCTTACTGCAGATGCGCCTTTGACAGTTTTCAACTTTTGGGCCACCTGGTGTGGGCCATGTGTCAAGGAAATTCCACACTTTGAAAGCTATAGCAAGGATGAGAATGTCAAGGTTTATCTGGTAAGTTTGGACTTTCCTGATCACTTGGATAAGGTCATGGCATTCGTCGAAAAGAAGGGGCTGAAATCACAGATTCTTCATCTACATGAAACGGATTACAACTCTTATATGCGGAAGGTACATAAGGATTGGTCCGGCGCTATTCCGGCCACTTTGTTTGTGGACGAATGGGGAAAAACCAGTTTCCATGAGGGAGAACTCACCAAAGAACAACTAGCGGAAAAAATTAACTCATATTTGAACTAACCATCAATATCATGAAAAAAGTACTCGCATTATTACTCGTTGGATCGGCCATATTTTTTATGAATGCCCGGTCCGTTGGCGGTGGATACTCTGTCGGAGACACAGTCAAAGACTTTGAGCTAAAGAACATCGACGGCAAGATGGTGTCTATGTCGGACTATCCTGACGCCAAAGGATTCATTCTGACATTCACATGTAACACGTGCCCATTCTCGATAGGGTACGAAAGCCGTCTGGTGGAACTGGATAAAAAATATGCTCCTAAGGGTTTTCCTGTCATAGCGATTAATCCAAATGACGTGGGCAGAATGCCGGAAGATTCCATGGAGGCTATGAAGAAAAGAGCCGCTGATAAGGGATTCACATTTCCGTATCTGAGGGATGACTCTCAGGAAATTGCTCGAAGATTCGGAGCGACTCGAACTCCTCACATGTATGTGATCAGCAACAATAGTGGAAAGTACGTTTTGGAATTCATCGGGGCGATCGACGACAATCCTCGAGATGGAAGCAAAGTCTCCAAGAAATATGTGGAAGAGGCTGTGGATGCGTTACTCATAGGGAAAAAGCCGCCGGAAACTAATGTCACAGCCATAGGTTGCACGATCAAGTGGAAAGAAAGTTGATTAATTGAAAGCTCGCAAAGCGAGCTTTTCTTATTCTCATGCACATTCTCGAATCATGAATAAACTCTGGTCGATATTTTTCATTCTGGTTTCTGTTCAATCTCACGGTCAATCTTCTAAGATCAGTGCCGATTTTTTTAGTCATCTGGAGAGTGATGCCTTGATCCTTTCAGAAAAAGGGATGATTCGCGGTGAGGGCGCTATTTCGAGTTTCGTATCAACTTTCATTGAAGCACAAGGCAATGTCAAATCGTACCAAAGGAATTTTGGTATAGAGGTTCATAAAGCTCTCGATTTTGAAGTGGGGGAAATAGCAACCAGTGGCCAAAAGTTCTCGGTAATGTTTCTCAAGAAAACAGACAATCCAAAAGGAGGCAAAATTGAGTTCCTGGTGATCTTTGAAAACAAACAGACCAACCTCAAGGCTTCCGCTCTGGACGATCCGAGAAATCTATGGATGGAATTGTGCAATGCTCATAAAGCTAATGAGCTCGTGGAAGACCTCTACACGCCAGATGCTTACTATTACAATCGCGGTAGGCTTCTCCAAGGAACTGGCGCAATTTCCACTGAATATGGATATATGAATAACCCTAATTATTCTCTGAAACTGACCCCCGAGCATGTGGTATTTGTTACTTCAGACATTGCATATGAAATCGGGCAATGCAGCAAATCCTATAATCTTCCGTATATGCTATTATGGCAGAAGCAGGCCGATGGTAACTGGAAAATACTGATGGATTCTAATTACTGATTTTCTTCGCCTGTTCCCAGTACTCATCCATCTCCGCAAGGGTCATTTCATCCAGGGACTTACCAGCTTTCTTTGATTCTGACTCCAGATAATTGAAGCGCTTAATGAATTTTTTATTCGTTCGTTCCAGCGCATCTTCCGGATTGATGTCCACGAATCGCGCGTAGTTGATCAAAGAGAAGAGCAGGTCGCCGAACTCATTCGTTCGCTCATCCTGCTCAGTTTCGCTTTCGAACTCATGCATTTCTTCCTTTACCTTTTCCCACACCTGATCTTTGTTGTCCCAGTCGAATCCAGCACCTCTGGCTTTTTCCTGAATACGCATCGCCTTCACTAAAGCCGGTAGAGATTTTGGGACGCCTCCGAGAACAGATTTATTTCCTTTTTCCTTCAGCTTGATTTTTTCCCAATTCTCTTTCACAGTCTTCTCATCATTCGCTTCCACGTCATCATAGATGTGCGGATGTCGGTTGATTAGCTTATCACAAACCCCATTCAGTACATCCCCAATGTGGAATGCCCCCTTCTCTGAACCAATTCTTGAATAAAAGGCTAGGTGTAGCATGAGGTCACCAAGCTCTTTTTTGATTTCATCCAGATCTTGCTCAACAATGGCATCTGACAACTCATAAGTTTCCTCAATGGTCAGGTATCTAAGCGAATCCAAGGTCTGTTTTTTGTCCCATGGACAATTTTCCCGGAGCTCATCCATGATCGTCAATAACCGATCGAACGCCTCAAGTTTTGCCTGCCGTTCAGGATCGGGTTTGGTTTCTGGTCGCCTTTTTGGAATCATTCTAAGACTGGATTTGTTGAATAAGCGTACAAATATTCCCTAATTTTGCACCAATAAATAGGCATGGCAACAGTATTACTTGGAATCGGATTCGTGGCGCTATTTTTCATTCTCATGTCAGTGCGACTGATATTTTTGAAGAATGGAGAATTCAAGGGAACCTGCGCTTCACAGAACCCTTACCTAAATAAAGAAGGGGCTACTTGTGGGTACTGTGGAAAAACCGTGAAAACCGGAGATGCCTGTGCTAACCCTGATTCCGAAGTGAACAAGGTGCTAGCCAAATTCGATTAAATCACACTAAAATGAAGGACATGTTGAATAAGAAAGTTGAGGAAGCCCTCAACCAACAAATAAAAATAGAAGCCGAAAGCTCACAGTTTTATCTAGCAATGGCCTCTTGGGCGGAGACCGAAGGTCTAAATGGAACGGCTGCATTTCTTTACCAGCACTCTGATGAGGAGCGCTTCCACATGCTCAAGCTCGTGAAATTTGTAAACGAAAGAGGTGGACATGCGATAGTTCCAGCACTGGAGCAGCCCCCGGTCAATTTCGAAAACATTCAAAATATTTTCCAGAACCTGCTTGATCACGAAGTAGCAGTCACCAAATCCATCAATGAGGTCGTGCACATTTGCCTTCAGGAAAAGGATTACACTACGCACAACTTCATGCAGTGGTACGTTTCCGAGCAAATTGAAGAAGAAGGACTGGCTCGAAACATCATGGATAAATTAAACATGATTGGAAACGACAAAGGTGGTCTGTACCTCTTCGATCGGGACATGGAAATAGAAGCTAAAAATCATACCGTCGAAGGTTAGGGGTCACCCCTGATTCATCGGACGTAACAGAGGTTTTCACCAACCAAAAAATTCGTGACACTTATAAAATCTATCTCCGGCTTGCGAGGCACAGTGGGGGGGAAGGCCGGCGAAACACTTTCGCCGCTTGACGTTGTGAAGTTTACTGCCGCCTATGGTGCGTGGGTAAAGAAGGATCAAACTGAAGCCAAGGTGGTCATCGGGCGTGATGCCCGTCCATCCGGCGAGATGTTTTCAAAATTTGTTTCTCAAACCCTCAATACCCTGGGTATCGATGTGATTGATTTGGGTCTGTCTACCACTCCGACTGTAGAGATGGCTGTGGCCAATGAAAAAGCCAGCGGAGGCATCATTCTAACAGCCAGCCACAATCCGGCCGGCTGGAACGCACTCAAATTGCTCAATGGAAACGGTGAGTTCGTTTCTGAAGCTGACGGAACGGAAATTCTGGCCCTGGCAGAAGCAGAAAACATGGAATTTGTAGAAGCCAAAAAATATGGCAGCACGAAATCCATGGATACCTACATCTCTTGGCACATTGACCAAGTACTCGGTCATGAGCTTGTGGATGTGGATGCCATCAAGGCTAAAGCATTCAAAGTAGTTATTGATGCTGTGAACAGCACAGGCGGAATTGCAATACCCAAACTGTTGGACAAACTTGGCGTGGAATACAACGCCATGTACTGTGAGCCAAATGGCGTTTTCCCACACAATCCCGAACCGGTTCCTGAAAACCTGCAATCCATTTGTGGTGAAATTGAAACGGGACAGTATGACCTAGGCATTGTGGTAGATCCCGACGTAGATCGGCTGGCGCTCATTTGCGAAAATGGTGAGCCTTTTGGTGAAGAATACACGCTGGTTGCAGTGGCTGATTATGTATTATCTCAGAAAAAAGGAAATACGGTTTCCAACTTGTCTTCAACACGAGCGCTAAGAGACGTCACAGAAAAGCACGGAGGAAAGTATTTTGCTTCTGCAGTGGGAGAGGTGAATGTAGTAACCGAAATGAAGGCACAAAATGCAGTCATAGGTGGAGAAGGAAACGGTGGAGTCATTGTGCCGGACTTGCATTATGGTCGAGACGCTCTGGCCGGAATCGCGCTTTTTCTGACACATCTGGCCAAGTCGGACATGTCAGCGACCAGATTGAGATCCACGTATCCCAGCTATTACATTTCCAAGAATAAAATTGAACTCACACCTGATCTGGACTTAAACGAGGTATTGACCAAAATACAGGAGAAATATGCCAATCAGCCGATCTCTACGATTGATGGCGTGAAGATCGAATTTGACAAGGAATGGGTGCACTTGAGAAAGTCCAATACTGAACCAATTATTCGTATTTTTGCGGAATCCGAAAATGCTTCCACGGCCGATCACCTTGCACAAAAGTTGATCATGGACATTAAGGAGGTGATTTCGGGCTAACCCAAAAGTACATGCGTGTATATCTAGACAATGCGGCCACCACAGCGATCGACCCACTCGTTCTGGAGGCCATGATGCCTTATTTCAAGGAACACTACGGAAATCCGTCCTCGATTCATGGAGATGGTCGAGCCGTTCGTACAGCCATTGAGCGCTCGCGAAAAACCATCGCCGACTTGGTCAATGCCGCTCCTTCGGAAATTTTCTTCACGTCGACAGGTACAGAAGCAGATAACATGGCTTTGCGCTGCTCTGTAGATTCACTGGGCGTAAAAAGAATCATTAGCACCAAAATCGAGCACCATGCGGTGTTGCACACTGTGCAGATGTTGGGTGAGAAGGGCGTTGAAGTTGTCTATCTCAATCTAGACGGAAAAGGGAATTTCAGTTACGACGAACTGGAGACTCTGCTTAAGGAAGACAAACCGACCATTGTCAGCTTGATGCATGCAAACAATGAAATTGGCAACCTTCAGGATCTGAAAAGAACCGGAGAACTGTGTCAAGAATATGGAGCATTGCTGCACTCAGATACTGTGCAGACCATGGGACATTATGTCCACGATTTTAGTGACCTGAATGTCAACTTTGCCGTGGGTTCAGCGCATAAATTCCATGGCCCGAAAGGCATAGGGTTCATGTACATCAACCACAAAACGAAGATCAAGCCGTTGATTTTTGGCGGATCACAAGAACGAAACATGCGTGGCGGAACGGAAAACGTGTACGGCATTGTGGGAATTGCAAAGGCACTCGAATTGGCCTATCAGGACATGGACGCTCATCAAAAACACATTCAAGGACTGAAAGATCGAATGATGGCAAAGCTGCGAGGTTCTATTGAGGACGTGGCTTATAACGGCAATGCCGAAGATCCGGCGAGAAGTCTTTATACTGTATTGAATGTTTGCCTCCCCCAGAGTGATGATAACGAAATGCTATTGTTCAACATGGACATTGCGGGAGTTTCGTGCTCAGGAGGAAGTGCCTGCACAAGTGGTTCGGACATAGGCTCACATGTCCTGGCAGAGCTGGATCGGGATCAAAACCGCGCGGCTATTCGCTTTTCATTTTCCAAGTTCACCAAAGAATCTGATGTAGACTTTGCCGTGGAAAAACTGGCCGGGTTGTATCAGGGGGCTGGGGTTTAGTTATTAATCACCATCCCCTCCAAACACCTCACCCATTTCTCTTCCGCATTCAGACTGGGCACCAAGTCCCATTGTTTGCCACCAGCAGCAACGAAATCTTCCTGGTAAGTCTCACCGACCTCCACGGTGGTTTCTAGGCAGTCGGAAATAAAGCTTGGGGAGAAGGCCAGCACCTTTTTCTTCCCCGCCTTGGCCAACTCCTCTAATACTTCGTCTGTATACGGCTTGATCCAGGGAGTTTTTCCCAAGCGTGACTGGAAAGCCACGGAATACTGCTCATCCTTAAGTCCAAGTTTTTCTGCCAGCAACCTGGTGGTGGCAAAGCATTGCGCTCGATAGCAGTAGCGGTTTTTATCATGGAGCTTACCGCAGCATTTGCCTAGTTGACAATAGCCGTCGATAGACCCTTTAATGATCTGGCGCTCAGGAATGCCGTGGTAGCTAAATAGAAAATGATCGTACTCTGTCTCCGCCATGAGTCTGCCCGCATTGTCGGCGATTGTCTCCAGGAACAGCTCTTCTTCAAAAAACTGAGAAGTGAATTTGATATCAGGAATAATCTGCCAGTCCTTGACGATTTCCATCACCTTGTCCTGCACAGATCCAGTACTAGCTGATGCGTATTGCGGGAAAAGTGGAATCACATGTATGGATTGGCAATGCTTTAATGCGTGCAAACCTTCCTGAATAGACGGGCTTTGATATCTCATCGCCAATTCCACCTGATAGCCCTTTTCCTCAACTAGGTTTCTCAGCAGGTCACGAATCTCAAAACCATAGTATTTTAAAGGCGAACCCTTTTCATCAAACAATCGCTCATATTCCTTCGCTGATTTCGGTGCTCTGAGCGGTGCGATGATCAGGTTGACCAACAGCCAGCGATTGAGAAAAGGCACATCAATAACCCGCTTGTCCATGAGAAACTCGCGGAGGTATTTTCTGACATCAGAAACTTTGGTGGAATCGGGCGTGCCGAGGTTGACTAGTAAAACTCCCTTCATTTGGCTGGCGAAATTAGCATTTCACCCATTAACTATTCAAACCAAAACTAAGTTCATGCAATATGCGCCTGCCAGATGATATAGGCGTAGGCAGTGAATCGAATGAATCGCGCCATGGCAAAAACTAAAAATCGGCTAAATGGATAATGTACGGAACCCACAAGCATGCAAATGCCCGAGAAAGGCAAAGGGGTCATTGCTGCTACTATGACCAGGAAGCCTCCATAATTGTTGAAATGCTCCTCAAATTTCCCAAAAACCTTGTTTTTCACAAAGCGAAAAGCGCGTGTTGTGTTGAGGTACGCTCCGAACCAGTAGCCCACAATTCCTGCTGCATAGGAGATGGTCATCAGAAGCAGAACATTCGAAATGAAAAGATTCAAATCCTCATGACGCTGTGACCAGATCATGAAAAATTCTGGTGGGATGATTCCAAAAACGACCTCCGAAATCCAGAAAATGGTGAAGACTGTTTTCGGACTTTCATAAAGCGGACCCATTATTTCTTTCAGGTCAAAGCCCAGGTACTTTTTGGCCACCACATATCCACCAATAATGACCGTGAGAAAAAGAATTCCTCTCAGCAGGTTTCGCAGAAAAAACCTCGACCGATCACTTCGACTTGTCTCCATCGGCCGCCTCCTTTTTTGGTTTCTTTTTTTGCTCATACCCTACCACCCAATGCGGCTCAGTCAGCTCCGAGTACTGCCCATAAAACTGAGTCAGCATAATCTTCACAGCATAGTTCAGTCGATTGATCGCGTCTCTGTAATAATCCGTCCGGTTCATCGGGTGATAAATGAAAAACTTGATGATCGGGAACGTGCAGGTCCTAAGGTGTCCTAGCACATCGGTCACCTTGCCTTTTCCTTCCGCAATTTCTTTTTCGGCCCGATGGCAGCAATCGGCCATGGCCAAAAGCAACTCTCTATAAAGGCGTTTGACATCATCTTTTTCATCCATCTCATCCACGGACTCCTCGCAGAATGCTTTCAATACGCGCAAAGGAGCCAGACTCATTTCTGCCTCGCGAAACACATCCGGTTGCCAAAGAATTTCACGAAAAGTAAAAAGTGAGGGCAAAATTTCAGTGTCGTAAGACTCATCCTTCTGGAGTTGCTTCAGGGTCTCTGATTTGATCCCCTCAACGGAGTGAATACCCGCCTCCAAAGTGAAGTCCCAGCCATGTTCATCGGCATCAATGAGTTCAATGAAATTCCATATTTCCTGAAGGGGTATTCGCATAGGGTAGAGATTGTGACGAATATAAGTTTTTGTGTGCTCTTTTTCAGGCAAAAATATCTGAGGTCGTATATAACCGCTATTTTTAACACAATGGAAAAGAAGTGGGAGCTTATTAAATCACCCTCGCAAACCGACATCAAAACGTTGGCCGAAGAAATCAATGTGCACTCAACACTTGCCGCCATTCTACTCCAGCGTGGAATCAAGAATTTTGATGACGCCAAAACATTTTTCAGACCTTCTTTACAGGACTTGCACGATCCATTCTTGATGAAAGACATGGACAAAGCCGTCAATAGACTGGGCGAGGCAGTCTTCAACAACGAAAAAATTCTGATCTATGGCGATTACGATGTGGATGGTACAACCGCAGTTGCGGTGGTGTACTCTTTCCTGAAAAAGCTTTCGGCGGACGTGGAGTTTTATGTCCCGGATCGATATACAGAGGGTTACGGCATTTCTGAAAAGGGCGTTCGGTGGGCAGCAGATAATGGCTTTAAATTGATGATCTGCTTAGACTGTGGCATTCGGGCCAATAACATGGCTAACCTTGCCAATGAACTGGGTCTGGACATGATCATTTGTGATCATCACATTCCAGGGAAAGAGATTCCAAATGCGTTGGCCGTTTTGGATCCAAAACAAAAAGACTGTTCATATCCCTTTAAAGAACTTTGCGGCTGTGGGGTAGGCTTCAAGCTGCTGCAAGGATTTTGTCAGCAGAACACGATTGACTCCAGCGAGCTTTTTGAGTATCTGGATTTTGTGGCCGTGAGCATTGGGTCGGATATCGTCCCGATTGTTGGTGAGAATAGAATTCTGGCCCATTACGGATTAAAGAAATTGAATCAAGATCCTAGCCCGGGGCTGAGTGCCCTCAAAGAAATAAGCGGGATCAACAAGCAGCTCTCGATCTCGGATGTGGTTTTTTACATTGGTCCGCGAATCAATGCAACTGGTCGGCTGACGCATGCTAAGGAATCTGTTAACCTGCTGATCAACCAGCACACGGACGAGTTGAGTGAGTTGGCCAAAGTCCTGAATGATCGGAATGTCGAACGCAAGGATTTTGACAAAGCAATTACGCAAGAGGCACTTGAGATGATCGCTGAAGACTTCCCTGAAACCGCAAGTTCCGTTCTATTCAAAAAAGACTGGCACAAAGGAGTCGTAGGAATTGTGGCGTCACGATGCATCGAGCATTATTACCGACCTACTATAATTCTCACTGAATCCGAGGGTGTGGCGACCGGATCTGCCCGATCGGTTGACGGTTTTGACATTCATGAAGCGATTGGCGAGTGCGCTGATTTGCTCAATCAGTTTGGTGGCCATGCGCATGCTGCGGGTATGACCTTAGAATTGGACAAGGTGGATTCCTTCCGGGAAAAATTTGAGCAGGTGGTCAAGACGAAAATCACCCCAGATCAGCAAATTCCTAAAATTCTCGTTGATCAAAAAGTGAATTTCGAATTCTTGAACTTCAAGAACATGGGTATTCTCAATCAGATGGCTCCTTTTGGCCCCTGGAATCTCCAACCAACTTTTTGGAGTGAAAATGTGTTTGTCAAAAAAGAGCCGAGATTGATCAAGGATGCGCATTTGAAATTGGTGCTTTATCAAGACGGAAATCCTCAGGGTTTTGAGGCCATTGGGTTTGGATTTGGAGAGTTAGCAGAGAGAATACAACCAAATGAGCCGTTTCAGATTGTTTACCATCTGGAGGAAAATGAATATCGAGGACACAAATCCCTTCAACTGAATCTGAAGGACATTAAACTTGCAGAATGAAGCTTAGGGCAGAATCATTGGTGAAGAAGTACGGTCGGCGCACGGTGGCCAATCAAGTCTCTGTGGAGGTAAACCAAGGAGAGATCGTGGGTTTGCTTGGACCGAATGGTGCTGGCAAGACCACCACTTTCTACATGATCGTAGGATTGATCAAACCCAATGAGGGTGAAATTTTCCTCGACAAAGAAAACATCACTGACCTGGCGATGTACAAGCGAGCCCAACGAGGCATTGGCTATCTGGCGCAGGAAGCTTCTGTGTTTAGAAAGCTCACGGTAGAAGACAATCTGTTGGCAGTTCTAGAACTGACAGATCTGACCAAGGCGGAACAAAAAGAAAAGACTGAGTCACTGCTGGAAGAGTTCAGCCTTACGCATGTGCGAAAGAACCTTGGTATGGTGCTTTCTGGTGGCGAACGACGAAGAACCGAGATTGCCAGAGCCTTGGCTGTCGACCCGAAATTCGTTTTGTTAGATGAACCTTTTGCGGGTGTTGACCCTATCGCCGTGGAGGAGATTCAAGGCATTGTGGCGAAGCTCAAGCAAAAAGACATTGGCATCCTTATAACGGACCATAATGTGAATGAGACGCTTTCCATCACCGATCGCGCCTACATCATGTCCAATGGAAAACTATTGAAATCTGGTACAGCCGAGGAACTTGCAAGTGACGAACAAGTAAGACGCGTCTATCTCGGCAAGCATTTCGAACTCAAGCGGAAGATCTAAACCATGGCGCTCTTCAACTCCATAATGTCCTGGGTCATGAAGAAGCGCATTCATGACATTGAGCTATTTATGAAGTACCCGCACGAGGTGCAAAATGAATGGTTGGAAAAATTGTTGGAGAAGGGGAAGAATACGGAGTATGGAAAAAAGTATGATTTCAAATCCATAAAAAATTATCAGGATTACAAGTCAAAGGTTCCCATAGTCGCATACGAAGACTTGTACCCCTACATTGAGCGGTTGTTAAAAGGAGAACACGGAATTCTTTGGCCGTCGGAGATTAAGTGGTTTGCCAAATCATCCGGCACGACTAACTCCAGAAGCAAGTTTATTCCTGTTTCCTCTGAGGCTCTGGAAGATTGTCACTTTAACGCCGGAAAAGACCTTTTGTCCATTTACTTCAACAACCATCCAAAAGCAGAGATGTTTGATGGAAAGGGCCTGGTCATTGGTGGCAGCCATCAGCTGAATCCGTATGATCCTTCGGAGACCTCATATTACGGAGATGTCTCGGCAGTATTGATGGCCAACATGCCGTGGTGGGCCCAGATGGCCAAAACGCCTAGTCTGGAAATTGCACTCATGGAGGATTGGGAGCCAAAGCTGGAAAAAATGATGGAAGTGACCCAGCATGAAAACGTCACCAATATGTCTGGAGTGCCAACATGGACTTACGTGTTATTGGAGCGCATGCTGGAAATGCGAGGTGCTAAAAACGTACTCGAAATTTGGCCCAATTTGGAAGTCTTTTTCCATGGTGCAGTGTCATTCACTCCGTACCGCGAGCTCTTTCAGAAGCTGATTCCCTCGAGCGATATGAATTACATGGAAACCTACAATGCTTCCGAGGGATTCTTTGGGATTCAAGACACCAGTAATCTGGACGAAATGCTCCTTATGCTTGATTATGGAATTTTCTATGAGTTCATCTCCATGTGTGATTGGGATTCTGATGACCCCAAAACAATCACACTTGAGGATGTAGAAATAGGCCAAAACTATGCAATGCTTATTACCACCAATGCGGGACTCTGGCGGTACAATATTGGGGACACAGTGAAGTTCACCTCCACCTCTCCTTATCGAATCAAGATCTCGGGACGAACGAAGCATTTCATCAACGCATTTGGAGAAGAGTTGATCATTGAAAATGCAGAGGAAGCCATCGCGGAAGCATGTCACAAAACCACGGCCTCTGTTCAAAACTTTACAGCCGGACCGAAATTCCTCGCCCAAGGAGATCAAGGCAGTCATGAATGGGTCATAGAATTTGTCAAAGAACCGGACGATCTTGAAAGGTTCATTCATTTGGTAGATGAGAAACTTCGCGAGCTCAACTCGGATTATGATGCCAAGCGGCACAAGGACATAGCTTTGCATTCACCAATTCTACACAAAGCTCCCGAGGGTACTTTTTATTCCTGGATGGAGAAAAGAGGTAAGCTGGGTGGTCAGAACAAAGTGCCACGACTGGCTAACGATCGCGAGTATCTCGATGATATTTTGGAGTTTATGAACTCCTAGCACAGGATTTGCAGGCCTGCTCAGATTCATTACTTTTATAAGCTAATTCATCCATTCCGCTATGAAAACCACCCTGTCTACCGTCCTAATGTTGAGTGTTATAATCTGCTCAGCACAGTTCAGCAGTAAGAAAGAAGAGAAATTCTTTAACAAACTCGATGATGCATACTTCGATTACGACTATGCCACCATCTTGGAAAATGAGGATAAAATCAAAGAATTATTCCTCAACCGCTCTGATACAGTATCGGCCCGAGCCTACACATTCTTGGCAGAGGCTTATGAGTATGAATATGGAGATCTTGATAAGGCGCTGGAATATTATACAGAAGAGTATAAAATTCGAAAAGTGACCGATCCGGAGAATGCCGGGAATGTGCTTTTCAATGTGGCGAGTCTTTCCATGGATCTAGGTCGTACCAAGGATGCCGAAAATTTGTACTTGGAACTTGTCGCTGCGGACCTTAATAAGTTCGGAAAGAAAGATGCACAGTATTGGGATTCTGAAATTTCGCTGTTGGACTTTTATTCTTTTTCTGGGCAGCCTGAAAAGGGATTAGAGGTGTCCAAGAGACTCAAGAAGGTCCTCCCTAGAAACTCCGTTGAAAATGCCATTCGAATGAAGTCTGAAGGAGATTTTCTGGAAATGTCTGGGGAGTTTACCAAATCAGAGAGAGCTCTGAGACAGTCTTTGAAGATATTCGAGAGCAATGACATGTATGCTTCCCTTGAGTATGTAGGGGCATTAAATAGCCTGGCAACTTTATATACCAATACTGGAAAACTACCACAAGCCGAGGAGTTGTATTTGGAATCACAAAGCATCGTTGATCGTCTCGGTGAGTCTGCTGAAGAATTAGCTGGTGGAATTACAAACAATCTTGCTCGCCTCTATTACTTACTAGGAAACTACGATCAAGCAGAACAATTGTATACTGGTTTGCTTGCCGAAGATTTAGAATATTATGGTGAAGAAAGTGCCAACTACGGTTTGACGGCCTTCAACCTTGGCTTAAACCAACTCTATGCAGGAGAGTATGCAGAAGCCAGGAAATTTCATAATCTGGCTAGGCAGGTGTTTGATGTTGCTCTAGAAGAATCCGATCCAATCAATGCCTATTGGAACAACAACATGGCTCTCCTATCAACAAGGACTGGCGATCCCGATTTAGCTCTTGAATACGGGAAACAGGCCATTGAGAAACATGAGGAAATCTTAGGACCGAATAACGTTCAAACGGCTTTCCCATATTTCAACATGGGAGATGCGCACATGGCCATCGATGAATTGGATAAAGCCACTGAATATCATCTGAAAGCACTGGAAATCAGAAAAAACAGCGTTGGCAAGAAGCATCCTTTCTACGCCATTAGCACTAATCAGTTGGCAATTTTGGAATGGAAGAAAGGGAATCATGATGAGGCACTTAAGTACTTTCAAGAGACTTTCGAAAACTATTACAATCAAATCAATTCATATTTTCCGATCCTAAGTGAGGAAGAGAAAACGAAATTTTACTACAATAAGCTGCGTCCGACAGTGGAGCAGTTTAATGCTTTCGTAATTAAAGCAGGTTTGGATGACCCCACTCTCAGAGGTCAGATGTATGATCTGCAGCTTACGTTGAAAGGGATCATCCTTTCTGCGACAACCAAAGTGAAGCAATCAATTTTGACGAGCGGAGACTCAGTACTTATTGGGAAGTACGAAGAATGGTTAGGTCAAAAAGAAAAACTAGCACAGCTTTTCAGTGACTCTCAACTTTCTGAAAGCGAACGCGATGAGAAGATTGCTACTTTGACTACTTCCTCTGATAATCTTGAAAAAGAGTTGAGCAAACTTTCGGCAGGCTTTGCTAAAACGATAGAAGATAAGGTCACTTGGGATGAAGTACGGGGTAAACTGAAGGAGGGTGAAGCGGCTATTGAGATGGTTCGATTCCGAGACTTTTCTACCGACTCGGCTGGAGTGTTTACAGACGAAGTTTATTATGCCGCTTTGATCGTCAGGGCAGATTCCGAGGATCACCCGGAGATGATCGTTTTGAGAGATGGAAAGGGTATGGAGAAAAAATCCCTTTCTACATACCGAAACTCGATCAAGTACAAGATTGATGAGACTCGATCCTATGTAACTTATTGGAGGCCACTAGCGAACCGATTGAAGGACGTAAACAAGATCTATTTTTCTCCCGATGGAGTTTACAATCAGATCAGTATCTACACGCTGAAAAACCCCGAAACCAAGAAATTCCTTATCGATGAGATCAATATTCAGTTGGTGAACAATACCAAAGACCTTCTAAAAGATCTGGAGGCCCGCGATGAAAGTGGAACATCGGTATTCTTTGGTTTCCCGAACTACAACATGGGAAGCGTAGAACAAGAACAAGAAGCTGAGGAGGTAGCCACGAAAGGTGGAGCTTCATCCGTCGTAAAAGCTGCAAGTGAGAACCGAGGTACTCGCGGTTCAGAAAGAGGAGGACGTGGAGGACGTGGTAGTGGCGGTGGCGAAGAGATTGACCTAACAAAAGTCTCAATTCCAAGAGGACTTAGAGGTAATATGCTAAGATACATGCGATCAAACAGCTTACTCGTCTTGTTACCTGGAACCAAGAAGGAAGTTGAGCTAATAGATTCGTTGTATGATAACAGGAACATTAAACGAGAGGTTTATCTAAGTGATGAAGCTATCGAAGAACGAATCAAGGAAATAAGTAATCCACAATCTGTTCATGTAGCAACACATGGGTTTTTCTTGGAAGATCATGGAGGGAGTGCTACAGGCCAGAAAGATGGCTATGTGGAGAATCCCCTATTAAGATCAGGGCTGATCCTAGCAGGGGCGAATAGCTTTATCCGTTCAGGTGAGATCGGGGCGGAGATTGAATCCGATGAAGACGGAATCTTAACCGCCTATGAAGCCATGAACCTTCCTTTGGATGATACGGAGATTGTTGTTCTTTCCGCGTGCGAAACTGGACTTGGAGAAGTGAAAAATGGCGAAGGAGTTTTCGGACTGCAACGTGCTTTTCAGATTGCTGGAGCCAAATCGATCATCATGTCCATGTGGACGGTGGATGATGCCGCCACGCAGGAGCTAATGACAGGATTTTACGAAGAATGGTTGAAAAGTGGAGACAAGCATCAGGCATTCAACGTGGCTCAGAAAAAGCTCAAAGACAAGTGGAAATCTCCGTATTACTGGGGTGCATTTGTCATGGTTGGCAGATGATTTTAGCGACTAGTTAATCATCATGCCCGCTGATGATTAACTAGTCGTTAATTTCGCTACATGGCCAACAAAACCCTTTTCCTTCTCGATGCATTTGCGCTAATTTATCGGGCACACTTTGCGATGAGTAAAATCCCTCGTCTGACTACTAACGGGATCAACACTGGGGCAATACTTGGATTTACCAATTCCGTTTTGGAGATCATCACGAAGGAAAAACCTACCCACATTGCTGTGGCTTTTGATACCCACGCTCCAACTTTTCGTCACGAAGAATTTGAAGAGTACAAAGCAACTCGTCAATCACAGCCAGAAGAAATAGGAATCGCCATCCCGTACTGCAAGCGAATTCTCGAAGGAATGAACATTCCCATTCTGGAATTGGACGGATACGAAGCGGACGATATCATAGGTACGATCGCCAAGAAAGCCTCTAAGGAGGGCTTCACGGTTTACATGATGACCCCTGACAAGGATTTTGCCCAACTTGTGGAGGAAAAAATATTTCTATACAAGCCCGCCAGAATGGGTAATGGATCTGAAATTCTAGGCATCTCCGAGGTGTTGGAGAAGTTCGATATTCAGCGAGTAGATCAGGTCAGGGACGTGCTTGGTTTGAAAGGAGATTCCGTGGACAATATCCCAGGAGTAGCAGGAATAGGAGATAAAACTGCATCTAAGCTTCTGAAAGAGTTCGACACTGTCGAGAATATAGTAGCTAACATTGACCAACTGAAGGGGGCCGTCCAAAAGCGATTTGAAGCGAACGGTGATCTGGGAATAAAATCCAAAGAATTGGCTACCATTAAAGTCGACACACCCATTGACTTCACATTCGAATCATTTGAATACACCGACCCGAACAAGGAATTATTGATGCCGATTTTACAGGAATTGGAATTCAAGACCATAGCTCGTCGGATGTTCCAGGAGGACAATTTGATTAAGAGTGGCGGTAGTAAGAAAGCAGACACGGCACAGCTTGGATTGTTTGATTCGGGGAGTGAAGTTGAGGATTTCGAGCAGCCCAAGAAAAACATAGTTACGGAAAAGCCAGATTACCGGCTTTGTGACCGTCCGGAAGCAAGAAAAAAGTTGATACACCGATTGGAAACAGCCAATGAGTTTTGCGTGGACACTGAAACCACCGGATTGGAAACTAGGGAAGCAAAACTTGTCGGAATGTCTTTTTCTCTTCAGGCCAAAGAAGCTTTTTATGTGCCCATGACAGGTGAACTAAAAATTGATCAGGGAATTGTCGAAGAATTTCGAACTGCACTCGAGAACCCGAAGATTCGAAAGATTGGTCAAAACCTGAAGTATGACGTTCAAATTCTGAGAAACTATGGAATAGAGGTTCAGGGTGAGTTTTTTGATACCATGCTCGCACATTTTTTACTCGACTCGGATGCGGCTAATAGTCTCGATATGATGGCAGACAAATACCTCGGTTACACGACCATTTCATTCGAAAGCCTTGTTGGACCAAAAGGCCGAAAACAAAAGACCATTGATCAGCTGTCCGTAGACAAGGTAAAAGATTATGCCTGTGAGGATGCTGACATTACTCTGCAACTAAAAAGCAAACTTCAGGATTGGATCACCAAAAACAAGATGGACGCTTTGCTTCATGAGGTGGAAGAACCGCTTTCTTACGTGCTGGCCGATATGGAATATGAAGGCGTAAAAATTGACACTGAGGCACTTGGTGAAATGTCGAAGGACTTGGATGAAGCAGCAAGAAAAGCCCAAGACGAGATTTTCGAAATGGCCGGCTTAGAATTCAACATTGCCTCACCAAAGCAGCTCGGAGAAATTCTGTTTGAGAAATTGAAGATCGTCGATAATCCGAAAAAGACGAAAACAGGCCAGTATGCGACCGGTGAGGAAATCCTGTCTAAGCTTGCGACTGAGCATGAGATCGCAGCTAAGATTTTAGAATTTCGGGAGTATCAAAAGCTAAAGTCTACGTATGTAGATGCCCTTCCAAAATTGATTAGTCCGGTCAGTGGGAGAGTCCACACAGATTTTCGACAGACAGTGGCAGCAACCGGAAGGCTGAGCTCCAATAACCCAAACCTTCAGAACATTCCTATCCGAACAGAAAAAGGCCGGGAAATCAGAAAGGCGTTCATACCTGAGTCAGACGAGTACAAAATCATGTCTGCTGATTATTCTCAAATCGAACTGCGAATCATGGCCGCTTTCTCAAAAGATGAATCCATGATTCAGGCGTTCAGAGATGGGCGAGACATTCATGCAACCACAGCGGCCAAAGTTTTTGGGGTCGAACTAGATGACGTAGAGCCGGGCATGCGTCGAAAAGCCAAGGAAGTAAACTTCGGCATCATATATGGGATTTCAGCCTTCGGACTATCTCAAAATTTGGACATTTCTCGATCGGAAGCCGGGGAGATCATCGAGTCTTATTTCAAGGAATTCCCTGGCGTAAAAACGTACATGGATGGAATGGTAGAGCAAGCCAAAAAAGACGGGTTTGTGGAAACCATTCTAGGTCGGAGAAGGTATCTCAGAAACATCAACTCCCGAAATTTCACCATGCGCGGATTTGACGAGCGAAATGCCGTGAATGCACCTATCCAGGGTAGTGCAGCAGACATCATCAAAATTGCGATGATCGATATCCATAAGTGGATGAAACAGGAAAAACTCAAGTCAAAAATGCTGATCCAGGTTCATGATGAACTTGTTTTTGAAATGCACAGAGAAGAGGAAAAGCTTATGACCGAAAAGGTGGAGGAATTAATGAAGGAAGCCCACCCGCTGGAAGTTCCCATGGAAGTGGGCATGGGCATGGGTGACAATTGGTTGCAGGCGCACTAGTCTATCAGGGCTTTTCTTACCTTTGATGTTTAACCCATAGAATGAAGAAGGTAGTTTTTTCCTTAAGTCTATTGATGGCTTTTGCCATCTCGGCGCAAATTCCATGTGAAAATGGCTCAGCCAATGGTTACGATTGCTACGGCATAGATCTAATGGCAATAGTAGACGTTTTGAGTCTTGGTGCAGAGGAGTATATCAATCCAAATGGTACTGGTAGTGGTGTTTGGGTCAATGATATCTGGGGATGGACTGATCAGCAAACCGGAAAAGAATATGCACTGGTGGGGATGACCAATGGCACCTCCTTCGTAGATATTTCGGATCCGATCAACCCTGTAGTACTTGGAGTGCTTCGGGAGCACAATTGGAATTTCAAGACTGAAAAAAAGGTGTCTAACCAAAGCCTTCTTCACGATGGAGCCAAGTCCGTATGGAGAGATATCAAAACCTATCGTAACTACGCCTACATAGTAAGTGAGGACAGTAATCACGGCATTCAGGTCTTTGATTTGACAGATCTCCGGGATGTATCCAATCCCTCTGCATCCAATTTCTTTGAAGAGGCCGGACACTATGACGGAATAGGTCAGGCACACAATGTTTTTATCAATGAGGAAACCGGATTTCTCTACGCAGTTGGATTCCGTCAGGCTGGTGCTCAGTGGACCTGCAACGATGGAGGGCTCCACATCGTCAATTTGGCTGATCCTGCTAATCCTGTATATGCAGGGTGTTACGATACCGATGGCTATACCCACGATACACAGTGTGTCATTTATCAAGGCCCGGATAGCCAATATTTCGGTCAGGAAATTTGCTTTAGCTCCAATGAAGACACCATCACTTTGACAGACGTAACGGATAAGGAAAACCCGATTCGAATCAAGAAATTCAGTTACTCCGGAGTGCAATACGTTCATCAAGGCTGGCTAACCGAAGACCATAAGTATTTCATTTCCAATGACGAGTTAGACGAGTATTACAACGGTCACAACACAAAAACGTATGTCTGGGATGTACAGAATTTGGATGAACCACAGCTCATAGGGACCTTCGATCACGGTACCGGATCCATTGATCACAACTTGTACAACAAGGGCAACCGAGTCTTCATGGCAAACTACTCCAGTGGTTTAAGAATCCTAAACATGTATGGAGTTGAGGAGGGGGAATTGGAATTAGACCTTTTCTTTGATACCTATAAGTCAAATAACTCCGCTAACTTCTGGGGCGCCTGGAGTAATTACCCATATTTCGAGAGCGGTTTAGTCATTGTCAGCGATATCACCAATGGACTCTTCATTCTGGATCCGGTGGCTTTGATCATTGAGGAACAACAAAGTGAAATTGTGGCTTGCGAAGGACAACACCTCAATTTCCCATTCAAGGTAAATGGGGACGAGATTGAGTTTCAGTGGCAGGTGGATGAAGGGAATGGTTTTGAAAATATCACGGATTTTGAGAGGTATCACAGCACAACAAAAATGATTCTTCATGCCCATACATTGAGCGGTGTGCAAAGTGGAAATAAGTATCGGTGCTTGATGACTGATCGCGATGGTGACGACTACATTTCAGAGGTGATGACTCTCACGGTCATTGATACGGCTGAGGTTGACATGTCATTCGAACAAGGGCTGGAGTATGAAGTTTCATTTACAAATAATTCTTTGAATGCGGATAGCTATACCTGGGATTTTGGGGATGGCATTAATTCTACCGATGAGGATCCTGTTCATGTGTTTGACGGGCCAGGAACTTATACTGTACAATTGGTTGCTGAAGACCAGTGCGGTACTCGCGAGAAATCCTTTGAGGTGGAATTGGCACAATGTAATGAGGTCATCGCCGATTTTTCAAATGCTGCCGATGCTTACTCTGTGAATTTTAGTAATAATTCTGTTGGAAGTAACAGCTATCTGTGGGATTTTGGAGATGGAATAGGCACAAGTTCCGACGAAAACCCAACTTATACTTATTCTCAACTTGGTAACTACGATGTTCAGCTTATATCCCACGATGGTTGTGACGCGGATACGCTTACTCAGCGCATTCAATTGATGCCGTTGAATACACACATAGCACCAAGCTTAACTATTCACCCCAACCCATCAAATGGAATTATTGCCCTCGGGTTTGGCCAGGGGTTCTCCGGAGAAGTTCAATTAATGGGGCTAAATGGTGCTATCCTAAAAAGGGCCAATGTTGCTGGTGAACTAGAATTAACCTTTGGTGCTTTAAGACCAGGAATGTATTTAGTGAAGGCTATTTCTGCCCAAGGATCCGTTACACACAAAATAGTGGTGAAATAACCGTCCATAGAAATCCTGAATAGAAGGGCTGTCCAAACAGCTAACTTGCATACGGGTTAGTAGCTTAGCTGTAACCATCGCTCCCATTTAAAGTAGTACATAGTTATGAATAAGAAAAGATTATACATCGGAGGAGGGGTCATTGTTGGGCTTCTTCTTATTGTGATCCTCGCACGTGGTTCTTCTGAGTCCGCAAGCAATGTGACGGTAGAGGTCAAAAAAGGAAAGTTCGTCGTGGACATCATGACCTCAGGGGCACTAGAGGCAAAAAACTCCGTGAAAATTACCGGTCCTACAGGCCTAAGAAATTACCGAATATGGAACGTGACCATTCAGGATATTATTGATGAGGGCACGTTTGTGCAAAAGGGTCAGTATGTTGCGCGATTGGATCCTTCCGAACTCACGGGTAAAATCAAAGATTCGCAGCTAGAGGTGGAGCAGACTCAGTCTCAATACACACAAACCAGATTAGACACAGCGCTCACTATGCGTCAGGCCAGAGATGAGCTGATTAATCTTGATTATGCCGTGAGAGAGAGGCAATTGACTCTCGACCAGTCTCAGTTTGAGCCTCCGGCGACCATTCAGAAAGCAGAAATCGAGTTGGAAAAAGCCAAACGATCACTGCAGCAGGCCAAGGAGAACTATGAAATCAAGCGGCAACAAAATGTGGCAAAAATGCAGGAGGTTGCAGCAGATCTTCGAAAAGACAAGAATGAATTGGAAGGTCTGCAAAGTCTTGCCAGAGAGTTTACCATTTTGGCTCCTGAGTCGGGCATGCTTATTTACCAAAAAAGTTTTGACGGTAAGCCAGTTAAGGCTGGGTCACAAATTGGCGCATGGGATCCAGTAGTGGCCACTTTACCCGATCTATCCAAGATGCTGTCGAAAACCTATGTCAACGAAGTGGACATCAGAAGAGTGAAGGCCGGGCAAGCCGTGGAAATTGGGTTTGATGCATTCCCTGAGAAAAGGCTGAACGGTAGAGTTATCAAAGTGGCCAATGTAGGAGAACAGAGACCCAATTCTGACGCTAAGGTATTTGCGGTTGAAATCGAGGTTTTTGGTTCCGATCCCTTGTTAAAACCGGGAATGACCACAAGTAACAAGATCATCACAAACACGGTAGAAGATGGGCTGTTTATTCCTTTGGAATGTCTTCAGTCCGAATTTGATTCCATCACTTTCGTATACAAGAAAGTGGGTGCCAGCACGGTGAAACAAGAAGTCATGATCGGTGAAGCAAACACTGAGAGTGTTTTGATCCTTGCCGGTCTCGAGACAGGTGAACGGGTAAGCTTATCATCAGTGGATGGGCTAGAAGACGAAGCGGTCAGTCTCATTCCGGAGATGGACGGAAAGAGACAGCAAAAAGAGGAAGAAGCGCCTGTGGCCGAACCGGCACAAAATACTCGTCCGAAACAAAAATGGGGCAAGCGCTAACCTATGAATAGAGAAAGGTTAATCGCTAATCTCCAGATCGCAATAGAAGCGGTACTGGCCAATCGAATCAGGTCCATTCTCACCGGATTGGGAATCATTTTTGGAGTAGCGGCAGTGATCGCCATGCTCGCGATAGGTAACGGGGCACAACAAGAAATTCTGGAGCAGATCAAACTTGTAGGCGTCAACAATGTCATCATCAAACCTGTTGTAGAGCAGACCGAGGAAAACCTGGGAGAGGAATCATCTGACGAAGAAAGAACCGAGAAGTTTTCTCCTGGTCTTACTTTAGAAGACAAACGGTCAATCGTTGAAACCATTCCAGGAATCTCAGCAGTTAGCCCGGAGATTCTACTCGAAACCTACCTTATTAAGAACGGCATTCGACGCTCCGCCAAGTTGGTCGGTGTAGAACCGGCTTACTTTGATATTTTCAATTTTGTGCTTGCGGAAGGTAAAATGTTTAACGACGTGCAAATTGAACGTGGTGAGGCAGTATGCATCATTGGGAAATCCATTAAATCCAAATTTTTTCCATCGGAAAACCCCATCGGAAAAAGGATTAAATGTGGTTCCAACTGGCTAAGGGTTATAGGGGTGCTGGAGGAGCGCTACATCAGTGAAGGCAGCATAGGAAAACTTGGGATTAGAGATTACAACATGGACGTGTACACACCCCTTCAAACTGTTCTAGTGAGATACAAAAACCGAGCAATGCTCACTGAAGAAATGATCCAGGGAGCCAATCGTGGATCTACGGGAGGTTTCTTTTTTGGAGGCAGTGCCCCTGAGGAAGAGGGCCCATCTCGATCAAATGTCAACTACCATCAATTGGATCGATTGGTGGTACAAATTCAGGATACTGAGATGCTAAACCCTACAGCCGATGTAATTGTGAGAATGCTAGAAAGAAAACACAATGAAGTGGTAGATTATGAAATTGAAATCCCTGAATTGCTGCTTAAACAACAGCAGCGTACCAACGACATTTTCAGTTACGTCTTAGGAGCGATTGCCGGCATTTCCTTGATAGTGGGAGGCATAGGTATCATGAATATCATGCTAGCCTCTGTTTTAGAAAGAATCAAGGAAATAGGATTGCGCCTTTCACTAGGAGCCAAGCAATCTGACATTATCAATCAGTTTATGTTCGAATCCGTGATGATCAGTATTACCGGTGGAGTGATAGGAATTCTGCTCGGTGTGATTATGGCACTATCTGTCAGTCGATTCGCTGATATTCCGACTGTAATTTCTTTCGGCTCCATCGTTATATCATTTGGTGTGGCTTCTGCCGTAGGGTTAATTTTCGGAATCGCCCCGGCCCGGAAGGCCGCCGCACAAGACCCAATTACCTGCTTGCGATATGAATAGAATTTTTAGTGTGATGTTGCTTTCATTTTTGATCGCACATTCGGCGAATGCCCAGGTGCAATACACGCTGGACAATATCCTGGAGCTAGCGAAAATGCAGTCCTCTCAGGCAAAACAAGCGGAAACCAGAAAAGAAAACAGGTACTGGCAGTACCGTCTTTTCAAGTCTAACTATAATCCTCAATTGGCCTTCAGTGGGAACTTGCCCGGCTATAACAGAGACTTTCTTCAGAATCGATTAGATGACGGAACGATCACTTTTCAGAGCAGGGAGCAGATTAGTTCCTCGATAAACCTTGGTCTACAACAGCCCCTGTCAGCGACAGGAGGAAATATCTCACTAAACTCACGTATCCGTCAGTTTGAGGATCTGTCAAGTGGTATTACGCAGTATAGCTCGACCATAGTGGATGTCAGTTTGGATCAACCTCTCTTTGCATTCAACGACCTGAAATGGGACAAGAAAACCGAACCACTTCGATACGAAGAGTCTAAAAGAAGCTTCGTGGAAGAAATGGAATTTGTGTCCCGAAATGGTGTCCAAAGATTCTTTGATTACCTGGATGCGCAGGTGAATTATCAGATTGCCAATTTCAACCTCGCCAACAACGATACAATTTACAATATTGAAAAAGGGCGATACAACATCGGCACCACTTCCGAGGATAAGCTTTTGCAAGTAGAGCTTCAGCTGCTGAGGTCTCAGCAGGATTTGTCGCAAGCCGAGCTAGACTTGCAGACAGCCAGGTTGGCCATTCGTATTTTCATTGGATTAACTGAGCAAGACTCCTTTGATTTGGTTTTGCCAGAGCGTATTCCCGTTTTCCTTGTTGATGAAACACTGGCTATTCAAGAAGCTATTAGCAACCGAGCTGATTTCATAGCCTTTGAGCGCAGGCGGTTGGAAGCGGACAGGCAGGTGGCGGAAGCCAAGGGCCAACGATTTCAGATGAACTTGAATGCATCTGTCGGTCTCAACAGTGCCGGTCAAGATTTGAGTGCCTCTTATATGGATCCTAACAACCAGCAAGTGGTGAATATTTCACTCTTTGTGCCGGTAGTAAACTGGGGGCGAAATGAGGCCCGGATGAAAACCGCCATTGCGAATAAGAAGCTGACGGATTTTGTCATCGCTCAGGAGGAACAAAACTTTGAGCAGGAAATTCTGACGCTGGTTCGGAGAATGAGTATGCTACGTAAACAGATAGAAGTATCCAAAAAATCCGATGAAGTGGCACAGAAGAGATACGAAGTGGCACAGAATCGATATCTGATTGGCAAGATTGATATCACCAACCTGAACATTGCGTTGACCGAAAAGGACAATGCCCGTAGAAGTTACATAAATGCACTTCGGTCTTACTGGATAGCCTACTTCGATCTAAGACGACTTACACTATATGATTTCTCAGGAGGTCAAAGACTCTACACAGTGGACGAATAAAAAAACCCTCGCTAGTTAGCAAGGGTTTCAGGGTTATTAGATTAAGTTGTTATTCTTTCTGAATTCGCCTGACGGAAGTCTCATTTCCAACTTGTAGCTCTAGAAAATAGAGCCCTTTGTCCAGCATGTCAGTTTGTATTTCAAGCTGATTTTCAGATGTGGGTACGATTGCATCTTGATAAATCAAGGCTTTTCCTTGCAGATTAATTACCCGGATTCGGACAATTGATTCTTCCCGTGAATTGAAGGAAATTATAAGGACATCTTTAACAGGGTTAGGATAGACATTTAACTCCAACCCATTATCCACTAGTGGAACCAAAACTGCTTCTCTGATTTGCATCGTGACAACAGAGGCCTCTCCCGAAACTCGTGCACCGGCGGCATTAATGCCCGTAACCGTGACTTCATCTATGTACACATCGTCTCCATTGCCTGAAGCGTCGCATCTAAAACGTACCTTCATGTTGGATGCGAAATTCACCACGTTGGGGTCAATAGTGACTGAGCTGGAATAAAAGTTATTGTTCGAAAAATCAGATCCCCTTGCCCAGCTGGCAACCGTTACGTAGCTCGATCCATCATAGATCTGGAGCCAGAAATCCTCTCCATTTTCCATTGAGACAGGAAGGAAAAAGAAGTCGACTCGAACTTGATCATACCCTGTGATATCCTGACTACTACCATAAGTAATCACAGAAGAGTTCGTGTTGTCCTGAATACCAAGAGAACCAACCCCAGCGTAAGCTCTATCAGCATTGGTAGATCGGTACGCGTCTTTGCCTCCGTCTACAAAATTCCCCCACCCACTTTCAAAAGTGTCATAAGTAATTATGGTTTCGCTTGGACCTGAAGTTGCCTCTCCTGTAACAGAAATGGCACTGGATGTTGAGGAGGCTCCTTCGTTATCAGAGGCAGTAGCTGTAATATTATAAGTCCCCACCCCAATCGTCCAGTTGACTGTATAAGGAGAAGATGCGTCAGTGCCAATAGAAACACCGTCCACAAAGAATTCAACTGAAGAAACAGACCCATCCGAATCGGAAGCACTTGCGGTAATGGTCACTGCATCGCCATCGGTGAAAATGGCTCCATTAGACGGACTGGAAATCGAAACGGTCGGAGCTTGGTTGGGCGTTTCTTCACCGATTCTTAGCCCTAATCCGGCGGAGTTATCCGTACCAAAAGTGGTCCACTCAGATGTCGTGTATACATCACTTGGCCCGTTGATGTTATCGTTTCGTCTAAGCGTTACATTCTGTGCAAAAGTGGCAGAACTACCGAAGGTCCCAATGATATCGATCAAGGTTCCGTCCTTGAACAACCCAACCACATCATTTCCATTAAAAGTCAGTTCCGAATTTCCTCCGGTGAAATCTGCTTTACCCAGGATATCAGCATTGGCTGAAGAGTTCGCCAATACGTAAACCTCGCCGGAGACGAGTGTACCAGACAAGGAAATTCCCGAGCTCCAGGTTCCTCCTCCGTTTGTCTCTTTTTTTACTGCATACCCTGATAAAGATTCAGTTGACCCTGACGTATTCGCAATTTCCAGCGCCTTGTTGTTTGAGCTTCCCTCGATGTATTCTGAGAAATAAAGCACTCCGGCCGGAGGTGGATCTTCACCGGTGATTGAGATGGTCGCTGAAGTGGTTGTTGCACCATCGTCATCAGTTGCTGTTGCCGAAATGTCCATATTTCCACTGGTGGCTGTATGATTCACCTCGAATGGATTAGAATTATCAACCCCAATGGATGCTCCGTTAACAAAAAACTCAACACTCGCTACCGTTCCATCAGTGTCGCTAGCATTAGCGGTCACAGTAACTGATGACGCAGTTGTGACCGTTGCTCCATTCGATGGAGCACTGATCGAAACCGAGGGGGGCTGATTTGGAGGTGTTACGTTCATTGTGTGATTTCCAAGATGTGAAAAGTCATCACTGGCATAGTTTGCCCATTCAGAAGTGGTGTAGCTCACATTCGGATTCGTGATGTCTGCATTTCTTACCATCGTGACATTGGCTCCATAAGTGGTTGTACTTCCAAACACACCGATGGCGTCTATCAGTACATCATTCTTGAAAAGACCAATGGCATCATTTCCGTTGAAGTTCAACTCCGAATTTCCCCCTGAGAAGTCCGCCTCACCTTGGATCGTTGCACTTGCTGAAGAATGAGCTAATACATATACGTCCCCGTCAATAAGTGTTCCTGATAAAGCCAAGCCTGAAGACCAGCTACCAGAACCGTTGGTTTGTTTCTTTATTGAGTAAGCTGAAAGAGGAACATCTGTTCCAGTAAAGTTGGCCACTTCTAGTGCCTTGTTGTAAGATGAACCTTCCACGTACTCAGAGAAAAGAAGCTCTGAAGCCGAGCCTCCTCCACCGACTGGTGAAACTGTAACTGAGAAACTCTGGGTGCCATTGTCAGTTCCATCGGTGACTTGAAGAGCCACGGAGTGTGTTCCAACATCTGCGCTCGAAGGACTTCCGGAAAGTGTTCCTGTTCCATCGCCATTATCCGTCAGTGTTAACCAAGCTGGACTTGTGGTCGCTGTTATGGTTAGAGTTCCACCTCCGCCAGTCGTTGTAATGCCATATGAGTATGAAGACCCTTCGGTGACTTCCGTCACAGGTGTCGAAGTGAAAGAAGGCCCTGATGGTGTGCCACCTCCCCAGATCAAGTCAACATACTCTGGATGATCGATATATGGATTGCGATTGCCCTGGTAGCCATAAATGATGTCGTTTCTGGATTGCTCCATCGCATCCACTGGATCTGCATTGTGCCAGGTGATCAAAACGGATAGTTTGGCATGAAGGGGTGATTTATCCGATGCATCCAGATGTGCTTCAGTTAATTCTAAGTCGGGTTCGCCACTTTCACCCTCATATCTGGTGGCCATGTAGAATAGCATTCGAGCTACGTCACCTTTCACAGCTGCTCGTGGTTCCCAAGTGAAAGCCCCTGAGCCACCTGTGTAAGAATCTGTTGGGCCGGAATATTGGCCACTTCCGTCGATGTATTGAGTTGTGGCTTCATCGAAGTTTCGATTGCTCCGTGCTGAGTTGGTCGATGCGTCCTCTGCTCTTAGGTGGTGAACGTCAGTTCCCGCCCCTGCTGAGGTACCAAAGTCACCTCGCGATTTCGCCCAGACGTGCTCACGTGTCCATCCATTGCCGCCATCATACTCGGCTGGTCCATCCATGGAGAAGGCTGAATACAAACCGATCACATTATTTGCATTGTTTGGGTCGCGATCAGTTTCTTTGAGAATATCCCATGTATCCGTCCCGCTAGAAGAGTAAGGATATTCGGTATGTCCCTTGATGATGTTGTAAAGCGCGAGCTTTAAATCATCACCACTTTTGCCTTGAGCTGCATCGTAGTAGCCTGCCGGAATCTGTGCAATAGACACAAGAGTGCCTAAGAGCATCAAAGTGCTAAAAAACTTTTTCATGATGAATTGTTTGAGAGGTTGGTTTCCGGGAGGGGAATTTCGCTAAAAAATGCCTGAAAATCAGTTGTTTCAATGTTAATTCGATGTTACATTTTTCACCTCAAACAACGCTTTAAGTATTAAGCAAACGTTTGCATAAAAACTCAAATGTGTTGATTATCAGCAACTTTTGTGATCTAATTCTTTGAATTATTCTTATTCAGAGTTGAATTTTTTGAAGACTGAAAAATTTGATGAAATAAAAAAACCGACCCCCCAAGGAGCCGGTTTTTATTCGAGTTTGTTCTCTTTTTATTTTTTAGTAAACCCTCTCCTCTCCAATAGCCCCTCATAACTCGGCTCCCTGCCACGGAAGTTCACGTACATTTCCATGGCGTCCTTGGTGCCTCCTTTGGAGAGAATATGTTCTCGGAAAGCATCTGCTGTTTCTTTATCAAAAAGTCCGTTCTCTTTGAATGCTGAGAAAGCATCGGCATCCATGATCTCGGAGTTCAGGTAACTATAGTAGCCTGCTGAATAACCTCCGGTGATATGACTGAAGTAAGTACTTCGGTATCGAGGTACAATCGCATCAATCAGACCAATTTCCGCCATAGCTTGGTCTTCAAATTCATTGATATCCATGGTCAGCGGTTCTGTAATTGTGTGATACGCCATATCGAGATAAGAAGCGGCCATGTATTCCACAGTGCCAAATCCCTGATTGAAGGTGCCGGCCTTTCTGATTTTTTCGACTAGTTTGTCCGGCATCACCTCTCCGGTCTCGTAATGGAACGCATAGAGCTCAAGCATCTCCGGCTCAAACACCCAATTCTCCATGACCTGAGAAGGAAACTCTACGAAATCACGTGGAGTAGACGTTCCCGAAATAGATGGATAGGTACATTCTGAAAGCAACCCGTGGAGCGCATGCCCAAATTCATGGAACAGCGTGGAAGCTTCATCTTGAGAAAGTAAACTTGGTTTGTCTCCGGTCGGTTTGGTGAAGTTGCCCACATTGTAGATGATCGGAATCACGGCTTCTCCATCCATATTCGACTGATTTCTGATGTTATTCATCCAGGCGCCTCCTCGCTTGCTTGACCGATAAAACCAGTCAGACAAATACACTCCGATTAATTCTCCTTCCTCATTTTTCACCGTATAGGTCCTGACATCTTCGTGGTATTTCGGAATGTCATCTCGCTCTTCGAAGGTCAAACCGAACAGCTTTTCTGCCAGAATGAATGAGCCGTTGATGACATTGTCGACTTTCAAATAAGGCCTGATTTCGTCCTCATCCAACGCATAATCCCTGACCTTGATTTTCTCCGCGTAGTACCACCAGTCCCATGGCATGATCTCAATGTCCAGCCCATCTGCTTCGGACATCTCCTTCATCAGGTCGCGCTCTCTTTTGGCGGCTTCAATAGCTGCCGGCCAAACCTTGCTCAACAAATCGTAAACTTTATCTGGTGTATTGAGCATGCGATTTTGCAAAGCGTAATCGGCGTGTGTTTCGAATCCAAGAAGATTAGCTTTCTCCAGACGAAGGTTAACGATTTCACGGAGAATTTCCTTGTTGTCCAGTTCATCGTTATTATCTCCACGCATGATGTAGCCCTTCTTTAGTTTTTCACGCAAGTCTCGGTTGGTCGAGTAGATAATGAATGGATAAAGGCTAGGTCTGTGAGGTGTGAAAAGATACTTACCTTCATAGCCGCGCTCCTTGGCAGCCTCTGCGCCAGCCGCTTTGACACTTTCCGGTAGGCCGTCAAGCTGATCTTCTACCAATAAGAGTTCAAACTTGTTTGTTTCTTTCAGCAGGTTCTCGCCAAATTGAACCTGTAGATTTGAGATGCGTTCATTGATTTCACGCATTCGTGTTTTTTGCTCCATGTTCAAGGCAGCTCCTGCTTGCACGAACCCTTTGTAATAATCCTCCAGAAGTTTCCTCTGCTCACCTGTGAGGTCTAAATCTCCTCGTTTTTCATGAAGTGTTTTAACTCGAGCAAAGAAGGCGTCATTCAAGAAAATGTTGTCGTTGTGCACTGAGAGCAAAGGACTAACTTCCTTCTGAATCGCCTGGATGGAATCGTTGGTATGCGCGCCAGTCAGGGTGTAAAATGCACCCCCCACTTTGCTCAAAAGATCACCCGATTTTTCATAAGCTTCTATCGTGTTTTCGAAAGTAGGCTCTTCGGAATTGTTGGCGATTGCGTCAACCTCCTCCAATTGTTGCTTCATTCCGTCTTTAAAGGCAGGCAAAAAATGCTTGTTCTTAATTTCACTAAAAAGCGGCACACCGTAGGGCGTGTCGTATTCCTGATAAAATGGGTTGTCAGGGTTCTCCACAGTTTGTTCGGTATTTGAGCTGCAGCCGAAGAGAATCACCCCGGCCACTAGTAAGAAATTGAGTTTTCGCATGTTGTTTAAGATTTATGGGGATAACAAATGTACCGATTTCCGAAAAAGATTAATCATTGGCTTTCAAGACCAATAACTTGTCATCCATCACAGTTCCAATGAAAAGAAAATCTTCATAGGGAAGAGCTACACTGCTGGCAGAGACCAAGGAGTCATCATCCAAAAAGATTGTTTCAACTTGATTTTTAGCGACTCTCACCACCTCTGATGGAGCTGTCTCCTTTTTTAGCTTGGCGTAGGCGCTGAAACGCAACAGATTTGGGTGTGCACCAGACCACAAATTTCCTGAATCGTCCCATTCCAGATTGTCTACCCCTGTCCCGACATCCAGATCGGCCATCTCAATTAGTTGGCCAGTTGGCTGAATTGAATAGGTCTTTATTTTGAACGCTCGTGGAGAGGCTATATAAAGGGTCTTCTTGTTTTCGGATATGTTGATTCCGTTGGCATATTTTATCCCATCGGCGGCAATTTGAAAATCCGAACCGTCAAAATACACCACGTTGCTAGCTGCCAGTCCAAGGTAATTCTCGGCCAGAACCCCCAGTTTCGTGCTCTTCCCATGATCATTGGTGAAATAGAAGCGCTCGCCATCCAATGCAACTATATCATTCGGAGACAAAATCAACTCGTGATCGAACGTCCTGACATGAGTTAATTTATCCTTCTCGTAATCAAATCGCTCGATGGTGTGCTTGTCGTTTTGATGATTGACAACCAAAATATCGTATTTAGCAGAGTCAATTTTGGTCACGTAAATTCCATGCGGGTGGAACCCTTCACCTAGAGGATTTGGAAGTTGAGTTGCCTCGAAAGGTCGGATCTTCAAGTCAATGACATGTAGTGCCCCAATTGGACTTTCGCCTCTTACTGCCCCCGCTCTGTCAAATGCAGAAACGAACATTAACCCGGATTCATAATCGATTGTGAAATCCTCGGCTCCCTTTATGGGGATTTCCTGATAGACGTTACCAAATGAAACAGCATCTATAGTTCGGAAGAATCCAGTCGCATTCATGACGCCAACGAACCAAATGGCAATTATGAATAAGATGATGCCAACTGTGAACAGGACTTTTTTCAGCATTCGGTAATTTAGAGAATCATCTATTTCAAATCCAATTGCTCGACTTCCCGTAAACTGATAGTATGAAAATCCTCGTCGCATCCCTGCTCGTCCTTTCGATCAACGTTCAATCCGACTTACCACCGCTCAATGCAAAAGTGGTGGAGTATGTGAATAAAGTCCGCGGAAAACGCGTTGACCGGGGCGAATGTTGGGACTTGGCCAACAGGGCACTCGAATATTCTGGGGCTTACTTTGACAGAAGCTCCAAGCGAACGATTAATGTCTATGGCCGATTGGTGGATCCTGATAAGGAAGAAGTATTGCCAGGGGATTTGATGCAATTCGAGGGTGTGAAAATGCAGTGGAAAATTCGCTATACAACTTTCAATGCAGATATGAAGCATCATACGGCCATCGTTCATTCGGTAAATGGGCCGGGAGATTACCAGATCGCACATCAGAATACGCAGCAATGGGGAAAGCGCGTGGACATCAATCAGTTTAAAATGGACCGGGTGACGAAAGGGAAGATTTTTATCTATCGCCCGATTGAACAGAAACTTTAGCGTTCACTTGCCAATAGTGACGACTATTGGTTTGATTGCTCCATCCGAGTAAATCACGAAGGTAAATGTGAGTGTCCTGCCAAAAGACCCTCAGAATACCACCTTCAAAAAAACGTCTACTTGAAGTGATGACGGGTTCTTGAATCAAGGCCAGCTTGCCCACCTTCTTCAGTCTCCGGCAGAAATGGGCAGATTCCATAATCGGACTGGCAGGGAAGCCACCGACATTTTCAAAGGCTGCTCGGGTACAAAAAACTCCTTGGTCACCAAAGAATTCTTGAGTTAATCGATATCGCAATTCATTCCCGAATCGAATGAGCCGGAGTACAAGAGTGGAGCGATCAAACTTCATCTGAAAAGCCCCTCCGACCGCCCCACTTGAGATCTTTTCTGCGATCAATCTGTCAAAGTTTTTCGGGACGATCGTGTCCGCATCTAAAAACAACAAAAAGTCCCCTGTAGCCAAATGGGCTCCCTCATTCAATGCGGCATATTTCTTCCCAATCAAATCTGGTCGAACAACTAATTCAACACCTTCCATTTTAGAAAGCAGAGGGACCGTCTGATCATGGCTGCCACTGTCAATGACAAGAATTTGTGCCTGACTTATACTCCTTTCCATCAATGCCTTGATCGTCTGGACGATGAAATCTTCTTCATTCAGTGTCGGAACGATAATCGAGAAATTATTCGACGGTGACATAGGCTAGAAGATAAGAAAAATCTGCCTCAACGACCGAATCAACGTTTGTGATCCATTCGTTACTTTTGACCATAATGGTGGGTAAACTTCTTTATTCGATTCGACCTTCTGCTTGCCTTGGTGTGGCACTTTTTGCTACGGCATCATATCAAGATGCTTCGAACATAATTGTAATGACGGCCATATTTATGGCAACCTTCGCGGGTGCGGCAGGTTGCTTCCTGATTAACGACCTTTTTGATATCAGGAAGGACATACTCAATAATAAAAACCGACCCATCGCGACTGGGGAACTCCCGAAAGAGGTCGCAATTTCGTCCGCCATGACCTTCCTGATTTTCTATGCTGGAGTCTCGGTTTATCTCGGTTTGATTCCATTCGTTATATCGTGCCTGACCATATTGTTTTTCGTGGTGTATCCAAGGGTCAACAATAATTTTGGTTTGATGGCCAATGTGATTGTAGCTATCAACGTTGCTCTGGCTTTTTTGTACGGTGGGTTGCAAAATGAGCTGGACAAGGTTTTAATCTATCTGATAATATCAGCGTTTTTTGTGACGATTTCTCGGGAAATCATGTTGGACGCATTGGATAAGAAAGGAGATTCGGAGGTTGGAAAATCTTCAGTGCCATTGTCCTTTAGCCATCGAAATATGACACTCATTGTGTTGTCCGGTTATGCTCTCGCCACCATCCCATTGCTGGTATTAGTTTTAAGAGAACAGCTTTTCACAATTTTTGTGTTGACCATGATTGCTGCGCTTTGGCTGCCATTAATTGTTCGTTTTTTCTTTCCTAAGATGGACTGGATCCTTTTCAACATACGCTCAAGTCATACCTATTTTGGGTTGATGATCGCATTGCTATTTCTTAGATAGATGCGCGCTCACCTGTTCGTCGGAATCTTTTCATTTTGCTTTTGGCTACACGCTCAATCCAGTGTTTCAAAAGAAGAAGCCTTGTCGAAGATTGTTTCTCTTCAAGCCGTAAATCACGATTTCTACGATGACGGATTATTTCCAAGCCTGAGGTTTTGGTTTTCCGGATTTGGTGGAGAGGAGGACAACACTGTTTTTACTACTGCCTCGTTGGTTTATGTTTTAAGACAGGTTCAGAAATCATTTCCTGACGACAGGATAACGCAAGTAATCGATAGCGCGACTCCAACTTTCGAGAAATACCGGAGTAGAAGAGGTCGTGCCACCTACAATTATTGGCAAACCACTTCTCCGGACCTGCCCTTCCCAAATAGCTCGCTACTTTCCAGAAAGCGATTTCGGTTGCCGGATGATTTTGACGTGACGGCAATCATTCAATTAGCCAAGGGACCAAACACATTAGATACATCGGTGAGAATGGAGATGCTCGACTATGCGACTCGACCGAATCGAAAGCAGGTGACCTCATTTCCTGATAAATACCAAGGCGCAAAAGCATATGAAGTATGGTTCGCGGATAAAATGGAACAAGAATACGACGTGGTTGTCATGGCAAATGTGCTATTGTTCGTTTTAGAAAAAGGCTATGAATTTTCCGAGACAGACAAGGCTACTGTGAATCTGATTCAGCAAATAGTTAAAGATGAAGCATACTTTTCAAAGCCTAGGTTGATTTCGCCTTACTACAGGAAACCTGCTGTGATACTTTACCATCTGAGTAGATTGGTTCAAGCAGATCACGATGGAATTTTGCACATCAGGGAGGACTTAGGGGAGCACATTTTCGAAGAACTAGAAAGAGTGAAATCAGAAACAGAAAAGCTTCTTCTTTATTCCGCTCTTGCCAAAATTGGGTTTGAAGTAACCCCTAGCCTGAGTGCCAAAAAAATCCTCGATGAAATAGAGACCTTCGAGTTTTTCGCATATCAACCAAAAATCTCATTTCCAGGGTTGATTCCAAAAATGACCTGGCGATGCGAGGCGCTCAACTGGGCCTTGCTTCTTGAATTCCTCACGTACTATGAGGATGAAATTATCTGGGAGTCTTAGTCGTGCCAGTTGTCAAATCAACATATCGTGCTCCTTGGTACCTTAGAAGTGGCCACCTGCAAACTGTTCTGCCTTTCTGGTTGGACAAACCGGAACCAGAGCTCTATCAAACCGAAATACTTGAACTAAAGGACGGTGATTTTTTAGAGTTGGACTGGATGCGCTCCAACAGCAGTCGACTGATGGTGATTAGTCACGGACTGGAAGGAAATTCGCGTAGCTACTACGTGAAGAATCTCGCAAAGTATTTCCATGGAAAAGGTTGGGACATTCTAGCTTGGAATTTACGTGGGTGTGGGAGGCAAATGAACCGATTGCCAAAATCCTACTTTGCCGGCAATACAAATGACCTGCAAGAAGTCATTGGACATGGAGTCGAATCGGGGTACCGTAAAATAGTGTTGATTGGAGTATCGATCGGAGCTGTGATGAATTTGAACTATGCCGGCTTAAAGGATGTACCCAGCGAATTAAAAGCTGTCGTATCATTTTCTGCTCCGTGTGACGCCATGGAATGTACTAAGGCAATAGATCGCTGGAACTCATTCCCATACCGAAAGAAGTTCTTAGACAAACTCAAGAAGAAAGCATTGAAGATCGAGGAGATTCATCCGGGAACAATAGATGTTGAGAACATACATGAACTTTCGTCATTTGGAGAATTCAACAAAACAATCACGGCACCACTGAATGGCTTTGAGCGGGTAGATGATTTTTATGAAGCGAGCTCGTGTTGCAAAGCACTTGAAAGGGTTAGTGTCCCCACCCTTTTGGTAAATGCCCTTGACGATCCAATCTTGGGTCCAATGAGCTTTCCATATGATATCGCAAAGAACAATGACCAGCTTTCCATAGAAACGCCCCAGGCCGGAGGACATGCTGGCTTTCTACTTTCTAAAAATGATGGGAGCTGGATGGAGCGACGAACTGATGAATTTCTGAAGGGAATATTGTTTAGCCGTAGTTAACGAAACCTCATCATCACAAAATAGACTGGCCAGTTTCCGTAGTGAACATTTCCAGAAACTTTGTTCCCTTGAATGAATTCCCTTTTTCATTTAATCTTGGACTCCATACAGCGATGGCGTAATCATCTGGGTGAACCGCCACAATGCCGCCACCCACGCCACTTTTCCCTGGCAGACCTACCCGGAAAGTAAACTCACCGGCCTCATCGTAAAACCCACATGTCATCATGATGGCATTGACGCGTTTACTCTGGCTAAGATTCAGTAATTCATTGCCGGAGAATGGGTCTTTGCCATCATTGGCCAGATAAAGGAAAGTTCTAGACAACTCCTCACAAGTCATTTCAATGGAACACAATGAAAAATAGAGGTCAAGCACCTGCTCGGTATCGTTGCGTATATTTCCGAACGATCTCATCAGATTGACCATGGCTCTATTTCGGAAGCCTACCTTTTTTTCGGATGATGCAATCTCAGGGTTGAATGTTATAGTCGAATTTCTGGATGCACTTCTCACGAACTCCAACAGATCGTCCTCAGGGTTTTCAAAATGTGAAATGATGAGATCACAGATCACCATCGCACCAGCGTTGATTAGCGGGTTTCGTGGAATCCCTACTTCATCCTCCAGCTGCGAAAGCGAATTGAAAGCTCGTCCCGATGGTTCCACACCCACGCGATCCCATACGTGCGCATCAAGCTTGTTGTAAATCATGCTCAGTGATAAAACCTTAGAAATACTCTGAATGGAAAACTTTTGCTGATAATCTCCTGCGCCATATTTCATTCCCTCCAGGGTGCTGACATGAATGCCAAATTGGTTAGGGTTCACTTCAGCTAGTTTAGGAATGTAATTAGCAAGTTGGCCAGGATCTTCCATGGCCGAAACTTCCTTATAAATCAGATCAATGATGCGCTGATAATCCATCATTTAAAGAAGGAAGCCGTTTTCTTCTTTCACTGGATCAGGAATGTTTTCATCATTAATCATTTCCCTCAGGTCAATCTCAATTCCTCTCGAGATTTGGGTAATTGGTACGTCGTTGTAAGTTCCTTCAAACGGGTTTTCAGAGTAGTCACCTATTTTTTCCATCAAGAAGAAAATCCAAATTATTAGTGCCGAAATGACTGGGCAAATCCAGAAGACCCAGCCTTCAACCCTGCTGAAAGCATCCACCATACCAAACGGCACGAAGAAGGAAAAAACGAAGGTCATCCAAAGGGCGGTGGAGGCGTACTGACGAGGAAATGGGAAATTCTTGATTCTTTCGGCCTTGCCCTGATCCGTATAAAAATCCGTAATGTGACCATGGAATTCCATGTGCCGGAAGTCTTCGAAATGCTCCGCATCTCTTAGCTCTTGAAGCCGAGCCGATTGATTCCTGAGAATTTGAGTGGCCATGTTCGTTTTGCCCTCAAGTGTTTTGATTTCTTCGTCCGACAAGAATGGCGCAATTTCGTGCTCCAATTTTTTGGTATAGTCTTCACAAACCTTCGGTGCATAAAGTCCGGATATTCTATTTTCCACGTGCTCCCAGGGTTTGCTCAACCTGAGCTGATGCCTCAAGGTAATCAACCATGCTACATGACGATATATCAATTCTTTTTTGATTTTATCAGCCTTGCTTCCTTTCACGAACGACACCACTGCAGCTCCAAAAGACCGGCTGCTATTTACGATTCCACCCCAGATCTTACGGGCTTCCCAAGTCCTATCATACGAGCTGTTGTTTTTGAACCCTAGGTAAAAGGCCACTGCAATACCGATGACAGTGACGGCATTCCAGGGAATTATCACTTTGATCTCCAAAAAGTATCCGAGTGCACAAATGGCCGCACTGTAAAGAAGCCCGAGAAGGAAGGGCTTCTTTGACCACATGAAGGTCATCCAGAAGCCATAATTTCGTTTGGTATACATATCAGGGTTTTCTAGTTACTGTTAAAGATAGTCCTGAATTTGGGTTTGGATTACCCTAAATATGCTCACAAAAAAAGCGTGAGTCTTCTCACGCCTTTTAACTAAAGTCTTTTAAACTGATGTTAATTTGACGATATCAGTTTTTTATCTTCGTCAAGTAAGCCAACATATTCTTGCACCAGCGTTTTAACGGCTAAGGATTTTACTCGCAAACCGGCACTAGACTCATCGACCATCGCGTGTAGCTTATCGTGAATGGCCTCTTTCTTTTTTAGAAGATTGGCGACTCTCTTGGATTCCGCTTTCTCTCCGTTCTTCTTGAGTTCACCAACCTGCTTTTTGGCTAGCTTCATTTCCTTCTTCATCAAAGGGAAAAGCATGTCCAAGGCCTGCTTAGCGATCTTGTAGTTTCTAATTTCAAGGGCTGCATTGAGGGAATCGGAAGCCTGCATGATCTCCATAACTAAGGAATCATCCGACTTTTCTGCTGCTTCGGCATATGAGCCAAAGCAAGCCAAAACTACGAGCATGCTGATCAATAAAATCTTGATGTTTTTCATGATTGTGAGCATTTGTTGAACAACAAACATAGTGAAAATTTCATAACTCACTGTTATAGTGATTATTAGCACTAACCAGTTTAACTATAAATAAAATAGTTTAATTCTAAAATGCACACATTCTGGTCAGTCTGGGAATAGTCAGGTTGTACAATAATTTAAAAGCTAAAACCCAGCAGGATTTCGGCTTACATATTCTTATCCCACAGGATATCTCAGAATGGTTTTTCGATTGGGTTTTTCCACTCGTCGAGGTTCCGAAAAACTATTTTTCCTGGTGATAGTTTTTAGACGATAAATTCGTGTAACTGAAACACACCAATATGGAATTCAAACATCGCTCCGAGTCGCAAATCACGATGAACCAGCTCATGCTTCCCTCTCATTCGAACTTTAGTGGGAAAATTCATGGAGGGTACATCCTCAACCTGATGGATCAAATCGCTTTTGCGTGTGCCTCAAAGCATTCCGGGAATTATTGCGTGACAGCTTCTGTCAATAAAGTGGATTTTCTAAAGCCGATTGAAGTTGGGGAGTTAGTGACCTTAAAAGCTTCGGTCAACTTTACCGGGAATTCTTCCATGGTTGTGGGGCTGAGGATAGAATCCCAAAACATTCGAAGTGGTGAAACCAAACATTGCAACTCATCTTATTTCACAATGGTGGCCATGGATGAAAAAGGCAAAGCTGCAAAAGTACCTGGATTGATTCTAGATTCCGAAGAGGCAGTTCGAAGGTTTGCTAGAAGTATCAGGAGGCAGGAAGAAACCAGATCAAGAGATATGAAATTCAAAGAGGATAAGTTCAAACTGGAAGATCACATGGAGGAACTCAGAAAACACAATGCGAAGATTGAGCTGAAATGAGATTTCGGTTTTTCCTGAGTTCTGTTAAATGGTAATTCGTCTTTGAATTGAAGAGTGGTGAGAAACTCACTTGTAACCTTTTAGATTCACAACTGTAGTTTAGTGGATACTTAATTGAATATCTTATGTCTCGCCTTCCCACCTTACTTCTTTTACCGTTCTTTTTCACCAATTCTCACAGTCAGCCCAACTGGGAAAACATCAATCAAATCATTGATGGAGCACGATCAAGCGAAAGTTTCGAAGGAACAATTCTTCTGGCTGACAAGGGCGAAGTTATTTTTCATCAATCCTACGGATTCGTTGATGATGGTCTCAAACAACCCGTGAAGAACTCCATGAAATTCAGCCTGGCTTCCATCACCAAAACGTTCACTGCAGTGATCATTCTGAGAATGATAGAGGAAGGAAAATTAAATCTCGACGACAATCTGGAGGAACTGGTTCCTGAACTCGAGATTCCTAAGGGCTCAAAAATTACTGTGCATCACCTGCTTTTGCATATCTCCGGCTTACCCAATGAGCAAGGACTGTTTTACCAAGCACCGAAAAGCCCTTTAGAGTTTGTGGAGACCGTACTTGCAGAAGCCAAACCTTCCAAAATTGGTAAGTTCAACTATGCGAATATTGACTATGTCCTGTTGGGTCTCATTATTGAAAAACTGGAGAAAAAGGAATGGGCTGCTGTTGTCGAGGAACGAATTCTTGACGCCCTACAAATGACCAATACGGGATTCCTTGAAAGAGACAACTACCCAAAAGGGTTCGCACAAACTTTTTCATTTGAAGACGAAAAGAGAGTTAAAGATCCCACGTTCTATATCGAGAACTTCTACAGCTCTGCCTGTATGTATGGTGACGCGCCTGACCTGCTTAAATTCGATCAGGCTCTTTATGGCGAATCGCTGATAAATGCCGCAAGTAAGGAAAAACTTTATACCTCTTATCCGGAGTATAACTACACTGGGTATAGCGTGTGGACATACGATTATCCTTTTACGAAACCCCCAGTTCGAGTCATGGAGCGCCGGGGTGGCATCATGGGAGCGAACAACACGCTGATCAGGATGCTGGATCTGAATCGGACCATTATCATTCTCAGCAATAACAGCAAATTCAACCCCGATTCCTTTGGGAATACCTCTGGATTGAAAGAGGCCATAATGATCGAAATGGCTTCTTACTAGTTGTGGTCAATGTTCGTTCTTAGTCTGGATTGGGCCGTACCAAACACATAAGATTTCCCGTTTCTGGCTCAAACCGGCAAGAAGGGACGTTGTATTTACTAAGGACTCCATCGGCAATAAAGAGTCAATTATGGCCCAAAAAGAAGATTTAAGTAATTCTGGTAATGTTTTAGTTGATTGGACGTAAGCGCCGGATCATTGAGAGCCTTGGAGGTAATAAAAGAACCCTCCATTATTACCGTGAAATGATCAGCCAGGGAATTGGCATCATATGTTATTTTAGCCCCATTGGCTGCTTCCGCTTTTTCCAGCATTTCCACCAGTACTTCGCGCCATCTTAAAATCGCATTAGCCACAATGTCTTTGATTTCTTGATCAAATTGTTCCGGTTCATAAACATACGATGCATAAAGACAACCATCATATGGCGTTTGTAATTCCGCAAACTCGTCAATGAACCACTGGACAAAACTTATCAGGCGAGCCTTAGGATCATCATGTGCTGTAGCTTTCACGGAAGCCTCTAATGCTGCCATGTCTTTTTCGGCAAAGTGCTCCATCAACCTAAGCCCTAAGAGCGCTTTGCTTTTAAAATGGTAGAAAAAAGCTCCTTTAGTGATTTGGGTTCTAGCTAAAATCTGGTCGATAGTTGTTCCGGCAAACCCGTTTTCTAAAACCAATTGTGTGGTTTCATCCAGTATTTTGATTCGTGTTTTGTTTCCGTCTTTGGGCATAATCAAAGATACGGTAGGAAATTTTAATTTATACCAACCAGTTTGTTTATTCAAAAATACATTTATATTTGTACCAACTAGTTTGTTTAATAACACAAAATATTCTTATTATGCCTACTCCGTTAGAAATCCTTTTGGATCCAGTGTCGCTAGTTGTTATTGCGATGTACATGTTTCTATTTCTCTGGGAATCGATGTATCCAAGAAATAAAAACCTTCCTTCAATTAAGTATTCCACGCTTAGAGGGCTAACCGCATTTGCGGTATTCTTTTATTTGAGCTCTTATCTACCGTTGTTAACTGACTCTTACCTGTCGACTTATCAACTGTTTGATCTGAGTGGCTTGATACCGGCCGCCCAAGTAGCTATTGGTTTATTCATTTATCAGTTGATGCTCTACGTTTGGCATTGGTCGATGCACAAATCCAATATCTTATGGAAAGTTTTTCACCAAATGCATCACAGTGCAGAACGGCTGGATATTCCGAGCGCATTCTATTTTAGTCCGATGGATATGATTGGCTTTACCATCCTGGGAAGCCTTGCTTTTGCATTGTTGATGGGCGTGACACCAGAAGCTGCAACACTAATTATCCTCACGTTGAATTTTCTAAGCATCTTCCAACATGCGAATATTAAAACACCTAAATGGCTAGGGTATTTTATTCAACGTCCCGAGCAGCATGCTATTCATCATGCAAGAGGAGTACATGGATACAACTATTCAGACTTCCCTATCTACGACCTGCTCATGGGAACTTTCAAGAACCCTGACGACTACCAGGGTGAGTACGGCTTCTTCAATGGAGGATCTACAAAAGTCATAGATATGGTTTTATTTAAGGACATTGTTAATACCGAATCTGAAAATGAGGAGATCGGGGAAGTTAGAAGTCAAGCGATGGTGTAGTTTCTATCTAATTTTGCAAAACATTTGAGAGCCATCCTATGGGATGGCTTTTTTTGTAGACTATTTTCCAACCATTGTACGAGGGGGTTTTCATCGGACTTACAAACGACTGATCAAATGATGATTACGTGGTTCGTTCAAAGCATCCGGTCATAAGAGCACGAGCTGACGTAGCAGAACAACAATAACAGCAACTTCAACCCCGATTCCTTTGGGAATACCTCTGGATTAAAAGAGGCCTTAATGATCGAGATGGCGTCTTACTGAACCTGCTTGCTCATTTATTGCTGAAAAGAGAACGCGCCCCAATAATACGGCTCGGGGTATTGCTTCCTGATTCCTCGTTTGGCTTGAATCAGTGCCTTTTCGAAAGGCTCGCCGTTTTGGATGTTACGATAGAAATCCTGCATAAGTAGTGCCGTCACTTCATCACTCACCTTCCAGTAACTCATAATCAATGCTTCTGTCCCAACTGCTTTAAAAGCGCTTTTAAGTCCGGCGATTCCCTCGCCCACAGAGACCTTGCCCAAGCCCGTCTCGCAAGCTGATAGTACCACCAATTTTGCCTTCAACTTTAGTGATTCTCGAATCTCATCTGCGAACAGAACTCCGTCATTTTTTTCATCTCTGGAGAGCACGAGCCCTGACTTTCTTTGAAGTTCAAATCGATCTCCTGAATTAAGGAAAAAACCATGCGTGGCGATGTGCGCCAGGTCATGAGCACGAATCTGTACGCGAAGTTCCGATTCTGTTGCTTGGTCATTGATAAACAGATTCGTCTCGCGATTTTTCATTAGGCGTTCAATTTCCGTAACCTCCCTTTCAGTACCAGGTAATGGGGGAAACTCCCCCAGTCCAAACTCCGCGCCTCTCTGCTTATTTTCCCCGCCTTTGGTGTTGAAATCTGGATTTCCAAAAAGGAGAATTTTATCTTTTTCGTCTGGTAAGATTGACTGGTTAATTTCGCGGATGTGCAACCGGGTGTTGAAATCAAACTCGCTTATCAAATAATCACCTCGTCCCTCATCATAAAGTGTCTCTAGATTGATCAGATGATATACGCCATCAGGAATCACAAAGACCTCCCTTACCTTATTTTGGCGCAACCAATCGAGACTCGAGCCCAATAGCCCTGCCACCAAATCCTGAGAAGGTCGAAGCTTATACTTTATGACATTCGTAAGTTTCTGTAGCAGCTCCGTTTCGATGCGATTTCCATCCAAAACAACCGTTAAATGAGCCTTCTTCGTTAGTAGCGTTAAGGAATACTTTACTTCTCCTTGTTCGGAAAATCTCACAATATCCAGAACAGCTTGTTTGCGCTTGAGTTTTGGGGTGACCGGTCTCAATGCCGTCGAATCATCGCCGAGCAAGAGGTAATTCTTCCAAGACGAGCTATAGGCAAGCACTTTTTCTACCTGATCCCGATTATTAGAGGCATTAAGATTGTGTTGAAAAAATGCCTCGAAAAACAATGTATCCAGGGAATAAGCCGTGCGCTGTTCTTCATAGGTTAATTGAGGGAAAATGTGCCGATAGAAAGCAAACTTGTTTTTAGCAGCAGCTTCGAAATGATGACCAACGCGAGGTTTGTCGTTTCCCGTGAAGTGCACGATTCGATCCATGTGTAGATCAGAAATAACCGGACTGCCGGGTGGAACAAGCTCTTCGATAACTTGCTGCATTGAATCCAATTCAGCATCCAGCTCTTTTTTGGTGGGATTAAACTCCTGATCCACCCAAAAGACCCCTTCCGCATAAGTCAACACATGGTCATAGGCGATGGCCTTGTCTAAGTCCTCTCCGGCCAGTTTTAGTGACTGATGAACACGGCGATTGAATTTACCATCCAGGTAGAAGTGCTCGACATTAGCAAACCACTCTTCATAGTCTTCATTATGCCCTTCGTACAATCGAGAGTTTTTGTATGCCTCTAATCTGGCTGGGTGCTTAATCGCATCAAAAAAAGCAAGACGGCCATAATAATTTGTAGCCAGGTAATAAATGGACTTGAGGTATGACCGACTTTCAGGATAGCGTCTGATTAGGTTGTTTAGCTGGCCGGCCGGCAAGGCCAGGTACATTCTGGCCACCTTGTCGATTCGTTCGTACGAATTGAATGTGATTCCGAAAGTCAAATAAGTATGGAAGTAGTCCGCATCGCGAAAACGATCTAACCTTGATGGTGAACCATACGCCTTTAGGTTTGCTTCAGCACTGTCTCTTTGGCGCAGGGCGGTGAAAATCTGGGCCTTATGCAGAGTGGCTTTTTTCTGCCCCGGGTTGGCATGAATAGCCTCCAGCGCCTTCTGGTATTCTTTTCGTTGAATGAGCTCAGAAACACGCACCTGCGCACCGCAAGTGAAACCTGATAGCAGGCTAAACCAACACATAGCAGAAATGAAGAGTGCTTTTAAAATCACGGGCATTGGTGGTAAGATAAATACCCGCAGGAATCTTCGAGCAATGTTGGCGCAAGTTGCTCATCTTGCTTTGCATCAATACTTTGTCTATTTTACTGTAACCAATCGCCTCCCCTCTTGAAAAACCTGTTGCTAGCCGTTCAACTTGATCGCAGTGATCAACCCTTGCTGGATATGGGGATGAAAATGGCCGGGAAGTTTACATCCAAACTGTGGATCATCCATGTAGCCGCCCCTGAACCAGGATTTGTCGGATATGATGTGGGCCCCCTCCTACATCAGAGACACCAGAGCCGAAGAACTACGATCAGAACATAAGAAGTTAAGGGAAATGATGGTTCAGTGTGAAGCCTATGGCTTGGAATGTGAGGCTCTCCTGATTCAAGGAGCTACCGTCGAAATGCTGGAGCAGGAAATCGAAAAGTTGAAAATTGACCTGGTCATCATGGGTAGCAACGATCATGGATTTTTACATGAGCTTTTCATCGGACACACTTCTGTCAAGCTTATGAAACGTATTGAAATTCCACTAATGATTGTGCCCACCGATGGAAAGTAAAATCAACTTTAAGCTATTTGCCTTTGCCTTGCTGGTTAGCTTAGGCTTGCTCATCCCCTACGAAATATACATGAAGAACGTCGAAGGATGGCCTGCGGCTCATGACCTTGAGGATTTAGATCTCTGGGCTAACCTCCGAGGAAGTCTCGATGACACTGGCGAGAAAGATGTCCTGATTTTAGGCTCCTCCAGAGGACACTTCGATATCAACATCCACCTTTGGGATTCTCTGACTGGTGTCAGGCCCATTCAGCTGGCTTTTCCCGGGAGCTCTCCTTATCACACAGTGGAAGATGTAGTGGGAAATTCTAACTTCAATGGACTGATGGTTATTAGTGTAGCACCTGGCTTATTTTATACCATGGAGGGTAGCTGGGGAGCAAATCAGGGAAAAAAGTTGGTTGACCATTACTACAACCGTACCTATGCCCAACGGTTCAATGGGTTTCTTTACAAGTTTATTGATCCATTGTTTAGTTATACTCAGGGAGACGTTACCCTGAAAAACCTAATTGAGCGAATTCCAATTGAAAACAGAGACTCTGTAGAAGATGCCACCATCTGGCCGCCGATGGTACGAATGGATAAATACCGTAACATCCGAATGCTCCCCGGAATGGAGACAGATTCGGTTTTGATCAAGAAACAAACGGATATTTGGTTTAACCCTGACCCTAAAAACCAATTTGCTGACAGTGTAGATGTAGTCCTTGGTCATTACGTCGATTTAGCAAAAAAATTTAAGCAACGTGGCGGCAGAGTGGCTTTTATTCGGCCACCTGTGACTGGATACTATCTGGAAATGGAGCCTCGTCTGTTTCCTAGAGAAAAATATTGGGATCAACTGCTGGAAAGGTGTGAATGCCCTGGTTACCATTTTCAGGACCATCCCGAAACCAAAGTGATGATTCCCCCTGAGTGGTCTCACCTGAACCGGAAAGACTCAGATCGATACACGGAAATCATTATCCAGTTACTTAAAAAGGACGGACTCCTCTAGCCTATGCTTTTTAATACCCTCGGTTTTATTGCCTTTTTGATCATAGTGCTTATTTTCTACTATGTCATCCCGCTTAGCTGGAAACAGAAAAAATTCATGCTGCTACTCGCCAGCTATGTCTTTTATGGGCTTTGGAATCCTCCGCTTATCTTGCTTCTGTGGATTTCTACAGTGGTAGATTGGACGGCCGGAAACAAGATGGCTGCATTGGAAGATGGAAGAAAACGTAAGTTCTGGCTGCTGCTCAGCATCTTCGTCAATCTCGGTTTTTTAGCCTTTTTCAAGTATGGAAATTTCCTAATGGAAAACTTCCAGTCCCTTTTGGGCCTGATAGGCGTGGAATATGTCGCTCCCGAATGGGATATCCTTCTACCTATGGGCATATCATTCTACACTTTTCAAACCATGTCTTACACGATCGATTTGTACAAGCGTAGGATGAAACCCGCCAAAACATTCTTAGATTTTGCTCTTTATGTGACATTCTTTCCTCAACTGGTGGCCGGTCCTATTGTCCGTGCAGATGAGCTCGTTCCGCAGTTTTACGAACCTAAAAGAGCCAACCAAAACCAATTCTTCCTTGGCCTTTTTTTACTAACCATAGGCCTTTTTGAAAAGACCGTATTCGCAGACTCCCTTCTTGGTGGGGTTTCAGATCAGGTCTTCGGGTCAGAAGACCTGTTACTTGCCATGGACGCATGGACCGGTGTGCTGGCTTTTTCCGGACAAATCTTTTTTGACTTTGCGGGGTATTCCCTCTGTGCCATTGGCATTGCAATGATGCTTGGGATCATCTTGCCTGACAACTTCAGATATCCTTACGGGAGTATTGGTTTTTCTGAGTTATGGCAAAGGTGGCATATCTCCTTGTCCAGCTGGTTAAGGGATTATTTGTATATCTCCCTGGGTGGTAACCGATATGGTGTTCGCAGAACGTATGTGAACCTAATGCTCACCATGCTTCTTGGCGGATTGTGGCACGGTGCGGGGTGGACTTTTGTGGTGTGGGGGTTCCTTCATGGATTCTACCTGATCATGGAGCGGTTATTAAAAAACACGATCAGGATAAAGACTGATAACCTGATGGTGCAATTACTTCTGGGTTTCCTGACGTTCCAGTGTGTAAACATTACATGGGTTTTCTTCCGGGCTGATTCCTTCGAAACAGCCATGAACCTACTGGGCTCGATGTTTTGGCTTCACGGTAGTCAACCCATTTTGCTCACCACGCACATTGTTTTGGTGCTCGGCTTGATGTTGCTGGTTTTTCTTGGACATTTTGCGATGCGCAAAAGATCTCTGGTGGGCGTCATTCAGGGTGCCCCAACTTTCGTGTTGATCCTGGCTTGGGGCATTATGCTTTTTGGATTGATGATTGTGCAAACTAGCGGTCAGCAGTTTATCTATTTTCAGTTTTGATGCCACCAAGAGAGTTTGAGTGGTGTCCCTACTCCGGCTCAGAACTTAGTCCCGTGCCATTCTAGCGTTTAGTTTGATTTAGAATGGAAGGAACTTCCGAGTGGGAATCGTCTCTGGCTACCGGGTGTCGAGATAGGTCCGTGGACAAGGATATCCCGAACATCAATTCATCGGAACCAGGGTAAATTTCAATCGAATGTCCTTACCGTATTGGGTGAGAACCATGACCACCACATCCACTGAATATTCCCAAAAATAAGCGTAGGCCGAATCGTTAATTGTTTCTCCATTGATCTCGATCTCCGCCCCATCAGTCTGCATCCAGCTGGTGAAATTTCCCCATGTTTCAAATTCAGCAGCCATGGTCCCATCCGAGTTAAATTGGTAGATTCTGTATAATTTCTTTTCTTTCAGCTTATCCACTCCGGAAATTAATTCGCCTGAATATTTTCCCTTTTGTAAAATCTCCGCCGACTGAGTTTCCCATCTGACATCTGGGAGTATTTCCTCAATGGCGTCAGACGATTCTTCCATGGCCTTTAGGTCATAATCCTGCGCAAACACGGCAATGGACAAGATCGTCAAGGTTGCAGTTATAAGTGTCTTTTTCATAATTCTGGATGTTGGTCTGTATGAAAGTTAGGAATAATGTGAACCTGACGCAACATGGGTTACTCGTCTTCGCATACATACTCTGGCTCGGAACTTAGTCCAGTGACACTCTAACGTTTTGTTTGATTGAGCACGGAAGAAACTTTCGCACTGTTGGGGGAAGAAAACGCTACCTCGAACAGTCCATATCCAAATAACTCATAGCCAGCCACGCATAGTTTTCAGGACTTTTCTTAGCAACTGATTCATGAGTTGAAGCGGCACGTAGGGCCGATCTACAGCCTTGGATTCTTCTATCAAATAGAAGCCCTGCCTCATGTCCAAGTTCATGAACCAAAGTCTTTGCCTGAAGGTGTGTGCGGTATCGAAAGTAATTATCACAAAATCTCAACCTAACCGTACCAAAAGGAAGTGTCCATGCACTTATCCAACCTTTGCATCTTCCTCGATTACTCTTTGAAACCAACAATGTCATTTGCTTATCAAATTTGGAGTCAATCCTCCGAATCATCCGCCTCGTTTTACCGATTCTTTTTGAAGCGCCTAACCACCTGATGAATCGTGGATTTTGGTTCCACGCTGATACCCGAGCCGCTCGATTATCCCCCTCTGCATTCCATATGAGCAGCATATCCTTTTGTAGAGAATCTACGGCCATACGGGCATCCATGTAAGCTTGACGCAAATCCAGAGAGTCTTGGGTTGAATAGTCCCCTTTCAATCGAAAATTAGAATCCTGCGCCACGGCAGTGGTTAGCCCAATAACTATAGCACAAATGAAAAATGCTGTTTTCATCCGGCGGTAAGATAATTGGAGTAGGTCATCTTGAACTCTGTTCAATGTCAATTAGATTCGTTGATATAATCTTGAAACCAATCACGAGTCAATAAGCTTTTGGAAAAGGTCATCAAAAAGGGACAGATTATTCAGCATAAAGGTGATGTCAACACCAAAGCCTACATTGTCAAAGAAGGCCTTTTACGCAGCTATATCATCGACGAAAAAGGGAAAGAACACATCTTTATGTTTGCACCAGAGGAATGGATCATCGCCGATGCATGCACGCCAGAGTCCCCCTGCGAACTCTTCATTGATGCCCTTGAAGACACAACCGTGAGCGTATCAGAAAAGGGAAACAACCTCCAGGAATTAGACACCTCTCCTTTGATTCGACGAATCGAAGTATTGCAGAAAAGAGTACTCATGTTAATGGGTTCAACTGCCTTTGAACGATACGAACACTTCATACATACTTACCCCACGATCATCCAAAGAGTACCTCAAAGAATGATCGCCTCTTATTTGGGCATCACACCGGAGGCCTTGAGCCGGGCAAAAAAAGAGGACTACCGAAATCCTTAACATAGGTCAATACACCAGAGTAAGTTGAGGTGTCTCTTTGCTCCCAAAACTTATCAATTATGAATATTGCATTATGGATTGTTCAAGGAATCCTTGCCGCCATGTTTCTAATGGCAGGCATAACGAAACTCACCAAATCAAAAGATGAGGTAAAAGACAAACTAGGTGGTTGGGTTGATGATGTTTCTTCAACAGGTTTTAAGCTCATTGGACTGGTGGAATTACTGGGTGCGCTGGGATTGATTCTTCCTGTGGCACTAAATGTTCTACCAATTCTAACGCCTGCCGCTGCGGCCGGATTGGCACTGACAATGATTGGAGCATTGGGGCTTCACATCAAGAGGAAAGAATTCAAAAGTCTGCCGATGAATTTAGTCTTAATGGGTCTCTCGGCTTTTGTCTTATTTGGTAGGTATTTCCTCATCTCTTAATTCTGATAACAATGAAAGCATTATTTAAAATCGCCTCCGCTCTCTGGATAGTCTGGGGGCTGGTGCACATTCTCGCTGGTGTGATGACCCTGAAGGGCTATTTCTCCAATGACATAACTGCCATGGTCTCCGGAATTGCTGACGATGTAGACCCGAGTTCCCTGACAATGGACTATCCGCAAGCTGCTGGTGCCATTTTGGCTCAGCATGGGTTCAACCTCCTATGGATTGGTTTGGTCACTTTCATTAGCGCCTTCTTTATCTGGAAAGGAAATAAGAACGCCATCTTTCTAGCTGCCATCACAGGTGGACTTGCTGATGTGGGTTACTTCCTGTTTATGGACTTGGGGGGATTCGTGAAATTTATGCCGGGCACACTTATGACGATTGTATCAGCTTCTGCTATCATTTTCAGTTTTTATGGGTATTTCAAAAAGGCCGAATAGTTATTAATCGAGCTGCTAGCGTGCGCTCTTTAAGTTCCATATAGTCTCAACCTAGCCCCGATCGAAGCGGGCACGAAGTAAAGCGGAGAGCGGGAGTACGGGTGGTAGAGGGCGAGGGGATGTCGCTCCATATTTTTTCAAGTGTTGGTGTTTTGAAAATTCTCTCGTCATTGCGAAGGAGGCACGACTGAAGCAATCTTATCAATGGGTTTATAAGATTGCTTCGCTGCGCTCGCAATGACGTTCTGTTTTGAGGGAGGTTTCTCCCTGCGGTCGAAATGACAAGACGGGCTGCTACTGCCAATTTTCCTCCACCCTCTATTTCCAGGATTTATTCCGGGAACTCATAATCCAGGTGATGAGATGCCGGCAAAAGACTTGGAATTTTAAAACAGCGAGGATTGTTTACTACCTTCATACATTAATCATGATAGGTCAGCGATTTACAGAGTTTATTCCCGAGAAGGACGCACAGAAAAGTACGTTCGATAACCTGATGAATATCTTTCAGCAGCTGCTGGTGATGACGTCCGGGGATGTGTCGGAGGCGCTGAGCTGGCTCACGAACATTGATGGCCGATACAATGTCTCCAGCGAGGAGTACGGGATTGGGGACTTTATCGAGGACCTGAAGAAGAAGGGGTTTATCAAAGAGGACCCGGCCAATGGCAAGATCAGCATCACGGCGAAGACAGAGCAGAGCATTCGTAAGAGTGCGCTGGAGGAGATTTTTGGAAAGCTTAAGAAGTCGAACACGGGCAATCACAAGACGAACTTCTCGGGCACGGCGGATGAGCAAACATCTGACTACCGGGAGTTTCAGTTTGGAGACAGTCCGGAGCAGATTGCCCTGACGGAGAGCATAAAGAATGCTCAGATCAATCACGGAATTGGGGATTTTCAACTGACAGAGGGCGATCTGGAGGTGCAGGAGCGTGAGCACAAATCGCAGACTTCCACGGTTTTGATGATCGACATCAGCCACTCGATGATTCTCTACGGTGAGGATCGCATCACGCCTGCCAAGAAGGTGGCCATGGCCTTGGCAGAGTTGGTGAAGCGGAAGTATCCTAAGGATTCGCTGGACATCATCGTCTTTGGGAATGATGCCTGGCAGATTCAGATCAAGGACCTTCCATACTTGGAGGTTGGGCCATATCATACCAACACAGTCGCGGGGTTAGAATTGTCGATGGATTTGCTTCGCCGCAGGAAAACCAAAAACAAGCAGATCTTTATGATCACGGATGGTAAGCCTACCTGTCTCAAAGAGGGCATCAAGTATTACCAGAACAGTTTCGGCCTTGATCCGAAGATCATTAACAAAACTTTAAACCTAGGGGCACAATGTCGTCGCATCGGCATCCCAATCACGACATTTATGATCGCGTCTGATCCTTATCTCAAGCAATTTGTTCGTGAGTTCACCGAGGTGAATGGCGGCAATGCATATTACTCAGGTTTGGAGGGGTTAGGGCAGTTGGTGTTTGAGGATTTTAAAAGGGGTAAGCGTAAAAACTTGTAGTCTCTTCACCCAAGCTCTCTTCATGATGAGATGGAGCTTTAGTCATTCTGAACTTGTCGAGGGGGGGAATGGAATGCCGGATTCTCGTTTGTTGAATTATAATCTTGACAATTCACGAAGTTTTATTGCTAAGTCTTTTCCCCTTGGGCCGGGGAGGCCTCTACTTTTTTCCTGTCAAAAAAGTAGACAAAAAGACCAGAAATCACCAAACCTATCAGCGCATTAGCCATCACACGCCCAGGGTGATTTCAATTCCACCGCTCTGGAATGGTCGAATGGCAAAGCGCCAAGGAATGACCTATTTAAAAATGGCGCTAAGGAGAAATACTTGGAGTGCGTTAAAAAAATACGCCGCTGTTTGAGGCGTGTAGCGACGAGTTTGGCGGATTTTAGCACTACAATTATTTCGACCGCCATTTTTATATCAGCCTTGATTTCTTTGTTTACTTTCTTCATCAAGGAAGAAAGTAAAAGCCTCCACGGCTTGAGTGGCAAGAGTAGGTTCCGCCTCGAAACACAGGAGAGCCAGCGCGCTGATCGATTCCGCCAATGGCGCAAGCGCCAATGAAGAGCCTTCTAGAAAAAGACGTTGAGAAATCCTGAATCGAGCCGTCAAAAAACACACTTTCTCGACCGCAGGGAGCTTAGTGGGTTTTAGGCGAGATGTGGGATTTTAGTCCTTTTTCTAGGAGCCTTGATCTTTTTGCTTCGTTTTTGGATCAAGCCAAAAATGAAGGGCCTGTCCGGCCGGAGGACATTATTTCGCTCAGGCCGCTAGGCCCCTTCTTTTTATTCATCCACACTACCATGCGCTAGACCCCTCATGATGTGCTTCGCAGTTCATCGAAAAAAAGAAGGCAAAATTCTAGAAATCACGAATTCAAAGAATCACGAGGGGCAGTGCGGTATGCCTGTGTGTATGAGTAAACCTACAAACCTTCACCCGTAAGCCACCGCCGGCCAGGGGAGGTTAAATTGCCGACGCGAATTGTAGCCTAAAAGAGCATGGAAAATTATTTCTAAAACGGAACCATTTAGTTTCCTTTTGTTATTTTTGTAACCAAAAGGTTTCATAAATGAAGAGAGATGCATTTCAGGCCATTGCTGACCCGACCAGGAGAGAGATAATAAGCAAACTTTCTTTTCAGCCCCTTAAAGTCAGTGACCTTTCTGAGCATTTTGAAATGACCCGAACAGGCGTTTACAAGCACCTGAAAATCCTGAAGGAGTGTGGTGTGGTGGAAGTTGAAAAGAAAGGGAGAGAGAGCTATTGCCATGCCAAGCTTGATAAGCTGGCTGAAGTTGCCACTTGGGTGAGTCAGTACAGAATGTTCTGGAACGACAGCCTTGATCATCTTGAACGCCTTTTAAATGAAGAAGACAAAAAGCAAAACTCATGAATAACTACGCCGAACAAACTGCGCCAGATACTTTAAGAATTGAACGCTTACTACCCGGGCCTATAGAGCGAGTCTGGGAATATCTAGTGAATGGAGAAAAACGGGGTAAGTGGTTTGCATCTGGAGCCATGGATTCCCAACCGGGTGGTAAAGCAGATTTTACCTTCGATCATTCGAAGCTTTCTCCAGAACATGACCCCCGTCCTGAGAAGTATGCAGACGTAAAGCCAGGAATGGTGATCCCCGCAATCGTCATGAAATTCGAGCCTCCCCGTTTGTTGGTTATTGACTGGGAAGGTGTGGTCACCTTTGAATTGCAAGCAGAGGGTGAAAAGGTTCGGCTTACGCTCACGCACGAAAAACTGCCTGATGATCGGGCTAAAAAGATCGGGACATTTGCCGGGTGGCACACACATCTTGACATACTTGTCGATCGACTTGAAGGCAATACACTAAAAAGATTTTGGGCTGCCCATGCGAAATGGGAAGAGGAGTACTCCGACCGTCTCAAGTAGTCTCCTTAAATTTTTCTCATTTAGAACGAACTGCATCAGCCTCTTGTTAATCCTCGCGTGCCCGTGTACATTAGAGATTAATTATGAGCAAAAACATCAAGACCCTCAAAGAGCTAAAAGCTTCGGGTTACAAGGATAAATCCATCAAAGAAGAACTTAGAGCCAACCTGATTGAAAAAATCAAATCGGGCGAAAATGTCTTTCAGGGTATTTGGGGTTACGAAGACACAGTGATTCCGGATATCGAGCGGGCCATACTCGCCAAACACAGTATCAACCTCCTCGGACTTAGAGGTCAGGCCAAAACCCGAATCGCTCGGATGATGGTTAGTTTGCTGGATGAATACATCCCTGTAGTGGAGGATTCACCCCTAAACGATGATCCCCTCAACCCGATTTCAAGGTTCGCGAAAGATTTGATTGCCGAAAAAGGAGACGACACGCCGGTGGCTTGGCTGCATCGGGATGATCGATACACGGAGAAACTGGCCACACCAGACGTTACGATAGCTGACCTGATCGGGGACGTGGATCCCATCAAGGCCGCTACTTTGAAACTGGACTATTCCGACGAACGGGTGATTCACTACGGATTGATTCCAAGATCTCATCGGGGGATTTTTGTCATCAATGAATTGCCGGATTTGCAGGCAAGAATTCAAGTTGCACTTTTCAATGTGCTACAGGAATCGGACATTCAGATTCGCGGGTTCAAACTGCGTCTTCCGCTTGACGTTCAGTTTGTGTTCACTGCCAACCCGGAGGATTATACAAATCGGGGAAGCATTATCACCCCACTCAAGGATCGAATTGATAGCCAAATCCTGACGCATTATCCCAAAGACATTGAAACCGGTAAGAAAATTACTGAACAAGAAGCGCATCTTGAAGAAGCACAAACCAAGATCGTTGAGGTATATGATTTGGCCAAAGATCTGATCGAGCGGGTAGCAATGGAGGCGAGGGAATCGGAATATGTGGATGAGAAAAGTGGTGTCTCGGCCAGGATGACCATTTCCGCACTGGAAGATTTGGTGGCAGCAGCTGAAAGACGTGCGCTAAAAAACAAGGAAAAGAAAACGTTCACTCGCATCTCTGATTTCATCGGAGTGATCCCGGCGATCACTGGAAAGATCGAACTGGTCTATGAAGGTGAACAGGAGGGTGCCGGTATTGTTGCCAATAGCTTGGTGGGAAAAGCCATTCGATCACAGTTTCTGGAATATTTTCCTGATCCTGAAGACACCCGAAAGTACAAGGAGAAACCAAACCCCTACAAGAAAACCATCGATTGGTTCGGCAAGGGAAACATGGTGGATTTCCTCAATGATTTTTCAGCTAAGGATTACAAGAAAGAACTGGAGTCCATTCCGGGTTTGGCAGAGATTGTGGAAACACATCACCCAAAACTCGACCCTGAATTCAAGCTGTTCTTTATGGAGTTTGTGCTTTACGCCTTGGTGGAGTTCAGCATGCTCAGCAAGCATCCCCTTGAGCGTGGAATGCAATTCAAGGATTTATTTAGCAGCATGCTGCCGGGCTCGGGTGATTACGATGATGAGCAGGGCGATGAGGATTGGCCGCCAATCGGCTAATTAAAACAACTTGTACTGCGGCGGTGTTATCCCAGACAACCTCAAGTACACCGCACATTGGCCTCTGTGATGAGAAACATGTTCCAGAGCTTTATTGAGCCAGCCTCTTCTTGTGACTTTGAATGGTCCGCGCTCCACGATTTCATCGAAAGTGGATGCATCCATTGTATTGAGTTCTTTGATGACATAATCGAAGCTTTCTGTGACAATTCTGACAACCTCCTCTTTTGATTGAAGGCTCGCATCTTTCTCCAGATTTTGCTCTGCATACTTTCTTTCACCGCCCGTGCCATTTGAGGCAATGTTGAAAGTCCCCTGTGAGGCATGAAGCATTTGCTCTGCGAACGACCTCACTCCTTCGGTCGGTCGGAAATCAAACTTATCATCAGGCATAGCTTCAATGTAGGTAAGGGACATGGTTTTTTGTCTTTCGAAATCGGAAATGAATTCTTCGGTGGATTGAGCATGAGTTAAAGCGAATCCGCCCAGGAATAAAATGCTTAAAATGATTTTCATGATTTTACAATTTGGTTACATCGATATTACGGAATTCGCTTAAAAGAAAAGAGCCGCCCATCACAAAGCGACTCTTTCGATGTTCCTCAACATACAAATGGCTTACTCCTTGACGATACGACTTACGAATGTTCCGTCGCTTGTTTCAGCCATTAAGACATATAAGCCGGGTTCTAAATCTTTCCCAAATTCTATTTGAAGACTAGGGCCGGATGTATCAAAAGTAGACTGCCTGATGACCTTACCAGAAAAATCAACCAATGATAACCTAACCTCTGGACTGTCTACATGATTAAGCAGCAACGTAAACCCTCCCTTGCTTGGATTTGGAAATACATTTAACTCTTGCTCCACGACCGGCGCAACGTGGACCACACGAACTGGCGAGTATTCAAAACCTCCATCATGGTCTACTTGTCTTAGTCGGTAGTAATTCATACCGGCATTCGGTTTCTTGTCGGTAAAGCCGTAGTTGATTAGTTCATCACTATCCCCATGCCCTTCAACCGTTCCTATCACCATAAAGTTTTCTCCATCATGAGAACATTGCACCTCGAAAAAGTCGTTGTTTAATTCTGATGAGGTTGTCCAATTCAGTTCTACACGGTGGTCAACCAGACTTGCTGAGAACTCTGTCAATTCCACTGGCAAAGGAGACGAGCCACTGCCCCCACCGATTTGGCTAAAGCCAATCAGACCTGAAGCACTGGCCGTATACGGGTTACTACCACTTGCCGCAATAGTTCCTGTGATTGGCCTCCACCAGCCATCGTCCCGGTTTTTGGAAAGAAACATATTTGCCCGATCAAATGACGCGCCTTCATCTCCCAAATTCCACTGGATCGTAATAGTCGTATTAAATCCTGAACCAGAGGCATCCACATCCCATGTTTTGTCCACTTCTTCTCCACCGGCTATTAGTGTTCCAAAGTTTCCTCTGGTGTAAGTCCCATCAAAAACCCTGACCCCAAAACTGGAGGTAGTGCCGAGGTTGGTCATGGTGAATGGTGTGTAGTTTGAAGTTCCGATAGGGAAAACCACCGGTCCTCCACCGTTTGCTACGGACATCCGCAGATAACCTCCACTCGAGTTTTGATTAAGTGTCTGAATGTAGCTGCCACTGCCTGCACCCGAAATTGAACCCGAAACGGTTAGGTCAAACTCGTCAAGCTCAAGATTCGCATCTGTCAGGGTCAAGGTACCGGACACGGTCGTTGCTCCTTGAAGTGTAGGATTTGATCCTGAGGCCAACGATAGATTAGAAATTGTTCCGCCGGTAATGATTGGGGTGCCTGAAGCCAGTGACAAAGTCCCATCCCCCGTAATAGTTCCATTATTGATCAGGTTGCCATTGACCGTGAGAGTTTGAGAAGAGTTCAGGGTAAGTGTCACGCCGGAGTTGATGTTCAGATCGTCCACATCCGCATTTAAGTCAAGGGTGACATCATGTCCCAGATTTAAGTCTGCCGTGGTGGCGTTCGGTACAGCGTTATCTTTCCAGGTGGTAGTCGAATTCCAGTTGGTCGCCCCTGTGGTCTTGAAGGGCTCGCGTGCAGCTGCCGTCACCCAGTCGCTGGCGGGAGTCATATTTGTTAATGTACCAGAGTTTGAGTTGGTTGATTCATCTGGTAAAGAGGTGCTTCCGGCAACTTCATCAAATCGATAGTAGGCAACTAACCCTGTTTCATTACCAACCAATTCCTCGAACATATTGTCCTGGATTTGCGTAGCGGTACGGGCCGTATTCCAGATGCGAACTTCATCTATGTTGCCTGTGAATTGTCCAAAAGTATCTCCACGGTATCTTCCAATATAAAGCGGTGTTGTTTCTAAATTTATCGTGCCATCTGAAACGTCAGAATCGGTGAGAACTCCATTCACATAAAGACGAAGATCCGTACCATCCACTACTGCCGCCACATGTGCCCACGCACTCGTAGTAAACGTAGAGGGGTTAATCACATCAACAACCGTCAGGTCCGTTTGATAAATATAAAACCTGTACTGATTAGTATTACTGGTTTCCAAAATGAACACATTTTCTGAATTGGTAGATGATCCTCTGCAAACAATACCCTGGTAGGCGCCAGTAGCGGTTGGTCGAACCCATGCTTCTATTGTCATGGCCGTAGAAAAATCTAAGGATGCGGCATGAGAAACGGCAACATGATCATCCGTCCCATCAAAATCCAGGGCATTCCCTGCGCCAATCAGGGCCTGGTTGGAAGCCGCATCGTATACCACCGCTTCTGAAGTGACCCAATTGGAAGCCGTCGAGCTCAACCCGAAATTGGTCAGGTCACCGGAATTGTCATTACCACTGTGGTCTGTAAGTAGATCCACTCCAGTATTGGTCCCATCTGCATCGCCTTGATCGAATTTGTAATAAGCAACCAATCCGGTTGCGCTTGCCACATCTAAGGAGCGGTGCATATTTTGCTCAATTTCCGTAGCTGTCCTTGTGGTATTCCAAAACCTGACCTCATCAAGATGACCATCGAAATCATAATTTTCTGATCCACCCACATCGTGCAAGCCTAAAACCCAATTCTCCGGAAATGAGAAGCTACCCGGGTAGTTGATTATATCTGTAATTTTTCCATTTCTATAAATTCGGAAATCTGTACCGTCAAAGGACATGGTTAGGTGCTGCCATTCATCAAGAGTCCATCCAAATGATACAGTTGTCACGCTAGTCGACGTAGCACCCGGGCCATCATGGTCGAGGCGGACTCTCATATCTCCACCCGCTTCCATATGTGCCCAGAGATATTGATAGTTGAAAACGGGGAACAAAACATCTCCAGTGAATGCCTCTGGTTTTACCCACATTTCAATCGTAAAAGAGGAAGTGAAATTGAGGCCTGTTGAATTGATGGCAACATAGTCCTGATCCCCATCAAAATCCAGCGCATTCCCAGGCCCGGAATCAGATCTACCCAAGGTGAAGTAATTTTCATCAGTTACCTGCGCGCCATCTACCGTGAATTCAATGGAGTTGCCATTCGGCTCAGAGCCAATGACCTCCACCACGGAAAAGTCTCCAGAAGTGCCGGTTCTTTCCAACAAGTAATAGGTGTAATCCGGATTGGGCGTGGTGCCCAGGTCAAACGAAAAGGTCAGGTTGCCGTTGGCCGTGCCTACTACATCGTTTTTATCAACAAACCAGGTTTTGGTCATGCGGTTGGTCAATAACGTACCCGTTGGCAAGTCGGTGGCCACTTCGGTGAACGCACCTCCGTCATGTCCCCAGATGACCTGATCGTTGGTGTCCTGCAAATAATCTCCGGCAGTAGCTGTGCTGGTAATGGTCAACTCTCCCGATGCATCTGTGAGCACATCCACGTCCGTATTTACAATAAATGCAATGTCGGAAAATACCGACCGGTCAGAGGTGATGTAATTTGAAGAAACTGTAGCCGCTCCCAGGTTATCGAAATTCGTTAAGGTTCCGCCATTTCCATTTCCACTTAAATCAGGAAGAGCCGTGTTGCCATCACCAATGCCTTGATTCATGCGGTAGTATGCCACCAGATTGTCTTCATCGCCACCCAAATTGCTAAACATGTTGTCTATAATTTCTTCCTGAGTTCGCGCATCATCCCAAATGCGAATTTCATCAAATGCCGCATCTACATACGCTCCATCAGTGGGATTTGCCGCTCCGATGTGCAAGGGGTCTGTAACTGTCGCAAGAGTGAAGGTTTTGCTAACGGACACCTGCAAAACACCATCCATATATCCTTTGAGGGTGGTGCCGTCATAGGTATAGACAATCTGATGCCATTCGGTATCCAAAAGAGTCATTTGTGAGCCAGCTCTCGGATCAGTTCCTGTATAAAAAGCTGCATAGAACTCAATTTGATCGTTGACATATTCATATAGGATCGCATATCTGTTGTTCTTATTTAATAAGTACGTATTGGTTTGAGATGTACTACCTGCCTTGAACCAAAAAGATACGGTGAAGTTATTGGTAATATCAAGGCTGTTGTCATCGGGCACCACAGCGTAATCATTCGTGCCATCAAAGTCCAGCGCATTCCCTACCCCGGCATCCGACCGGCCAAGGGTGTAATACGATCCGTCATCAATTTGTGACGCATTCACGGTAAAGACCATACTGTTTCCGCTAGGGTTGACACCTGCGACAGGCACGATCGAAAACGCACCTGATGTCCCGGTTCGTTCCAGTAAGTAGTAAGTATAGTTGGCATTCGGTGTGGCGCCAATGTCAAAAGTGAATGTCACGTTTCCATTGGCTGTGCCCACCGCATCGTTTTTGGTCACATGCCAACTTCGATCGTACCTGGCCGTAACCAGCGTTCCACCAGCAGGGGCCGGAATGTCCGTGGTGACTTCCGTGAAATCGCTGTTTTCATGACCAATCAGGATAAAGTCGTCATTGTCATTGAGGAAGGACACATCCGTAATGGTCAGTTCGTCGGAAGTTCCTGTGGTTACGTCCGTTCCGCCACTTTGAACAATAGTGGCATTTTCAACGTAGGTATCCCATCCCGCTAATGTCCATTCCGTACCAGCCATGTTAGTTAACATACCATCATTGCTTCCGGCCACATCTGGCAATGTGGTCCCGCTGGACTGATCAAAATTGTAATATGAAATCAGTCCGGTTTCTGATCCTGAAAGTGTAGTGAACATATTCTCCAAAATCTCCTCCTGAGTTCGGACATCACTCCAAATACGAACTTCGTCCATGCTGCCATCAAAGTGGTTGCAAACACATCCGGAAGGTTGCTGCCTGCCAATATTGATATCCCCGTTATCAAGTGTCGGATTTGAGATCGTCCCGGACGATCCAATCAATTCTCCGTTGACATAGAATTTGGCGGCATCTGCACCCGTATCAAATGTCACCGCTACATGTGTCCAGGTTAATGTACTAATGCTGCCCCCAGTAGCAAATTTCCAACCCATGCTGTTGTTATAAAGTCCTAATGTATTACCGACTACACCCGGATGAGTCATGAATAAATAGTTATAATCACCTTTGTCTATGATGGTATTATCCCCCTGGTCTGTAACATATATCCAAGCTTCGATGGAATAGGTATTGGTCAGGTCAAGCGAATTATCGGAATCAGGAATGGTGATGTAGTCGTTAGTTCCGTCAAAGGCTAGCCCATACCCCGGACTTGGTAGGGGATTCACAAAGTTCTCCGCCCCCAACGTCGCTTCCGCCTGCGCAAAATCATTGGCGTCCACATTCGTGTCGGTGGCATTCGGAATTCGAGCCACCGACTCGTCGGAAATACCTGTGGGTGCGGCCTGGCCCAGAGTCGTCTGGTCGATGGTTGTTCCGTACGCATCGGTCAGGGTGATTTGGCTGTCATCAGCCATTACGCCACTTCCGCTTGGGTTGCCCAAAACGAGGTAATCACCAACGGCCGTGCTCAGGAAGGTTCCCGACCCGACATAGTTGGTGCTTTCAAATGCTCCTGTTGCGGTCAGGTCGCCGGAAAAAGCCGTTCCGCCGGTACCGGCCGTTATGGATATGTTCCAGTTGGTGAGGTTGAGGCCGGCCGTGCCGATATAGAGCTCCACCCATTCGTCTTCCACATCGATAGTACCTGAACCAATAATTCCGCTGAAACTATTGGTGCTCCAATCTTGCTGAGGGTTGGCTACTGCTTCGTTGATCAGTACTGTTCCGGTCACGGAGTTGTTGGCCCCAATCGTGGCAATGGTCTGAATAAAATCCGCGTCATCGGTATTCGTGTCGGTCGCGTTGGTGTATCGGGAAACAGATTCATCTGTTTCGTCGATGGACGCTCCCTGGGGAGCTTCACCGGCATCAGCCCCGAGTGTCACCTGATCGATAATGGTGCCGGATGGATTTCGAAGGATGATCTGAATATCCTGGGTTTCATCCATGCTATTGGTACTCACTGGATTACCCAAAACCAGATAATCTCCTGCGACCGTACTGCCGAAGCTTCCGGAACCGACATAATTGACAACAGTGAATGCCCCACTTGAGGTCAGGTCTCCTGAAAAGTCCGAGCCATCATTCACCTCGATGGTCCAGCCGGCCAAATTGATTCCAGAATCTTCAATGTACAATTCGATCCATTCATCATCACCACCCCCTGTGCCTCCAGGCGCTGCACCGCTAAACCCTATAGATGTCCAATCTTGTTGTGCGCGTGCAACCACTTCATTGATCAAGACGGATCCACTTGTGGTGTTGGTACCACCAAGTGTTGCAACCGTTTTTTCCCAGTCCTCATCGTGATCATTGGAGTCTGTTTCTCCTGGAATTCGTGAGATGGATTCGTCAGATGTATCTGTGGCATTTCCATCAAAGCCCGTCCCGGAAGATCCAGAGATAATCACCTGATCTATAATTTCACCAGAACTGTTTTTTAGATTAATTGTAATGGCATTACTCATTACACTTGTACCAGCCACATTTCCCAATACCAGGTAATCACCCGATTTAGTATTGGTGAAACTTCCACCACTCGTTGATAGGTAATTTGAGATTTGGAATGCTCCTGTACCCGTATCGTCTCTTGCCGTCAAATCTCCTGTTACGTCCGTACCATCATTTAATTCGATGGTCCAACCAGTCAGGTCCACCCCATCTGTTAAAATGTACAGTTCAACCCACTCGTCTGTGGCGGCCGATGGAGAACCGCCAGGCGATGAATTATAAAAATCTCCCGATGACCAATCTTGTTGAGGATCTGTAACTACTTCATTAATCAATGCAGCAGTACTGGCTCGCCCCACTGTATAATAATTTCCATCGGTTATCAACGAGGCATCAATGGTGAATTCAATGGAGTTGCCATTGGCCTCACCGATAGTGGATACAACTGAGAAATTTCCTGAAGTACTTCCCCGGGTCAACAGATAGTAGCTATTGTTGGTGGCGGGTGCAGCACCCAAATCAAAAGACAAAGTCACATCCCCGTTGCTGGTTCCAGCTTCATCGTTCTTAATCAGGTGCCAATTTCGGTTATATCTGGTACTCACTACTGAACCAGCTGGCAAGTCAGTGGTTACTTCCGAAAAGGCACTGCCCTCATGACCAGCTAGAAGAAAATCTCCATTATCATTTAAGAAACTTACATCGGTCAGGGTTAGCTCGTCCGATGTGCCTGTGGAAACATCCGACCCACCTTCCTGAATGATGGCAGCATTGGCGGTAAACAAATTCCAAGTCGCAGCAGTCCATTCTGATCCGGCCATATTGGTCAAACTTCCATTGTTACTTCCAGCCTGATCCGTCAATGTGGTCCCACTAGTGGCGTTGAAATTATAGTAATTAGAAAGACCTGTTTCTGATCCTCCTAATGTGTTAAACATGTTTTCAACAATCTCCTCCTGCGTGCGAGCATCACTCCAGATGCGGAACTCGTCTATTTTGCCATTGAATTCTTCACCATGTGCACCATCATAAAGTCCGGAAATTCCCAGGTCCTCAGTTCCAAAATTAAAAAGTGCAGCAACTGTCAACTGCTCTACACCGTCCCAATAGGCCGTAGCATTAGTTCCATCATAAACTACAGCAAGGTGGTGCCAGGCTCCTGACCAATTCACACCTCCCATGTCTATAATTTTTTTCCATCCACCAGTTGATGGTGCCCAAACAAAAATTCCATAATTCGTATCATTATCAATTTCTATTCCTAAAGCACCCTCTGTTGCAGTACCTCCGTTCAGCTGACTATAGATTCTGCGATTATAATTCACATCATCCGCATTGAGCCACAATTCCACTGTCCCACTTGTCAGCCCAGGACTGCCTATGTCCACATAGTCATCTGTCCCATCAAAGTCAAGGGAATTCCCCTGTCCAATGGACGTGTGTGAAAAAAGAAATAAGAATAAAAGAGGAAAAAGGACACGTAATCCTGTAGTGATTGGTGGTTTCATAAAGTCGAACTGATTAAGGAACCTTCAATTTAACCCGAAAACAGCATTGGCACAATACCAAGAAGAAATTAAACTTTACATAAATGCCAAATACCGATTTCTACTTGTTGTCAAACGGCCTTCTTCTTCCAATACCGGATCAATCCAGCCACGCTCATCCAGGGTGGATTCGCCGCTTCGTATTTTTTGACGGTCTCCTCAGAGGCACCTGCAGCTCGTAGCTGATTATTCGTGTACTCTACAAACTGAGGTGTGAGCTCTTCAGCCGTTTCTCCATTCTCCCATCTCACCCTGATCCATTCTGACCAGTCTTTCAGAATTCCTTTCAAATCGCTCATGTGCTCCGTAACGTCTTCCACTTCGTCGAAGTGTGTCAACACCAGGCTTGATGGGTTTCGGTCCATTAGAAGGTCTATGGAGTGGCACCAGTCCTCAATGTTGATATCAGGAGGTGGGCACGGAGGCACCACTGGTCCGTTCGCTATTTTACACCCAGCCACATCGCCGGTAAAAATGATGTCCTCGAGCTGCCAGGCAATGTGGTGTTTTGCGTGTCCGGGCGTATGCAGGGAGGTGAATGCGTGCTCCCCGATTTTTACTTCCTCCAAATGATCAATGACCTTGAGTCGATCTTCAGGAATTCCGTTCATCTCGCCCCATAACTCGTCCATCATGTCGCCGTAAATCATTGTGGCGGAAGCCACGAGTTTAGATGGATCGTGCATGTGCGCTGCTCCGAATGGATGGAGGTAAATATTCGCGCCATTTTTGGCAAAAGCCCAGGCTGCCCCGGCATGATCAAAGTGAATGTGCGAAAGTAAAACGTGTTTGACATCCTCCGGTTTGTATCCATTCTTATCCAGCTCGGCTGCCAATTGTGGGAAAGTGCTGTACGGTCCGGACTCAATCAGAATTGGCCCCTCTTCTGATTCAATCAGAAATGAGGCAATGGAATCGTCCAGGTCTCGGAATTTCAGATCAAGGGTCTTGTACATTTTGATTTTCTTTGGCTCTAATCGAAGGTAGAAACATCTTTCGATAAGCTCAGGATGACCATGCAAAAATCAAAATACTTTCAAGATCACATGCCGGAGAATGTATGCTTCGGTTGTGGCAAGAATCACGAAGGACTTCAGATCAAAAGCTATTGGGACGGAGACGTGTCAGTCTGCAAATGGACGTCCGAAGAAAAATATCACGGCTGGTCTGACCTAATGAATGGTGGCATCATGGCCACTCTGATTGACTGCCATTGCATGGGCACTGCCATGGCTGACGCCTATCGTCGAGAAAACCGTGAATTGGACACTGACCCGATTTATCGGTATGCGACCGGTACCCTTTCCGTCAAATACCTCAAACCTACACCCAATGATCAGGTGGAACTGCGCGCCAGGGTGGTGGAAGTGAAAGGAAGAAAGACCGTTTTGACCTGTGAGCTGTTTTCTAATGCTGGAGAATTAACCGCTACAGCAGACGTTATTGCGATCCGGGTTTTTGAAGGTGAAGAAGATGAAGGCAATCCATTTAAGTCCTAAAAGCTTGTCATACGACATTGAATAATTGATCATTGCTAATTCATAATTGACTCATATGCATCCAGAATTATTCCAGATCGGCAACTTCACTGTTCATACGTATGGCTTCATGATTATGATGGGAGCTTTGCTTGGTTATCTCTACATGTCACGATCAGCAAAAAGGGAGCTGGGTATAGATCCGGATAAAATCCAAAACCTGGCCATCATGATAATCTTGGGAGCGTTCTTCGGGGGTAAACTTTTCTTCTACTTTGAGGAGCCCGATTTTTATTTTAAGCCTCCTACAAATATGCTGGTCAACTTCCGAACAGGGTTCGTTTTCTACGGTTCTTTGCTGGTGGCCGTTCCAATTGCCGTTTGGTACTTCAAAAAAGAAAAGTGGCCTATTTGGCCGATGATGGATTTACTGGCTATCACGACGTTGATCATCCACATGTGTGGTCGAATCGGATGCTTTTTTGCGGGTTGTTGTTACGGCGTGCCTACTGATGCACCTTGGGGCGTCACCTTTACGGATGACAAATCTCAGGCCGAGCCATTGCATACTGCACTACATCCAACGCAGATATATGAGGCCTTAATGCTCGGTGGATTTTTGATTTTCCTTTGGATGTTCAAGCGACACAAACGGTTTGAAGGACAGCTATTTATGATTTACCTGATATTGTATGCTGTTGGTCGTGGGGTCATAGAAATATTTAGAGGGGATCTGCGAAGAGGATTCATCATTGAAGATGTGCTTTCGCATTCTCAGTTTATTTCCATCTTCATTATCGCTTTTGCGCTATGGATGTATCGCCGACTAAGCAAGAAGGGACTTTATAAAAAATGAGAGTTTAGGAGTCGTAATCTCCGCGCAATTTTCTGAATCGATTTCTAGCTTCTGCCGTGTAGCTGCTTCCCGGGTGGTCTGTCATAAACTCACGGTACATTTCCTGTGCTGCGGACAAGTCTCCAAGCTGTTCTTCGGTAATTAGTGCAATCTTGAATTGTGCGTCATCAGCCAAAATATCAAAACCGTAGTTGAGCGCGATTTTCTCCAGGTATTCGATCGCATCTATAAACCTACCAGCTCGTTCGTGGATTTCGGCGAGTCTCCAATATACTTCGTCAGTGATCGAATGATTGGGATGATCAACCAGCATGTGCTCCAAGGCGCGCTGGGCTTTGCCGAACTGGTTTTGAAAAATCATCAAGTCGATCGAAGCATAGGTCTGCATGACCACATCCGTGGAATCCAAATAGGTATTGTCCGATATCAAAACCGTCAGATCAATCGCGTCGTTAGAAATCTCCCGCGTAGTGGCTCGTTTCAAAATATCAAGGTGGCTTTTGGCCAGTGCAAAATTTCCAGTGAAATAGTGCAGCCGGGCATTCTTCAACTTTGCTTCATAGGCCAGCGGGCTGTCGCGATGTGCTTTTTCCACTTGGGAGTACAGCAGTGTTGCTTCCCAAGGCTGATTTCGTAAAATGTAAATATCCCCCAGATCCAATTTGCACTGTGAAATAATGTTCTTTCCTGCTCTGGGAGAATCAATCAAATATCTCAACACAATGGACGCAGTGTCTATCTCCCCAAGGTAAAATGCATGCAAGTGAGCCATATTCCTTAGGGCTTCATACGTTGACTTGTTCGGACCAACTTCTTTGAAGAGTCTTGAATATTCTCTGGATAAGTTTTTGATAGCTCCTTTATCTATTGGAAACTTGTTTTTTACCTTACCCTCCTTAGCCTGAATCAGCATTCTTCTGTAATATGCCTGACTCGACTGATCCTGATACGTCCGGGTCAAATATTCGAAAATCGTGATAGCATCCTCCCAGCTTTCATTATCCAGAGCAATTTGGCCAACCCTTCTGGTGTGGCCTCCGGTAGATTCTTCTCGTTTGTCTAGCGCCCTTGCTTGAAGAAATGCGCCGAAGAAATTTTGTCGCTGTAGTTCCAACCAAATCATCAAGTCCGGAAAAGTCCTGTCATCAGGATTTTCTTGCATTCGGCGAATCAAGGAATTTTCTAAGAATGAAAGGTCATCCTCATCTTTTAGCAGGTTTTGGAAAATGTTCTTGATATAATTCGTGTTCTGACGACTCTCCTGAGCGTATGTGAGGTATTCCTCAACCATGCTTTCCTTATCATTTAAGAAGCTATAAATCCTAGCTAATTCCAAAGCATATGAACTAGCTGATCCGCTGACATCTCGTGCTAGCATAAACATCTCAACCGACTGCTGATACATCCTATTGGAGGCAAATTGCTGAGCAATCATGCTCAGTTGAAAACGACTCTCTCTGAAGTATTCCTTGAGAGCATCGAATCGCTTTCCAAATTCCTTTAGATCATTGCGCTGAAAATAATATGTAGCTTCATCTACCAGATAGGAGATATTTCCAGGATACCATTTCAGCACCCTGTCAAAATATTTTTCTACCTCCTTGGGCTCACCTATCTGCTTCAGTACTTCTAAATAATTAGAATTGATGATCGCTATATTTCTTCTATTCGTTGAGAGTTCATCGTATAACGTTTTCGCCTTTTCAATTTCTCCTTGCTGATAATATTCATTGGCCAGCTGTACATCCCGATCCTGACCAAACGTCATTGTAGCCGTTACTATTAAAAATGAAAATTGAATTACTCGGGTTATGAACATATATGTGCTAGTGTATTATAATATTATAAGTATTTAATAAATCTATTATTCTTATTAGTGCTGTGGATTTGTGAGTAAGTATATGATCAAAATCTTGTTAAATATGAATGTTCATAATTACAAATAAGGAATGACATTTAGGAACATTTTATAAACAGATTATTTAATTGAAAATCAATAAGATAACGAGTTATGAACGCTTAGGGTTTAAAGTCATGTTGTTTGGAAAGTGGAAAAAAATATCGATAAGTGATGTTGGTTAGACTGGGATAAATTGAACAAAAATTAAGATTACACTGCTGAGGTTAGAGGACCTATATGAATTGTGCTAATTGTGTAAGTTATCAACCAGGTAAATGAGTTTATAAACATTAAAACTGGATGTCGATGTTGACATCCCAATTTGCTCGCAGAGAAGTAAAGTCTGGATATAGAATAACTGATTCGGGTTCTCTATCATCGATTAAGCTCCCATTTGACCAATGTCCATCTTCATTATCATCTACTAAGATGCGAATACCATATTCTCCAGCCGGAAGGATGAGTTCAAGCTGAGAGGATCCTGGATAGGTTTTTAAAGTCTGAAACTGATTGTCGATTAGTTCTACAAAGAATGATGGAGAGCTGGTGTCGATATTAATTATAAGCTTTCCATTATCACTCTTTTGATGAAAAGTATAGCTTTTTTCAAAAGCGGGTAGAGTATCATTTTCTATGGAAATGAAGGCACCTTTTAATGCTTTGAAAGTTATGCCCTTGGAACTAGTCTTAGTTTGCTTTCTTTTCTGCCGGATGTCAGTGGGAGCATCCTGATTTATTAATTGTGTTGTATCAGTAGCTGAAGAATCTGTTGAGATGCTTTGATTTCTGTAAATCTGATTAATGTAAGCGGTATCAAATTTTTGAGTCCATAATAATTTGCTTTTATTAAGATTTAAGCTCGCTGCAGTGTCAATTGAAATCGTATTAATAGAATCAAGGGAATAGAAGATTTTGGTGGTGTCGATTGAAAGTATGGGTTTGGTAAATTGAATGTTGAAAGCTGATGAGAGGTCTAAGTTCTTAGCGTCCGGTATTAGTTGATAATCAAAAGGTGCTGGCTTGCGAGCAGATTCTTGGAATTTAATAAATAACGTATCAGTTATATCATTTCGTAAAGAATCGAATGATTGAATAATGACTTCAAGGCTATCTGATAAGTTAAGGTTGTCTGGCCTGTAGAAACGAAGAGTGTTACTTTCTGATAAAAAGTTATGTGGAGAATAAGGACTGACTGAAATGGAATCTAATCCCTTTGAGTATCGTACGTCGAAATAACGACCGTTGATACGGCTGGAGATTAATTGTAATTCAGAAACATTTTGTTTCAGCGTTCTTAACTCAATATTTATCAAGCTACTATCTAGTTGTAGTGTATCACTTAAAAAACCATAGGGTTCTAAGGTCGGATCAAATAGCAGATTTCTGTTATCATCTTTGAATGCTAAAATGCGGTAAGGGCCATTCTTAATATTGGATATGCGAAATGTTCCAGACTCTAAAGAAGATGTGAAGTAATATGGTTTTTGGGAAAAAAAATCTAATGAATCGCTAACTGGATACAATCCTACCAAGTACTCTTTTTGTGGCTCGTATTTCATCAAACTAATCACCGTACCACTTACTGATAGAGAATCAAGATAATCCCCTGTACTAAAAACATAGCTTAAATTCAAAGCTGGATTGTTCTCGGTTATATCAGTAACCCCATCAAAGAAATTAAGGGTCATAGTAGTGCTGTCTGGAAAAGGCTCCTCGAATTGGAGATAGAGACTATTCTTCTTAACAATACTCTTGTATTTAATGTCAACCTGAGGGGTAATTATAAGATTAGTCTGAAGCTTATCAACGGCTATTCTTTCGTCGAATTCAAGTATGATTTCTGTTCCGGCGAATTGGACAGTTCCTTGAGGTGGAGTTGTCTTTATAAGTGTTGGAGGTATGCTATCTCTTGGTCCACCCGTTGGTGCCTTTGGGTTGGCACACTCAAAGAAGAGAAAGTCAAAAACTAAAATAAGAGATACTATAAATAGAAGATTTCTCACTTGCGCAAGATGTAAATTAAACTTGAATATTGTTTGCTGTCCTTTGCTCTCTGATTCGATTTGAAACCTGTTAACAATCCATTAAGAATAGTACCACCGGTTAGATTTTTTTCACTGAGGATAGAAACATAATATGCGTCCAATTTCATAGGAATTGTTTCCGTAACGATCAACTGCGATTGAATCGCCAGAGACTTAAAGCTAGCGGGAGTAAAGTGATAAAGGTGACGAGGAACATCTAACCCGGCCCAATTGTGACCATAATATGATGAATCAAAGGAGTTCAGATTGGGCACGGCAATAATAATTTTACCGTTACTGTTTAGGTGGTTAGCAAGAACCCGTAACGTCTCTTGTAGATTATGGATATGCTCAAGTACATGCCAAAGAGTAATAATATCATAGAGCCCTGATACATTGTCCAGAGAACTAGCTACAGAAACTTTGGTTTTGTTTTCGGCTTGTTGTCTAGCATCCCGATCTACTTCCAAACCGGAAATTTGCCAGCCCTTAGACTTAGCTTTTTGTAGAAAGTCCCCGGTTCCACAACCGAAATCTAGTAAAGATCCAACGCCAGAATTTTGCTTTTTGATAATGGAGTGCTTCCATTTTAAAGTAAAGAACTTAGCAATGGAATACGCAACACCAGTTACGGTAAATGACCGATGATGAGATAGATATGCATTACTGTCGTAATAGCTTTTGATGTTGTCAATTGATGGCCTGGGATTAGTAAAAACCAAAGTGCACGTCGAACACTTCACCAGGTCGAAGCTTTCATTTGTGACTAAGTGATCCTTTGCGGTTAAGTGATGTATGAAGTTCGAATTTCCGCAAGAAGGACAAGCCTGAAGTAATTCTTGCATTAGCGACCCAAGTATACCATGAGGACTGAGATGTCGGAAGGAGATACACCGCTTATTCTTGAAGCCTGACCAAGGGTTTCAGGACGGATTTTCAATAGTTTCTCCTTTGCTTCTGCCGATAGGGAAGGAATCGAATCATACTTAAAATCTTCTTTAATAAACAGTTGATCAAGCTGAGTCATTTTTTCAGAATTTTCTCGCTCTCGGTCAATATAACTCGAGTACTTGATTTGAATTTCTACTTGTTCTTTTACCTCCGTATCGAAACTTGACAGTGTTTGATCCAGGAGATTATTGATTCCACTGAGTGTTTCGAGATCTACATGTGGCCGTTTAAGTAGTTGCTCTACTCGGGTGGTTTCTTTAATAGATGCAGACTCAATTTCTACAAGTCGGGGATTTATTTCCTCCGGTTTTACTTTGATTGAGTGTAGAGATTTTTGGAGCTGTCTTATGTCTTCTTGTTTGTCAATTAGCCTTGAATTTCTTTCCTCACTTGTCAATCCTATTTGGTGACCTAGTTCGGTCAATCTTAAATCGGCATTGTCTTGACGAAGCAGCAAGCGAAATTCGGCCCGAGAGGTGAACATTCGATAGGGCTCTTCAGTACCTTTATTAATGAGATCATCAATAAGGACTCCAATATAGGCCTGAGATCGACTAAGAATGAACGGGTCACTCTCTGAAACTTTTTGGTGAGCGTTGATACCAGCCATTAAGCCTTGACACGCTGCTTCTTCATAACCGGTGGTTCCGTTGATTTGTCCTGCGAAGAAGAGGTTATCAATTAGTCTTGTTTCCAGAGTCGTATTTAATTGAGTGGGTGGAAAGAAGTCGTATTCAATGGCGTACCCAGGACGAAACATCTTTACTTGCTCAAAGCCTTGAATTTGCTTAAGCGCTTCGTATTGGACATCCTCCGGCAAGGAGGTAGAAAATCCGTTGACATAAACTTCCACAGTATTCCAACCCTCTGGCTCCACGAATATTTGGTGCCTGTCTCGTTCCGAGAATCTATTGATTTTGTCTTCAATGGATGGGCAGTACCTGGGGCCGATGCTTTTTATACGGCCATTGAACATTGGGGACTTATCGAAACCCGACTTTAATGACTCATGAACCTTGTTGTTGGTATAAGTAATCCAACAAGACCTCTGGGTGTCTAAGGATTTTGTTTCATCAGAATAGCTGAACTTGGATGGATTGGGATCTCCCGGTTGTTCTTCCATCCTGGAATAGTCAAGAGATCTTCCATCAACTCTTGGCGGTGTGCCTGTTTTCATACGGCCATGTTCGAAACCCAGCTCAATTAGCTGCTCGGTGATTCCGGTAGCGGCGCGCTCAGCAGCCCTGCCCCCTCCAAAGTTTTTATCTCCAATATGAATAAGCCCATTAAGAAAGGTTCCATTTGTTAGGACCACTGCTTTGCCCTTAATCTCTAAACCTAGCGATGTTCTTATGCCTACAACACGTTTATTCTTAATGATCAGCCCCGATACCATCTCTTGCCAAAAGTCGAGGTTTTTTGTTTGCTCCAGGTTTAGGCGCCATTCCTCGGCAAATCTCAATCTATCAGATTGTGCACGTGGACTCCACATAGCAGGACCCTTTGATCGATTCAGCATTCTGAATTGTATCATGGTCTTATCTGTGATGATCCCTGACTGACCACCAAGGGCGTCAATCTCCCGAACGATCTGCCCTTTTGCAATTCCTCCCATTGCAGGGTTGCAAGACATCTGCGCAATGGTGTTCATATTCATTGTCACCAGAAGAGTTTTTGACCCCATTCTGGCAGAGGCAGCAGCAGCCTCACACCCGGCATGCCCTGCCCCAACTACAATTACATCGTATTCTGAAAACATAGAGTATTTGAAAGTTCCACGTGGAACATGTTATACTGATTTAGAAAGTTCCACGTGGAACTTCCGGAAGCAAAGATAAATAGGTGTCTTCTTTGTCTCGCATAATCTGCTTGTCAGATTTTGAATGATCATCATACCCGATAAGGTGTAAAAGGCCATGAACGTGTACTCGACATAACTCTAGTTCTGGAGCAACTTGAAAAGAAGCTGCGTTTTCTACTACCCGATCTAGGCTGATATAGATTTCTCCTTCGATAGAGGAGTCCTCTGACAAGTCAAAGGTGATAATGTCTGTGTAATAGTCATGGTTAAGGTGCTGACGATTAATTTCCAATAACCTTCGATCACTACAGAAAACATAAGAAAGTGATGTGAGTTTCTTTTTTTCCTTTTCACAGACCAATTGAAGCCAATCGGCTATGGATTGACTTTTTTCCCATGAAAATGAATGATCATCGTTGTGGAACTGAACTTCACTCAAGAGAGATAAAAAGTTAATTCCACTGCCGTCCCGTCTTCGTTGAAGCTGACTTCATCACACAGATGTTTCATAAGAAATATACCTCGACCATTGAGCTTGTCAAGATTTTCAGGGGCAGTTGGGTCTGGTAGGTTTTTATAGTCAAAGCCAACTCCCTGGTCTCTGATAGTGAACTTCAAAGTGTCTTTATCAAAGAGAAGACTGAGTGAGACGTTTTTGCTTTTATCTTGCTTGTTACCATGAGATATGGCATTGGTGACAGACTCTGTAACCGCGACCATGATGTTTCCATATATGTCATCGGTCAAACTGTACTTTTCTTTGGCATTATCTATAAAACTCTCTACGATCCTAATGTTCTCAGGTAGAGATGGAATATCAATATTGATGGTTTTCATTCAGTCTGTCTCGCTTAAACGCTTAAAATACTCGTTAACCTCTTTTTTATAGAATGGTTTCAAGTCTATAGGGATACTTCGAAGCAATTCTATCTCTTTTTTTCGTTCTTTTAAATAATCTTCAAAACTTGGTGGCAATATACGATCTCGCTGATTGGCAGTGTTACCTTCCCTTTCCGGATCCTGCTCTTGTTCTCGCAAGGCATCCTCGGCATCCAACATTCTGGTCTCGATTTCTTTTTGTCTTTCAATGAGTTGACGCGAAATTCTTTTGTTAACCAGGTCAACTTCGTTATCCTCCATGAGTTCCATGACTTTACTGAGGTTATCAGAAATATTTTCATTGCCAAATTGTCCATTCATGTTTTCTTGAAGTTGCCGAAGCTGTTCTCGTAACATCTCTTGCTCAGCGGCTAGTCTGGCAAGTTCTTCAGATAACTGAGGCCCTGATTTTCCATCCTTTCCCAGGTCCTGGATTTTCTCTCCCAGCTTTTGTTGTAATTCGCCGATGCTGGGAAGAGGCATGTTCTTAGGTTGTCCTTTAGACGGGTTTCCCATCGCTTCGGACATGGACATTTGCATTTGCTGCAGTACGTCATTGAGCATAAGCGCTAGGTTATTCATGGAGGTCATTGAAAATTGCTGATGCGACAGTGCTCTACCCCTTTGCCTCTCACGAATTTGTTCCACTGAGCCACTCATGTGGTAGTCGATTTCTTCGACCTCCTTGGTTATAAAACTTGAAAGTTGCACGACTCTACCGGCTAATGCCAGTAGACTGTCTTCAATAACTACCAGGTCTTCTTTTAGTTTAACTTGTTCCTGTGATAGCTTAATGAATCGGGGATCCGAGCTGTTAACACCCCTAAAATCACCGATGAGCCCTTCTTGTTTGAAAGAAAGCTTTACAAGATCATCCAGAATCTTTCGAAGATGTTCAATGTTTTCCTGCATGACTTCCATCTCCATACCGGCTTGCATTTGCTGCAGTTTTTTACTCATTTGCTGCATTTGCTTTGCTGCATCCTTTTGACTCTTTTTTGATTTCTTTTGCTCACCTTTTTCCATTTGATCCATCGCTTCATCCATTTCTTGGTTGATCTGCTTTTCGTCTGAGTCAAAATCTTGAAGAGGTTCTGGTTTCTTGAGTTCTTGATTTAATTCTGCGAGATCGTCGAGCTTTTCGGCCAGTTGGTTGAAGTCTTCCTTAATGCTGTTTTGTTTTGTCATTGCAGACGAATCCTGCGCTTGCTCGCTTAAATCCATCTGCTTAGAAGCCAGTGAATCAAGCTGTTGGGCAACTTGCTCTAAGCCGGTTTCGATTTTCATTCGCTTGAAAAGTTCCTTGGTCCTTTCAAGGTCTTGTTGCATTCTATTTTCATGACGGTTGATTTGGTTGAGCTTTTCCCTCAATTCATCCTTATTGGATTTTTCCTCAAGGAGTTTCTTGAGTTCGTCATATAGCTGGCGGGTTTCATCGTCCATCAAGTCCTTGATAAGCTCATTTAACTGCTCGGATTTTTGCTGTTGAGCTTCACTTTGTTCAAAGTTTTTATTTGCCTTGATCAGATCATCGTGCTTTTCCTTCAGTTCCTGAAGCATTTTGTCGATTTCGGCGCGTTGCTCTAAACTCTCCTCTATTAGTTTTTCATCCCTCCAGTCTGTTTCTTTTTGGCTTTTAAGTCTTTTAGAGAGCTCATCCAACTTTTTTCTGAGCTCATCGATTTCTTTAAGCGAATTATCTAGCTGATTTTCAGCTTTTTGAGATTTTTTTTCGATTATATCTGAAAGCTGTGCTAAATCGGGTTTATTGAATTGAAATACAGTTGACTTGGAAGACTTGAAGCCAGATACCGCATCATTGTCTGTTACTGTCAGGTATATATTGAGGTTCCCTGCGTCAAAGTTTTGTATAGAATCTGCGAACCATTCCGTAAAGAATTGTTGTCTTTTCGTACGAGTATTGATTTCCAAGTCCTGTCGGTAAGTTTTGTTACCCGCTTCGGTTACTAACTGTAACGACTTAAAACCATAGTCGTCGGCTATTTCGCCGGTCACTATAACGAACTTATAAAATGAGGTATCCGGAGAAAACTGAACCTCAATTCGAGGAAACTCATCCGGAATTATATCGATATCATAGCTAAGCTCAGATTCGTTTTCTGCAAACTGATTTTCCAGTTGGATTTGATATAGACCACCCACATCAACTTTCTTCTCAAATTCGAACTTGGTGGCATTTATTCTGTTGGCTTTGAGTTTTTCGTTGTTGAAATCAAAATATGCATTTTCTGCATGGTCCGTTTCAATTTCCCATTTGACCTTCGTTCCAGGGGGAATATTTAAATGGCCACTATTTGTTAATTTCTCATTCCGAAGATTGGTATAGTCAGGGTAGTCTAGTTCAATAGACATTAAATTAAGCACAGGCTTATTTCTGATTTCTAACCGATAAGCTTTACTTCTGAATCCTGCAGCATCTAGGTGAAACCCTACTTCTTTAGAAACCTTTCTAAACGAGTAAATAAACTCCCCTGTGCTTATCTGTTCTAACCGATATTCTGATTCATCAGTGACCAATAAAATGTCCTCAGGCACGTTTTTACCTTCAAGTTTCACCCTAAGCTCAAAGGGTTGGTTTTTGAATACAGTTAATGAGTCATTCAATATCTGTATTGAAAAGGGTGCTGGTTTTACAAAATCTTTAGAATAACGAACCAATCTCGAGGATCCTTCTGCAATAGTTGGAGGGCTAATAAAAGCTACGCTTGTGAAGAGTAGAACAACTATGAAAAAGGCTTTTAGATAGCGCTTGTTTGAACTGTAGTCAATGGCCTTGAGAAAGTCGATCGCTGACAATTTTTTACCCCGTTGATCAACACTGGCTTTTGATAATTCATTTTGGTCATTTTCTAGCTGCAAGTAATTGATTAACTCATCTTTGAGCTCAGGAATGTCCTCTGACAACCTTTTGGCTGTAATTTCATTTGATGGCCCACTTCTAAAGCCAAGGAATATCAAAAGCGGAAGGATGACTTTTTTTACTAGGAGATAACCAGTTAGAAAGACGAGAATGAAAAAGAGAATCATTCTGGTGGTTGTGTCAAACCAAAAAGTAGATTCTAGAACAGCGAGAAGTAGAAAAGTAACCAGAAAACAGATGGCGGATATTAATACGCCTCTTATGCCAAGTACTTGGTAGGACTTTCGATTAAAGTTTTCGAGTTTCTCTTTTAGCGACATGCTCAATAAACGTGAAAATTAAGTCAAGGGTGCCAGAATTACTCCAATTTCTTTTTCGAAGTACTCGATGACGTGGGATTTTAATAGTGACTCCTGCTCTGTAAGGTCCAGTTTAGGCAGTTCGCGTTTTATTTTCCAATGTGGCCAGCCTTCCTCATCGATCCCTTCAAGTTCATAGAATCCTGAATATGAGAGTACTTTGCAAATCGCTACATGCATCAGATCTTGCTTTTCTTCTTTGGAGAAATCATTGACTCCTTTACCAAGCTCCTGTATACCGATCAGATATAGAACAGCATTCAGGTCCTTAGGTTTGATGCCTATTTGGTTCTTCAAATGACTTAATAGTGAAGCCCACCGTCTGTGTAACTCTAGGTCCTTCTTATATACCATTGTATTTCATATATTTAATTATGAAATCCATTTTTGCCGACTTTGTTTCTTTAATATATCCCAGGACCTGTTTTTACTGCAATGATTCCCTAACGACAGCCGAAGAGCACCTTTGTTTGAAATGCGAAATGGATCTACCCAAATACTCAGGACAAACAAAGAAAGGAGATTTAATGAACAAATTTGCTCATCTACCCAAAGTACAATCTGCGAACGCATATTTGACATACATCAAGAGTGGCGTAGCACAAAAACTGATTCATGGTGTCAAATACAAAGACAAGAAAGAATTGGGATTATGGCTGGGAAAGAAGTTTGCACAGGAAGTGCTTTGTCAAGAAATTGGCGCAGAGGTTATTTTACCAGTTCCAATTCATAGAAAAAGACGAGTAGAGAGGGGGTATAATCAAAGTGAAATCATATCTCAGGGGATTTCGGATGCACTTGATATACCATTATGTGTTGACGCGTTAACTCGAACCGAACACCGTCAATCACAAACCAAAAAGGGGAAAATAGAAAGGTGGCAGAATTTGAATTCAAGTTTTAGTGTCACCTCTCCTGACACAGTTTGTGGAAAGTTTGTATTGATTTTTGATGATGTTATCACAACTGGTGCGACACTTGGAAATTTATGTGAGGAAGTATCCAAACATGAGCCGAAAAGTATAGCTATTGCTGCCCTTGCAGCTGGGAAATAAAAAAAGCCATCCTAATTCAGGATGGCTTTTTGCACAATTTCGTGTCTTCTTAGTAGTTCGTTCCGGCTCTGATCATTGCACATCGGAATCCGATGGTTGATGAAGCAGAATCTTCAAAGATGAACCTTCTTGTTCCTGGCGACATCCAATAGGCAACATCGGCCCATGATCCGCCTTTGTACACTCTCAACCTTTTCATTGGAGGATCATTGCTATCAAATGACTTCTGAAGGCCGGTAGCTTTTTCCCATTGCTCTTGCGTATAAGGCCCCTCCGTTCCAATGAAATTATATCCAGGGTTGTAGTCTCCTTCAGAATCATTAACCGCGTCTCTTCTTGATGGGTTCAAATCATCCATGTCTTGGAAAGATAGTGGTCGATAAACGTCAAATACCCACTCGTTCACATTTCCAGCCATGTTATAAAGGCCAAAATCATTTGGAGGATAATCATATACGTAAGTTGTAATCATTGCTCCGTCATTCAACTTACCGGCAATACCAGCATAGTCACCACGGCCTCTTTTAAAGTTAGCTAGGAAATAACCCATGCTTTTTCCGTATGGGTTTCTTAAAGCATGTCCGTCCCATGGGTAAAGTCTTCTATGTGTTTGGTTTTCATCCAACCACTGAGTTCCAATAAGTGCTTGAGCAGCATATTCCCATTCAGCCTCGGTTGGAAGTCGGTAACCAGGAATTGCAATTCCTTGCTGAAGAGCCGAAACGTTTCCGACGGAACCGGCCAATGATCCTCCTGCGGCTCCAGGGTCTTCAGCACCTGCGAACCCGCCAGCTGCTGGATCTAATAGACCCGCTTCCTCAGCTAGTTTTAGATTAACCATCGTGGTTCTCCACTTTGCATAATTTACTGCTTGTCTCCAGTTTACTCCAACGACGGGGAAATAACGAAATCCAGCATGCCGATAGTAAGCATTGACATAAGGGTCATTGTAGGCCAAGTCACGTGCCCAAACTGTTGTATCTGGTAGATTGTTTTTCCAATAGTAATCTGGGGAATCTAGTTTGATGTAATACTCATATTCTTGCCAGTGAATGTTGGCAACCTCAGTTTCATCCATGTAGAAGGATGCCACGGTCACTGTTCTCTCAACATTATCTCTTGAGTGAAGTATATCCTCTTCGAATGAACCGAGAACTGTACGTCCACCCTCAATGAATATTAGGTTTGGCCCGTCAGCCTGACCAGAATAATCTCCTACCTGAAATCCTCCCTCGCTATTGAACTCCATACCTGTTGTGGTACTTGCATCCCCTGGACTAGAGCTTGTTGGTGTACCATACCCACTTCCGAATAGGTTACAGCCTGTTAAAATGGTTGCAGCTAGCAGGAATACACCCGCAGATTTAGCTACGTTCACAAAATTTTTCATACCTGTTTTCTGTTTTGAAACGCTTCAAACTACTAATAAACACAAAAATTGCAAAAATCGCCTTTAAAGGCAATACATTTTTGTGTTTATCGTCAGTTACTTAAAGGTGAGATTCTTCAATTTATTGTGTCAAATGACGACTTTCTCATCACTATGACATCTCTTTTAACACTTCGATTCCTTGCTGAACGGACTCTACATCCTGAATAGAAATGATCAGGCGCTTCGAGTGTTCTTTCATTTTACTTTTTCTCGGATGGCTCTGTACATAGTTAACTATCGAACCGAATATTTCAGACTGAAAGTATGCTTCATTATTTGAAGGAATGTAACACTTCATCCCTCCGTTTTTGAGAAGTACCTTTTCAAAACCTAAATTGATTGCCAACCACCTCAGCCTGACCGATTCGACGAGATTATTTAAGGCTTCAGGAACCGTTCCAAACCGGTCAGTTAATGATTTTATGCAATCAGTGAGTTCCTCTTCGTTTTTGATATTATCCAGCCGATTGTACGTGCTCAACCTTTCGGAAATATCGGAGATATATTCTTGTGGAATCAAAATCTCCAAATCCGTTTCAACCGAGCAGTCCTGAATAATGTTTTTCTTCATTTCTTCAGGTTTCACATCAAACAGCCCTTTGAATTCTTCCTCCTTCAATTCTGCAACTGCTTCATCAAGAATCTTATGATACATTTCGTATCCCATGTCGGTGATGAATCCACTTTGCTCGCTTCCCAATAGATTCCCAGCACCCCGGATATCCAAATCCCTCATCGCCACCTTGAACCCATCTCCCAGATCTGAAAATTCCTCCAATGCAATCAATCTCTTTCTTGAGTCAGAACTTAGCTTGCTATTCGGTGGTGTGAGCAAGTAACAGTAGGCTTTAGTGTTGGATCTTCCGACCCTACCGCGCATCTGGTGTAAGTCTGAAAGCCCAAACATGTGAGCTCGGTTAATGATGATGGTATTTGCGTTCGGGATATCCAAGCCAGATTCAATAATATTAGTGGAGACCAATACATCAGCCTCACCTTCAATGAATTTCATCATTACCTTTTCAAGCTTCGGGCCTTCCATCTGACCATGACCAATGACGATTCTCGCATCAGGAACCAACTGATGAATCAGGTTGCCCATCTGCTCGATATCACTTATCCGATTGTGAACAAAGAAAACCTGGCCACCCCTCCTTAGTTCCCCACTAACTGCGTCTCTGATAATTTCCTTGTCAAACTCCCTTACCTCCGTAGTGACTGGCCTCCTGTTAGGTGGTGGAGTGGAGATGATCGATAAATCTCTTGCTCCCATCAAGGAAAAGTGAAGCGTGCGCGGAATCGGAGTGGCAGTCAATGTGAGAGAATCAACATTCACTTTCATTTCCTTCAGCTTTTCTTTCACCTTCACACCGAACTTTTGCTCTTCGTCAATGACCATTAGCCCCAGGTCTTTGAACTCTATGTCTTTGTTCACGATTCTGTGGGTTCCAATTAGAATGTCAATGTTCCCTGACTTGACACCCTTCTTGATTTCAGTAATCTGCTTGGAGGTTCTGAATCGATTTATGTAATCCGTTTTTACAGGAAAATCTTTCAATCGCTCATTAAAAGTGTGAAAGTGCTGCATGGCCAGAATGGTGGTCGGGACCAATACGGCCACTTGCTTCCCGTTGTTAACAGCTTTGAAGGCCGCCCTAATGGCCACCTCTGTTTTGCCAAAACCTACATCCCCACAAACGAGCCGGTCCATGGGATAAGATTTTTCCATGTCTGCTTTGACATCTGAAGTTGCCATGGACTGGTCAGGCGTGTCCTGATACATAAATGATGATTCTAACTCAGCTTGCAGATAGTCATCAATGGCAAAAGAGAAGCCGGGAGCATTCTTTCGTTTGGCATAAAGTTGAATGAGGTCTTTGGCAATGTCCTTGACCTTGCGCTTGACTTTCTTCTTTTTATTTTCCCAGTCCTGGGTGCCCAACTTATTTATGCTTGGGGGCTCCCCTTCCTTTCCGGAATACTTCGAAATTTTATGTAACGAGTGAATGCTCACATAGAGCAGGTCATCATCACGATAGACCAAACGAATGGCTTCCTGCTTGTTTTCTCCCACATCCACATAATCCATTCCTGCAAAGCGCCCAACGCCATAATCCGTGTGAACCACGAAATCACCGGGCTGTAGTGTCTTCAGTTCACGAAGTGTGAGTGATTTCGACTTAGAAAACTTTGGTTTCTCCTTAGTCCGATGAAAACGATCAAAAATCTGGTGATCGGTGAAACAAAGAACCTGTTGCTGATGATCAATAAAACCTTCCCTCAGACTACCAACCAGTGGTTCGAAATGAATGGATGGGTTGATTTCCTCAAAAATGGATGAAAGTCGTTCCAGCTGTCGTGGATTTTCTGAACAGATGAAGCACTTGATTTGGTTGCCTTGTTGAGCCTGAAGTTCGTCTCCTAGGAGCGTAAAGTTCTTATGAAATGTGGGTTGAGGCTTTACTTCGAACTTTATTTCCTCACCCTTTAGATAGAAGCGCTGACCGAACTCAATTTTCTTGAAAGGCTCCAGGTGAGACTGAATTGAATCTCCATTTTCAAACAATTCTTCGGGGCTGGAAACAACTTGGGTATAATCACTTACCCTCATTAATTCTTCAAACGATTCGCTGACTTTGTCGAACCCTCGTTGTACAATGTCAACCGTATTCCGATAATCTTTGATCCAAATTTTGGAATCATCAGACAGAAAACTCAAAAAGGGGTTCCTTTCTTCTTGCTGCAGCTTGGTTTGGATATTTGGAACAAGACTAACTTTCTCCAGATCCTTTTGAGAGAGTTGAGTTTCCGGATCAAACTGGCGGATACTTTCTATCTCATCACCAAACAGCTCGAGCCGGATTGGATAATCAGCAGAAAATGAAAACATGTCAACAATTCCCCCCCTCACTGCAAACTGACCTGGCTCATATACAAAGTCTGCTTTCTCAAAATCATACTCCACAAGCATTTCCGTGAGAAAATCGACGCTCAGATTATCTCCCTTGTTCACGGTAAACGAATTGGAAACCAATGAACGTTTGTTAATCACCTTTTCCAGCAGCGCCTCAGGGTAAGTGACTATGTGAAGCGGCTCTTTTTCAGAAATCAATCGATTGAGCACTTCTGCACGCTGCAGAATGTTGGCGTTTTCGGTCTCCTGATACTCGTACGGTTTCTTGTAAGAAGTGGGAAAAAGCAGGACTTGTTCACTTTTAACAAAATTTTGCAAATCATTTTGGTAGTAAACTGCGTTCTCCTTGTCGTACATGATGTAGAGGGAGTGCGATTCGAGGCGAGCACTGGTTGAGGCAGCCAAAATCGCATCAAAACTTCCCGATATGTTTTTGACCTTGACAGAATCGTTCTTTGAAAGCAGGTCAAGAAAAGATTGGACATAAGGACTTCCTTCATAGGAAGTTATGAACTCTTTGAATGTAGAAAGTGTTTGCATTTTAAAGAGCTGCAAAAGTAGAAGGTTAGAGGCGAGGGAGTTGCAGGAAGAAATTTAAATTGTTAGAAATATTTCAATTTCTTTTAGCAACATTTCCAGAAAAAAACAGTTAAAGGATATGTAAGCGCTAAACGAAGAAATTCAAAAGTGCGACAAGAACTTTCTTTTAGGTTAGGTTGGTGATTAAAGGCGTGCTCCGGTTCTCGGACACGCCTTTTTCTTTTGCCCCTTTACCAACAAACAATAAATCATCCGTAGCGATTTAACTTTGACTTTATGAAAAAAGCATTTCTACTAATTTTTGTTTTTTGCCTTACATCGAATGTATTCGCTTGGGGGCCTACCGGGCACAGAGTCATTGGGCTGATCGCCGAAAAACACCTCACTAAGAAGGCCAGAAAAAACATAGACCGGATCTTGAAAAATGAGACGCTTGCTGAAGTGAGCACCTTTATGGATTTCATCAGGGCAGACAATACCAAGAGACATATGGCTCCCTGGCATTACATGACCATTCCAGACGGCCAAACCTATGAGCAAGCTGGAACACCAGAGGAGGGTGACGTCTATGTGACCATGAAGCGCTTAGTTTCGGAACTTAACTCCAAGGATTTTACAGATGAAGATGAAGCATTCGCCCTCAAGTGCTTGGTCCATTTAATTGGTGATGTACACCAGCCACTCCATGTTGGTAATGGAGAGGACAAAGGAGGAAATGATGTAAATGTTGAATTTTTCTGGGATTCGTCCAACCTGCACCGCGTTTGGGATAGCGGAATAATTGACGAGCAGAAATACAGCTATTCAGAATATGTGGAATGGATAAATCACCCAAGCGATGAGCAGGTTGTCAAATGGCAATCGGCATCAATGATGGATTGGATATTGGAATCCAAAGATTACAGAGATCAATGCTATGACATGCCGGAAAGTAAGAAAATCAACTACCGATATGTGTACGACAATATCGAATTGGTAAACCAGCGACTATTACAGGCCGGTGTTCGACTGGCGTGGGTACTTAATAAAATCTATGGCTAAAGGACGGTGAGTCGTAATTTATGCGCTGCATGTTCCATTTCGACTAGGGCTTCAATGGCGATTACGGCTTCCCGAGAAACCTGTAAGATTTTGGCTGCTTCATGCACTTGTTCTTGTTCTTCATCGGCATAGTCCCCATCCGCGCTACACATTCTGATTGCATCGTAAAGAATCAGCTTGTTGAAGTTGGCAAATGATGCATGTCGAAAGGACATAAAAATCTCCTCTAAATCGGCATCCTCATATTCAAACTCCTCCCAGTCTGCAACGGTTTCCTCATCCACCCGAAGACTGTTGGCCAAATCAACGGTAAGCCATTCCATTTCCGGATCGGAGACATCTCCATCCGAACCGGCGATACACATGAGTGCATAACCATAGTCTCTCCAGATTTCTCTCTGAACCATGGACATGCCATAAAAAGTGGGGGCGAATTTTATGAGATCAGTTGACATCAGTGCGCTGTTTGGTTTTTGCAGCAGAAAAGGTAATCAAATGTTGGGTTTTCATTGCAACCATTTATATCAAATGCCAACGTTCCAGGTCATCATCATTTTGGCATCTTTGTGAACAAAGGCAAGAACGAATGGATTTAGACGAACAATTAAATTGGTTTAGGAAGGGGTTTCCGGATGTCAGACTTATGGGTGCAGCAGTTCCTGGGGATGGTATCATGCAGCTGGATCCAAGCCAACAGGATGGCATGATAGAGAAATATGAGGCGTCAGAGGTGTTTGTAGAAAAGTTTGTTCCCGCATCTGGTGCTGCGACCAGAATGTTTAGAGACTTGCTAGAGTATCGTGCATCTGGGAAATCATCAAAAAGCGTAGATACTTTCTTTGGTGCGCTGGACAAGTTACCATTTGCTTTGAGCGGTTCAAGGGACGAAGTTCTTGCCGAACTATTTGACAAACGAGGTTATCAGAATCTTCCCAAAGGATTACTCCCCTTTCATCAAAAGGATGGAAAAACATTAAATCCAGCTGAGGAGCATTTGGCTGAATCAATAGGGTATGCCATGAAACAGGGGCCTGTCAAAATTCACTTTACCGTTTCGCCCGAGCATGAACAGCCGTTTGAGGCATTGATTGAAAAAGCGAAAAATGAGTTTGATCAGGAATTTGAAATCACATATAGTACTCAGAATCCAGAGACTGATACCGTGGCTGTAGACTTGGAGAACAATCCGGTGAGGCTCGAAAATGGAGATTCCCTTTACCGACCCGCCGGGCATGGGGCCTTATTGGAAAACCTCAACACTCGGAATTCGGATTTGATTTTCATCAAGAACATTGACAATGTAGTGCCGGACCGATTAAAAGGTGAAACCGTAAAATGGAAAAAAATCCTGGCTGGAGTTCTGCTCGATTTTCAAGCTCAGGTTTTTGAGTTGTTAAGAGACGCTGAGCGGGGAAATTTGGATGTTGAGAAAGCTAAAAAGCTATTGGAAAAATGTGGGATTAAGGACATTTCCGATAGTGAATTGGTAGAAAAACTGAACCGGCCAATGCGAGTGTGCGGCATGGTGAAAAATTCCGGCGAACCAGGAGGGGGCCCATTTTGGGTGGAATCGAATGGACAAGTCAGCCTCCAAATAGTGGAAGGAGCTCAGATTGACAAATCGAATCAAGACCAGGTGGATGTTTTGAACCAATCAACACATTTCAATCCGGTGGATATTGTGTGTGGGGTGAAAGATTATAAGGGCCAGAAATTCGACCTGATGAAATACACCGATCCAACAACGGGGTTCATCACTCAAAAATCTCACAACGGTCAGCCCATTAAAGCGCTGGAGTTGCCAGGTCTTTGGAACGGGGGCATGGCCGACTGGAACACTATTTTTGTAGAGGTTCCATTAATCACTTTCAACCCGGTGAAAACCGTGAACGACCTGCTCAGACCAGAGCACCAACCTTAGTAATCGCAGCTCCCGATCGGTGAACCATCCGGAGCTTTGATGGTTTTGGCAGGCTTGAAGTCTTCTGGGTCGTCCAGAAAGTTCTCAATTTTCATTGAGAGAAAACCGTAAAACGGATCATCTCGCAATTCCTTTCCGTCGAATTTTTCTTTCATCGTTTTTAGTTGAGCATAGCAGGTCGCTCGGACATCATCATAAGCTCGATCATTTGCAGCCAATTTGAAAAGGTGATTAAGCAGTTCCGATTGCACGATGTGCGCCAGTTCGCCTCTCGTATTTGCAAAAATCCTGGAGGTAGTTCTTTCCAGAACTCTTTCGAATCCAGGTTGAAGGGCATGCTCACTTTTGAGCATCTGAAGGCGATTAGCCCTGTCCACGTTGAAAATGAAGCTCAATGGAATACTGGCGGCTGTCTCAGCCGCAGCAAAGAAGTCGAATGCCACCCCAACTTTTGATTCGAAAGTTTCTCTGGAGCGTGGATAGCCATAAGACCGAGGCGGGATCTTGTCGATCAATTCATCAGGAATTTCCAATGCCCTCGGGTGAAGGGCATCCAAAAGGGCATCTAAAGCACGTATTTGATCAGAGGAGGAAATCAACTCTCTAACCAACTGACCGTCTCCTCGCAACGCATAAGAATATCGAATGCCTCCAATGATCTTGGAAGTGGCATCCACCTGATATCTATGGAAAAGATACATAGGCACCAATACCTCCTCAATCGTACTCATTGGCATGCCTTCTTTGATGGCTTTATCGGAAAAGTCGTTTAGGATTTTTCGGCGGATTTTCATCATTCGATTGAGCTCGTCAGCCGGGTTTTCGCCATTGTCCCACAAGTGAGCCTCGGGATGTGCACCACTGGCCGGACGAGCGTCCTGATCAGTGATGTATTTCAGGCCTGAAGCGAATGCATTGTCTAATATTTCATTCAGCATATCCAGATTCTCGCCATCAGGAAAATCTGAATATCCGTAGGTCACGGTCACTTTGTCCCAAGCACCTATTTTGTCATCGTATGCCTCGCTTAAATCAATATTCCCATCAGCATCCATTTTCACATATGGATGTGGGTAATCCATCACAGACGCTCGGTCATTCACGCTTGCCGCAAAATTGTGCGCCAACCCGATCGTGTGTCCCACCTCATGGGCCGATAGTTGTCTCAACCTGGCTAGTGCCATTTCCGTCATTTCATTGGGCACTTCTGTATCGTTTTCGTAGGGCTGCAAAAGACCTGTTGCAATCAAAAAGTCTTGCCTGACTCGAAGTGAGCCAAGACTCACGTGTCCCTTGATCATTTCGCCGGTTCTGGGGTCTGTGATGCCACTCCCGTACGACCAACCCCGGGTACTACGATGAACCCATTGAATGACATTGTACCGAACATCCAAAGGATGAGCTCCTTCGGGCAGGACTTTCACTTGAAAGGCGTCTTTATACCCAGCAGCTTCAAATGCCTGATTCCACCAGCTTGCCCCCTCGATCAAGGCGGACCGAATCGGCTCAGGTGCTCCACGATCTACATAATAGACGATTGGTTCGACCGCTTCGCTGACAGCTGCATACGGATCTTTCTTTTTCAGTCGGTGACGAACGATGAATCGCTTGACCAATGGATCCTCAATCGGGGTGGCATAGTCCTGATAGGAAATGAAGAAATAACCAGACCTTGGGTCAAAAGCTCGAGGTTCGTAATCAGCATCCGGCAGCTCTATAAACGAATGATGGGTGCGAACCGTCACGGAATTTGATGTAGGTGTGACGGATCGAATCCACCAACCTTTTGGATCTCCGCTGAAAGTGAGAATCGCCTCGAACTCCGAGTTTTTAGGGAAATTCAGCAGGCCATCGGGATAAATCACTGATCTGCTTTTATCCAAATTGTAATTGCCTTGGTCAGAACGTTTAAGCCGACCGGAGACATTGTGAGAATCCTGTAGCAAGAAATCCGTTATGTCGATCAGATGACGATCTCCATCTGTCAATTTTATTTCGAAACCTTCCAGAACTGATTGTGCAAAAGCTTCTTTTACAGATTTGACTTCATCTGGATTATCACTCACTGCTCGGTAGTCCAGATTTGGTTGAATCAAAAGCAATTTTGGGCCATACTTTTCAAATCTGACTACCCGCTCACTACCTAGCTGTCCACGATCCAAGCCAATGTCGTTTGAGCCAATTCCGGCAGCCAGTGAATTCACGTACAGAAAATCCTCATCTATCTTATCAATCTCCAAAAACACTTTGCCACCAGCGTCATCGTAATAGAAATTGAAAAAGCCCTCTTGCTTCTTCATGTCAGATGTAAACTCAGAAATAGATTGGGCAAATGAGAATTGAATGGCAAGAGCGAGGAGAAAGGTTAGGGTCGTTTTCATGAAAATCAAATTTCCCTAAAAATAGAAAGGTTCGCGACAAGCACGAACCTTTAAAGCGACTATTAAAACCGGAAGGCTCAGCCCTCCTTACTCTTTAGTGATTCTCTAAAGAAGGTCTTGCTGATGATTTTCCACTCGCCATCAACTTTGAGCAGCTGCATGTAATCGATGAACTTGAACGTGGGGTACAGAATTTCCAACCTTGCTGTGGCGGCATGTCCGGATACATCGATGCTCGTAATTCGGGTTTGACGATCCTGTTTCCCAGACTTTCCTTTCATTCCTTTTCCGAAAAATTCAACGGCATTGACAGATTTAAACTCCCCATTACTCAAGTAGGTCATTTTAGCTTCCGGGTGGAAGGCTTTTTTTAGTGTTTCAAAATCGTTGTTGGTTCCACCTTCCAGATAATAATTCACCGTTTTGGCAATTTCTACATGATTCTGGGCATTGGCCGAAGCGAATACAAATAGAGCAATGGATAGAATGACGAGCTTTTTCATGAAGGGGTGTTTTGGTTAGGCCATGTTTTACGAACAAACCGCTGATTTGGTTCTACATATCCATTTCCTTGGTGTACTCATACCCCACCTGAAATATTTCTTCAGCATTTGAGGTGTCCAATAAGTCGAACTCACAGAGACGTGGAGGCTCAATAAAATATTTACAGGACTTTCGGGCTTCTTCTCTTCGCGAGTTGACGCTAAGCTGGAAAGTTCGTGCGGCAACATCGATTAGCCCATCTACTTTTTCCAATTCCTGAACGGGGCTGATGCTCACTGCAATTACCTTTTTGCAAGTTTCGAGCAGGGGTTGAAATGGGAGATTGTTCAAAAGGCCCCCATCCATCAAAACCTTGCCATCCAATTCTACAGGATCGAAAAGAACCGGAATTGAAGCAGACGCCACCACTGATTCTGATAGTGGACCTTCTTTGATATACTCCACTTTTCCAGTCAATACATTGGTGCAAGTAATGATCAATGGAATTTCAAGCTCCTCAAAGGTTTCGGCTTCAATTTCCTTTTCTAACGTGGATCGCATTTTCTCAAGGGACAGCAGTCCGTTTTTCGGTATTTTGAATTTCGTGAAGTCGTTGAAGCTGTACTTAGTTATAGCCTCAAAAGCCTCTCTTGGTGTTTTTCCTGACGCAATGAACGCACCAGCGATTGCACCAGCGCTCACACCGGCAATGACATCTGGTTTTATGTCTTTTTCTCGAAGTGCTTCAAGCACTCCCAAGTGGGCATACCCCCTCGCCCCGCCACCGCCTAGAGCGATACCCCAATTGTAATCTTTATTCCATCCAAACATGGTTCAAAGGTAGCTATGCGGTTTGTCTTGACACGTTATCTTTAGTCGGTGATCTGGACAATTGTGGTTGTGGTGTTAGTAGCCTATGTGGCGATTAATCTTTTTGTGTACTTCGCACAGGAGAAATTCCTGTTTCGCCCGGAAAAACTGCCGGAGGATTTTGAATTCAAATATCCCAATCAGAAGATCACGGAATACAACCTTGAGCGTGTAGAAGGGGTCAACATTAACGCCATCCACTTCAGCCAGGACAATCCTAAGGGCGTGGTACTTTATTTAAAGGGAAATTCACGTTCAATAAAAGGGTGGGGAAAATATGCCATCGATTTTACGAGGTTGGGATTTGATGTGATCATGGTGGATTATCGTGGGTTTGGGAAAAGTACGGGTAAACGAACCGAGCGTGGGATCAAAGAAGACCTTCAGCGAGTATATGATATCCTGAAGTCTAAAGTGGATCAAAAACACATTGTTATATACGGGCGGTCAATGGGTTCGGGGTTTGCAGCTAAGTTGGCTAGCACCAACAATCCCCGCATGCTCATTTTGGAATCGCCGTATTATTCTATGATGCGAATGGCCAAGCGGTATATCCCGTTTATGCCGATTTCCATAGCCATGCGTTTTCCAATAAAAACGTACAAATGGCTGGAGTATGTAAACTGTCCAATTAAGATTATTCATGGCACAAGTGACAAACTCGTCCCATTCAAGAACGCCATCTCGCTATCCAAGATTCGCCCAAAATTCACGCGACTGTATCCTATCGTCGAGGGAGGACACAATAATCTCCATACATTCGAAGAGTATCACCGAATGTTAGAAGAGATTTTAAAATCAGGAGAAATTCAGGAGGTAGATCCGGAGCAAACGAGTTTAAACTTCAAAAGAAAGAAGGCATGAGCTGGGTGAAGACGCTGTTGATTTTAATTGTGGTGCTTTATGTGCTGGGAGGGTTGTTCTTGTTCCTTTTTCAGGAAAAACTGATTTTCAGGCCGGATGCTCTGCCGCAGGATTTTCAATATCGTTTCGACGCAGAGTTTGACGAGTTGAACCTGGAGATGGAAGACGGTGCGGTCATCAATGGCCTGCACTTCAAAGCGAAAAACCCGAAAGGGCTGATCCTTTACTTTCACGGCAATGCGGGTGAGCTCTCCAGGTGGGGGGAAGTAGTCATTCCGTTTTTAGAGTACAATTACGATGTATTGATAATCGATTATCGTGGTTACGGAAAGAGTACCGGGAAGCGATCAAAGAAGTCGATGCTTGAAGATGCCGAGGCGGTATATGCCCAGGCTGCTGCGCTTTACCCACAGAACCAAATTACCGTTTATGGCCGTTCGCTGGGCTGCTCTTTTGCATCGCATGTGGCCGCAGAGTTTAGCCCGAAGCAGGTGATTTTGGAATCGCCATTTTACAGTGTGGCAGATGTCGCCAGTTCTTTTGCCTGGATGTATCCGGTCAACAGGATGGTTAGATTTAATTTCCGAAATGACAGAAACCTAAAGAAGGTTGAGTGTCCGGTGAACATCGTTCACGGTACCGACGATCTGGTGGTACCAATAGAATCAGGTAGAAAGCTTGAGGTAGTTTCTAGCAACGTGAAATTTCATGAAATAGGAGGAGGAGGCCACAATGACTTGGCAGCATTCAATGCTTATTGGCAGCTGATGGATGAGGTTTTGAACTAATGGAATCTCTGTTCTTCATCGCCATTGTTCCTCCTGATCCGGTTAGATCGGAAATTCATGCGTTGAAAGAGGAAGTGACTGAGAGGTTTGGCAGCAAGCATGCGCTTCGATCTCCACCACACATTACCCTGCACATGCCGTTTAAATGGAAGGTCAAAAAGGAAGAGCAGCTGTTTTCGTTGATAAGGGAATTGAATTCAGGATTCAAACCATTTTTAATTCAATTGAAAGATTTCGACTTCTTCGAGCCGCGAGTGGTTTTTGTAAACGTTGAGCCTTCCGAATCATTGGAACAGTTGCAACAAGAGGTTATAGACAGATGTAGAAAGAACCTAAAACTCGACAATGGCAATTATAAGAATCGCCCGTTCCACCCTCACATAACTATTGGATTTAGAGACTTGAAAAAGCCTCAGTTTTATGCGGCCAAGAAATATTTCGGGCAGCAATCCTATTCAGGGGAATTCCAAACTCAAGAAATATCACTTTTGAAGCATGATGGAAAAGTGTGGCATGAAGTCAATCTCCAAATGTGACTTTTGTTTTGCCCGGTCCGGTTCGTTCACTCCGTTTCTTCCCGGAAGGAAAGGTGTAATGAATGATGTTTTCCTGATCATCGAACTTTTCTGTTAGCACCGAGTTTATGACAGTGAACTCGTCAAACTTCCTGACTTTTTCAGCTTCGAAATAGCACCACATCACATTGGCATCTAGCTCTATTTCATTTCCGAGGTACTTGAGTTCAATCTGCTTGCCTCGACTAATCAGAGTGAATTTCTCTTTTAAGTAATTCGAAACCGCCTGCTTGACTGCTTCAGGATCGTCTTCCGTAATGTTAAATTTTTCGTTTCCAGTATGATCACGTAGTGTCGCCTCAAAATCATCCAGAAAAATTCGCTGCTCCACTTGGACCACCTTTTCCTTCTCCTTGTAATAGATGTTCGTTACACTCAAGTGAAAAGGGTGAACGATCGCAGAATAAAGAAATATTAAAAACACCATTATAATTGCGGGCTGCAAGATTTGATCCAAACCATATTGGAGTTACAAACTAGCATAACTCATGTCTGAATTTCAACTCTATTTTGAATTAGGTCTGGAGCACATCCTAGACCGGACTGCATACGATCACTTGGCATTTGTGGTTGCGCTGGCTGCACTTTATCAGATGTCAGATTGGAAAAAAGTTCTTGTCCTTGTTACTGCTTTTACAATCGGGCACTCCATAACATTGGCTCTGGCCACCCTGAAGCTTATTTCTCCGAATATGGAATTGGTGGAGTTTCTGATTCCATTCAGCATTCTGCTGACTGCTTTTTCAAATCTTTTTGTGAGAGAAGAATCGCTGTATTCAAAGAAGCTTCATTTGAATTTCATCCTGGCTTGTGGTTTTGGTTTTGTTCACGGCATGGGCTTTTCAAATTACCTGCAAGCCATCCTTGGAAAAGAGGAGTCGATCACATGGCCATTATTTGCCTTTAATGTAGGCCTGGAAGCAGGTCAAATAATAATCGTTGGGATGTTCCTGGCAATAAGCTTTATTTTCGTTTCCCTTTTCGGCGTAGCACGTCGGGATTGGAAAATTATCGTGTCCTCAGTTGTGATGGGAGTCGCCTTTACACTAACTATGGATGCAATTTTTTGGTAGCAATAAATAACAATAAGCAATGAAGAAAATTCTAGCATTAACCTTTTTGATTTCGGCGTTTGCCGGCTTTTCTCAGGACGAGGAAGTGGACTATACCTGGAATCAGAAATTCGAGCAGCTCGGGACCATGCTCCCTACAGCGAACACCTACAGAACAGCATCTGGAGCCCCAGGCCATGAGTATTGGCAACAACGAGCTGACTACAAAATGTCGATTGTCCTGAACAACGACAATCAGTCAATTTCCGGTAAGGAAACGGTCACGTATTACAATCAGTCTCCTGACGTCTTGAGATATCTGTGGGTTCAGTTGGATCAAAACATGAGAGCCAAAGATTCGGACACACCAAAAGCGAGCCGCGGTAGAGCCATTCAAGACACTGTCACAACAAGAACAATAATGGGGTATACCAATGATTTTGATGGTGGGTTCAAACTGACAGCCGTAAAGGATGCGTCTGGAAAGGACCTGAAGTATTTGGTAAACAAAACGATGATGCGCATCGACCTACCTACGCCGCTTAAGCCGGGCGAAAGCACGTCGTTTAAAATCGACTGGAATTACAACATCAACAACAGAATGTTGGACGGTGGTCGATCTGGATTGGAATACTTTCAAGATGAGGATGAGTACCTCTACACCATCGCACAATTCTTCCCAAGAATGGCAGTGTACAATGATGCGGAAGGATGGCAAAACAAGCAATTCCTTGGAAGCGGGGAGTTTGCACTACCTTTTGGCAATTACGAAGTAGACATCACCGTCCCTGCTGATTTTGTGGTTGCGTCCACGGGCACACTACAAAACACGGAGGATGTCTTGAGCAAGGAAGAGCAGAAAAGATTCAAGCAAGCGAAGAAGTCTTACGACAAGCCAGTCATCATTGTGACCCAGGAAGAGGCAGAGGCAAAAGTGAAAAACAAGGCGAATGTCAAAGGCACGAAAACCTGGACATACAAAGCGGAGAATGTAAGAGACTTTGCATTTGCTGCATCAAGAAAATTCATTTGGGATGCGCAGGCCACCAAATTGCCGAACGGAGCAGAACCACTGGCCATGTCATATTACCCACCTGAGGGAAATCCTCTTTGGGAAGAATGGTCGACGAAAGCGGTAGTTCAAACACTCATTACTTTCAGTAAACACACCGTTGATTATCCTTACCCGGTTGCCATCTCTGTGCATACAGCAAGTATCGGCATGGAGTATCCGATGATCTGCTTCAACTATGGTCGACCTAATCCTGACGGGACGTATTCCGATAGGCTGAAGTATGGAATGATTTCTGTGATTATTCATGAAGTAGGTCACAACTTTTTCCCGATGATAATCAACTCTGACGAACGTCAGTGGACATGGATGGACGAAGGGCTGGATACATTCATGCAGTATTTGACAGAGAAAGAATTGGATCCAAATTATCCATCGCGAAGAGGGCCGGCTGAAAACATGGTTAATTACATGAAAGGCGACAAACGATTCATTCGTCCGATCATGACCAACTCTGAGCAAATTCTTCAGTTTGGTAACAATGCCTATGGCAAACCGGCAACAGCTCTGAATATTCTGAGAGAGGTTGTCATGGGGCCTGAGCTTTTCGATTACGCTTTCAAAGAATACGCAAGAAGATGGGCGTTCAAGCACCCAACTCCTGCGGATTTCTTCCGGACAATGGAAGATGCGTCTGCTGTTGATTTAGACTGGTTCTGGAAAGGCTGGTTCTACACCACAGACCATGTGGACGTTTCTGTTGAGGAGGTCAAATGGTTCAAAATGTTGACCGAAGACAATCAACTTGAAACCAAGAATGTCAAGGGTAATATCAAGAAAGAAGAAAACAGCGATATGCTTGACTTCACGGCCCAGGCAGAAACATTTGTTGTAACGCCTACAGAATACACGGGTGAGTACAGAATGGACGCTCCGAACGAGGAACTGATGGCCGCTGCAGAAGGGAAAAACTTCTACCAAGTCCAGCTTAAGAACAATGGTGGGTTGGTCACGCCGGTCATTATTGAGTGGACATTTGCGGATGGATCAAAGGAGATGGAAAAACTCCCAGCAGAAATCTGGAAATACAATGAAAACCAAGTCACTAAGACGTTCATGAAGGAAAAAGAGGTTGTCGGAATCGTGATTGATCCCGAAAAGAAAACAGCGGATGTAGCCACTGAGAACAATGTCTTTCCGAGAAAGGCGCGAGAAACTCGAGTGGATAAATTCAAAGAAGGAAAATAGTGATTAGGGTTTTATTACTATTAGTAGCAGGCGGCCTGGTGGTCGCCTGTTCTGTTTCCTCAAATGAGAAAAAAGCTGAGGAAGAGCCAATCACTGAGGCGATTGAGGTTGTACAAAATCCACCAGCAGATGGTTTTAATGTAGAGGGTTCGGACATGGTGGCGGTCATGCTGGCAGACCAGGTCATGGAAGCTATGGGAGGACGGAAGAACTGGAATAACACACGATACCTATCGTGGAATTTCTTTGGGGCAAGACGTCATCTCTGGGATAAATGGACTGGTAATGTGAGAATTGAATCTCTGAGGAGGGATCTTGATATATCAATGAATCTGAAAACCATGGAAGGCCGAGTGATTAAGGCTGGACTGGAGCTTACACATGCCGATTCACTTACGAAGTATCTGGAATTTGGGAAGAGTGCGTGGATCAACGATTCTTATTGGTTGGTCATGCCGTTTAAGCTCAAGGATTCCGGGGTGACCTTAAAGCATTTGGGAACGGATACTACGATGACCGGATCCAACGCCGAAGTGCTTGGGTTGACTTTCGAGGATGTTGGCGATACTCCTCAGAACATGTATAAGGTTTGGGTTGATAGCGAAAGCAATCTGGTTTCTCAGTGGGCATTCTTTAGAGAGGCAAGCGATTCAATCCCAAGATTTACTTTGCCTTGGGCGGATTACGAACAAAAAGGAAATATCCTACTTTCTGGAGACCGTGGAGAGAGGGACGTAACTGAAATTCAAGTTCTGAAAAACGTACCGGAGAACATATTCGATGATTTCTCGATTGCGTTGATCACTCTGTCGGAAAAATGACATGCTTTGGGAAATGTTTGTGGCGTTCTTTATGTTATTACGCACATTTAACGAAATATCATGAAAGCAATTTGGAACGATCAAGTCATTGCGGAAAGCGAAGAAACGGTTCAGGTAGAAGGGAATCATTACTTTCCTCCCGATACCATCAAGAAGGAATTTTTCAAGGAGTCGAACACACACACTACTTGCCCCTGGAAAGGAGAGGCCAGTTATTATACCCTGAAGGTAAATGGGTCAGAGAACAAAGATGCGGCATGGTATTACCCGGAGACCAGCGAATTGGCCAAAAACTTTGAGGGATACGTGGCTTTCTGGAAAGGTGTGAAAGTGGAGGGTTAAGATTTAATCTCCACTCCCCCAAACGCGACAAATCCTTTCACCTGGATATTCGGTCCGGTTTGATTGTTTGGGTCTCTCTCGTCACTAACCCCTCCAAATATGGGAGTTGTGTCGTTGTTGACTTGCCAGTCGGCCGGAACTTTGATTTCTGCTCCACCAAACATGCAGAAGATATCGATCATGGCATCCTGGGTTGGCGTAGCATCGCTTAAATCCATTTCAATTCCACCGAAAATAGTTGTGATTTTGCCTCCACTGAAATTTGAACTTGTGAATTTCTTTTTGCTACCGGAGAAGATGGTGGTCTCATCAATACTGTCGTCATCAGACGAACCAGATCGCCTGGAATATTGAATGAAAAACAGTATTCCGATTACGATCATCACAACCGGCCAGAATATCGCCCAGTTAAAGTAGAAGTACTGCTGTATCCAAAACACTCCACCAATCAATATGAAAATGAGGGCAGGTTTTGGTTTACCAGAAACAAGAAACCCAATGGCAATCAAAAACATGATATTAGGCCACCGGAAGATGTAATAGGAGAAATCCGGAATCCAACCCAAATTTCTGAGCAGGAAAAAAGAACCTAATAGAACCAGAATGAGACCAAGTGCTGAGCGTTTCATAGTATCGATTTGAAACCTAAATTAGGTCAATTTGACATCTTTTAGCAAAATCCATAGACAGAATGGCGGAATTATTACGTTGGAATGGTGGTTGTTAATGTAGAAGAAACGAAAGGCTATGAGAGTAGAAAGAGAGATAATGAAAATGCTAGCCGATTCTGGAGATTTGGTGAACACGATCAACGGCGGAATGAGTCTGGCGCATGTGAATAAGTATAAGAATACGGATCACTACTTGGTCACGGTGAAAATTCCAGGGGTGGATAAGAGGTCTCTTAAGATTGAAATGCACGAAAACAGTTTGTTTGTTTTTCAGCTAATGCATTTGGAGGATGGAATCGATATCCCGTACATGGTAGCCAGTGTGGACGTAGCGGATAATGTAGACAAAAAAGGAATCAGCGCTAACTACCAGGGCAAGGCTTTGACCATTACATTGCCGTTTGATGAGTCTGAGGACACGACTGAAATCCAAATAAACGACTAGTCGTAGACCCGATTGCCTTTCTTGAGCCAAATACCCCAAAGCCTGTTGAAGGCATGAACGTTCTCGGTCTCGTTTCCCAATGAATCTACCACAGGCTGTCCTTGATTTTTCCATTCGAAGATGCCACCATAAAGATTAGAGACGTTTTCGTATCCAGCCTCTTGCAATTTTTCAGTGATTTTTTCGCTTCGATAACCGACCGAACAGTAGACAATTAGCTCCTGGTCTTTCGGAACGTTAGACAATGATTGCAAGTCAAACTCATCGTATCCGACATGAATCGCTTCTTTGATCCGGCTCACGTCAAATTCCTCTTTTTCCCTAGCATCAATGTAGACTGCATCGGGTTTGTTTGAAGCTTCTTCCACAGTTATTTCCGTCACCGAATGACTCAGCATTGTTTTCAACAAGGCATTATAAGATTTACTTTGGGTTTGACTCATGGCTGCAATGCTAAGAATGGATAAGAATATGAAACCTGTGATTTTCATTTACTCATGACTTGCAAAAGCAGATCAACTAATTCTTCTTTTTTTCGCTTTTTCAGGTAATCCAGCAAAGCGTCCTTGTCGCCCGTCTTCACAATATTCGCGAGCTCCGATTCTGGGATCACGGACATTTCCAGCTCATCAATTGCCAACTCAAGGATCTCTCGACCTTTTCGCTTGCAGGTTTCCATGGGTTTGTAATTCGAATTGGAATCACGGAGCATCGTACTCGAATAGTCGATTTTCAGGTCGCGGATGGCGATCGTTTTTTCATCGTATTTACCAAAGGCTTGTCCAAGCAGCAACTGTGTGGAGACCTTCCAGGCTTCCAGATCGAAATCTTCGGCATCTAGTTTCTTGACCTGCTTTTTGAATAACTGGATTTGCTGCTTCTTCATGGTTTAGTCAAGGTAACGAAAATATCATCGACTAGTTGAAGGCGTATTGTCTGGTCTGTCTGCTCCAGTACCTTGTAGAAGATGCCTGGCTCACCTGGAGTGTGTTGCAACTCAAGTGTGTCGTTTCTGATTTCCCAACTTTGAGAATGAGACAAGGTGTCCTCGCCAAAGATGCATCCTTCAAATCCATAAGCGTCAATCGTGACCTGCTCCTCGTCAAACTCAAAAACACCGTCCATTTCAAACGACATTCCTAAGGCTAAGTCCCCATAACCCGAGGGATCAGTGCTCCACTTTGCGGACCAGCGCCCTTCCCATGCCTCCTTGGCGGAATCACCCGACTGACAGGCCATGAGAAATATTAATGAAAGAAAAACTAGCTTTTTCATGTTAAAAGTATCTGATTAATAGGTCGATCATTTTTCTTTTAAATCCATTGTAAGGCGGATACAGCGTACCTGCCATGGTCAATCCCACTCTTTGACTTAACACGGATTTCTCATTCGAGAAGGCCAAAAAGCCGGTCTTTCCGTGGGACTTTCCGATTCCGCTATTATTCACTCCCCCAAAAGGAAGAGCCGGGTGAGCAAACTGCAGCACCACATCATTTACCACAAAAGAACCCGCCGAAGTTCGCCTTTTGAAAGTTTCGATCACCTTGTTCTTACCGGCAAAAATATATGCCGAAAGCGCCTTGGGTCTGGAATTGACCAAGTCTATCACTTCATCCAAATCCGAAAATGTTTTGATCATGCAAATGGGTCCGAATATTTCATTTTCATGTAAATGAGTCCCAGGAGAAGGATCCAGAACGATGGAAGGTTCGAATCTTCGTGACTCAGGATCAATACCTCCGGAATGATATTCTTCTGCCCCTTTTTCTATGGCTTCTTTCTTCCAGTCGCACAGTCTATCAAAATGGTCATCGGAAATAATCGAACTGTACTCATCTCCCTGATAAAGCTCTGAGGCATACTTTTTCAGTTTAATCAGAAAGTCATCCTTGATTTTGTCATGGACAAACACATAATCCGGAGCAAGGCAGGTTTGTCCGGCATTGAGCCACTTTCCCCAAGCGATTTTTCGAGCGGAATCCTTGACATTTGCGGATTGGTCCACCACACAGGGTGATTTGCCACCAAGTTCCAGAGTAACAGAGGCAAGGTGTTTAGAGGCTGCTTCCATCACAATTTTCCCGACGCGAGGAGAGCCTGTGAAAAAGATGTGGTCAAAAGGGAGCTTTAAAAGTTCTGTGGAAACCTCAACGCCACCTGTGAAGACTTGAGCGACGTTCTCGTCTAGAACTTCGTTGACCATTTCTTGAATCAGAGCCGAGGTATTGGATGATAGCTCTGATGGCTTGAGAATTACCGTGTTCCCAGCAGCTATTGCAGACACAAGCGGTCCAACTGCGAGGCTAAACGGGTAATTCCATGGCGAGATAATTAGACAGGCACCTTTCGGTTCATAGAACACTTCGGCTTTAGTTCCCAGATATGTTAAGGAAGAGCCTTTCGGTTCCGGAACGATCCAGTATTTCAAGTTTTTAATTGCCTTTTTCACCTCACTGAGTACCACATATACCTCGGTAAGGTCTGCTTCCTCGGGGGATTTTCTGAGATCGGCATGTATGGCTTTCTGGATATCCGCTCGATGGTTAATTATCCAGCTCTTTAACTTTTTAAGGCGCTTAACTCTTTCTTTATAAGGTTCATTGCGAATTTCAATGCTGTGTTTATTTATCAGGTCAAAGGCTGGGAGTATTTCCATGCACTAAAGTTATGATCTATTGCTTAAACAAAAAGGTGACCGCTATGGCCACCTTTTGATTATTGGTTAGGAATTATTTCTCTTATTTAAATCGAGTGAATTCCACTCTTCTATTTTTAGCTCGATTCGCTTTAGTATCGTTCGGCACGGCCGGTTTAGTTTCTCCAAGCCCTTCGTATTTCAAACGATCTTTAGCAATTCCCCTCTCAAGGAAGTAGTTGTAAACCGCTCGAGCTCTTCTCTTAGAAAGGCTAAGGTTGTAACTGGCATCACCGACAGAATCTGTATGGCCTGAAATCGTGATTCCTTTAAGTGATCCATCCTCTAGCAACTTATGAACTCGCCCAAGTTCTGGGTATGAGGAAGTCTGAAGTGTCGCCTTATCAAAATCAAAGAAGATGTTGTTGAAAGTGATCGGCAGGTCGGAATCCTTAGGCACTAGTTTCAAATCTCTTTTTACCGTGGTGCTTTCAGCAATGTCATTAAAGTCGAAATTTTCTGATTCCGAGAAATAGCCTTCTGCCGAAGGAATGACTCCATAGCGAGCACCAGGAAGTACGGTCAACTTGTAGGCTCCATCTGGTCCTGCGATGGTTTCACCAATATCGGCACCATCAGGAAGTCGCTCGATTTCTACTTTGGCTCCAGGAACTACCTCACCAGTTTCTGAATCAATAACCAGCCCTTCAATGGCGATGTAAATCGGCTCATCAATGAGGTGCTTCATGGTTTCGTAAACCGGTCCGGCTTTTTCTACAAAGAGATCCTCTACTTTAAAAGTGAAAATATCCATGTCTTCCCCTTCGGCTCCTCTGGTGAAGTATGCGTACTCCCCATTTGTTGGGATACTGAAATATTCATCGTCTCCTTCTTTGTTGATTCCGGCTCCCATGTTTTCAGGCGTGGACCATTTGGTCCAGCTATCATCTAATCTCTGAGAAACGTAAATGTCTTTGCCGCCATACCCACTTTGCCCATTCGTAGAGAAGTACATCGTACGCCCATCTTCAGCAAGGAAGGGCGATTCTTCATCTCCAACTGTGTTGATTTCATTTCCCAGGTTCAAAGGAGCTGACCAGCCCTCGCCTCTTTTAAAAGTGACGTACAAATCCCTTAATCCATACGAATCATCACGTTCTGCTGATAGCACCATGGCCTCTCCGCCAGGTACCATGAAAAAATCAGCGTTTTGTGAGTAATTGTAAAAATCTTCAATCTCGACATTCATGGGTTCGGAGAATGTGTCTCCTGTTCTTTCAGCAATTGAAACTCCTGTGAACATTCTCCCCTTTTTGCCATACTTGTTACCGAGGACAATGATTTCTTTATCGCCTACCTGGCTTATAGAGCTAATGAAGTTTGGGCCTTCCGTGTTTAATGGTGGGCCAACATTTGTAGCCGGCAGCCACTCACCGGTCTCCGGATCCATTTCTGACACCCAAATATCTTCTTGATCAGAATCACCACCCACGTTATCTGGATGGTACTGACGGCTGAAATAGAGCTTCATTCCATCAGGAGATAGTACCGGACTATGCTCCTGGTAGCTTGAGTTTACGTTTTTCCCCAGTCGATCGGCACTCATGCCCTCATTTACGTTTTTTGCCAACTTGATTAGGACATTGATCGGAATGTTGGAAGCCGAAATACCAATGGCATCAATCGCATTGTATCCCTGAACCGCCTTTCCATCTATGATGACCTTAATTGCTTGAATCTTATAGGCGGTCTGCTCAAAAAACAAGTTCAAAAGTCGGCTTTCAATCGGAAGAGAACGAGGAGTCAACTCAGGAAACAAATCATACTCGTTGTAATCAGCATCATAGGCAATAATTTTCTTAACAGCTCCGGGGTTCTCTGATTCCGCAATCGCAACCTGCTTTGCTATAATGGGAGTGTCAAAGGAAACCATTATAAACTCTTCGGTATCTGACTTTTTAGGTCTCCAGGCGTTAGGGTTGTCTCCTCCTCCCGGAAGGACATTTGGTTTATGCAGCACCTGGATTCCAGAATATTCGAAGGGGCCAAATTCCGAAGATAAATCCATTACCTCCGCACCCCAAACAACTGTCTCCTGACTAATTGCATACAAGGAGAGGGTAAGTCCAAGAATTAGAAATGTGAGCTTTTTCATTGCCACTTATTATTTTTTAATGATTCTTACTTCTACACGGCGATTTTTGGCCATGGCATCAGGGGTTCTATCTTGATATAGCGGCTGGGCACCTCCAAAGGCTTTTGTCAAAATTCGGTTCTTGTTGATGCCTCCTTTTGTTAGGTATTTTTTAACGGCATCCACTCGAGCTTGGGAAAGTGCAAGGTTGGCGGTCGGATTTCCGGCGAAATCTGTATGGCCCTCAAGCTGAATGACCATCTCATGGTTGTTTTTCATACGATCACGTAATAGATCCAGTTCCCCAAAAGACTCTTGTTGCAACACATCACTTCCTCTAGCGAAGATTACATTGTCCAGTCGAATCACTTCACTTTCTGAGTCTACGTCGAGATAGAAATTGACCTCCAAACTTTCTCCTGTCGCTGTAACTTCTTGATTAAATGGCTTGAAGGAATCTTTACGAATCGAGATGTTATAGGTCACATCCTTCACCAGCTGAAAATTGAAAGAACCTTCAGTATTTGCATTGGTAAGTCCCATATCGTCATAATAGGGGAGTTTTTCATATAAGATGCTAGCTGACAAAGTTGAAGAATCCTTGGCGCTGAGCACCTTTCCGGAGACCGTGGCTAGTTGTTCGTTCTGTCCTGACACAGAACAAATGGAAAAACATGCAATCGTAAATAGTGATAGTACCGCCCTAAGCATAACAAAATGAAACTTGTTGGAACATTAAAGAACGGTAATTAACCCAACATTTAAAAGGATTGGAAGACTAAACCTATTTAGAAGAAGCTTGTGCCGTAAGTACCGGTGCTTGGATTTCGATTTCATCTAATCGTTCAACCATTTCTTCGCTGAGCGACATAAATTCTGAAAACCCAGAAGGGTCAACGGGCTTGGCAGGTGGTAAATCCACTTTTAAAGCATCCACCTGACGCCCATTTTTCCAAAAACGGAAGCAAAGATGCGGGCCGGTCGCGAGTCCAGTACTTCCAACATACCCGATCGTTTGTCCCTGAACGATCGTCTTACCCGGCCGAATACCTGCGGCAATCTTGGACATGTGAAGGTACTGAGTGGTATAGGTGCTATTATGCCTGATTTTCACATAGTTCCCATTACCACTTTTATACTGAGCTTCCGTAACAACCCCATCTCCAACTGATCGAATCGGTGTTCCTGTGGGTGCCGCATAGTCTGTTCCTAAATGTGCCCTGTATCTTTTCAAAACCGGGTGGAATCTTCTGGGTGAATATCTCGAGCTGATCCTCGAATAATTAAGAGGTGCTTTCATAAAGGCTCTCCTTACGCTATTCCCGCATTCGTCGTAGTAGTCCATCCCGCCACATTCATCAAAAAAGATGGCATAATGAGATTTCCCGAAGTGTTCAAACCAGGCGGCTTTGATTCGCTTGATGCCCACTTGCTTGCCATCAACAGTTTCTTCCTCATAAATAACTTTGAATTTATCGCCCTTTTGAATGCGGAAGAAATCCACTTGCCAAGCAAATACATCAACCAATCGATGCACTAGCTGTGGGGATCCACCATTGTTTACTGCCGTCAAATAAACCGAGGAGGTGATTTCTCCGGCAAACTCCTGTTCCTTTATTTCTACTTCTTTTTCAATCCGTTCGGCATAGATGGAATCTGCCAGGTGGTAAATGACATACTCTCTATCGCTTGGCTCCAGTATAAATTGTCTTGCCTTGTTGTTAGTTTTGGAATGGATGATGACAAAAGGGTCACCGGCCTTGATTTTTCGGACATTGAAAACATCACGTGCTTTTTGCACCAAGGTGTAAATATCCCGGTAGTCTACGCCATAGTCCTCCAGAATAACTGATAACGTCTGGTTTTTCTTGACTCGCCCGATGGAAACATCAAGCGTATCAACGTTGATTCCGTAAACTTCAACGGGATCGTCCAAGTCAATACATTCCTCTATGACGGCTTCACTACTCGTCTTCTTCTTTTCTGTTTTAGGAAAAAGCAAAATAGCGGCTGAACCCAACACCACAGCCAACGCCAAAAAAATCAGTCCTTTCTTCATGCAGCGCAAAATTGAGCCGAAATATTTGTTTTACAAGGGTTGATCCTCATTATCAACCCCTTGACGCCAGCGATTTATGAAATTCCACGATGGTCTCAATGCCCTTGTAAAAATTGAAAAGACCGTAGCTTTCGTTCGGCGAATGGATCGCATCTTCATCCAGCCCAAATCCCATCAGAATTGGATCTGTTTTAAGTTCTTTTTGGAACAACGCCACGATAGGGATACTACCACCATCCATGGTCGGGATTGGTTTTTTACCCCACACTTTTTCGAAAGCATCACTTGCCGCCAAATATCCCTCTGAGTCCGTTGGAATAACCGCTGCTTCACCACCATGATGTGGAGAGACTTTAACTTTCACGGATTTAGGTGCGATGGATTGAAGATGGTTGGTCACTATCTCCGTTATCTTATCACTATTTTGGTTAGGCACCAGTCTGCATGAAAGCTTCGCAAAAGCCTTGGAAGGAAGCACTGTTTTAGCCCCTTCACCTGTGTAGCCACCCCAGATTCCATTTATGTCCAAGGTTGGCCGGATTCCGGTGCGCTCAATTGTAGAATAACCTGCTTCGCCCTGAACTTCTTCAATGTCCAGCTCTTTTTTATAAGCATCCAAATCGAAAGGCGCTCGGGCTAGTTCTTCCCTAAATGCCTCGTCATGTTCCAGCACATCGTCGTAAAATTCGGGTATTGTAATTTTCCCATTTGCATCGTGCAGTGATCCAATCATTTTGGCCAAAACATTGATCGGGTTGGCAACACCACCTCCATAAATTCCAGAGTGCAGGTCACGATTTGGGCCGGTCACTTCTACTTCCAGATAAGATAGCCCACGTAACCCAACACATATTGATGGGTGCTCATTGCTAATGATGGATGTGTCAGAGATGAGAATTACATCGCAAGCTAGTTTGTCTGTGTTATTTTTCACGAAAGGCTCAAGACTGTCTGAACCAACCTCTTCCTCGCCCTCTATCATGAATTTGACATTGCATGGGAGCTCTCCATTTTTGTTCAACGTTTCGAAAGCCTTCACATGCATGTACATCTGACCTTTGTCGTCGGCAGATCCACGGGCATAGATCTTTTCATTTTTCACCACTGGCTCGAAGGGGGGCGAATCCCAGAGATCAAGCGGGTCCGGCGGCTGAACGTCGTAATGTCCATAGACCAGTACTGTGGGTTTGCTGGGATCCACGATCTTTTCACCATACACGATCGGGTGTCCATCTGTTTTGCAGATTTCAGCGTGGTCTACACCAGCTTCCAGTAGTTTTTCTTTGACAAAATCGGCGGCTCTCGCGACATCAGCTTTGTATTTGGAGTCAGCGCTGACAGAGGGAATTTTCAGCAAATCTATAAGTTCGTTCAGGAACCGTTCCTTATTCTCTTCAAGGAAGCTGGTAGTGCTCATACAGTTTTTGGTTAATGTGGAGGCAAAGATAATGGAGCTTAGAAGCCAAATCCATCATCGTCATCCTCTATAGTATCGAATTTCTCATCTTCCAGGCTTGCGTCGCTTGGTGAGGACAAGTTGTAGGGAGTTTCAATCCCAAAGTAATTCTTTCTGAAAGTATTGATGAAGCTGAGGGTTTCATTGGTATCACCAACTACGAAAACCAACTCGCCCGGCTTTTCTTTACCAAGGTTAGATTTGGACTTGACCAACTCGTTGAAATCGGAGTTAGAAGAATACATCAGGAGGTTTTTATCATGGTAGGAAATAAAATACCAAACCTCAGGTGAAGCCTGAATGAACAGGTTCATTACATCTGCGTTTGTTTCGTCTCTTCGAATTTCCATAAAGCCATCCAGCTGGGCGTTGATGTCGCTTCGTCCGGCATGGGATAGTCCGATTTTGGAGGAGCTGTACCACGCTTTGAATTCAGGATTCCAATTCAGTGTTACTCCGGATATGACCAGTGATTTATCGAGCTCCTTGGATGTAGACATCAAAGACTTATAGCCTCCAAGTAAATTCTCACGATATCTCAATGCCGCCCTGTTCCCAATAATATTTGCAACCTTATACAGCATTTCGTCGGAAGGATCATTGGCCGTGTTAGCGCCCATTATTTCTACAGCCGAAATAATGTCTCTTCCCATATCGTCGATGATCGCGTCAGCAACACCGAAGTTCATCGTAATAAATGAATTCAATGTAAACTGATTCGTCTCACGGTTACCAGTTCCTGTAACGGTGGCTTTGAGTTCTATGTCTGTGGTCGTTGGTTTAAAGAAGGTAGCTGGGCCTTCTACCAGAAGATTAGAGTTGGCATCATTGTACATGAATGTGGAACCTGCATATGAGCCAGCTGACTTAGCGGGAGTTTCTATTTTAAAATTTCGAGATGCGGTATCAAAGGACAACTCTCCCTGTGCTCTGAAAACATCGAGATCTGAGGAGTTTCTTCGCCTTTCGACAAACGTGGAATATAGGTCACCCTTGATATCGGTATGAAGTCCAGCGATACCCTGACTTCCATCTTCAAAGACGGCATTTTGAATCGGAATGTGCGGGTGAACTGAACTGTCTCGTCGAGTATATGGTATCCAAAGATCTCCCGTCGGGATGTTTTTGACATCCATTCTCACCGCCCCGTCCAGTTCTAGTGCGGCCTTATAAGCGAACATTTTCACACTTCCCTTATAAAAAAATCCAGGTGCTATTTTAAGGTTTTGTGTTTCCGGAACCTCACCACCCGAGACTGTCATTCTGAGACTTTCTTTCTCGGAAAGTTGAACATCTTCAAGGTCAAATGAATTGAATTTTATGTAGAAAGTGTCGGCCTCTACTACCTGCTCGTAGAGTGCAGACCCCTGGAACATGTTTCTGGAGATTACAGTGATCTCACCTTTTATGAGCCTATGAAATCCATTCAGCGTGTCAATGATCACCTCGGCGTTATTGAATTTTTGTAACCGTGAATCGGCAAGGATGGTCGTTGTGTTTCCCTCCGGGATCACTCGAGAATCAGCCACGGTGATGTATGGGATACCCTCGACTTTTAGTTCTTGAGTGTTGATATCATAAGTCGCTTTTTCGCCACTGAAAGCAAGGGAGTCAAGTTCCTCTCGAGTGCTATAAAAATAGGAATCTTCAATGGGTACATTTTCCGGTTTGGTCATCACAATTTTCTGGGTTTCCAAGTCCCAAACGGCTTCAGTGATGGATGTTTTCATTTTGGCATAAGGAAACTCCAAGGCGGCAATTCCTCGCTGTTCCGGACGGATGGTTGCGTTGTTCGCTGTTAGATCAAACTCCAACGCAATGTCGTCTCCAGCCATCGCCGGCTTCTCCGGGTCATCGGTCAAAATCTCGAATTCAGCATGACGCGCTGAGTAAGAGAACTCTTTGAAGTTAAGCTCATTGGAGATGGATTTTGAACCTCTTGTGAGCATTGTTCCGCCACCGTAAACTCCATTAGTTGTTATATTGGCAAACCCTTCGAGCTCAGCTGTTGAGTTGTAGAATTTAAATGGCTCATTCACGGTACGCAGGTACATGCTGTCCTTCTTGGGAAGCCAATACATGTCGTAAGCTCCAAGGACAGCTTCCGGGAAGCTGGCACCTTTATAATCGCCAGGCTGGATTCTCCCACCGGACCCATCGGCGCTCACAGAATCAGGATAGTAAATGAAGTCATCAGAAAAGATCTGTGTGGTCAGAAAGTCAATCTGCCCTCCTCCTCTGATACCACTATTACTCATATAGATTTTCTCATAAGTACGCGCCTCTGTGCCATAGAGATTATAGCCCTCAGGAGGAATTTGGTGAACAAACCCAAGAGACTTATCCTCCTGAATACTCATAGTCTCCTCGAATTCCGGAAATATTCCACCGGAAACAAAGGTTCCGTCAAACACGAACGAGCTTTCAGATGCCTGATCTATACTGTCCACTTCAAATGGCGGCAGGACAAAAAATACCGATTTGTCATACGCTCCATTCAGTATTTCATTTCCGTCGAAATAGACAATTCCCTCACTATCGGATGTGAAGTATGGATAGGTGTCATTATCCAAATGTCCACCTTTGTTTTCAGGGTTTTCAATATAGAGCGTTCCGGATGTGAATGATATATTATTAGCCAAAGGCTTTTTTTCTTCCTTCACATTTCCCTCGTAGGTCGTGTCCACTTGCGTGACCTTTAGCTGTAGAGAATCAATCTGTGGCATATTGAGCAAAAACTGTGGGTAGTTGAAAGTAAAGTCTCGCCCGTTGTAGATGAAATCACCCTCAGTCACCTTCCCGTCCATTTTGAAGCCTCGGTCTTTCAGCAGAATGAGTTGTTTAGAACTATCCGGCTCGAACTCCAGGCCGTAACCTTCCACTACTGAAAAGGAGGTGACCCCATTGATGACCATCTGACCGCTATCCAGTCGAATAATTGCATTTGGGGCGTTCTCGGAATAGGATTCAATATATATGTGATCAAAGTCTTTTTCCTTGGCTGCCGCATCGAAGTAATGATATGCTTTGTCGTGAACCGTGACCACAGCTTTTTCAGGATCATAAGAAACCATGCCGTATTGTTCCAGAATCTTGATGTTGCCCCGTACCATCGGTAAGGTCATATCATATTCTACCATCAACTCAGAGTCATAAAACTCCTTCAGGTCTCCGTACTTTTTTGCAAAAGCGACGATCATCACCAATGGGTGAGTAGGAAAACTTGGATTCATTCGCTTGAATCGTTCGTAAGTGAAATACTGGTCAGACTCCACCGTCATTGGGATCGCTCGTTTGCCATTCAGCAAATCAATGATGATGGAATCTTTGGCAATGTTCCACTTGATCAAATCGGCATTTAACTCAACACCAAAATACGTGGAGCGGAATGGGGTGACGCTGTATCCCTTTGTCCGAAGTACCGTCAGCTCCTCTTTAGCCTCGTCAAACCACATCTGAACCGATGGATGATAAATGGTGTCGCTTCCATGGATCAGCAAAAGCTCTCCATTTTGAGTCGTCATGCTAGAATCGGCGAGGACAAATTCCTTTGCGGTTACTACTACCTGATTACCCTTGGCACCAGTGATTTCAAGTTTACCCTGTTCGCGAGAAGTCGCTTTCCCGAAGAATTTGTTTCCTCGAATTTCCAGTCCACCGGAGTATTTTGATCGTTCGGTTAGCTCTACGGTGATGTCTGCGTTGTTAGAGGTGAAAATAGGAAAATCGGTTCCCTGACCTGGTTTGTGTGCCTGACTCTTAAATTCAAAACGACCCTCGATAGGCTGGTCGGAAAACTTATCAAAATGTAGTGTGGCGTTAGGTGTCCAGAAGTAATCTCGGTCAGCTTCGAAATGCCACTCGCCGAATTCCAAACGTGCTCCATTCATTTTATCATGAATCTGTGGCCATGGCATCTTGCCTCCTTCACCGGCGAAAATTCTATTAGTCAACAAGAAATTTCCGTCCACACCCGAAATGGTCATGGTGTCATAATGGGACTTCATGAAAATGTTGATCCCCTTTAGTTCAATAGACGGTCCGTCGAGGGGAGGGAAATAATATTGAGCTCGCATGTCCTCAACATAGTCATGTTGAATCGGCGGCTCTACTTTTGGTCGGTCTGGAATGGGTTTCTTAATGGCTTTTGCTGCCCAAGGATCATTGGCATTTTCATTATCGGCCCAGGGGTCATAACTCGCATTGTCTCCCCATGGATCGTTGTTTTCATTGTCTGCCCATTGGTCGTCTCCGTACGGGTCATCGTTACTAATGTCGCCCCATGGGTCATCCGCCCACGGATCGTCTGCTTCTTGATCGGCCCAAGGATCACCCTCAATTTCCACTGCAGCGTACGGGTCTTCAGCCCATGGATCTACATAATCATCGTTTTCATCTACTGTATAGTCTGCAATACCGTCTCCTGCGGCGATAGAGTCAAGTTTAACCACATCACCGTCAGAGGTGATAAGTGCCATGGGATCTCCGTTGATGATGGTAAAATCGTAGGAACCCTCCAGAGCTTGAGTTTTAATATTGGTGGTAAAAGCGAGATAGCGACCGGCTAGGAAAAAATTTAAGCCGTGGGCGAATTCAGCATACTCCTTTTTAGATCTGGTTTTCAAGACCTCTTGAGCCACTTTCATCAGTTTGGTCATCTTTTCTCCAGTGATGCTTTCTCCAGAAGCGGCAAATGCCATCCCGGCAAAGAAATTGAAGAAGGTCTCCTTATTATGACCTCTTCGCTCCATTTCTCTCGCGATTTTGATCAGGAGATCTTTTTGTGGAGTGGACCAACTAGACCAAGCGGTGGAGAACTTATTTCCTACCTGATAGCCTGCTTCCGTTTGGTTATGAGTCTGAATCAGTTGCTTGGCTTGCTGCTGAAATTCCGTTGGATCTTCGGAATAGTCTTGCCCCTTCCCGGCTATTACGAGAAGCAAAATCAATAACACCGTAAGGACACCTGCCCGATTCATGGAATAAAAGTACGAATAATGCTACTGTTTCCGGCAAACAAGCCGCGCCCAGTCATTGTGGGTGTTTGAATCAACGAATTTGAAACCGCTTCGTTCTGCCGCCTGTTGTACTTCATGTATGTCTTCATCAAAAAATCCGCTCAGCACTAGAGTTCCATTCGGATTCATTTTACGCATGTATTCATCCATAAGCTCGAAATGCACCCCCTTGGTGATGTTGGCCAAGACAATGTCAAAATCATTATCCGCCACTTCGTAAATTTCTTTTTGCTCGACGATAATATCTGAGCAGTCATTTAACGCAAAATTCTCTTGACTATTTTCCACGCACCAGTCGCCAATATCGATGGCCTGCACATCTCTGGCTCCTTGTTTGTGTGCCATGATGGCTAAAACGCCCGTGCCGCATCCAACATCCAGGACCTTCTTACCAGATTGATCTAGGTTCAACTGATAATCCAAAACCAGATAGGTCGTGGCATGATGCCCCGTACCAAATGACATCTTGGGTAGGATGACTATCTCCCTGGGAAATTCAGATGGTGGATGAAACGGTGCGCGAACGGTAAGCTCTTTTCGAACGTGAATGGGGTCGTAGTTTTTCTCCCATTCTTCGTTCCAGTTGACCCGCTCTACTTTGGTGTAATTGAAATTGGAGATTTCATATCTTTTCAAGATCTCAATAGCGTCTACCTCGTTCCAATCCGGAATTTCGCAATAGGCCGAGAGGCCATCATCGGTTTCTTCAAAAGTGGAAAAAGGAAGTTGGGACAACTCAGCGAGCAGAATTTCCTTTAGCTCATGGGAGCATCGGATATGTAGCCCGATCCAATTCATTAGAATGACTTGGCGATATCTGCGAATCCTCGTGAGTCCAAACTGGCTCCTCCTACCAGACCTCCATCTACATCGGTTTGGGCAAAAAGCTCTTTGGCATTCCCAGCCTTGACGCTTCCCCCGTAGAGGATGGAAATGTTTTCAGCCACCTCGGTACCGTACTGATCAATCAGTATGAGTCGAATCGCGCGATGCATTTCCTGGGCTTGATCTGAGGAGGCTGTTACTCCGGTACCAATGGCCCAGATAGGTTCATACGCAATGACCGCTTTCTGAATATCATCTGCTGACAAGTGGAATAGGCTGGCCTCTACCTGGTCAGCAACAAATTTTTCGTGCTTGCCAGACTCTCTGGTTTCTAATGATTCTCCACAACAGAAAATGGGCGTCAATCCAGCCGCTAAAACCTTGTCGACCTTTTTGGCTAGTAGCTCATCGGATTCATTGAAATATTCCCTGCGCTCGCTGTGACCGATGACGACAAATTGCACTCCGACAGACTTCAGCATTTCTACGGAGATTTCCCCGGTGTAAGCACCAGCATCCTGATCGGAGCAGTTCTGCGCACCAAGCGCAACTTGTTTGGATGAGCCGATCAGGCCTTTGACAGTGGTGAGGTGTGTAAAAGGAGGAATCAGAACGACGGTAGTGTTTGGGTCATTCAGTTCGGAATTGACCATTTCGATCACTTCGGAGGCCAGGATTTTTCCTTCCTCCAATGTCTTGTTCATTTTCCAGTTGCCGGCAGCTATGTGTTTGCGCATGATTTCTTGTCGATTAGCCAACAAAGATGCCCACCTGAAATGGAAAAAAACAGAAGTACTAAGGATTGTTGAGGCCGGAAACCTTTGCGTAAGTAACCTATCATCTAGTGAATGCATCAAATAGATAAAAAAGATGATTTATCGGCTTAAGATATCGCTACTATTCTACTGTTTATGCTCACTTGCCCAGGGACAAAGTTTGTATGCTTATAGCTCAATTGGGCAGGCGGGTTTTGATCAGGAAAAACTCACTCAGGCCAAGAATTCCTTCGACTCTTTGGGGTCCGCTAGCTTAATGGTTCTACACGAAGGAAACGTAGTGATCAGCTGGGGAGATGTAACCAGGAGATACATGGCCCACTCGATAAGAAAGAGCTTTTTGAATAGTGTAATGGGAATCTATTGGGATCGTGGACAAGTCATGTTGGATACAACACTAGAAGATTTGGGAATAGATGATATCGATGGCCTATCAGAGCAAGAAAAAAAGGCGACAATCCAGCAATTATTAAAATCAACCTCAGGAATATATCATCCGGCGGCATACGAGCCTCGAAGTATGAAGGCAAATCGGCCGGAAAGAGGGTCATCAAAGCCCGGAGAGGTCTTTTTTTATAATAATTGGAATTTCAACGTGCTGCATACCATTCTTGAGCAAAAGGCCAACATTGATTTTTTTGAATCATTCAAAAAGGAAGTGGCGGATCCAATCGGAATGGAGGATTTAAGAATGGAGGACATGCGGTTACGAGAGGAGCCAGACCTCTCATCTCATCCAGCATATTTGTTCAAAATATCAACTCGGGATTTGGCGCGGTTTGGCCAGCTCTACTTACAAGAAGGAGAATGGAATGAAGAACAAATTATACCCAAGGAGTGGACTCTAAGGAGTACGGAGGTTGGAAATGAACGAAAGCAAGGATACGGCTATCTCTGGTGGGTGGACAATGAAACGTTTGGCCAGCCAGCCTTTTATGCGAGCGGACTGGGCGGCCACCTTTGTTTTGTTTTTCCCAAACAACAAATGGTAATTGTACATCGCGTAAACACTTACCTGAATCAAAGCATAGACCGGAATCAAATATTCGAACTTATTGGACAGATTTTAGATGCAAAAACTGTTGAACCGGTCACGAACCCTGAATTAGTCCGCTTTAATCCTGAATCCCCGAGCCCCGCTAAAACGAGGGCTTTAGCGAACAATTCAGGTGTTTATTTAGGCACATATTCCCACCCGTTTTTTCGTGAGATTGAAGTGTTCATGGAGGGCAACCAACTTCTAGTCAGGGGAGCGATTCTCGGACGATTTCGAATTTTCCCAATGTCTCCCCAGACATTCACGGTAGAAGATATTCCGGAATTGCCACTTCGGTTTGAGAAAGCTACTTCAGAAAACAAGTCTGGAACTTCGGTTACTGAAATGGCGCCAGGACGAAAGCCGAAAGCAGTTGTACTTTATTACTAAAACTGAATTTTCAGGACGGCCAAAAGGAGAAAAAGCCAGCCCAAAATAAATCCGACTCCACCGATTGGCGTGATCGCTCCCAGCCACTTATGCCCGGTAAAACAAAGGAGATAAAGTGACCCGGAGAAGATAACCACGCCGGCCATCATGGCATACCCAGAATAGGTCAGCCAGTTTTCCGCATGTTTGGTCATCAAGATCCCGATGGCCAGCAATGCGAGCGTATGATAGAACTGATATTGTACGGCCGTTTGGAAGGTATCCAGTGTTCCTTCTGCCTGAAGTTTGGCCTTCAATGCATGCGCTCCGAATGCACCGAGCCCTACGGCAACCATTCCTGAGATGGCGGAAAATATGAAGATGATTTTTGGCAAGGCGCAAAGGTCGGCCAAGTCAATAAAACAGAGTCTTAATCCACGTACTTCAGCAAACCCATCCATCCCCCACCATTCTTCACTTCCTCAAACCCATTGGATTTCAGGATAGATTTTGCTGAGGCGCTTCTCATGCCGGAGGCGCAGCAAGTGATGACCGGTTTATCTTTCTTCAGTCTGCCTAAGTTATTCTTTAGCTGGTCTAACGGAATATTGATGGAGTTTTTGAGGTGACCACCGGCATACTCGCCCTTTGAGCGCACGTCCACAATCACTGCTCCATCTGTCAACAACTCTTCTATACTTCTTGATTTTGTAAATAGTCCAAACATGATTTTCTATTGTTTGGAAGCAAAATTGCGGCAGAGAGAAATTGGATTTGGTGACTTGTGTTACAGAACTAAACTCTCCCCCTCAAATACTCGGCCGTATAATTCCCCTTAACCCTCACCATTTCCTCTGGTGTGCCGGTGAAGCAGATGTTGCCGCCATTTTCCCCACCTTCCGGGCCAAGGTCTATCACCCAATCCGCGTTCTTGATAACCTCCGTATTGTGCTCGATGATCAACACGGAGTTTCCCTGATCGATCAGGCCGTTCATGGCGTCCAGTAGTTTCTTGATATCGTGGAAGTGCAGGCCCGTAGTTGGTTCGTCGAAGATGAACAAGATGTGCCCGTCTTTTCCAGCGGGTGAGTTTTTTCCCAGGAACGAAGCAAGTTTCACGCGTTGTGCTTCTCCACCCGAGAGGGTGTTGGAGCTCTGCCCCAGCTTAACATAGCCCAGCCCCACGTCCATCAGTGGCTGCAATCGGGATTTGATAATGTTCTGCTTATCGAAGAATGTGATTGCCTCTTCCACCGAGAGATTCAATACTTCGGCAATGTTCAGGTCGTTGTAGCGGACCTCCAGAATTTCCTTTTTGAAGCGAGCACCCTTGCACACCTCGCAGGTCAGGTTCAGGTCAGCCATAAACTGCATCTCGATCTTCACCGTGCCTTCCCCTTCGCAGTTCTCACAGCGGCCACCATCCACGTTGAAGGAGAAGTGTGCAGGTTTGAAACCGTTCTTTTTCGACATGGTTTGTTCCGCGTAGAGCTGCCGAATGCCGTCGTATGCTTTCACATATGTGACCGGGTTCGAGCGTGAACTTTTCCCTATCGGGTTCTGATCCACCAATTCCACCTGAGTGACTTTCTTGTAGTCGCCATCCAGTCCGTCAAACTTTCCGGTGGTTTCCGCTACTGTTCCAAGTATTTTCCCAATCCCCGGATACAAAATCTTTCGGATCAACGTAGACTTACCCGAACCACTCACCCCGGTTACAACAGTCATAACACCCATGGGAATTTCAGCTGTCAGATTTTTAAGATTGTTTTCCCGTGCGCCCTTTACAATGATTTTTTGGTTCCAACCCCGTCGTTTATCGGGAACAGGGATGGTTTCAGTACCCTGTAGGTACTTGGCCGTATAGGAATTTGCCTCCCCATTCATTTCGGAACGTGCCCCCTGGAAAACCAATTCTCCCCCATGAATTCCCGCATCCGGCCCAATGTCGATGATCTGGTCGGCAGCTTCCATGACTTTTTCCTCGTGCTCTACTACGATTACGGTGTTGCCCAGATCACGCAAAGTTTCCAGCACCTTGATTAGTCGATCCGTATCTCGCGGGTGCAGCCCAATACTGGGTTCGTCCAGGATGTACATGGAACCGACCAATGCGCTTCCGAGTGAAGTCGCCAGTTTGATGCGCTGAAACTCCCCACCGGAAAGCGTGGCGGTCAGACGATTCAAGGTCAGGTAGCCAAGCCCAACCTGTTCCAAATATGTCAGCCGATTCTGGATTTCGAGCAGGATGCGACCGGCGACTTTCTCGTCGTACTCGGAGAGCTTGATTTCCTTCACAAATCCAGATAGTCGGTCAACGGGCATCAGCACCAAATCCGTGATGGATTTGCCGTCTACTTTTACATAAGAAGCGTCTTTTCGCAGCTTCGTGCCCTTGCAATCCGGACAAGTGGTTTTCCCCCGATATCTGGAGAGCATCACGCGATATTGAATCTTGTGGGACTTGCTTTGTAGGTGGTCAAAGTAGTCATTGAGGCCAGCAAAATTCTTGTGTCCTTCCCACAACATCTCGTATTCCTTTTCTGACAATTCGGAAATGGAGCGGTGAATAGGGAAATCCCAGTTCATGGCGTTTTGCAAGAGTGGCTCCAGCCAGTGGCGCATGGTTTCCGTGCGCCATGGAACAATAGCATCCTCGTAAACCGACATGTTCCGATCCGGAATCACCAGGTCAGGATCAATGCCGAGCACCCGTCCGAATCCTTCGCACCGCCGACAGGCACCATACGGGTTGTTGAACGTGAAGAAATTGGCGGTGGGCTCTTCGAACTTCATCCCATCCGCTTCGAAGAGGTCAGAGAAAACTTTCTTCCCTGCACCAATCATGCGTACGATACACTTGCCGTCTCCTTCGAAAAAGGCCGTTTGTACCGAGTCCCCTAGGCGGAATTGCGTTTCCTCGTCTTTCTTTACAATGGCCCGATCGATGAGCATTTCGGGCTTTTTGACTTTATGACCGGATTCCAGCAAATCGTCAATGAACACGACCTCATCGTTTTCGATCAATCGCGTGTATCCTTTGCTTTTTAGCACTTGAAGCTCCTGCTCAAAAGTTCGCTGATGTTTCGTTTTCAGTTCGCAGGAAACCATCAGCTTCGTTCCTTCCTCATGCGATAGCATATAGTCCACCACGTCAGAGACCGAGTCTTTTTTAACTTCTTTGCCACTGACGGGAGAGATGGTTTTTCCGACCCGGGCAAAAAGCAGTTTCAGGTAATCGTAAATTTCTGTTGTGGTCCCGATGGTTGAGCGAGGGTTTCTGGTATTGACTCTTTGCTCGATGGAGATGGCAGGAGCCACACCTTTGATGTAATCCACCTCCGGTTTTTCCATTCGCCCCAAAAACTGACGGGCATAGGAACTGAGGCTTTCCACATATTTCCTTTGCCCTTCTGCGAAAAGCGTGTCGAATGCCAGCGAAGATTTTCCTGAACCTGACAATCCCGTGATCACCACAAGTTTGTTTCGCGGAATCGCCACAGAAAGGTTCTTCAGGTTGTTGACGCGAGCACCTTTAATGACAATGAATTTCTTGGGATCGATTTGATCTATTTCTACCGACACTTTAGGGGATTGAGTTTTGAGACTGTACTAACACCAGAATCAACGCCAAAGTTGATGATAAAAAGAGAAAATTGGAGAATTAAATCATTCTCATATCTTTGGCCGCTCAAAATCAATTTTAAAACCAGTAAACCTCACAATATGCAATAGACCTCTACGTTAACAAACAGGTGAATTACATGATGAATCAGACAAAACTTGAAGATGGTCAGTTGCTAGGCCACTACAAGAACGGTAACGAAGAGGCATTCGAGGAATTGGTTAACCGGCACAAGGACCGGGTCTACACCACCATTTATCTTATTGTCAAAGACCGGTATCGGGCAGAGGACCTGATGCAGGAGACTTTCATAAAGGCCATTAATACGATCAAGCGAGGCAAGTACAACGAGGAGGGAAAATTTCTTCCATGGTTGCTGCGCATTGCTCACAATTTGGCCATTGACAATTTCCGGAAGGATCGCAGGTATCCTACGATCGTGATGGAAGATGGAGGAAACCTTTTCAACAGTCTCGAATTTTCAGAGGGGACATACGAGGATCACCAGATCAAGGAAGACACACACAAATTGCTTAAGCGATTGATTGAGGAGCTTCCTGACGCTCAGCGCGAGGTGTTGGTCATGCGGCATTACATGGACATGAGTTTTCAGGAGATTGCGGATGCCACAGATGTGAGCATCAATACGGCATTGGGTAGGATGCGATATGCATTGATAAATCTTAGAAAGAAAATGGACCGTCATGGTCAAAAAATAGACACTCCCAGGGGTTATTAACCTCTGGGAAAAAACCGATTGCATGAAACTAACTGCGTATGATAAAAACCTTTACAAAAAATGACCTTTTGAGGTACCTGTATGATGAACTCCCTAATCAAGAACGTGAAGAAATGATACATGCCCAGCTTACTGATGGTGAGGTGGAACATGAGACAGAAGAACTTGAGGACGTGAAAAAAGTATTGGACGGATTTGTGCTAAAAGCTCCACAGGATGCTGTGGACAATATTTTAGTTTACTCAAGAAATTTGAAGGTCTAAACCGATTCCCGGCCTAGGGCTGGGAGTCTTTCTTTTATATTCGCTTCTATGACTCGCAAGGAGCGCTACGAAGCATTTATCGACCATTTCTCCAGGAATTTTCCAGAGGCAGAAACAGAACTGAAATACACCAATCCCTTTGAGTTGTTGGTTTCAGTGGTGCTGAGCGCCCAGTGTACCGACAAGCGGGTGAACATGGTCACTCCGGAGCTGTTTGCCGATTTCCCTACACCGGAGAAAATGATGCAAAGCAACTTCGATGAGTTGTTCCCATACATCCGCAGCATCTCCTATCCAAATAACAAAACCAAGCACCTCCTTGGCTTAAGCAAGATGTTGGTGGAAGATTTTAATAGTGAGATTCCGGCAGACCGGGATCAATTGGTCAAGCTACCAGGCGTAGGCAGAAAAACGGCGAATGTGATTGTTTCGGTGCTGTTCAATCAACCAACCATGGCGGTGGATACGCATGTATTCAGGGTTTCCAAGAGACTTGGACTGGTAACCCTAAACGCCAAAACACCTCTTGAGGTGGAAAAGCAACTAATCAGGCACATACCAGAGGAGCATGTTCATGTGGCACACCATTGGCTGATTCTACACGGCCGCTACATCTGCCTGGCGAGAAAGCCTAAATGCAAAGAATGTGAGATCACACACTTGTGTCGATGGTATGAGAAGAATGTTCAGACTTGAATCTTCAAGGAGTTGAGGCCGTCTCAAAAGCGACAGTAATTTTGAAATGTTGCATTGGGGTTCTCGAAATGTATTCCTTCTTGGTTTATACGAACTTCGAGAGCCTCAGTTTGACCAAGGATTCCCATTTTGAGGCAGCCTCTTTTTCTTCAATTCGCTACCGGAAGCACTGTCGATCGCTTCACTTCATCCAGCACAAAAAAGCTTTTGATCTGGCTGACATTTGGCAATGCGGCGAGCTTTCCGGAGGAAAACTGGTGATACGCTTCCAGATCTTTTACGACAACCTTTAACAGGAAATCACTCGCTCCGCCCATGAGGTAGCACTCCAGCACTTCCGGGATTTCGGAGATGGCTGCTTCAAATTTTTCGATCTCCGCAAGCTTTTGTTCCTCCAATCTCACACTGCAAAAAACCAACATGGAGGAGGCCAGCTTTTTCCGATCAACGACTGCCACATATTTCTCAATAATCCCATCACGCTCCAGTCGTTTGATGCGCTCGTAAATGGGGGTCTTGGTCATGTTCAGCTCTGAGGCAATCTCTTTGATGTTGAGCTTGGCATCCTGCTGAAGCAGTCCTAAAATCTGTTGATCTATTTTATCCATGGGAATTTGTCCTTTTCGGGTTCTCAGAACCTAAAAAATAAAGTCCTGTTTTCTGCAATTTATTAGAAAACAGGAATATTTCCTGAAATGATAACAATCATAGATTCTGGTTCTTAAAAATAGGAATTTTGTAGAAACATTAACCCAATGAAAGATCTGTTTAATCCCGAGAGTTTGATGATGAGCTATGGCTACAAGCCTGAGCTATCTGAAGGAGCCGTGAAGCCCCCTATTTTTCTCACATCCACATTCGCTTTCAAAACGGCGGAGGAAGGCAAGGCATTTTTCGAATTGGCCTATGGCTTACGAGAGAAGGAGCAGGACGAGGAATTGGGCTTGATCTACAGCCGGATCAATAACCCGAATCTGGAAATTCTGGAAAACCGATTGTGCCTATGGGACAAAGCTGATGACTGTGCGGTTTTTGAGAGTGGGATGTCTGCGATTAGCACATCTCTACTTGAATTTCTGAAGCCCGGTGATTTGTTGCTGTACAGTTCGCCCACCTATGGCGGAACCGATCACTTCATTCATCACTTCCTTCCAAAGATCGGTGTACATACCCTTTCGTTTCATCACGGGCAGACGATGGAGGAGATTGAAAACCTGTTGGTTGAAAGCGGATTATCAGATAAGCTGGCGATGATCTTCATAGAGTCTCCCGCCAATCCGACCAATGACATAGTAGACATAGCTGGGTGCCGAAAACTGGCAACTACATTTTCATCGGGCGATAAACACATCACTATTGCGGTGGACAACACGTACATGGGGCCGATCTGGTCGCACCCATTAGCGCATGGAGCTGATCTGGTCATCTATTCAGCCACGAAATATATCGGTGGTCATAGTGACCTCATTGCCGGGGCAGTTCTTGGAAATTTTGACAACATCAAGCGCGTGCGGACGCTCCGAACTTTTTTGGGTAACATGGCCAGTCCGCATACTTGCTGGTTATTGCTCCGAAGTTTGGAGACACTTAAGGTGAGAATGGATCAGCAGCAGCAAAATGCAACAGAAGTAGCGGATTTTCTTCATCAGCACAACAAGGTGGACAAGGTGTTTTATATGGGACTCTTGGAGCCAAGTGATTCGGATTACGAAATTTACCAACGGCAGTACACCTCTCCCGGAGCGATGATTTCTTTTAGAATTAAAGGTGGAGAGCACGAAGCATTTCAGTTTTTGAACAACTTGAAATTGATCAAGATGGCTGTTAGTCTTGGCAGCACGGAAAGTCTGGCACAACACCCGGCCACCATGACACATGCGGGTGTGGATCCGGAGGATCGAAAAGTGATCGGGATTACCGACAACCTGGTCAGAATTAGCATTGGGTTGGAAAATGCGAAGGATCTGATCAAGGATATTTCGAATGCTCTTGATGCGGTTGTGTATCGGGATGAGGTGTTGATGGCTTGATCACGATTACTTGCTAATCTGTACTTAGTGAGATCGGTTTGATAAAAAGCCCCGAACCCCTAACTTTATTCCATGAATAAGCTCAAAGAGGAGATTAAGGATTTGGTTGATAAGGAGGAGAACGAAGAAAACCTTATACATGTGATGTCTATACTTCGGCCGGACATGAATGTCGATGAGTTATTGAGGAAGGTGTTGGAAAAATCGGCGAACTCGGACGTCACCTTTCCACACTCATCTATTCGTAAAATGTTAAAAAACAGGCGGTAAACTTGAAGCCAATTATTTGGTCAGACTTGGCTTGGCGGTCATTCCTGGAGGTTCAAGACTTTCTAGAAACCAACTGGGGTCAAAAGATCACGGATAAATTTATAGACGAATCAGAGCGGTTCATTTCCATGATACGAAAGAACAACGGTCTTGGTCAAAAAGATGAATTGTTTGACTGTCGGAAATGTGTGATTCACCCCAATACCTCTTTGTATTATTTGGAAGAGGAGGCATGCATTAGGTTGTTGCTCTTTTGGGATAACCGACAAGATCCTGAGAAATTGAAAGAGTTCTTGGTATAATGAGAATTCTTTACATTCATCAACTTTTTAAAACCCCCTCGGAGGGCGGAGGCATCCGCTCCTACTATCTGGCGAAAGGTGCCGTGGATGCTGGACACGAGGTGGACATGATCACTACCAGCAACTCAAAGTCCGGGATGGAGGATATTGACGGCATCCGAGTCCATTATCTCAAAATCCCGTACGATAATTCATTCGGGTTCTCTAAACGCATTCAGGCCTATGGACGATTTGTGTTGAAGGCGCGAAAGAAGGCGAAAAAACTACCTAAGTCCGACCTGGCTTATGTGATGACCACCCCGTTGACCACTGGTTGGATTGCGACCTGGATCAAAAGAAGCATGAAGGTGCCGTACTATTTCGAGGTAGGCGACCTGTGGCCCGATGTTCCGGTGGAAATGGGCGTGATCAGAAATCATCGATTAAAAAGCTGGCTGTTCCGAAAGGAGAAAGAATTTTACGATCAGGCGGACAGAGTCATCGCTATGTCACCTCCGCAGGTTGAGAATATCCAATCCAAAACGGATACGCCTGTTACCGTCATTCCAAACATGGCGGATACGGAGTTTTTCAAGCCAAGCATTCGGGAAGAAGAAATCACCAAGGACAATCCATTGAAAATACTCTATTGTGGGGCTCATGGAAAGGCCAACCACCTTGAGTATTTGATACTGGCTGCTCAGAATAGTTTAGACCTGCCCGTTCAATTCACACTCATGGGCGATGGCTCAGAGAAAGCCCGTCTGCAACTGATGGCCATGGGCTTGAATAATGTCAATTTTCTGCCACACGGAAGTAAGGAGGAAGTTCGTGATCGGTTGCAGAAAGCGGATGCGGTCTATCTTTCTTTCCAAAACCTTCCTCTGCTACACACGGGTTGTCCCAACAAGTTCTTTGATGCAATGGCTGCAGGCAAAATGGTCTTTAGCAACCTGAGTGGCTGGACAGCTGAGTTGATTGAGGATAAAAAAATCGGTTTTGCCTACAATCCGGAAACCCCAAGTGAGTTTGTGGAGCGTGTCCAGGAATTCCTGCATCTGGAAAATGTAAGAAAGGCCCAGGCCCGTTCGTTGAAGTTGTCAAAGGACTATACCCGATCAAAGCTTTCGGCGCAGTTTTTGGCGTGTATCGAAAATCGCTAGTTTCGCCACTTGTATGAAAAGGCTTCTGCTCATTTTTGTTCTGTTTCCGGTCTTGCTTCAAGCCCAATCGCTCGATGGTTTCGGCACGGTGGAAATTGTGAAGCCGGATGAAATCCACCATTCGGCATTTGCCAAAGAAAAGGGAGCCACTCGCTATCTCGAGGAGGAGCTACCTAAGTACAAGAAGAACAAACCGGTGCGGTTTTATCAGTGGTTTGATTACAAGGAAAATGATACGCTGAAGCGCTATCGACGGGAATATGATCAGGACTATTTTATGTACGATGAGTGGTTCACTACGCAGCGAAGGCCGGGGAAATACAAGTCCGTTAGGCACACCGGAAAGCACCTGGGTTTTGAGTATATGAACAAGCGGGGGCACTGGTATGTAGCCCATGGAAGAGCCAAAGTGTACGATCAGGGCGTGTTGCAAGCCACCATCTTTTTTGATCACGGTCGTCCCACACGGATTCTGATCAACCATTATTACATGACGGGCAAATTGCACTTTGTCCGGGACATCCGAAGCGAGGGACCGGGCAAGCCTTTCCTGAACGTGGGGGTACATGAGTACTACCTGCCGAATGGTTCAGTGTTTGAGAATCCAATCACTGAAGATGGCTCAGCCATTATCATCCTGAATGAAGCAGGCGAACCGGAAGACGAATGCGCCTGCATGGATCAGGATATCATGGAATGGGGAGCTGGTTACTTGTATCCCTTTTTAGGGAAATTTTACTATTTATTGGAAGAAGTCTATTTAGTGGATAAAATGGAGTGTTGTTGGGAGTAAGCGACCATATAGATTAGAACTTCTCAGTCTCCAACGAGTAATCGAGTTGAACCCATAATCCCAGAAGAATCACTCCAAGAAATAAGGTAAATACCGGATTTCCAGTTGGAAACATTTATAGAATGACCTGAATTAGCACGTTGTTTCAAATGGAGCCTTCCGAACATATCGACCACCTCTATCTGTATGGGTTCCTTTGAGTTGATCACGAACTCTTTGGTTACGGGATTAGGAGAAATGGTAATCTGGTTTTGTTGAAATCCTGGTGAACTTACAGTTTGCAGAATGGTGTGAGTCCCATCAAAATCTGTTTGCGATAACCTGTAATAGGATAGGCCTATCCCGGGATTCACATCATTAAAAGAATACTCAGTGACATTTGAAGTGGTTCCCTGACCGTCGACCCTAACTAGTATCGAAAAAGCCTCCCCATCAAAACTCCTTTCCAACGTGAAATGGCTATTGTTTAATTCAGTTGCCGTCCTCCAAAGCAATAATAATGAGCTTTCTTGCTGAATGGCTTTAAATGAGATCAATTCCACCGGGAGAGTAAATGATCCAGATCCAGAAAACGAACCATCATCACCATTTCCATTACAATTAGCAACATTAGTACCTTCGTCGCAACAATTTCCATCATCACAATTAATGGTAAAGGAATCACAGATTTGTTGGTTTGCATCTGCTCCATTAAATTCCTGAATCGCACCACTGATCGTTAAATCCCCACTCCCACATAGCTGAGCTGAAGTTCCGTCCATATAAATATCATCGGCTGAAATAGAGTTGTTGTCTAAAACGACCTCAGCATTGTCGATCAATATGAAATCATCACCCACGCTCAATGTTGAACCGGACCTCATCTCCATATAAGCAGCAATTATAAGATCTCCAACGGTTAATGATCCAGAGATTCTCATTATCCCACCGAACATCCCACCATTTCCAACGGTAATATCTAAAGCGCCACCTGTATTGACATCTACTATTCCGGTATGATAGAATTTGTTGTTTCCATTCCCTGGAAAACCCCCTACTGTATATTGAACACTGGCACTAGTTCCGGCTGAGCCATTATCGTTTGCTGCATCAACAGTAATTGTATGTCCGTTAAGAATTACAATGTCGTCGGTCCGACCGGGTGGCCCGGCGGGTGGCCCAGTACCATCAGACGAAAGAGTCCACGAAGCAGCTAGGTTCCAATCGCCCCCACTTCCAGTATTTCTACTGTAGTAAGTCGTCTGACCGATTGCATTGAATGCAATAATTAAAAAAGCAATGGCTGCTAGGTTTCTCACGTCCAATAAATTTTAATCCCACTGACTTTAAGTCTTTAGTCAAAATCCGATCCAAAAATGCTCTCCTCGAATTCAGGCAATTCCAATTTACTCATTTCTTGGCTTATACCCGGACTTTTCAAAAATGCGATGATGGTTAGTGTCTGCCAGTAACTCCTGCATGGTCACGTCATTGTTGGCCATATACTCTTCCACTATTTCCCATCCGATCCACGCGCCAATCCGTCCCGGGCATTTCTCCCCAATCTCGTGCACGTTAGGTCGCTCGTCGATAAACTTCTTCTTCACCTGGTGATCGGTTTCGTAAAGCAATTGGTTCTCGATAAAGTTGGCCCAGATGATTTCCCGGTTGGATCGGATGTCTTGCATATTTTGATCCGTATAGCCAATAATGATCGAATCAGGCGCACAGGGTTGGAGCCGGCTGGCTAGATAATACGTCTTCCCGAAATCAATCATTTGGGAGAGCAGTGTGTTTTCCTTTCCTGGACTCACAAATTGCCCAGCCAGGAAAAACGAAATTAAAGACGGCAGGTGCTCATAATTATACCTTCTGAGCACATATTCTGGGTACAGATCCGCTGAAGGAGCGTACGTAGCGTTTGCTCCAATAAAATGATCAAGCCCAATGACGATCAATGAGTCGGATACGAGCAGATCATTGTAAAAAACCGTGATCGTGGTTTTGACTTCTGGGGTTTTTGCTTCCGGGATATACGCCTTTAGCCTACCCACGGCTTCCTCCAATTTTGATTCAAAACCCTCTGCATTTTCAAATGCTTCTACAGATTGAGTATAAACCGTGTCCTGGACAGATGGATGCAAAACCTGCAAGAGGATTTGACGAGCCAGGATTTGATCGTTAGGGTATTGGTAGTTGTGCCAGAACTGGTTTGCGAGATCCGGATGTTTCTTCAAGTATTCCAGCACATCCGGGATACTTTCACTGTCGAAAAGATCAGCTTCGGTGCGCTTTATCTCCAAATCTATCTCTACAGGATCAGGCACACTTGTCCTGCAAGGATTTTGTCCACAAGCGGACAACAACAAAAGAAGAACCATCGTTAGGCCAAGTGCGCGCATACTCGTTAATTTTAAGCCCCAAAAGTACCATTTTACCACTATGAGAAAGGCCACAATTTTTACCATCTTCTTTTTTCTGATGTCTGCGGGTGTCATGGCCCAAGACGTGAGTAACCTCCGACTTGGAATCAAGCTTGCTCCGACCTTCGGAAACTCGCGTGTGTTGTTGGACGATCCGGACAACACGGTGGAGAACGATGGGTCTGCCTTTAAATTATCCATAGGCTTGATCGCTGATCGGGAGTTTGGAAATGGGTACATTTTCAGCTCCGGGCTGATCTACCTGCCAAAACAAGTTTCCATCACCGCAAATAGTACAGGCAGCAACACCTTTAACGATGGAGTGGAGAACTACAAACTGCAGTACTTGCAGATTCCCGGTACCGTGAAGTTGTTCACAAATGAAATTCAGCCGGATGTGAAAGTTTACTTTCAATTGGGGATGGCCCTTGAGATCAAGGTATACGAGGAGGCTGATACGGATTTAACTGAACCTGAGGTGATCTCTCAATTCCAACCATTCAATATTCCAGTAATCATTGGAACTGGTTTTGAATACAAGGCGGGGGTGAATACGACCATTTTTGCAGGGTTCTCTTATCAAAGGGGATTGACCAATATTGTCGAGAGCACGAATTATGAATTTGCGGAGGTACCATCTATCAGAACAACGACACTCTCAATTGATGCCGGAATAAAGTTCTAACAATCAGCCAGCTCTGAGAAAACAAAAAAGCCTTCCCGATATCGAGAAGGCTTTCTTTTTATAATTTGTATTTGATCAAACTTCGATCAACTCTCCATTTCCATCCAAAACATTGAATTCTGAAATAGCCAGTGAAGAATCTTCCACAAGGTTCACCCATCTCTGGTATTTCATGAACCACTTCACTCGCTTAGACATGGTGCCCTTTGTGAAATAGGCAAACAGGAACGGGTGCAGAGCCAAAGTAATCTTCTTCTGATTCTGACCTTTCAGCAAGTGCTCGATCGTATTCTCGATGCTGTCACTAATCTGAATGGATGCCTGGATTTTTCCAGTGCCATCGCATGACGGGCAAACTTCGCGTGTGGAGATATTCATCTCCGGACGCACCCGCTGACGAGTGATTTCCATCAAGCCGAACTTGGACAAAGGAAGAATCGTATGTTTGGATCGATCGTCTTTCATCATCTCCTTCATGCGAGCGTAGAGTTTTTTCTTATTCTCCGTTTTTCGCATGTCGATGAAATCGACGGTGATGATACCCCCCATGTCACGTAACCTGAGCTGTCTGGCAATTTCCCCAGCGGCTTCCATATTCACGTTCAGCGCCGTGTCTTCCTGGTTGTCCTGACTGTTGGATTTGTTCCCGCTGTTCACGTCGATGACGTGCATGGCTTCTGTGTGCTCGATGATCAGGTAACCTCCACTTGGGATCGTCACAGATTTCCCGAAGGATGTTTTGATCTGTTTCTCAACGCCGTGTGCCTCGAAGATCTTGGCTTTTCCCGAGAAAAGTTTTGTGATTTTCTCCTTGTCGGGAGCGATTTTCTGGATGAACGTTTTGATCTCACCGAAGAGCTCCTTGTCGTCAACCATGATGCTGTCGAAGGACTCATTGAGCACATCTCTAAGGATAGAGTTGGCTCGATTCATCTCACCGATGATCTTCTCTCGTGGCTTGGCCGTACGAAGTTTCTTGATTCCGCTTTCCCAGCCTTCCATGAGATTTCTCATGTCCTGATCCAGGTCGCGTACGTCTTTACCCTGAGCTACAGTGCGAATGATCACACCGAAATTCTCGGGTTTGATAGCTGCTATCAGACGACTAAGGCGCTTTCGCTCCGTAGAGTCGCTGATTTTCTTTGATATGTTAACTGAGTTAGAGAAAGGCACCAAAATGATGTACCTGCCTGCTAACGACAACTCGCATGATAGTCTCGGACCCTTTGTGGAGATTGGCTCCTTCACCACTTGTACCAGCACCTTCTGATTCCTGCTAAACACCTGGGCGATTTTTCCCAGTTTATGTATGTCCGGCTCGGTTTTAAAACCCGCCAGTTTAGTAGGCGTGTTTTTCCGGGTGGTTACAAGTTTGGTGAACTTGTTTAGGGATTGGACTTGAGGGCCTAGGTCATGATAGTGCAGAAAAGCATCTTTCTCATATCCGAGATCGATGAACGCTGCATTCAATCCAGGTACGACTTTTTTCACCGTACCTAAGTATATGTCTCCTACATTGAACGATTCGCCTCCGGCATCCTCGTGGTATTCGACCAGCCTCTTGTCCTTCAGTAAAGCAATCCGACATCCGCTACGAGTTGAGTTAATGACTAGTTCATTACTCACAATCGAATGTTTTTAAAGATTACTTACTTCTTCTTGTGTCGATTCTTTCTAAGTCTCTTCTTTCTCTTGTGTGTAGAGATCTTATGTCTCTTTCTTTTTTTACCGCAAGGCATAATGTAAATGTTTTAATTTTCTAAATACTCTATAGCCAGTGACCGGATCGCGGGATTTGTACTGCTGGAGAGTTGCTGCATTATCTGCTTGCCCTCTTCTTTTCCTTGTTCTATTTGACTCATTCCTAAATAAAACCGGGCCTCCTCATCTGTGGAGTCAATTGCCAGCAAATCTTTAAATCTGTCCTCTGCCTTTTCAAACTGTCCTGACTGAACCGAAAGAACTCCGAGGTTCTTGATTGTCTCAGTATCCTCTGGGTTGTCTTCCAATAATCCTTGCAGCATTTGAATTCCCTCCATTGGGTTTTCACTTGCGACAAGTGTCATGGCCAGTCTGTTTTTCAATGAACTGCTTTCAGGGTATTGAGCGATCAGGTTTCTTAACTCCTGAGCAGCTCTCGCCCCTATCTCTCTGGCCTCATTGGGATCTTCGGTGCGTTGAAATGCTCGGTAAAGCAAATCGGCAATTCTGATCTCACGGCCCTCCGAATTAGTGTTTTTTATGTGATCTATAAACCAGACCCCACTATCCAACACCTGATAATCCAGATATAGGCTTGCCAAAGAGTCCGCAAAGTTAAGTTTTTTTTCTGTACTTTCTGCACCTTCCCACTTTCTGCGAAGGTTGCCCACTCTGGCCTTAACTTCCTGAGGCATAGCGAAGGTATGATTGCCTTCGTTTGGATCAACTAAAGTTTCATTTTCTACCACTACACGTGGCAGCTGATATAGGATGATAATCAAAGCTGCACCTCCGAGAATGAGTGCTATTTGCAGCTTGTTCATTTTATGCGATCACTCTTCTTGATCTTTTCAATGAACATTTTAGAAGGCTTGAAACTGGGAACGTAATGTTCGTCAATGACAATCGCTGTGTTCTTTGAAATGTTGCGAGCGACTTTTCTTGCTCTCTTTTTGTTTACAAAACTCCCGAAACCACGAACATAAATGTTCTCACCTTCGGCCATATTGGATTTTACAATGCTGAAGAATGCCTCCACAGATGCTTGTACATCTGATCTGTCGATACCGGTCTTGTCTGAAATTTCGTTGATTACGTCTGCTTTCGTCACGTCAAGATTCTGTTTAGTAGTGAGTGATTTTTCGGGTCGCCAAATTTAGTTTTGCCCCCCGTATTTCCAAACCAATTCGATATTAATTCTCACCCAATTGCAGAAAGTTTAATTGATTGGTACTCAGGTGCTAAGCGAGAGCTCCCTTGGCGCGAGTCCAACGACCCCTATGATATCTGGGTTTCGGAGATCATTCTGCAGCAGACGAGAGTCGAGCAAGGCCTGCCGTATTATCTACGATTTATAGAATCTTTCCCGGATGTTGAGACCTTGGCAGCAGCCAGAGAAAATGATGTTCTTGCTAACTGGCAAGGGCTTGGCTATTATTCCCGTGCTCGCAATATGCATTTTACCGCAAAGCATATTGTCGAGAAATTAAATGGAGAGTTTCCGAAAACCTATTCTGAAATTCTGAAACTTAAGGGCATAGGGCCTTACACCGCAGCGGCCATTGCCTCATTCTGCTTTGGTGAACCTGAGCCGGTCGTGGATGGCAATGTCTTTCGGGTAGCCTCCCGACTCTTTGGTATTTCCGATGACATTGCAGAGGGGAAGTCCAGAAAGAAATTTGAATCTGTCTTAAAAGAGATCATTCCTCATGATCAGCCGGGCACGTTCAATCAGGCCATCATGGAATACGGCGCGACAGTTTGCTTGCCATCGCCGAGTTGTGAGCGGTGCGTTTTCACCAAAGAGTGCTTTGCCTTCCAAAATGACAGCATTAAAGAATTACCTGTCAAATCGAAGAAGCTAAAAGTCAAGGAGCGCGACTTGAATTATCTAGTACTGGAAAATGAAGGTCGAGTTCTCATGAAGAAACGAGGAGGTAAGGACATTTGGGAGGGGATGTTTGATTTTCCTGAATTAGAAGCTCGAAATGGGAAAGTGTTTTCTGACCCCATCATTCATTTGCTTTCTCATCAGCGACTATCGGTTCGCTTTTCGCACTCGCAAGTGTCTGAAGACCAATTCAAAGAACTCGCAAGAACCCACGGAGCGGAACCTTATTCTATCGAACAAATACTAACTTTGCCGAAACCAAAGGTGATTGTGGATTTTGTGGAGAAGACTTTTGGAGAATAGACCACCAAACTGAAAGACATGGCAGGAGTAAACAAAGTAATTCTGATTGGAAATCTGGGCAAAGACCCGGAAGTGCGATACCTCGAAAATGGTAAGGCCGTTGCGAACGTGACATTGGCTACCACTGAGCGCTACAAAGATCGAGAGGGCAATCAGGTCGAGAACACGGAATGGCATGATCTGGAAATGTGGGATGGATTAGCCAAGATCGCAGAGCAATATCTGCAAAAGGGCAAGTCCATCTATGTAGAGGGTAAAATCAAAACGGACAGCTGGCAGGATGAGCAAGGCGTCAAAAAATACAGGACCCGAATCCGTGTGCAAAACATGACCATGCTGGGAGGACCGGGTGGCCAAGGTGGAGGTGGCTCTCAGGAAATGTCCTCAGCTCCTCAACCACAATCGGTGGCACCTGCTCCTCAACCACAAGCAGCGCCGGCACAGGAAGATAACAGCATCGATGATCTTCCGTTTTAGTAACGAAATGACACTTTATTGGAAACGCTAGACGATCCTTACCCCTGGGTTTTCCTTAGTAATCTTTCGGCCTTACCCCTCAGTTTCTATTTGGTCAATGGATTGACCGTTCTGCTTCTGCTAATTGTCTCAGGACTAGTTTCCGGATCAGAGGTGGCTTTCTATTCCCTTTCCACGGATCAGATCGAAGACTGTGCAACATCTGAGAAAAAGGCCGATCACAGAATATTCGCATTGATTGGCAGGCCTAGGAAGTTGCTGGCCACCATTCTTATTTTGAATAACCTGGTCAATATTTTCATTGTCACCATCTCCACATATGCCACCTGGCAGGTGTTGGGAGGCAAGAAGGACGGTGCGGCCATTGCCATTCTCACGGCGTGCATTACGGTTTTGATCATTTTCTTTGGAGAGATTTTACCCAAGGTTTTTGCGACTCAGAATAACCTAAAGTTCGCCCGTCGCACTGCTGGATTCATTCAGTTTTTCAATCAAATTCTAACACCATTAAGTTGGCTTTTGCTGCATACCGGGAGAGGGCTGGAAAGGCGAATTCAGCGTAGAGGATATAACCTGTCTGTCACCGAAATCAATCAGGCATTGGAGATTGCTACAGACGAGGAAGTTACTGATGACCAAAAAGACATCCTGAAAGGGATAGTGAATTTTGGGACATTTACGGTAAAGCAGGTAATGGTGGCTCGGACGGATATGACGGCCATTGATATGAAATCTAATTTTCATACGCTCATGGATCAGATCAACAAAACAGGATTTTCGCGTTTCCCTGTTTACAACGAATCTCTGGATAAGATCGAAGGAATCTTGTACACCAAAGACATTTTACCTCACATCGAGAAGGAAGACGATTTTGCCTGGACGACCCTTTTGCGTCCACCATTTTTTGTGCCAGAGAGCAAGAAGATCGACGATTTGCTGAAGGACTTTCAAGAACGCCGCGTACACATGGCCCTTGTGGTGGATGAGTACGGAGGGACCGAGGGACTGATCACGATGGAGGACATTATTGAGGAAATCGTGGGTGAGATCAACGATGAATTCGATGACGATGGCGATGTGCGATACAATAAACTGGACAACCACACGTACATCTTTGAGGGGAAGACGTCATTGATGGATTTCTGCAAAATCACCAACGTTGACTTTCAGGATTTCGAACATGTGAAGGGGGAGAGTGAATCCATTGGTGGGTTGATTTTGGAGCTGAACGAAAAGCTTCCCAATGCTGGAGAAAAAATCATTTTTCAGAATTACATGTTCACCGTGGCGGCTGTAGATCAAAAGAGAATCAAAAAAGTCAGAGTCTATATTTCACCAAACAAGGATGCGTAAAATTTGGTTGTTGGTTTTAGTGATTGGTTTGGTGAGTTGTGGGAAGAAAGACTATCTCCCGAAACCCAAGGGATTCAACAGAATAGAGCTGCCTCCCCACGAATATCAGGCCTTGCCGGACTCTTTTCCTTATAGTTTCGAGTACTCCAAGCTTGTTGACCTCAAAGCTGACAGCTCCTGGATTGCCGAGCGCTACTGGATTCATTTGTATTACCCTTATTTTGATGCGGATGTGCAAGTGACGTACAAGCCCATTCGGGATTTGGATTCGCTGCTACAGGGCTATTACGTGGACTCTTATCGCCTGACCTCAAAGCACAATGTCAAGGCATACGCGATTGAAGAAATGGTCATGGAATTGCCAAATGGCAACTGGGCGTCTGTGTCAGAACTTGAGGGCGAAGTGCCTTCTCAGTATCAATTTCATGTAAGCGATAGCACGAAGCACTTCCTGCGTGGAGCCCTTTATTTCAAAACCTCCACCAAAAACGATTCACTCCGTCCGGTCATAAATTACCTGAAAGAGGACATTCACCATTTGCTGAATACTCTGAAGTGGCGGTGATCACTCCCACTTCTCTTTCATCCCTTTGTAAAACTTATTCATGACGAACCAGGACTTTTTCTTCTGTCCGGTTTGCGAGAGCAATCCTTTTCGGTTCCAGCCGTCCTGAATATTTGGGAGGTTTCGTCTCGGGGACCTGAAGTCTGCCATGATCCAGGGCGCCATGCCACGGAGCTGTGGAATCTTAGTGAGCATGTTCAGCGAACGGATGTAGAGATCTTCTTGAAATTCCTCCGTCCAACGCTCGTTCTTATCTCCATGAAGACCCTGCAGCGCCCCTCCTCCGAACTCCGAGATAAACACCGGCTTGTCCTGTGTGATCTCCCAAGTCACCCGGTCACATTTTTCCGGAAGTCCATCATACCACCCCACGTATTCGTTGAAACTCAGGAGGTCGGCATAATCCGCAAACTCATCGGTTATTGTGAGTACGTCCTGCTTCCCGGGAACGGCTCGTTTTTCCAGCGCAGCGCTGATGAGCCTCGTCCCGTCAATTTCCCGCGTTTTGTCCGCCAGACTTCTGAGAAAATTCAATCGGTCCTGGGTTTGCGGGGTTTCATTGGCCATGGACCAGATAATCACGGACGCTCTGTTTTTGTCTCGGTGAATCACCTCTGTGAGTTGCTTCTCCGCTTTTTGATAGGTCTCAGGATTATCAAACAGGACGTTCCAATAAACCGGGGTTTCTTCCCAAACGAGAAGCCCTATTTCATCGGCCAGTCGCACCATGTACTCGTTGTGAGGATAGTGAGCCAGTCGCACAAAGTTGCAACCCAGTTCCTTAGCCCAAGTCAGGAGCAGTCGGGCATCTTCAATGCTGTTGGCACGTCCGCCCTTGATCGGGTTCTCCTCGTGCATGCAGATGCCTCTCAGGAAAATGGATTCATTGTTGAGCAGAATATTAGAGCCCTCCACCCGGATCGTTCGAAACCCGATCTGGTCCTTGAGTTTTTCTGCACCTGAGGTGATTGACACATGGTAGAGTTTTGGGTTGTTTGGTTCCCAATAGTCCACCTTCTTAACCGGGATGGTGAAACTGGCTTTGCCTGATACATCGGTGACGACCTCTTTTTTAACTTTTAATTCCGGAATATCAATCTGCACTTTTTGCTTCCCAGCCATGGATCCAGTCAGCGAAACGAATCCTTCGAGTGTCCTGGGGTCGTCCTGTTGCAGTTGGAGTTGGTAATCGGAAATGTAGGTTTCTGCCGTCTCAATCAAATTGACATCACGGGTGATGCCTCCATAATTCCACCAGTCGGTGATGACCGTGGGGACGGCATCCCGTTTTCGTTGATTGTCCACCTTGACTATCATGAAATTTCCTTCTTCCTTTATGACATCCGTCACCTCGAATGCGAATGGGGTAAAGCCACCTTCATGCACCCCGACTTTTTTGCCGTTTAGATAAACGTCCGCTCGGTAATTGGCCGCTCCAAAATGCACAAATACACGATTCTGATCTTTTGATTTTTGGTAATCGAATAGTCGCCGAAACCAGATGGTGCCCTCATAATACAGCAGCCTTTCATCTTGTGAATTCCAATCACCCGGGATGTTCATGACTGGCGAATCATCGAAACTATACTCGATGAGGTCACTGGGGTTTTCCTGTTTCACATCCAAAAACATGGCGTCCTTCCATGGATTCTTTTTTAAATCTCTTGGCTGGTAGTGGTAGTCGTAATACCCCGTTTCGTAAGGATCAATGATGTAGTTCCACCGGCCATTCAAAGTGGTTTTGTTTCGGTTCGGGATATTTTGAAGGACAACCTGGGCCGTAACGGCAATTGTGGTTAGGAAAAATAACAGCGCAAGGTGCTTTCTCATATCAGATCAGTTGAAGTTTGAAATTACTTAATCTCCATTAAAGGCAAGAACGGAAAAAATCTCACATTTAGTTAATTAATTACATATTGTGTAATTTTGTTGTGTGAGAATCGTTAGTCGTAAGAAGATTATTGAATTCTATTCTGAGCATGCCAATAGTAGAACGGCTCTTGAAGAATGGTTTCATAAAGTTTCGAAATGTGAGTGGGAGAGTTTCAATCAACTCAGGCTTCATTTTGGAACAGCGGATTATGTTGGGAACAATCGTGTGGTGTTTAATATCAAGGGGAACGATTATAGGTTGATTGCCATCGTAATTTACGTTTCTCAAAAAGTGTATATCCGCTGGATCGGAAAACATAGTGATTATGATAAACTGGATGTAAAAAATATTTGACCATGAAGACTATAGAAAACGAAGCACAATATCAGAAAGCACTAAGCCAAATCAATCGGCTGATGGATAAACTAAACGGCGATCATAGTTTTGACAATCCCGAGTTCGTCATGATGGATCGCTTGTCTGATCTGGTGGCTGATTATGAGGATAAGCATCATCGAATTTCGGTTCCTAAACTATTGGATGTGATCAAATTGAGAATGTATGAGATGGGCCTGAAACAAAAGGACCTTGCGGAAAAACTAGGTGTACCAACAAGCCGAGTCAGCGAATACTTGAGGGGCAAGCGCGATCTGACATTGGACGTGGCACGCAAGCTTCACAAGAAGTTGAACATTGACGGGGATATCATTTTGCAATAAACTAACTGCCCTAAACCTATCTTAGCCTCATGACCGGGTACTTTGCGCAAGGGCTGGAATTCATCAAAGGCGTGGGGCCTCAGCGGGCTGAGTTGCTCAAGAAGGAACTCGGGATTTTCACCATTGGTGACCTGATTCAATACTATCCGTTTAGGTATGAGGATCGGACGCAGTTTCATAAAATCAGGGAGCTTCGGGACATTGATGCCAATGTGCAGGTCGTTGGGCAGATTATGACCATGTCAAAAGTTGGACAACCCAGAAAGCAGCGACTGGTCGCACAGTTTTCTGATGGCGAATCGAGAATAGAGCTGGTCTGGTTCAAGGGCGTCAATTGGATCGAAAAACACATCAAGAAAGGGGTGAACTATGTTCTGTATGGTAAACCGACATGGTTCGGAGGTAAGCTGAACATCGCCCATCCGGAACTTGAACCCCTGACAGAAGCAAATCAACAAGGAGGACGACTTCAGCCGGTTTATCATTCTACCGAAAAGCTCAAGAGGCACTTTATCGATTCGAAGTTTTTCAGCAAAGCACTGGAAACGGTTATGCCCGCCGCTGTTCAGTATTTTCATGAAACCTTACCGCAGTTTTTGCTAGAAGATTTTCGGCTGATGGACAAGGTCAATGCCATGGCCAGAATCCACTTCCCCGAAAACCTCAAACAGCTGGAGGAGGCCAAAAGGCGTTTGAAATTTGAGGAGTTGTTTTACATCCAGTTGCAAATCCTTCAGGTGAAAGGTGAGAGGGAAGAAAGCCATCCCGGAATCGTTTTGGACAACAGTTCAAGGCTCACAGAATACTACGAAAAACATTTGCCTTTTGAGTTGACCGGTGCACAGAAACGCGTCATCAAGGAAATCTATGCCGATCTGAGATCTGGTCAGCAGATGAACCGGCTGGTGCAAGGCGATGTGGGAAGCGGCAAAACCATGGTGGCCTTCCTGAGTATGCTGATTTCCATTGGGTCTGAGGCACAATGCGCCTTTATGGCCCCCACGGAAATTCTGGCCGAGCAGCATTATAAAAACTTGCGAGAGTACTGTGAGCCGATGGGCATTAGGGTGGCTTTGCTCACGGGCTCCACCAAAAAGGCTGACCGAAAAATCATTCTTGACTATCTAAAACAAGGCGAACTTCATTTGATTGTGGGAACGCACGCATTGCTTGAAGACCGGGTGGCGTTTAAACAACTGGGGTTGGCCGTGATCGATGAGCAGCATCGGTTTGGGGTGGCACAGCGCGCCAGGCTCTGGCAAAAGAACAAGGACGTGTATCCTCACGTGCTGGTCATGACCGCCACACCGATCCCACGGACTTTGGCTATGACCCTTTATGGCGATTTGGATGTGTCGGTCATTGATGAATTGCCTGCTGGAAGAAAACCAATCCAGACCATGCATTACCGGGAATCAGGACGACTGAAAATGTTCGGGTTGATGGAGGAGGAGATCAAAAAAGGGCGTCAGATATATGTCGTTTATCCCCTGATTGAGGAATCCGAAAAGCTTGATTACAATCACCTCATGGATGGTTATGAGTCGATTTCGAGGAGGTTTCCAGATTACCCAATTTCGGTCGTTCATGGTCGGATGAAGGCCGAGGACAAGGACTGGGAAATGCAACGCTTCGTTAAAGGAGAAACCAAAATCATGGTGGCGACCACAGTCATCGAAGTGGGCGTGGATGTGCCCAATGCATCTGTGATGGTGATTGAAAGTTCAGAGCGCTTTGGGCTGAGTCAGCTACACCAGCTGAGAGGACGGGTTGGCCGTGGAGCCGAGCAGTCATACTGCGTGCTCATGAGTGGCGACAAGCTCAGCAATGAAGGAAAAACGAGATTGAAGACCATGGTCGACACGACGGATGGTTTCAGAATAGCAGAGATGGATTTGAAGCTTCGTGGACCGGGTGACTTGATGGGAACGCAGCAAAGCGGAATTGTCGATCTCCTTGTTTCCGACATTACCCGAGACGGTGAAATCCTGAAGCATGCCCGAATCGCCGCTCAGGACATTTTGAAAAAGGATCGAAATCTATTGCTTCCTGAACACCAACCTATCAGAAGGCACATTGATACCCTAAGTAAGAATGTGGTGAATTGGGGGAGGATTAGTTAGAATGATTTCAACTCCTCAACACATAACCCTGTCACATTGAGGCTCTCGAAATGTGAGATGCTCGAAATTTGTAATTCTAAATAGAAAACGCTTCGAGTTCCTCAGCGTGACCTGGAAAATGCGTATCACCCTTCCGGCCAGGCCTTGCCTCCTGACAATTCCTGCAGGTCTCCGCAACCCACATAGGTTCCAGGAATCGGATCATAGGCCATGATGTTCTCACAAACGTTCTCGTTGTTCTTATAAGCCCAGATCGAGAACTCGCGAATGTTTTGAAGAAGCATGCTGGATTTGATGTCATCAGGGAAGTCCTTTGGGTCAGTCCCGCTACCAAAGAGTTCACCAACCAACTCATTCATCGCGTCAAGATCCTCCTGAGATTTTTTCAAATTCTCATTTAAGAAAGCATCCATTTGCTCCTGTGTCACACTGGCCATATCGTCCTCTTCAGCAAAGGCGAGAACTTTTCCCGATAAACCATCCAGCCCTTCAACGATACTCGCACGATCTTCGAGAGGCATCACTTCATCAAGATACTTATCGATAAACACGTGCACATTGGCACCTGTGGCACTGGGATATCCATCCACTGCCGGCAAGATGCCGTCCACGACCTTACGCAATAATTTCCCTTGATCCTCAGAAAGAAAAACGGGAGTCCACGGTTCCATGCTTGGTCCACAGCTCTGAAGTAAGCTCAACGCCGTTGGCGTAGCTACAAATGCCCCGAAGGACAATCCAAGATTTTTGATTGCTTGTCTTCTTTCCATGTCTTTAGAGGTTTTGCTTTTTCAATTCTTCCACTGCATGACTGGCTGCTCGAGCTGTTAACGCCATGTAAGTCAATGATGGATTTTGACAACCCGCTGAGGTCATTGCTGCACCATCCGTGACATACACGTTCTTCACGGCATGCACTTGATTGTTTCCGTTGAGGACAGAGGTTTTAGGATCTCGTCCCATTCTGGCAGTTCCCATTTCGTGAATTCCCAGCCCTGGCGCACCCATGTCATCATAGGTCCCAACGTCCTTAAACCCAGCATCGGTGAGCATTTCTTCAGCCTGCTGCTTCATGTCTTTGCGCATGGCCATTTCATTTTCCTTGAATTCCGCATCGAAGGTAACCGTAGGTAACCCCCATTTATCAGTCGTCTCGTAATCCAGGGTCATTTTATTCTCATGGTAAGGGAGACATTCCCCAAAGGCCATCATACCCATTTCCCATTTCCCAGGCTCCACGATTTTCTTTGTCAAATCCTGTCCGTGACTCAGTTCGGCCACATTCTCTTCCCAGGCTCCTCTACTTCCGCCACCTTGATAGCCATAACCACGAATGAAATCCTTGCTGTCAGTGTCACCACCCAGATTTCTAAATCTAGGCATGTAAATACCATTAGGTCTACGGCCTTTGTAATACTTGTCGTCGTACCCTTCAAGTTTACCATAAGCCCCCACTCTGAAGTGGTGATCCATAATGTTATGTCCAAGTTCACCTGAATCATTTCCCAAACCTTCAGGAAAGCGATCGCTCTTTGATTGCATCAAAATAGATGTAGACGCTATTGCCGATGCGCACATGAAAATGACCTTTGCTTTGTACTCATAAGTCTGATTACTCTCGGCATCAATGACTCTCACGCCGGTCGCCCGCTTTTTGTCCTTGTCGTACATGACCTCATGGACAATTGAATTTGGCCGGAGCGTCATGTTGCCGGTTGCTTCGGCCATTGGCAAAGTGGACGAATTACTAGAGAAGTAAGCGCCATACGGGCAGCCGCTTGAACATCTATTTCTATACTGACAAGTACTCCTACCCAGACCCGGTTTTGTGCCTTTAGTGATATGAGCAACTCGGCCCATCGATAGAACTCTGTCTTTGTAATTTTTTGAGATACTTTTTTTCAAGTGATCTTCCGCACAATTCATGGGCATCACAGGAAGGAATTTCCCATCCGGCAATTGTGGCAATCCAAGATTTTCACCACTTACCCCGATGAACTCCTCCACATAATCATACCAGGGGGCTAAATCCTTGTATCGGATTGGCCAGTCTACACCCACACCATCTCTTAGGTTGGCTTCAAAATCAATTTCACTCAATCGGTAACTGTGCTTTCCCCACATGATCGAACGTCCGCCGACATGGTAGCCACGCATCCAGTCAAATCGCTTGGTTTCGTTGTAGGGGTGATCAATATCATCCACGAAAAAGTGGCTGTGCTTTTTGTGTGTTGTGTAACCGGTTCTGGCTTGTTTCTCTTGTCTGGCAGCTTCCTCCCTGGTTTGCTTTCCGCCATTTGGGAAGTCCCAGGGGTCCTTGTTCATGGTCGGATAATCCTGAATGTGCTTGACCATTCGACCTCTTTCCAGCACTAAGGTCTTGAGTCCTTTTTCTGTAAGCTCTTTAGCTGCCCATCCGCCACTAATCCCAGTGCCCACAACAATGGCGTCATAAGATTCGGCTTCTGATTGATAGTTAAATAGTTCCATTTGATTTGGGTAGTGAATACGAATTTGGAATTTAATAATACTCATTAGATTTATTATCCGAATAAAATTTTTTCATCGGAATCGTTTGCAGTCAGGATAATCAGTAGATTTCATGTCTGTTTTGTAGAATTTCTTAACCAAGAGCTAACCAATCAACCATGAAAAGACGAATCTTTCTTCGCAACTCTGCATTGGCCGGAATGGGAATCGGGCTGTCAGGAATCTATGCTTGCCAGCCATCAGCAAAATCTGAAGCCGGAAGTGAAACACCGGATGCTGAACCATCAGAATTCTCCCCTTTTTTTAAACTTTCGTTGGCTCAGTGGTCAGTCCACAGAATGATTTGGGAGGGTCAATTGGATCCAATGGATTTTGCGAAGCAGTCTAAGGCTTGGGGATTTGAAGGAATAGAATATGTGAATCATCTCTATAAGAAAAACCTGGAAGCCGGAATGAGCATGGATGATTTGGTCAAGGAACTCAATCAAAGAGCGGCTGACAATGAAATCAAAAACCTGATAATGATGGTTGATCTAGAGCCGGGCAAAGGGGATATAGCGGTGAGTGATGTGGATACCAGGAATACTGCGGTAGAAATGCATTACCCATGGGTGGATGCTACGGCCGGATTGGGATGTCACTCGATGCGAATCAACATGTTTGGTGAATTTGAGCCGGAACCATGGAAGGCGGCATCCATTGATGGATTGACCAAACTAGGAACATACGCCAAAGACAAGAATGTCAACATCATCATTGAGAATCACGGCTGGCTGACGTCCGATGCTGCCTTGCTGATGGAAGTGATCAATGAAGTAGGCATGGACAATGTCGGCACCCTGCCCGATTTCGGTAATTTCTGCACCAAGCGAAAAGATGGAGCACGCTGGGGTGAGTGTGAAGAGGAGTACGATATGTACAAGGGAATTAAAGAGCTCATGCCTGCCGCCAAGGCCGTCAGTGCCAAATCTTATGACTTTGACGAGGAAGGAAAGGAAACCAAAATCGACTACACACGAATGCTTGGCATTGTGAAAGAGGCCGGATACGAGGGATTCATTGGAGTAGAATACGAAGGGGATCGATTGAGCGAAGAGGAGGGCATTCTGGCAACCAAGAAATTATTGATTGAATCAGCAAAAGAACTAGCATAACCTAAACAACATGACGCTTAAGACCAACATTCAACTCTCCCTGATGATGTTCCTGAATTTTTTCATTTGGGGAACATGGTTTGTGACTATGGGTACTTATCTGGGCACGGAGCTCAGCGCCGATGGAGGTGCCGTGGGAACAGCCTATATGACACAAGCTTGGGGAGCCATTATCGCACCTTTTATTATCGGGCTGATTGCCGACAGGTATTTCTCAGCTCAAAAAGTTCTTGGAGTTTTGCATCTGGTGGGTGCTGTGCTCCTATACATGGCTGGCAGTGCTGCTGCTTTTGGCGAATTCTATCCTTACTTGCTTACCTACATGCTCATTTATATGCCCACCTTAGCCTTGGTCAATGCGGTGGCATTCAATCAAATGTCAGATGCGTCTAAGCAGTTCGGACAAATCCGTGTCTGGGGAACCATTGGTTGGATTGCCGCTGGTATGTTGATTGGCTATGTGCTGAACTGGGAAGCCAAAGGAATGCTCGGTTCAACATTCCTGGTAGGAGCAGGAGCTTCTGTGATATTAGGATTGTACTCATTCTTCTTACCAGACGCCCCCCCACCAGCGAAAGGACAAAAAGCAAAAATTAGTGACATTTTGGGCCTTGAGGCACTTGCTCTGTTGAAGGATAAAAATTACCTAGTCTTCTTCCTGAGCTCGGTTCTCATTTGCATTCCACTGGCCTTTTATTACAGTTTCGCTAATCCATTCCTAAACGAGGTTGGCATGAGCAATGCTGCTGGTAACATGACTTTTGGGCAAGTGTCGGAAGTGCTTTTCTTGCTACTATTACCAGTATTCCTTCGAAGGTTCGGTCTGAAAATCACGCTGGTCGTCGGTATGCTGGCGTGGGCCATTCGGTACGTGGCTTTTGCGTATGGAGATGCCGGGTCTGGAGTTTGGCTGTTATTCATGGGAATCGTTCTTCATGGGATCTGCTATGACTTCTTCTTCGTCTCAGGCCAGATTTACACAGACAACAAAGCAGGCAAGAAGATTCGGAGTGCGGCTCAAGGCTTAATCACGCTAGCCACTTACGGAGTGGGGATGCTGATTGGCTTCAAAACGGCCGGAATTGTGGTGGACATGTATGTGGTCGGTGCAGGTCACGACTGGACGTCCATTTGGTTGATACCTGCAGGAATCGCGGGGGTGATACTGCTCTTTTTCTTGCTGGCATTTAAAAATGAGAAAGTCAAAACCGAAGAATAATGGCACAAAAACTTAGATGGGGAGTGCTTGGCGGAGGTGGAGATTCGTTGATCGGAGTGCTTCATAGAATCGCTTCGTCCATGCATGACAGTTATCAATTGGTTGGTGGATGTTTCAATCCAAACTGGGACGAGAATGTAGGCTTTGCTGAGCAAATCGGAATTCCAACTGATCGAGTTTATAAAGACTTTGACACAATGGTCGAGAAGGAGCTCAAACTCCCGGAAGATCAAAGGATACAGGTGGTCTCAGTTCTCACCCCTAATTTTCTTCATTACCCGATGGCGAAGAAACTGGTAGAATCCGGCTTTCACGTCATTTGTGAGAAGCCACTAACAACCACTTATGAAGAAGCACTTGACCTAAAGGCCACCCTGGATAAAACCAATCAGGTTTTTGCGGTGACTTACACCTACACGGGCTACCCGATGGTGCGCCAGATGCGCCAGATGATCGAGGATGGAGTGATTGGAAAAATCCAGAAAGTGGATGTGCAGTATTATCAGGGATGGATCAACCCCATCATCCATGACAAAGAAAAACGATCCAATACGTGGCGTCTGGATCCGAAAAAATCAGGCATTAGTTGCTGTATTGGGGACATTGGGACGCATGCGTTTGACATGGTGGAGTTTGTAACAGGCCGACATGTTGATAACATATTATCAGATTTGAATTTCCTGTATGAAGACAATCCGATGGATATAGACGGGACGGTATTACTCCGATTGGATGATGGAGTGAAAGGTGTTTTGAGAGCAAGTCAGATTGCTACGGGTGAAGAAAATAATCTGCGTATTGCCGTTTACGGAGACAAAGGAGGTTTGCGTTGGGGACAAGAAGACCCGAATTACTTGTACCATTTGACTGATGAAGAACCCCTTCACATCTTAAAGAAAGGTCAAGGCTATAACAGTCCTCTGGCGGAAGCAAGTCAGAAATTACCACCCGGCCATCCGGAGGGAATCTTTGATTCCATGGGCAATATTTATCAAGGAGTAGCAAAAGCGATTAGAGGAGAAGATTACCATCCGGCTGAATTTCCGACGATCAACGACGGAGTTCGAGGCATGGACTTTATTGAAAAAAACGGTGAAGTCCCACCGAGATGGAAATGTTTGGGTACAAATCGACTGATCATGAAGACAATTAAAGGACCGGCTATATTCTTTGCACAATTTGTTGATGAAAAAGAACCATTTAATTCACTTGATGGACTGTGTAAATGGGCTGCTGATCTGGGCTACAAGGGGGTTGAAATTCCCGTGATTGTAGATAAGCTGATAGACCTTGACTTGGCTTATGAAAGTGAAACGTACTGTGACGAGTACAAAGGAAAAATCAATGATTACGGTCTGGAGATCACCGAGCTTTCAACGCACATTGAAGGCCAGCTTGTGGCAGTTCATGAAGCTCACGACATCATGTTTGATGTATTCGCACCAGAGCATTTAAAAAAAGGAAACTTCAAAGCCCGAACCGAGTGGGCTGTGGATCGAATGATCAAGGCCGCCACTGTAAGTCGACGGCTTGGAACCAAGGCACACGCGACTTTTTCAGGCTCACTGCTTTGGCCATATATGCACCCATGGCCCCAGCAACCCAAAGGCTTAGTGGACATGGGTTTTAAGGAATTAGCCAGAAGGTGGAAACCAATCCTTGACGCCTTTGACGAAAATGGCGTAGATGTCGGATATGAAGTGCACCCAGTCGAGGACATCCATGACGGTGTGACTTTTGAGCGCTTCAGAGAGGCGACCAACAACCATCCGCGAGCAAATATTCTGTACGATCCCTCGCATTTCGTTCTCCAGCAACTAGACTACATCGAGTACATCGACCACTACCATGAGTTCATCAAAATTTTTCACGTCAAGGATTCCGAGTTTAAGCCCAATGGGAAGAAGGGAACCTTCGGTGGCTATGGAGACTGGAAGGACCGGGCCGGAAGATATCGCTCTCCTGGTGACGGTCAGGTAGATTTCAAATCTGTCTTTTCGAAACTCACTGAATATGGATGCGACGTTTGGGCCGTGCTTGAGTGGGAATGCGTAATTAAAAGTCCCGAGCAGGGAGCCAGAGAGGGTGCCCCATTTATTCAAAAACACATTATTGAAGCAACCGAAAAGGCGTTTGACGATTTCGCTGGAGGCGAAACGGACGAAAGTCAATTGAAAAAAATATTAGGAATCTAACCATTGAAACCATGAAGAAATTAATCTACGTTTTTGCAGTTGTGGTCATTTTCAGCGCTTGTAGCAGCAATAAAAAATCGGGCGAGGAAGGGGAGAAAAAGGAAGAGAAAGCCGAAATGAAAAAGAAGGATAAATCCGAAAAAGAGGACTGGACAGTCCTGTTTGATGGGTCCAACTTTAATAACTGGAAAGGCTACAATACAGACGAAATGTATGCCGAGTGGACAATTGAAGAAGATGGTTCTATGAAATTCACTCCCGGAGAGGAAGGTGGAAAAAACATCGTGACCAAAGACGAATACACCAATTTCAAACTGTCCCTTGAATGGAAGATATCAGAAGGTGGGAACAGTGGAATTTTCTGGGGAGTGTTTGAAGACCCAAAATACGGAGAAGCCTATCAAACTGGCCCTGAAATTCAGGTATTGGATAACGAACGTCACCCGGACGCTCAGGCCAATCCGAAATTCCATCAGGCAGGAGCGCTCTACGACATGGTGCAGCCAACTGCTGATGTTTGCAATCCTGCCGGAGAGTGGAATCGAGTTGTACTTATGGTTGATCATAAGAACAATGTGGGCTGGGTCAAACTGAATAAAACCAAAATCGTGGAATTCGAGCCACATGGAGCGAAGTGGGACTCACTGGTGGCCAACTCTAAGTTTGCCGATTGGGAAGGCTTTGGAAAATACAGGACCGGAAGAATCGGGTTGCAAGATCACAGTGATGTGGTTTGGTATCGAAATATCCGGATCAAGGAATTATCGGAGTGAAACACTTGGTTTTTTCACTCTTCATCGGATTAATCGCTTGCTCTTCACCGAAAACGCAGAGCGAGAAAGCGGAGGCTGAGCCTGTTGTCAATGACTGGATTGTTCTCTTTGATGGCACTTCATTGGATCAATGGCATGAATACAATCAACCAATAGGTGAGTTTGAGAACTGGTCCATTCAGGACGGAATTCTAGAATTGAAATCAGAGAATCCTAGTACCAGGTCACTTGTAACAAACGAGATATTTTCCAGCTTTCTGTTGACGGTGGATTGGAAGGTAGATTCGGCGGGTAATACGGGCATTTTCTGGGGCATTCAGGAAAGCCCTGAGCACGCAGAACCGTTCCTGACGGGTGTGGAAGCTCAATTGTTGGATAACAGTAATTACCCTGATCGACCCATGATTCAAAAGGCCGGATCGGTTTTTAACCTGGTAGAAGCGACCGAGGATGTCTACGCCGGTACCAACAAATGGAATACGACTCGCGTCAAGATAGACTTTGAAAACAATCAGGGCATGATTGATCTGAATGGCAAAATCACATCGACTTTTCCAGTCAGAGGTCAGGAATGGGATAGTCTTTTAGCTAACTCGGCCTATGCTCATTGGGATGCCCTTGGAAGGAATCTTACAGGTAGGATAGGGTTGCAGGAATACGGCCACAGTGCCTCGTTCCGAAACATAAAAATTAAGCGTTTGAACTAATCGATTGAAAAAACTGACGTCATGAAAAGGAGAGAATTTTTACAAAAAACAGGAGCCTCAGCAGCGGCATTTACCATTGTCCCAAGTTTTGTTTTAGGAGGCGTGCATCGAGCTCCAAGTGACACGCTTTATGTAGCGGGAATCGGAGTGGGCGGAAGAGGATCGGGTGTTTGTAACGAGCTACACCGAACAGGCAAAGTAAAATTCGTAGCACTCTGTGATGTAGACAAAAACCGAGCGGCAGACACCTTCAAGAATTTCCCAAAGGCAAAAACCTATGCTGACTTCCGGGAAGTTTATGACAAGCACCTTGATGACATTGATGCCATCACTTGTGCAACTCCCGATCACACACATGCCGTGATTTCCCTTCCTTTCATGCGGGCAAAAAAGCATGCATATGTGGAGAAACCATTGACGCACAACATCGCGGAGGCCAGATTGATGGCCAAGACCGCTCGAGAAAATGGCATAGTAACCCAGATGGGAAATCAGGGCGCATCCGGTGAAGGCATACGCCAAACCAAAGAATGGATTGATGCTGGCGTGATCGGGAAAGTGACCAAGGTGGACTGCTGGACGAACCGGCCTGTTTGGCCGCAAGGGCTTAGACGAATCACCGAAAAGCAACCGATTCCAAAAACACTTGATTGGGACTTGTGGCTTGGACCAGCTGCCACGAGGGATTACAATGCTGCTTACCTGCCATTCAAATGGCGGGGTTTCTGGGATTTCGGAACCGGCGCGCTTGGCGACATGGGTTGTCACATCATGGAGACACCTTTTTACGCATTGGAGCTAGGCCACCCAACTGAAGCTGAAGCCAGCTGTACCACCGTCTGGAAAGGAGATTTTGTGGAAGCAAATTATCCGGAAGTTTGCCCGCCTTCCTCAGCGGTGCGACTCAAATTCAAATCGAAAAATCATGGTGAGGTGGCACTGAATTGGTTTGATGGGGGTATCATGCCCGACTTGCCATCTGAATTACCTGACGGGGAAATGCTCGGCGATGGAAGTGGTGGCACAGCATTTTATGGCACCAGGGGCATTTTGGTTGTTGGGACTTACTCTCGAAATCCAAGATTGCTTCCGTTGGAAATGAATGACATGTTCAAAGCACCCGAACCGTCAATTCCGAGGGAAGCTGAAGAAAATGGCCATGCGTTGAGTTTTGTGAATGGCTGTCTGGAAGGGAAGAAAACCTCTTCACCGATTCCCGAATATGCCGGACCGCTGACTGAGGCCGTGCTAATGGGTAATCTGGCGATCAAAGCCTATCAGTACAAAGAATTGCAAGAAGGCAAGACCGAAACGTCATGGGCACCATGGAATTATCCCGGTCGACGCACGCTCTACTGGGACGGAGATGCCATGAAAATCACCAACTACGATAAAGCCAACGAATGGGTGACGAGGAATTATCGTGAGGGGTGGCGGTTGTGATTTGACTGCTGCCTTATGAGATGCCGGAATAAATCCGGCAATCTTAAAGGCTCCCCCTTTGCTATTCCCAGCCTTGTGCTGGGATCTCATAAAGGCAATTTATATCCTACTCTGATACGTATACAACTCGTAGTACCTACCTTCTTTCGCAATCAGTTCATCGTGCGTACCGCGCTCGGCGATCTTGCCGTCCTCGATGACTAAAATTTGATTTGCTTGGCGGATCGTGCTCAATCTGTGGGCAATCACGAAGGTGGTTCGGTTCTTCATCAAAATGTCCAGCGACTTCTGGATGAACATCTCACTTTCCGTGTCCAGATTAGAAGTTGCTTCATCCAAAATAATAACCTTCGGGTTCGCCAACAAGGCTCGGGCGATAGAGATTCGCTGCTTCTGTCCGCCAGATAATTTCACCCCACGTTCTCCAATCACCGTGTCAAGACCCTCTTCAAACCTATCTGTGAATTCATTGACATAAGCGCCTTTCACAGCCTCGAGTAGTTCCGACTCTGTAGCATCAGGTCTTGGGAAAAGGATATTTTCCCGGATCGTCCCCTCGAACAGGAAATCATCTTGGAGTACCACCCCCAAATGTTTCCGGTAACTGGACAAGTTGACCTTAGACAAATCCTGTCCATCAATGGTCACCTTGCCTTCCTGAGGTGTCAGGAAAGTGGCAGCCAGTCCGGCAATCGTGGATTTACCAGAGCCCGAACTTCCCACCAAAGCAATCACGCTTCCCTGAGGCGCGTCAAAGCTGATGTCATGGAGCACAGGCTTGTCCTCTTCGTAACTGAAGGTCACGTTTTCAAACTTGATCTCTCCATGGAGTTTTTCCAAAACAACCGGTCGGTCATCCTCCAAGTCCTCCGGATCCATCTGCATGATTTCTTCTGTTCGATCCAACCCTGCAAAAGCTTCGGTTAATTGACTGCCGATATTGCTCATCTGCACGATAGGCGCGATCATGAAACCAAGGAAGGAAATAAATGATAACAATTCCCCAGTCGTCATTTCCCCTTGGATGATGTTGTAAACGCCCAGACCGAGCACGCCTGTACTTGCCAAACCAATCAGGAAGGTGCCCATGCTTGTCACGAAAGCCGTGGCTGTTAGGCTGGACTTCACGTTTTGGTACAATCTTCTGGCGCCATCTTCAAACGTCCGGTTTTCAGATTCTTCGGCATTGAACCCTTTGATGACGCGAACGCCGTTTAATGTCTCGGTCAGGCGACCGGTCACCTCGGCATTCAGCTTTCCTCTTTCCCGAAAAATCGGGCGAATTCTCCCAAAAGCTTTCAAAGCAACAAACGCAAAAATTCCAATCGGCACCAGGGTAAAAGCCGTCATGGTCGCATTCATTTTGATCAGGAAGAAAATTGATATAATGGAGGTGAGCGTGCCGCCAACTAACTGCACCAGACCTGTTCCCACCAAGTTTCTCACACCTTCCACGTCGGTCATGATTCTGGAAACCAGTGACCCTGACTTGGCATTGTCAAAATAGCTGATGGGCAGGGAAAGGACTTTCTTTTGGACTTTCACCCTAAGCTCGGAGATGAGATATTGCGCTTCCACGCTGAGAATTCTGGTGAGCAGGAAACCTCCGATGGCTTGGATCGCCAGAGCCCCGACGATCGCCATCATGAGCCATTTCAGCAAATCCAGATCGCCATTGCCGACCACATCGTCAAGAAGATACTTGGTTGACCATGGAAGTACCAATCCGGCCGGACGGGTAACGACAATCAGCGCCAGTCCAATAAAAAGGGTTTTTCGTCTCGGCCAGATGATGTTCTTGAGTGCCCACCTGAAGGTAACGGTCTTTTTTTCTTTTGCCATGCGGCCGGAATGTCACTTATCGTGCCTTTGTGGGGAAGGGTGACAAATGGGCAGATTCGATATTAACAAGTCATTAATAAACCCAATTGGCAAAGGGAAGTTTAAAAAACCTTTAACCTACCTTCTCTATGGCTCAATACAACTTAAACGTCAACGGCTCCAAGCGGGAAGTTGATGTAGACGAGGACATGCCACTCCTGTGGGTCCTCCGAGATGAACTCAATCTCAAAGGCACGAAATTCGGATGTGGAATCGCACAATGCGGCGCATGCACCGTTCATGTGGATGGTGATGCAGTTCGCTCTTGTTCGATTCCCGTCTCACGTGCAGTCGACAAGGAAATAGAAACCATCGAATCGTTGGGTGAGGGCCGGCTGAATGCCGTACAGGAAGCCTGGATGGAATTTGATGTGCCACAATGCGGCTATTGTCAGTCCGGGCAGATCATGTCTGCGACAGCTTTACTCAGAAAAAATTCCAATCCATCCGAATCAGAAATTGATGTAGCTATGGCGGGAAATATCTGCAAGTGCGGAACGTATCCTCAAATTAAAAAGGCGATTCAAAAAGTCGCCGAGGAAGGAGGACGAGTATGAGCGGCATGAAAACAACCCGACGAGATTTCCTCAAAATATCAGGAGCCGCAGGAGGCGGACTGCTGATCGGATTAAATCTATACAGTTGCAAGTCCGAGCCTGACTGGCCGGATTTTGAGCAGGAAATCAATGCCTACATCCGGGTGAATGGAGATGGTACGGTGACCATACTTGGCAAAAACCCGGAAATCGGTCAGGGTGTGAAAACTTCACTTCCGATGATCCTCGCCGAGGAACTGGACATGCCTTGGGAGAAAGTGACCGTCGAGACGGCCAAATACGACAATGTTTTCGGGGCTCAGTATGCAGGAGGCAGCAATTCAGTAAGAACGAATTACGAAACGCTGCGTCAGGCTGGGGCCATAGCCCGAGATGTGCTGGTAAGAGCGGCTGCCAAGCAATGGCAAGTAAAGGAAGAGGATTGCAAAACCGAAGATGGTTTCATCATTAATGGAAAAAATAAAGTCCATTATGGCCAGGTGGCCCTGGAGGCTGCCAAATTAGAGTTGAAGGAAGAAGTGCCGCTGAAGGATCCTAAGGATTTCAAGCTCATCGGCAAATCCACCAAGGAAGTAGATTTGGAAAAAATAGTGACCGGCCAACCACTTTTCGGGATCGATCAGGAGGTGGAAGGGATGGTGTACGCCACCGTAGTGAAGCCGGAAGTTTTTGGTGCCAAGGTGGTGAATTTTGATGGCGCCAAGGCCCTTGAACAGAAGGGCGTTCTGGATGTTTTTAAGATTGATGGGCATGACAATCCACTTTGGCTGCAGGACGGTGTGGCGGTGGTGGCCGAAAACATCTGGACGGCTTTTAAGGCTAAAAAGCTTGTGGAAGTTAAATGGAAAAATCCTGAAAACTACGTGGAGTCTACGGATGAGCTTTACTCGCAATTTCGTGAGGGCATTGCCAAAAAAGGCAAGGAAATTCGCATAGATGGGAATCCTGATCAGGCGGTTGCAAGTGCCGATCAAGTCATAGAAGGAACATTTCAGGTTCCATTTTTAAGTCACGCGCAGATGGAGCCGATGAACTTCATTGCTGACGTAAGGGAGGACAAAATTCACCTGACAGGCTCTACACAAACTCCGGGTGCAGCCAACTACTACGCCAGTGAGTTAACAGGAATTCCAAGGGAAAACATAACCGTTGATTTCACGAGAATCGGTGGGGGATTTGGAAGGAGATTGCTCAATGATTATTCCAATGAGGCCGTAATGATTTCCCAAAAAATAAAGCGCCCTGTGAAACTTGTTTGGGATCGGGAGAACGACTTTCTGGGTGACTACTACCGACCAGCTGGAGCGTATAAATTCACCGGAGCGCTGAAGAATGGAAAACTAGATTCATTGGAAATCAACGTCTCTTCCACAAGCCGATACGCGTACCGACAAGAGCCGGAAGACGAACACCACGCATCGGAGGTTTTCGAGGATCAACAGCCGGCGAGATTGATTCCCAACCTGCGAGTCACTTATTTCAAAGTGAATAGCCATGTGCCCGTGGGCGCGCTCAGAACACCCGGAGTAAACGCCACCACATTCGCCTACCAAAGCTTTTTGGATGAGCTGGCAACAGCAGCCGGCAGGGATCCGATTGACTTTCAGCTTGAGATTCTCGGAGATGGGGATAAGGAAGTCAAATACGACAATCACGGTGGCCCGACATATAGCACTGGCAAGCTAAAAAATGTGATCAACCTAGTGCGTGAGCGATCGGGTTGGGATAGTTTCAATAAGTCAGACCGAGCCTTGGGTTTTGCCGGGCAAATGGTTTTCGGGACGTATGTGGCTGAAATCGTGGAAGTGGGCATGCAGGACGGCAAACTCAAAATCTATAACGTTTGGGCAGTCGCCGATGCAGGACGTATCATTAACCCGGCTGGAGCGTACAAGCAGGTGCAGGGTGGAATTACTGACGGGATCAGTGCTGCACTTTACGAGGGATTGGAAATCAAGAACGGGAAACCCGTCCAACGAAATTTCGATACGTATAGAAAGCTTCGAATGCCGGATTCACCTCCGGTGGATGTGTACTTGGTGGAAAGCTCTGATCCTCCACAGGGACTTGGTGAGCCCAGCTACCCGGTCATTTTTCCAGCGCTGGCCAATGCCGTATCCAAACTAACTGGAGCAAGGGTGAGGGAATTGCCGCTGAGCAAATCAGTCAATGTGTAATTCCTGAAATTCCAGTACCATTACGGTTGATTTAATTCACCCGTGACGAATAAAAAAGCACCCTTAGGATTTTGGATGGCCACCGCGCTGGTGGTTGGAAGCATGATAGGATCAGGGGTGTTTCTGGCTCCATCTGCGCTTGCTGTTCATGGCCCAATCAGCCTTTTCGGTTGGGTGCTCGCGGGTCTTGGCGCTTTGGCACTTTCTTTTGTTTTCAGTCAGCTGAGTAAGTCTATGTCCGGTATAAGTGGTGGGCCTTATACTTTTGCCAGGAAGGGCTTGGGAGAGTTCGCTGGATTTTTGGTCGCATGGGGTTACTGGATCAGTGTCTGGTGCACGAATGCCGCCATCACGATTGCACTGGTTGGCTATCTGGGTTATTTCTTCCCGGTTTTAAACAATGACCCGGTGGTGGCGGTCATCCTAGGATTGATCATTCTTTGGACGATTACCTATTTGAATACCCGGGGAATCCGCGAGGCAGGGGTTTTTCAATTGGTCACCTCAGTGTTGAAAATCGCGCCATTGGTGCTGGTCGGAATCGTCGGGCTATTTTACATGGAGGCTTCCAATTTCAGCCCGCTGAATATTTCGGGAAATTCCGATTTCTCAGCGATCACCGCGGCTGCTGCTTTTGCTTTCTTTTCCTTTATGGGGATAGAATGTGCCACCATTCCTGCATCGGAAGTCGAGAACCCGGATCGCACCATTCCACGCGCCACCTATTTTGGGCTGGGGATTGCCTTTCTGGTTTACATGATTGGGTCAGTTGCAATCATGGGAATGATTCCGGCAGTCGAACTGAAGTCGTCTCCGTTTCCTTATGCCGCTGCGGCCGAGATCATGTGGGGCACTTTTGGCGGGAAATTGGTAGCCTTTGGAGCTGTGGTTTCAACCTTGGGGGCATTAAACGGATGGATTCTGATTCAGGGACAAATTCCGGCATCAGCAGCGGCCGACAAGCTTTTCCCTGGAATTTTTGGGCGTAAAAACGGAAAAGGAGTTCCAGCCATTGGGCTGACGATTTCTTCTGTCTTGGTAGCTATCATGATGATCATGAATTACACCAAAGGGCTAATCGAGACCTTCAGTTATTTAATCCTGCTCTCGACTTTTCTGGTTTTGGTGCCCTATGCGTTTTCGGTAGCCGCATACGGTATTTTTCTGGCTGAAAAACGAAAGCAAAAACGGATGGTTTACAAAATCGCCATCTCCTCGGTGGCCTTTCTATTTACGATTTGGGCATTTATCGGATCAGGGCAGGAATCTGTTTTTTCCGGATTTATTTTGTTGATGCTTGGCGTCCCTTTCTACGTCTTTATTAAATCAAGAAACAAATGAGCAACACCAGTCACTCAGAATACGGAAGACTTACATCAGTTTTTATTAAAAGGGTTTCAGATGCGTTTCGCAGTGATGAAATTATGGCTGATCAATGGCAAGAGCTCAATTACCTCGGTCAGCCTGATTATGACCTTGCACTGAAAGAATATGATCGCTTCGAGGAGTTGTTGATATCGGAAGGAGCTCAGGTTCATTATTTGCCTCTCTCCGAAACGGTTACCATGGACTCGATTTACTGTCGGGATGCGGCGATTGCGACAGATGGGGGTATGATCATTTGCCGAATGGGAAAAGGCGGACGAGTCAACGAGCCGGAACAGGAACGATTGGCTTTCGAAGAGCAAGGCATTAAAATTCTGGGCGCCCTAGAAGCGCCGGGAACACTCGAAGGTGGGGATGTCGCCTGGCTCGATGAAAAAACGCTGGCGGTTGGTCATACCTACCGAACGAATGAATCCGGTATTGAGCAGTTGAAAGCCTTGGTAAAACCACTTGGGGTTGAAGTCATAGTTGCAGAAATGCCGCACTACCAAGGGCCGTCGGATGTGTTTCACCTGATGAGTGTTCTAAGCCCGGTGGATCACAATCTGGCAGTCGTTTACTCACCGCTGATGCCGATCAAATTCCGAAATCAACTATTGGATCGAGGATTTGAGCTGGTAGAAGTACCTGATCAGGAATTCGAATCCATGGGCTGCAATGTGCTGGCCATAGCTCCCAGAAAATGCCTGATGGTCAAAGGAAACCCTGTCACCAAACAAAGAATGGAAGCAGCCGGCTGTACGGTGCTAGCATACGAAGGTCAGGAAATCAGTGTCAAAGGAGGAGGCGGGCCTACGTGTCTGACCCGGCCGATAACAAGAGAGGTGTAAACATTGGTTGAGATTCCAGCTAATTACACTTTGTGTAAAGCCCTTTTTTAAAATACTTGATGGACTTCTTTAATCCAATGAAATAGGCTGTTTTATAAGGGTTGTAACCCCTTCCTTTTTTTTCGATACCACCGGCATCCACATAAGTTTGGAATTGCCAATAATACGATGGTTCAGAGTCGTAAACTGTAGTTACCCATATAGTCCGTCTCACAGGAGGTAAGGTTTCTGTAGGATATCTTAAATCAATTTTCGATCTACCCTGGTGCCCAACTTTGGTGTTGTTGATGTTTTCAAACTCTATGAGGTGAAAATTCTTATTCCATTTTTGTAGTTTTATTAACTCTGTAGAATCGAGCTGAATGATTTTTTCAGGGTCGATACCTGAAACACGAAGGTCATAATCCAACTCCCAAATAGAATAAGCCCGTTGACATTCAGTAGTCAGGTCATCTGTCAGCTTTCTATAGACTCCAGACATGTCTTTTTCAAGATTTCCTTTGATGGGAAGTACTATGAGCGTCCCATTTTCATGAATTGGGACCTTTTGTCCACCCTTGAAAGTGTGTCTCGTTGTAATGCATCCATTAAGCTGAGCAAATAACGCAATCAATAACAGGAGCTTAGTTAAAGGCTTGAAATGAAAGCTAATTTTCAATTTCTGTCTAGTCTGTATCTAATTTGAATGTCTAACCGAGCGGCTTGTTGTCAATACTTCAATTTAATTAATCTTGACGGTTTATCAGGGTCACTTGCAAATTTTTACCCCGTACTCCTCATTGCCCCGGCTATGGCGTTCATGGTGAGCATGATTTCGATCTGCGTTTTATCCGCTTCTTTGGCTCCTTCTTCTTTCTCTCGTCTCCACTTTTTCAGCAACTCAATTTGCTTCAGGTGAAGGGGCTTCATCAGCGCGGCTCTTAGCTGGGTAGAATAAAAATGGTTTTTCCTACGCTCCTCAATGCTTCTACCTATCAAATCAGACAAGTGTTTCTTGGTGAGATGGAGCTCATTCAGGTAGATGTTCAGGAATTTCTCGCGATTTGCTTCGTCCGTCACCAGGCCGGCATATGCCTTCATTAAATCTTCATCTGCCGAACCAATACTTGTGTCGACATTAGTGATCACGTATCGCAAGAAGGGATCGCTACGCAGCGACTCTTTGATTTTCTGGTATTCTCCCGGGGACACGTTCATGAGCTCCTCAAAAGCACTGCCCACGCCAAACCAGCTGGTCATGTTGTAGCGAGCCTGGCTCCATGAAAACACCCAGGGGATAGCTCTCAAGTCTTGTACGGTACTTGCTCCGGTTCGTTTCGCCGGGCGTGATCCGATCTTGCTGGTTTCAATCGCGTCAATCGGTGTTGCTTGTCGAAAGAATGGTATAAAGCCCTCCTCGTTCATCATGGCCTCATAGTTTCTTTTGGAGGCATTCGCCAATTTCTCAATGATCTCGGCATTGGGGTGGTAGGTTCTTTTCCCTGATTTGTCAGCGGCCGTTTTTCTCAAGGCACTGGCAGCCAGAAGCTCGAGATTGTAAGCAGCGTTCACCTTATTCGCATATTTCTGGGCGATGGTTTCACCCTGTTCAGTAAGCCGGATGGATCCTTGCAACGCACCGTAAGGAAGCGCGTCCACGAAGTAATGCGTCGGGCCAGAACCGCGACTGATCGATCCTCCTTTGCCATGAAAGAATGTGACTTTGACATCCATTTCATCGGTCACTTCGCTCAGTTTGTACTGCGCCTTGTACAAGTTCCATTGGCTGGCCATGATGCCGCCATCTTTGTTGCTATCGCTGTATCCCACCATCACTTGCTGACGCAAATGATCTGCCTGGTTTTTTTCCTTCAGGTAGACCAAAGAGCGTCTGGTAAACTCGTGATTCAGGAAATCTCTGAGGATATCCGGTCCGGCCTCCAGGTCATCAATAGTTTCCAACAGAGGGACGACCGGAATCTTGCAAACGGCTCCATTTTCAGTCATCTCGGTCAGGCCGGCTTCTCTGGAAAGAACATAAACCACGAGCAAATCGGAAAGCGATCGAGTCATGCTCACAATGAACGAGCCGATGCAATTGGTGCCGTAGCGAGCCGTGTGTTTTTCTACTGTTCTCAAGCAGTCCATTACGGTTTGGGCATTTGGACCTAGTGGCGTTTTCGGAGTAACAAAAGGCCGGTTTGAGGCTAATTCTGCATTCAAGAATGCCAATCGTTTTTCTTCACTCCATTCAGCAAAGTTGGTCTCCTTGGCTCCACTGGCTTCCAACAATTGCTCGATGGCCTTGTCGTGAAAGTCGCTGTTTTGTCGGATGTCAACAGCCGCCAGGTGAAAGCCAAAAGATTGAACTACCACTATGGCATTGACCACATTGTCATAGGCGGTGGATTTTGCTCCGTACTCCAGCAACGCCTGTTGCAAGAGCTTCAGATCGCTGATCATTTGAGAGGAATGAACATACGCTCCTTGAATATCCGCCAGCTGGGTGGCATGTCCGCGCATCATGTCCACCGGAAGCTTCCCGATCATCAGGTTGACGAACTGCCGGAAGGCCTCACCTTTGTTTCGGTTCAAATGTTCAGGCCCTTTTGGCCCGAGTTCTTCCACCATTTCTGAGATCCGATCCTGAGCCGCTTGGGGAAGCTCGTCCAGTTCACAGGCATAACTGACTCGCTGAAGGAGCAAATTCATTTTTCGCTTGATAACGACAAATGCATTCAGGCGTAATTGAAGCAATGTTTCTTGCGTGACCTCCGCGGTGACCAATGGGTGGCCGTCCCGATCGCCACCTACCCAATCACCAAAAGTGATTTTAGGGAATGACAGTGTGCTGCTTATTCTTTCCTTGGAGATGCCATGAAACTCGGCTGCTTGTAGCAGCCGTCGATTAATGATGGGCAATACCACGGGGAAAACATTGACCAGGTAATGAAGAATGTTTCGGAGCTCGTCTTGCACCCGGGGCTTTTCCAAATAAATCTCACCTGTCTTCCACAGCCTGTAAAGCGACTGTTTGATGTTGTGTCTGAGATTAGCTACTTCGTGCTGATTGTACATCTGGTTTTCGCGCTGAACCATCAATAGATACAATTCACGATAATGCTCCAGAACGGTCGCTCTTTTTGCTTCAGTTGGGTGAGCAGTCAGCACGGGTTCGAGGTTAATCTCCGAAAGGGAAGTCACAATTTCTTCGTCAGAGAGGCCTTGTTCTTTTAGCTTCCCGATTTGACTTGCCCACAGTCCATTTACAGAGTCCAGTGCCTGATCTTCTCTTTGCCGACGGTTCTGGACTGCTCCATTAATTTCACAAAGATTGACCAGCTGAAAAAGCAGAGAATAAAGCTGAAGCAGCTTAGGAGTGATTTCTTGCTTTTCGATGGAGTCAGGGTCATTGACAAGCGGTATGCTCGCTGCAATGTCGTCTTCTCCATTTTCAATCAGCGCTTTGCGCAAAGCCTCGAGTAAGAATTCGAGATCATTGTAAGGTTTTCCAAGTACATCCTTGGTCTTCTGAAAAGTGGTATTCAAATCCATGTTTTAGTCCTTTGAGTCTTTGGGAGAATGTTGCTCAGGACTTCCGGTAAGGAAGGGGATGACAAAAGTAAAACAAACGAGCTGAAACTAGTGAGCGCAGTTCACGCACTTGCTGGATTCCGGCCTCAGAAGAATCCGACCGATAGGAATTGGCTGCTTGCATTTAACGCAAATGCCGAAATCTTTGGTGCCGACTTTTTCAAGGGCTTGATTGAGTTTGACCAGCTTACTCTCGGCCTGTCTTAAAGCAGATTCGGTGATACTTTTATTATTGATGGCGTCCATTCTGGAAATTCTACCAATGGCATTCTCAGGAGAAACCGGCTGAGACATGTCTTTGTATTCTCGGATCAGCTTTTCAGTTTTCCCAATTTCATCTTCAATTTTGGCCTTTATCTCCGAGACATTCATTTGTCTAGATAATTACGGAAAATCTTTCTGTCTGCCACAATGGTACCTCCCGGTACGAATGCGGCTAGAAAACTCCAAACTGCATTTTGAATGGGCCATTTTAGCTTGAGCGATACAACCAAGAGCCAAATGCAGTAGAAAATAAAGAACGCGCCATGTGCCAGACCGACAAACTTGACTGCTTCCGGAGTGTCCCAATAATACTTCAGCGGCATGGCCACAAAAACCAGCGCTATCAAGGAAATACCTTCCAGGTAGCCCCAGATTCGTAGTTTGGCTAGACTGGATTCTGGCATCATGAGATTTGAGATTTTAAAATTTCGAGCCCTTCTCTGAACGAGTGTGGTTCGTAACCTAGATTGTTCTTCGATTTGTCAAGGATCAACTCTGTTCTGGGCGGACGAGCGGCAGGTTGTGTGAAAAGCGATCCATCCACGGGTGTGATCAGCGAATCATCCAAATCAAAAACCTCAGCTACCTGAACAGCCATTTCATAAGGATTTAACAGGTCAGCCCCCGAAATATTAAAAACACCCTGTGCTTTTTGCTCGGTCATGAGCCAGCATCCCTGTGCCAGATCTTCGGCTAGCGTGGGCATGCGCCATTGGTCGGTGATTACATTGATGGTCTTGCCTTCTTCGAGAGATTTTTTGACCCACAGCACAATGTTGGATCGGCTCATGTCATGAACTTGACCATATACGAGAACAGTTCTAGCGATGGATGATCTGATGGAGGAACTCTGAATAACCCTTTCTGCTTCAAGTTTTGAGCGACCGTATTCACTAAGAGGATTTGGTTTGGACTCTTCATGGTACGGTCCGGTCACGCCATCAAAAATGAAATCGGTGGAAAGGTGTGTCATGGACACGCCAAAATTCTCACATGCTCGGACGATGGCTTCTACAACCGTTACATTCTGCAGCCAACATTCTTCTTTATCAGTTTCGCAAGCGTCCACGTTGGTCATGGCAGCTGTGTGAATTACGGCATCCGGTATTTCTTGTTGAAAGAGATTATGAAGAGCCCCTTCTTCAGTTAAGTCGACCTGATGATATTCGTAATTTCCGGGGAGGTTTCGATTGGCCCCTCGACCGGTTGCATGCGTTTCCGCGTTGGGGTTAGCCGCAAGTAGATCTACCAGTTTCTGACCCAAAAGACCATTTGCACCTGTGACTAGAACCCTCATTATTCGTACTTATATCCGTATAGCTTGGTGATCTTCTTCTTTTTCATTTCCATCACCTCCATGGTCATATATATTGGCTCTTTCGGCACATCTCCACGACCGGTCTCCACCTCGGCTATGCTGTCAATAACACCGACCCCTGATATCACTCTACCAAAAACTGTGTACTCACCATCCAGGTGTGGTGCTCCTCCAACGGTAGAGTAAGCTTCGATTTGTTCCTCTGTCATTCCGTTTTCTTTTTTCAGTGACTCCCCGGAAATCTCCTCAAGGTGTGGGGCACAGCTGGTGATGAAATCATTCATTTCGTCAAAACGCTTCTCCTCTTGCATTTCCATCAGCACCGACCGAATGCTGTCAATTTTGCCAGCCTGCATCAACTCAGCAAAGACCCTATTGAGTTTGTTTTGATCGATTTCCAGCTCTTCTCTGGAGTACACTTTTCCTTGCACAATGTAGAACTGACAACTCGATGATTTCTTCTCGGGGTTGTTTGTTCGAGCCGCTGCAAGCTCACCTTTTCGATGAAAAAGTCCTTCCATGATCTCAGCAGGAAGACGGTCATCGTCAGCACCTTTTTTTTCATTTGGCTTTCTGAAAATGTCCCCTCCTTGAATCATGAATTTTTCAATGATTCGATGAAAAATGGTGCTGTCGTATCGACCCGATTCGGCAAGTTCCAGGAAATTGGCCTTATGTAATGGTGTTTGGTCATAAAGAACCACCACCATTTCACCATGAGGCGTGCTGATTTTTACCAATTTGTCTTTTTTCGATGGCTTCTGACCCAAAACTGTCAGGGTCAGTGCGCACAGCAAAAGCGAAACAAAAGCTCTCATTTACTTTTCTTGTTGAGGGTATTCGTAACCGTATTTTTCGGTGATGTCAGACTTAGACATTGAAATAACTTCCATAGAAATATGGATTGGTTCCACGGGGACATCCCTTTCAAATTGACTCAACTGAGTCGTTTTTACAGCCGCGATTTGGTCTATAACCTCCAGGCCTTCCACTACTCTGCCGAAAACGGTGTACTCACCATCCAACGGAGCGTATCCACCACCGGCACTTTCATATGCCTCATTGTCCATAGTCCTTGGCTCCTTGAACAAATCAATGTCAAACGTATCTTCAATAACGTCTCTCTGAGAAACCACCCACTTCTGATACCCCGATTGATCGTTGGCTTGTCTAAATTCAATGAATTTCTGAAAGAGGTGTGGGTAATTTACTGTGTCTCTCAGCATGGTTTCAAACTTGGAGTACAGAGTGACCAAATCGACGGACATGTCTTCCCAACTTTGACCATCCACAATGTAAAATTGGCAGGATGATGATTGCTTTTCCGGATTCGACTGGTCAGGCTGGCGAGCGGCCGCCAAGGCACCTTTTGTGTGTAGGTATTTGGTTTGAATTTCTGCTGGAATGCGCTCAGAAGCTGGCTCTTGTTCGCCACTATTCTTATAAATATCCCCGCCCTGAATCATGAAATTATCAATGACTCGATGAAAAATCGTGCTGTCATATTTTCCCGATTCTGCAAGCTCCAGAAAGTTTGCTTTATGGAGCGGAGTTTCGTCATACAGAAGCACCGTCATGTCTCCTTTACTGGTTTTGATTTTGACCAGTTTATCCTTATCTCCACCTCCGCAAGCCGAAAGAAATACGACTGCTACAAGTGCTAATACTATATTTTTCATGGTTTTGTTTTTCGAATTGGGCGTCAAAGGTAATCCAATTGAGATTTGATTTCCTTGAGGATTTTGTCACCACCTTCTTCCAGAACTCTCGCTGCTATTTTCTTGCCCAAAACGACTGGGTCTTCATCTGAACCCTTGGATTCAATGCACTGAGTTCCATCCAATGAAAGAATACCACCATGCAAGCGATGTACCTCCTGATCTTTAGTGCAATGAGCGAAAACGGGGATCGAGCACCCACCTTCCATGGTCTTCAGGAATGATCGCTCGCATTGAATATTCTGAAAAGCGATTGTGTCATTTGTGGCTGCTTTGATCAGTTTCCTGATCGTTGGGTGTATGGTTTCAAATGTTTCAATGGCGATACTTCCTTGCCCGGCAGCCGGCGTGAGCTGATTAATTGAAAACTCATGCTTGATTAGATTTTCATATCCCATTCGCTCCACACCTGCCTTGGCCAAAACGATGGCTTGACACTCGCCTGATTCCATTTTTTCAATTCGCGTCTGAAGGTTTCCCCGGATCGGAACCGTCTCAAAATTTGGATAGAATTTGGCTAACTGAGCCACTCGCCGGGTACTGGCCGTGCCCACCTTTAGCGGAGCGGCCAGGTCGATTTCTTCGTTTGAGATAAGTACGTCGTTGACGGAAGAGCGCTCCCCGACTGAAATGATTTCGAAACCTTCTGGCATTGTAGAGGAAAGGTCTTTAGCACTGTGAACAGCGATATCCACTTCTCCAGTGGCCAACATCTCCTCCAGCTCTTCGGTAAAAACACCTTTGCTCCCTATTTTAGAAATGGTGCGATCAAGAATTTTATCACCTTTTGTTTCAATCGTAACTAGCTCAGCCGAAAGGCCGGATTCTTCAAGTTTGGATTTGACCCACTCAGCCTGCCAGAGTGCAAGCTTGCTTTTTCGCGTGGCTATTCGTATGGTTTTCATTTGACGAGTAGTTGGCTGAACCTTGAAGATAAATGAAAATGCACCATTTTGGCATTTGCATTACGCTCTAAATGATACAACGCATCATTCAACTCTTTGTACATCTTTCCTTTGGCAGCTGATGGCAGGAATTGGTTGAATTTGGTGATGAACTGACCTTCCGACCCACTTCTTGTGGCTAATTCAGCATTACCTATCACCATCGTTTCTCGGATGATGGTGAGGGCATAGTGAATGGAAGCTTGTTGAGCCAGTTTGCCACTTTTCCCAAATACCTCGGCTCTACTCATTAGGGAGGAGAATTTATTTCCCAGGCAGTCCAGCATCCACTTTCTGAATTCCTCGTAAGCCAGACTATCATCACCAATTTTTAGATGATTGGCTTCTCCGATACTGCCCTGTGCCAATCTGGCCACTTGCTGTGCTTGTTCCTGTTGTAATCCATTCTGAACTAAATGCTCAGTTATTTCCACATCAGAAAAGGGAGGAACCATGAATAAGAGTGCGCGAGATTTGATGGTCGCCAAAAGCCCATCGTATGCGTTGCTCACCAGTAAATAAACGGTGTTTGGAGGGGGCTCCTCTAAAACCTTCAGAATGGCGTTGGCCGCTGAAGCGTGGAAGTGCTCCGGTAGCCATACCAAAATGATCTTGGCATTTCCCTCAACGGATTTCATGCTCACGGCCTTGATCAGTCGACGGCTATCTTCCTTACTTATATTGGGCGATTTGTTTTCGAAACCTCCTTTGGAAGCAAAGTCTGAAAAAAGCCCAAATGGGGACTCCTGAATAAATTCTCTAAATGCTTTTAAGAATTCCGGGAGCTTTTTGTCATAATCTTTCTCACTCCCTGTTTTCGGGAAGAAATAATGGACATCCGGATGAATCCCCTTTGAAATTTTAGAGCAGCTCGAGCACTCACCACAGGCATCTCCATTGGATTTATTGCTGCACAGAATGTATGCAGAGTACGCAAGTGCCAACGGGAAAGCCGCTCCTCCGTCCTGCCCGGCGAATAGCTGCGCGTGAGCCATTTTGTTTTGATCAACCGCTTGTGTCAGTGCTTGCTTGAGCTTTTCCTGACCCGGAATGTCCTGAAATCTCATTTATCCCAAATTCTGTTTTCGGCCGTGATATTGAAAATATGCTCCATGATCGCTGCTCCCTCAGCTGAAAGTTGGAGCCCTCTCCGCTGCATAACCAAGTTCGCGGTTTCACACGCCTTCTTAACCTGATAGGTGGTGAATCCACCTGATCCACCCCATGCAAACGAATGGATGATGGTTCTTGGAAAGCCAGCTCCGAAGATGTTGGCTGACACGCCAACGGTGGTCCCGGTATTGAACATGGTGTTGATGCCACACTTGGAGTGATCGCCCATGATTAATCCGCAGAACTGAAGTCCAGTGTCTTTGAATCGACCAGACTGAAAGTCCCACATCTTCACGTTGGTATAGTTGTTTTTAAGGTTGGAATTGTTGGAGTCAGCACCGATGTTGCACCACTCCCCGATCACCGAGTTCCCTAAAAATCCATCATGGGATTTGTTGGAGAATCCGTGAAATACGGAGTTGGAAATTTCTCCCCCAACTTTACATTGAGGACCGACGGAAGTCTCACCTCTGATCTTGGCCCCAATGCTGACCTGTGATTCTTCACCCAAGCTAAAGGCACCTGATACCACAGCCCCCTCGCCCACTCGGCTGTTTTTCCCGAGATAAATTGAGCCTTTTTCAGCGTTGAGAATGGCTGCTTTCGTTTCGGCTCCTTCTTCAAGGAAGATTCGATCTCCGTAAATTTTAGTGTGAGGATCCGATATCGGAGCACTGGTACGACCCGCTGTGATTAGATCGTAATCAAGTTCAATTTCCTGTTTGGTCAATCTAAAGATGTCCCACGGATACTCCACGAGACTTATCTCCCCTTCAAAATTGACCTGTGTGTTTTCTTCTCCTCTGGAGGCGAGGAATAGTTGATCCTTATAAAGTGCTTGGCCAGACGAGAGCTTTTCAACTTCTGAAACCAGCTCTGAATTGGGTAGGACGTTGGAATTGATTCTCGTGGAATCTGGTTTGCCGCTTTCCGAGAAAACTGGCTTTAAGTATTCTTGAGTTTTGTATGAATGCGAAGAAGCGCCCAGATGCTTACTCCATTTCTCATGCATTCGAAGTATCCCGACCCTTAAATCCGCAACGGGGCGGGTATAAGTGAGGGGAAGCATTTTTTCCCATGAACCGGGCAATTCGATAAACTCCAAGTGCATGGGGTAAAATTAATCGGAACTAGAACTTGGACGGCCTGAAAACAAAAAAGTCTCCGAATTTTCGAAGACTTTAAGATTTCGTTTGGAAGAGAAATTACTTCTTGTACTTTCTGTTGAATTTTTCCACTCGACCAGCAGTATCCACAAATAGTTTCTTTCCTGTGTAGAAAGGGTGTGATGCAGAGCTCACCTCGATTTTGATAAGGGGGTACTCGTTTCCATCCTCCCACTTGATCGTCTCCTCAGAGCCCATGGTGGATTTTGTCATGAATTTAAAATCACTTGAGGTGTCGTGAAAAACAACTTCCTTATATTCCGGGTGTATTCCTTGTTTCATTTTCTTACGCTTGATTTCCAAAAAGGATCGCAAAGATAGACACATTTTTATGTAAATCAATAGGTTGCATCTAGATTTGAGAAGGTGAAATTCAATCTGCTAATACTTTCTATGCTCTTAGCTACCCTGTCCTATGGGCAAAGTGTGGACTATCCATTGAATCATCCGGCATATTCGATTCTGGATGCGAACGCTGCAAAGTCTGAAAACCCCTTTTTCACTAAAATAAAACCCTATTCCAGACAAAGTGGAATTAGGCTATTGGGCGATCAGGACGGGGCTCTGAGTGATTACCTAAGACGTGACTCCAGGGAGTGGTCAGGCGACAGCACCAAAAGCAAGAAGAGCCTAGGTCGTTTTTATGAATATCCTGCTGATTTGTACTCAACCAAAAGTGAGGGATTTGACTTACATATTAATCCGGTACTTCATTTTCGTGTAGGACAGGATTCAAGGTCGGAAGGCACACTCTATGAAAACAATCGTGGGATCGAAGTAAGGGCATTGATCGATGACAAGATCGCGATCTATAGCATGATCTCTGAGAATCAGACGCTCTTCCCGGATTATGTTAATTCATACCGAGATAGCCTGGGAGTGATTCCATATGAGGGATTCTGGAAGCTGACCGGGGCACGTGGTTCTGACTTTTTCAGAGCTGAAGGGTATGCGGATGTCGGCGTGACAGATCATGTCTCTGTGCAGATGGGTTTTGGTCGCCATTTTATCGGAGATGGTCAGCGGTCATTGATCTTGTCTGATTTTAGTAATCGTTATCCATATGTGCGCATAGAGACGGAGGTTTGGCGACTGAAGTACACTAACATCTTTGCGCAAATGGTGGGGGAGGCAGCTTTCGGGGCATTCGGTAACCTCGGGTCGTCCGAGTACCCTCAAAAATTCATGACCATGCACCATTTAGATTTGGCAATTACCGATAACCTGAACATTGGCTTCTTCGAATCGGTCATTTTCGGTGAACCCGACTCACTCGGAGGCGGTGTGAAACTGCAGTATTTGAATCCGGTCATTTTTTACAGAGCGCTGGAGCAACAGGATGGCAGCCCGGATAATGTGATCATCGGGATGGATTTCAACTGGCATTTATGGAATCGCCTGACACTTTATGGTCAGTTGGTGGTGGACGAAATGATCGTAAAAGAAGTGTTTGCCGGAAATGGCTGGTGGGGAAACAAACAAGGCTTTCAACTGGGAGCCAAGTATTTTGATGCTTTCGGAATTACAGGGCTTCAACTTCAAGGGGAGATGAATGCAGTACGACCTTATACGTATGCCCATGAGGATTTTTACACCAGTTACACTCATTACAACATGCCCCTTGCTCACCCTTTGGGAGCTAATTTTAGGGAAATCCTAGGTAAGGCCGATTATTGGATCGATGACAAATGGAGAGTTCAATTGGTCGGTGTATTTGCAGGATTTGGAAACGATGAAAACGGACTGAATTACGGGCGAAATATTTTCACCAGCTATAACAACCGACCTCAGGAATATGGTAATGATTGGCTCCAGGGGAATCGCCAAAACCTGGCCATTCTAAGCGCCAAGGTGTCTCATCAGTTCAAGCCCAATCTTTTTGTAGACTTGGATTATATGCTCAGAGAGCAATCGGAGGAGGATCGTTCGTCTATTTTTGCCGTGTCATTTCGGTGGAACTTCCCCGAGCGATTCTATTTGTTCTAAATGAAGACATATTTCAGAATACTAGCCTATGCGCGCCCTTTCGGTTGGGCAGCACCACTTTACGGCCTATTCACCGTCTTTTATGTGATTTTCGGCGTGCTGAATCTGGCCATGCTGATTCCGGTTTTGGAAATTATCCTAAATAATACCGAGCCGATTCCTGAGCCTGAATTCTCCTATTCTCTGGACTATCTTGGGAAATACTCGAAATTCTATCTGGCTGAGCAAGTGGAGACCAGTGGGCAGTCAGGAGCCATTCTTTCGGTCATCGTAGCGCTCATGATATCGGTGCTATTGTCCAATACTTTCAGGTATCTATCTACGGTGATTTTGGCAAAATTCAGGGTGAACCTCATTACGAATCTGAGGACAGAATTTTACGAACACATTTCTCGACTGGACCTGAGCTACTTCACAAATCGAAACCGCGGAGACCTATTGTCCAGAGGGACTGTGGATTTGCAACAGGTAGAAAACACAGTGATCAACACGCTCAAGGTGCTTGTTAAAGATCCTTTGATGATGATCGGCCTCTTTGTGGCGCTGTTCACCATTTCGACAGAGCTGACCCTGTATTCTTTGATGGTTCTGCCTGTGGCTGGTGGTTTGATTTCCTATCTCGCGAGACGATTGAAAAAGAGGGCCAGAAAATCTCAAGAAACCGTGGGACGAATTAATAGTGTCCTGGACGAAACCCTTTCGGGGATGCGAGTGATCAAGGCTTTCGTTGCTGAACTTCATATGATGCAGAGGTTTTACGGAGAAGTGGTGAAGTACCGTCGACACATATTCAAACTAGCATTGAGACAAAATCTAGCCGCCCCGATTTCCGAGGTACTCGGGATTGCTACCGCCTGTGTGATTATTTACATGGGGAGCCAGTTGATTTTTACTGGCGAGCTGGAACCCCAGGTCTTTCTCGGGTTTTTGTTGATTTTCTCTCAACTCCTTTCTCCGGCCAAGGCTTTTGCGGGAGCCTTCAGTAATGTCCAAAGAGGCATTGCGGCGGGTGAACGAGTTTTTGAAATCATAGATTCGGATTATGAAATAAAGGGAGGAAATAAAAAGATTTCAGAACTGTCTGAATCGCTAGAGTTCCGAAATGTGGACTTTGCCTATGAAGAAAAGGCAGTGCTCAAAGACATTAGTTTCAATCTTGAAAAGGGGAAAGTCCTGGCGCTAGTTGGCCCATCAGGAGGTGGAAAATCGACAATCGCTGATCTTATCCCGAGGTTTTACGATCCAAATAAGGGTGAGATCATATTGGATGCAAAGCCTCTAAAGGAGTACGATATTCATTCGCTTAGAGAAATTGTGGGTGTCGTTACTCAGGAGTCGATTTTGTTCAACGACACGGTGAGAGAGAATATCACGCTGGGTCAGGAGGCAACCGAGGAGGAAATCATTGCAGCCGCCAAAACGGCCAATGCCCACCAATTCATTACCGCTCTAGAGGATAGATACGACACAGTCATTGGAGATCGGGGATCTAAGTTATCAGGTGGTCAGCGTCAGCGGTTGAGTATTGCACGTGCTTTGCTAAAGAATCCGCCCGTCCTGATATTGGATGAAGCTACATCAGCTCTGGATTCCGAGTCAGAGAAGCTCGTGCAAGAAGCGATCTACAATTTGATGCAAAACCGAACCACGTTAGTCATTGCCCATAGGCTAAGCACCATCCAGAATGCGGATGAAATCCTCGTAATCAAGGAAGGCGAGATCATTCAGCGAGGAAATCACGAATCATTAATGAAAGAAGGCGGGTTGTATAAAAAACTCACCGACATGCAATCTTTCTGATTTTTAAATAAATTGATCAGTTAATCCCGATCCTGTCCAAAATGAAGAAGTTTAAGCGAATTTTTTACCCGATCTACATCCTATTCGCCTTAGGGTTCATTTACCTATCCATCGATGGGTTGCTAAATATGGATGATACCAGATCCTGGTTCAGTGAAAAATTCAGAGCGGATCGTCAGCCATTCTGGATAATGTTTTTCTTCTTTCTTCTCACGGTTTTAATGCTGATTGAGATCATTGTTGAGAATGTTCACATCAGAAATATCAAATTAGGTGTTGAAGACATGGAAGACGAGATTGTCAGATTGAAAGCTAAGCTTTACGATAAGCTCGAAGATGGAGGTGAGGATGAAGACGGAGATGATGAAGATGACGAAGAGGATGATGACGAAGATGACGATAAGGACTAAGTTATGAAGGAACTGATTACAGCGGAGCTAAAAGAAGCACAAGCCACGTTGGACAACTTTCTGTCCGATGATCAAAATATTGAGCGCATAGAACAGGTTGCTGAATTGATGGCAGAGGCGATCCTTAATGGCCACAAAATTCTTTCTTGCGGAAACGGCGGATCACATTGTGATGCCATGCATTTTGCTGAGGAGCTGACAGGCCGGTATAGGGAAAACAGAAAAGCACTTCCTGCGATAGCGATCAGTGATCCATCACACCTTTCATGCGTGTCGAATGATTTCGGATATGAATTTGTGTTCTCGCGCTATGTCGAGGGAGTTGGCCAGGAGGGTGATGTCTTGCTTGGCTTGAGCACATCCGGGAATTCAGCCAACATCGTAAATGCATTTGATGCCGCCAAAAAGAAAGGCATGAAGACAGTTGCACTGACTGGAAAAGACGGAGGAAAACTGGGGCCCATGGCCGATGTGGAGGTACGAGTTTCTCATATGGGCTATGCTGATAGAATTCAGGAAATTCACATCAAGGTTATCCATATCTTCATGCTTCTTATTGAGAAAAAAGTAGTTTGATGCTTCTCTAAGTTAGCCGTCAAAATTTAATTTACCATTTACTGGGATAGTCGGAATCCAACTGAAAGAGACAGAGTACGATTTGCTTCTTTAAATTCATCTCTATTGTTGAAGGTTTCTATTTGCGGTCGCAAATTAGAAAGCCCCAAACCATATGATCCGGTAACGATGAAACTTCCCAGCTCAAATCCAATTCCGAAATTCAGACCAAGATCTAATCCATGAATGGGCTCTTGATCATCATCCAGGTTAATTACGTCTCCTCTGGTCACTTTCCCCCTAAACGGGCGATATCTTATTTTGTCAGATTCCTCAAAACTGGTTGTGGTTACGTCCCATTCCCTAGAACCATTTAACATAATAGAAAAATAAGGTCCAGCACTTACTCTAAAACTCCCAACCTTATAAACCAGATCAATTGGCACTTCTAAATAATTAAGCCTGACAGCATCTTCGCCAGAACTTGATTGTCCCCATTTATCAGCAATATTGAAATTATAGCCTTTCTGAGCATATCCAATCCCTGGTTGAATATTCAGATTTTCAGAAACCTCAATGACACGAGATAAGCCAAACCTAAAACCATAAATCGCATCAATCTTCGATTCCGAGTTGTTTTTATAATTAAAGTCAACATTAGAGATGTTCATTCCTCCATAGACTATAAACCCCTGAGCCGAGACCATATAAGTGCACATGCAAAGGAAAAATGAACATATAATTTTGGTGACTTTCATATGGATAGTTTTAAGTTTTTACGGAGGGTAATAATACCTTGTCGTTCTAAGAATTCAAATAGAGTTAAGAATTTAGCAGAATGTTACGTAAAATTACCACTAAGTTCACTTACACCTGATCTAATGCTGGCCAAGACTTTTGGGGGTGCTGTTTATGGAGTCGATGCTTTTGCTATAACTGTTGAGGTCAATGTTGGTCAGGGCACAAAGTTTTTCATGGTCGGTCTCCCGGACAATGCAGTGAAGGAAAGTCAGCAGCGAGTAGAATCTGCCATCAAATATTTCGGTTACCGCATGCCGAGACAGAAGGTGGTAGTCAACCTCGCCCCTGCGGATATTAAAAAAGAAGGATCTTCATACGACTTACCGATTGCCTTGGGAATTCTTAAGGCATCCGAGCAACTGATGACTGAAGATTTGGAGCAATACGTCATCATGGGTGAGTTGGCTCTGGATGGTATTCTTCGACCAATAAAAGGGGCTTTACCAATCGCCATTGAAGCAAGAAAGAAAGGCATGAAGGGCTTCATCCTTCCAAAGGAAAATGCGACCGAAGCGGCGATTGTAGATGACATTGAAGTCATCGGTGTAGAAACCATCAAGGAAGCGATCGATCACTTGGAAGGCAAGGAGGTCATAAAGCCGACCTTTCAAGACACCCGCGACATTTTCTACGATGAACAAAATCATTACGACGCGGATTTTGCGGATGTGCAAGGTCAAGAGAATATCAAACGAGCGATGGAGATTGCTGCGGCCGGAGGACATAATGTGATCATGATCGGCCCACCGGGTGCAGGAAAGACTATGCTAGCCAAGAGATTGCCCTCCATCCTGCCTCCGCTCACACTACATGAGGCTCTGGAAACCACCAAAATTCATTCCGTGGCAGGACGACTTGGACCAGATGGCAAATTGATTTCCAGGAGGCCGTTTAGAAGCCCACATCATACAATTTCGGACGCTGCGTTGGTTGGAGGAGGAGGCATTCCACAGCCAGGGGAAATTTCTCTCGCCAATAATGGTGTGCTGTTTCTGGATGAATTGCCAGAATTTCAGCGGAGTGCATTGGAAGTGATGCGTCAGCCATTGGAGGAGCGCAGTGTGACGATCTCGCGAGCCAAGGTGTCACTCGACTATCCCGCTAATTTCATGCTGATCGCCAGCATGAACCCCTGCCCGTGTGGTTATTACAATCACCCAGAGAAAGAGTGCGTTTGTGCACCGGGTGTGGTTCATCGCTATTTGAACAAGATAAGCGGTCCCCTACTGGACAGGATTGACCTACACATTGAGGTTACCCCTGTGACTTTTGATCAAATGACCGAGCAGCGAAAGACTGAGTCAAGTGAAGAAATCAGAAAACGAGTGATCAGTGCCCGAGAAGTACAAGGAAAGCGTTTTGAGGCGATTCCGGAGGTTTTCAATAATGCCATGATGAGTTCCCAGATGGTCAAGAAAGTTTGCCAAATCAATGATGCCGGGAAGACACTTCTCAAAACCGCCATGGAGCGACTTGGCTTATCAGCCAGAGCCTATGATCGGATTCTGCGAGTGTCCCGCACCATTGCGGATTTGTCTGGGTCAGAGGACATCATGATCGAGCATTTGGCGGAGGCCATTCAGTACCGAAGTTTGGACAGAGAAGGCTGGGCAGGGTAAATTGCCGTTTTGAAAATCTTCCTAAAATATCTCCTCTATTTTATCTCGGCACTTTTCCTTTTGTCGATTCTGCTGATTGTCCCGGTAAACAGAAAGCCATACGCCAAGCTCAGCATGTATCAGGAAATTGATCAGCGCCTGGATTCACTGAAGAATAATTACGAAAAACCAGCAGCCGATTCACTGATGGTTGGGTTTTCTCGTGTTTCGATAACTCCGGCAGAGGTCACGCCATTGGCGGGATACAGTGGTCGTGATCCCATGGAATACACGGAAATTCTGGATTCAGTTTTTGTAAGGACGGTGGTGCTGAAAAGCGGTGAAAGTCAGGTCGCTATGATCTCGGCTGAACTGCTCATCATTCATCCGCTCATCGTTAAGGCAGTAGAGGAAAAAGCCGCTGAATTGGGCTGGAAAAAATCTGAGCTTTTTTTCAATGCAACACATTCGCATTCCAGTTTGGGAGGCTGGTCACCAGGCTTTGCTGGTGAATGGGTAGCAGGAGATTACAACCCGAATACCGCCGAAAAAATTATCGATGCGATGTTTGCATCACTAGAGATGGCATCACAGAAGCCCGAAGCAGCGGCATTTTCATATGCCAATTCTGAACTGGGTGTCCACGTAAAAAATCGCTTGGTGAAGGATGAGGGTGAAGATAGTTGGGTAAGGAATATGTTCTTTAGAACAGGCCCGGCTCAGGTTGTTCTTTCTGCTTTTTCCGCACACGCCACCTGCTTTGATGCGCACTCAAACTTGCTTACTGGAGACTATCCATCATATTTTCACAACGAATTGAAGTGGGACTCTTCTGGCTATTTTCCGATGTATCTGGCTGGGGCCGTTGGCAGTATGGGGCCAGATGGTCCCGGCAATGGAAACGATCGGGCCATTGCGATTGGAGAAGGGTTGGCGAATCAAGTGAGGGATTTGAATTTACTTGGATTGCCGTTTGAGAGTGAGGTTGAGCTTCAAAGTTTCAATATCAGGGTGCCCCTTCGCGCTCCGCAGTTGAAGATTTCGAGGAATCTTAAATTGAGGCCGTGGGTATTCAAACAGCTGGTTGGAGAGTATCCAATTGAATTTTCAGTTGTTCGCATCGGCAATGTGCTTTTGGTCGGAACACCTTGTGATTTCTCTGGAGAGGTGGCACTGCCACTGTATGAATACGCCAGGGAAAAAGGATTAAATCTCATCATCACGTCGTTCAATGGAGGATACATCGGATACGTGACCAGAGATGACCGGTATGATCTCGAAAAATACGAGACCCGATCTATGAATTGGTACGGTCCGGATATAGGGGCGTACTTTAGCGAAATTATTCGTCGAATTATTGATACTGTAGCTGAATGAGAAACTTCTTTTGCCTGCTCCTCTTGGTCTCTTTCATAGCCAAAGGACAAGATTCTCTAAACATTAAAATCGGCCAGATGCTGATTATGGGACTGGACAATTTTAACAAGTTGGACAAAACCGAACCCATGATGCGAGCTATTGAATCTGGGATGCTTGGAAACGTGATTTTGTACGGAAAACACATCAGCAGGAAGAATCCAAAAAAACATTTGATCGATATCACCGGCTACATGCATGAGATTGCTCCGATTACGCCATTTGTTTCTATTGATGAAGAAGGAGGAAAAGTCAACCGGTTGAAACCAAGGTACGGGTTTCCCGAAACGCGCAGTGCTCAGTATCTGGGGGACCTGAATGATGAGGACAGCACTAGGGCTTTTGCTCGAACATCTGGTCAAACGATGAAATCATTGGGCATCAACATGAATTTCGCTCCGAATGTAGATGTCAATATCAACCCGAGGAACCCGGTTATTGGCAGCAAGGAGCGCAGCTATTCGGAGGATTACAGGAAGGTTTCTAACCATGCCGGATACATGATTGATGAGCAAAAGAAGCATGGCATTGTCAATGTAATCAAGCATTTTCCCGGACATGGCAGTTCATCATCAGATACCCATCTTGGGATTGCTGATGTTTCGGAATCCTGGCGGATTGAGGAACTTTTTCCTTATCAAAAGTTACTGAGATCCGGGCACGTGGATGCGATCATGACGGCTCACATAGTGAACGAAAGGCTGGATAAATCCAGAAAGCCTGCAACCTTATCCAAGGCGATTATTAGTGGAATCCTTAGGGAATTTATGGGCTATGATGGCCTGATAATTTCTGATGATATGCAGATGCATGCCATTAGCAAACATTTCGGGTTTGAGGAGGCGGTGGTTTTAAGCATCAATGCTGGAGTAGATATGTTGATGTTTGCTAATAACACGGAACTGGCCGAGCGTGTCACTCCGGAGGAAATTCATTCCATGATTCTACGTAATGTGCAGTCAGGGAAAATACCGATTCAGCGGATTGAAGAGTCTTTTGACCGCATCATGAAGGTCAAGAATTCCCTGAAATAGAGCATGTTGAATTATATTCACGTTCTATGATCCAATACAACCCCAAATCCTGGTTCTCTCTGATCTTCGATGTTTACAGCCGATACGTCATTCGGTTGCTGTTTCCATTGATGCTTTTCTCCGGTCTCACAAGTGGGGTGTTCTGTTTTTTGGTCATGGATGTTTTTCAGCTGAAATATGCCGGAAACGTGGCTTTTCACTCGATTCTTGGGGTTATTCTTGGTTTGTTTTTGGTACTAAGAACGAATACTGCTTACGATAGATGGTGGGAAGGAAGGAAGCTGTGGGGGAGACTTGTGAATGACACTCGGCACCTTGCTGTCAAGTTCAATAATTTCCTTCCGGTGGATTCAAAAGACGATCGTAAATTTTTCGTTAAGATGATCCCGAATATTTGTTTCTCTATGAAGGAGCACCTTAGAGATAGCAGAATTGTTGGAGAAATGGATATGAACACTGAGGAGATCAAGGAACGAATCATCAATGCGAAGCACCGCCCCAATATCATTACAGATATGATGTATCAGCGGGTGATGGAGATTAAAAGAAGAGGGGAGTTGTCGGGTGAGGAGCTGTTTCTTTTGGATAAAGAATTGAAAGGCTTTCTTGACATCATCGGAGCATGTGAAAGAATCAAGTCCACGCCGATACCCTATTCCTACTCCATGTTCATTAAAAAATTCTTGTTCATCTATTCGATAACGCTACCTGTTAGTTTCGTCTGGGTATTCGGATACTGGACTGTGCCATTGGTCATGTTGGCTTTCTACTTTTTAATGAGCGTAGAATTGATCTCAGAAGAAATCGAGGATCCGTTTGGAAAGGACGTAAACGACTTGCCACTTGATGAACTTTGCATCAAGATCAAGAAGAACATTGCGGAAATTCTGAAAGTACCTGCTTAGATCGGTACGTTGACGTGCCGCTCTGCGTGGTAGGATGATCTCACCAATGGCCCAGACTCCACATACTTCAACCCTCTTCTAAGACCTTCTTCTTTAAAGAATTCGAACTTATCCGGGTGCACAAACTCCGCCACTTCAATATGCATTTTGGTTGGCTGTAGGTATTGACCTAGAGTTAAGATGTCTAGTCCATTTTCCACCAAGTCGTCCATTGCCTTGAAGAGTTCATCATCCGTTTCTCCAAGACCAAGCATGATCCCGGACTTTGTTCGCTTACCGGCTTCTTTGGTGATTTTTGTCTGCTCCAGACTCCTGGCGTATTTGGCTTGCGGCCGAACCCTTCGATAGAGACGCTCCACCGTTTCCATGTTATGCGATACGACTTCCTGTCCAGGTTCAATCATTCTATACAAGGCGTCCCAGTTTCCTTTAACATCGGGAATCAATGTCTCGATCGTCGTTTCAGGGCTCAGTTCCTTCACTTTGACGACAGTCTGATACCAAATCTCAGCACCTCGATCTTTAAGTTCATCACGGTTGACCGATGTGAGCACTGCGTGTTTCACGCCCATTTTAGCAATAGCCTCAGCAACCCTTTGTGGTTCTTGTTCATCGTATTCAGGCGGTCGTCCGGTAGCTACTGCACAGAAAGTGCAGCTACGGGTGCAGACATTTCCAAGAATCATAAAAGTAGCCGTCCCTGCTCCCCAGCACTCACCCATATTTGGGCAATTGCCACTCTCACAAATGGTGTGCAATTTGTTCTCGTCCACAATCTTCCGCACGTTGGCATAGTCCTGCCCTACGGGAAGCTTCACCCTCAGCCAATCCGGCTTTTTCTTCTTGGGTTTTTCTGATACTACTGGTAATTCGATCATATCTGTTGCAAAAGTAAACAACCTCCTAGGATGATGCGTTCAATCCAGCACAACTCTATAAAATAGTATGCATGCATAACAAATTTATGATATCTTTGATGTCCCTACATGAAAAAAGAACAAACCATAGACTACAATATCAAAGCTGCCTGGCATGCCATTATGCGCATGTACAACCAGTACGGGGCGGATTTTGATATTACGGCTTCCACGGGTTTTGTCTTACTGAACATTGATTCTGAATCCGGAACTCCAGCGACCAAAATTGCCCCGGCCCTGGGAATGGAGTCCAGGAGTTTGACTCGAATGCTGAAATCCCTGGAAGAAAAAGGGTGGATTTATCGGAAGCCAGCTAAGAAAGACGGCAGGTCCATATTGATTTTTCTGACGGAGCTTGGTAAGGAGAAAAGAGAACTGTCGAGAAGGGCGGTACGTGAATTCAATATTCAGGTAGGAGAGAGAATTACAGCAAGTGAAATGACTACCTTTTTTAAGGTGCTAGACGTCATTTCTGACACAATAGAAAGCAATATAATTTTTGAACGACTGGCTGAGCAATTGGCTGGACAAACGATCAATAACCAAGAATGAAACGAACAATTAAGAAAGCGGCAGTACTTGGATCCGGTATCATGGGTTCGAGAATCGCCTGTCATTTTGCCAACATTGGCTTGGAAGTTCTCCTTCTAGACATTGTCCCATTTGACTTGTCTGATGAAGAGAAGAAAAATCCTGCATTAAGAAATAGATTGGTAAATCAATCCCTCCAGGATGCTGTCAAATCCAAGCCCTCACCACTTTACTCAAAGGATGCTGTCAAGTTGATCTCAACAGGAAACTTTGATGATGATTTGGAAAAAATCAAGGATTGCGATTGGGTAATTGAGGCAGTCGTCGAGCGACTGGACATCAAAAAACAACTCTTCGACAAGGTCGAAAAACATCGTAAACCGGGAACACTCATTTCCTCAAACACATCCGGAATTCCGATCAACTTAATGCTGGATGGACGAAGTGATGACTTCCAGAAACATTTCTGTGGGACACACTTTTTCAACCCTCCGAGGTATCTAAGACTTTTGGAGATCATTCCTACTGAGAAAACGGATCAAGAGGTGGTGGATTTCTTCATGCACTACGGGGATGTTTTCCTAGGCAAGGAGACGGTTCTTTGTAAAGACACGCCAGCCTTCATCGCAAACAGAGTGGGTGTTTACTCCATGATGTCAGCCATGCACGCCGTGGAGAAAACCGGACTTACAGTTGGTGAGGTGGACAAGCTTACGGGCCCGGTCATTGGCCATGCCAAGTCGGCTACCTTCCGAACGTCTGATCTTGTTGGGCTTGACACAACAGTTAAGGTCGCTACCAACTTGTATGAAGGCCTACCAGACGATGAAGCTCGTGAGAATTTCAAATTGCCCAATGTGGTAAAGGAATTACACGATCGTAACTGGCTTGGAGACAAAACGAAACAAGGCTTTTACAAGAAGGTCGTTGAGAATGGCAAAAAGGAAATTTTGGAGTTGGATCTGAAGACCATGGAATATGGTCCCAAGACCAAATCCAAACTGGACATTCTTGATAAAACGAAGAACGAGGAAGATCTAAAGAAGAGACTTCAGCTTACAATCAAAGAAGATGGAAAGGTTGGAGAATTCTACAAACTCACGTTCTTCGATCTTTTCAAATACGTTACTTATCGAATTCCTGAAATAGCTGATGAGCTTTTCCGTATAGATCAGGCTGTGGCTTCCGGATTTGCATGGGAGATGGGTCCATTTGAAACATGGGATGCCATGGGCGTGGATAACTGCCTGAAGCAAATGAAGGAGATGGATCTGAATCCAGCGCCTTGGGTGGACGAAATGCTTGCTGCAGGCAACACGTCATTTTACAAATTTGAAAACGGTAAAAAGCAGTATTACGACGTTGAATCCAAATCATATAAAGTAATCCCAGGAACTGAAGGATTGGTGATTTTGGATGCATTGAAATCCAACAATATCGTTTGGGAGAACGAAGGTGCTACTCTTTATGATATAGGCGAAGAGGTACTTGGACTGGAATTCCACACCAAGATGAACTCGATTGGTGCTGAAGTGATTGAGGGAATCAACACGGCGATTCAGAAAGCGGAAGAAGGATTCAAGGGACTCGTGATCGGTAATGAAGGTCAGAATTTCTCGGCCGGAGCAAACCTAGCCATGCTGTTTATGTTCGCTGTGGATCAGGAGTTTGACGAGATCGAAATGATGACTCGTCAGTTCCAAAACACCATGACGCGAGCTAGATTCTCCAGTGTGCCGATTGTTTCGGCTCCTGCAGGATTGGCATTAGGCGGAGGCTGTGAGTTGTCACTTCATTGTGATGCTATCCAGGCACATGCTGAAACGTACATTGGTTTGGTTGAAGTAGGTGTTGGTGTGATCCCTGGTGGAGGTGGAACGAAAGAGTTTGTTCTCAGAGCATCGGATGAATATGATGCAGGCGATCCTGAACTAAACACGCTTCAAAAGTATTTTATGAATATCGCTACCGCGAAAGTGGCGACCTCAGCAGAGGAAGCTCGTGAGATGAATATCATCAAGGCAGGCGATTCTTTCACAATGAATAGGAGCCGATTGCTTACGGATGCACGTGAGCGAGTGACTGAGTTGTATGATGCCGGTTACACTCAACCAATTGAAAGGACGGACATCAAAGTACATGGTCGCACGGCTATGGCGATGTTTGAGGCTGGGATTACCGGAATGCTTTACGGCAATTACATCTCTGAGCATGATGCGAAGATAGCGAGCAAACTGTCATTCGTGATGGCTGGTGGAGACCTATCAGCCCCTGCTGAAGTCTCTGAGCAATATTTACTAGACCTGGAGAGAGAAGCATTCCTGAGTCTTTGCGGTGAGCAAAAAACGCTGGAAAGAATCCAGAGCGTGATCTTCAAAGGAAAACCATTGAGAAATTAAAAATTTAAAGATATGAATGCATACATCGTAGCAGGATATAGATCGGCAGTTGGCCGAGCAAAAAAGGGCGGATTTAGATTTTACCGACCTGATGATTTGGCGGCTGATGTGATCAAGCATCTCGTCGGATCAGTCGATGGATTTGATGCGACCAGAGTCGATGATCTCATTGTTGGAAATGCGATTCCGGAAGCGGAACAAGGGCTTCAGATGGGTCGATATATTTCACTCTTGGCTTTACCGGTTTCGGTACCAGGAATGATTATTAATCGTTACTGCGGTAGCGGGCTTGAGGCAATTCATTTGGCATGTGCCAGAGTTCATTCCGGAACAGCTGATTGCATTATTGCTGGTGGTACGGAATCCATGTCATTAGTTCCGATGATGGGTTACAAGGCTGCTCTAAACTGGAACATTGCTGAGAAGCATCCGGAGTATTATTTGAATATGGGATTAACCGCCGAAGAAGTGGCAAAGGATTTTGATATATCTGCTGATGATGCCAATGAGTTTGCACTAAAATCTCATCAAAAAGCCGCCAAGGCCATTGCTGATGGAAAATTCAAAGATGAAATAGTTCCCGTCACGGTGGAAGAAACCTATCTGGAAGATGGCAAAAGGAAGAAACGAGAATTCACGGTAGACACGGACGAATGTGTGCGACCTGAGACAACACTCGATGGGCTGTCAAAGCTGAGACCTGCCTTCAAACAGGGTGGACAGGTGACAGCAGGAAATTCTTCCCCAACTTCAGATGGTGCTGCCTTTGTGATGGTCATGAGCGAGAAGATGGTGAAAGAACATAACCTTGAGCCAATCGCTCAAATGGTTAGCTACTCGACCGCTGGAGTTGATCCTAGAATAATGGGAATTGGACCAGTTGACGCAGTGCCGAAAGCGTTGAAGCAGGCTGGTCTGAAACAAGATGATCTTGATTTGATTGAATTGAACGAAGCTTTTGCAGCTCAGTCTTTAGGAGTAATCAAAGGACTCGATCTTGATACCGAGAAATTAAATGTGAATGGCGGAGCAATTGCCTTAGGACACCCTCTTGGTTGTACTGGTGCGAAACTATCCATTCAATTATTTAATGAAATGAGAAGAAGAAAGTCTAAGTATGGCATGGTCACCGCTTGTGTAGGTGGTGGTCAAGGTGTTGCCGGAATTTATGAGTTTCTGAACTGATTTTAATTAACCCAAACTTCAACCCCGGCTGTTATGGTCGGGGTTTTTTAATATAAAAAAAACCAGGATCCGGAACGTGTCAATTTGGCACAAAGGAATTAAGCGAAAACCTCTCCGGACTCCTGGCTTTTTAACGGATTAACCATCAACCTAAGAGCTGTCCAAATACATGGACAATACAATGCTAGCTCTGAATTGAGTCAATAAAATCTATCGATTGCGTTATGGGTGAATTTATATAACCTGAACTGACTGAAAAACAGCGAGTTAAGCGCGAATTGCATTCCCGAAATACCCACTATTTGGGGGCTTAAATACCAAGTTCTAGGTAGTTTTATAAATGTACGATCCCAGTCTGAATCGCATGCCTCACGATGCTAACGGCATTTTTGGCCTGAATCTTTTTCATCAGATTCTTTCGGTGAGTTAATACGGTTTGTTCGCTAAGAAAAAGTCTCTCGCTTATTTCCCGCATGGTGAGCTCTTGACAAATCAAGCGAATAATCTCTACTTCTCTTTTAGTTAGTTCGCCGGTTTCCAGACTTGATTGTCCCTTTAATTTGGTGTGAAGAGCTTTGGATACGAGTTGATTGTAGTAAAACTGGTTGTCAAAAACTCCCTTAATAGCAGTTCGCACTTCTTCTGGGTCAGCATTTTTTAGTAAATAACTATGCACACCTATTTCTATCAAATCCGAGATGATTTTCAGATTGTCATACATGGAAATCATGATGACATAGATGTCGGGGTGACGGTCAATGATTCTTCTTGCAGTTTCCCATCCATCCATCACAGGCATTTCCAAATCGAGAAGAATCAAATCGATTTTTTCCGAATTGATGACCTTCATTGCCTCTTCACCATTTTCGGCTTCATAGACATTACCGATTTCATCGAATGATTCAATAAGCTTCATGGTTCCCTTTCTGAAAAGGGTGTGGTCATCCGTGACTAGGACGTTAACATTAGTGATCATGATAGGAATGGTTAACCGGTTGCTAGCTCAATTTAGCTTAGTCCAGCGGGATGACCAACTTCACGGAAAGACCTTGTTCCTGAGAGCGTGAGAAGTGGATTTCAGCATTAATGATTTCAGCAAGACTTTTCATGTACTGTTCGCTTATGGGGCTCAAGTCTGCAAGTCCTTCTTGATTTGTAATTGTGAATATCGCTGACTGATTATCATCAGCGCAGCGCATAATTGGGACACTGAACATCTTAAGGCATTCCTGAATGATTCTAAAAAGGATCAGGCCTTGTTCTTCAGATAAATTCACTTCATCCCAATGATCAACTCGGCCTGAAGATTCTTTGATCAGATCCAAAATGGCGTGCTTTAATCCATATTTCTGAAGAACCTTGGGCTTGACAATTTGAGAGATGCGCCGCACTTTATTAATGGCATCATTGAGGTGGTTTATCGCCGCTTGGTTTGGATTATTTGAATTCTGGAGGTCAAGCTTTACGGAGGCAAGGAGAGCGCCAAGATCATCATGCAAATAAGCACTGAGCCGAGCCCGATCTTTTTCTATGACCTCAATGATCGCCTCAAGTGGTTTGCTTTGACCTTCCGATTTTCCTTTGGCAGATTTCAATTGTTGCTGTGTTTGTGCTTCTGCTTTTTGCGGGCTAAACTGAATTTTGGGTAACGGACAGATATCCATGAAATCCCCGAAATAACCGGCTATCCTATTCCCAAGCTAAAGCGAACCTGCTTTTGATCAAAGCGATGACACGGAAAACCAACTTAAAATACCCAGATTTGGGTAATGAAAATGGATGAAGTCAATGATTATTTCGGAGATATCGACCTTTTTCTCCTGGACTGGATTCTCAAGGGGGGTATTTCTCAGGGAGCCAAAATCCTTGATGCTGGCTCTGGCTCAGGAAGGAACCTGGTTTACTTTCTGAATGAAAATTTCCATGTTCGTGCTTTGGACAAAAACCAATCAGAGATCGACCTTTTAAACTATTCATCAAAGAGTTTAGGTTTTGATGAGATTGGCATAGTTGGAGACATTGAGAATCTGCCATTTATCGAGAACGATTTTGATTTTGTGATCTGCAGTCGCGTTCTGCATTTTGCCGATAACGTAGAGTCTTTTTGGAAGATGATGGGTGAGTTGAAACGAGTATTAAAACCGGGCGGTGTCCTCTATCTTTCAATCGCTTCTTCAATGAGCAAGAGCTTTGATTCAGAGATTTCTAATAATGGCCGGATGACTTTTCCTGATGGGTCAGAACGATTTGTATTGACCCCTGTAATCTTGTCAAATCTGGATGGAGACTGGACTCATAAAGCTATTCCAAGAACGGTAATATTTCATGATACTCATGAGGAGACTACTTTAATAATCACTCCTTTCTAGCTGATTGTTTAATCTATGTCTTTGTGATTTTATGAATCATAACATGCATTTCAACCCTAATCGTATAATTAGTTCTTTAGGCTCAAATCGTCCTCGCAAAATGACAATGAGGTAATTTTCCTGACAATTTTTGATAAAATGCCGAAAGCAGTTCCTTTTGACTATTTTAGCATAAATTAGGTTAGAGCCGAATGAAAAAATCCTCTTTACAAGTACGATTCAAGTACTGGTTTGACAATTACATAAGTAGGGGCCCGATTGCCATGATTTATGGTCTTGGGATTTTCACCGTTGTATTAGTTGTCGTTTTTGCTACAGTTCTGTGGTTATCCGGGCTACACCCTGACAGGGATCTAAACTTTAATATTTTTCATTCCATTTGGGTCAACCTGACCCACGTGTTAGATCCTGGAACAGTTGGTGAGCATGAGGATAACTGGCCGTTCCAGTTGTTCATGATGACGGTGACGATCCTTGGATTGGTCGTGATTTCAACCTTGATCGGATTGGTCTCCAATGCGATTATGGATCAAATTGAGACACTAAGAAAAGGTCGTTCATTCGTGATCGAGGAGGGTCATGTCCTGATTCTTGGATGGTCGTCTAAGATATTCACAATCATTCCCGAAATCGTTCTTGCCAACGAAAACCAAAGGACTGGAACCATTGTGATTTTGGCCGATATGGACAAAGTGAAGATGGAAGATGAGATACGTGATAAGGTGGGGAGTACTGCAAACACCAAGGTCATTTGCAGAACAGGAAACCCTATCGATGTGCATGATTTGTATATCGCCAATCCGTTTGAAACCAAGTCGATCATCATTCTGGATAAGGACAATGAGAATTCGGATTCTCAAATTATTAAAACGATCGTAGCTATTGTCACCAATCCGAACAGAAGGGAAGAACCGTACCACATTACCGCAGAGATTGAGAATAAGAAGAACTTTGAGGTGGCCAAGATGGTTGGCGGTGACGAAGTAGAATTGATACTCTCTGATGAGATCATTTCCAGGATAATGGTTCAAACTAGTAGACAGTCTGGTTTAAGTGTCGTCTACATAGAACTTATGGACTTTGGAGGTGACGAAATCTATTTCATGGAGGAACCGAGCTTGGTGGGAAAAACCTTTAGAGAAGTACTTTTCGCGTACCATGATTCAGCAATCATGGGTCTACAATATGCCGATGATAGCGTGGTGGTGAATCCGCCAATGGATACAATATTTAATGAAGGGGACAGGGTCATTGGTATTACCGAAGACGATGATACACTGATACCAAATTCGCCTCCAGAAATCCCTATTGACGAAAGTAGAATTGTTTACACAGAGCCGGCTCGATCCAGAAAGGAGAAAATCATGATCGTGGGGTGGAATGATCGAGCGAAATATATTATTAAGGAATTGGATAACTATGTGGCACCAGGCTCCTTGGTGAAAGTGATTTCCAAATTTGATGATGCCTATAAGACGGTAAAGGATCTTTCTAAAGTAGTAAAAAAATATTACGCTTGAGTTTGAGGTTCATGACACTACTGATAGAGAAACTTTACAAGAGCTCAACCTGAGTGAACAGGACTACATCATTCTCCTGTGCTACCAGAATTATTACCCAATTCAAGAGGCTGATGCACAGACGTTAATTACGCTTCTTCACTTAAGAAATTTCTCAGAGAAGAGAGGTGATAAATTCAAGATTGTGAGTGAAATGCTCGATATCAGAAATAGGCAGTTGGCGGACATTACAAGTGCTGATGACTTTATCGTGTCAGATAAATTGATCAGTTTGATGATGAGTCAGGTGAGTGAGAATAAGTTCCTTATGAAGGTATTTGAGGATCTTTTCGATGCAGATGGATCTGAAATCTACATCAAACCAGCTATCGAGTATATCCGGGTGGATGAACCAGTTAATTTCTATACCATACTAGAATCAGCCGCTCGTAAGAATGAAGTAGCGATTGGCTACAGAATAGTAGCTGATTCGAGAAGAGCCGATAAAGATTATGGGGTGACAGTAAACCCTAAAAAATCAGAGCTGGTCACCTTGTCGAGTGAGGACAGGATTATTGTGCTTTCAGAAGATTAATCAATTCCCTTTAGCGCATTTCTAATTTGGCGCATTGCCGAACGTCGGTGTTTTTTTGGTGCTGTGTCTTCCTCCATCCAAGTTTCTGATGTAGTCAAGAACAGCACTCTTTTTTTCTCCATCTAAATGCGAAACACGCATTAAAATTTCACTTTCAATCTGTTTCATTTTTCTGGTGGTTTACTTAAAAACGAAATCTGCTCCTATTAAGTTACTGAATTTTAACGACTCTTCCTTTATTTAGAAGAGATACAATCTTTTGTTATCAATATTTATTTGAGATAATCGAGCAAAAAATCTTAAATTCCAACCAACTAAACGCATACCCGAAATGTCAAAATACCAAACGGAAATCAATAGCTTCATGGAGAGTATCGCAGAGAAGAACCCGCATCAGCCGGAATTTCTTCAGGCGGTGAAAGAAGTAGCGGAAACAGTGATTCCATTCATAGAGGAAAATCCGAAGTATAAGAAGCAAAACATTCTTGAGCGGATGTGTGAGCCAGAAAGAATCTTTATTTTCAGGGTGCCGTGGATGGACGATGCGGGAAACTTCCGAATTAACAGAGGCTTCCGTGTTCAGATGAACTCAGCTATTGGTCCATACAAAGGAGGATTAAGATTCCACCCTTCTGTGAACCTCAGCATTCTGAAGTTTTTAGCATTCGAACAAGTTTTTAAGAATTCTCTGACCACACTTCCACTTGGTGGTGGAAAAGGTGGAAGCGATTTCGATCCGAAAGGGAAAAGTGATCGTGAAATCATGCTCTTCTGTCAAAGCTTTATGACAGAATTGCGAAAGCATATTGGAGCAAATGTAGATGTGCCCGCAGGGGATATTGGAGTGGGTGGAAAAGAGATTGGATTTCTATTTGGTCAGTACAAGCGGATAAGTGGTGAATATGCTGGAATTCTGACTGGGAAAGGAATCGAATACGGGGGTTCATTGATAAGAACAGAAGCGACTGGATATGGGGTCGTATACTTTAGTGATGAAGTGGTACAAGCCCATGATAGTGATCTCAAGGGTAAGACGTGTGTTGTATCCGGAAGTGGGAATGTTGCACAATACACTGTTGAGAAGCTGCTTGATCTGGAGGCAAAACCTGTTACGCTTTCTGATTCGGGGGGCTACATTCATGACTCGGACGGAATTGATCGAGAGAAATTGGAATATGTCAAGGAGCTTAAAAACAAGAAAAGAGGAAGAATCTCGGAGTATGCCGACAAGTATAAGTCAGGGACTTTCCATGCCGATTCAACGCCTTGGAATGTAGCTTGTGATTTTGCTTACCCATGTGCTACTCAAAATGAGTTACCGCTGGAGGATGCAAAGACATTGGTGAAAAATGGATGCAAAGGGGTCTTTGAAGGAGCAAATATGCCAACAACTTCAGAAGCAGTAGATTATCTAAAGCACGAAAAAATTATGTTTAGCCCAGGCAAGGCGTCAAACGCAGGAGGTGTTGCCACCTCGGGTCTTGAAATGTCTCAAAACTCACAACGCCTGCACTGGACACGAGAGGAAGTGGATAATAAACTGAAGCAAATCATGCAGAAGATCCATCAGAACTGTGTAAATCATGGTAGGCACGATGATAAGTATGTGGACTATGTAAAAGGCGCCAATGTTGCTGGTTTTGTCAAGGTTGCAGAGGCGATGATGGATCAGGGGCATGTCTAAGAAATCTGGTTTTTAAAGTGAAGCGACTCGACTTATATTTGTGAACTATTAAATGACTTGACAATGGGAATGCTTGGAATTATTGTTTTTCTATTTGTGCTATCCATCGCTTGTGTTTGGATTCTGCCAAACGACAAGGTGAGCAAGCACGAAAAAGACCATGTCTAATTATTGAACAAAGCAGAAAATGGAACTTACTAATCCAGCAGTAACAGACGGTGTTCACCTCTTCCTTTACATTATGATAGGCTTGATTGCCTTTGTCAACGCTTTATTTTTTGTGAATAACAGAAAAGAGAAGGCGAAAAATCCTGATTAATCTCTTGCTTCTTTCAGGGCATTTAAAAGTTTCCTGACATCCAAGTTGTCGTTGTAAACGTGCGGTGATATTCTGATTGAATCACCCCTGAAGGATACACTTATTTTTTTCTCCTTGAAAATCTTCTGAATGCGTTCGATGGATACATCCTTTGGAGTTTGAATACCGAATAGGTGACTTGCTCGGTCTTCTTCATTTTCCACAGTATATCCTAACTCTTGAATATTCTCAATTTCCGGTTGGAAAAGATCACGTGTATATTCCTGAATTCTTTTGGGTGTCCAGTTGAGAACCTGTTTCATTGCTTCTCTGAGCATAGGCACCAAAATGAAATTACTCTGCTCCCCTACGCCAAATCTCTGAGCTCCTGCTCTGTACTCATCTTGGTAATTAACCAGGGAAGAAAACTCGTGACTGTTTAGTCGGTTGATCCAATTTTCCTCGATAGGGATGCCTGAGTGAAATCGTTCTCCAAAATAGGCCATGCCAATGCCATAAGGTCCCATTAGCCATTTGTATCCTGCACACACTACGGCATCCGCCTGAATTTCTTGTTGATTAAAAGGTAAGGCACCAATTGACTGGGTGCCATCCACGATTAGCAACCCATCATGCCTATCTAATTTTTTGCGCATTTCACTCAGGTAAAACTTTGTGCCGTCGGCCCAATGTACATGTCCGAGCGCCAGAAGCACCGTGTCTTTGTCTATTGCTTTTAGAATATCCTCATTCCAGTTTTTAGCTGATTTGGAGCCTTTTTCAACGATCTTGACCTTGTAACCATGGTCTTGCAATCTCAACCAAGGATACACATTGCTAGGAAATTGTCCCTCCGACACAAGTATTGTCCCTGATTTACGATGGAGATTGTTCGCAATATTCGCCATTGCATAGGATACGGATGGTATGGTTACAATTGACTCAGGATTCTGGGAATTAATCAGCTTTGAGAATAGTGATTTATTGGTTTCTGTATCCTTAAAAAAATCTTCAGGCTTGATTTTATAGGGAGTTCTCTTTGCTTTAATCGCTTTTATCCCGGTTTTCTCTACTTTTTTTAAAGTCGGGGACATGTATGCGCAGTTGATATAGGCATACTTTCTTTGCAGTAAGAATTTTTCTCGTTGGCATTTCATGAGCAATTCAAAGAAATATTTGTTGTTTGAAAGTACTGATCAATTAGATCAAAACCTCCGTGTTGGGGGAAAACTAAAGATCAAAGTGAATGGTAAACCCTTTTGTCTAGTTAGAAAAAATGATAAAATTATTGCTTTTGAAGACCAGTGTCCTCACCTGGGAGAGTCTCTATTTTCGGGCCATCTGAACGCAATGGATGAAATAGTTTGCCCTTGGCATAGCTTCAGGTTCAATCTGGGTAATGGGGAAGAATCTGAGAACCGATGCTCTAACTTAAGATTCGCAAAGGTTTGGCAAGATTCTGAGTGCGTCTATCTGGAATTAACCGATTCCTAAATAATGCGCTGAATTCACTAACCAGTCAGCGATATCCTGTGCCAAAGGGTGCTTAGTTCCTCTTCCTACGACATAGACGATGAATATGCCATACATGCTTAAAAGCAAGTATGCTTTTCTCTTACCAAGGTATTTCCCAGAGATGAAAAGGATCACCACTACGATTGTTAGTAACCACAGTAGGAAGCGCAATTCAGTACTTTGTCTCACTATTTCTTCGGGCATGGTGATAGGTCCGTGAATAAGAGTGAAAATCATCATCGGAAGACCGAGAGCGAAACAAACATCAAAAATGTTCGAGCCTAATGCATTCGAAATAGCGTCATCGTAATTTCCTTTTTTGGCATCCTTCATTGAGATGATTGTATCCGGGAAACTAGATGCTGCAGAGGCCAAAATAAGTGCCACGAACATCACCGGAATTCCTAGACCCACAAACTCATATCCAAAAAGATGATATGAATCGTGCCCACCTGTTCCAGCTCCAGGTCCTGTACCTATCCACTCACATCCAAGTACTAGGAAGTAACAAACAAGGGCTATGGCCAGTGTAGAGAAAACAAGGAGAACCCAAGCGCGACTATTGTTAAGCTGGGCACGGCCAATGAATATTCTTTCTAAATCAAAAGTTAAAATCCCCTTTAGAAGAGAGCTTTGTGGTTCCTCGTGTTCAAACTCTTCATCGGGAATATGGGAATCTTCATCAAGCATTTCGCTTCTCTCCTTCTTGCTCATGGTTCCGAACATGTATACGATATACACAACATAAACGAGCATCAATATCAATCCATGATACCAGTAAAGAGTCGATCCGCTAATCAGAATTAAGAAGATGAACTCGGCAATCACCAATGCTATCCCATCTCTCAGCATCACCTTTCGTGACACCTCAATGTTTTTAGTCAGACCCATAGAGATCACTGCGATAACTGCAACCGCTGGAATCACCATACTATTGAAAATAGCACTACCAGCTGTGGTTCCAATACCACCGGTAAATCCTACACCGTCTTGCTGAAGAATGAAAAGGAAGAATAGGGAAGTAAACACTTCAGGCATTGAACTGGCAATCGCATTGATTGTAGCTCCTCGAACACCTTCTGATAGATTACGACCGACATACTCTGAAGCTGTCATGAAACCATCTCCCGCGCGCCATATGATTAGGCAACAGAAGGAGATTAGCAGTAGAGGGATCACTATACCCATTCATCCAAGTTTAAGGTGGAATTAACGATTTTGGCGGTAATAATTTTCAAGGCTGGCTATCGCTAAATTATGTTATTCTGCTAAGAAACGGAAATTTGGAATTAAAATCCAAACCTTGCCAATCATTAGCTATTTTAGGCTTCTTAGTTTGAAACGACATGTATATTAATCTATCTGGTCTTAATATTCTAGTAACTGGAGCAAGTAAAGGCATTGGAAAGGCAATTTCCACCAAATTAGCCGAGGCAGGAGCCAGTATTGCCATCCATTACAATGAAAGCACACGTGAAGCAGAGAATCTTGCCAGTATTATAGGCAATCAATCCAGACCATTTCAAGCCGATTTATCAAAAGAGGGCGAGGCAGGCAAGCTTTTCGAAAGGGTCTCCCTGGAGATGGGAAGCGTGGAGATACTGATAAACAATGCCGGAGTTGCTCTCTCTTCGAAAATGGATTCGCCAGAAAAGGATTGGCTGAATGTTTGGAACACCACTTTGATGGTCAATCTTACATCTCCGGCAATTCTTAGCAAGAAGGCCATTGAGCATTTTGTTCAAAGGAGATCTGCTGGACGAATAATTAATATTGCTTCCCGGGCGGCCTTTAAAGGAGAAAAGGAAGAGTATGCTGCCTATGCTGCTTCGAAGGCGGGCCTGATTTCCCTGACACAGACCATCGCGAAGAACTTTGGTTCCGAAGGAATTAAAGCTTTTAGCGTAGCTCCGGGTTTTGTACGAACAGAAATGGCTCAGCAATTTATGCAGGAGTTTGGTGAGGAATATGCTAAAGAGGATTTAGCTTTAGAGAGACTAACCGAAGCGAAGGACATTGCTCCATTGGTGACGTTCATTGCAAGCGGTATGGCGGATCATGCAACTGGATCTACTTTTGATGTGAATGCAGGAAGTTACATGCACTGAAATTTGACTAACTTAAAACTTATTTCTGAGTACAATCAAAACTTATGAGCAGCATTAAATCACAATTGCAAGCGTTGATCCAACTGGCCATCGTTGATGATAAATTCGATAAGAGCGAGGAAATGCAAATTCTTGCCATAGGAAAGGCAAACGGAGTTCCACAAGATGAAATTCAGGAACTGATAAAAGAAGGATTAAAAAGCAAATCGATCGATAAACAGCCTGATTTTGTCGCGCTGACCTTTGATCAAAAGTTTGAATACTTGTACAACATCATTCAGTTAATGAAGATAGATCATGAGATTTTCTTATCGGAGATCAGGTATTGTGAGGACGTTGCGGTGAATCTTGGTTTTGACAAGAAGGTGGTCGGCAAAATGTCGTCCATGATTTACAGCGACCCAACGATTACCACAGACAGAGAAAAATTAAAGCAAAAGGTTAAAAAATTTATTAACTGAAAAAGCTATATTTAAAAATCAATAAAAATCTAAAAGAAGCCAACTATGAGCATTCGAGCACAATTAAGCGCACTTATCACTCTTGCCAATGCTGACGGAGAGTTCTCCGGTGAGGAGAAGCAACTCATTTATATGATTGGGAAAGCCAATCGTTTAAAGGAAGAAGAGATTGATGACTTGGTAGACAATCCCGTTGAACTTCCGCCACTCAGCACTATGACTGATGATGAGAAATTTGACTATCTATATAATGTTGTTCAGTTGATGAAGATTGATAGCCAGGTTTACTTAAGTGAGATTAAGTATTGCGAAGAGATTGCAGAAAAATTAGGCTTCAAAAAGAAGGTTATTGGCGCATTGTCAAAACAGATTTACTCTGACCCGGCGATTACGGCGAATGTGGATAACCTGAAGAAAGCTGTTAAGAAATACGAAATCTAATTTTACCTACCTATTCTAGATTATGGAGGAGTAATCGGTTAATCCCGAAGTGCTCCTCCATTTTTGCATAGAAGTCGTCTTCATTCATGACTTCTGAGCTATTAGCTTGACCTTTTTCACGGATGATCAACTGTTGGTCAGTGAGCTTTATAAAACCCAATTCGGTAAAAATTGAGATGACTTTTTTCTTAACAACAGGGGATTGATCGGACTTTTGGATAAAGTCACATCGATCAATGAATTCGATGGGCTCTCGAAATTTTGGAGCAAAAATGTAAACTGGTTGGAAATTCTGACCGTCCTCCGACACTTGAAGAATGAAATTGGAATCGGGATCCCTTTCGACCTGATAAAACTTATTAAAGTCCAGCTGGGGTTGACTAGACTTCATCTTAATAGGACTAAGAAATCCATCCCCAAACCCTACGTCGCATAAGTAAATGTCATTTTGAATCTTGACCAACATGGCCATATGGTCATACTCAGCACCGTATTTCTTTGTCTTATCATTCCAAACCCTCGCGGATATCAAATGAGTATCATACCCCAAATGCATAAGGAGATGATAGAATGTCAGGTTTAACTCAAAACAAAGACCACCCCTTTTTCCATTCTTTATTTTCTGAAAGATCTTCTTCACATCGAGGGAAATGGGGACCTTTAGGTGAATATCGAGATTTTCAAAAGGGATCTTTTTAAGATGATTCCTGTGAATTTTTCTGAGGTAATTCAATGACGGTAATTCCTTCATGACGCCCAGAAGATCAAGGTAGGCCGACACGTCAATTGGGGCTGCCTTTGGTCTGGTCCTGAAGCGATTGAGTTCCATCAGATTTTCTTGAATGCGATTCTCAGATTATGAATGAAATTCTCTAAAGACTTTTCCCAATCAACATCAGCATCCCAGTTTTTCCCCACGAAGATTTCTTTGTTGACAGTTTGTTTGATAAAAAACTTGGTGACTCGGGCATCCGCAGGGATGGTTTTCAGCTTCACACTCGAGCTGTCTCCCTTCACAGTAGATATGAAGTCAGTCTCCATGATTTCCGTATCAAGGTTTAATAATTGGCGAATTGTCGATCCTGACGTGGTGATGTTCAAAAGAACGTATTGATAGCCATTTCTGAAGGCATCTTCATCGTCTTTGTACTCGAATAATTCATACTTAAAAGGGTACTGATCCATTAAGGATTTAAGCCTTGCATTTTCCGCATCATCCGGAAACTTGGCTACCCCGATGGTTAGTCTCTTTATTTGATCGGGATAAGTTGATGAAGCGCTCCAGCGGGAAAACGGGATATCCACGAAAACTTCCGCCCGATCCATGGGTAGAAAATTCTCAACGTCGAAATTCTTTTTCTTGATTTCATTACCAAGTCGAATCACTGCCTGACGAACGGATCCGGCCTCCGTGCTCCAAAGCTCATTTTGAGATTTAAAATCCAGCACGGACAGGGTGATAAGGTTGCCCTCTTGTCCCAAACGTATAAGGTTTTGGATATTTCTTGCTGCGAAGAAAAGACGATAGGAAAGGTTAACGTCCGGACTCGCCTGCCAATCGTCAGCATGCAAATATCCAACGGCATCCACATTGATAATTTTCAGCATACTCTGAACCTCATCGGCCGTTTCTTTCCATTCCCCGCGAACCTCAAAGCCACTTGAATGCTGCAGAGGAAAATCAAGAATCACTAATGATCTGTCTTGAACGATACTCTCAGGTACCTGAGCATATGCGATAAAGGGAACTAAAAAGGCCATTCCTAGAAAGCTTCTCATGCGGCTAAATTATATATTATTAAACCTACCTTTAGTCAAAAAATTATACAGATGCAGACGAGATGTGCATGGGCTCATGGTCAGTTTCAGGAATATGTGGATTATCATGATGAGGAATGGGGGGTACCAGTGCACGATGACCAAAAGCATTTTGAATTCTTGGTATTGGAATGTGCACAGGCCGGTTTAAGCTGGGCTACAATCTTAAAAAAACGCGAGGGATATAGGCGGGCGTTCTGTGATTTCGAGGTTTCGCAAGTCGCAAGTTATGGGCCCGGAATGGTGGAAGAATTATTATTGGATGCTTCCATAATCAGAAACAGAGCCAAAATAGAGGCCGCCATTAATAATGCTCAAAAGTTCATTCAGATTCAGGAGGAATTCGGTTCGTTCGATCGGTATATATGGAGGTTCGTAGACGGGAGCCCGAAAATCAACCATTGGGAGAATATGTCACAGGTTCCGGTTACAACTAAGGAATCAGACGCACTGAGCAAAGACCTTAAAAAGAGAGGATTTAAGTTTGTTGGGAGTACCACTATATATGCGCACATGCAGGCCATAGGTTTGGTCAACGATCACACGACAGACTGTTTCAGACATAAGGAATTGGTCTAATTTATTTCAATAGCTCTTTTGCAGCTAAAAACTAAATCGTGATCAGAATTGGCAACCCTTCTTCTATTTTTGCATTGAAATTATCGTTTCCAAATGATTGAAAAACTCGAGGATATAAAGCACAGGTTTGAGGAGGTAGGTCAGTTGATCGTTCAGCCGGACATTGTGTCGGACATGAAGAAATATTCTCAGCTCAACAAGGAGTACAGTGATTTGGAGAAGATCGTTGTGAAATACGATGAATATGCGCTTGCAAAGGCCAACTTTAAGGAGGCTAAGGAAGTTTTGGGTGCAGAAAAAGATCCTGAATTTCGGGAAATGGCTAAGGCAGAAATTGAAGAACTCGAGCCACAAATCGAGAGCCTGGAGGAGGAGTTGAAATACATGCTGATCCCAAAGGATCCGAACGACAGCAAGAACATTATCCTGGAAATCAGGGCAGGGACTGGTGGCGATGAAGCAGCCCTTTTTGCGGGAGATTTATTCAAAATGTACAAGAGCTACGCTGATTCTCTCGGATGGAATTTTTCACTGATGAATGCCAATGAAGGAACGGCTGGCGGCTTCAAGGAAATAGTTGCATCCATCGAAGGTGAAGACGTTTATGGCAAGATGAAGTTCGAATCAGGAGTGCACCGTGTTCAGAGAGTTCCTGCGACAGAATCCCAAGGTCGTGTACATACTTCAGCTGCTACCGTGGCGGTGTTGCCGGAAGCCGAGGAAGTGGATGTGGAGCTGAATATGGGTGATATCCGAAAAGACACTTTCAGAGCTTCGGGAGCTGGAGGTCAGCACATTAACAAAACGGAATCAGCGATTCGCCTTACACACATTCCAACGGGTTTGGTGGTCGAGTGCCAAGACGGAAGGTCGCAGCATAAGAATTACGCCCAGGCACTCAAGGTATTGAGATCAAGACTCTATGAGATTGAGTTGAAAAAACACAATGACGCCATCAGCGCCGATAGAAAGTCCATGGTAGGAAGCGGTGACAGATCGGATAAAATCCGTACGTACAATTATCCTCAGGGAAGGGTGACGGATCACCGAATCGGTTACTCCGTTCACAATTTACCTACGGTCATGGCCGGTGAAATCGGGGATTTCATTGAGCAATTGCGAATTGCAGAAAATGCGGAAAAACTAAAAGAAGGAGCGGCTTAGGTCGTTACAGCACCGTGCGTTGGATATACTTATTCGTGATTTCAGTACTTGTTTTTAGCGCTTGCCGCCCGGATGAAGAGATTCTTGCGAGCTCCGGAAATCTCAGCCTACTGGTTAGCTCAGATACAGTTTTGTTTGATACGCTTTTGACTGATCGTAGGAGTATCACCCGCAGATTTCGTGTGTATAATCCGAACAAGAATGCGGTTGAATTTGACGAAATCAAACTCGGGAAAGGGGCATTATCGGATTATACTCTGGTTATCAATGGAAGAGAAGGTACTAGCCTGACCAACGAAGTATTGTTCGGGGAAGACAGTCTACAGATTTTGGTGTCAGCTCACATCGATCCTCGGGATGAAAATCTACCCTATCTCGTGAAAGATTCGGTGGTCTTCAACTGGAACGGAAATCAAGCCGATGTGAAACTAGTGGCGTATGGGCAGGACGCAATTTTCGTCAATGCAGATACGCTGTGTAATGTAACATGGACCAGTGAAAGGCCTTACGTCATCTACAATTATGCTCTGGTAGATACCCTTTGCATGCTCAGCGTCCAACCTGGCGCGCAGGTTTTTTTGGACAATGGAGCGGCTCTTTTTGTAAAAGGAAGCTTGCAGCTTCAGGGAACTGCTGAAGAGAGAATTACCGTAAAAAACACAAGATTTGACTTCAATTATCAACAGGCGCCTGGGCAATGGGATGCCATCTATTTTTTGGAGGGAAGTCATGAAAACGAGGTGACGTATGCTGACATTACCAACGGAACCATTGGGTTGAGAGTGGGCACGCCAGATGATGATACAGAGTTTGATTTGGAGGTAAGAAATTCAACGATTGGACACATGTCAAATGCCGGCATTCTGGCCTTTTCATCAGAGGTTTTTGCGGAGAATACACTCATTTACAATTGTGGAACTTATCTGGTTGGGAACTTTGCCGGAGGCAGGTACCAGTACGACCATTGTACGTTGGTTAATACTCCCAACTTCTTTTTCAGAGAAGATCCATCGGTTCAGTTTTCGGATAATATCCTATTGGCAGACAACTCTGTCATCGGAGGAGATCTGGACGTGACTCTACGAAACACGATTATTTGGGGATCGGAAGAAGAGGAACTTTTGGTAGCAGAAGGAGGTGTTGGTCAGGTAACCAAAGAGTATGTTTCGGGAATTCTTAAGTCTTCACTTTCGGTGAATAATTTTTTCACCTCACAGGAAAAAAACTTCCCTGGTTTCTTAAATCCCAATTTATTCGATTACCGGCTTGACACTACATCCATTGCTATTGGGTTGGGAACAGATGTGGGAGTGCCAAACGACTTAATAGGCACACAACGTGACAGTAGCGCCGATATCGGTTGCTACGAGTTTGTGGAGGAGTAGGTTTCGTTTTGGCTTGCTTTTTGCCTTTAAGATGCGTTGTATTTCTGTGGCTTTTTTTGGAACTTGTCAAAGAATCTGCAAATACGCGAAAAAGGGTATTGGTGCACCCACTAGGATGTGTTAATTTTCCCAACTGTTTTTGAGCTTAACTGCCGCCCACTATGAAATTACCAACCGCTAAAAGAATAGCCGGTCTATTCTTTTCCCTATTCCTGACTGTTTCTGCTATTGGGCAGAATTATTCGCTTCAACTAGATGGCAATGATGCGGAGGCTGATCATATAATGGTCAATACCTTCAGTGATGGGTCAACCGCACAACTTACGGTAGAGGCTTGGGTCAAAGTGGATGCCATGAAAGCGGGTTACATGTCTGTACTTGATTTTAATAATGATGCACCTTATTTCGGCTTTAATGCAAATAATTTGATCATTTATTTAGCCGGGATTCAAGCAACGGTGGATTTCACTCCTTACATTGGAAGCTGGACTCATATAGCTTGTTCCTACGCTAATGGGGACCAAAAACTCTATATTAATGGAACTCAAGTGACTACCAGTGTTGCAAGCTATACTGCTGCTGGATCTTCATTCGGGATAGGTAGATTTACAGGTAGCGATGCTTCCTTAGATGGCAGAGTTGATGAAGTAAGAGTTTGGAATGATATACGATTGCAATCCGAGATTTCTGGAAACATGAATTCTGAATTAGTAGGGAACGAACAGAACCTTATTGCTTACTATAATTTCAACGAAGGAACTGGAACCAGTTTATTTGATCTGACGAGCAATGGATATAATGGATCGCTACTGAATGGTGCTTTAGGCAATGCAGATGGTGCATCATTAGGGCCGGTCTGGTCGACAGATGCCGCCCCGGTTTCTTCAAACACAGCTTTAGACCTGTCTGCTACCGGGAATAAGATTGATATTACTTACGACCTGGATCTGACCAATGGGTTTACCATTGAATCATGGATTCAGTTCAAATCCCAATCTGCATCCAATGTAATTTTTGCAGAAACCACGGGAATACAACCAGACCCTTTGGAGGTAAATTATATTGGTAGCAGTGGCCCGGTTTATATAAATCTGGGAGATGGCTCTGCTACAAACGATCAATATTTTCCGTTGGAAACTTTCACGAATGATCAATGGTATCATGTGGCATTAACGTTCTCTCCGAATGGAACTAGCTCTGAATCCTACTTATACATTGATGGAATACAAGTCGGTTCCAAATTGGATATTGATGTTTCCGCATTGGGAAATGGAGGCGGACTATCCTTGGGAGCAAGAAATGATGGAACCAATAATTCTGCTATTTGGATGGATGAGGTCCGTATTTGGAATGTCCCAAGATCGCCAATGGAGATTGCCGATAACCTGGACACAGAGTTGATTGGTAATGAATCCGGACTTGAGGTTTATTTTAAGTTTGAAAATGACTTGAATGATGATGCAGGAACTGCTCAGAATGGAGTGGGAACAGGTACAATCGGTTACGTAGATGGACCATTTCTAACAGCTCCTGATACCACTCCTCCCACCGCCACCATCACAGCTCCGGGCTCAGCAAGTGGCACATTCTCCATCACTATTGATTTTTCTGAGGACGTTCTGAATTTTGATTTGTCTGATTTGACTGTTGGAAATGGGACAGCATCGAATTTCCAAACAGTAACAGCTTCACAATACACCGCTGACATTACGCCCCTATCTGATGGAACAACAACCATCGACATTGGCATTGGCACTTTTCAGGATTTGACTGGCAATGCGAATACAGCCGCTGCGAGTCAAGCCAATGTGACCATTGATGTGACAGTTCCTGGCTTTTCAGCACTGACATATTCCAATGTCACAGAAACAGCCTTGGATGTTGATTACACCTTATCGGAATCCGGTACGGTTTATTATCTGGCCGTGAATGCTGGTGACCCTGCTCCAACACTAGCCGAGATATTTGCACCAGGAGGCTATTCTGGAGGAACAAATAGGGCGTCCGGAAATCAAGGGCCTGCTACCACTGGAACGATCAATGTAACCGGTCTGTCTGCAGGATCAGATTTAGAATTTTACTTTGCAGCTGAAGATGCTAGCGGCAACCAAGCGGCCTCTCATGGTTCGATGTTCTTTTCTGAAGCGGAACAAAGTTTTGCGCAGATTTTAGGCGCGACTCCTCTTCAAGGTTTAGAAAGTGGTTTTACTATTGAAGGATGGGTAAAGCCTGATTTTGCAGCCGGCACAAATACTGCCTACACGGGTTTATTTGGCCAGGATCCTAGCGGCACTCGAGCCTGGATTTATACGGATGGAAGAGTTTGGATGCGAAATACCACCAGTGGCGACATCATGTCTTCTCAGACTGGTACGTTCCCCAACGATGGAGCATGGCACCATGTGGCGTTGGTAAACAATGGAACGACTTCTACGATTTACATTGATGGCGTTTCAGTGACTTTAGTTAACAACAATGCTCCCACTGTAAGTGCAGGAAACTTAGGAAGTGATGATTTTTATATAGGAGCAAGACCAGCGGAAGCTCCGGCATTCAACTTCGATGGGTACATGGATGAAATACGCATCTGGAGTGTAGCGAGAACCGAACCGGAGATTACAGCCAACATGGATAACAACCTGGTGGCAGGTGAAGCCAACCTGGTAGCGGCTTGGAATTTCAACGATGGAGCAGGAACCTATCTAAGAGACGTTTCAGGTGGTGGATTCGCAGGTCTTCTGACCAATACCACGGCTGCTAACTGGAGCATCGAGCCAGGTTTGTCCGTATCTACACCACCTTATGCGTTGGACTTCAATGGTACTGATGAATATGTAGATGCAGGTGCCTTTACCCCGCTTGATAATGTTGACCAATTCACCATAGAGGCATGGGTCAACGTAGATAACTTTACAGACTATGACGGTATTGTCTCGATGTATTCCAGCACCAATTCCGCAATCGATCTTTTGTTGGGCGGTGGAGGAGATGCTACTTCACAGGGTATTTATTTCCGTGTTGCGAATGGAAGCAATTCATTCGCTTATACCACCACAGCGCCTCTCGTAGCTGATACGTGGCATCATATAGTGGCATCATTTGATGGTAATGGGGCTACCAATGCCGATCGATTTAAAATATTTATCGATGGGTCTGAACAAACTTTGGCTTTTAACGGGACTGCCCCGGCAACAACTTCTGCTGTTGCAGCCAATCTCAACATTGGATATTATACCGCAGGAGGGCATTATTTGAACGGACAAATAGACGAAGTTCGAATATGGGATAAGGCCTTATCTCTTGCCCATGTTGATTATTACGATTTGAACAAGCTGACCGGAACCGAAGACGGTCTTATTGCCTATTACGATTTTGAGGATGGTGCTGGTACGACATTAACAAATGTCGAAGGAACCTCAGCTTTGAACGGAACTCTTCAGAATATGGACAACTCCAACTGGGTTGGAGGAAATTCATCTGTAGGAGCTCCCCTTGGAACCGAGCCGGATTTTGTGTTGGATTTTGATGGGATCGATGATCGGGTGGACATTCCTGATGCAAATAGCCTGGATCTCACCAATAGCTTTACGATTTCGATGTGGTTCAAGCCCAATAATGCCACACAGACCAACAAATATCTAATATCTAAAAATGATGCATACGGTATCATTTACGAGTATTTAAATGACCAGGTTGAATTTAATGCAGCTGGATTTACAGGAGATTCACCAAGAACTGGATCCCAAATAACCTTGAACGATACTGATTGGCATCACATTGCCTATTCGTATGATGGGGCGACCCTTAAAGGATATCTTGATGGTGTTTTACAGATTTCAGTAAACAAAACATTTACTCTCGCCACGAATTCAGCCCCATTAATCATTGGCAATATTAATAATGCTTTGGACAGACATGTGAACGCGAGTTTTGATGAAGTACGTATCTGGAACACGGCTCGTACCTCAACCCAAATCAATGCCTTTAAAGATGTAGCACTAAACGGATCTGAACCGGGACTGATTGGTTACTGGAATTTCGAAAATGGCGGAGGCGCGACGATTCCTGACCTGGCCACTTTGGATGGCGCACAAGACGGCACCATGACCAACATGGATCCTGCCGGGGATTATGTTCAGCAGTCGAATGTGGCTGATGCAGGAGTTCCAGACACGACTTCTCCAACACCAATCATAACCACTTCAAATGCTACAACAGATTCACCGATCACCGTAGACATAGATTTCGGAGAAGTTGTGGACAACTTCGACGAAACTGATCTTTCTGTGACCAATGCCGTGGTTGGAAATTTCACAGATGTCGACGGTCAGAATTACACCGCTGTTGTTTATCCGATTGCGGATGGATCGGTGACGGTAGACATAGCGGGAGCTGCTGCGAATGACCTGACCGGAAACCCTAGTAATCCCGCGTCTCAGTTTAGTTATACTGCAGACATACCATCAAATGCACTTGATTTATCAGGTGACGTCAATGCCTATGCGAGAGCGACCACCGTCAACCTATCAGCCAGCAACTGGACATATGAGTTTTGGATGAAACCGGGTTCGAGTCTCACCTCAGCATCGCCTAGAGGAGACTTATTTGACCATGTAGGAGGTGTAGAACTTCCGAGCATCATTTTTAATCGGGAGGGAGATGGAACTATCAGGGTTTATGAACCTGGGTTTATGCAGGGAACAAACGCCACTTCTTCCAACACCGTCTGGAATGTAGATCAGTGGTATCATATAGCTGGAACCTTCGATGGTACCAACGTGAATTTGTATGTAGATGGAGTGTTGGATGGCCAAATTGCGAATGCAGGAGGTGCGACCACTGCTACAGACCTGGTCATTGGTAATTCCAATGCCCTGAATTCTGGTTTTGATGGGATCATTGACGAATTCAAAGTTTGGAACATAGCCCGGGCGGATTTCTCCGATCGGTACAGTCCCACGAATGTAAGCGATCCAAACCTGATTGCCTATTACTCATTTGATGAAAACACGGGAGGAACGGCTGCAGACCGCTCTGCCAACACTAATCATGCGACGGTTTCAGGAACGTTCTTTGTTGCGTCAACTGCGCAAAATTTGCCAGCACCCACTATCTACCACGCCACAGCAGTAACCACCTCTGGTTTTACGGCTAATTGGGAAGCAGAGGCAGGAGCCACTTCGGTTTACATCGACGTGGATGACAACTCAGATTTTAGCTCGCCAATCCTAACCGATCATACGGTCGGCACACCTACCGGATCATCGGAAACGATCAGTACAGCTCTAACAGCAGGCACGGTGTATTACTACCGCGTGAGTTACGACATTGGTACCGCTATTAGCCAGGAATCAGATCCGGTCGCCTTTATGGTGGAGCCGGGGAATGCATTGGTTTTTGATGGGGTGAATGATTTCGTAAGAGTCCCGGGAGGTGCATCACTCCTGAGCGGATTGAGCGTTTGGACTGTTGAAGTTTGGGTGAAACTTGATAACCCCCTCAGCAAGGCCCATACAATTTTAGCTGACCCAGGCGCTGCGCCTACTGTAATCGTCATCAATTCGAATGGCCTTATACAGGTTAGAGATAATACCAATTCCGGGAATTTCCAATCGGTTGTGGGGGCCTATCCGGATGACGGAAATTGGCATCATTTAGCTTTCTCTAATAACGGATCAGCCGGCTCTGGTGCTATGTATTTGGATGGTACACCTATATCCCTTTTGAACAATGGATTTACTTCATGGGCGGTTTCGTCTGGGGATTTGGATTTTGGAAACTGGGATAATGCTGCCAATGATTACTTCGGTGGTCAGATGGACGAAATTAGGATTTGGGATGTAGCACGAACGATGAGTGAAATCCAGGCGGATCAATTCAATACCCTCGCGGGTAATGAATTGGGCTTGCTTGCCTACTACCTTTTTGACGAAAATTCAGGTTTAGTCCTCCCTGACCGGGCAGGAAGTAATGACGGTACATTGACCAACATGACCGGCACGGAGTGGACAGCCTCAGGTGCTTTCGCCGATGTTATACCTCCAACTGTAGTCTCAGGCCCAACAACAACAAATCTTGACGACATAGGAGTAGATATCACCTGGCAGTTGAATGAACCGGGCGACATTCACTGGGGGATTTATATTGCAGACAACACCGGTATTTCTGGGGCTGATGTAGAAGCCGGAGTTGGAACAGGAGGAGTGATTTTTGGGACAAGAAATTTCACAGCAGCAAACACAAACGAAACGCAAGTCATCCAAGGACTAGAGCCTTCTACTCTCTACTATCTCTACTACGCTACGGATGACGGAACCAATCTTCAAGCCACAGCGGATGTACTGCAGTTTACCACCACTGCTGCCCCGGAAAACGCCCTTTCTTTAAACGGTACTGATGCATATTTGGATCTTGGGGATGTGGTTGAGGACTTCACCGCCATCACGGTTGAAGCATGGATTTTTGTTGATGGCAGTTCCACTAGTACGGGATGGGAAGAAATCTATTCCAAGGAACCAATTAATTCACTTTCCCTGAATATCTCTACGCGAAATCTCCATTTCAATTTTGGTAATGGATCAGTTTGGGGTACCACAACGGAATCGGCAAATCCCGTTCCATCCAATGAATGGGTTCATGTAGCGGGAACAAGAGACGCATCAGGCAATGTCAAAGTATATATTAATGGGGAACTCGAAGGAACCGGAACAAATACGCTTTCAGGAAATAGTGCCAATTCTAGAGGCATTGGACACAAGCCGGGGGTTCCACTGACATCTGGACTTTTTGGAGGGCAAATTGATCAACTGAGAGTCTGGACGGTGGAGAGAACACAAGCTGAGATTGCGGAAAACGCTTATAAGACATTGGGAGAACTGGCGAGTACCACTGGTCTGGTCAGCTCATACGATTTTAATCAGTCAAGCTATACCGCCATGGATGATGTGAATGGCTATGGTGGAGGCATTGAAGGGGGAGCGACATATTCAGCCTCCACAGCTCTGAGTGGTGACGTCATTGCTCCGTATTTTGAAACTGGTTACCCGGTTGCGATAAATATCGGAGCAGCCAATTTCGACCTTCAGACACAACAGAACGAAACAGGGACAGTACATTGGGCGTTGTATACAGCTCAACAAGGATCATTATCAGCTCAGGATGTTAAAGATGGAACAGGGGGAATTCTTCAAGGAGATTATCCGGCCACTGGCGGAAATGTAGAAACTCAAGCCATAACAGGTTTGAATTCTGGCACTACTTATTACTTATATGCTGTAGCGGAAGATGCTGCAATGAATACCCAGGCAACACCATCCGAAGTAATGGTTACCACGATTACTCCAAACTATGCCTTGGATTTTGATGGAGTAAACGATTACGTTTCTGTACCTGATACGGATAATTCATTGGATTTAAGTGATGAATTTACCATTGAAGCATGGGTGTATCAGACGGACCAGTCTGCCAACACGATCATCGACAAAGGGGATTACAACTATTTATTGCAATTGAATGCCAATATCCAGTTCTACAATAACACCATGGGCTGGAAAAACGGAGGAGGAACGATCAATACAAATCAATGGACACATGTGGCGGTCACCTTTGACCTGCCTATGGATGAATTGAAATTTTACATCGATGGCACTTTACAGTCGACGTTAAATGGATTGTCGAATCCGGTTCTGGATGATGGAGAGATGAATATTGGACGACAATCGCCTTTGACTTGTGACTGCAACTTCTTTGATGGACAAATCGATGAGGTTCGAATTTGGAATACGGTAAAAAGTGCTACGGATATTGCCAATTTCAAAGATGTTGAGCTAAACGGGTCAGAATCCGGCCTGATTGGTTATTTCAATTTTCCAGAAGGGTCGGGCACAACAACAGGTGATCTGACCGGTGGCGCCAGCGGAACGCTGACCAACTTTGACTTCTTAGGCAGTTCTTCAGACTGGGTGGCATCCGGACCGTCTTTGGGCCCACCAATTCCGGACGTTACAGCTCCAATACTTTCCAGTCTCGGATTTGATAATCTTACCGACACAAGTGTCGATTTTCTTTTCGATACGGATGAAGATGCGGACCTATATTATGTAATTACCCTTACGAATGAAAACCCAACAGATCTAGAGATAATCAATGGACATACAGCAGGAGGTACTCCAGCCTTGTTCGCCGGGGACTTTAGTGGAGCGACAGCCGGAACTCAGAATTTTGGAGTTGGAGGATTGACGGCCTCAGCAAACTACAGAGTCCATTGGGTTGGAGTCGATGATGCTGGAAATCGATCAAATATTTTAAAAGACAATTTCACAACGAATGCCCCTCCAGTAGATCTGGCTTTTTCAAGTCTTTCAATTCCTCCGGCCGCTGACATGGATTTAGGATCAGCTGGCAAGGACAATCTGATCTATCAGATGGACATGACCGTCTCGAATGGTACAGCAACCATGATTGGCATGTTCTTCCAACCGACGGGGACTTATTCGGAAGCAGATTTCACGCAATTCAATTTTTACAGATCAACAGGAGTAGATGATTTCGCCAATGCGACACTGATTGGAAGCAATGGCTTTTTCTCTGGCGACATGAACGTGCCTGATGGATTTATCGGCATTTATTTCATGGATGCCTACACGGATGAAACAGTGTATTGGTATGTCACGGCGGACATTGCACCGGGAGCCACACCGGGAAATACGTTCGGAATAGCTGCTCCAGTGCCTGATTCAAACTTTGGAATTTCAGAGGATAACAACAAAACAGGAACACTTGATGCGTCAAATACTTTTACGATCACAGTTCCAGAGAACGCCATTGATTTTGCTTCGGGTAGAGTCAGTCTTGGAAATGGAATCGTCGTAGGAACCAATGACTTTACCTGGGAGGCCTGGATCAATGCCGATGCGCTTACCAGCTTGAGAAGTATCATAACTAAGGATGCAAGCGGACAGGTTCCTGAGTTGAGATTCCAAACAAGTTCAAATAATCTGCAATTTGTTCTAGGTAATACAACGGTAACCCATGCTGGCTTAAGTACAGGACAATGGTATCATGTAGCGGCTGTCAGAGAAGGAGCGGATCATAGATTATATTTAAATGGTGCATTGGTCAATGAGGTCAATGCCGGAAGTGTTCAAAACCACACGTTTGCTTCCACTGAAGTCTCCATCGGAAACAGACAAGGCAATGATTTGGGATGGGATGGAAAGATCGACCAGGTTAGAATCTGGAGTGTACCGAGAACACAACAAGAAATAGCCGATAATATTTACCAAACCTTAACTACGGGTACTGGGCTGACGGCAGCCTACGACTTTAATCAATCTTCTGGGAATCTTATAGATCTAACAGGAAATGGATACAACGGGACGCTTAGCGGTGGAACCAGCTATGTTCCGTCTTCTGCTTTAGCGTCAGATGTGATTGCTCCAACTTTAACGTTTGCTGAGGATGGTACCACAATCAATTCCACTTTGATATCCGGAACAACTGATGATCTGGTTTCCTCTATTGAGGTTTCCCTGGATGCCGGAACTACCTGGACACTGGGCACTAATAATGGTGATGGGTCCTGGGATTATGATTTGTCAGGTGATCCAAATTTTGTAGGAAATGGTGCTTATACGGTGGATGTGAGATCGATAGACGCGGCGACCAACGAAGGGACGATTTCCGGTACGGTGACGATTGATTTAAACTATGCCTTGGATTTTGATGGAGTAAACGATTACCTGGCGGCCCCAGTTGACGGTACTAGTTTGACTGTTTGGACAGTGGAAGCCTACTTCAAAGTTGAAACAGATAAGTTCGGCACGCTTTTACACTGGACGAATACGGTGACAGGAAATCCCGCTTTTTTAAGCTTTTATTACCAGGAGACGACCGGAAATCTGGTGTTGAATGTTCAAGGGAATTTTGATATTATCACTCCCGTTTCACTGGACACTTGGTACCATGTGGCGATCACCTATGATGGAGTGGATTGGGAAATCTTTCTGGATGGGGTGAGTGAATCCACCATCGTAAGAGGCTTTACTCAACAGCCATCAGCGACCACTCTGCATATTGGTGGGGGTGTACATGGGTATTTAGATGGTCAAATGGATGAGGTCCGCGTATGGAATGTAGTCAGAACCCCGGCGGAGATTGATGCTAACAGGAATGTCCGATTGGCGGGCAATGAAACAGGTCTCATTGCTTATTACGATTTTGAAGCGGGGACAGGAACAACAGCATTCGAGAAATCTGGAAATAGCCTCGATGGAACGCTGACCAACTTTGACTTCTTAGGCAGTTCTTCAGACTGGGTGGCATCCGGACCGTCTTTGGGCCCACCTATTCCAGATACAACAGCTCCTGTACTGAGCGCATTAAACGTCTATGAAACTCAACAAACAAGTATAGATATTAATGTCACCAATGATGAGGAGGCTGACATTTATTGGGTCATCACTCAGTCAAACACGACACCATCGAATGCTCAGATACTAGCAGGCCAGAATGATGGCGGAACTGCCGCTGATAACTATGGATTTTCTGGTGACTCGCCTGCACAAGTGCAGGATTTTGGTATTGGTTCAGGCGCATGGGGAGCTGGAGATGTAGCCTTGGTAGCCGGGACGCCTTATTATATCTACGTGCTTGCCGTTGATGCATCATTAAACGAGTCAAATGTGTTATCTGCTAGTTTCACAACGGCAGACCCTCCAGTTGACCTGGCTTTCTCAGGTCTTTCAATTCCTCCGGCCGCTGATATGGATTTAGGTTCGGGAGGCAAAGACAACCTGATCTATCAGATGGACATGACGGTCTCCAATGGTACAGCGACCATGATTGGGATGTTCTTCCAACCAACAGGGACTTATGTGGAAGCAGATTTCACGCAATTCAATTTTTACAGATCCACAGGGGTCGATGATTTCGCCAATGCGACACTGATTGGAAGCAATGGATTTTTCTCTGGTGACATGAACGTGCCTGATGGATTTATCGGCATTTATTTCATGGATGCCTACACGGATGAAACAGTGTACTGGTATGTCACAGCGGACATTGCTCCAGGAGCCACGCCTGGAAATACCTTCGGAATTGCAGCTCCAATACCTGATTCAAACTTTGGAATTTCAGAGGATAACAATAAAACAGGAACACTTGCTCCGTCTAATACATTTACGATCTCGGTTCCTGAAAATGCCCTGGATTTTGACGGAGCGAATGATTATGTAAATACGGACCTGGCCTTTTCAGGACAGATTTTTACGGCTGAATTCTGGGTGAATCCGGGTTCGACCCAGGTGAATTACGCGTCAATTCTAGACAACAATCACAATGGCTCTCAAGGATGGACATTTATTCAGAACAACGCCAATCTCAATGAGTATTGGTTCTTTACTCCAAGCAGTGCGAATGCTTACGTAACACTACCTGCTGATACTTGGTCGCATGTGGCACTAGTTCACAACAATGTTTCGTTGGAAAAGAAAATTTACCTCAATGGTATTTTGATGGCGAATGTGGCTGTGACAGGTGACATTAATTACGTAACCCCAGATCTCTACATCGGCGATTGGGTTTCAAACACTGGCACAAGACCTTTCAATGGACAAATTGATGATTTGAGGATATGGAATGTAGAACGTTCACAATCCGAAATTATCGCCAACGCCGATGCGTCATTGACAACAGGAACCGGGCTGGTCGCCTCTTATGATTTTAACGCTGCATCTGGTACCACCCTTTTAGACAAAGCTGGAAGTAATAACGGAACGCTGACAAATTTTGGTTTCCTCGGCACCTCTTCAGACTGGGTAGCTTCAACCACTCCTGCCTGTCTTGGATCAAATAATTTCTTAGCAACTACTGATAATCTCTGGAGCGACAACTCCAACTGGTGCGACAATACCGCGCCGGTAATCGGGTCTACGCACACCGAAGACATCATTATTTCCGCAGGGAATGTGGATATGACTGGTGGTACGGGTACCATGACATTAAGCGATGCAGATATTGTCATTGCACAAGGCGCCAGCTTGACTCTGGGTTGGGGAGGCACAGGAGTCATCCTGAATGGCACGTCTCGAATCATCAATTATGGCACATTGAACATTGGGGAAGATGTAACCATCAATAATGACGCTGATATTTTAAACTATGGTCAGCTGAGCATGACAGGTAATTTGACCTTGGCTGGAAACAACAATACAGTGACTATTCCTGCAGGCTCACTATTAAGCGGAACAAATACAATCACAGGATCGGTGGTCGTTGCAGCGGGAGCTGTTCACGCACCAGGCGCATCGCCAGGATGTCAGACCATAGACGGCTCATACGACAACATGGGAAGCCTTGCTATTGAAATAGGAGGGACAAATGCCACGTGTGACCAAGCGGATAGCTGGGATCGTGTGATCGTAACAGGCACACCGGGTACTGCCACGATTAGCGGCACACTGGATGTCACCTTCTTTGGAGGGTACACCCCATCAGGTGGCGAAGAGTTTACGATCATTTCTGCTACGGGCGGGCTGTCAGGCACGTTCAGCACCATCAATTACCCCACGCCAGCAAATGAGTGGTCTATTGCGTACGATTCGCCAAGCGCTGGGGATGTCACCATTACTTACTCAGGACCAAATGATGCCATCAGTTTTGATGGGATAGATGATAGAGTTGAATTAACCAGAACAGCTGTTACTGGCGGATTGACGTATGAAGCCTGGATTAAGCCTTTGGCTTCTGTTGGTCCATCTTCATATGCTGGAGCGTCTGGGATGAATATCATTGGGGATGTCGACAACAACGTTGGGTTCAGCTTTGGACTGACGAATAGCAATTTGGAAATGCACCACTTTTCTGGCGCATGGGAAAGCGTCATTGGCACAACAACATTGGCCACTGATGGAACCTGGTACCATGTGGCTCTGACACATGATGAGACAACCGGTGATGTCGTGCTTTACTTAGATGGCGCTGTGGAGCAAACGGGTAATATCATTTGGAACGCAAATCCTGAGTATCATAATTTCAATCGAATAGGTTCTAGCTATACAACCGGAGCAACCGATGGAGATTTCTTCCAGGGAGAAATAGACGAAGTAAGAATTTGGAATAGGGTTCGGACGGGTACAGAGATTGCAAATTCATATTCAAACGCATTCGTTGGCAATGAAAATGGATTACTGGCATACTACGATGGTTCGCTGGATGTCGCTGCACTTGATGATTTGGTTTCAACCAATGATGGCACCTTAAATGGAGCGACGATCACTGATGGTGGTTTATTCGTAAATGCACCAGCAAATGCGGGAATAACTGTTGCGTATCCTAATGGCGGAGAAACGCTCACAGAGGGAGACATGATCACCATCACATGGGATGAGCAATCTGTTGCCTCGACAGACCTGATTGAAATCAACTTAAGTACGGATGCAGGTTCCACCTATCCAATTTCTATCAGTCCGGCGGCAGCAGCCTCTACTTACAATGGATCATTTGATTGGGTAGTCACTAATGACTACTCGTCACAATCCAGAATTCAAGTGCTGAATACCACTCAAGCTGCGATGGATGCCAGTGATTTGGATTTTACGATTCAACCAGTGCCAAATTACGCCCTTGATTTTGAATCAACTACGGGATATGTCACGATGGGTAACCCAGTTGATTTGCAGATTAGTGGTGACATCACCTTGGAGGCTTGGGTGCAGCCAATCAGCAATGGAAATGGGTTGAAAATCATTGGCGGAAAATGGGATGATGTCACCACAACTACAGGTGCATATTATTTGGCATTAAGGGAAGCAAGCGGCACATTTACCGTTGAGTTTGGGTTGTCGTCGAATGGGTCGGCAAACACTGTTCTCAATAGCACTACCACTCTGACAAGTGGAACCTGGTATCATGTAGCAGGAGTTTATGATGGATCCGAAATGAAGGTGTTGATTGATGGAACATTGGACAATTCGGTTGCTTATTCGTCCGGCATCCATAACCCTTCTACCAATTATGAAATTGGTGCCATTGTGACGGGTGGAACCTTCCATCTCTTCAATGGCGAAATCGATGAGGTTCGTATATGGAATATTGCGCGTAGTAATAGCCAAATAGCTGCTTTTGACGATCAGGAAATCAATTATCCTATTTCTGGTCTGGTTGGGTACTATCAATTCCAGGATGGACCGGGCTCTGCCACAGTATCAGACTTAAGTGGAAATGGGCTTGTTGGAACATTGACTACCATGGATAATGTCAACGACTGGGTGGCTGCAAGCCATGGCTATTTGGGCGCAGGACCTGAGGATATCACTAGTCCCACCATTGCAATTACTTCGGTTGGAGCGTTCACTTCAGACAACCCATTCACCGCGACATTCACCTTTGATGAAGCAGTTTATGGATTCATCGATTCGGATATTACAGTTGGTGGAGGTACCGCTTCAAATCTTGCAACAGGAGATAACATTACCTATACAGTGGACATAGCTCCTTCCGGTGATGGAACTGTCACGATCGATTTGTTTGCCGGTGTGGTGACAGACCTGACAGGAAATCCAAATGATGCCGCAACTCAGATCAGCGTTGACTATCGAGGACATTATGCGGTGAACATTTCCGATGCATCTGGTCAGTATGTGCAGGTTGCGCATTCGACAGATATTGCCGTGTCCACTGCATTTACTATTGAGGGATGGATCAATATGAGAAAATTCCACGGTGAGGGTATGAACTTCCCGGGAATATTCTCGAAAAACGATGACGTGGGATTTGTGCTTTGGCAAGAAGGAACTGGAGCTCTGGCTGCTCGAGTGGGGAATGCAGCTGCGGCGACCGGAGCGAATGTGATTCAGAAAGACACGTGGCACCATGTGGCATTGACTTTTGATGGCGGAACACAAAGGATTTTTGTGGATGGAGTTCAGCAGGCATCAGCCTCAGGGTCTACTGCTACTACCGGTACTGCCGGACTACATTTAGGACGATGGAATGGATTCGGAGACAGGTTCTTTGATGGTTACTTGGATGACGTTCGTCTCTGGAGCGTGGCGCGAGATCAAGCGACTATCACGGCAGAAATGAATGCTGAACTGAATGGAACAGAACCAAACCTTATTGCCTACTGGAATTTCAATGATCAGACGGCTGATGATCTTCTTGGATCAAACAATGGCTCGTTTATAAGCGGAGCTTCAGCGCAAAATGTCAAAGCAGCTCCTATAGATGAGGCGGCAGTGCCACCTGTTCCCGGGGCGCAGGCCATTTATTATACCACCTCAACGGCCCTTGTAGAGTTTGACTTAAACACATTGGCGCCTTCAACAGTAGGCACTGGTTCAACCTTGGCAGGTATGGCTGTTGACTATGATAATGGCGACTACTACTGGTCGGAGCAAACTCAGATCCGAAAGTTTGATGGGATATCTACAACCACCATTCTGTCTGGTTTGGGATCAGTCAGAGACATTGACTTGGATCTGAACAATGGAAAAATCTATTGGACGGACTTTACAAATGGTACGGTGAGTCGAGCCAATCTGGATGGGTCAGTTCCTGAAACTTTAATCACGGGGCAAACCGGACCTTTCGGTCTGGACTTGGACGTAACAAATGGCAAACTATACTTTGTAGAACTAGCTGTATCAATCAAAAGAGCCAATCTGGATGGGACTGGATTGGAATCATTGGTAGTAGGAGCGAGTGCCACTGATGCAAGAGATATTGCTATTGATTGGGTAAATAACTTGATGTTTTGGAGTTCTGGATCGTTGACAAATATTCAGTCTGCCAATACTGATGGTACCGGAGTAGCCGTGTTTAAATCCGGATTGTCTGAGCCTTATGGCTTAGGAGTAGATAATGAAACTGGGTATTTGTATTGGAATGACAGTGGCAATATATCAAGAGCTTTGACTGTTGATGGATCTAATCAATCAGTTGTTGCAAGTTCTACGGGAGCCACTGCATGGATCGACGTTCCTTCCTTCATAGAGGTAATTAACCCAATTCCTTCTGACGTGACCTTCACGACTTTGAGTGTTCCTGGTGCAGATGTTTACCCGGGGACCACAGATAATCTGATTTATAAAGTACAGATGGACGTGGCTACAGCAGATGCTACAACAGCCGGGTTTTATTGGGGAGTTGGCGGAACCTTCTCACCCGCAGATTTTGAGGCTTCCGGTTTTAAACTATGGGAAAACACAGTTGGTGATGATTTCGCTACGGCTACCCAAATAGGCGCAGGTGTTAATTACGATCCAGGTGCAGTAATAGCAACCGGAGACATTGCCTTCCAGTTTGGAAACACCTATTCTGCTGGCACTACCACATATTTCTATGTAAGTGTGGATATGGCCGCTGGTGCTACGGATGGAAACACCTTTAACCTTACGCAAGACGTTGATCCATTGGACAATTTCGGCATAGCGGATCCTAAAAATAAATTAGGTGCTCCTACCGATGGAAGCGTCTTTAATGTAGCGATTCCTGAAAACGCCTTGAATTTTGATGGTACAGATGACTTTGTTGATTTAGGAACTATCTCAGGCACGGCCAATTCAATCACAGTAGAAGGTTGGGTGAAACCAGATGTCAGTACAACTGAATTCGAGAGAATCATCGGCGCAGATGAGAATGCAAATTTCTCCTTCAGTGCGCATGGAACCTTCCAAAATTCACTTTCGGTGTACATGGGCGGGACTGAGGTAGCCACAACACCCGCTAACGTGCTCACGGCTGGAAGTTGGCAACATGTTGCGTTCACCTTCGATGACACGAGCGATGAGTTAATCATATACGTTGATGGAGTAGAAGTTGCTTCAGGAAGCTATAATGGAACTCGAAGCGATGCGGGTACCATTAATATAGGAAGTGAGGTTGCAGGGCTTAGTTATTGGAATGGAGATATCGATGGGGTTAGATTCTGGAACACGGCACGCTCTCAGTCCGACATCATCAATTACGCCAACCTTGAAGTAACCGGTGGTGCAGGCCTGTTAGCCGCATACTATTTTGATACAGCCTCAGGAACCACCCTCACCGATGACTCAGGAAACGGAAACAACGGAACATTAAATAACTTCGACTTCCTGGGCGCCAGCTCTGACTGGGTTGCTTCTACAGTACCGGGATGCCTCGGAAATGACACATTTACCAATACAGAAGCCAATGATAGCTGGACAGATGTAGGAAACTGGTGTGATGGAACTACGCCTAATCTGGCCGGGGGCATTACAGAACCAATCATCATTCAAACGGGAAGTCCAACCACTGGCGAAGGATTCACCATGACAGACACTGACTTGGTCATCAATGCCGGAGCTTCTTTGACCATTGGCACGAATGGCACTGATTTAACCCTAAACGGAGCAGCAAGAATCATCAATTACGGCACGCTAACCATTGATGAAAATATCGTTCTTAACAATACATCAGACATTCTGAATTATGGAACGCTAAGCATCAGCGGAGATATCACGCTGAATAACGGACAGCCAATGACGGTTCCAGCCGGTGCTTTCTTTAATGGCGGAGCGGGCACGACGATCAATGGATCTTTGGTCGTAGCAATTGGCGGTACGTTCTCGCCGGGAGCTTCGCCAGGATGTACGTCTGTTGCTGATTATACGACCAGCGGCACGACGCTCATTGAAGTTGATGGATATACCGTTTGCTCGGAGTATGATCAAATACAAGTGACCAATACTGCCACGCTGGGGGGTGCATTGGATCTTCAGTTGGGCTTTGCTCCAACAGTTGACGGAGAGTTTGTGATCATTGATGCCGGGACTGTTTCAGGAACTTTTGATTCTGACAACCTTCCAGCCAACTGGACGATACAATATGATTATCCGAATGCTGGTGAAGTTACATTGATTTATACAGCGCCAAATCCGGCGTTAACGCTTGATGGGGCTAACGATTACGTAAATATTAACTCACCGCTTGGAACAGGAGATAAGTCTTATACCAAGGAGGCCTGGGTATACATAACCGTTCCAGCCAACGCGAATAACGTGGTGTCATCGGTGAATGATCCGTTCTGGATACCAAATCAACTGCTAAGCGCTGGTAATAACGGAGACTATTCACACGTGACTTTCAGCAGTTCTTTTACGAATACATGGAGGCATGTAGCAGTCACTTATGATGCGGTATTAGCTGAGATGAAGTTATTCTTAGACGGATCTGAAGTTGCATCGGCTGGAGCTTCTGCGGATTTTAGTGGCACGGGGGACACCTGGATCGGTAGCCACGGTGGAGGAAGTTTCCTTGCTGGGCAAATAGACGAGGTGCGTATCTGGGATGATGTCAGAACACCAGGAGAGATAGCCGCTTTCTACAATGTAGAATTGACAGGTGATGAACCAAATCTCGTAGACTACTACCCTATGAATGATGGTAGTGGCACGACCTTGACGGATTTTGCCGATGAGGCCTTTGGAAAAGTCAGCAACGATGGGGCTATTCTCGGAGGGGCAGTATTCAACACCACAGGACCTACCTTAAATGGTACAGCACCGACACCTCCTGTTGCACCAACTGACTTGATTGCTTATGCCTCTTCTACTACAGAAATTACACTGGAATGGACTGACTTAGCAAACGACAACACTGGCTACCTGATTGAGTGGGCAGCTGATTATGCCTTTGCCTCTCCGGTAGGTTCTATGACTATTGGTGACCTGAGTACTGCTTCTATCAATGTGGGAACGGATCAAGGATATTTCTTCCGAGTTACTGCAACCAACGCAGCGGAAGATGCGAGTAGCGTGTCGAATGTCGAATTCGCCACGACTGAAGCCTTCCCTGGATATGCTATCGATCTATCCGCTAATATAAATTCCAACGTGCGCGTGAATGCCCTTACTTCTCCGACCAATACCTGGACGTATGAGTTTTGGATCAAACCTGCTTCTCAGCTCACATCAGTATCTGCCAGAGGTGACATATTTGATTTTGTAACAAACGGAAACCCAACGGTAATTTTCAACAGAGAAGGCGATGGTACCATTCGGGTCTATGAAGCAGCCTTTACACAGGGGGATAATCCTGTCTCTACAAATTCTAGTTGGAATCAGGATCAATGGTATCACATTGCAGCTACTTATGACGGCACAAATGTTAGCCTTTATGTGGATGGTGTTCTGAATGATCAGATTTCTCGACCAGGAGTAACAACAACCGGAACGGATTTGGTAATTGGCAATTCTAACAACTTAAACTCAGCATTTGACGGAGAAATAGACGAATTCAGAATATGGGACATTGCTAAAACAGATTTTTCAGATCGGAATGCGGCCCTAGCTGGTAATGAATCTGGTTTGGTGGCTTACTACCCATTTGATGAAAATACAGGAGTACTTTCAACCACGGTGGATCGTTCTCAAGGAACAGCTGACGGAACATTGGTTTCAGATGCCGACTTTGTGCTTAACCCGACATTTGTCAACGCGGTTCCAGTTCCTACCATTACAAACGTTACACCTTCAGAAGGAGCAAGTGGTATTTCGGTGACGATTGACGGAACCAATTTCGGCTCCAATGCCGCCGGCAACAGAGTGACCGTAGGTGGAAATGAAGCCTCTATCACGGCTGCCAATGGCACGCAGGTAACCGTAGATCTCCCAGCAGGGATGAAGTCTTATTCCGAGGTGATTATCACGAATACGGAATCTGGTTTCCAGAGCGATCCGGCTTACTATTCTGTGACATATTCGGGTCCAGGTTTCGACGAAAACAGTTATTCAATTACGGCCTATGATCTAGGAAATCGTGCAGGACACGGGGCTGTAGTGGGTGATTTCAACAACGATGGTAACCTGGATTTCCTGGCTATTCAGGATGACAAGACAGGCGCAAATTCTAAAATCCAGCTGATGGCTGGAGATGGAACCGGCGGATTCACGCAATCGGCCGTGACTCTGAGCAACATATTTACAAAATGGGCGGATGCTGCCGATTTCAACAACGATGGAAATCTTGATTTTGTGGTGGGTGATCGTGATCCGGGATTTGATGTAGCGCTTGGAGACGGTGCAGGCGGATTCACTCCTACAAATCATACCTTGGCGTCAAACTACGATGTAGAAACTGGTGATTTCAATCAGGACGGATACGTTGATTTAGCGTTTTCCAGAGGAAATGTGGCCTTTGTAACCATTTATCTGAATGATGGTGCAGGTGCGTTTACAACCGGAACAGATTATGCCGTTTCATCTACGGGCGGTGGTCAAGTAGCCGTCGCTGACTTTGACTCGGATGGAATCCTGGATGTTGGCGTAGATTTAGGCACTAGCTTCGACTATCTGCCAGGTGCTGGAGATGGTACTTTTGGTACTTCGCAGAATTTTGCTTCCTCTGGAACAAGTGGCTTATTGGCGGCTGATTTCAATGAAGATGGGCATGTAGATGCGGTTACATTAAACGGCTCCAATATCCGGGCATTCCTCAACGACGGGGCTGGTAATTTTGGTACCGGAACCACTTACACAACAGGGATTTCTAATTCTTACTATGGAGTCGTTGGTGATTACGATGGTGATGGAAATCTCGATGTAGCGTTTAAGGACAACACCACCAATCTGAAAATTATGCTTGGTGATGGTGCTGGCGTATTTACTGCGTTGAACTCCATTACCGTAACATCCAACTTCGCCCAGAGTATGGATGAAGGTGATTTCAATAATGACGGCAGAACCGACCTGGTAGTGCCGGCTTACGCCAACACGGGAAACCCATCATTTGATGTGCTAATCAATCAGGATGTAGTACTAGCTCCCGGTGGAGTTTCAACCAACCTCCAAAACTGGTTCAAGGCAGATGCCGGAGTTACAGGAACAACGAATGTCACAAGTTGGGCTGATCAAAGTCCGAATGCGCTCGACGCTAGTAATGGCACAGGTCCGGAATTACTGGCAGGACATATCAATTACAACCCGGCGCTTGAATTTGGGCTGAACGAAAAGCTGGTTACAACCTACTCACAGAACTCTCAACCTTATTCGATTTTTGTAGTTTATAATACCTCAGCATCTGGTTCTCCGAGACGTGCATTGGCAGCTGACCCTAACTGGCTCATTGGTCCATATGGGACTCAGCATAGTCATTATGCCAATGGATGGGTCGCCCAGTCTACCGGTCCTGTAATAGAGAACGATATAAGCGTTATCGGTACGGCCATCAATTACTTTGATTCCGGGCCAATGGCCTATAGATCGAATTTCTATGTGAACGGAGAAGACTACACCCAAAATAACGTTCCAAACACACCTCCAGGTATTATAACAATGGGTGAACAACCCAATGGTACCGAAGATTTATTAGGGGATATTGCTGAAGTCATTATTTATGATCAGGCGATGAACGCAACGGATCGTCAAAAGGTAGAATCGTATCTGGCTATCAAGTATGGCTTGACCCTAGATCAGTCTGCTCCTCAAGATTACCTCGCTTCCGATGGTTCGATTATTTGGGCAAATGCAAGCGCTTCCGGTTACGCAAATAACATAGCTGTGATTGGACAGGACGATGCTTCAGAACTTTTCCAAAAGCAATCTCGAAGTGAAGAAACGGGCTCGATCGTTTCGATGGGAATTGGAGCGATTGCTGTGGACAATGCAGCAAACGCTAACTCTTTCTCAGGCGATCTGCAGTTCCTGGCATGGGGTCATGACGGGGCAGCAGCAGATGAAGCGAACACAACCGCTTCTCAACTTCCAAGTGGAGTTACTTACAGAATGTCGAGAGTTTGGAAGGTCGAGGAAAACAACGGCGATGTTGGAAACATGGAAGTGTCGTTTGATCTCACCGGACTTGGATATTCTGGGACAACAGCCAGTGACTATAATCTCTTAGTCAGCACGAGCCCGACTGACTTTACTAGTGCTACTGTTGTGCCTGGCAGCTCATTTAATGGAGGAGTGGTCGGTTTTGACAATGTGAACCTGTCAGACAGTGACTATTTCACCATTGGGTCTGGTCAGAATTATGCATTGGACTTTGATGGTTTAGCAAGTCCACATCATTTTGTTGAATTAGGTAATGGAATAACCAATACGCTGGCCGGAACCAATGCAATAACTGTAGAGGCTTGGGTGTATCGGGAGAGTAGTGGCTCTCATACTATTGTAAGTAATTACAATAGCGGAATGCAATTTCTGCTTCGCATTGATTCGGAGCGTGCTGCTTTTTGGGTTGGTAATCCAACCTTTAATCAGTGCTTGGGTGCAACCACCATTCCCCTCAATACATGGGTACACCTTGCAGGTACCTGGGACGGAACCACTGCTAGGGTTTACTACAATGGAGTAGAAGACGGAACCTTAGCCGTGAGCGGATCATTTCAGACAAACTCATCGTCTGTGAGAATTGGAGGTCATTTTGACACTGAGGACATGAATGGACTGATTGATGATGTCAGAATTTGGAGTTCGGCTAGGTCAGCAAGTCAAATTCTGAATAACAAAGATCAGGAACTGAATGGTGGTGAAGCGGGATTGTTGGCGTATTATAATCTTAATGATGGACCGGGATCATCCACTGCGGCAGACCTTTCTGGAAACGGATATACCGGAACCCTCAATAACCTTGACATTAATGCCGATTGGGTCGGTGGCCCATCTTTGAATGGAGCCACGCCTTTGGCAGCTCCTACAACTCAAGCATCCAATGTGGACATTACCAATGTTGGTGAAAACACTGCAGATATTTCCTGGACCAATGGAGATGGCTCTGCCAGAATCGTTGCGGTTTATGAGGGAACGGCGAGTTTCGCTGCACCGGTGGATGGTACTACCTACACCGCCAATGCAGACTGGAGTCTTGCTGGAGATGAGGCAGGAACGGATTGGAAAATAGTCTACAATGGCACAGGTTCTTCTGTATCAGTATCTGGATTGAACAGCAACCAGCAGTATACGGTGGCAGTAATGGAATACAATGGAAGCGCCGGAAATGAGCTTTACAATGGCAATGACTTTACGGGTAACCCGGGTAGTTTCACCACACAAGCTGGATGCTCAATAGTTGATGAAACAGTTACCGCCACAGATACCAATATCGCCAACGGTGAATCAACGACAATCACAACGGGTTCCTCAGTAAGTGGTGTTAGTTATTATCTAAGAAATGATCTGGATGATTCAATTATAGATGGACCTGTTGGTGGTACCGGGGCTGGCCTAACGTTCAACACGGGTAGCTTGACGGAAACAACTACGTTTAATGTTTACGCAACTCAGGGAAATGGCGGCCCATCTTTTGCAGCCAGAGCGGATAATCCATTTGGCCTATCAAATCTAGCCTCTTACAATGGCATCAATTTCGGGGATCTGGATAACGATGGAGACCTGGACATGATATCCAGCGTATCCGGAAGCGGCACGATGTATTACTTTGAAAATTCAGGAAGCAATATCAGTCCAAATTTCGAACCATCTTCTCCAAATCCTTTCGGTTTATCAGCCCCTGTTGGCTACATGTATAGCGATTTTGTGGATTTGGACAATGATGGGGACTTGGATCTGCTCACGTCCGGCCCTAGTGGTAATTACCACTATATCGAAAATATAGGAACGGCATCATCACCGAATTTTGCTACACCTGTGCTGAATCCGTTTGGATTGGTATCGGCAGGGGGCAGCTATTCTTGGGGAATTACGGCAGAGGATATTGACAATGATGGAGACTATGATTTCATGTCAGGTTCCGATGTGGCTGGAACTGTACGGTTCTATGAAAATATTGGGACTGCATCCACTCCTAATTTTGCAAGTGCTGTTGTCAATCCGTTTGGGTTTAATTCCCCAAGCGTTCAGTATGCGTATCCTAGAATGGTTGATTTCGATGCGGATGGGGATTTCGATATTTTCTTCGGGGTTTCTAATACAAATTGGTACTACGTTGAGAATATCGGTACAGCATCTTCTCCGAACTATGATACCTATCAGACGAATCCATTTGGACTGACCGTGAATGCGGGTAGTTATGTCAGTCCTGATTTCGCAGATTTAGATGGCGATGGCGATTTAGATGCGATGACCGGTGGTGACGGAGGAGTATTCTCCTATTATGAGAATCAGGATGGTGTGGCTTGCTTCTTGGAAATGACGCAGACAGCCACCGTGACTGTGGATCCACCAATCACCAATTACGCCCTTGATTTTGATGGGGCTACTAAGCAAGTCAATTTAGGAACGAGTCTTGATCTTTCAGGAGGTACAAGTGCAACACTTGAGGCTTGGTTATATCCGGAGACAATAACAGGTGCTCATAAGGGAATCGTAAGTAAGTTGAGCGGAACGGGTCAGTTTTATATGAGATTGGAAAGTGGAGTCGTGCAGGCATGGTTTACTTTGACCGGGGGAGGGCATTCGCGGGCATTCTCGTTGAATCCGCTCCAGTTAAATCAATGGCAGCATGTTTCCGCAACGTTTGATGGGACGGACGTTAAGGTGTACGTAGACGGAGTTGATGTCACCAATAATCCGTCTAATAACGTAACAGGATCGATTGCAACTGATGCCGGAAATACATACATCGGTAGCACCTATGATGCTAACGAATACTTCGATGGTATTATCGATGAGGTTCGGATATGGACTATTTCTAAAACGCAAGCGGAAATTCAGGCAAGAATGAGTGAGGAGCTGAATGGTTCTGAATTTGGTCTTCTTGCGTATTACAAATTGAACGATGCTACTGGGTCGTCAACAGCCGCAGATCTGAGTGGGAATGGATTTACGGGAACTTTGGTGAACCATGATGTCAACGTTGACTGGGTCGCCGGGCCATCATTAGGTGCACCAACGCCTTTGTCCACCCCAACAACACAAGCTTTCAATATTAGCGCCTCCAATATTGCGGAGACCAGCGCTGACATTTCCTGGACAAACGGCGATGGATCGTCTAGAATCGTTCTGATGAGATTAGGCTCGGGAGCATCTCCTGTCTTGGTTGATGGAACCTCCTACACAGCCAATGCTGAATTTGGATTAGGAGATGTGGTGGATACAGATTGGTATGTGATATACAATGGCACAGGTAATGCTGTAAGTCCATTTAATCTGTCATCTGGAGCACCGTATAGTGTGGTGGCATACGAGTATAATGGTTCTGCGGGTAATGAATTGTATAATCAGGACGGAGGTGCGGACAATCCTCACCAATTCAACACCTTAGATCCTGCGCCGGACGTTACGATCACGACCGTAAGTGTGCCTGGGGGTGACGCAGATCTCGGATCGACCGGTAATCTGATTTACACCTTGACCATGGACGTGGTGAATGGAGATGTTACATCTGAAGGATTCTCCTTGGAGGTGGTCGGAACGTATGAGCCGGCAGACTTCCCTGCTGACGCTTTTACGCTCTATACCAACACAGTTGATGATTTCGGAGGAGCTACTCCATTTGGTCCTTCCAATATTGGCGATGGTGGACCGAATAGAATTGGATGGGCATATACCGAAGTATTATCAGCCGGGACGACTACTTATTTCTATGTGACGGCAGACATTGACGCTGCGGCAGGTGTAGGAAATAACTTACAAATAGCATTAACCGAAGTTGATCCACTAGATCACTTTGGAATCGCTGACCCTAAGAATAAGATTGATGGCGGTTTAGTGGATGGAAATGTATTTACCATCTCTGACCCATGTGCGGATGCGCCAGTCGTAGACGCTGGTGCCGTTTTCATTGTGCATGAATCGGGCCCTGGAGCTTCCGATGGACAGCTGGATGCAACTGGTACGGTCACTGGCGGTTCTGGAGATTACGACTTTGCTTGGTATGAAGGGATCGGTGTGGGTGTTCAGATTTCGAGTACTTCCATGGCTGAGAATTTAATGCCGGGTGATTACACGTTGGTAGTTACAGATATCAGTACTGGTTGTGTTTCAAACGAATATTATTTCACGATCTATCAGGGCGTTACACCTGGAAATTATGCTTTGGAGTTTGATGGAACTGACGATCATGTTGACATTCCTCATTTCTCAAGACCAGAGACTTTTACGATTGAAGCCTGGATCAAGAATCCAAGTGCTGAGGCCAACGAAATGATTGTTGGCTGGGCCGGTTCCGGAAGTAATTCTGCGGAATTTATGCTAGTTGGGGGACAGCTTCAGTATGCCGAATGGGATAATGCAACCTTCCCAGCTGTTGGTGGCGGCCCAACATTAACGGACGATCAATGGCATCATGTGGCGATAGTTCGTAATGGCACAGGAACTGATAATGCGAGCCTTTACGTAGATGGAGCATTGGTAGCGGTCGCAACTGTTAACCACCCTTCTCTAAACACAGACAAATTGACGATTGGGGCCTATGAGTGGTTCGGCACTCCAAGTCGACTAACCAGTGGAACAATTGATGAGGTTCGGATTTGGAACGAGGCACGTTCAGTGAATGATATCGAGAACAACCGAAACGTGGAACTAAATGGAGATGAGGCAGGGCTGATAGCTTACTATAACTTCAATGAAGGGACGGGTGCTACACTTAATGATCTTACAGTGAATGAGTCACATGGAACCCTTAATGGTTTCGACTTAGGTGCCGCGTGGGTCACAGGTTTTGAACCACCTGCTCCTCAGCCAGAGTTGACAATAACCAATCCTCTAGGTGGCGAGCAGTTCGAGCAGAACAGCACAGTAGCCATTACATGGGATGAGTCCGAGTTTAATGGTGGCGAATTCCTTGAAATAGAATATTCTACCGACGGAGGATCTATTTATGAGCCGCTTTTCTCTGATATATCAGATGAATTGAATGGACAGTATCTGTGGTTCGTGGACGAGAATGATTATGGAACAGGTACTACGTACAGCATCAGAATTAGAGTGGATCAATACGGAATTGTTCAGGGAACTGATGATTTTGAAATCATTGCTCCTGTTAGCCCTGCTGCGATCACGGTCTTAGCACCAAATGGAGGGGAACAAATAGAGCTCAACAATTCATTCAATATTCAATTCCAAACTACCGGTATTTCCGGAACGGAATTCCTGACAATCGAATTCTCGGACGATTTTGGTGGAACCTGGAGTCAGATTACCAATAATACAGTTGCAGACCTCAGCGGTTCGTATCAATGGTTTGTGGATGACTCAGAATATAGTGTAGGTGATGGCATGCTAGTTAGAGTTTATCAAACGACAGAAATCACAGTCATAGATCAAAGTGACGGATCATTTGAAATAGTACCAGCAGTTCCGCAGCTAAACCTATTTGCACCAGATGGGGGTGAGCAGTTTGAGCAAAACAGCTCTGTAATAATTAACTGGAACGAATCGAATTTCGATGGTCAAGACTTTTTGACTTTTGAATATTCCGATGATGGAGGAACAAACTGGTTCTTTTTGGGAGATGGCACTGTAGAGCAGCTTCAAGGACAATTTGTCTGGTTTGTAGATGCTAATATTTATAATACCGGGACGAATTATAAAGTACGAGTAAGTGGTCTGGGAGTATCCGATGAATCACAAAGTTCTTTTGAGATTGTGCCGTCAGTGAGTCCTGCGAACATTACCGTTCTTCAACCGAACGGAGGCGAGATACTTGAACAGGACAGCTCTTATCCTATTTTGTTTTCTTCGGAGGGCTTGCCTGGAACGACCGATATTAGAATTTCCTGGTCAAATAGTGGGCCGGGAGGTTACAATGAAATCATCGTAGATCAATTAGCAAATCTGGGTGGCCGATATGAATGGACACCAACGGTTGATCAACCTGAAGTCGGTAATTATACGATACAAGTGGCTACTACTGATATGTCTTCAGCGGATGAAAGCGACGCTCCGTTCGACATCATCGAGCCATTCGTGCCTACCAATGTGCTACTCGCTACCATCGGTCTGAATGATGAAACCCTGGCGAACGGGTCTCAGGATAATCTCATATACAAGATGAGCGCAAGCATATCCGGTGGAGATGCGACCACCGAGGGTGCCTTCCTTACCCTTTCTGGCGCATTTAATTCGGATGATTTCGATCAGGATGGATTCACCTTATCACAGAGTATTGGTGTTGATGACATTGGAGCAGCCACCGTCATCGGAAATACTTCCTTCGATGATGTAGGTGGTGGACAATTTGAATTGCCACCGAATAATGTTACGGTATTATTTGAGCAAACATACAATGACGGTGATGTCGTTTACTACTACTGGACGGCTGACATTTCAGCTACGGCTGCCGGAGGAAATTCTTTTACTGTAGACGAATTCTCGGTAGACAATTTTGGATTTGGAGATGCAAATAAGAACGGAGAGCAATTAACAGCTGGCGCCACGTATACAATTGCCTCTGGTCCACAAATTACAGTGACCGATCCAAATGGAGGAGAAACCTTCATTGTTGGTGAGGATGTCCAAATTCTTTGGAATACGTTCAGCATGGACGGTACGGACAATTTGATCGTAGAATGGAGTGCTGACGGAGGAAACAATTACTCAGAACTTACAAACGGAACACTGGATGCACTAAATGGACAGTTCACATGGACGGTCCCTTCCACAACGGGTGACAATAACCTGATCCGTGTGACGAATACCACTCAAAGTGTCTCGGATATAAGTGATGCGACATTCGAGATCGTTACGGAAATTGTTCCATCGTTTACCATCATCTCACCAAATGGTGGAGAATCGTTTGAACTGAATACCGAACAATCCATCCAATACCAGTTCCAGGACTTAGAGGCGACTGAAGTGTTGATCGCTGAGTACTCAAGCGACTTTGGCTTGAACTGGAACAATCTGGCCACCGGGACGCTTGAAACCTTTGGAAATTTTGTTCCTTGGTTCATTGACGAAAATGACTATGAAATTGGCGAAGGGTACTTGGTGAGAATCAGAACCCAAAGTGGAAATGCCAGTGATCAGTCTGATGCATTCTTCTCGGTAGTTCCACCAGCAGATCCTACAATCACTTTGACCTACCCGAACGGGGGCGAGCAGATAGAACAAAACAGTACGGTGAGCATTACATGGGATGCAACGAACCTACCTGCCGAAGAAGGTATCGTCGTGGAATATTCCACCAATTCAGGTGTAGATTATCAGATATTAGTTCAGGATACGCAGGCTAAGCTAGACGGAACCTATGCTTGGTTTGTAGATCAGAACAATTTCAGCACAGGAGCTGCCAATCGAATTAGAGTGAGAACATCGCTGAATTCGGCGGTAGATGTGTCGGATGCGGACTTTGAAGTCATTGCGCCATTTAGCGCACCTGAAATCACAGTGATCAAGCCGAATGGTGGTGAGATTTTAACCCAGAATCAAGAGTATCAGATTTCGTTTGAAACTGCCGGAATTACCAACACGGATTTGATTCGAATTCAATACTCTGACAATAACGGTAGTGGGTATAATATACTTACCATAGATGAGCTGCAAAACCTTCAGGGTAGCTATACCTGGACACCAGACGATACCTATGCTGCAACTGATCAATATCTAATTCTTATTGATATGCCAAGTGATCCTTCCGTGGCAGATGAAAGTGATGCAACCTTCACATTGGAAGAAGAGGTTATCACACCGGATGTCACTTTTGAGACTTTGGCGCTACCGGATGCACCGGTAGCCGCAGATGAAGTAGTGGTCATTTACAAGTTCAAGATGAATGTGGAGGGCGCTGATGCCACCACGGATAAAATTGATTTCGAACTGGAAGGAGCATGGAATCAGGATGACTTTGCTTCCAATAGCTTCGAACTTTTAGTCAATGAAACAGAGGACAATATTGCCACGGCGACTTCTGCTGGATTCGTAGGATTCGGTACGGGTGAACCAATCCCGACTACAGGATTTGGCTGGGAGTACACCGATACGTTCTCAGCAGGTAGTGAGGTATTCTGGTACGTCCGAGGAACCATTGCAAATGCACCGACAGATGGAGCTACATTCAATCTTCGTAAACCAAACACCTCAAACTTGCAGTTTGAAGGTGGGGTAAATCACAATATTGCCGGACTGACTCAAGGATCACTCTTCACGATCAATGGGCCGCCAGATGTCACGACACCTTCTGTTCAGGCATCCAATCTCATGGCAGATCCCGTGTATGAAGAAGCACTTATTAATTTCACTAAGGGAACGGGTACAGGCCGATTGGTTGCCTTCAAAGAAGGTACCGGAGGCTTCCCTACGGTGGTAGACGAAACAACTTACTCTGAAGCCAATGCGGACCTTGGAAACGGATGGCAGTGGAGAGGAAACTTGACAACTGAGTCTTCCTTTTCATTGGATAATCTGATAGAAGAAGGTGAGTACAGTGTTGCAATTCTTGAATTCAATGGAACGGCAGGAAATGAGAAGTACAAAACGAATCTTGCTACCAATAATCCATTGACGTTCTCTACACTGAACAGACCAAACCTGGCACTGGATTTTGATGGAATAGATGATCATGTGTCGATTCCACACGGGCCGAGTCTGAATTTGGGTAGAACGTTCTCCCTAGAGGCATATATACGACCTGCGGTTGGTAATTCCGGTAACCGGGTCATCATGCAACAAGGTACAGGTGTAGAAAACTTCAGAGTGACGATCATAGACGACCTACAATTGTTCTTCTCTATGAATAACGGATCGGAAAGTTTCAGTCACCAAGTAGACAACTTCTTTGCCGCCAATGAGTGGACCCATATGACCTTAACAAGTGATGGGAATACACTCAAGGTTTACAGAAACGGAAGCTTGGCTTCTGAGGAGCCTATCACCATGACCACCGTCAACTTCAACTCTGAAGCGGAAGTTTTCTTGGGTAGAAACCCTGGAAGCGGAGAACAGTTTGTGGGTCAGTTAGATGAGTTGAGAATCTGGACGAACGTTCAGCAGCAGGACGATATTTCCAGCCATGCCGGAGACGAGTTGGTTGGTGATGAGTTTGGACTGGTGGCATACTATAGCTTCGATAAAGCAGAAGGGAATGCGGATAACACAGCAATCACCACCTTGGTGAATGAGGCGATTGTTTCTGGTTCCGCACAGGATGCTACGTTGAACGGGTTTACTTTAACCGGTGATGAATCCAATTACATAGAATCGGATGCATTCGTATCTACGGCGTTCACACCGCTGACTCAGGCATCAGTAATTAACTTCTCAGCCATCGGAAACAATGAGGCCACCATCAACTGGACGAACGGGGACGGAGAGCGACGAATCGTTATCATGGCTGAGGCCAGTTCGGGTGAACCGGTCGTTCAAAATGGAACCTACTATGTCGGAAATGCGAACTTTGAAGATGGCGATCACTTAGGTAATGGCTGGTACGCCGTTTATAATGGTGAAGGAAATACGGTTGATGTAACCGGCCTCAAAGACGGTGTAGAATATCGCGCGGTTGTTTTTGAGATCAATGGAGCGGCCGGCTTTGACAGATACAATAAGTCGATCGGTGATAACATCGGGAATTTCACTACAGATCCAATACTTCCTGAGATTACACTATCAACTTTGCCTGTCACACCGATTTCTATCAGACAATCTAAAACTGATAACTTAATCTACAAGCTTAAGATATCCGTAGAAAGGAAAGATGCGGAGCTATTTGCCATGCTGTTGAATAGAACAGGCACTGCTCTGAACGCTGACTTTGACACATGGAAACTCTATGCCTCCAGAGGTGTGGATGAAATGCCTGAATTAGAGGAAGCCAATGTACTGGAGTCAGGTGATCTTGTTTCAGGTTTCTTCCCGGATAATCCGTTCTTTATTGGAGTCGGTGAGGAGGTATATTTTTATGTGACTGCAGATGTTTCAGAGACGGCCACTCCGGAGGCCACCTTCGCAATAGCTCAACCATCCAATGATGATATCTTCTTTGTAGATGATGGGAATACCGATAAAGTTGATGGAGGACTTGCTGCAAGTAGTGGGGATTTTATCATAGAAGAGACGCCAGTTGTGACACTTAGTTCAGGTGCATTGCCGGGTGTGATCCGAGAGGCCATTGCTCCGGGAGTTCAAAATGGCTGGGCATATCGCATGGAATTGACAACCAATCAACCTGTCTTCATATCGGAAATCACGTTACCGTACGCCGGAACGCTTTTGCCGAACCATGTGGTAACAAGCGGTGCGAAGATTTTCTATGATCCGAATGATTCTGATCAACCTTCAGAGACCATGCAAGAGCTTGATCCAGACGGAGGCACATTTGGAGCTCTCACTATCGATTTTGAAGTGAATCAGACTTTCGGCACAGCCGATGTGACTACAACCCACGTGTTCTGGTTCAGGTTGGATCTGAGAGAAAACGCACCAGAAGGAAAGACTTTCCAACCAGCTCCAACAGCTGATGAAATTTCCTATAGTGATGTGGTATTTGTAACCGACAACATGGAGCCCGGGAAGGAGCACGTGATTACGATTCCGGATGTTTATTGTGATCCGACTCCTGACGATCCAACTCAGGTTACGGTTGGGCCTGTTATTCAATTAGTAGAGGTGTTGGATGAGAATAGAAGGGTTATCATGACTTACGAAACAGGGGATGATGATCAGTTCTATTACAACAACTATTCTCAATTGTCCGAGGTGGCGATCATTGCCGGATCGACAGCTTATCTGCAGGTGACCGTTGATAATCCTACAGGAACTAAACTTAAAGCTTGGGTAGATTGGGACGAATTCCAGGATTTCGATGATCAAGACGAGTTACTTGCCAACAATGTCACATTTACTGACAATATGGTTGAGGTTGAGTTCAGTTCGGTAAGTACCTCAATCAGCTTAACTAGGCTGAGGGTCGCAGTTTATCAAAACAATGAAAGCTTCGGGGGAGCTTGCTATTCAGATGGTGCATTAGCGAATGAAGTCACGGTTGTAGACGGTCAGATCGAAGATTATGGTCTTAGCATCATTGCGGATGAAAATGCGACCAGAGCCTTGCCTGCAAGTGAGCTGGGTTATTTCAGCTTCCGAGCCAATTGGGGATCTCAAGTGGGTGAACAGTTTTATAGACTGGATGTGGCGGAGGATCCGGTGTTTGAGAATAAGATCATAAGTGATAAGGCGGTTGTTGATACAAGTTTCGTGGTTACGAATCTTCAATACGATAAAAACTACTGGTACCGAGTTCGAGTGGTTTATCCGTTTGGAACCACTGAAAATTCGAACACGGTGAAGACTCGTACCCTTAGGGATCCTTTGACTGCACGCGATTCAGCGGCCTTGAAAATTATTTACGAGCAAACAGGCGGTCCGAACTGGACGAGTGCGGAACATTGGTTCGACATAGAGTCTGATTCCATTCGACTAGAGGATTTTGAAGGAGTGATTATGAATGGTACTCGAATTGCTGAATTGGATTTAAGCGATCGTGGATTAACAGGCAAGTTCCCAGAGAGTCTGGGGCATAATCAAGCCTTGAAACTGGTGTCAGATTTGGACTTGTCCGGTAATGCCTTGACCGATTTAGGTGCACTCGAAGGATTTGCCCAAGTCGTAGATCCGGCATTGACCAATTTGGATGTATCTGATAACAAGCTCAGGTTTGATGACTTGGAACCGTTCTACGATCTCACTGTACCTCGAATTGACAACATGACCATCTTCCCTCAAGCACCGATTGGTGTCTGGAAGAGCGACACCATTCCAAGAGGAGATAGTTTCATTGTCAGATTCGATGATATTCAAGCCGATAATTATCAATGGACGCGAACCGAGATTTTGACGACCGAGCGTGATTCAATTTACAATACTACGATACACCCAGGTCCCGGAGCTGATACCGGAAAGCTGCTTTTCGAAGGAACACAAACAAATGCCCTAACAATAAAGGATGTGAATTTCGAAAGCATGGGTGATTTCTCTGTACACATGACCGACGATGACATTCCGGACTTTTATTTGGAATCCGAAATTCACTTGGTCTTGGCATTTGGTGGAATACAATTAAACGTTTCCGACCTGAACGGATTGCCGCTGGATGAGGGTGTCGGTTATCTAATGAAGATTGAATTGCCTGGTCAGCCATTTGATACTTTGAAGAAAGACGGGACACCGGGATTTGATTTCTTCGATGGAGATTTATTCTTTGATATCACGATTCTTGGAGATTACGTCATCGGGGTAGTGGCCAACGAGGCAGATCCGGAAAATCCAACGTATCTACCAACCTACATGCCGCAAACTTTCCTCTGGGAAGAGGCAGATACGCTTGAATTTAGGAACGTAGCGCTTCAGGCTGATTTAGCGATGACGCCAGTACCTGGACCTAGAAACCCTGCGGATGAGGGTAGAATCTTGGGAATTCTGGAAGTGGATGTTCCCGATGAGGCAGGTGCGAGGGAAGACGCACGACGTAGGGCCAAGAGGGTAAGGTGTCACATTCGTCGAAACACAGGCGGGGGTAGAGATGAACAAGAAGGAACTTATGTGCTGGTGGCGTCAATCGAAACCAATGATCAAGGGGAGTACGACATTCCTAATCTTGCACCTGGATTGTACAGGATTAACTTCGAGTATCCTGGTGTCCCGATGGATCCAAACAGTTTCGTGGAGTTTGAGGTTGGTGTTGGCGATGATGCATCTGTTCAGTTGGCAGCTCTGGTATCATCGGCAGGCTCCATTACCGTGGAAGAAGTGAAACCTGTAGGAACGACTCCTAAGTTATTCCATGAGTTGAAAATCTATCCGAACCCGGCTTCACAACAGTTGAATGTCGAGTATGTAGGATTGAATTCAAACGATGTGAGCATCTACATGATCGACATGAGCGGACGTCAGGTACTACGCCAGGCATTGCCTAAGGCCATCAAGCATACGCATACAATGAATGTATCAGGTATGGACGGAGGATTGTACTTCATCACCATCAGGGATGATAACTCTGGAGAAGTTCTGAGAACCTTCAAAGTAATGATCAGGAAATAGTCCTAAAGCGGAAACGAAAGGAAAGCCCGGATGAAAATTCGGGCTTTTTATGCGTTCATGTGGCTTTAAGAAGCTAGCAAGGTTCAATTTCAAACCTACCCTGGACTGTGTTTCCATCATCAAAAATGGCCTGCAGATAACCATGTAATCGAAAACCATCAAAGGCAAAGATTTCTATAAAGCCAGAAGAAGCATTAAACACTGTGCCGTTACCTAAGTCGAACTTGAGGTTTTTTCGCAAATCACCATTGGTGACCTGATGGCTCTGACCTGAAGAAGGAACCACCACTCGGATAAAAGAGTTTGAGGTGGAAACAACAGAGCAGGGATCATCGGACTGCTCCTCAGTAGAGAAGAGCCTATATTCGTACTCGGATGCTGACCATTGGCGAAAGAAGCCCATCTTAAAATCCCATTGCTCACCTCCCACCATACCACTCAACGGAACATTTGGTATATCTAATTGGTCATCGCCACATGAGGTGAACTGTCCAACAATCAAAATTGCCAGTGTCAAGGAAATATTTTTAAATGCTTTTTTCCAGTGCATGCTTGATAAACGCAATCTTCCGATGAAGAATATCTTTTGCCTCATTTATTTCTACAAAGGTAAATTTTATTGAACCTCTGGTGATCATTCTTCCAAGCCTGGGCAGATCAGCCTCTATCACCTGGCCTATGCGCGGATAGCCACCGGTGGTTTGACCGTCAGCCAGTAGCACAATGGGCTGCCCCGATGAGGTAAGTTGAATGGTACCTGGAAACACAGGGACTGGTTTCATTTCTTCACGGGCGGATTCCCAATTGTGTCCCGTCAGTTTGATGCCCACTCGATTGGAATCTGCCGACACCTTACAAGATAGATTGGAAAATTCCTCCATTGGTTCCTGAAACTCCGGTCCCTTCAGTACCCTGAAATGCCCATCCCTTTTCGGAATTATTTCAGAGGGCAGTAGGCGCTGGGTAACCTTCCTGGACGCGGCTTTGAGAATGATCCCTTTCTTCAAATACTCCCCATCTAGTCCGCCAAGTTTGGCCATAGGATAAGTTGACACGCTATCAAAATGGTTCCTGCCTTGCTGGATGCCGTCTGGGACAGCCAGATAACTGACATGCCCTTTGATATTAAACGTGTCACCAGTATGAGCTTCAATGGTCTTGTGATATTCGATCGGTTGTGAGTTCCGCTCTACCTGTACTTCAGCTCCAGAAATACCCAATTGGAGGTCACTCAAAACAGTAAATTGGAAAGATCCAATGATTTCTAGAGTTGGTGTGTTGAACTCATTGTCAACCAGGAAGTTGGCCAATCGCGCCGAGTCAGCATCCAGAAATCCGCTTCTCGGAATGGCCAAATGACGGAAGCCAACTCTGCCACCATCCTGAATGCTGCAAAGCATGCCAGGGTTATCAATTCGAATGACGGATTTCATTGTATGCATCAGATGTGATTCGCTCGAATTTTACTTTGGCACCATTTTCCAGTACGAACGGATTTTTCCTGGAAATGTCAAAAAGGATCATGGGTGTCTGACCGATGATCTGCCACCCACCCGGGCTTTCCAAAGAGTAGATGCCGGTTTTATTGCCTCCAATCCCCACCGATCCGGCGGGTAGTCTTGTCCGGGGGTTTTCTTTTCGATTACATGCTAGAGTTGAATTCAAACCGGTCAGGTAGAGAAAGCCGGGAGTGAAACCGTACTGCACTCGGTAATCTCCTTGCAAGTGAATGTCAATAATTTCTTCTCTGGTTTTACCTGTTTGCAGACAGACATCCTCCCAATCCAATCCCTTTTCGTAGCAGACGGGAATAGTGATTTCCTGATTGGTGATTTTTTGCTCAGGTTTGATGTCAGTCAATTTTTCGACCAACTCCTTAGGATCCAGATTTCTGAACTGAATCGCCATTTCACCTTCGCCGGGTACAACCTCTAAGATTTCCGGAAGCGACTCTGCCCGAATACTGTCCGCCCAATCATAGCTGCGATCAGACTGGATTAGAATAACATCCTCTTTAAGGTATTGCCAGTTCATGTCGGAGGTAATATTTGATAACCCAGGTCCAAGACTGCTTTGTGATTGGCTTTGATCGTTTCGGCCGCACCGGGTGTATCTCCATGCAAACAAAGGGATTCCACATGTAAATCGACTAAACCACGTGGAGTCTGAACCTGACGTGATGACAACATCATCTTCAGTTGCTCCACCATCTCCTTTTGGTCAGTTATTAAACCACCATCAACTCGGGACATGAGCTCCTTATTGGATTGGTATTTTCGGTCTACAAATCCCTCCGCAACAAATCGAATTTTGCCTTTCGCGGCTTTTTCCGTTTCACTATTGGCCAGGCCGAAAATCTTTAATGAATCATCGATTTCCAGAATTGTCTCGATGATCGTCTTGCTAACTTCTAAGGACTTTGCCGCCTGATTGTAGAGCGCACCATGAGGTTTTACGTGACTCATCTCCACACCATATTCCTTGCAGAATGACAACATCTTTTTCACTTGTTCGCGGACAAGATTCTTCAATTCAGTGTGACTTAAGCGCATTTCTTTCCTGCCAAAATTCGTCCGGTCATCAAAGGACGGGTGGGCTCCTATGGCCACCCCATGTACTTTGGCAAGAAGAATGACCTCCCTGATAGTGTTATCATCTCCGGCATGAAGTCCACAGGAAATATTGCAGGAACTCAAGTAAGGCATCAGTTCGGCCTCATTGCCTACACCTTCACCCACATCGCAGTTTAAATCGATTCGTTTCATCCCCAAAAGTGAAAAACAGAGTTGAAACCACGGAAACTAATGATCAATGAAACCAGTAGGACCAACCCACTCAGCACATTTTGTAACATGGAGTTTCGATGCGACCCCATCAATTTTTCATTGTTACACATCAAAATTAGAAACACCACGATGATCGGTAACAGAATACCATTAGCCACCTGAGCGATTTGAATAACCGAAATGGGCTTGAATCCCAGCATGGAAAACGCGACTCCAATGAGCAATATCCCGCCCCAGATCAGGCGGTTCTTTTTTTCATCCTTCCAACCAAATATGCCCTGTGCAGTCAAGGCTGCCGCCAAAGGAGCCGTCAAAGCAGAAGAGATGCCGGCAGCAAAAATGCCAGCCGCTAGAAACGGTCGTGCGAAGCTTCCTAGCAGAGGTTCCAGCTGTCGCGACATGTCCGCCACGCCTTGCACTAATCCACCCTCACCGGATGCTGCCGTGACCAAGACACACATACTAATCAATCCTCCGATGGCTATGGAAAGAAAAGTTTCTTTTTTGATGTCGGATAAATGCTCAGGGCCGGACCAGTGTTTGCTGGAAGCGGAGGCATGAAGAAACAAATTGTACGGCACGATGGTTGTCCCGATCAGTGCCAGAGCCGACAGTTGGTTTTCGGTGTTCAGGTTTGGAATCAATCCACTGAAAACCCCCGAAATGGAGCCGACCAGAATGGCTGAAGTGACAAAAACAATGCTCATGATGATGACCAGAAAACCCATGATGGTCTGAATTCTCTGGATGTTTCCAGTCCATAAAATGGCAGCTACTATGCCCCCCAGAATCAACGGCCCCCAAAACATGTGGTCGAAACCTTTGGCCTCCAGTCCCAAAACCGCCCCGGTCACATTGCCCGTTTCATAGGCTGCATTACCAACGATGATGGCTATAAAAACCAGTCCCAAGGATAGCATCTTTAAAACTGGATTTTGGATGTGATGGCGAAGCGCTTCACCAAGTCCGTTCCCTGTCACGACCCCTAATCTGGCTGCCATTCCTTGAAGAATGATTGTCGCAACAGTCGCGAAGACCAAAACCCAAATGAGCTCGTACCCAAAACTCACCCCGGCCAACGTACACACTGTGAGTGTGCCCGGCCCGATAAATGCGGCTGCAACGAGTAGTCCGGGCCCAAAGCTTTTTCGTGAACTCATATCTTAAAATCAAAAGTTACTGTGCCTGCTTTTCTTCCACCAACCGGATATGTTTTCTCCGTAAACTCAACCTCACCATTTTTCGAAATGGTCAAAATCGTGCTGCAGCAGGTGCCGTATTTTTCCGATTGGATATTTATGGCTGAGAGCATCTTTTCCCATTCCTTCCCTACGCCCGTATCCGGCAACTCCTCGTCATCGGCTAGGGAATGATCGGTCAGCAAATCCAACAAATCATCATGGGAGAAGTCCGTTTTTATCCGCTCTGAGAAGTTGTCTTTCAACTTGCACACCTTCGGCCATGGCGTGTCCAGAAGTGCGTTGCTCAGACCATAAATTCCGGAACTAAGTTGATTGACTTTGTTCTCATAGTTGCTGTAATGGCACATTTTGCCCTCTGCCCAGCACAGGAGATTGAATCCATTATAGGCATCCGATATCTGATCGATCTGCTTTGCATATTGATCTGGAGTGACATTTTGCAACAGGAAATTCACCGGCAGTTCGCCCCGGGAAATGGCATCATCCTGAATATTGCTCAGGTCTCTGTAATTGGTCACAGCAGAGAAACGCCCGGCTTTGGAAATGGCCATCCAAGTGCCGCCTGCTTCCTCGTCTCTTCCACCAAGAATCTCCGGATGATCTTCCCAAAAATGTGCCGGTGAAGTGGGCCGCTTGTAAAATTCATCGCGGTTGGCTGCCAGGATCAGTTGATAATCGGGGTGGGCATCTACAGCAAAAGCAATCAGGCACATATCTTTGGGCGAAATTTGAACAATGCGAAAAGTAATCGGGTACCTTCTCGAGTATCAAAGAAAGCAGTTTGATTGGAAACTCTACCTAACCATAGCAGTCTTTCTATCCCTTTGTATCGCAGCGAACTATCACCTCGATTTTGAGGACGGGTACATTGACCCATACCACGGCCGACCCATCAAATGGCTCTGGATGTTCCTCTTTCAGGCCATGCCCTACCTGGCGGTCTGTGGGATTCTACTTCTGTTTAAGAAGGTAGATAACTGGACCAACAAACCCGATTTCTGGTTACGGATCTTGATCGGTTTCGGCATTCTGGCCTTTGACCGGTCCTTTTACGGGACGCAGTACCTCGCAGAGTTTTTCACCCGTCGTGAGTTCTTATTTATCGCAAAGACCGTGAGCTGGAGCTCCAGCCTGGTCACTACCTTGATCCCATTTATGCTGGTCTATAAATGGATGGAAAAGCGTGATAACCCCAAAACGTGGTACGGCCTGTCCTTGCAAAAATTTGATGCCCGACCGTATCTGGTCATGCTGCTGATTGCTGGTGTGTGCATTGGGATTGGCTCTTTTATGTCCGATATCAAAAACTACTACCCAAGGTTTCAACATGCCGGTATGGAGCTTTTTTTACAGGAAAACGACTGGCCCAGATGGGCGGCTATCGCGCTGTACGAGCTGGCTTATGGCAGTGACTTCTTCTCCGTGGAGCTGTTCTTCCGGGGCTATTTGATTTACGCCTTCTCCCGTTTTTTGGGACCGTATGTGGTCTTGCCCATGATCGCCACGTATTGCTTTCTGCACTTTGGCAAGCCACTCGGCGAGTCCATCAGCTCCATCTTCGGGGGGTACATCCTGGGCATCATCTCCTACAACAGCCGCAACATCTGGGGCGGCATCATGATCCACGTGGGAGTCGCCTGGCTCATGGAGTTCTTCGGCTGGTGGCAGAATCTGAAGTAATGCGAGGGTCATTCTGAATCTGTTTCAGCGTGAAGTAATTCCCGGATTTATTCCGGGAACTTATAATCTAAAACTTAATGAGATCCCGGCACAAGGCCGGGAATAAGGAAAAACTCACCGTCATTGCGAGGAGTGAGGCACAAGGAACGTGGCAATCTCCTCAATACTTCATCCACGAAAGACGATCAATACGATCTATTAAGAAATGGAGCCTGCCTCCCGAAACACAGTGTAGGGAGGGAGCGACACTTCATGCCCTTATAAAAACTTTACTCCCGCTCTTCACTATACTTCGTACCGTTACGATCGGGGCTAGGTCACAGATTTCAAGGGGTTTAGGAGTCTTTAAGAAACCGATTTCTTGTACATCCCAAAGAAGAAGAGCGGCAGAAATCCAAGCGCAAAAACTGCCGTCCCGATCATTAAAAGTAAATCAGCTCCAGCCAGGTGCATTAGCTTGAACAGTCCGGACAGTCCCGTCGTAACGGCGGCAACTACTCCCAGAATCAATTTCCATTTCATGGAAGTTGTCTTGGACGGAGAGGTCTTGTATCTGCTGATGGCCACAAGAGGAATAAAAACCAGGAGGAGCGTCAGGAAGCCCAGGGAAAACAGCTCATTGCCGTACGACATCCGGAGAAGCTTAAAAGTGATTCCGGCCGCCAGGCTGATCGCTCCAATCAACCCAATCAAATACAGTAGTTTTTTCATCTCGTTAAATCCTGAGGAGTAAAAATAGGATGAATAGGTAATCTAAACCTTTGTGAGATCCCGGCACAAGGCCGGTAATAAGGAAGAGCTTAAGAAACTCTGCGTCATTGCGAGGAGGGAGGCACGAACGACGTGGCAATCTCCTAAATAATTCAGGAGATTCCTTCCTTTTCTGCGCGCTGGTCATTCTGAATTCATTTCAGAATCTATGCGCGATGGCAGAATAGATGCTGAAACATGTTCAGCATGACTAGAAAACGTAAACGAATGTGATTTTCTAACCGAGTCATTTCGTAGCATAGCGGAGAAACCTTGTTACTCTAAAAGATCGAATCCCTGGATCTGATAATCCGAACCTTTATGAGATCCCGGCACAAGGCCGGGAATATAAGAGGAGCCTAAGGAACTCACCGTCATTGCGAGGAGTGAGGCACGAGCGACGTGGCAATCTCTCAAATTATTCACGAGATTCCTTCGCCCCACTTCCCTCGCTAAACCAAAGCTCGGAATGACGTAATAGGACCCAAGTCATTTCGTAGCGTGGCGGAGAAATCTCGTCACTCTAAAAGATTGAATCCCGGGAACTCATAATCCGAACCTTATGAGATCCCGGCACAAGGCCGGGAATAAGGAGGAGCCTAAGGAACTCTGCGTCATTGCGAGGAGTGAGGCACGAGCGACGTGGCAATCTCCTAAATAATTCAGTAGATTCCTTCGCCCCACTTCCCACGCTAAAACCAAAGCTCGGAATTACGTAATAGGACCCGAGTCATTTCGTAGCATAGCGGAGAAATCTTGTCACTCTAAAAGATTGAATCCCTGGAGCTCATATCCGAACCTTTATGAGATCCCGGCACAAGGCCGGGAATATAAGAGGAGCCTAAGGAACTCACCGTCATTGCGAGGAGTGAGGCACGAGCGACGTGGCAATCTCTCAAATTATTCACGAGATTCCTTCGCCCCACTTCCCTCGCTAAACCAAAGCTCGGAATGACGCAATAGGACCCAAGTCATTTCGTAGCGTGGCGGAGAAATCTCGTCACTCTAAAAGATTGAATCCCGGGAACTCATAATCCGAACCTTATGAGATCCCGGCACAAGGCCGGGAATAAGGAGGAGCCTAAGGAACTCTGCGTCATTGCGAGGAGTGAGGCACGAGCGACGTGGCAATCTCCTAAATAATTCACGAGATTCCTTCCTATTCCGGCGCGCTGGTCATTCTGAACTTGCCGGCCGTAGGTGGGTTCATTTCAGAATCTATGCGCGATGGCAAATAGATGCTGAAACAAGTTCAGCATGACTTAAAAAGCGTAAGCGGATGTGATTTTCTAACCGAGTCATTTCGTAGCATCGCGGAGAAATCTTGTCACTCTAAAAAGATAAAATCTTACCTCATCAAAGGGCTCAAGCTACGCACTGGCCTCCCTGGGCTGGATGCTTGAGCTAGGTGTTGGGTTTTTTCAAATGGATATTGTGGTAAGCCCAATTACTGAGAGTGTCAACGCTGTAATTTGAAGATAGAAGAACCACCATGTTACAATTCCAATATTCTTCGTTTTCTTCCTGATTTTTCTGATTTTAGAAGCGCAAGTCTCTTCATCAAGTTCATAATCCCATTCATACCTGAGATTTTCATTCACTCTTAATTGAAGCTTACGCCATTTAATGATTTCTTTGGTTAACCTATAGTCGTTCAGTCTTAATATCAATGCAATAACTCCAAATAGAATCGATACGGTTAAGCAATAAATAGATAGTTTGAACAGGATTTCATTGTGGCATCTAAAATTCTTTATTTGGTCAGAGCTTGAGTTGGACCACAAGAGCCCGACTCCTGCAATTGAAATACTGAGCAGTAAGTTAATTACGAACGTGCTGAGAGCGAGCTGTTTATCTTGCCACCTCCTGAATTTTTCATTAAGGAGTAGAATACGATTTTTCTGATTCTCAGATTGCTCTTCAATTGTTTTGTTCCCGAACCACATTAGCACTCATCGTAATATTGTTCAATTACCTCTTCCCATTCCAACCAAAATTCATCTACCCAAACTTTGAGTTCTGAGTCTGTTGTTAGGTTATAAATCTCTTTCATCCCATATTCCTCAAATTTGCCAACCAAGATATCACCTTCATTTGGGATGTTGCCTCCATACCATTCAAGTAAGGCAAAACCTAATTCCGTTTCTACAATAATCCAGTCGCATCCAGATTTATAGTATTTTACCTTTCCTTTGGAAGCCAATAGAGAGAATGAGATTAACAGAAATATTGTTGAAAGTAGCAGCTTCATAATCTCGCGAATTAAATTTAACCATAGGATAAGCGACATCCCCTCCCTTATCTACTTACACCAAATATAATGGTTTGTTCTCCTTTTTCTGTTCCTGGACTTTAGCTCCCACACATTCCTGCTCTATCCTCAGAACTGACTAAATTTGACCAATGGATTTGATGAACCTGATTTTTTTGGCGGTAGGGTTGGCGTTAGGAGTCGGCATAGGGTTTCTCTATTTCAAGTCCAGGCAGAATGCTCGTCTGCCGGAATCACAGGAATTGAAAGTCCAGCTCCAGCTGGAAATCGAGCGGAGTACCAAGCTGGCAGATGACCTCCAGTCCGTCAATCAGGAACTGCGAGCCGAGCGCGAGAAAGTCCTCATCCTCAACAACCAGAACGCTGAGTTGAAGGCCAACTTCGTCAACCTGGAGAAAAGGCTCTCTGAACAAAAGAACGAGTTCAGTGATCTCCAGCTGCGATTCACCGCGGAATTCAAGAATCTGGCGAATGAAATTTTTGAGGAAAAAACACAAAAATTTACCGATCAGAATAAAGAGAACCTGTCGGATTTGCTGAAACCACTCGGAGAGAAACTGAACCTATTTGAGCAGAAAGTGGAGCAGAGCAGCAAGGACAGTGTGGCCAGAAACAGTGCGCTCCGCGAGCAGATCATTGCTTTACGGGAGCTGAACCAGAAGATGACCGAGGAGGCCGAGAACCTGACCAACGCCCTGAAAGGCGACATTCGCGCACAGGGTAACTGGGGCGAAGTGATCCTGGAAAGTATCCTCGAGAAATCTGGGCTGGAAAAAGGCCGAGAGTATTACACGCAGGAGACGCATTTCTCTGAGCAGGGCAGACGCTTACGCCCGGATGTGATCATCAAGCTGCCGGAAAACAAGAACTTAATCATCGATGCGAAGGTGTCGCTCGTGGCTTTCGAGAAGTACATGAACGCCACCAACCCGGATGAGCAAGCTGAGCACCTGAAGAATTACCTGATTTCTGTCAAGGCACATATCAAGGGACTTTCTGAGAAGAACTACCATCAGCTGTTTGATGGTGGAAATTTGGATTACGTCCTGATGTTCGTGCCCATCGAGTCTGCCTTCTCGCTGATCGTGCAGCACGGCGGAGAGTTGTACAATCAGGCCCATGAAAAGAGCATCATCATCGTCAGTCCTGCCACGCTGATCGCCACGCTTCGTACGGTGGCCAGCATCTGGAAGCACGAATACCAAAATCAGAATGCACTGGAAATTGCCCGCCAGGGAGGTGCGCTTTACGACAAGTTCAAGGCGTTCGTAGATGATTTGATGGAGGTTGGGCGTTCCTTGGATAAGTCCAAGTCGCAATACTCGGATGCCATGAACAAGCTCGTTTCTGGTCGAGACAATTTGATCCGAAAAACTGAGCGTTTGAAGGAACTGGGCGCCAAGGCCAACAAGAAATTGGACAGCAATCTTTTGGCGCGTGCAGGAGCCGATAAACGTGAGGAGGAGCCGGAAGAGCTCCCCGAAACATCCAGGCCAGGATCTGAACCTGATTCACTTTTTTGATACATTAAAACATGAATTCAGAATTGACGGCTGATAACAAGCTGAAGAAATTGATTGTGGTGGGTGATCGGCTGTTGATCAAGCCCAAGAAAGAATCTGAGAAAACCGATAGCGGGATTTTTCTACCACCGGGCGTTCGGGAAAAGGAGAAGATTCAGAGCGGCTATATCGTCAAAGCTGGGCCGGGATATCCCATTCCATTGCCCACTGATGAGGACGATGCATGGAAACCAGACAGTGAGCCCATCAAGTATATTCCGCTGCAGGCTAAGGAGGGAGACTTGGCTGTTTTCCTGCAAAAAGGCGCCATTGAGGTCTTAGTAGGCGGGGATAAATACTACATTGTGCCTCAGTCTGCAGTGCTCATGCTGGAGCGCGAAGAGGATTTATTCGATTAACACTGTGCATAAATACCCGCTTCAGGGTATGAATAGGCTCCACTATTTTTTCTACCTTGGTCGAAATCAAATCAACACATTATGAAGAAAATATTATTGTCATTGATGGTTCTAGGCATTACATATGCTTCTCAAGCGCAATTTCATGTGGAGCTTGGACCAAGTTTTCAATCACCTTCCGGAGATTTTGCGGAGACGTATGATCTTGGAGTCGGGTTTGCATTGGAGCCACGCGTGGTTTTAAGCGACAAGCTGGCCGTAGGACTTTACGTAGGGGCTTTGGCGTTTGCAGGGGGTGATCTTAGTGGGAATTCTTCAGACGTGGATGCTGCTGGAATTGTTCCTGTTGTAGGAACAGCCACTTATAGAATTTTAGATTCTAAGGTGACACCATATGCAGGTGGAGGAATGGGAGTATACAGCATCAAGGCGGCCACTGTGGACGATTTTGGTAATGTTCAGGAATCTGAGACAGTAAGCGAATTTGGATTCATGGGCCGAGCCGGTGTTTTCCTTGGGAGATTCAATTTGGGAGCATCATATCATTCTGCAGGTAATTTGAGCTTTGTTCAATTTTCCCTTGGGGCGCGAATAGGTCCTTGGTGATAATAGATATTGATACCTAACCGACCAAAAAAGGCTACCCTCGGGTAGCCTTTTTACTTTGTTGAGTTTATGTCTTAAAGTGTTCTCTTCACTTCTCGTGTTTCGAATCCTTCGATCACGTCACCAACTTTGATGTCATTGAAATTCTTGATGCTGATACCGCACTCATATCCTTTCTTGACTTCTTGCACGTCTTCTTTGAAACGTTTCAGTTGGTTGATCTCTCCTTCATAAGTCACGATACCGTCTCGGATGAGTCTCACCTTGTTGGATCGCTTCACAATGCCATCTGTCACCATACATCCAGCCACAGTACCAACTTTAGAAATCTTGAAGACTTCTCGTACTTCGATGTTTCCAGTGATCACCTCTTCCTCTGTTGGCTCTAGCAAGCCTTCCATCGCATCTTTGATCTCGTTGATCGCATCGTAAATGATGGAGTACAGTCTGATTTCGATTTCCTCGGTCTCGGCAATTTTCCTCGCATTGGCCGAAGGTCTCACCTGGAAACCAAGAATTACCGCATCGGAAGCAGATGCCAAAAGAACGTCAGACTCGGAGATCTGACCTACACCCTTGTGGATGATATTCACCTGAACCTCGTCCGTCGACAACTTCTGAAGTGAATCGGAAAGTGCTTCGACGGAACCATCCACGTCACCTTTTACGATCACGTTAAGCTCCTTGAAGCTACCAATCGCCAATCGACGACCAATTTCATCCAGCGTAATGTGTTTCTTGGTTCTGATAGACTGCTCACGAAGGATTTGCCCTCTTTTGGTCGCTATTTCTCTCGCCTCGGAATCAGAGTCCATGACATTGAACTTATCGCCCGCTTGCGGTGCACCGTCCAATCCAAGCATCAATACCGGAGTAGATGGCCCGACCTTTTTCAAGTCGTTTCCTCTGTGATCGTACATGGCCTTAACCCGACCGAAGTTCGATCCGGCAAGCACCACGTCACCAATTTTCATGGTTCCTGATTGAACCATCAAAGTGGTTACGTATCCACGTCCTTTGTCAAGCTGCGCCTCGATCACTGATCCAACCGCTGGTTTGTCAGGATTTGCTTTCAATTCCAGAAGCTCGGCTTCCAGTAATACTTTGTCTAACAATTCGTCAATACCCTCTCCGGTTTTCGCGGAAACGTGCTGACACTGATATTTTCCTCCCCAATCTTCCACGAGCATATTCATTGCTGAAAGCTCTTCCTTGATTTTTTCCGGATTGGAGTTTGGCCTGTCCACTTTGTTAATCGCAATAACGATTGGCACACCGGCTACTTGCGCGTGATTGATCGCCTCTTTTGTCTGAGGCATCACGGCATCATCAGCTGCAATCACGATGATCACAACGTCAGTGATTTTGGCTCCCCTTGCACGCATGGCTGTAAATGCCTCGTGACCAGGTGTATCCAGGAAGGCAATTCGTTTGCCACTCTCTGTCATCACATCGTACGCTCCAATGTGCTGGGTAATTCCTCCGGCCTCACCAGCCGTTACTTTCGCATCGCGGATGTAATCTAGTAAGGATGTTTTACCGTGATCCACGTGACCCATGATGGTTACAATCGGTGCACGATCTTCAAGATCTTCTGCTACATCTTCAACTTCGACAACTTCGGTTTCGTCATCATCGGAGGTGAATTGAACCTCGTAACCAAATTCGTCAGCAATGACCGTGATGGTTTCTGCGTCCAATCTTTGGTTGATGGAAACGAACATTCCCAGGCTCATGCACGCGGAGATCACATCATTCACTGAAACTTCCATCAAGGAAGCAAGGTCATTGGCAGAGATAAACTCTGTGACCTTCAGGATTTTTGATTCTTCCTGTGCCTGCAGCTCCTTCTCCTCCTCGGCCTCAGCCTTGGCGGTTCGTTTGTCTTTTCTATACTTTGATCTCTGAGGGGTTTGCTTTCCACCACTCAGTTTGGCAAGTGTTGCCTTGATTTTATCCTGGATCTCCTTATCAGAGAGTTCCTCCGTTTTGCGTCTTCCACCGCCTCGTTGATCACCTGATTTCGGTCGTCCAATGTTCGATGATGCCGGAGCAATACGTTTTCTTGGTCGCTTCTTACGATCCTTGGATTGATCAGAGGATGCAACAGGCTTAGATTTAGATTTTTCTTTCGGCAGCTCAATTTTCCCAACAACCGAAAGTCCTTTGAGCGAATCCGCTTTCGCTTTGATTACCTCATTCCCTACTTTTTTCTCCTCTGCCGGTTTCTCTTCAGCTTTAGGTTTCTCCTCCTTAGGTTCTTCTTTGACTTCAGCCCTGGCCTCTTCTTTCTTAGGTTCCTCCTTAAGCTCCTCTTTCGCCTGAATCTCTTCTTTAGGCTCTTCTTTTTTAGGCTCTTCTTTCTTGGCTTCAGGTTCGGGCTCTTCCTCCTTCTTTGGCTTAGCGTCCAGGTCTATTTTGCCGACCACTTTTGGGCCTTCCAATTTGGTTTTGGCACTGACCTTTTCCGGCTCTTTCTTTTCCTCGTGCTCTACATTGTCCTTGATGAGGATGCGCTCTTCCGGTTCTTTTTTATTGTCTCCGGTTTTCTTGATGACCACATCTTCGGGCTTGGTGCCAATGGTTAACCCGGAGGCTTCCTCTTTGTCGTGAGCCGAATCAGCGAATTCTCTGGACAAAAGGTCATATTGCTCCGCATCGATTTTCGCGTTCGGGCTTTTATCTACCTCATAGCCTTTTTCAGTCAGAAACTCCAAAATGGTGTTTCGACCCACATTTAGCTTACGGGCTACTTGGCTGATTCTTTGTACTCCTTCTGCCATATAATACTACTCGCTCTTTTTACTCAAATTCTTTACTCAAGACACCTATCACTTCGTCGATGGTTTCTTCTTCCAAATCTGTTCGACGGATCATGTCTTCTCTACCCAACTTCAATACGCTCTTGGCCGTATCCAAGCCGATGCGCTTCAATTCATCAATTACCCAATCTTCTATTTCATCAGTGAATTCATCCAGATCCACATCTTCCTCCTCGTTTTCGTCCAGTTCTCTGAAGACGTCAATTTCCATTCCCACTAGTCGGCTGGCCAACTTGATGTTCTGACCGCCTTTTCCAATCGCCAAAGATACCTGATCAGGTTTTAAGAACACAGACACCCTTTTTTCCTCTTCATTGATCTTCATGCTCTGGATTTTCGCAGGGCTCAAAGCTCTCGTGATATATAACTCCATGTTGTCCGTGAAGTTGATCACATCAATGTTTTCATTCTGAAGTTCTCGAACGATGGAGTGGATTCTAGATCCTTTCATCCCCACACAAGCACCTACCGGGTCAATTCTGTCATCGTATGATTCCACGGCCACTTTGGCACGCTCACCCGGCTCTCTCACCACCTTTTTGATCGTGATCAATCCATCATATACCTCAGGCACTTCACTTTCGAACAATCTCTCAAGGAATGTAGGCGCAGTTCTGGAAAGAACGATTTTAGGATTCCCATTCACCATCTCCACCAAGTGAACGATAGCTCTAACTGAATCCCCTTTTCTGTATCGGTCTTTCGGGATTTGCTCGTGCCGAGGGATGCTCAACTCATTTCCTTCCGCATCGATCAATAAAATCTCTCGACTCAAGGTCTGATAAACCTCCCCGTTGATAATCTCTCCAACCAAATCCTTGTACTTCTCGAAAAGGATGTCTTTCTCCAGGTCATTGATTTTTTGCATCAATGTTTGTCTGGCTGTCAAAACAGCCCGTCTTCCAAAGTCCTCTAGTTTGATCTCCTCAGCTACTTCTTCCCCAATCTCAAAATCCGGTTCTATTTTCCTGGCATCCGTCAAGCTGATCTTGTCGTGATCCCAAATGTCCTCAGAGTTGTCGTCCACGATTTCACGGAATCTCCAAATCTCCAGGTCACCATTGTCCGCGTTGATAATGATATCAAAGTTGTCGTCGGTCTCAAATTTCTTTCGGATCATGGTTCTGAAAACATCTTCCAAAATCCTGATCATCGTAGGACGATCTATGTTTTTACCTCTTGCGAAATCCGCAAACGAATCGATTAAAATGGCACTTTCCATGTTACTTAAATGATACTAACACTATTGATTTTTCTATTTCTGTAAAAGGAATCGTTTCCTTTTTGTCTTCATTTCTTAATGTCAACTTTTCCTCATCCGAGGAGTCTAGAATTCCGGTTTTCGTCTCACCATTCTTCAAGGTGATCTCTAATTCTCTGCCTTTGTTTTTCAAATACTGTCTTTTGACTTTCAAGGGCTTCCCCATGCCTGCCGACGAAACTTCCAAAATGTACTTGCTGTCAATCAGGCTATGTTCTTCAATATGGTGTCCAAGCCTTCTGCTCACTTCTGCACACTTGTCAATCTGCACGCCCTTGTCACCATCCAAATAAACCATCAATCGCTGATTGCCTTGGTTGCCTTTCAAAGCAACTTCCACTACAAACAAATCCTCCCGATCTGCGATCAACTCTTCAACAATCCCTTGTATGGTTTCCTCGATTTTCAAACTAATAGAGATATAAAAAGAGGGGACTTGCGTCCCCTCTGAACCTAAATTCTATATTTGCAGGCAAAATTAGAGATATTTATCTCCTTTCCAAAATTGTCCATCAAAATGATTGGAAAACTCAAGGTACTCAATTCATTAACTCGTCAAAAGGAGGAATTCAAGCCCCTGAATCCGCCTCATGTGGGCATGTACGTTTGCGGGCCAACAGTCTACAGCGATGTGCACCTGGGGAATGTGCGAACCTTCCTGAGTTTTGATGTGATCAATAGGTACCTGAGATTCCTGGGTTACAAGGTGAGATACGTCAGAAATATCACGGACGTGGGGCACTTGCTAGATAGTGGCGAGGATCGGATCAGCAAAAAAGCCAAACTGGACAATTTGGAGCCCATGGAAATCGTGCAGAAGTATACGCTGGATTTCCATAAGGTGATGGAAAGTTTCAACGCCTTGCCTCCGGATATCGAACCATCAGCGACTGGGCACATGCTCGAGCAGATGGTGATGATAGAGGCTCTTTTGGAAAAAGGATACGCTTACGAATCAAATGGCTCGGTGTATTTTGATGTGAACAAGTACAATGAAGATCATCCGTATGGCATCCTTAGTGGTCGGAAGATCGAGGATTTGCTGGAACAAACGAGAGATTTAGATGGTGGAGCTGACAAGCGAAGCGGATTGGACTTTGCGCTATGGAAAAAGGCAGCTCCAGAACACATCATGCGTTGGGACACGAAATGGAGTGACGGTTTCCCTGGGTGGCACCTGGAGTGCTCGGCCATGAGTACCAAATACCTCGGAGCTGAATTTGATATTCACGGTGGCGGCATGGATCTTAAATTCCCTCACCACGAATGTGAGATTGCCCAGAATCAGGGGAGCACAGGAAAAGGCGGTGCAAAGTATTGGCTGCATACCAACATGCTTACAGTCAATGGACAAAAGATGAGTAAGTCACTCGGAAATTCGTTCTTGCCTCGGGAGCTTATGTCGGGAGATCATGAACTACTCGACCGAGGATATTCGCCAATGACGAATCGGTTTTTTATGATGCAATCGCATTATGCCAGCACATTGGACTTTTCCAATGATGCGCTAGAGGGAGCCCGCAAGGGTTTCGCTAAGTTGTCCAATGCCATTCGAACGATCAAGGAAATGGAATGGCTGGATGGAACGAAAGAGGATATCAATGAGAAGCAGGCAGACCAGATCAATAAATTCTGCGACAACTGCTATCATGCAATGAACGATGACTTCAATACGGCGCTTACGATCGGGCATCTGTTCAACATTGTCAAAAAGATCAATTCATTACATACAGGCCAACTAAAGCTCGAAGAGATTGGGAAGGAAACTTTCACCAGAATGAAAGAAACGTTTTTGGGCTTCACGGAAGACGTACTCGGTTTGAAATACGAGGCGGACTTGGACGGAGAGGCGTTGATCAATATCATCCTTGAAGAATACCGGGAGGCCAAGGAAAACCGAGATTTCAATAAAGTGGATGAGTTACGGGCTCAACTGAGAGCTCAAGGTGTTGTGGTGAAGGACATGAAGGATCGCGTGGATTGGGCGATGGAGGAGTAATTAGGCCACCTTCGACTTATTTGCCAGCTGCCCACAGGCTGCATCAATGTCTTTCCCTCGGCTTCTACGGACACTTGTTGGGATTCCTCCTTTGATCAGGTGATTGGCAAATCGGTCTAAAGTTTTCTCATCGGCCTTCTTAAATGACGCCTCCGAAATCGGATTGTACTCGATGATGTTGATTTTGGAGGGTACTCGTCTTGCGTACTTCAAAAGTTTCTCGGCATCCTCGATGGAGTCATTGAAATCGTAGAAAAGGATGTATTCGAAGAAAATGCGATTGCTGGTTTTTTCGTAGAAATACTGCATGGCCTCCATCAGTGCATCCAGTGTGTTACTTTCATTGATGGGCATGATCGTGTCGCGCTTGGCATCATCGGCGGCATGTAGCGAGAGCGCCAAATTGAATTTCACCTCTTCATCTGCCAGCTTGGTGATTGCTTTTGCAATGCCGGCTGTGGAGACCGTGATTCTCTTGGGAGACATATTCAAGCCATCCTCAGAGCAGATCCGATCAATGCCTTCCATCACGCCTTTGTAGTTAAGCAAGGGTTCACCCATGCCCATGAAGACAATGTTGGAAAGTGGTTTTTGATAATTGGATTCTGCCTGATTTCTAATTTCAACGACCTGATCGTAAATCTCCCCTGCATCCAGATTTCGCTCTCGCTTCATAAAACCGGTTGCGCAGAATTTGCAACTTAGTGAGCAGCCAACTTGTGAAGACACACAAGCAGTCATCCGATCGTCTGCCGGGATGAGTACACCTTCTATCAAGTGATTGTCGTGAAGGCGAAAGGCAGACTTGATTGTTCCGTCATTGGATAACTGAGAGTTGTCCACTTTGACCGGGTTGATGACAAAGTCCGCTGCTAATTTTTCCCGGATGGATTTTGACAGGTTGGACATTTCTTCGAAAGTACGCGCAGACTTCACCCACAACCATTCCCAAACCTGCTTGGCTCTGAATTTCTTTTCCCCGATTCCCTCAAAGTAGGCAATCAAACTCTCCAGCGATTCCTTTCGGATGTCCTTCATGCTGCAAAGGTAGAGTGGATTCCGGCTTTTCGCTATTTTCGTCTCATGTCGCAAATCGACCGGTTCATAAAAGTCATTGGTCAAGCCACCTCGTGGCTCACGGTGCTATTGGTATTGGTGATCATCGTAGACGTATTTCTACGCTATGTGTTCAGCATCACTTCTGCACGGTCTTTCGAGATGGAGTGGCATCTGTTTGCCATCATTTTTCTATTTGGGGCTGCCTGGACATTGCAGGAGGACAAGCACGTAAGAGTGGATGTTTTTTACCATCGTTTTTCGCCTAAGACTCAAGGTTGGATAAACCTGATTGGAACGATTACTCTTTTACTCCCATTCTGTGCCGTGGCATTTTATGAGTCGCTTTCATTCGTGGTGAGCTCCTACGCAGTAAAAGAAACCAGCCCCGACCCGGGCGGTTTGCCAGCCAGGTATTTGATCAAAGCCACGATTCCGGTAGGATTCCTTTTGCTTGGTCTGCAGGGTATTTCTGAAGCATTAAAGTCCATCCGAAAAATCATGGGCTATGCTTGAGTACCTGCCGCTGATCTTGTTTGGAACCATTTTCCTGGCTATTCTTTTTGGCTATCCGGTGGCGTTCACTTTGGGTGGTTTGTCGGTTATTGTCGGATTGATCGTTTTTGATTCAGACTTCTTTTACCTGCTCGCGCTTCGCATTTATGGCACCATGCAAAATTTTGTCTTGCTGGCAGTGCCTCTTTTCATTTTCATGGGGATGATGCTGGAAAAATCCGGCATTGCCGAGCGGCTGCTTCACACCATGAGTATGCTGTTTGGGAACATCCGGGGAGGCTTGGCAATTGCGGTGGTGGTAGTGGGAGCTATGCTCGCGGCATCCACGGGGATCGTAGGCGCAACGGTTGTGACGATGGGTTTGATCAGTTTGCCCACCATGTTGAAGAAAGGCTATTCACCGGCTCTGAGTACGGGAGTGATTGCCTCGTCTGGAACGCTCGGTCAGATCATTCCTCCTTCAGTGGTGCTGGTGCTTTTAGGGAGCGTATTGAATGTGTCTGTTGGGGATTTATTTCTCGCTGCTGTGGTGCCGGGAGTGGGATTGGTGGTGGTTTATCTGCTTTACATTTTCGCGATGGGAAAGTTTCGACCAGAGCTAGTTCCTGCCATTCCCAGAGAAGAGATTCAAGCGTTTCGGGATGAAGGTTTTACCATGGAAGTAGTGAAATCTTTTCTGTTTCCATTTCTCTTAATACTAATTGTGCTGGGCTCCATTTTCGCCGGGATTGCTTCGCCCACGGAGGCCGCCGGAGTAGGTGCTTTTGGAGCCATGGTTTTGGCTGTTATCTCCAGGAAATTCAACCTCAAAATGCTGAAGCAAGTCATGAAGGAAACCACCATGCTTACCTCTATGGTGTTTATGATTCTGGTAGGAGCTACGGCATTTTCTTTGGTATTCCGAGGATTGGAAGGCGATCGGTTTTTGTTGACGCTGATCCAGTCAGCCAACCTGGATGCAACGACTTTTCTGATCGTTGTGATGATCGTGGTTTTCATCTCGGGCTTTTTCATTGATTTCATCGAAATAGTTTTCATCATCGTCCCGGTAGTTGCTCCGATTTTCGTGACCCTTGGTGTGGACCTTATTTGGATCGGGATTTTGCTAGCCATCAACTTACAAACCTCTTTTCTCACGCCTCCATTTGGATTTGCCTTGTTCTATTTGAAAGGTGTAGCACCACCCGAGGTTAAGACCAGTCACTTGTATCGTGGCATTATTCCATTTGTAATTATTCAAATATTATTTTTGACTTTATTGATACTCTATCCCGGTATGATTAATTTGCTTGGATGAGGAGCATTCTATCCTTATTTCTTGCCCTAAGTTTTTGGAGTGTTTGTGCCCAGTCTCCGATCGACAGTTTGACCTTCAAGTTGAAAGAATCAAAAAGTTCTGAAGATCAACTCAGGTTTACGACGCTTTTGGCAAAGGAGTACGCCGAAACCAATCCAGACACGGCGCTAATAATTGCTGCGAAAGCCCTTCGGATGGCAGATCTCCTAAACCTTGATTCCGCCAAGGGACAAATTTTCGTGGCGATTTCCACGGCAAGAAGCTACCTGGCTCAATACGACTCTGCCATGGTCTATTCTTTTAAGGCCTTGAGAAATGCGGAGGTGTACAGAGATACTCTTACCTTGATAGATGCCAACAACAACATCGGGATTGATCACATGTTTAGAGAGGAGGATCAAAAAGCTGTGGAGTATTTTGAAAAAGTGGCGAACCTCTCGCGTCAATTTGGAGACTCGCTAAGATGGGGACACGTTTTGAATAACCTGGGTATGATGGCAGGATATGCTGAGGACACGGATAGTGAGTTGGAATACTATAATCAGGCTGCCAGAATATTTAAATCAATTGGGGAAATTGAGGGTCTTGCTAACACAAAATTAAATGCCGGAACCGCTTATACGGTACTTGGGGAATTTGCCAAAGCGGAGGAACTCTTCGAGCAGGCTTTGGAATTGTTTGAAGAAATCGGTTATTCCTCAGGAATTCAAAATACGATTCTGAGTTGGGCAGAGAATGCACTCGAAAGTGGAGCCCTTTCAAAGGCTGAGAACCTCGCAAACCAAGCACTTGAAATAGCGGAGAAACACGCTTTGAGTCAGGACATCCTCTACACGTTTGATTTGCTGGAGCAAATTTCGGTTTCAAGAGGGGATTATAAAAAGGCTTACGGGTATTCAGAGCAAGAAGCAGAAATCAAGGCTCGATTGTTCAACGAAGAAAAGGCCCGTCAAATTGGAGAGCTTGAAACGAAGTACGAGACAGAAAAAAAGGAAGCCGAAATCGAGCGACTTGGCTTAGAAAATGATCTCAAGGATGCGAATCTGGCGAAAGCTCGAAATGCCCAATATGCCATTGGGATTGGTGGTGGTATGATCATTCTGGTTTTGGCCGTTTATTATATTCAACGCAACAAGAAACTCAGAGCTGAGCGAGAAGCTCAGGAGCTTCAGGTGGAGGCGTTGAAGAAACGCTTTTTGGAGTTGCATGCCAGTCCGGCAGAGTTGGCTGTTGATCTGGAATTTCAAGAGCTAAATGAAAAACTTCACACGCCGTTAACCGAGCGGGAATTCGATGCGTTGAAACTCAGCCTGGAAGGGAAAACAAACAGCGAAATTGCGGATCAGCTATTCATTTCGGTAAGCACGGTTAAGTTCCACCTCCGAAACACCTACTCTAAAATGGGTGTGGGTAACCGAAAAGAGGCATTTCAGTTCATGCTCAAGACGTCCTGATAATCAACTACTTACAAAGTATTTTTTAAAAACTAACCCATAGGGTCAGGTAAAAATATTTGGTATTGCGTGAGGTTTGGGTACAACAAAATCGCAAAGCCTTATGAAAAATCTTCAATTAAACAACTCATGGAGCTTCGGCTTTATCATTCTCACCTCCTGTCTTTTAATGAGCGCATTAAGGGGTTCTGCTCAGAATGAGTTTATCACTACCTGGCAGACAATTACGCCAAATGAGACGCTAACCATTCCCACGAATGGCTCAGGAATTAGTTATACGGTGGACTGGGGAGATGGCTCAGTCGAAAACAATCTTTCCGGTAACTCTACTCATGAGTTTGCTGCCGCAGGTATCCACACCGTCAAAATTTCCGGAGGTTTTGAGTATATCCAATTTAACAATGCAGGTGACAAGGATAAGATTCTTTCCATTGAGCAATGGGGCGATATCCAGTGGACGACAATGTCCAAGGCATTTTTTGGTTGCTCTAACTTAGAAATAAATGCTGTGGACGCTCCGGATTTATCAGGAGTTACTAACATGAGCCAGATGTTTCAGGGGGCAAATTCGTTGACCGCAGATCTTGATCACTGGGATGTGAGCACCATTACAGAATTCCATCAAACGTTTGCTCAAACGGAAAACTTCAACGGAAACATCACTTCCTGGAATGTGAGCAACGCGATCAAGATGTCCGGCATGTTTGCGGAAGCGGTCAGTTTTAACCAGCCCATTGGGAATTGGGATGTGAGTAATGTGACGAACATGTTGGCCATGTTTAAGGAGAGTAATTTCAATCAAGATATTGGTGGCTGGGATGTAAGCAGCGTCACAAACTTTAGCCAAATGTTTAATGCAAATACGGTATTTAATCAGGATATCAATAGCTGGGATGTTTCTGCCGCGACCGACATGTCATTAATGTTTTTACAGGCGCTATCATTCAACGGAAATGTGAGCAACTGGGACGTGGGGAGTGTAGGAAACATGAATGCAATGTTCTTTAGTGCAACGGCATTCGATCAGGATTTGGGTGGATGGGACGTGAGCAACGTATTTAACATGTCGGACATGTTGGACCTATCCGGGCTTTCTACCACAAACTATGATAATATCCTGCTGGGATGGGCTGGACAATCGTTGCTCAGTGGCGTAGTATTCGGCGTGGATGGGATTAACTATTGTAATTCAAGTGCAGCTCGAGATATCCTTACCGGCGAGCCAAACAATTGGATCATCACTGATGATGGACAAAGTTGTCGACCTTTCATTACTACATGGAAAACCGATAATGTAGGCACATCCGAAGATAACCAGATAACGATTCCTACGAATGGTGTCGGATACAACTATACAGTAGATTGGGGAGATGGAACTTCAGATTCTGAAGTTACCGGAAGTATCACACATACGTACGATCAGCCTGGTACCTATTCCGTTTCTATTTCAGGGGATTTTCCAAGAATTTACTTCAATTTCGGTGGTGATAACTTTAAGCTGCTGACTATTGAGCAGTGGGGAGATATTCAATGGGACTCGATGCTGCGTGCTTTCGGAGGGTGTTCCAATCTGACCAGCACAGCTACGGATGCTCCCAATCTTTCACAGGTGACCTCCCTCCAGCGGACTTTTACCAACTGCACGAATTTCAATGGGTCGGTGGGTAATTGGGATACATCCAACATTACAGAAATGAATAGGACGTTTCACGGATGTTCCACATTCAATCAGGATCTTTCTTCCTGGAATACGGTCAACGTGACCACTATGCAGGGAATGTTTCAAGAGGCGGTGGTTTTCAATTCTGACATTTCTACATGGGACTTGGGAAGCATAATAAACACCAGTTACATGTTTTATCGGGCTGATGCTTTCAATCAGGATGTGTCGAACTGGAACCTAGGAAATACTACCCACATGAACAACATGTTTCAGGAAGCTGCAACCTTTAACCAGGACATTGCCAGCTGGAATGTAAGTGCGGCCGTGCGGATGGATAATATGTTTCACGATGCATCCTCTTTCGATCAGGATCTCAGTGGGTGGAATATTGCTAATGTGACTCACATGCCTGGAATGTTTGATGGGAGTGGCATGGGCCTTCCTAACCTTGATCAAACGCTTTTGGGCTGGGCTGAGCAGATTGTGCAGCCGAATGTGGAATTAGGGATGGCTAATATGGAATATTGTCAGGCTGCAAGTGCACTAGCCACTTTGCAAAGTGAACCCAATAACTGGATCATCAATGGAGGCGGTCAAAACTGTGGTCCTCACGTGGACATCCCTGACGCCAATTTTAAAGCCTTATTACTAGGAATAGGCTCTTTGAATTCAGACCCTAATCCTACCGAAATCAGCTATGCCGAGGCGGAGAGTTGGGACGGCTCCATCACGGTCAATGATGCTGGCATTACAGACCTGACAGGCCTGGAAGCCTTTATTAATCTGGCCGGTTTTTCAGCAACGGGCAATTTGCTTACAGAGGTCGATTTGAGTGGTAATACCTCTTTGACCGTACTGCACTTGAACGACAATGAGCTAACCTCCATAGATGTGTCAAACAACTCGTTACTCACCCACCTTCAGGTTAACAGCAACCAACTTTCCTCCATAGAGATTTCTATGTTGTCCAACTTGAGACAGCTTTGGGTTAAAGACAATCAGTTGACCGGTCTGAACACTTCTTCGAATACCCTGCTGAATGATCTGGAATGCGGGGAAAATCAAATCACCTCCTTGGACTTGAGCAATAACACTGCTCTGACAACCATCCAGACTCACGAAAACAACTTGACCACTTTAGATGTGAGTAACAATCCAAACCTTTTTCGGATCACTGCTTTTTACAACGATCTGACATCAATTGATCTTTCGAACAATACGGCTTTAACCAGTGTGAATTTTGAGTACAATCAACTCACTTCAATTGATGTTTCTATGTTGCCAATTCTAACGAGTTTCAAAATTCGAGGAAATGGGGAAAGTCTGGTGAGTGCAAACCTCCAAAACGGCAATAACGTGAATTTCACAGGCTCTGTATTGCTGGATCAGAACCCTAATTTGACTTGCATTCAGGTTGATGACCCTGCGTACTCGGAGGCGAATTGGACATTCGTGGATGACCATGCCAGCTTCAGCACAGATTGTGACGTTGTGACTTTCGCTGACGCAAATTTTGAAGCAGCGCTAATTTCCGACATTGCCATCAATACAAATGGTGATGATTTTATTCAGACAAGCGAGGCGATTGCTGTGACTGGCTCAATAGATGTTTCTAATCAGGGCATCAATGATTTGACTGGAATTGAAGCATTTATCAATGTCTCTGAAATAAACGTTGGTGGAAATTCAATTGAAAGTATAGATCTCATTGGCCTTGAAGATTTGGTTAATTTTTATGCCGTTTCCGGCAGTTTTTCGGCGATAGATTTTTCAGACAACATCAATTTGGAGAGAATCAACCTGAACAACAACTCGCTAACCCAATTGGATCTAAGCAACAATCCGAAACTCATTTTCCTCGCTCTTACTAACAACGACCTGAGCTCAATAGATTTAAGTGTTAATACGGCGATAACTGAACTAAGCGTGAGCCAAAACAACCTTACCTCGCTTGACCTCACGGGCCTAACTAGCTTGGGTGAATTCTACGCAAGAGACAACCAAATCGTGTCGTTGGATTTGAGCGGATTACCATCTTTGACCAGAATAAATGTTAAGAACAATAACCTGAGTGAATTAAATGTTGCCAACGGGAATAACTCCAACCTTCCAACGGGCCGATTCGATGCTACTGGCAACCCTAATCTTACCTGCGTCCAGGTAGATGACGTTTCATATTCCGAGACCAATTGGTCGAACATAGACGCAGGGCTTGTTTTTTCCACCGATTGCTCCAATGACGCGACCGACATCCTGACCTTTACTGTGGATGGAATGGTAGGAAATGCAACGATTGATGCGACGAACCACACCGTAGAGGTGACCGTGAATTCAACCGTCAACCTTAGCTCTGTGGAGCCGACTATCTCGGTGAGTGATGGAGCCACTATTTCACCATCAGGTGTTCAGGATTTCACCGGGTCGGTGACTTACACGGTGAGCGCTGAGGATAATTCCACCACTCAGGATTGGGTAGTCACACTTTCACTGCTTCCCCTCGGGATGAATGATCAGGAAATCGCCTTGTATCCAAATCCAACTTCCGGTTCAGTCAGAATTTCAGGTGTGGAGGGTTCGTTTACCGCCTCCGTGATCAATATGGACGGAAAGACGGTTCAACGTTCAAGAAACGAAAAAGCTTTGAACTTTTCCGATTTAGAATCAGGTCTTTATCTGGTCAAAATAGAATCAAGAGGCTCGAATCAGACTTTTAGAATACTGAAGACTAACTAAGGCAGCCGGTCAATTGCGATTTTTGATTGGCAATAGCCCCGACTTAGGTTGGGGCTTTTTTTATTTTAGTCTGGTTTTTGCTGCTAGGATTCCCTTAATTTTGTAGTCGATGCGTGAGAAGGCCGTGAGAATCATAATTGCCGGGCTGTTCCTGATCGGAACACAGGCAGCTTACCCCCAAAAATTTCCTGATAACCTGGAGTCCTCCGTGGACTACTGGGGGACATTACTGACCTGGCCTAGTGCCACTCAGACCAGGGATTTATCCCGGCAGTGGGAGGATCTTCATGATGAGCATTTGTCCAAGCAGCAAGTAAAACATTTGGAAAGTGTGTTGAGAATAGCGGATTATCAACTCTCGGCATTGGAAAAAAAGGACAAGCAATTCCTATTCAAACAAGGGCATCTGGCCATTTATCTTTCTGGCTTAAATCCAGAATCGACGAGTGAGTTTGACCGAGCCGGAATTTGGAAGCTGACTTACCCGGATGCTAGACGCTATGGCCTGCTGGTGAATGAAAATGTAGACGAACGCAAGGATGTCGAGAAAAGTACGGTAGCAGCCAGAATGTATTTCGACGATTTGAAAAAGATCCATGGAGGAAATGCAGAGCTGGTCTTTGCACTGGGAGCAGCGAATCTGAAAAAGACTCCTCCGGAGATCGTGACTAAAGTCGAGGAGCATTTATCCGTTTTGCGATTCGTGAATCGATCGTTCGATACTGCCGATGGGGTGGTGGCCAAAGAACTTTATCAAGAGCAAGTCTTTACTTCGGATGTCCTTACAAAGGCAATCACGGAGCAATCGGAGTTGGAGCTGGAAGCATTCAGAAAAGTCAATCCAACATTAACTGGAGAAGTCATCCCGGCTGGGAGAGGTGTCAAATTGCCGATTCAGCTGGACGACCAAGTTTTAACCACCCGCACAGAGCAACAAAAAGAGATGCAAGTCAAGAAACTTGATAGCCTGAAAAATGCCATCAAGAATGATATTCCGAGCCCTAACACACATACGGTCGTTTCATATCGGGTCAAATCCGGAGACGTACTTGGGCGAATTGCGGAACATTACGGCGTAGGAGTGTCAAAACTTAAAAAGTGGAACAACCTCAGATCGGACCGAATCGACATCAATCAGAAACTCGTCATTTACCTGAAAAAAGGGAAGAAAGTCCCTCAGCCACTAATTGCCAGGGTAACCCCAAAACCAGAGGTCAAACTGAGTAAAGAAGAAAGGACAAGTTTCACCATTTATGAGGTACAGCCTGGTGACACCCTTTGGGCGATCTCCAAGCGTTTCGAGGGTGTCCGGCCAGAACAGATCATGGAGTGGAACGACATTGGCGAAGATCTGAGCATCGGGCAGAAGCTTAAAATCAAGACGCAATAATGCGGCCTCACCATATCCTCTTTTTCCTCCTTTTGGTAACAGGGTTTGTGCTGGGTGCAGCAGCTGTCTGGCCAAAGGACGGTCTTCGGATCACACGGGATTTCAAGATGTCTTTCATTTCGCTGGAATCGATTTTGGAAAAAGACACGGTGACTCAGGTCAATGTGGATTCGCTACTGGCAACCTACGAAATGGAGATTGACTCCACGGCTATCAAAGACAGCTTGCGAATGGCTCAGATCGCTTATCGCAAAAAGATGATGCGGATTCAATACCCCGATTCTGCGGTAGTTTTGAGCAATTTCTTTGAGGCATTGAAAAAGCGTAAACAAGGAGCAGGTAAAATCAGAGTCCTCCATTACGGCGATTCGCAGATTGAAGGAGACCGGATCACCAGCGTGATTAGAAACGGTTTTCAGAAAGAATTTGGTGGGACTGGCCCGGGTTACATTGCCGCTTCACCGCTTACCAGCAGTATCAGTTTAAATAACGTCCGTTCCGACAATTGGAGACGCTACCCCGTTTTTGGAAATCAGGATTCGACGCTAAACCACAATCACTTTGGGATGTATGGGGTCTTTTCTCGATTTACACCCTTTCCGGTAATGGATACGGTTTTTCAGGATACCATCCGAGCCAAGATTGGTGAACGGGACACGGCATTCGTGCCTGATCCGATCATAAGAAAACTACTGCCATCGGATTCGGTGGTCAAGGCCTGGGTAGAATTGTCACCTTCCAATATCGGTTATTATACCTCGAGAAAGTACAACGAGATGACCATCCTTTTTCGGAACCCGGATGCACCGTTTAAGCTCACGGTCTCCCTGAGCGACAGCACCAAAAGAGTGCAGGAGTTCCCGATCAATTCAGCAGCTCAGGAATACCGGCAGAAATTCGTCAAAAGTCCGACCTGGATCCGGCTGGATTTTGAGGCGAAATCTAGTCCCGATATTTATGGTATTCGGTTGGAAACGGATTACGGGGTAGTCATGGACAACATCCCAATGCGTGGTAGTTCGGGCACCTACTTTGGTAAGATCAAGCATGCCGAAATGGCTGATCAATTTGTCAGCACCCGACCGGATTTGATCATACTGCAATTCGGCGGAAACACTTTGCCCTACCTGGAGGATGAAGCCCGTGCGAAAAGATATGGAGGATGGTTCGCTTCCCAAATACGTTATCTAAAGCGGATGAACCCCAACACAGATTTTGTAGTCATTGGGCCGTCCGACATGTCGATTAAGGAGGGAACGAAGTTTGTGACTTACCCGCTTTTACCGACCGTTCGGGATGCCCTGAAAAAAGCTGCCTTTGACCATGGAGCCGGTTATTGGGACATGTACGAAGTGATGGGTGGTCGGAATTCCATGCCGGGTTGGGTGAGTGCCGAACCAGCATTGGCCGCCCCGGATTACGTGCATTTCACGCGCCAGGGCTCCATCAGGATAGCCGAGTTGTTTTACGATGCTTTAATGAAGGATTATGAGGAGTATGTTGCGAACTAGCTGGATGTTGGCTTTTGGGTTTTGGGCGCTCATGATCTCGGCACAATCCCAAAGTTTACAAGAAAAGTATCCCTTCCTGAACTTCGATAAGAACCGACTGGACTTCTACGGTGATAGTACGGAGTTCAACACTTTTTTTGAGAAACTGGATGAGATCATCCTACAAGGAGACGGCCAGGTGAATGTGATTCATATGGGTGGCTCCCACGTACAAGGGGGCTCGCTTAGTCACTCTATGCGTCGAAATATGCAATCCCTTGCTCCGGGACTGAAGGGCCAACGTGGACTTTTGTTTCCTTTTTCCCTGGCCAAAACGAATAACCCGTGGAATTATGTGGTGAAGAAGAAAGGCAACTGGGTAGGCTCCAGGGTGAGTGTGAGCAACCACTACAGCGAGTGGGGGGTCAGCGGGGTGACGGCTACAGCCACCTCTCCAGAAAGCACAGCCACCATTTATGCACGCGATGAGTCCGATGCACTGGCCTTCGACAAGGTGCGTATTTTTTACCATCAATGCGAATGCGCGTTTGAGCCGATCATTATGAATCCGGCCATTACCGAATCCCGGATTGACTCGGTGGCCGGATACCTGGAAGTAGAATTCAGCCAACCACAGGATACGCTCTATTTTGCCATGAAGCAAACCGATAGTACTCAGACGGAATTTATACTGCAGGGCATCCAGTTCCTTAGCAATGGTCCGGCGGTGGTTTATAATCCGATTGGGGTGAATGGAGCCAAAACGAGCGATTATTTGCGAAGTACCGACCTGCCAGTTCAGATGAAGTTGATCGCGCCTGATTTGGTCATTTTCGGGATTGGGATCAATGACGCGAATACGTACGCAAAGAAATTCAGGCAGAAAGAATTCGAACAGAATTACAAGAAGCTTATTGAGATTTTAAGAGAAGCAAACCCAGACGTGTCTATTCTGTTCATGACTAACAACGACAGTTACTTCCAAAAAAGATATCCGAATCCTAATGCCTACAAAGTGCGGGAAGCAATGATCAATGTGGCGAAGGAAACCAATGCAGCCGTTTGGGATTTGTTTGAGGTGATGGGCGGGTTTGATTCCATTCGGTTTTGGGAAGAATTTGACCTGGCCAGCAAGGACAAAATCCATTTCAAAAGAGAGGGATACGAGTTGCAGGCACATCTCTTATTTTCAGCCATTCGTCAGGCGTATGGTGATTATCTTTCCGCCCGCTTTCACCAGCAGCCTTGATAGATAAGATTCTTCCATACCTGACCTATTCCAGCGAATATCCGCTGCTCTTCACCCAGCTCTATTTCTGGATTTTTCTGGGTATTGTCCTGCTGTTTTACAGCTTACTGGACAAAACCACATCTGCCAGAAATGCCTACCTGTTTGCCGTCAGCTTGTTTTTTTACTACAAGACCAGTGGCTTCTATTTCGTCATATTGCTGGTTTCCACGCTGGCGGATTTCCTGATCGGAAACAGGATATTCAAGACCGAAACACCCTGGAAGAAAAAATCCTGGCTGGCCATGAGTATCGTGGTGAACCTCTTCATCCTCATCTACTTTAAATACGCTTATTTCTTCGCGGATTTCTTTACCCAAGTCACGGGCATAGAGGTGCAGGTTTACAACTACTTCTCGTGGCAAATGAATGAGATCGTAGGAACCAATTTCGTCTGGGAGAGAATCCTGCTTCCGGTTGGGATTTCGTTCTTCACGTTCCAGACCATGAGCTATGCTATCGACATTTATCGGGGGCATGTGAAGCCGGTGAAGAGTGTTCTGGATTTCGGGTTTTATGTGTCCTTTTTCCCGCAGCTGGTGGCCGGGCCCATCGTGCGTGCGGCCGATTTCGTGCCTCAGCTGTACAAGAAATATCAACTCACCAAGGAGGACTTTGGGATCGGGCTTTTCTGGATTTTGAATGGTCTCTTAAAGAAGCTTTTTCTAGCAGATTACATCGCCGTGAACTTCGTGGATAGGGTGTTTTCCAATCCCGGCAGCTACTCAGGGTTTGAGAACATGATGGCGCTGTTTGGCTATACCCTTCAGGTTTATGCTGACTTTTCCGGGTACACAGACATTGCGATAGGTGTTGCACTTTGGATGGGTTTTCGCTTACCGGTCAACTTCAACTCACCCTACAAAGCAACTTCTGTGGGAGAATTCTGGAAGCGGTGGCACATTTCACTTTCCAGCTGGCTAAAAGATTACCTCTACATCCCGATGGGAGGAAACCGCTCCGGATCGCTGTTTTCCAACATCATGATCGGGGTGATTTTACTGTTTGTCACACTGCTGGCGGCCAGCATCTGGGTACCGATCATATTCGCCATTGTGGCGGTGAGTTTCTTCGTAATCGGAAAAGTACTCCCCACTTTTAAGAGCTGGGTCAGTACCAACGTGAACCTGATGCTGACTATGCTCATCGGTGGACTGTGGCACGGTGCGAGTTGGAACTTCGTAGTGTGGGGTGGACTGAACGGGATCGGGTTGGTGATCTACAAGCTGTGGAAGAAAATCAGCCCTTGGGAAGACAAATCAAAGTGGTACAACCGTGCGATCGGGATTTTTGTCACGCTGGTCTTCATCACTTTCACCAGAACATGGTTCCGGGGCGAAAGCTGGGAAAGCTCGGCGCTGATGCTAGAGCAAATTGCCTTTCAGTTCCAGGGCTATCTCGTCTGGGACATGATCGTCGGATACAAAAATGTTTTTGGGGTGATGCTGCTGGGCTTTATCATTCACTGGTTGCCGGTGAGCACCAAGAACTGGTACCGCACCACATTTGTGAATTCCTCCATCTTCGTGAAAGCGTTGATCTCGCTACTGGCCATCATCTTTATCTATCAGATTCTGTCCGCTGACCTGCAGCCGTTTATCTATTTTGCTTTTTAGAAACCTTTCCCTCCCGCTCGTGTCTTTACCCACACAATACCAAAGACATGAGACTTTTTGCCCTTTTACTGCTTTTCACTACTTCATTGGCCTTTGCACAGCAGGATGGCAAGTACGACTACATCGACGATTACGGTGACAAGGGTCATCCGTCCTGGGCACTGGTGCGCACGGGCGACTTGTACGGGTTTATTGATCGGGAAGGCACGGAGGTCGTCAAGCCGCAATACGACAAAATTTATTCCTTTGATTATGATGCCTCCAACTGGGCCAAGGTGAGCAAGAATGGCCTCTACGGTTTCATCGATCGGGAAGGAAAAGAAGTAGTGCCCGTGCAATACGAGAAGATCAGTCGCTTTGGGAACACGCGCTCCAACTGGGCCTTTGTGGAGAAGAATGGCCTGGCCGGATACATTGACCGAACCGGCACGGAAATCGTCCCGGCGAAATACGATAAGATTTACTATTACGGCTCGTCCGGCGTGGATTGGGCGAAGGTGGAAAAAGATGGTCTGTATGGCTTCATTGATAAATCAGGAGCCGAGGTGGTACCTCTGAAATACAACTACATTCAGAGCTTTCATGGCAATTGGGCGAAGGTGGAAGTGGGTGGATTGTACGGGTTCATCGATAAATCCGGCAAGGAAGTAGTTCTCCCACAATACACTAAGGTTCATTCCTTCGATAGTTACCAGTACAACTGGGCCAAGGTGGAAAAGAATGGACTGGAGGGGTTTATCGATCGTTCTGGCAAGGAAATCGTCCCGGTAAAGTACGAGCGTATTCATTATTTCGATAGGGAAAAGAAGAACTGGGCCCTGGTACGGAAAAATGGAAAATACGGCTTTATTGATACCTCAGGAAAAGAGATCGTCCCACCAGCTCTGACCGATCTGAGCGGAAGAGGAAAGTTCAAGGAAATGAAATACGACTTTTCCTCTGGAGGCGTCCACATCAAGAACCTCGGCCCGGTGAAGAAGTACCACATTTCAGAATTCACCAATGGCGTGGCAGCTATCCGTCACAAGAAGACCTGGAGAATTGGCTTGGTGGACAAAGACTACAAAGTGCTCGTGCCCCCGGAGTACCGCAAAATCCTGATTGATGCCAAGGGGAATGTGCATGTGTGGTAAAAACCTTGCCCGTCACTCTGAGCCCTGCCAGGGAGGGTGTAGGTTGGGGCAGGGCGTAAGAGTCTCATAAAAACAAGGGAGATTTCTCACTACGCATTCGCTCCGTTTCGAAATGACGTTAGTCTATTTCCGTCCTTTCACATTCTCATATCCAAACGGACAGTGCCGGCATTTTCTGCCGCAGCAAAACCCACGTCGCTTATGATACGCCTCCGTGAAGACAATCAGTCCATTCTCGTAGTAGAATAGCTCCTCTTTTCCTTGATCTTCATTGGCGCTCATGGGCGAATTCGGTAATCTTGCAGTTGGAACATTAATCCCCAAAGTTATGACTCAGACGACAATGACAAGTGCAGAATTGATGGAGCTGGAAAACCGGCACGGTGCACACAATTACCACCCGCTTCCGGTCGTGTTGGCCAAAGGTGAAGGCGTGTACGTTTGGGACGCTGAGGGTGCAAGATATTACGACTTTCTGTCGGCCTATTCTGCGGTGAATCAGGGACATTGTCACCCCCGGATCATCGGTGCTTTGAAAGATCAGGCAGAAACGCTGACCTTGACTTCCCGGGCATTTTTCAATGCGGAGCTGGGCGTGTACGAAAAGTACATCACCGAGTACTTCGGGTTCGACAAAGTGCTGCCGATGAACACCGGTGCGGAAGCGGTGGAGACGGCCATCAAGATTTGCCGAAAGTGGGCGTACGACAAAAAAGGAATCGCCGAGGATCAGGCGAAAATCGTCGTGTGTTCCAACAACTTCCACGGTCGTACCACGACCATCATTTCCTTCTCCAACGACCCGGACAATGCCAACTTCGGACCTTACACAGAAGGTTTCGGACGGATTGAGTACAACAACCTGGACGCTTTAGAAAAAGCTTTGGAAGATCCGGATGTGGCCGGTTTCATGGTGGAGCCCATCCAGGGAGAAGCCGGTGTGGTGGTGCCGGATGAAGGATTCATGGCCGGAGCAAAGAAATTGTGCGCGGAGAAAAATGTGCTGTTTATCGCCGATGAGGTGCAAACGGGTATTGGCCGAACAGGAGGTCTTCTTAGATCTTGCGGGGATTGCTCGTGTGCCGGACATTGCGAAAAGCAGGAGACCTACACTGAACCCGATATTCTGATTTTGGGCAAAGCGCTGAGTGGCGGGGTGTATCCGGTTTCTGCCGTACTCGCCAACGATTCCATCATGGAAGTCATCAAGCCGGGACAACACGGCAGTACATTCGGAGGCAATCCATTGGCCGCCAAAGTGGCAATTGCGGCGCTTGAGGTTGTGCGAGATGAGAATCTTACCCAAAATGCTCGCAGACTTGGCGATCTTTTCCGGGAACGAATGAACGCCATGATTGCCAAGTCCGACTTGGTGAAATTGGTTAGAGGAAAGGGACTGCTGAACGCGATCGTCATCAACGACTCTCCGGATAGCACAACAGCGTGGGACCTGTGTGTGGCCATGAAAGAAAACGGCTTGCTGGCCAAACCGACCCACGGCAACATCATCCGATTTGCACCTCCTTTGGTGATGACCGAAGAGCAGTTGCACGAGTGCTGCGACATCATTGAAAAAACGGTGTTAAATTTCTAAATGCAAAATCGATTCAGGAGTCTGGTTATTTGCCTCCTGATCTCGCTCTTTGGGTTTAGTCAATCTGCCCATTTACTGGACGCTGATCGGGATCATGTGCTCATCGAGCAAACCGATCTTTTTTCGGATACCACCAATTCCATGTCACTTGAGGAAGTCATGGCCGTGCCAGATGAGCAATGGAATCAGGGAATTTTAGCCAAATACTCTCAGGATCTCGAGTGGATCCGGTTGCAGTTGGTAAACAATGCTGATCAGGATATTGAGAAAGTATTGTACCTGAGCAATCCGATTTCCCATGAGGTGGACGTGTATTTAATTCAGGGAGAATTCATTGAACATATCCCGTCCGGACTTGCCCGCACCAGTAAAAACAAACTTTTTAACGATCCGGGCTATCCCTATTTGATCTCGGTTCCGGCCAATTCGAAAATGGAGCTGTACTTGCAGACGTACGATCCGCTTTCGTCTATGCAGGTGCCTGTTCACCTGCTCAACCCCAAGGCGGCCGAAAGTTTCAAGGACACCAATCTCACGCTATTGTTCTTTTGGCTCGGGGTGTTAACGCTCTCTGTAGTCATTGCCGTTTTGATGTATATGAACACCCGACAGCTCATGTTCGTGTACTACTGCCTATTTGCAATAGCCACCGGAATTATCATCTCTTCCACCACTGGGATGATCACGATGTTCATCGACTCGGATCCCTACCAGATTGTGACGAACTATTATCAATGGGGCGCCATCCTGCTCATTTTGTTTATGCCTCGGTTCCTGGATTCGTTGGTGCCGGTGAATGCCGTGATGCCCAGGGTATGGAGAGTGGTAAGGGTTCTGGGTTTTGTGGGAGTCGGGATAGCCGTGCTTTACAGCATTCCCTACTTTAAGTTCAGCTTCTTTTTCACCAAGGTTTTCATCAACTGCGTGGTGGGGCTAACAGCCTTGACATTTCTCTATCTGTTGGTAGCGCTGGCCATTGCCTCCATCAGGCGATTACCGAGGGCATTTCCTCTTTTTGTCGTATATCTCATCTACTTGTCATTGGCGTTTGTGAACATCATTTTCCCCTTGTTCGGGACGGCTGAGAGCTCGCTGAATAGTGCACATTATGTGATGTTAGGATCGGCGCTGGAGATCATGGCCTTTATGATTTTTATGGGGCAGGCGGCCTTCATGGTTTACAAGGACCGTCAGGAATTGTTGGAGCAGGTTCGTGATCATCAGGATGAGGTTATGCAGGCGTTGGTCAAAGGACAGGAAGACGAGCGGAACCGATTCGCCCGGGATTTACACGACGGGTTTGGCGGGATGATCTCCGCACTGAACCTGAACCTGAAAGGGTTGAATTCGGTGAAATCCACGGACACAGAAAAGCGGATTGATGTTTTTAATACGTCCTCAGACATTCTCAAAAACATGCATGCCGAGCTGAAGAATATTTGCTTTGACCTGATGCCCCAAACCTTGGTCAAGCACGGGCTGGAAGCGGGGATTCGGGAGCTGGCCAACCGCATCAATGCGTCAGATCAGAAACTAGTGGAAGTCAATGTTTTTGGGTTGGAAGAGCGGCTGACGGAAATCCAGGAAATCTCCATTTACCGGATTGTGCAGGAATGGATCAATAACATCCTGAAGCACTCAGACGCCAAAACGATCAGCGTGCAGATCACCAAAGATCACGAGGAAGTCACTTTACTGATAGAGGACGATGGGATGGGGTTTGATAAAAACCTGCTTCTCCACAGCAAAGGCAATGGCTGGAAAAACCTGAACAGCCGCGCCAACCTGATCTCCGGCGAGCTGGAGCTGGACACCTACGCAGGCATGCGCGGAAACACCCTGATCCTCAACGCCACCCTGGCAGAAGCCCGGCACGAACGGCAGGCATATTTGGAGGGGGTTTCGAAGTAAGCGAGGGTTTTTTTATTTGTTAGGTGTTTTTGCGAGGAGGAAGGACGAAGCAATCTCGTGAAAGAAGGTAGGTTGCTCAAAGGGCAATTCAGTTGTTATCGACCAATGGGGCTCCAACCTCACCTACTTTAGCCAATTTCTGTGGGGTTATAAAACCTTTGCACCAACTGAAAATTGATCGCTTTTCGAAACTTCTTGTAGTGCGGGTCTTTAATTTAGAAAACAGTGGTTTGTGGTTACCGTTGTGATTCTGTTACACTTCCGCTATTTTTAGTGCTATTTGCCAACTGTGGGTCACACAAACCGATCATTAGGCGCTGGCAAACATACTGAGTCGGACAGTTATGAGAGCAAAACCAACTTTCTTAGCAGTTTTATTAATGGTTTTTAACCTGACTAACACCTATGCTCAGCAGGAAGCATTCCCACATGAAACTAATTCTGAGTTAGAGTTTTATGAGTTCCTGAAAGGCATCAAATATGCCGAGATATTAGCTGATGAAGGGGTTGGAGATTTAATGCAAAGGAGTAAATTTCATGCAGATATTTACAATGCTGGTTTAGACTTTCTGAAAGGAATGGCATTTGATCAAGTAGGTTTATCGTATTGGTTCGACGATTATCCGAGGAGTTCATTGTGTGACAAAACCTCAGTATTTCTAAACTATGATTCCCATGAAAAAAGCGTGTCTAATATTTCATTAAAATTTTATAGTTGCAATGGTGATTATTGGCTTTTCAAAAGCGACAAGAGATTCAAGTTAGCATACGATTTAAAGTATAATATTCATACGGAATTACTAAGGTTGTACGGTTATAAAAAATTTCCCTATCAGAAAAGTAGCCGTATTGAACTCATGCCGATAATCAAGTCAGGTGTCGATGAAGACTGGATTCGAAATTATCTATCAACGCATCGGATTGATCAAAATGAAGGAGTTTATGAACAACTGATTAAGGGAGAAGATAAATCGAAAAATAAAGTAGCCGTTTTGGATAATGATGGTTACTACTTAGTGATATACTTATCCGGTGCTTCGAATTATGAAGATTGGGCAGAAGGAGAAAAGAAAGGATATTTTGATCCAACTGCTAAGCCGAATTTATACACCGTAAAGTGGAGAAAATTCAACAAGAATTGGGATGAGGATGCTATCGTAACATTCAAAGAATCATATTTTGAAATGTATTGGCCAGATATAGATCACACTGATACTTATCTAAAAACGTTCCCATTAAATACATCAGTTAATTCCCATAGTCCATCAGTATCATCTGGTACAGGCATTGGTATTTCTTCTGAAGGATATATTCTAACCAATCATCATATTATATCAGATGCATCTTTGATTTTCGTGAAGGGTGTCAATGGTGACTTTTCAAGTAGATATAAATGTGATTTAATTCTAAGCGATGAGAGGAATGATTTGGCCTTACTAAAAATAACAGAAGGTTCTGTCAAGATGATAAATCCCCCGTTTGTCTTTAAAAGAGGCTCAATGGACGTTGGTTCAGAGGTTTTTGTGCTTGGATATCCTCTTCGTTCATCAATGGGTGATGAAATCAAACTAACAAACGGTATTGTTTCATCTAGAACAGGTTTTCAAGGTGACATAACTACTTATCAACTCACAGTGCCTGTTCAACCTGGCAACAGTGGAGGACCATTATTTAGCGAAGAAGGGGAACTTGCTGGGATAATTAGCTCAAAACATGTTGAGGCAGAGAATGCTTCATACGCAATCAAATCATCCTACTTTTTCAACTTGTTAGATGCTCTAAATAGCCCTCCTAAATTGAACACTCAAAATCAACTTTCTACCAAATCATTAGTTGATCAAGTAAAGGAAATTAAGAACTTTATTTACATAGTTGAAGCAGAAAAATAGTTTCAAAATCCTCTCATGACTGAGTCATAAACATCCTTCTGAATTAAGCTTTCAGTCCTAAAGATGAACGAGTTGGTGACGTAAAATTAGAAGGATGAAAAAAATAACCGCTTGTAACGCTCACGTATGACGCCTTGCTCGAATTTTATGGATTGCATAAAAATGATCACGAACACCGGTAGATATAAGGTTGTAGAATACTATTGTTTTTTGTTGGATAGTTCAACGAACACAAGAAGCGGCAAAATGGATCAGAAAATTCTTGTCCGCAGACTCACTGTCAAGTCCTGCAGAAGTTTTAAGAAAGTAGTAAAGCACGTGCCTTATTCCATATCGTTAAAGACTCTTTTTAGTTATTATTTTTAAGCTTTTGAGACACTGTTACCCAATCGACTTTGCTGGCAGAGTTGTTGAGATAGACATTGAGAATGTTGTCTTGGGCGACCTTTATATTCTTTTCGAGTTTTCGAACATCTCTACTTGTAAGTTTGAAGTTGTATTCAAATTTGAAAGCGAGATCACGATTAGTTGTAAATGTCAGAGTTAAATTGTAACCGCCAACTTTCCAATAAAACTTATCCTTATAAAAGCTTTTTAAACTATTGAATTCCTTAGAAGTTGTGAATTGATTCACCAAATCACTTGAATTTTTAATATTATCAATTAATTCGTCAACTGTTTCCTGAACCTCTTCTAGTTGTTCTTCAAATTCTGAATCAACAAAAACTACTCTTTTGTCAATTACGGATTCAGTTGGGATATTGAGTGCGATTGCTCTTTGTGTTTTATCATATGGAATCTTTTGGTCTTCAATTTCCATGCTTAATAGTGTTTCAGCAAATGAAGACCAGGCAAATCCATGAATCTCTTGATTCTCATGAGTTATTATAAGTTCGGCATCATCAATAAAAATATCTTTGTTTTTCGCTGAGAAAGCAAGTTCAAGATCTAGATACGGCCCTTCTTCATCAAAGCCTATTTCAACCTCTTTGTGCGCTGCAAGTGAAAGTTCTGGTTTTTTTGAAATGTTAACGATCCATTGAATCAGGGGCCAACTCCAGGCTAATGAGCCAGTTATTGCAAGAATTTCAAATAGTCCGAATTCCATATTTAAGGTATGAGCTCTAACGGCTCTTTAGCTTTGGGGTGTTGTAATATTTAAATATACATAAGTTAGAGAACCGTTATAAGTTGAACGGATTATCTTTAAATAAAAAAGCAATCCTCACTAGTACGGAAGTTTCACCTTCGAACCCTTCCAGCTCGGCAATTCCCTCCACCCCAAACCCCCAAGTCACTCTCCGCTAATTCAAACTCCCCGGAGTTTCCTTCGCTCTTTGGTGAATGTCCTGGCCGTCGAGAAGGCCATGAAGAACAGCACCGGCAGGAGGGTCAGGGATAGGCTGTGCTCGGAATCCCAGTGATCGAAGCATATATACGAGCAATAAGCCAGGCCGGCCAGGTTGATCAACATGATAAGTACGAAACGGATCATTCTTAAAATTAAGAATTTTGTTTATACCGTAATAAGACTTAAAGGGAATTTTGTAGGACGTCTTTGCGAGGACGAAGGACGAAGCAATCTCGTGAAGGATTGGTAAGATTGCTTCGGTCGTCCCTCCCTCGCAAAGACGAATAGGGTCGATAATTGTGTCGTGGCTCCCTCGCAAAGACGGTCAGGTTGTCGGAGTTCCTCTCCTGGTGTTGAAGCTACATCCGCGCTGTTCCCAGCAGGACATGAAACTAGGAATAGATTAGCTTCTATTTTAACACGTCTTTGCGAGGACGAAGGACGAAGCAATCTCTAGAACGATTGGTAAGATTGCTTCGGTCGTGCCTCCCTCGCAAAGACGGAAAGTTTAAGGTTTGATTTATCTCTGGGATCTCCGAAGTGCGAGAGCCATTACTTCACCTTCAAATCCCCAATCTTGACCGAAACCGGAACCTGAGCCGGATGTTTGGTGGAGAACCACACGCCCTGTTCCTGCGTCCAGCCTTTCCATTTGAACTTCATGCCCGGGACCGGAAGCTGTGTCCAGAATCGCCAGTATTTGGGGCGGTAGTTTTTGTCCAGCACCCACAGGTAGGAGTCACCGGGTGTCACTCCGCCGGAATGGTACGTGACCAGCAATCCGGGTCCGTCTTCTGTCTCCACGTACTTTCTGGTCGCGCTCCGATCACGAATCTTGAAGGGTGCCACCACCCAGAAGGAGTCGTTGTAAAAGTTGGCAATGGCCGCCCGGATCAGGTCTTCATCTGCGAGCTCATTGGATTTGATGATTTCGTGATTTCCGGTTCCAAAATTGAGTCTCACAATCGCTTCATCGAACTCGGCCAGCACGGTTTGATTGTTCTTATTCCAGACGTACTTATTGGTTCCTCTAAAGGTCCAGGAGATTTCGTTAAGCTTTTTGTAACCGTCATAGTTTAAGGAAGCAAGCATCTTGTCAGCCAGCTCTTCGGCCTTTGCACCGGATGCTCCCTCCGGCATGGGCATGGTCAGGGATCGGTAAACAAGCCAGCCAATGACGACCGTCAGCACCAGGATAATTGCGGTAATTGTGAGGAATTTCTTCATCTTGTTTGGAACGATATTTTCTTATGTACTGGCTAATTTAGACCTAAGACCATCAAATTATGAGAATTGTCACACTAACCTTCATGGGACTGATGGGGTTTTCATCCTTTGCCCAATCAGATGCTGAGCTCATAGCATCCATCTCAAAGATCCGTGAAATCAGCTGCGACAGTGCCGTACAAGTCGCCGAATCATTGCGTCCGGAAATGGGCACGCCCTCCGACAGGCATAGGCTTGAAAAGGAAATTGGCTTGTCCTATTACTGTTCGGGCAATTACGAGATGGCCCTGATGTCTTATCAGCGTGCGTTGGAAGGTTTTAAGGAGCAGGGAATGATTCTGGAGTCGGGCTCCACCCTGAATTTGATTGGCACCCTGCACAAGAAGCAAGGTGACATGGAGGCGGCTTTGGATTATTTCAATCAAGGCCTGACCTATTCAAGAGAGCATGCCGATTCATTGGGTCTGGGCAATTCCCTCAACAACATCGGTTTGGTGTACTTGCAAACAGACCGGACCGAGCAGGCTCTTGATTATTTTCTGGAGTCCACCGCAGTGAAGGCGGCTGTCGGGGATACCATTGGCCTCAGCTACAACTATGATAACCTTGGGCAGAGCTATTCGGCACTTGGAGATTTCGAGGAGGCAAGGCGCTATTTTGAGCTGGCTGCAGCTTACAAGAAAATGATAGGCGAAGAGGTAGGTTATGCGATAGTGCAAAACAACATTGGCGAGATGCTGCTTCGTTCAGGAGATGCAGAGTCAGCAGAATCGTATTTCATGAAGGCGTTGGAGGTGGCAAGTGCCGTGAAGTTTCGGGATTTCAAGCAATACGTGCTCAGTCAATTGTCAGCGGTCAAGGATGCTCAGGGTGATCCGGTCAAAGCATTTGATTACTACAAAAGACACGTTGCGCTGAAAGATAGCTTGTTCAATGAGCGAAAAAGCGAGCAGGTGGCGGAGTTGGAAACCAGATACCAAACGGAAAAGAAGGAAAGAGAAATTGAAGCACAGGCAGCTGAACTGCAACAAAACAAGATTTTGCTGGCCTCTGCGGGAGGGTTAATTCTTTTGCTCATTGGCCTGGGCATACAGGGCAGAAGTAGATTGAAATGGAAGAACAGAAAGCAGCTCGAGGAGCAAAAAGCGTTGGCTCGAGAGGCCGAGATTCATGCGGTCATTAACTCACAGGAAAAGGAACGCAACCGATTTGCCAGAGATCTTCACGATGGGTTTGGTCAGCTCATCTCCACGCTGAACTTAAATCTGCGAAACTTGAACAACCCGAAAGACAAGTCAGAGCGTGAGCGAGTTTTTGATGCCTCGTCCAAGGTGCTGGATGAAATGTATCAGGAGCTGAAGAACATCTGCTTTGATCTGATGCCACAAACATTGGTCAAACAAGGTCTGGAAGCTGCGCTGCAAGAATTTGCCAATCGGATCAACATATCAGACGAAAAACGAGTGGAGGTGAATGTGTTTGGGTTGGACAACAGGCTGGAGGACATTCAGGAAATTTCGCTGTACCGAATTTCACAGGAGTGGGTGAATAACATTTTGAAATATTCTGACGCGCAAAAGATCACCGTCCAGGTCACCAGGGACGAGGAAGAAATCACGCTCTTGATTGAGGACGATGGAATGGGCTTTGATCCAGTCGTGCTTAAGCAAGGAACAGGAAATGGATGGAAAAATATGCGCTCTCGCGCCAATCTCATGAAAGCTGAGTTGGAAATTGAATCCAATCCTGGCAGGCGAGGAAATTCTCTGATTCTAAATGCCGAGGTGAAAAGACCAGTTGAGCAAGCCGCGGAAATACCAGTATGACGGTATAGTTCTGATGGATCAGTTGAGAGAGGTTTGAGGCATGATTAGCCTTTCTCCTACGATGAATTTTGTATCTTTCTTTCGGAAGTCACCTACTACAGATGTCATGAATATTTTTCTCACGGACGATCATGAAATCCTTTTGGATGGTTTGGAAAAGATCATACTGGAAGAGGATGAGCTGTCTGTTACCGGAAAAGCCTCAACTGTTCAGGATACCCTTGATCAACTCACCCGCCTGCATGTAGACCTGCTTATCACGGATTACAACCTACCGGATGATGACGGACTTAGTCTCGTAAGAAAAGTCAAAAGAAAATATCCGGATTTAAAGATCATTGTCCTGAGTATGCACGATGAGGGTCACCTGGTTAAAGAGATTCTGAAAGAAGGCATCAACGGGTACGTCTTGAAGAAGGACTCACACAATGAGTTGATCGATGCGATCTATGCCGTGAAGAATGACAAAGTATACCTGAGCTCGGACATCAACACGATTTTAGTGAAAGGCCTTCACGGGGCGGGCGAACAAAAGCTGTTAACCGAACGGGAAAGGGAAATCCTCAAATTGATCTCCCAGGAATACACCAATCGGCAAATCGCCGAAGAGCTCTTTATCAGCGAACGGACGGTAGAAACCCACCGCAAGAACATCTTCCGCAAGACCAAGACGAATAACATGGTCGGCCTGATCAAATATGCCTACGCCAATAACTTGATTTAAATATTATCATTCGGAAAAGAAGATGCTGAAACAAGTTCAGCATGACTTTTCCGGACCTTTGGTCACCCTGAACGTGTTACGGCATCTCAGACCTCAGTACTCAATGAACCAAGTGTAAGAAGATTGGTCACCCTGAGCCTGTCGAAGGGTCAGACCTCAATCGCCATTCTCCGTAGTTCACGGTATCCCATTTACCCTGTTGGTAGGAGAAAATACCCGCCTATTCTTTCCCTTCTTTGATTCGGTAAAAAACACTCGAATCATGAAAAGGTATTTATTCATTCTTGGGCTCGTTGCGATAATGGGAACAGTCCAAAGTCAATCGCTCGAGGATTTCGAGCTGAAGGTCACGGATTTCGGCGCTAAGAACATCCGGAAAGCAAAGCAAAAACGACTCTACGTAGCGGAATTTGAGATCAACTATCAATTGATGGGTAATTTTTCCGAGACCGCACAGGGAGGTCGCCAGGTCGGAGGTAGCTATCGTGGAGATGCCACAGCCAGTCTGGTTCTTGGCGTTCCCGGCATTGAGGTGGAGCCATTGCAGCAAAATGTTGATGACATGTACAACATGTTTCTGGAGCGAATGAAAGCTGAAGGCTATGAAATCGTCACCCCGGAGGAAGCTGCCAAAACCAAACAATACTCAGACTGGGAAAGATTTGAGGGCGGCACGCCTAGCGAATCTCAGAACCTTGGATATATCCAGTGTATTCCCAACGGGCTTTCCTACTTTAAGAAAAAGATCAAAAAGGGAAGAGCCAAAACAGGCATGTTCAACGACATCACGATGACCAAATTGGGCAAGAGCCTGAATGCAGTGGTGGCCGTCGTAAAGCTCAATATCCCCGTTTTTGCGGAGGCAGAATCTGCCGGTAGCAAGATGCTCTCCAGTGCGGTTGGAGGTCTGGCTAAGGTGGTGGTCAAGCCGGATTTTCGGATCGCCACGGGCATATACTTCCAAACTGGAAGCATGAGCGGAGAATTCGTGCCCTCTAAGGTTAGTTTCTTTTACTCGAACCTGGCACGTGTAGATGCCTTTCCGAAAAAGGACATTTCCATCACGGGAGTCTTTGATAACGATAAGAAATACAAGGCGTCACAAGCTGCGTCCACCACGTATTCAGGAACTGCCTTGGGTGCCATGACGCTGTTCAGTGTGGACAATCGCACGATGGAAAAAATGCAGAACGTGGAATGCGAACCGGAGAAATACTATGCCGGGGTAAAGCTGGCCTCTGAGAAATTCATCGGCACCTCACTGGATGAATTCTTCGCCTCCTACAAGAAGTAATTTTTAACGATCACAAGAGCACAAATTTCATGGTGACGGTTTGTGCTTGGAGCCCCGACCCTTGGTTGGGGCTTGTTTATTGGCGGGCTTTGACCAAAAGTCGTGGCACCACTCCAAGTGGTGCCACGACTCGTTATTTTTCCTTCCCTAGCATCAACAAATCAATCGTCCTGCGATCGATATCTGTTTTCATGACCTTCACTTTCACAGCATCTCCCAGAGCGATCGCTTTTTTGTTGTTTCGTCCGATGACTTCCATCCGCTTGGGATCAAAGTCGTAATAATCGTCATCCAAGTCTGCTATACGCACCATGCCCTCACACTTGGTGGCGGTGATCTCTACGAAAATGCCCCACTCAGTAACACCTGACACCACCCCGTCAAACTCCTCTCCAAGCATGGAGGACATAAACTCCACTTGCTTGTATTTGATGGAAGCTCGTTCGGCATCTGCCGCACGTTTCTCCCTTTCAGATGAATGCAGACACAGCTTCTCGTATTCTTCCTCGCTTTGGGATTTAGCCCCATCCAGGTACAGCTGTAGTAATCTGTGAACCATCACATCAGGATACCGTCGGATCGGAGAGGTGAAGTGCGTGTAGTGATCAAACGCCAACCCAAAGTGACCTGTTGGATTGGTCGTGTATTTGGCCTTGGCCATGGATCGGATCGCCAGTTGCTCGAGAATGTTTTGCTCAGGCTTGCCCTGAATCGTGTCCATCAGTTTGTTCAGGCCATGCGAGACATTTCCGGTGATGGTAATGTTGTGACCAAATCGCTTGGCAAAGCTCGAGAAAGTTTCCAGTTTCTCCGGATTGGGATCGTCGTGGGTACGGTACACGAAGGTCTTATGAGCCCCCTCACCTTTTCCCGTTTTCATGTGGAAGATAAATCGGGCAACTTCTCTGTTGGCCAGCAGCATAAATTCCTCGATCATCTTGTGGGCATCTTTCCGCTCTTTTGGCACCACCTCCAACGGACGACCTTTTTCGTCCAGTTTGAATTTCACTTCGGTGGTTTCAAAATTCACCGCGCCTTCTTTGAATCGCTGGTCTTTCAATTTGTGCGCAAGGTTGTTCAGCGTTTGAATTTCCCGGGCAAAATCCCCTTCACCTGATTCAATTCTTTCCTGAGCTTCCTCGTAAGCAAATCGTCGATCTGATTCGATGATCGTTCGTCCGAACCATTTTTTAGAAACCTGTCCACTGGCGTCCATCTCGAAAACCGCGGAGAAGGTCATTTTTTCTTCATTCGGTCGCAGGGAGCAAAGTCCGTTGGACAGCACCTCTGGCAACATAGGAATCGTACGGTCTACCAGGTAAACGGAAGTTGCCCGCTCGATGGCTTCCTTGTCCAGGATGCTTCCCGGTTTCACATAATGTGACACATCGGCGATGTGTACCCCGATTTCCCATTTGTCTTTTCCCAATTCTTTGATGGACAAAGCATCATCGAAATCCTTGGCATCCTCAGGGTCAATGGTGAAGGTGGTGATTTTTCTGAAATCCCTGCGTTTGGCGATTTCTTCTTTCTTAAAATCGGATGGTATTTTATCTGCTTCCTTTTCTACGGTTTTTGGGAATTGGAAGGGCAGCCCAAACTCCGCCATGATGGAGTGAATTTCCGCTTCGTTTTCTCCGGCTGGGCCGAGCACCTGAGTTACCTCGCCAAGCGGGCTTTTATTCACCCGATCGTGCCACCTTTTGATTTTCACCAGCACTTTGTCGTTGTGCTTGGCTTTCCCAACTTTTTCGGAGTACACAAACACATCAAAGTGGATGTTGCGGTTGTCCGGAACCACGAAAGCGAACTTCTCTGAGATTTCGATTCGGCCGACATACTCTTTCCGAGCCCGCTCAATGATTTTGGTCACGCGCCCTTCGGCACGCTGATTTTTTCCTGCCTCTTTGGTGATTTGGAGGGAAACTGTGTCTCCATCCACGGCATAATTGAGGTCGTCACTACGCACCCAGATGTCGTCCTCCAGGTCTTCAACGATCACATAAGCGAATCGAGAGTTGACGTGATCCACTCGTCCGATCAGCTCTTCCATTTCTACATCCAGCAGGTATTTGTTGTCGCTGAGTTTCCGTAGGTAGCCACTGGATTCCAGTGAAAAAAGTGCGTTTTTAACGGCTTCTTTTGAGCGTTTGTCTCTTAAACGAAGTGCCTTGATCACGGACATGTAGCCAAATGATTCGCCGGGATGATCCCGAAAAAAATCTTTGACCTGATGGGTGACTCGTTTGATGACGGACATGTCTCGTCCGCTTGATCCTTTATTTCCTTTGGTAAATTTGTTTCTTGATTTTCTACTCATTCTGTGTAGATGATGTCTTTTTCTCCCAGGAGCGGGAGGTTGTTTAAGCGAAGGTACAACTGTGCAGTTGCCACAACGTCTCCTCTGCAATAAGTTTCGATTTTTTGCAGGCCATTGTCTTCTTCGTAGTAGGTGGCATTAACCTTTGAACCATCCAGGTCTGTTTTGCTGGAGGGAATGCCCAATAAGTCTGTAAGGAGTTTTAGCGAAGTAAAGTTCTTGCGATCGCCAAATTTCCATAATTCCATGGTATCGATGTGGTTGACTTCCCAGGGCTTTTTACCCCCGAGATCCAGTGCCCAGGGTATTTCAATGTTGTTTACAATCATGCGTCGGCACAGGTAAGGAAAGTCAAATTCCTTTCCATTGTGTCCACACAATTTCAGGTTGTCCTGATCAAATTTCCGAATGATATCCACAAAAACCGTGAGTAGCTGCTTCTCATCATCGGAAGCCAGTGTCTTGATCCGAAATTTGGTTTGATCTTTTTCCTTGAAGAAAGCCCCGAAACCGATCGTGATAATCTTACCGAATTCCGCATAAATGGCCGCTCGGTCGGAATACATTTCATCGGGGCTTAGCTCATCTTGGTTTCTTAGAAATGAAGACTTTCGTTCCCAGTGCTGCTGCATTTCCGGTGAAAGATCCGTGAATTCCTTAAAGCCGGAAGCGGTCTCGATATCGAGCACCAAAACGTGTTTGAGAAGAGGATGCATAATTAATCGTGTAAAACGCCTTTAGCTCTAAGTTCGGGAATTTCCACGAGATTTTCCTGAATGATGCTGTCCGGTACGAACAGGAACTTCTTATCGTAAATCTTGGACCCGATGTAATAGCTCAGCCAATATTCATTGGTGAGGTGAAAGACCTCCGACTGAATTTTCTCAATCTTGGCATGACTGCCGGGCTCCAAATGTGGGATGCCATGACGCAGGGTGGAGGTTTTCTGCTCCTGACCATCGACGTTTCCGTATCCCCGACTCGTGATCAGGATGGTGTCCAAAACATGATCACTTCGGTTCAGGAGAAAGACTTCCCATTCTCCATCGACTTGTACAATGGTGATGGTTACATTTTCTACGGGGTTGATTTCTAAGTCCTTTTTCATGATTTGAATGAAAACTCAAAAAGGTCTGCGAGATGTTTTTTCAGTTTATCCTCTACTTCACTCATGTCAATTTCCTGGCCGAGCTCTTTCTGCATGGATGTCACCGCTTTGTCCTGAATTCCGCATGGCACAATGTTATTGAAGTAATCCAGATTGGTGTTGACGTTGAACGCAAAGCCGTGCATGGTCACCCAGCGGCTAGACTTTACTCCTAAAGCACAAATTTTCCGTTCTTTTCCCGGAATGCCTCCATCCAGCCACACCCCTGTCAGCCCATCGACTCTTCCTGTTTCAATTCCGTATTCCGCCAAGGTCAGGATTACCGCTTCTTCAAGGTATCTGAGGTACTTGTGGATGTCGGTGAAGAAATTGTCCAGATCGAGGATCGGGTAGCCAACAATCTGACCGGGCCCATGGTAGGTGATGTCACCTCCTCGATTGATTTTGTAGAACTGCGCTTGTTTGTTGGCCAGACCAGATTCGTCCAACAAGAGGTGATTCTCGTCACCAGACTTACCCAACGTGTACACATGAGGGTGGTAACAGAAGATCAGATAATTGTCCGTGGGCATTTGTTGATCCTCGGGCAGTTTCCGATTGGCAATCTTTCGATCCACCACATCCTTGAACAACCTTTCCTGATGGTCCCACGCCTCCTGATAATCCATTTCACCCAGGTGAATGAATTCTACAATCTTATTTTTTATAACTACTTCTGGCACTAGCTTTAAAATCAGGTAATCTGTTAAAGAGTTCCCACTGAATGAACAGCAAAGCTAAAGGAAAAGCCGGCGAGAATCAGGCATCCAACTATTTGGAAAAGGCGGGTTACGAGGTGCTGGAAAGAAATTTTCGGCATGGACGAGGGGAGATAGATTTGATCGTGCTTTGGAAAAATGAACTACTGGTTTTTGTGGAGGTCAAAATGCGATCAAGGTCTGATTTTGGGGAGCCCGAACACTTTGTGGATGAAAACCAGCAATCCAAAATTCGAGATGCTGCCGATCACTATATCCACGCCATCAACTGGCAAAAGGACATTCGTTTTGATATTGTATCCATTGACGTCAAAGGAAAGCTGGATCATATCGAGGATGCATTTTATTGATATTTTTGGTGGATGATAAATCGAATTTTATTGCTCTTGATTATTGCCGGAACAATGGTGGCTTGCAAAGGCCAAAAGAAAGTTACTGAGTCCACGGATGCCACAGAAAAACCGGCGCTTCCGGGTCCGGGAGAGTTGAACCCGAATGAAGCCATCATGAATGTGGAGATTACCAAAGCTTTGCAAACAAGTGTGCTGGCAAACTTCGTTTCATTGGAGAAACAAAGCTTCGGATTCAAATCCAATCTTATCAAGGGTCAGGAGATTGAAATCACGGATGTGCCGGATAATCTGCGGGTTTTCGGTGCAATTGGTCGATGGGTGGTTGAGGAGGTAGAAGCTCCGGGAAAAACACTTTATCAATTTGTGAGGGAAAACGAAAAGTAATCAGGCAAACCAGCTTGAAACCCGGTCAATAATATGGCCGCTGATATTCCAAACCATGACCAGCCCTACGACAATGCTATAAATGACTTTTAGGCTGGTCGCTACGACGAATCCCAAAAACGAACCAAAACCGGATTTCATCGCTGCTCGAATTTGATTTCCGCCGATCAGGTCACCGATGATCGCTCCAAATAGTGGTCCGATAATGATTCCAAAAGGAATTCCTGAAAAGACGCCAACGACGGTACCGATCAATCCACCCCAAACGCCTGCTTTGGTTCCACCGAATTTCTTCGTTGCAGCTGCAGGCATCAGAAAATCCAAAATGGTAACGGCAATCATGCCAATCGCCAAGACAACAAACCAAAAAGTGGAGACCTCAGTTTGCTCCGAAGCATAGTGTGTCACTATCAGTGCGATGTACGACAATATCGGGCCGGGCAGAGGAGGTAGAACTGAAAAGATGATGCCAACGGCCAGCAATAGAATGGCCAGGATAATTAAAAATGCTTCCATTTAGTGATAAGAGAATTCCCCGAACTCTGAACGAATCAACACCTCTTTCGTTGCAGATTCTTCCACATGGCCGATCACTTTGGCATCTACGTTGAAGGATTCACTGATCTCAATAATCTCATCAACCGAGTCCTCATCCACGTAAATTTCCATGCGGTGGCCCATGTTGAAGACCTTGTACATTTCTTGCCAATCCGTCCCGCTTTCTTCCTGAATTAGCCTGAATAGGGGAGGAACTTGGAAAAGATCATTCTTGATAATTTTAAGATCATCGACAAAGTGCAACACTTTGGTTTGCGCACCACCACTACAGTGCACCATTCCGTGAATGGCCAGGTGTTGATCTTTCAATAATTCTTTGATAATCGGTGCGTACGTTCGAGTAGGAGAGAGCACTAATTTGCCGGCGTTGATCGGGGATCCTTCAATGGAATCTGTCAGTTTTCTGGAACCAGAATAAATGAATTCCGAATCTACCTTTGGGTCGAAGGATTCCGGATATTTAACACGATACTCAGAATCAAACACGTCATGCCGTGCAGAGGTCAACCCATTGCTGCCCATGCCGCCATTGTATTCCTGCTCGTAGCTGGCCTGACCGAATGAAGATAAACCGACCACAACATCACCGGCTTTGATGTTTTCATTGGAGATCACGTCAGCTCTTTTCATCCGACCGATTACTGTGCTATCAACGATCACGGTTCGCACCAGGTCCCCAACATCAGCAGTTTCTCCACCGGTGCTGTGTATTTGCACGCCATTGTCTCTCAGCATCTGAAGCACTTCCTCAGTGCCTTCAATCAGGGCTTTTATGACCTCACCGGGGATTAGGTTTTTGTTACGACCGATAGTTGATGATAGGAGCATATTGTCTGTACATCCGACACAAAGCAGGTCGTCCACATTCATGATCACCGCATCCTGTGCGATTCCTTTCCAGACAGAAAGGTCACCGGCTTCCTTCCAATAGATATACGCTAAAGAGGACTTGGTTCCGGCTCCATCTGCATGCATGATGGAGCAGTAATCAGGATCGTTGGATAGGAGATCGGGTGTGATCTTACAAAATGCTTTTGGGAAGAGCCCCTTGTCTAAATTCTTGATGGCAGCATGGACTTCTTCTTTTCCTGAAGACACTCCTCGGAGGGCATAGCGGTCGCTCATGGTGCAAAGAAAAAGATTTCCGGTTTACCCGCCCGAACCATCATCGATGAAAAACCGATCATACTCGTCAAATTCTTCATCCAATGGCAGGCTGTCATCACGATCCTTGGGATTGTATTGTAGGACCTTGAATTCTGTTCGGCGGTTTTTTTGATGCTCTTCTTCCGTCTTGGCGTTCTTGATTAACAGCCTGGATTCTCCATAGCCACGAGCGGTTATTCTTGAATCATCTATTCCTTTAGAGAGAATATATTTCACAGCGGAAATGGCACGTCTTCTGGACAAATCAAGGTTGTATTCTTCGGTATCACGGGCATCTGTGTGTGAGCCTAATTCAATGAAGATCTCGGGATTGTCATTCATGATCAGAACCAAACTGTCCAATACGGGTTTGGCATCTTCCCTGATTTCTGCTTTGTCAAAATCGTAGTAAATGTTGTTCAGCACAATCGGCTTTTCGATGACGATGCGATCCATCTGCACCTGAGTCTCGAAATTCACATTCGTGATGAATTCAGTCAGCGTGTCTCTCTTAGCAGTTTTGCCAATCGTGGAGAATATTTTTCTCGTTGTGAAATAGTCAGTTTTCTCCCCAATAAGATTGTACGTTTCCTCTGTGTAAACCCTGAATTTGAATTTTCCATCTTCGCCAGTGAAAGACTCTTCTACCAGGTTTTCATTGGCATCTACCAGTCGCACTTTCGTGTTGGGCAGTATGATGTCTTTACCACCATCGTCTTTAGTAATCGTGGTTCCGGTTAGGAAGTAATTCACCACTTTCAAATCCGGATCGTCATTGATGAAAGTATAGATGTCATCGTCACCTTTTCCGCCTCGTCTGTTGGAGCTAAAGAAACCCCGTGTAAGGTCAAATTGGTACATCCCGAAATCGTCTCCTTCGGAGTTAATCGGGCTGCCTAGGTTTTCAATTTCAATTCGCCCACCGGTCCGATTTGCCATGAACAGATCTAATTTCCCAAGTCCGGGATGTCCATCTGAAGCGAAATACAATTTGCCGTCCTCAGAGATAAATGGGAAGTTTTCATTCCCGTGTGTGTTGATTTCAGTGCCCAGATTCCGAACGTCCACCCACCTTCCTCTTCGGTCTAGGTTCGCGGCATACAAGTCATCGCCCCCGTATCCACCCGGACGATTTGATGAAAAATAAAGAGTAGTACCATCTGGGCTCAAAGCTGGTGTGGAATCCCAAGAGTCAGGGTCATTCACGCTGAGAGGTCTCGGATCTGACCACTTCCCGTTTCTGAATCTTGAGAAGTATAGATTCACATTGGTGTTTCCCGACGCTTTTCCAGTGTTTCCTTTTGCGAAAACCAGCCACGTTCCATCTGGAGAAAGCGCCATGGTTCCCTCGTTCACATTGGGGTCATTGATGACCGTTGGCAAAGGGCGTAGCGTGGAAATGTTGACATTGGCTCCCCGAGTCCCCACTCGGTACAGATCCGTGTAGCCTGTCCCCGTGGCTCGGTAAATTTTGGAAGCATTCCGATTGGAGGTGAAGTAGAGGTAATTGTTGGAATAAGTCGGTGAGTATTCTGCGGCAGGCGTATTGATTTCTGAGAGGTTCTTGACCCGATAGTAGCTTGTCTTATTCTTGACTTCATCGATTTTCCGAAGAGCCTCCATTTCACCCTCTGCCTTTTTGATGAGATTTTTATTCCTCGCCTTGGGAAGGTATTCTTCCAATACTTGTCGGGCTTTTTTCACATTCTGATCAAATCGATAGGCCCGAGCCAAATACAAATGAACCTCTTCTTCCACGACCCCTTTTTTGATCGCTTCCTCATAGTAAGGAATGGCTTCAATGGGTCGGTTGGAAAGGCGGTACGCTTCACCGAGTTTGAAATTTATCTCAGGATCGTTCTGCTTGGCGCTTTTCCCATACTTGGAAATAAAAACGTCGTATTCTCCTCGCTCAAAAGACTTCTGAGCCAGGCAAACGCTGCTGATCAAAACACACAAACTGAGGACGTATTTCATACTACCAAGTTAAAACGAAAAATGAGCAGAAGTGATATGTGAACAAGGCAGAATTGGAAACGCCTTATTTGAAATAGCGTTTCAGCCAGGTGTCTTTGGCTGGTTTTATCCATTGATCAAGCAGAGAAAGCTTTTGGATAGTGTTATCGTACACCAATGTCGAAGGTGTGATCTCTCCGGTTTTCACCAAAGCCGAAATGTCTTTCAATGGGTAAAGGGAAACTTCCTGCTCACGCGCAATCGCTACATTGGATCGATCCATAAAATCGATTTGAAATTGTTGACCCAGCTGAATGATTTTTCGGACGCAGGTGTCAATACTGCACCCACTGGCCGCTGAAAACGACTCATCTAGGGCAATGACCAAAAACAATCCATGAAAGAGTTCAGAGCCAGCCATAAGTTCATTACCATGCGCTTTCCAGTCGGCAAGGAAGCTTGACATTTCTGCCTGGACCGCTTCAGCTTCTACCTCATTTAAAATGCGATTGGACTGATAGATCCAAATTCTGGATTCACCAGACATCTGATCGAAACTCAACTTCTTTTTGGCTGTCGTAAACATATCTTATAAACCTTCTGACTCAGCGATAAGTTCGGCCAGGTCTTGCACCTTCACCTCGCCTTCCTTCTCCTTATTTTTTACTCCATCTGACATCATCGTCATGCAAAATGGGCACGCCACTGCGATGGTGTCAGCTCCCGTGTTCAGCGCCTCCTCCGTTCGCTCAATGTTGATTTCCTTGTTTCCGGGCTCGGCATCCTTAAACATTTGTCCACCTCCAGCGCCACAGCAGAGACCTTTGGTCCGGCACCTTTTCATTTCCACTAACTCAGCGTCCAGGGCTTCCAATACTTTTCTTGGAGCCTCATAAACATTGTTCGCGCGACCAAGGAAGCACGAGTCGTGATAGGTGATTTTACGTCCTTTGAACTCGCCACCGCCTTGCATCGTCACTTTCCCATCATTGATCAATTGCTGCAGAAAGGCGGAGTGATGAATGACGTCATAATTTCCACCCAACTCGGGGTATTCGTTTTTCAAGGTATTGAAGCAATGTGGACAGGCTGTCACGATCTTTTGGATTTCATAGCCATTCAACACCTGTATGTTGGCCATCGCCTGCATCTGGAATAGAAACTCATTTCCGGCTCTTCTTGCAGGATCTCCAGTGCACGTTTCCTCAGGCCCTAGTACGGCGAACTTCACGCCCACTTTGTTCAGGATTTTAACGAAAGCTTTGGTCACGCTCTTGTAGCGATCATCGTAAGAGCCGGCACAACCTACCCAGAAAAGCACTTCGGGTTTCTCGCCTTTCGCAACCAGGTCTGCTACAGTTGGTATTTGGATATCAGTCATTTTTTTCAGAGTCTTTAAGTTCGGCAGCCCAGTTGAATCGGTCGGTTGGGGCAAATTTCCAGGGAGCAAAATTCGTTTCGACGTTTTGGAACATGGCATTCCAAGAGGCCGGAGAACCGGACTCTTCCATGGCCACATACCGTCGAAGTTGAAGGATGATGTCCAAAGGATTGATCGTCACCGGGCAAGCTTCCACACACGCATTGCAATTGGTGCAAGCGTTGATTTCTTCTTTTGTAATGTGATCACCCAATAAGGATTTGCCTTCTCCTTTTCCTGCCCCAATGTCTTCAATACGATCACGGGTGTCCATCATTATTTTCCGGGGAGACAATTTCTTACCGGTCAGGTTAGCAGGACATTCTGAGGTACATCTTCCACACTCGGTGCAGGCATAGGCATCCATCAGGTTTTTCCAGCTGAGGTCAGTGGCGTCCTTGGCACCAAATTTCATTCCCTCCGGTGGCGGAGCAGCTTCGCCTTCCATGGGCATGCCCAGCATGATTTTCACTTCGTTGGTGATTTCCGGCATGTTGTTCATTTGTCCCTGAGGAGTCACCCGGCCGTAATAGGTATTCGGGAACGCCATGAAAATATGCAGGTGCTTGGAGTATGTGACGTAAAGTGCAAAAGCGAAAATGCCTACAATGTGGAACCACCAAGCGGCTCGCTCGATAAATACCAGTGTCCCTTCAGAATAATTTTCAAAAATCGGAACAATCAAACTGCTGATGACATAAGGCCCGGCATCCACGTAATGAGGAACTCCGCGCATTTGTAGGACTGTGTCCGAGGCATTCATGCTCAGTATGGCAACCATCAATACAATCTCAATAATCAGGATCAGGTTTCCGTCCAAGGCCGGCCAGCCTTTCATCTCGGGTTTCTTGAATCGTGGAACGTTCAGGATGTTTCGGCGAATCAGAAATACCACACAAGCCAGTAGGACACCCACCGCCAAAATCTCAAAGAATGAAATCAAAGTAGGATAGAATCCACCCAGCCATGGGGCAAATACTCTGTGTGTGCCAGCGATTCCATCGATGATAATCTCCAGAACCTCCAGGTTAATCAGGATGAACCCGATGTAAATAAGAAAGTGCAGAAAGGCCGGAATGGGTCGTTTGAACATCTTTTTCTGTCCAAGAGCGATGAGTAGCAGGTTGCGCCAACGCTGACCTTCATTGCCTGAAATTTCCTCAGGACGTCCACTCAGAATGTTTTTTCGGATCTGGCCGATTCGCCTGGCTATCAGAAATCCGAACGATCCCAGGATAAGGAGAAATACGGCTTGGGCTAGATAAGTCATTTATGTTGTCAGATTATTAATCTTAATTTATTCAATATTTTGTCACGTCCAGATAATTCTCATACTTTTGCCTCCGCTTTTTGGTGCTGTAGCTCAGTTGGTAGAGCATCGGACTGAAAATCCGTGAGTCGGTGGTTCGAATCCACTCAGCACCACAAGCTTCAAAACCCTGGTCAATCGACTGGGGTTTTTTTATGCACGTCGAAGATAGAGAGATTCGGGAAAATGTTATGCATGCATACTATTTTTTCACCAGCCTTTGCCATATCTCATCCACCCAATCCAGATGCTCTGGCTTCATCAGGCAGCACCGCAAACAGGTTACGTGTTCTGCATCAAGTTCAACTCCTTCCAAACAGAGCTTGTCAATCGGCACTTTGAGTTTGGATAGGTGCAGGTCCTTCTGCGCGGCATCTGTAAATAGCTGATCTGCAAGCTGTGACATTTTGGAAACCGAGTCCGCCTTTACTGCCCACACCACAATGTCCAGCTCAGGTTCACCGATCAATGCGAATCGTTCTTCCGAACTAATTTTCCCTGCCAGTTGCAAAGCGGCACTTCGGCACTTTTCGAGATCTGCGGCAAACTCGCTTCCCGCAATCGGAGGCAGCATTTTATGTGTCGCCCATAAGGCAACTGCCGATGCTCCCGCTCTGGAACATTCCAGGCTGATCTCACCAAGATGCAAGTCTTCCGAGGTGAAATACGTGTAGGGTGAGTCGTGCAAATAGTGTTTCGCCACATTCGGGTCACTGAAAAGCACACAGCCACATCCGTAAGGTTGCAGTCCGTGTTTATGAGGATCAATCACGATGCTGTCTACTTCTGAGAGTCGTTGGAAATGTTTTGATGTTTCGGGTTTGAGGTTCTGAGCCAATCCGAAATATCCGCCATACGCCGCGTCGGCATGAATTCTAAAATCGTATTTCTTTCGCAACTCGAGCACCTCTGCCAATGGGTCTACTTTTCCTAATCCGGTTGTTCCCATCGTGACCACTACCGTCCCAACATTCCCGGTCTGCAGGTTTTCTTCCAGAGTTGCTAAGTCCATTCGGCCATCCATGTCGCTCTTCACAAACTCAAAAGGAATTTTCAACACACCACAAATGCGTTGGTGCGTATAATGGGATTGGTCAGAGGCCACCACCTGCTTGTCAGGGTTTTCCAGACCACCTATCCAAAGTGCCTCCATATTGGCCATGGTGCCTCCGCTGGTCAGGTGACCCAGATGCACTTTCATTCCGAACATTTTCGCCAAATCATCGACGACCTCTTTTTCCATAGGAGAGCTGGCGCGACTGCCATCTATAGCATGATTGTTCGGATTGATCCACATGGCTAGCTGGTAGGCTGCACGAGCAACAGGATGTGGAGGTTTGAGCATTTGTCCGGCGTACAATGGATGGAAATATGGGAAATTATCCTGCATTTTTTCACTGACTTCCGTCAGCACCGATTCCATTTTTGCGTAATCGTGATTAACTTCTGCATCTGGTAGTTTAAATCCTGAATCGAGTTTTTTCAGTGATTCGATTAGCAGATTAATGGATTCCTTTTCGAAATTCATTTCATCAAAGTTTGTAGCTTAGCGATCATTTTTTGAAGCTAGCGAAAAAATACGACCACCATGGCAGAGAAGACGAAGTATTCAGAGGAGGAGCTTAAAGAGTTTGAGGAGTTGATCCTGGAGAAGCTCGATAAGGCGAAAAACGAGCTCAATACGCTCAAAGAATCCCTCACGCACAACAACGACGAAAGCACCGATTCTTCCTACAGCAACACCAAAACGCTGGAGGATGGAGCAGACACGGCTGAGAAGGAACAACTCAATCAGTTAGCGGCTCGTCAATTAAAATTTATTGGCAATCTGGAGAATGCCCTGGTCCGTATCAAGAACGGGACTTACGGCATTTGCATTGATTCAGGCAAGCTGATTTCCAAGGAAAGATTGCGTGCCGTGCCACATACACAGCATTCGATCGAGGCGAAATTGAACGCCCGCTGAGTTGGATTATTTAGTCAATCATATTGAGGCCTTGGTGTTTTGCTCACCAAAGCCCATCACCGAGGGGGAGATTCTGAGCTGTCTGAAGGAAATGTTCGACGCGGATGTTCCTGAGGCTGATATTTCGAAAGGACTGGAAGAGCTAAAAGGTCGATTTTCTTCAGACGATCACTCGTTTGAGTTGGTCAAAAGCGGAGGAGGCTATCAGTTTCTAACCAAACCGGCTTATCAAGCAAGTATCGGAATACTCTTAAAACAACAATCGAAGCGTAGATTGTCTAATTCTGCGCTGGAGACCTTGGCCATTATCGCCTACAAGCAGCCGGTGACGAAGAGTGAGATGGAGCAAATCAGAGGTGTAAACTGCGATTACGCCGTGCAGAAATTATTGGAAAAAGAGCTGGTCGAGATCAAAGGAAAATCGGAGGGTGTGGGTCGACCGTTACTTTACGGAACAAGTCCAAAATTCATGGACTATTTCGGGATAAATGATCTAAAAGAACTCCCTACTCCGAAGGACTTCAGTCAGGAAGAAAACACGATTGGAGAGGAAAATGGGTAAACGACCGAACAAGTCGGGCTACAGAAAAGGCCTTAGAAAATCAGAGGAAGAATCTCGAGAACCTAGAGAAAATAAAAGATTTTCAGGCAAAAGGCCTGACAGAGCTGGCTTCAAACCAAAGCGAAAATTCACCGGAAAACCGGAATCTGAAGAACCCTTCAAAAAACCACGAGTAGATAAGAAATCCCCTGGGAAACGTCCGTCTTTCAAAAAGAGGGAGGATGAGCCGGAACCAAAGACCATTCGTTTGAATCGCTTCATTTCTATCTCAGGGGTATGTTCCCGTCGAGAGGCCGATGAATTGATTAAGGACGGCAAGATCGAGGTGAACGGAAAGACAGTCACAGAGATGGGTTTTCAAGTCGGGAAGAAGGACAAGGTCAAGTATCAAGGCAAATTCCTGAAGGCCGAAAAGATGCAGTACGTACTGCTCAACAAACCCAAGGGCTTCATCACGACCATGAAGGACGACAGGGATCGTCGCACCGTGATGTCGCTGGTAGAGAAGGCTTGTGAGGAACGAATCTATCCCGTGGGTCGATTAGATCGGCAGACGACAGGCTTACTTCTATTTACCAACGACGGGGAATTGGCGAAGAAGCTGACCCACCCAAAATACGAGATCAAGAAGATCTACCAAGTGGAGCTGAATCAGCCCATGGCCGAAAATCATTTCAATGCCATTTTGGAAGGCCTGACTTTGGACGATGGGGAGGTAAGGGTTGATGATTTAGCCGTACTTACTGATGACCGTAAGACAATAGGCATTCAAATCCATAGCGGCCGCAATCGGATCATCCGCAGAATTTTCGAGCATCTCGGTTACACTGTGGAGAAGCTTGACAGGGTCACATTCGGAAATCTCACTAAGAAAAACCTAGGCAGGGGCAAGTGGAGATTTTTGACTGAACAGGAAGTTAGCAGACTCTAACTCCTCTTCTACAGAAATACAACTATAATGATGGCAAGGCTTACCAGTCCGACTATCAGGCACACGGCACATCGGTCCTGAAATTTGTGAGACGTTTGGTTAGGATCAGACATCTAAGTTTCTAGGTTAAATGTATTTAAAACGTTTGCGAAGATAATAATTGTAATTAAGAAAAGAAACAATTGTATATTATTTCGATTCTATGATCGACAATAGAAATATCTGATACAAATAAAAAAAGTATCCCAAAGTCAATTAAAGAGGAGATTTACATATCTGTGATTAAGCGATTTGCTTATACAGTAGTTTATCAGGATGCCAGTAATCTTCTGTGATAATTAATCTGCCCGGCGTGATAAGAGAAGTGACTATACAGGTGCATTAGAAATGTCTCCCATGTAAAATCATAAGGTATGCCTTCCGGTTTCTCTTGTAATTTCTCTTTTGGAACCGATGGTAGTACTCGTTCGATTTCACTCTTGGCACGTTCCAATTCCTGGATCATTTGCGAGCGTGGTGTGCCTTTAGCTCCAAATTCATTTGGACGATCTCGCACATAGTCAGAGCCTCCCAACATATGCCCGATAAAATGGAGCAAGTTTCCCGAAAGGTGAAGCGCCAGATTGCCAGCGGTATTTTTGATGTCCCCACCAATTTCCCAAAGATCCGCCTCGTTTTCATAGGCATTCAGTTCTTTGATGACATTGTCAATATCCCGTGCAAAAAGCTCATTCAGTGCATGTACCATACTTGTAAAGATACATTTTTGGATAAATGAAATCTGCTAAATTGTGCCTATGAGAAAATCGATAACCCTGTTCTGCCTGATCTTCGGTGGAGTAATTTATGCTCAGGAGGCCACAACGTTTATTTTGGTTCGACATGCTGAAAAAGCCAGTGATGGCACCCGAAATCCTCCCCTATCTGAAGCGGGAGTAGAGCGAGCCAATGAATTGATGAACCTACTTTCGTCTACGGACGTCACAGCGATTTATTCTACCGGTTATACCCGCACTAGAACGACTGTGGAGCCATTAGCAGAGGCCAAAAAGCTTACTATTCAAGAATACAGTTGGGGTGATCCGAAAGCGCTTCTTAGCGGGATATTACAAAAAAACTGGGGTGGAACGGTGGTGATTAGTGGTCACTCGAACACCACGCCATTCTTGGCTAATGTCATACTTGGAGAAGAAAAATTCGAGCAATTTGATGATTCGGACTATGGTAACTTATTAGTCATTGTAGCTACCGAATTAGGGAGTGGCAAGCTCCTTCATCTCCGGTTTTAGTTGCTTCAGGATGTAATGGATGATCTTCTCATTGGAGATGATCTTGTAGTGTCCGAATCCCCGCACCTGAACAAAATGTCCATCTTTCTTGAAGGCCTCATAAAGCTCCATTCCTTTTGAAAAGGTGATGGTCTCATCGTCTTCACAGTAGATAAAGTACTTCTCGATTCCGGCGAGCTGGCTAGTTTTTACCCGTAGGTCAAAATAGTCAACCTGTTCGCCATACTTTTCCTCCAGCATCTTTACGAGTGCATTATAAACGGATTTCTTTAAGCCAATTTCCGCGAGCAAATCCTGAAAGAAATAGCTGATGTATGGTGGCGCGGCGATAAAGAAAACTTTTCGCGGTTGGAGTTCAATCGGCAATTCACTCACAGCAACGCCCAAGGCTGCACCCCCCATGGAGTAACCGATTGCAATATCGAACGGAGGATTCTGCTTCATGTAAGTACGAATGATGTCGCGGTAATCCGGCATGGCTGTGTGCGTGCCTTCCGATTGGCCATGCGCACGATTATCAACAGCTTCTACTGTGAATCCTGCCTCCAAAAGTGCCTCGATCATCCGTCTAAAGTCGGCTGATTTAGAACGCCAGCCATGACAAAGCAAAATTCGAGGGCCTGAATTTCCCCACTTGTAGGTCACGATCTTATCGCCTTTATGAGTCATTTCACCTTGTTCAGCCTGAGAGATCAGAGTTTTTTGTGGCTCAGAAAAAAAGACTTTTCCAGGTAAGGTGAAGTAGTGCCAGACCACCTCAGCTACTTTTTTAGGCGAGGCATGCTGCAGTGCTTTTAACCCTTTTTTTATCAACTCAATTTTCCAATTGGTTTTAGGTGGTCTTCCGGCCGGTCGACTTTTGTCTGGGAGAGAAACGGATATGTAGGTGACGTGATTCATTGTGTGAGCTGATAGATCCAAACCTCGCTTCCTCGAGTGAACTGATAATAGCCATCCGAAAACGAAAGTCTTTCGAAATCATTTCTTGGAGGTTCCTGAGAATCCATTTTACCGGTGATGGGATTCCATCTAATGAGGGCGTCTTGGCCAAGAGCTAAAATTTCATTTTCGAAGAATTGAAAATAATTGACTCCAAGGAGTGGTTGAAAAATGAAATTCGATAGGTCGGAGGAAAAGAAATAAAGTCCTTTAGCTGGTTTTGAAATAGCAAGCTGGGTACGACGAAATTTTAAATCTGAAATGTCACCTGATGCAAGCGAATCGGGGAGTTGCAATTCTTGTAACACAAGTTGATTGACGGGATTGATTTGCGAGAGTGTATTACCGGATAGAAACCAAATACTTTGATTGATGCCTAAGGTGGCAAGACTTGCCTGATTCAGTCCAAAATCCGGTAATTCGTAGGTTCGGGATTGTGCTGAAAATCTTTCTAAATATTCAAATTGCCCTGTCGCGGCATAGAATACGAAGACTCGAAGGGCATTGCTTGCATCGAGGCTTGAAACCGGCTGGAAGATCGCTGAGGAATAATTCGTGTCTTTGGTCCCATCCGAAAACAGACTATAGACATTCCCTCTCACCGTCCCGAAGTAGACCTTTCCCGTTTTGGAGCTGCTGATGGCTGTAATCTCCTGTCCTAAATCCACCTTTCTCACGAAAGTCCATTCCTGACCTTTAGTCAGAAAACTAAGAAGAATAAGTAAGCAGCTCAGCTTTGTTCCCATCGTGCTTGAGATAGGTGAAATGGTTCACCCATTCCCCTAAGTTAAAATAGGTAGAATTCTCAGCCACTGATAGCTCCAGTGGAATATGGCGATGGCCGAAAATGTACAGATCATGATGATTTTCTTTTTCCACTTCTGATGCATACTGCCAAAGCCACTCTCCTTCCTTGGATTGATATCCAAGATCTTTACCTGAGCTCGAAATTCGACTGCTTTTGGACCAGGCATGAGCGAGTGACATCCCAATGTCCGGGTGAAGCCATTTGAATAGCCATTGAGGAAATTTCCCCTCAAAAATCACCTTCAGAAATTTGTAGAATCTGTCGCCAGGCCCAAGCCCATCTCCATGTCCGACCAGTAGTTTTTGATCACCAACTTCAAATGTCACAGGCCGATAGTAGACCGGAATGCCGAATTCTTTTGGAAAATAATCGAACAGCCACTTATCATGGTTTCCTGTGAAAAATATGATCGGGATGCCCGCATCTCGCAGTTCCATGAGCTTACCTTGAAACCGCACGAATCCCTTTGGGATTACTTTCTTGTACTCAAACCAAAAATCGAAAATGTCTCCGACCAGTATGACACCCGCAGCATCGGTCTTGATTTCATCCAACCATTGAACGATTTTCTTCTCGCGTTCTGCTGCATCTGAATTGGCAGCTCCTAAGTGAAAATCACTTGCAAAGTAGATGTAGCGTCCGCTCTCCAGATTCTTAAAGTCAGAGACCGTCTCAAACTTGGAAGACATCAGGATTCTTTTTCTTCGGCTTGGTCTTCAGCCTCCACTTCTGATTTTACCTCAGACTTCAAATCGTCAATTCCCTTGTCACTTTTTGGCTCCTCGGGTTTCGATTCTTCCTTCTTCTCTTCCTTGGCCTTTTCTTCCTTCGAATTGCCGTTTACTCGGGTGGCCGCTTCGTAATTTGTAGGATTCTCGAAAGGTCGCTTTCCGATCAATCGCTCAAGGTCCTGCTGGAAGATAATTTCTTTGTCAAGCAATTCATTGGCGACAATGTTCAACTCTTCAAGCTTATCCTGTAGGAGTTCCTTGGTTCGCTTGTAGGCTTGCTCCACCAATCCTTTGACTTCCTGATCAATAAGTTGAGCAGTGGCATCCGAATAAGGTTTCGTGAAGTTGTACTCGGATTGTTTAGAATCATAAAAGGAAATGTTACCCACTTTCTCATTCATCCCATATACAGTGACGATACTGTAAGCCATCTTCGTAATTCTCTCCAGGTCGCTCAATGCACCCGTGGAGATTTTCCCAAAAATGATTTCCTCAGCAGCACGACCTCCAAGGGCCATACACATTTCATCGATCAGTTGTTCGGTCTGATATAAAAACTGCTCCTTAGGTAAGTACTGAGCATATCCCAATGCTGCAACGCCCCGTGGGACTATACTTACTTTGACCAAGGGATCTGCGTGCTCCAGGAACCATCCTGCTACGGCATGGCCGGCTTCATGGAATGCTACGATCTTTTTCTCGTTGGGAGAAATGAGTTTGTTCTTTTTCTCTAATCCACCGATGACTCTATCTACGGCATCCTGGAAGTCCAGCATGTCGACTTTCTTTTTGTTCTTTCTGGCAGCAATCAACGCTGCTTCGTTACAAACATTCGCGATTTCTGCTCCTGCGAATCCAGGAGTTTGGGCAGAAAGTTTTTTAGGATCTACATCTGGATCCAGTTTAAGGGGCTCCAGGTGCACTTTGAAAATGGCTTCACGTCCAATAAGATCAGGCTTGTCAATGCTGATTTGACGGTCAAATCTTCCTGGTCTTAACAACGCAGTATCCAGAACGTCCGGTCGGTTCGTTGCAGCCACGATGATTACTCCAGCATCCGTAGAGAAACCATCCATTTCCACAAGTAGAGAGTTCAACGTGTTTTCGCGCTCATCATTTGATCCGGGCATTTGACCTTTTCCTCTTGAGCGACCAATGGCATCAATCTCATCAATAAAGACAATACAAGGGGCTTTTTCTTTGGCTTGCTTAAACAAGTCTCGAACTCTCGCGGCTCCTACTCCCACGAACATTTCCACGAAATCAGAACCAGATAGGGTGAAGAAAGGTACTTCGGCTTCTCCAGCAACGGCTTTCGCCAATAATGTTTTACCCGTACCGGGAGGGCCTACCAAAAGTGCTCCCTTTGGAATTTTACCCCCCAAGTCAGTGAATTTTGTCGGGTTCTTCAAGAACTCCACGATCTCCATCACCTCTTCTTTGGCTTCCTCCAAACCCGCCACATCGGAGAAGGTGATTTTCACCTTGTTCTCAGCATCAAAGAGTGCAGCTCTTGATTTACCGATATTGAAAATCTGTCCTCCAGCTCCTCCGCCGGTCATTCGTCTCATGAGCATCCAGAAGAGGAAAATCATAAGAATAATGAATCCGAAATTGAAGAAGATCGATGTGAAATCTGATCGCTCCTCTATCTCGTACCCAATCCGATTTTCTTCCGGCAATTTGGCTACCGCTTCATCGAAATCATCGTCGAACGTTTTTGGGTCTGCAATTCTGAATTTATAATGTGGTCCTCCAGGCATACTGAGTGGTCCACGATTATCCAGTTCCTGGGCGTATTTTGAATTACTAAGTGCCTCTTCTTTTAGAGTTACTTCTACTACATCCTGATTCTTGATGAGCACAACTTTTTTCACATCATTGCTCAAAAGCATCTGCTCGAATCGCGTAGGGTTAATCACCACAGCCGATCCGGATCGAGTGAAAAAAGTAATCCCAACTACAGCAGCAACAATCGCCGCAACTACCCAAACCTGATAATTAGGTTTCCCCGGTCCAGGTTTAAGATCTATGTTCTTTTTTGGTTTTTCTGCCATATTATTCAGCTACACTAAAACGTGATAGCTATTTTTTAGTTCACTGCTTCCAGCCTTTGGATGATCCCATCTCCCCAGAGTTCTTCCAAGCCGTAGAAAGCTCTTTTTTCTTTGTTAAAAACGTGCGCCACTACATCCACATAATCGATCAAAATCCACTCACGTTGATTGTGCCCTTCCCTGTGCCAAGGCGTCTGACTGGTTCGCTTTTTTACTTCCGCCTCTAAAGATTCAGAAATGGCGTCTATTTGTGTATCACTATTACCAGAGCAAAGCACAAAATAGTCAGCCACGGCATTTTGAACCTTTCGAAGATCGATAACCACAATTTCCTCGGCTTTCTTTTCCAACATTCCCTGTACAATCACCTCGCTCAATCTTGTAGAAGAAGCCTGCTTTGTGGTTTTTTGCATACGCAGCGTTTTCGTTTAATTTTTAAAACACAAAATTACCTAAAATAACCTTGCATAAATTCTTTGCCAAAACCTTATTTCTAGGGAAAAACGTCGTTTTCCTGCCACAATGTCACTCAACTAACGAGTTGGCGAAGGAACTGGCCAAAAAAGGTCAATTGCCAGATGGAGGAATTGTCTGGTCTGATTTTCAATCAAAAGGCAAGGGACAACAGGGAAATGTGTGGTTAAGTGAGCCAGGAAAAAATCTATTATTTACCATTTACCTCAAACCAGATAACCTGAAAGTCAAAGATCAATTCAATTTAACCAGATTGATTTCTGTGGCCATTGCAGAGGTTTTAGCCGATGGTTTACCAGGGCCAGTAGAAATCAAGTGGCCGAATGACATCTACGTAAATGATCAAAAGATCGCGGGGATCCTGATCGAAACGATTATCTCAGGCAACCGGATTGACGAGGTGTTTTGTGGTGTAGGTCTAAATGTTAATCAATCTCATTTTCCGTTACCAACTGCCACTTCTTGTTCGATAATTGCGGAAAGAGAATTTGACAGATTCGGCTTGCTGGAGCAAATACTGAAGACTGTAGAAAAGTACTACGAGGGACTTTTCACAGGGGAGCAGCTCAAGAGCAAATACCTTGATAACCTGCGATGGTTAGGTGAAGAGCATGTTTATGAGGCTGATGGGGAGCGATTTAATGCCGTGCTGGGTGGCGTGAATGAAATAGGTAAAGTAAGGCTCATCGTTTTCGATGAGCCCCGTTATTTTGATATTAAAGAAGTTCGTTTTATCGAGTAGTCGATTAATCGTCCTTCTCCTTTTTCTCTAGTTTCCGTTTTTTGATCTTGATCGTCAATTCCTCACCCTTACCGCTGTAGTCAGCAATAATGGTATCACCCTCCTGAATTTCTCCTTTCAAAATTTCTTCTGCGACTGGATCCTCCAGATACTTTTGAATGGCTCTGTTCAGAGGTCGCGCACCGTACTGCGGGTCAAAGCCTTTTTCAGACAAGAAGTCCTTGGCTTTTTTGGTCAATTGAACCTCGTATCCAAGATCGATGATTCGCTTGAATAGTTTTCCAAGCGTGATGTCAATGATTTCATAAATGTGTTCTTTCTCAAGTGAGTTGAACACGATCACATCATCAAGCCTGTTCAAAAATTCTGGCGAGAAAGTCTTCTTGAGCGCATTTTGAATCGTGGACTTCATGATTTCATCCTGATTATCCTGCTTGGCCTTGGTCGCGAAACCTATACCCGCACCGAAATCTTTCAAATCCCTCACTCCAATGTTGGAGGTCATGATAACAATTGTGTTTCTGAAATCAACCTTTCTGCCGAGTCCGTCTGTCAGCACTCCGTCATCAAAAACCTGAAGTAATAGGTTGAAAACGTCGGGGTGTGCTTTTTCGATTTCATCCAACAGCACCACGCTGTACGGCTTCCGTCTAACCTTTTCGGTCAATTGCCCGCCTTCTTCGTAACCTACATATCCCGGAGGCGCTCCAACCAATCTGGACACGGAAAATTTCTCCATGTACTCACTCATGTCGATTCTGATCAGCGAGTCCTCCTTATCAAAAAGGAAGGTGGACAGAATCTTTGCCATCTCGGTTTTACCAACGCCTGTTGGGCCTAAGAACACAAATGATCCGATTGGCTTCCTAGGATCTTTCAATCCTACCCGAGTTCTCTGAATCGCCTTAGAAAGCTTCATGATGGCTTCATCCTGGCCTATCACCTTAGTAGCCAGCTCATCCTTCATGGACAGTAATTTGGCACTTTCGTTTTGAGCGATTCTCTTCGTTGGGATGCCGGTCATCATGCCGATCACGTCGGCCACATTCCCTTCATCTACTTTGTATCGCTTCGTCTTAGTTTCATCCTCCCACTTCTTCTTCTCCAATTCCAGCTGGGCGATCAATTTCTTTTCATTGTCTCGAAGTTGTGCCGCCTCTTCATATTTCTGACTCTTAACTACGCGGTTCTTTTCCTTCTTCACATCCTCAATCTGCTCTTCCAAATCCACGACAACCTTTGGGACGTTGATGTTATTGATATGGACTCTTGCACCCGCCTCGTCCATCACGTCAATCGCTTTGTCCGGTAAGAATCGATCACTGATGTATCTGTCAGAAAGTTTCACACACGCCTCCAGTGCTTGCTCAGTGTACTCTACATGATGGTGATCCTGATATTTATCCTTGATGTTATTCAAGATCTGCATGGTTTCTTCCGGGGTGGTCGCGTCCACCATAACCATTTGAAATCGTCGTGCAAGCGCCCCGTCTTTCTCGATATGCTGACGGTACTCATCTAATGTGGTTGCCCCAATGCATTGAATTTCTCCTCTTGCCAAGGCCGGCTTGAACATGTTGGAAGCATCCAAAGAGCCAGATGCTCCTCCTGCCCCAACAATGGTATGAAGCTCGTCAATGAACAGAATTACTTCCGGAGATTTTTCAATCTCATTCATCACAGCTTTCATCCGCTCCTCGAACTGTCCACGGTATTTGGTTCCGGCGACTAGTGAAGCCAAGTCCAGCGTAACGACCCTTTTTCCAAAGAGAATTCGAGAGACCTTTTTCTCCACAATTCTCAGAGCCAGGCCTTCAGCGATGGCTGTTTTACCCACACCGGGCTCACCTATTAGAATTGGATTGTTCTTCTTCCGCCTACTCAGGATTTGCGCTACGCGCTCAATTTCTTTTTCTCGTCCAACAATCGGATCGAGTTTACCATCCTCCGCAAGACGGGTCAGGTCACGACCGAAGTTATCCAGCACAGGAGTCTTTGATTTTTCCGTGCTTTTCTTTTCGGTCTTTTGAGAACCACTCCCTGAAAACATGCGGCCACCTTCTTCTTCTGGCTCGTCCGTGTCAGATTGCGCCATTGGATTCTCTGTCTGGTACTCCAGCATCTCTTTGACTATGTCGTACCCAACATCGAACTTATCGAGAATTTGTGTGGCAAGGTTGTCTTCCTCTCGCAGAATAGAAAGGAGCAAATGCTCAGTGCCTATCAATTGGCTTTTGAAAATTTTGGCTTCCAAATAAGTGATTTTCAACACCTTTTCTGACTGACGCGTCAGGGGAATATTTGCCAGATTTTTTACGTTGCTAGTGGTCGTGCCTTTAGTGGCTTGCTCAATGGTCGCTCGAAGTTCCTTCAGAGAAACTCCTAATTTTTTCAACACACTGATAGCCACGCCCTCACCTTCTCTAATCATGCCCAGAAGTAAATGCTCCGTGCCAATGTAATCGTGACCCAGACGCAGCGCCTCTTCCCTGCTTAGTGATATTACTTCCTTAACGCGATTTGAAAATTTTGCCTCCATGTAGGATCCCATTGATATTCAAGTAAAAATAAGTCTTTTAGTAAATCAATCTTGATTCGTGTCGGATAAAAACGAATTCAGTTAGCAATTCGTTCGATCGGGTTTTTCACTGACTCTCTGATGATTATGCTCGAGTCAGGACCCTGACAAAACAACAAATCAAGAATGGAAAGGTTAGGAACAAAAGTATTGCCAAAGTTCTGTTGATAGTCAACCGGCAGTAGAATACCCCTGGTTTCAAAAGGCTTCTTAGCCAAAATCTTGTCTCCCAGATCAATGAAGCCGCTTTCCGGTGGATCGGTCTTAATGACAATTTGCCATTGAAGAATCTTCAAGCATACTGACAACATTTCCATGTTCAGGTCGATCAGGTACTTTGGTTTCTTCTGAAAGGCGCTCTGAAAATATTCTGCGAAATGTTCAAAAAAAGGAGACTTGCCATAGGATGAGTAAATGGCGCCCCAATGGTCACGCAACCACGATTGTCGGTAATCAATCGTAACGTCCTTGAGCGGCGAGTCATTTTTGAAATGAACTGGGATGGATAAATTCTGGATACCATTTGGTCCCAAAATTCTCGTGCGGTTTCTGTGGGTCTGCTTTCGAAACCGGCTATCAAGGTCAAAAAAAACCTCATCGGCTTGTGAAAGGACAACAAAATACTCGATGGATGGTAGGTAATGTGGCTCTATTCGAACGACCGTCATAGAATCTCCAATTCGCCTTTACCCTCTCGAACAACTTCTGGTTCTGGGCCCGTGTAATCGATAACTGTACTCGCCTTCACATCTCCATATCCTCCATCAATCACTATATCCACCAGATTTTGAAATTCATCGAAGATTTCCTCCGGATCGGTGGCGTACTCGTGCACATCGTCGCTATGAATGGATGTCGAAATGATAGGATTCCCTAGTCCGCTTACTATCGCCCGTGGGATGCTATTGTCTGGTACCCTTATTCCTATCGTTTTCTTCTTCACGTTGAGAATCTTGGGAACACTGCTGGTCGCTGGCAAGATGAACGTGTACGGTCCAGGCAGGGCTTTTTTCATCAACTTGAACGTGGGCGTGTCCACTTTGGCGAACTCCGAGATATGGCTCAAGTCCTGACAAATGAAGGAATAGTTTAGGCTTTTGCTCTTTGTGCCTTTTAGAATCCTCAGCCTCTCCAGGGCTTTTCCGTTATAGATGTCGCAACTCAATGCGTAAATCGTATCTGTTGGTATGATGATCAAGCCACCATCTCGGATGACTTTCACGATTTTATCGATTTGCCTGCGGTCAGGATTTTCTTCGTATAGTTTGATGAACTCGGCAGACATTGTTATTGAATCAAAATAGATTTGCGGCGGTTTAACAAAGATAGGGATGCGTAAACGGAATTTTCTAGCCATTTTTTTGATAGTCTTTACGGTGATGCTGTCGTCGTTCACCTTTTATGGCTATCAGCTGATCTACACCCCTAATGTTTTGGTGGAGGCAGATGATGAGGAAATCTTTACGATTGATAAAGGAATGACTTTTCAGGAGTTGCAGACTAAGCTCGGGGACACCCGCCTGGTCAATGACTTGGTGGCTTTCAGCTTTGTAGCAAAATTGCTGGGTTACCATAAAAATGTCCAGCCGGGGCACTATACGATCACTCCGAATATGACCAATGTGGAGCTCATTCGCTATTTCGAGCGAGGTAATCCGGTGGTCAGGGTCACGTTTCATACGGCCCGACGACTTGGCGACCTAGCCAATCAATTCTCAGATTTCCTGCTACTTGATTCTGCTCAGCTTATGCAATTCGTGGTTAGGGAAGATGTTCAAGAAAAATACGGACTGGATCAGGCCAACATGATCGGATTGTTTTTGCCTGATACCTACGAGTTTTATTACAAGGCAACTCCGGAAGCCGTGCTGGACAAAATGAAGGCTTCTTACGATAAATTCTGGACTGAGGAAAGATTGCAAAAGGCAGAAAATCTAGGCCTCACGAAAGAAGAGGTCACAGTTTTGGCGTCCATTGTGCGCGGTGAGACGGCCAAGATGGATGAGGCTAGCCGGGTTGCCGGAGTTTACAAGAATCGACTCGATATTGGAATGAGATTGCAGGCCGACCCAACTTTGATTTTCGCTCAATCGGATTTCAGCATTCGTCGGGTGAAAAAAGGCGATCGAGAGATTGATTCACCTTATAACACATACAAACACAAGGGATTGCCTCCAGGCCCGATCAACATGCCAAGCAGAGCGTACATAGATGCCGTATTGAATGTGGAGGATCACGAGTACTTGTACTTCTGTGCTGATGCGTCCTTCAACGGCTATCACATTTTCGCCAAGAACTACAATGACCACCTGAAAAACGCCCGAAAACTTTGGCGTGCGCTGAATAAGCGACAAATTGAACGATAATGTTTACGCAGGAAATCAAGATTCGTGTCCGGTATGCCGAGACTGATCAGATGGGTTATGTCTATTACGGTAACTACGCCACGTATTTTGAAGTGGCCAGGGTGGAAGCCATGCGGGCCATTGGTTTTTCGTACAAAGAGATGGAAGATCGTGGCGTAATGATGCCCGTGCTGGAATTAAAAAACCAGTTCAAAAGCCCCGGAAGATATGACGAGGAAATGACGATCAAAATTTCACTTCCTGAGATGCCAACGCTCAGAATCAAATTCATTTACGACGTAAGAGGAGAGGACGATCGACAGGTGTGTCTCGGCGAAACAACACTCGTGTGGGTCAACAAAGATTCCGGTCGACCGGTCAGAATGCCGGAGGAACTGGTGGAGCTACTCAGCCCGTATTTCGACTAATTCGCCCTGTAGAAAGTCGCTTCGTCCTTGTTGTAAAAAAAGCTTAGATCCATGTGTTTTTCAACAAAGGTTCGTAGCTCCTCTGAGCTGGAAAACTGATCGTCAATATTGTCAGTCACTTCATAGAGAACGAATTTGTCTGCATCCAGGTCTACCTTGTGGAGATAGTATTTCCCATCTTTTTTCATGTTCAAGAAGGTGAATTTTTCATCATCTTTTTGAAGCGTGGAGATGTGTGAGATGTAAGTTTCAGACCTGTAGGTACTGTCCTCGTTGTTCAGGTCATTTTTTGATATTTCGTAAAGTTGAGCACTGATGCCGGTGATCTCATAATATTCCGATGGAAATTCCTGATCCTGTTCGCCCTCTTTGACCCATTTGCCAAGAAAGGCCTCATCAATATTTTCTGAAACCGCAGTTATTGGAACGGATGATTCGTAGGGACATGCAGTCAGGAAGATCAGCGCCAATAGCAGGCCTGAGTAACGTAGTGATTTCATAACCTTGGGGATTGAATAATCAAAGAAACGAAAAATTCTGAGGAGTATTACAAGAGCCAACCATCTACAAACTCCCTTACACAGCCCTCTCCACCTTTTTTTGTAAGCTGAATTTGGGAAATGGCCTTCACTGGGGGTAGTGCATCTGCCGGGCATGCTGCCGTTCCCACAGCCTCCATGATTTCAATGTCATTCACATCATCACCGATAAAAGCTACCTGTTCCAAATTGATGTCCAGTTCTTCCATCCATTTCTTAAGGACTTTTAGCTTCTCCTCCTGACCGATGTAGAAATACTTCAAGCCCAGCATATTGGCTCTGGCTTCCACCATAGAGGTGACGAGACTGTGGCTGATGATGCCCACCTCGATTCCGGCTTTTCTGGCGAGTTTAATTCCTATTCCGTCCCGTGCGTTGAATTTTTTGAATTGAGTGCCATCTTCCAGGATATAAACCCCGGCATCCGTCATGGTGCCATCCACATCCAAAACCAGAAGTTTGATATTGTCGAGCTGGGCCATTAGATCAGATTGTAACCGATGGCTTGAGCAATTGGCTGCAGTGAGCCGTGCATTTTTTTGAATTCATCCAGGTTGAGCTGCTGAGCTGCATCTGATTTAGCCACTTCAGGGTTCGGATGAGTTTCTACCAAAAGTCCATCAACACCCATGGCCAGGCAGGCGCGTGTCAGATCAGGCACACCGTATCTGTAGCCCATCGCGTGACTTGGATCTGCGATGACAGGGAGGTTGGTTTTTTCTTTCAGGAAGGCAACACCGCACAAATCCAAAGTAAATCTTGTGTTGAATTCGAAGGTCCTGATTCCACGTTCGCAGAGCATGACGTTTGGATTGCCGCCACTCAAAATGAATTCGGCAGCCTGTACAAATTCCTGCAGTGTGGTGCCGAATCCCCTCTTCAAGAGTACAGGTTTCTTGGTCTGGCCACATCGTTTCCCAATGCTGTGATCGTACATCGCTTTGGCGCCAATCTGGATAATATCGGCGTACTCGATGACCATGTCCACATGCGAGGAGTCTTTCACCTCTGTGATGATGTTGAAGCCATATTTGTCTCGTGCATCCGCGAGAATTTTGAGTCCTTCTTCGCCTAGGCCTTGGAAAGTGTAAGGAGAAGTTCTGGGCTTGAAACATCCCGCTCTCAGAGTTTTTATGTTCAGGTCTTTCAATAAACTGGCGACCTGATCAACCTGTTCTCGCGATTCAACAGAGCATGGACCGGCAATCATCATGGTGTTTTTGGTATCACCCCCTATGGCCACATCTCCGATCTGCACCTTCCGAAGATCAGACTGATACTCTTTACTTGCCAACTGAATATCTGTTGCTGTCACAAAGGAAGTATCCGCATGATCTTGAAGAGAGTTAGGCACTTCTTTAATCTTGGCACTGAGCACGAGCACATCTCTTTCCCCATCATGAAAATGAATGGCCTGATTGGCTTCAGCCAGGTTTGCTGCTTGCTCTTTTGAAAGGGTATTCTTAAGATGAATGATCATGATTCGCTTCGTATTAAGTTAATAAATGATACCGCACCCGTCAGTTTTTTGTCGCTGTTAACCACCGGCAGGTAGGAGATCAAGAATTTTTTTGATCGGATGAAATCCAGCATTTCTGAAATCGTTGCGTCCTCGGAGATCGTTGCTGGTTTTCTGTTTAAAATGTCCAGCGGATGCAGGCTCGAAAGATCCTCAAACTTGTTCAAGACGCCTTTCCTCAAATCCGCGTTACTGCTAATGCCAACCAAATTTTGCTCGTCATCCTCTACGATCGCAAAACCGAGTTTGTAGTTCTCTATGGTCTGAACGATTCTTTGAAGCGAAGAGTCAGCAGAAACAATCGGCGCTTGGTCTCTTTCAATCATGAAATCCCTCACGTGAAAATCTGAGTGAATGACGCTAGATCTCAAATGGAGGAGTGCTTCAGGTATAGACTCATGATTCACGAGATACGACCCGGAAACTACACTTTGAACACCCAACATTCTCAGGATAAAACCGACTTCATCGTTAACACCCCCGTCCACTTCAATTTCCTTCCCTGGGAATTGATTCCGGAATTTTCTAACTCTCTGGAAATTGTCTTTATGAAATTTCCCACCGCTCTGTCCTGGCGTAGTGGTCATGATCAAGACAAAATCGCACTCGTTGCGGTACTCCTCAAAAACGCTGACATCCGTGGCTGAGGTAATGGCTAGTCCCCACTTAACTCCGTCGATTTTTGGGAGAGCTATTTTTGATTTTAAGTTTTCATATTGGAAACAAACGCGATCCGGCTTGGTCTTTTCGATCAATGGTATATAGCTCTCTGATTTATCAGAAATAATGTGCACGTCCATAGGCGTGCTGCTGTAATTTCTGATTTCCGAGATGTCATCAAATACGGATTCATCATCGTTACAATCGATATGGAAATAGTCGATGTGACATTTGTCGAGTTCAGTGACGAGTTCCTGGAGGGGTTTGTCTTTGTTAGAATATAAAGACGCTGATATTTTCATTCCATTCTTTTGAGGGCGCAAAGATAGATATCTGTTTACTATCCGCTCACATTAAACCACGACCACTGGAATAAGTCAAAATTAGGTTTCAGGTTAAATTCTGTTAACAGTGGAACAAATGACAATAGTGCTCCGTTAAACCATCGAATTCTCTTCATATTCATATTATTTCAAACTAGAATCCCGATCACAAGTCGGGATTCTTTTTTTTGATCAAACGGTAATTCACCCCCTTTGATTACGAATCTCAGATACTTTCTTGTTGATCGATCCAATGTAGATTTGGCCCCTGTTCCATGGGAACATTTCAAACATTCAGACTGGATACCCGATGAAAATAGACCTTAGAAGTGATACGATAACCAAACCGACACCTGAAATGCTAGAGGTTATGATGGCTGCCGAGGTTGGAGATGATGTCTTTGGAGACGATCCTTCGGTCAACGCCCTCCAAGAGAAAGTAGCCGAAATGTTCGGTATGGAAGACGCGCTATACTGTCCTTCCGGAACGATGACCAATCAAATCGGGATGCGCGTGAATACCTCACCACAAGATGAAGTTATTTGCCACAAGTACTCGCACGTGTATTTGTATGAGGGTGGTGGAATGATGTGGAATTCCATGCTTTCGCCCAAGCTTCTTGAGGGAGAAAAAGGCATGATCACAGCCGATCAGCTCAGTGAGGCAATCAATCCTGATGACATTCATTTCCCAAATTCCAAGCTCGTGGTACTGGAAAATACAATGAACAAGGGAGGTGGTGCGATTTACGATCTCGAGGAAATTAAACGGATCAGAAAGGTCTGTGATGAAAAAGGGTTGCGAATGCACCTTGATGGAGCTCGGCTTTTCAATGCTTTGATTGAAAGCAATGAAGATCCCATAGAATATGGAAAGCTATTCGACACCATTTCGTTATGCTTTTCGAAAGGACTTGGAGCACCAGTGGGTTCGACTTTACTTGGATCGAAGGATAAGATCAAGCAGGCGAAGCGGGTGCGAAAAGCACTTGGAGGAGCCATGCGACAGGCAGGCTATCTCGCTGCGGCTTGCAGCTACGCGCTGGATCATCAGGTGGAAAGATTGAAAGAAGATCATCACAGGGCCAGACAAATTGGAGAATTGCTTGCGCAAAAACAGTTTGTCAAAGAAGTAATGCCCGTAGAGACAAATATTGTCATCACAGAGCTGGCAGATAGATCGGAAACGTTTTTTCTGGAGCAATTGGAAAAACATGGGATTCTAGCAGTCACCTTTGGGAAGAACCTGGTGCGATTTGTGACTCATCTGGAATTCGATGACAATCAGCTATCGGAATTCGAGCAGGCGCTTTCAAAAATCTCTTAGTAATTTTCTAAGAAATAATATGCGTTATCTAATAATTCTTCTATTCGCCATTGTTCTTGCTTCCTGTTCGTCTGGAGACAATGCCACCCTACAGGCTGAAAACGAAGCACTCAGAAAGGAAGTCGAAATACAAACGAGGCTTGCTGAACAAGCAGCAGCGGATGCCAAAATGGCGCAGCAAATGGCCGAAGAGGCAGCAGCCGTGGCTAGACATGCAGAAGCAGAAGCACATGAGGCCGTAATGGAAGCGGAAAGGCAAAGAGAAATCGCCGTAAAGGCCCTCGAAGATTGCAAAGGAAAGTAGCCTGAAAAGAATAATTTCGTTGGGTGAAACTGAGCAACCCGATCCTCTTTCTCATCCCGGCCCTGATCTGGGGTTCCACCTTCTTCATCATCAAGTTTCAGGTGGGTGTCGTTCCACCCATTTGGTCGGTGAGCATGAGATTCGTACTGGCAGGCTTGATTTTGCTGATGTATTGCTTGATCACGGGAGCCAATCTCAGATATTCGAAAAAGATTCATTTGCGTATTCTGCTTCAAGGAGCACTGCTTTTTGGCTTCAATTATTGGCTGGTGTACATTGCCGAGTTGGAGCTCACAAGTGGGTTGGTGGCAGTGGCATTCTCTTGCATCATCTTTCTGAACATCATTTTTCAATCCATTTTCCTTTCTCGGAAAGCCGAGTCCAAAGTTTACCTGGGAGCGGTCTTGGGAGTTGCCGGAACTTCCTTTGCTTTTCTATCAGGATCTCGGGGGAATGGAAACAGCAGATTTTCCTGCCTTCAGTTTATTCGTCTGTATCCTTTCGGTGATTGTGGCGTCCTTGGGTAACATCACCTCTGCGTTGAACCAATTATTGAAAATCCCAGTCATCCAGTCCAACGCCTTTGGGATGCTGTATGGGGGGCTACTCATGGCTTTGGTGGCGCTTGTTTCCGGATCGCCATTTCAGCTATTGACAACATTCGATTACCTGGGTTCACTGTTGTATCTGGCCATTCTGGGCTCGATCGTGGCATTCGGGTCGTACCTCACGTTGATTGGTAGAATCGGTCCAGACCGTGCTGCATATGTCTTGATCGTGATTCCGGTCATAGCCATCACTTTATCATCCATTTTTGAAAATTTCCAATTCACGCTGCTGGTCGGGATCGGGATGATTTTGATTCTCGGTGGCAATTACATTGTGCTTAGAAAATAGCTCTCGCTACCTTTATCCCATGTTTGAAGATGTTGCCCCGCTCGCTGAAAGAATGCGCCCCTCAAAGCTCGAGGACTTGATTGGTCAGGAGCATTTGTTGGGTGAAAATGGCGTACTCCGACGGGCCATCTCATCGGGACAGGTGCCATCAATGATTCTTTGGGGACCTCCAGGGACGGGCAAGACCACCATCGCTAATATTATCGCGAATCAGGTAAAAAGACCGTTCCATACCTTGAGCGCCATCAGTGCGGGAGTGAAGGAGGTGCGGGAGGTAATCAACAATGTCCAATCCGGTACCAAGGCCATTTTATTCATCGATGAAATTCATCGGTTCAATAAGGCTCAGCAGGATGCTTTGCTTGGGGCAGTGGAAAAAGGAACCATCACCCTGATCGGGGCAACTACCGAGAATCCCAGTTTCGAGGTTAATTCTGCCCTTATTTCCAGGAGTCAGGTGTATACGCTGAAGGCACTGGGAAAGGAGTCATTGGAAGGCATCATCAAAAAGGCGCTCAAGGAAGATCATGACCTGAAAAAGCTCAAAGTCAAACTCAAGGAAACGGAAGCGCTTTTCAACCTCAGCGGAGGAGATGCTCGCAAAGTGCTGAACCTTCTTGAGCTGGTGATCAAAAGTGAAGGCTCGGAAAAAGTAGAGATCACCAACGATAAAGTGACGGCCATCGCTCAGCGAAAAACGGTGCTTTATGACAAGAAGGGCGAGATGCACTACGATGTGATTTCGGCCTTTATAAAATCAATACGAGGGAGCGATCCCAACGCAGCGGTGTACTATCTCGCACGAATGATCGAGGGAGGCGAGGATGTGAAATTCATTGCTCGACGATTAGTCATCCTGGCCTCTGAGGACATTGGCAATGCCAATCCAACAGCGCTGGTGCTGGCGACCTCTGCCTTCAACGCCGTGAATATGATCGGCTATCCGGAATCCCGAATCATCCTGAGCCAATGCGTGACGTATCTGGCCACCTCTCCAAAGAGCAACGCCAGCTACGAGGCGATTGGAAGAGCTCAACAAGAAGTTCAGAAATCAGGTGACTTGCCCGTGCCCATGGCGATCCGGAATGCACCGACCAAGATGATGAAAGATCAGGGGTATGGCTCGGGGTACAAGTATGCCCACAGTCATGCCGGCAATTTCGCTGACATGGAATTTCTACCCGAGGAAGTATCAGGTACCACATTCTACGATCCTGGACAAAACCCGAGGGAGGAAGAAATCAGAAAATTTCTAAGAAATAGGTGGAAAGAGAAGTATGGGTATTAACGGCTGAGTATAAACCCCGTCTCCTCGACGGATTAGTGCATTTGAAGTCTTAAGTAAAGTTTAGTCTAGCTTTGTAGGTTATTAGCCTTTCAGGATGAAGAAATTACCTTTTCTCTTTTTATTCTTCGTTTCGTTTTCTTGTTATAAAACAGAAGCAGATGTATTTGACCCTAATCAGGATGAGAAACAGCAAGCTGTCATAAGAGATGCAGGTGGAAGGGACTATGTTGGTCTGGATCCTTCAAGGATATACTGTGGTCCAGGATGGGGAAGAAAATTTTGTTTTTTTTTAGGTAAACATCATGGAACAACTTGGGTTGATGGAGGTTCAAGAATAGAATTTGAAAACTTCTCAAGTCAAGCTGTTTTTATAACCTTTTTTAATCTTGATAGTATCGCCCCACATGGTGAAGGATGGAGACTAGGCGAACAAACAACCGATGGAATAAAACGGGTTACCAGAATGAAAAGAGACGAAGTGGATCTGTTGTGGTTTGAATCTGATTATTATGGGTCTGGTGGAGAAATTGAATATTCCATTACTTATAAATGTGAAGTAATTGATGGTTTGCTTCATGTTTCAAGTAGTGACGATCAGACATTTACTTTTAAGCCTTCTTATTGAAGAAATTATTCAGAGGATTTAGTCAGGCTAAATATTGTATTAGTAGGAGTCAGTTATACGTTTATCCAGCACTATCCTTGGATAAACGAGAACTGATAATACTGATTTGCCTGGAGCAAAACCTCGAGTATATTTTTATTCAAGCCAACACATCGGATAGAACAAAAAAGACCCAACCATAAATGGCCGGGCCTTGTATATCAGGTCTTCGCTATTCGATCTTTCCTGAGCTACGAGCTTGTCTCAGTTAATATTCTGTCACTTTAAATTCTGTCCGTCTATTGGCTTGATGATCGTCTTCAGAGCACTCTGTCCCATCCTTACAGTCATTTTTCAATTTGCTTTCACCGTATCCTTTGGCTTCCATTCTGTCGGAAGAAATGCCATTTTTGGTCAGGTATTTTACCACTGATTCGGCCCTTTGTTGAGATAGGTTCTGGTTGTAGGTGCTACTGCCTCGTGCATCCGTGTGAGAACTCAATTCAATTTTGATTGTCGAATTATCCAACAACAACTTCACCAGTTTATTCAATTCAACCTCTGCATCTGAACGAATCGTAGCTTTATTTAGATCATAATAGATGTTATCAAGCTCTATTTCTTTGTTGAGTACGATAAGCTCCAGTGGAATTTCCCAGTAAACCGAATCGGTGGTCAACTCTTTCGTTTCTTCAACTCTGCCAGTTGTAAAATAGCCTTCCGAGGCACCAGATAGATTGTAGGTGGTGTTCCCTGAGATTTCGTAGTAGGCAGCTTGCTCATCCAATTTTTTAGGTTTGATGTCCTCAGACATGTTGCTTTTGAGTTTAATCAAGGCACCTGGAATTATCGCTCTGCTTTCTTTGTCCACTACCACTACCTTGGCTATGACCGGCTTCAGCCAAAGAGTGTAAGAATTATCCTCTTCGGGTTTTGGAGCAGCTATAACTGGATTCACCAATAGCATATTTTCCACGCTTGAGGTGAGTTCGAACTCCTTTCCAGCTTCCACTTCCAGTTCCCACTTTCCTTCCTCATCGGCTGTGAGTTCATATTCATCACCAACGTAGACAGTCGCTCCCGGAATCACTTCATCCGTATGCTGATTTTTCACTACTCCTGAGAGCATAATGTTTCTTGGCCTATTATCTACGAAATGAAAAATATCATCATCACCCCCTCGATTAGAAGTGAAGTATCCTTCGTTACCTCTTCTGACAAGTGCAAAGTCATCTTGATTAGTGTTGATAGGAAATCCGACATTTCTCAGTGTTTCAGGATGTCCCATATTTAGATAGAAAATATCTAATCCACCTAATCCACCGTGTCCGTCAGAAGTGAAATACAATACTTTGTGCTCAACGAAAGGAAAAAGCTCATTGCCTTCAGTATTGATGTCCGAGCCCATATTGATCGGCTCACTCCACCCCTCAGCGGTCCAATAGCAGTAATACAAGTCGCTATTTCCAAAACCTCCCGGCCGGTCTGAAGCAAAGATTAGCAGATTGCCATCTTGTCTCACGGTAGGGTGACCAGTGGAGTACTCAGGGCTATTATATTCAAAGGGCTGAATGTTTCCCCATTTCCCATCCACTGTGTCAGCGAAGAATAGCTGAAGATTATTTGTGCCGTCCTTGCTCCTTTTCTGACGGCCATTGTCATAGCTGTTTCGCGTAAATGCCGCCTTTGTCTCGTTGTTGTAAAAGCAAATTGGACCGTCATGTAATTTGGAGTTGATTCTTCCATTTATTCCAACGGGAACAGATTCGGGATCCTTCGGGTCCACCACGAAAACGTCGAGAAAATTGGTGTTGTCCCAGGCGTATTCCGTATTGATCGCGCGATTCTTTCTGGCTGATACAAAGGCGATTCCATCCTCATAAAAAAAAGGTGAAAAATCAGCCTCAGGCACATTGAACCAGAGCTCTGATATCTCAATATATTCGGCATCATCCATAATCACGCTTTGATTCTTGATGGCATCTAATTTTTTATCGATTCGCTGATCCTCACCGGCCACCTCTGCGTATTTTTTTAGCCATACGGATGCCAAGTCATATTTCCGATTTCCCTTCAAGCTCTCGGCATAGTGGAACATAGCCAATGGATCTAGCTCCACCCCTTCATTTTGGGATCTCCTGATAAGTTTTCGATACCAAATCTCCGAATATTTAGAGCTATTCAGCCTCCTGTAGCACTCAGCAATTTTACCGGCCAGGTTAACATGTGTCGAGTCATTTTCATAAGCTCGCAAGTAGTATTCCAGTGCATCGGCAAATGCATAGGACTCAAAGTGCTTATCGCCATTCAGTTCATTGCCTGCCAACAAACGAGCCAGTTGCGCTTGTGCAGCAGTACTCAAAATGATAGCTGCGAATAGTATAGAAATTCTAGTAAAATTTTTCATAACTGATTTAAAAATATCTTGGCGTGATTGTCTTCTTATTCTCAAACTGGAACCTGTAGTTCACCATTATTTCATGACTTCCTTGATTGACTTGTTTCAGTTCTGAAACGGTGAAGTCATGCGCATACCCAAGCCTTAGTCGTGGATTGAGTTGGAGTTCAATCAAGGCATCAATACTGTCAAATGAACGATAACTTACACCCAACCATATCACGTCTTGGATCAATAGGTTGGCGTTTAGGTCGACCTCTATAGGAGCCCCGTCCACCGCCTTCAATAAGAAGTTGGGCTTAAGTTTAAGGAACGGGTTAAGATCGAAAACATATCCGGCCATTAAAAAGTAATGCTTGCGCTGCTGCTTTTCGTCCGTGTTAGAATTGTCATTTATAAAATTGTGATTTAGGAGTAAAGGCGCTGAGAGCCCTACATAGAACCGATCACCATAGAGGTAGGCGCCTGTTCCGAAATTTGGCTTGAATCCATTGACAAAATCATCATTCAGAGACTGATCAGGGTCATTTGGATTTAGCTCGGAAGGATCCGATTTGAAGTTTATAAATCCTCCCGATACACCCAAAGAAAGAGTTGCAGTTCCGAATTTCACTCGATAGGCATAACCTCCGAATACACTTTGTTGCCTCGTAATCCCGATTTGATCCCTGAGGACCATCAAGCCTAAACCCACGCGATCATTGAGCAATGGTGAGTGTACTGAGAGCGTCTGAGTACTCGGTGCTCCTTCTAGTCCCACCCACTGTTCTCTTAAAAGAGCAGTCATACTTAAAGTTCCGTGCGTTCCTATCACCCCTGGGTTGATCGCAGAGGCATTGAACATGTACTGTGTAAACATGGGCTGCTGCTGAGCTTGTGCTAGGCCGATGACCATCAGACATCCCAAAAAAGTCGTTATAATTTTTTTCATTTCTGTAATGTTTATCTGCTGATTACTACAAATCCTGAGATGACCTGATCTTCATCTTGTAGCTCGATCACGTAGAAATAAGTGCCATCTGGGACTTGATTGCCGTCCCAGTTTAGTTTTGAATTTGATGTGCTATCCCACACACGAGAGGTATTGTTGTAGCCGTTGACTTCATATACTTTGTTCCCCCATCTGTTGAATACGCGAACAGTATTATTCGGATAGTTTTCAATTGAAGGGATGAACCAAACGTCATTGTTGCCATCACCATCCGGAGTGAAAACATCCGGAACCTCAATCAAGTCTTCCTCTTCCCCTAAGACATTAATCGTGACTGTGGCGATATTAGATGTGGCTCCATCATTGTCATTTACCGTATAGGTAAACTCATCATTGCCTTCCATGAATCCATCGTGCGTGTAGGTCACGGTTCCATTCGAGTTTACGGCAGCCAAACCTCGGGTTGGCTGAGTAATGATGGTGACTGATGCAGGGTCAAGAAAGCCGTCTACATCGATATCACCATCTAGGATATTGATTGAAACTGACTCACCGAATTCTGTAGTTTCAGAATCATTATCTGCAATTGGTGGATCGTTTATTGGGTTCACCGTAATCGATACTGTAGCAACGTTTGAAACGGCTCCCATATCATCCTCGATGGTGTAAGTGAAAGAATCGGAAATTGTTTCAGATCCATCGTGAGTGTATTGCACCATTCCATTTCCGGTTACACTCACTGTGCCATTCGTTGGTCCGGAAATAATGGTGACAGAATTCAAATTCAAGCTGCCATCTGGATCAACATCTCCATCAGAGACGTCAATTGCTATGGTGGCTCCCTCATCCACTGTTGCCGCGTCATCATCCGCGACAGGTGGCGCGTTTGAGGCATTTATGACAATAGAAACAGTAACAGTGTTACCATCTTCACCATCATTGGACTTATAGTCAAAAGAGTCTGTTGAAGTTGCCGATCCATTGTGAGTATAGCTGAATGTTCCATCCGGGTTGAGGGTAAGCGATCCATTGGAAACATCGGATACCAGAATTGCTGTGAGAATATCATTTTCTGCATCTGTGTCATTGTCCAAAACGGAGGTGTTACCCCCATCCAAGATGGTCTTAGTGCCACCAAGATTGACAGTAATGGCATCCTCAAATGTCACAGGAGGATCGTTGACAGGTACGATTGTAATATTTACAGTGGCTACATTGGAAGTCCCTCCGTCATTGTCATCAATGGTGTAGGTAAAACTATCTGAGGTCGTCTCACCCGCATCATGTGCGTAGCTGATCGTGCCATCTCCATTGTCGATCAGGGTTCCATTTGAAGGGCCACTTATGATCACGATCGAACTCAAATCCAACGTACCGTCTGGGTCCATGTCATTCGATGCAACATCAATCGACACAGTTACGCCCTCATCCATTGTAGCGGCATCATCAACCGCTATTGGCAAGTCGTTTATCGAGTTTACAGTTATCGATACCGTGGCGACATTAGAAACGTCTCCCATATCATCCTCGATTGTGTAGGTGAAGGAGTCAGAAATCGTTTCAGACCCATCGTGTGTGTATTGCACCATTCCACCTCCGGTTACACTCAGGGTACCATTCGTCGGGCCAGAAATAATGGTGACAGAATTCAAATTCAAGCTGCCATCTGGATCAACATCTCCATCAGAGACGTCAATTGCTATGGTGGCTCCCTCATCCACTGTTGCCGCGTCATCATCCGCGACAGGTGGCGCGTTTGAGGCATTTATGACAATAGAAACAGTAACAGTGTTACCATCTTCACCATCATTGGACTTATAGTCAAAAGAGTCTGTTGAAGTTGCCGATCCATTGTGAGTATAGCTGAATGTTCCATCCGGGTTGAGGGTAAGCGATCCATTGGAAACATCGGATACCAGAATTGCTGTGAGAATATCATTTTCTGCATCTGTGTCATTGTCCAAAACGGAGGTGTTACCCCCATCCAAGATGGTCTTAGTGCCACCAAGATTGACAGTAATGGCATCCTCAAATGTCACAGGAGGATCGTTGACAGGTACGATTGTAATATTTACAGTGGCTACATTGGAAGTCCCTCCGTCATTGTCATCAATGGTGTAGGTAAAACTATCTGAGGTCGATTCACCCGCGTCATGTGCGTAGCTGATCGTGCCATCTCCATTGTCGGTCAGTGTTCCATTTGACGGGCCACTTACGATCACGATCGAACTCAAATCCAACGTACCGTCTGGGTCCATGTCATTCGATGCAACATCAATCGATACCGTCGCACCTTCATCAACTGTAACGGCATCATCAACCGCTATCGGCAAGTCGTTCACTGAAATTAGGGTGATTGAAACAGTTACTGTATTTCCATCCTGATTTCCATCATTGACAGTATAAGTGAAACTGTCGCTTAAATTTTCTGATCCGTCATGGGTATATTCAAAGCTTCCATCGGCATTTAGCGTCAGGATACCATTGCTTACATCCGTTGCGAGAATCGCGGTGAGTGTGTTACCATCTGCATCTGTGTCATTAGCCAAGACGCCTGATGCTGCGTTCTCTGTGTTGCTGCTGCCTTCATCATACGTATAGCTATCAGCTACTGCAACTGGAGCATCGTTCACCGCATTAACTGTGATGGTGAATGTCTGAGTGTCAAAGGTGTCATCGCCACCATTTGCTGTTCCACCGTCATCGGACAATACGATGCTTATAGTCGCACTGCCATTTGCGTCATCGGCTAGTGTGTAAGTCAAATTGCCATTTGCGTCAATCGCTGGCTGCACACTGAATAAGCTATTGTTGTCATTTGTGACAGTGAATGTCAAAGTCTGACCACTTTCATCTGGTGCGCCTTTGTCCAAGTTTGTGGCCCATGCTGTTACACTCTGCGCGCCGGCATCTTCGTTGACTACTTGGTTTGCTCCAGGAGTGAAGCTTGGTTCATCATTCACCGCATTAACTGTGATGGTGAACATCTGAGTAGCAAAGGTGTCATCGCCACCATTTGCGGTACCTCCATCGTCGGACAATACGACGCTTACTGTAGCACTGCCACTGACGTCATCGGCTGGTGTGAAGGTCAAATTGCCATTTACGTCAATCGCTGGTTGTACACTGAATAAGCTGTTGTTGTCATTGGTGACTGTGAATGTCAATGTCTGCCCGCTTTCATCGGGAGCACCTTCGTCCAAGTCTGTGGCCCATGCTGTTACACTCTGCGCGCCGGCATCTTCGTTGACCACCTGGTTTGCTCCAGGAGTGAAGCTTGGTTCATCGTTCACTGGATTAACTGTGATGGTGAACATCTGAGTTGCAAAGGTGTCATCGCCTCCGTTTGCTGTTCCACCATCATCCGACAACACGATGCTTACTGTTGCACTGCCACTGGCGTCATCGGCTAGTGTGAAGGTCAAATTGCCATTTACGTCAATCGCTGGTTGTGTACTGAATAAGCTGTTGTTATCATTGGTGACTGTGAATGTCAAAGTCTGACCACTTTCATCTGGTGCGCCTTTGTCCAAGTTTGTGGCCCATGCTGTTACACTCTGCGCGCCGGCATCTTCGTTGACCACCTGGTTTGCTCCAGGAGTGAAGCTTGGTTCATCGTTCACTGGATTAACTGTGATGGTGAACATCTGAGTAGCAAAGGTGTCATCGCCTCCGTTTGCTGTTCCACCATCATCCGATAACACGATGCTTACTGTTGCACTGCCACTGGCGTCATCGGCTGGTGTGAAGGTCAAATTGCCATTTACGTCAATCGCTGGTTGTACACTGAATAAGCTGTTGTTGTCATTGGTGACTGTGAATGTCAATGTCTGCCCGCTTTCATCGGGAGCACCTTCGTCCAAGTCTGTGGCCCATGCTGTTACACTCTGCGCGCCGGCATCTTCGTTGACCACCTGGTTTGCTCCAGGAGTGAAGCTTGGTTCATCGTTCACTGGATTAACTGTGATGGTGAACATCTGAGTAGCAAAGGTGTCATCGCCACCATTTGCGGTACCTCCATCGTCGGACAATACGACGCTTACTGTAGCACTGCCACTGACGTCATCGGCTGGTGTGTAAGTCAAATTGCCATTTACGTCAATCGCTGGTTGTGTACTGAATAAGCTGTTGTTATCATTGGTGACTGTGAATGTCAAAGTCTGACCACTTTCATCTGGTGCGCCTTTGTCCAAGTTTGTGGCCCATGCTGTTACACTCTGAGCTCCTGCATCTTCGTTGACTTCCTGGTTTGCTCCGGGAGTGAAGCTTGGCTCATCGTTCACTGGATTAACTGTGATGTTTACACTTGCTTCCGTCGTGGCATATTCTGTTCCGTCATGACCGTTCCAATCAAACGAAGTGTTTCCGTTAAAATCAGCTCCAGGGACAAAAGTCAAATTAGCAAAATCCGCGACCAGCACTTCCTGATTCGCGACTACATTGGTTCCGTTTAGTTGAACAACTCCTTCGGCTACAGGAGGCAATGTCAGTATCTGAATTTTGGTGATCGGGTTATTCTCATTGTCTGAATATGCATTTTCAAAGTCAGTTTGAACAAAGCTCAATGTTTCATCTTCATTTACTGATTTAGAAATATCCGAGACGGTGGGAGGAGTATTTAATATTTGAACAGTAACATCCTGAGTGGTTGTGTTTCCATTAATATCTGTTGTTTCGACAGAAACAGTAGCCTGGCTAACTACCAAGTCACCTGGCGCAGAAACATATATATCACCTGTAGCAGCATCTATAGAAACGCCTGCTGGTAACGTGCCAGATACAATCGTCACACAGACTATATCTCCATCAGGATCTGTTGCAGAAGCTAAAATATCATTATTGGAGAGGGAAGCTAATGTTTGATTATTAACTGTATAAGAAGCCTCATTGTCGCAAAGGAGATTCACCGGACCGACTGAAGCCGACAAGCAGCTTCCAACGGACACTTTTATGTGTTCATAAAAATCTGCCGATAAACCAGGTATAATCAAGTTGCCTGATCCGTCTGAAGAAATGGTTGCCGTTTGTGCTCCTAAAGAATTGGTGTAACTAATTCCATAACTTGTAGAGATACCTAAACCTGTCAACTCTATTGATCCGTCTGCTGCCCCGCACAGCGTTGGATTAGTGATTGTTCCTAGAGTGAGTGTAGGTGTTCCTATATCCACTAAGCTTACGATATTCAATAGAGAATTGGACTCACAGCCTCCAGTGCTTACCGAAATATCCTGGTAGTCATCGGCAGCAAGTCCTGCGATTGTTAGAACCCCAAGAGCATCAGATGTTAGACTAGCCGTTTGAATTCCGAAGCTTGAAGAATAGGTAACATCATACAACACTGCTGGTAAGAGCCCGCCCAAAGAAATGGAGCCGTCAGCAACACCACACCCGGATGGATTGACAGCTGCCCCCAAAGTAATGGAAGGAACACCAGCTTCAACCAGCGTAATAGGATTCAATAGTGTGTTCGATTCGCAGCTTCCATCATTGACACTGATGGCACTATAATTATCTGCTCCAAGACCGGGTATTGTGAGTATTCCAGAGCCATCGCTCGTTAAACTGACTGATTGAACTCCGGCACTATTAGTATAAGAAACATTATAGGTTGTTGACCCGGTGAGTCCAGCCAATTCAATGGATCCGTCAGCACCTCCACAATTTGTTGGGTTGGTAACTGTTCCTGCAGAAATGGTGAGTAAACTACCCACACTGATATCAGCAAGACTCTCAGAGGAACAACCGCCTAAGGAAACCGAAAGATCTGCGTATGTATCTGGACTTAATCCTGATAAAGTAATTGAACCACTCGCTGTGCTCCCAAGGCCAATTAATGTTTGAAGTCCATTGCTGTCAGAATAAGAAACATCATAGGTTGTTAAGGCATCTAGACCTTCCAAAGTGATCGTACCGTCTGAAGACCCACAGCTTACTTCTGGAGTAACCGCCCCTAATGATAGTGAAGGGAGAAAATCTAAATCAACTGCACAAACCAATGAATTAGATGAGCAACCATTTAATGATACACTGATATTGCTGTACTGATCTGAGCCTAACCCTGAAATGGAAAGTTTACCTAAACCATCTGCTAGAATGGACGTGCTCTGTAGTCCTGCGCTGTTATTGTATTGTACATCGTAAGTCGATCCGGGAATTAACCCCAGCAGTTCAATTGATCCATTTGTCAATCCACAGGCAGTTGGAAGTGTCTGGGTTCCCAAGGAGATTTCAGGAATCGGGATTTCATCAAGACTGACAATGTCCGCCAGAATATTGGACTGGCAGTTTCCTTGAGTCACGAAAAAGTTGGAATAAGAAGCGCTGGCCAATCCGGTCAATTCCACTTGACCACTTGCATTTGCCAGTGCTGAAACAGAAGGTTGTGAAACACCGTCAATTGAAAACCCAATGTCATACGTTTCGCCACTAACCAGGCCGTCTAAAACAATTGATCCGTCTGCAGACAGGCAATTCAATGGACTTAAGAATGATCCAACACTGATTGTAGGAAGTGACGCAAGATTTATATCACTAAGAGGGGTAGAATAGCAACCTAAATTTTTTACTCTAAGATTTCTATAAACACCTTCGCCCAAACCTGTCAAGGATATGGTTGTCCCGGCTAAAGGAGTAGATAATGTTGTCGAAATAGTCAAACCATTCGCATCTTCATATTCAACGTCATATGAAGTGTTCGGTAATAGTCCTGTCAATTCAATTGATCCATCAAGCGCAGTACAAGTGGTTGGCTGAGTAACCGTTCCCAGAACGACCGTACTAGGCAATAGACCATCATACAATGTAATGCGATCAAGGATTAAATCAGCATCACATCCATTTCGGGAAACTTGAAAATTACTATAGGTTCCTGCTGGCAGATTAGGAATGGTAATTACACCAAGTATGTCCGAAGTTATTGTCATTGGTCCAACCGTAGTAGTGCCATCGTAGTAAGAAACCTCATAATCTAAGGCCTGTAAAGGAGCGCCAGTGATTAATATAGATCCTGTCCCTCCGCATATAACTGGCTGAACAGGAACTCCCAATGTAAATGAAGGAATTGTTGGCTCTTCTAGCTCAATCGAACAAATCGTGTTCGATGCGCATCCGTTTATTGATGCGATAATCTCTTGCAATTCGCCTTCTCCCAAACCGGAAATGGTGATGGATCCCAAGGCATCTGCTGTAAGGCTGAGGGATTGAAAACCACTTTCATCTGTATAGGTGATTTCATAAGTAGTGAACGGTAAAAATCCCAGTAGCTCAACAGTTCCGTCGAGTGCTCCACACACCGTAGGATTAGAGATTATTCCTTGGGTTACTACTGGTGGAAGAACTAGTTCTATTTCGCTTGATGGTAAGCTGCGAGATTCTCCATCGGCAGTGGCTGTGGCCGAAAGTAATCCTGTACTCAGACTGAGACCTGCAAGATTCCAAGTTCCATCAGGCTTGACTGTTGTAGTACCCAACGAGACGGAGGCATCAGCTACCGTAGTACGCACATGAACCTCGATAATGCTACCTGCCGCCTCTGTTGAAGTACCATCTAACTGGGTTAGAACGGAATTTCCGCAAAAATCTGTTGTAATAGTTGGAGTATCTGACCTACATGGCTGTGCGCGCAGGGCAAAAGCTTGAAACAAGAAAATCGTTGCAATTGCAACGGTTATGGATCGGGTATTTCTACCGTGAAATGAATCGGTTGTTGTGTGCATACTTCGAACGTTTTTAAGCTGTGATTTGTGTCAGCAAATCCCAGCCGTGCTTTAGGTTCAGCTCAAAAGTGTTTTGACGTATAGTTAGAAAGATGGATTTATCGATGAATGGACATATTTTATGGCTGAATGTCCTAGACCTTCGTCCAATTATCTCTTTGGATAGTGCTAATCTTTCGAGTCTTAGTATTTGGAACTATGTGATTGCCAGAAAAAATTGATCGAGGCAAATGGGAATATGCCTAGTCATTAGGGCAGGTGAAATGGGCAGCAAACCATAATTCATTTCTGATTGTCAAGGCAAATTATGGAAGGATGTTGCGGTGCATTACATTGTAGACTTAAACCTGTCATAATTGCGTATGAAAAAGCCACTGACCCTTTCCGCCATCATGCTCATCGGTTTGAGTGCTTTTGCCCAAAATTCCGAACATTTCAAATGGCTTACAGGGACTTGGGAGGGTCCCGGGTTTGGCGGGACGTTTGAGGAAACCTGGTCCAAGCCGGACGCCAATGGTCAATTGATGGCCATGTTTCGCTACACCAATACAGCGGGTGAAGTAGTTTTCTACGAGTTCTGGGTTCTGAATGAGGAGGGGATGAAACTGCGACATTTCAATCCTGATTTTACAGCGTGGGAGGACAAAACGGATTATGTGAATTTCAAGATGATTGAAACCACCGAAGATAAAATCACTTTGAAGAGCCTGATTTACGAGCGGGTTTCTGATAATGAGATGAAAATTTCATTGACCCTCAAGAGCGATGGGGGAATTAAGACGGAGGTTTTCAACCTGAAAAAAATAAAGGACTGACATTCACATCTGCCCTTTCGCTATCATCTCTCAGAGGCGGGGCACGTACTGATTCCCAATACGGCATATATCGGACAAAAGCTTACGAAACTGGTGACCAGGAAAATCCCACCCAAAACCATTAGCAAAAGTCCAGTTGTTCCAGAGACCATTCCGGTAAAATAAAGTCCGGCAAAAAAGGCAGCAATTAAGATTCGAACCAGTCTGTCGATGTTTCCCAAGTTCTTTTTCATGATCCAAAAATTTAGGTAATCAAAAATTCAATTGATGCTACAATCAGCCATGTAGATGCGAGGCATGTGATACAGGCCAGCACAAACTTTCATTAGCTTGATTCTTGACATCAGCTCCAAATTTCACCTGATTTTGAATCTGATTTAGTGACTTATGTCACCGTGGAAAATGACTTTGAACAATGAAATATCTATTCAGAATAGCACCAGCCATAAAAAGAACAGCGCCAAAATAACCGCCACCCAGATAAGTGATTTGTTCTGCTTCGGAAATTCATAGTGGCAGTACATGCATTCGGTGCTGTCGGCATCCACATCCATCCCGCACGATGGGCATTCTTTCTGTTTCATCAGGACAATTATAAACGAAACCGTATTTTCGAGAAATGAGACAGGCTGTGACTTTCATGCTTTTTATCCTGAATTACTGGGTGGTGGCTCAGAATGGGAAAGAGTATTTTGTGAATGTGAAAGACGCGATCCCGAAAGTGGAAGTAGATGTTCGCTATTTCACTCAAGACAATTTCGTCGGCAAAACAGTTGATGGGTATAAAAAACCGATCATTTATCTGACCAAAGAAGCTGCCGCAGCGCTTGGTAAGGTTCAGGCGAAGTTAATGAAAGAAGGTTTAGGATTGAAAATCTTTGATGGCTATCGTCCTCAGCAGGCGGTGAATCATTTTGTGCGGTGGGCTAAAGAGCCGAGTGATACCCTGACTAAATCCAAGTATTACCCGGAAGTCCAAAAAGCGAATGTTTTCAAACTCGGCTATGTGGCCAGCCGATCCGGGCATTCTCGTGGCAGCACGGTGGACTTGACGATCATCGACTTGGAAATCGGCGAGGAACTGGACATGGGCAGTGGTTGGGATTTTTTCGGCCCGATTTCCTGGCATGCCGCCACCAATATTTCATCAAATCAAAAGGCCAATCGACTGAAGCTCAAAAACATTATGTCAAAGCATGGATTCAAGGCATACTCTAAGGAATGGTGGCATTATACGTTACGAGAGGAGCCATTTCCCAAACGATATTTTGATTTTAATGTGGAATGAATTTGGCGGGTCACTTCCTTCTATTTGACATCAGCTGATAACTAAGCAGCAGCAAGATGCCCATGGACATAATGAGGAAATACCAACGCGGCTGCCCATCCTGATAGGTGCGCCACAGGTGCCAAACGCTCAGAGCGAGTGCGATCAGGATTCCACCAAAACCCAATGCTCGAAGTTGACGAGGATTCATGCGGCAATATTAAGCCACCTAATTGATTTGAAGATTAGGTTTGCGCCGTGAACCTCGAGGGACTAAAAAATCAACTGTCAGGTGACCTCTTCACCGAAGAACACGTACGGCGCATCTATGCGACAGATGCTTCGGCTTATCGTGAAGTGCCGCTGGCCGTGGCGATCCCAAGAGATGATGAGGATATTAAGACGCTGATCAAGTTTGCCCGGAAGCACAAAACATCCCTTATCCCAAGAACCGCAGGTACGTCCTTAGCTGGCCAGGTAGTGGGTGACGGAATTGTAGTGGATGTCTCCAGGTATTTCAATCAAATTTTAGAACTCAACCTAGATGAAGGCTGGGCTTGGGTGCAGCCAGGAATTGTGCGGGATGACTTGAATCGTGAGCTGGCGCCACATGGAGTTTTCTTCGCGCCGGAAACGTCTACTGCCAATCGGGCCATGATTGGTGGGATGATCGGGAACAATTCCTGTGGGGCAAATTCTGTGGTACATGGAAGCACAAGGGAACATTTGCTGGAGGCAAAAGTTCTTTTGGCAAATGCTGAGGTAGCTCATTTCGGTCCCAAAGAGGCGATGCAGGCCGAGAACGATTTTGAGAATGCGCTGTATCAGAACGTGCTGGAGATTTTGTCTGATCAGGAAAACCTGGATCGCATCAAAAAAGAATTCCCCAAGTCGAGCGTCCCCCGAAGAAATACCGGCTATGCGATCGACATGTTGGCAGAGATGCAGCCGTTCAATCCAAAAGGGAGGCTTTTTAATTTTTGCTCACTTCTTGCTGGATCTGAAGGAACCCTCGCATTTGTTACGGCCGCTAAGGTCAAGTTATCGCCACTGCCGCTGGAGCACAAACGTCTGGTGTGCATTCATTGCGAGAACATCGATCAGGCTCTGCGTGCCAACTTGGTTGCACTCGAGCATCGTCCGTCGGCATGCGAGCTCATGGATCATTACATTCTGGAAGCGACAGAAAGAAACTTAGAACAAAAGGCTCATCGCTTTTTTGTAGAAGGAAAACCCAAGGCCATCTTGGTTGTGGAACTGATTCGTGCCTCTGACGATCGGGTGGATGAGGAGGTGCTATCTCTTCTTGCCGATCTGACTAAGAATGGATTGGGTTACGCATTCCCAGTGATCAAAGGTTCTGACATGGCTCGAGTTTGGTCCCTGCGTAAAGCCGGGCTTGGTTTGCTGTCAAACATTCCAGGGGACGACAAGCCAGCCCCGGTTATTGAGGACACGGCTGTGGACGTACAGGAGCTGCCTGAGTACATTGCGGAGTTCAATCAGATTTTGCAAAAGCATGGACTTTACAGCGTCCACTATGCCCATGCAGGGTCGGGCGAATTACACTTAAGACCAATCCTAAACCTGAAAACAGCAGAAGGTCTCAGACTTTTCCGAGTCATCGCTGAGGAAATTGCCACACTCGTGAAAAAGTACCGCGGTTCGCTCTCTGGAGAACACGGAGACGGCCGATTGCGCGGGGAGTTTATTCCAAAGATGATTGGAGAAGAGAACTACCAACTGCTAAAAGAAATCAAAGCCGCCTGGGATCCTGACAACATCTTCAATCCTGGGAAGATTGTGGATTCACCTCCGATGGACACGTCGCTTCGTTACGAGAAAAATCAGGAGACCAGGCAGTTCGATACCATCCTGGATTTTTCACGAGATCACGGAATCCTACGCTCGGCTGAGCTGTGCAACGGAAGCGGCGATTGCAGAAAGTCTGAATTAACCGGCGGTACCATGTGTCCGAGTTTCATGGCCACTCGTGACGAAAAAGACACGACACGAGCCCGTGCCAATATCCTGCGTGAGTTCCTTACCAGATCTGATCACAAGAATCCTTTCGAGCACGAGGAAATCAAAGAAGTCATGGACTTGTGCCTTTCTTGTAAGGGTTGTAAAACAGAATGTCCGTCAAACGTGGACATGGCTAAGCTCAAAGCCGAGTGGCAATATCAAGCAGCAAGTCCTTCGCTTCGCACACGTCTCATCGCCAACTATTCCAAAAGTATTAGCTGGTTCAAACCAGCTCCATGGTTGTACAATGCAACCCGAAATTTGGTCAAGCCTGTTTTAGGGTTTGCGCCGGAGCGATCCATCCCGAAGATGGCACCTCGCACTTTGAGATCCTGGTTCAGAAAATCCTTTAATCCACTGACCCAAACCCCGAAAGCGCAGGTCTTTTTCTTCTTCGATGAGTTCACCAATTACCTAGATGTGGAAGTAGGGATGGCCGCCATCAAGCTACTCGACCGTCTTGGCTATCAGGTGTTGGAAATGCCACATGCCCCAAGCGGCAGAGCTTATCTGTCCAAGGGATTTTTGAAGGAAGCGAAAAAATGCGCGCAGAAAAATGTCAACGAATTTCATGACATGCTCGGGGTAAATTGCTACCTGGTGGGCGTGGAACCATCGGCGATTTTGACATTCCGTGATGAGTACATCGACTTGCTGAGAGACGATGAGCAGAAGCGTGCGAAAGAGGTAGCCAAGCACACGTTCACCATTGAAGAGTTTCTGGCCAACGAACTGGATGCAGGAAACATTTCTGAGCAGAACTTCCCTCTGGACAAGCGGAAAATAGTCGTTCATGGTCATTGCCACCAAAAGGCGCTTTCATCCATGGTACCTACCAAAAAGATTTTGGCGGCCTGTGAAAATTACGAGGTGCAAGTTTTGCCAACCGGGTGCTGCGGAATGGCCGGGTCATTTGGCTATGAAAAGGAGCACTTTGAGGTCTCTCAAAAAATCGGCGAACTGGTACTGTTCCCGAAAGTACGTGATCAGGAGGAGGACACTATCATCCTGGCATCAGGCACCTCTTGCCGTCATCAGATTTTGGACGGGACTCAGCGGGTGGCAAAGCACCTCGTTGAGATTCTCTAGCTACTTTCTCAAAAGTTTAAAGGCGTGATTCCAACGGTTTTCGAGGAATCCTGGAATGCACCACAGCATGCAAAGTGGTTCAATGGCCCGCGCGGCTTCCACGGCTCCTAAGTCCTCAACCTCCCAGCCAAACTGATCCAGAATGTCGGCCACTTTGGATTTGGCTGCCACGCTATTTCCACAGATAAACATGGTCGGCTGTGCTTCGAAATCCGGATTAACCATGAACCCACTGCCTATGGAGTTAAAGGCTTTCACCATGTGGCTATCCGGCAGATAATCCTGCAGTTCTTCCATCAAACTAGAGTTTGCATCTGTAAAGAATTTCAGCACGCCATTCTCAGGAGCATCTGGGGCAATTGGATTTGTGGGGTCAATGACTACTTTTCCTTTGAAATTTTCTTTATCCGCTTGATCGATGACCTCTTTGGCAGCCGCTCCCTTAACTGCTAGTACCAACAACTCCCCGAATTCGGCAGTTTCTTTAAATGAACCAACGAGTCCCTTGTTGCCATTGGTTTTATTCCAGTCGTCAAGTTTTGACGCATTTCGCGTTCCAATCATGACCTCATTTCCATATTCGATGAATCCATCAGCTAGCGACTGACCGACCATTCCTGAGCCTAATATTCCTATTTTCATAGCGTTGATTTTTCATCAATTTACAGAATCAAAGACAGAAATAGAATTGGAATCGATCTTGACTTGAATCCAATAGATTTGCTTTGAATCATGAAACCAAAAATCAGCGCTGTAATCATCACCTTCAATGAAGAAAAAAACATCGAGCGATGCATGAAATCGCTTGAGGGTGTGACGGATGAAATTCTGGTCGTAGATTCTTATTCATCTGATCAAACCCGAGCGATTTGTGAGAATCATGGGGTCCGTTTTTTGGAGCACAAGTTTGACGGACATATACAGCAGAAGAACTATGCGATGGAGCAGGCTGAACATGATTGGGTGCTCAGTCTGGATGCTGACGAGTCGCTTACGTCTGAGCTGAGGGATAGTATTTTAACCGTCGATCTCGATAAAAATGATGGATTCCGTCTCAAACGCCTGACCAATTTCTGCGGAAAATGGATAAAGCACTCCGGCTGGTATCCTGACAAAAAAATCCGACTCTGGAATCGTACAAAAGGAAGTTGGGGAGGAACCAATCCACACGACAGGGTAGAGATGGATGAGGCCGCCAAAGTGGGGGATTTGCATGGAGACTTATTGCATTATTCTTTTTACAACCTCTCGGACTACATACTTCAAATCCATAAATTCTCGTCTTTGGCGGCACAAGCTGCTTTTGAGAAAGGAAAAAAATCCAACTTTCTTATCCACGAGTTTTTCGGGCCGTTTTGGGCCTTCGTAAAAAAATATTTTGTCCAAGCCGGATTCTTGGATGGCTATTTCGGATTCATCATTGCCATCAGCACGGGGTATTATAGATTCCTGAAGTACACCAAATTGAGAGAATTACATAAGAATGGATAAGCCGATTAAGGTGCTGCATTTGAGTTCGGAATCCACCTGGAGAGGGGGAGAGCAGCAGATTATTTACCTCGTGGAGGAGACGCGAAAACTAGGAGTGGATGCCATTGTCGGATGCAAAGAGGGGTCGGAAGTAGAATCTTATTGCAAAGAAAATGACCTCCCAAATTATGCATTGCCGTTTAAGTCGGCCTACGATTTTTCTACGGCACGTGAAATCATCAAGATTTGTGAACGAGAGAATTTTGACCTGATCCAAACACACACCTCAAAATCTCATACCATGTCGGTGATTGCCGGATTGCTTGGATTGGACGTTCCCCAGATCATGACCCGTCGTGTGGACTTCCCAGTGAAGGACAATTGGTTCAGCAAGTTCAAATACAACTACTCCAAGATCGCACGGATCATTTGCATTTCAGAAACGATCCGTCGGATCACAGAGCCGGACATCAGGGACAAATCAAAATTAGTCACCATCCATAGCGGCACAGATACGGAAAAATTTGCTCCATTTAAAAATTCCGACTGGCTTAGAAAGGAATTCAAGATTCCTGAAGAAACTGTGATCATAGGGAATACATCCGCTATTTCCGATCAGAAGGACTATCCCACTTTTGTTGCGGTGGCAGAATCTGTTTTGAAGCAGCGAGATGACGTTCATTTTTTCATCGTTGGGGACGGTCCGGATCGCGAAGAGATTAAAAGTCTGGTCAAAAAAAGGAAGTTACAGGACAAGATTATTTTCACCGGATTTAGAAAGAACATTCGGGAGATATTGCCCTCTTTGGACATCTTTCTGTTCACCTCAAAAACGGAGGGACTTGGAACGAGCGTCCTAGATGCCATGGCGGCAGGTGTCCCAATAGTCGCAACAAATGCCGGGGGAGTCTCAGAGATGGTCAACCATGAAAAAAACGGACTTCTTTTTCCAATCAAGGATGTCGACAAACTAACAGAGGGAGTACTCAGCTTGCTTAATGATCCAAAGCTCAGAGACGAGCTTACTGAGGAAGGAAAAAAAACTGTCAGAGATTTCTCCAAACAAAAGACCGCTCAGAGGACAGTGGAGCTTTATCAGGAGATTCTAAAAGAAAAAGCCACCCAAATCTGAGTGGCTTTTAATCTTTAATATCTGTTCTACTTAGTATCTGTAGTATTCCGGCTTGTACGGTCCATCTACAGTTACTCCGATGTACTCAGCTTGCTCCTGAGACAAAGTTTCCAACTCCACACCGATTTTAGCCAGGTGAAGTTTTGCCACTTTCTCGTCCAAGTGCTTAGGCAGCATGTAAACATCGTTTTCGTATGCGTCGGCATTGGTCCATAGCTCGATTTGTGCCAATGTCTGGTTTGTGAATGAATTGGACATCACGAAAGACGGGTGACCAGTTGCACAGCCAAGATTCACCAAACGACCTTCCGCCAGAATGATGATCTCATTGCCATTCACATTGTAAAGGTCAACCTGTGGTTTGATCTCAACCTTCGTATCTCCATAGTTATCGATCAACCAAGCCATGTCGATCTCATTGTCGAAGTGCCCGATGTTACACACGATCGTTTTGTCTTTCATCAATGGGAAGTGCTCTCCAGTCACAATGTCCTTGTTCCCGGTAGTGGTCACGACGATATCTGCCCTTGGCGCAGCATCAACCATTTTCTTCACTTCAAATCCGTCCATCGCTGCTTGCAACGCACAGATAGGATCGATCTCCGTCACAATAACTCGTACACCGGCACCTCTCAATGAAGCGGCAGATCCTTTTCCAACATCACCGTATCCTGCAACCACGGCTACTTTACCTGCAAGCATGACGTCCGTAGCTCGTCTGATTGCGTCTACCAAGGACTCTTTGCAACCATACTTGTTGTCAAATTTTGACTTGGTCACCGAGTCGTTTACATTGATGGCAGGCATAGGAAGCGTACCATTTTTAACTCGATCGTAAAGTCTATGAACCCCAGTGGTAGTTTCCTCAGAAAGTCCATTGATTCCGTCAACCAATTCAGGGAATCGATCGAGCACCATGTTGGTTAAATCTCCTCCATCATCCAAGATCATGTTAAGCGGCTTTCCATCTTCGAATGCAAACAATGTCTGCTCAATGCACCAATCAAACTCTTCTTCATTCATGCCTTTCCAAGCATAAACAGGAACGCCAGCAGCAGCAATGGCAGCAGCGGCGTGATCTTGTGTAGAGAAAATGTTGCAAGATGACCAGGTAACTTCAGCACCCAACGCTTGAAGCGTTTCTATCAAAACGGCTGTCTGAATGGTCATGTGAAGGCAACCTGCGATTCGGGCACCTGCCAATGGCTTAGACTCACCATATTCCTCTCTCAATGCCATCAATCCGGGCATTTCTGCTTCTGCCAATCGGATCTCTTTTCGGCCATATTCGGCCAATGAAATGTCTTTTACTTTGTAACCTACTTTTTCTTCAATCATCAGTTTTACTTTTTCGAGCTGCAAATTTAGGGTATTTACGTACTAAATGACAGCAATGACCAATCAGCACTTAAAGTTCCCGTTTTGAAAGATTTCTGAACCTTTTACTGAGTCGGGTCGTACTACTATGCATTACCTAATACAGGTAGAGGGAAACCATTCTGAGAAAAGTTTGTCTTTTAAAATGCTCAAAATGCAACCTTCAAGGACTAAAGGACATCTAACCAACGGACAAGGCGCCATGCGTCAAAAACTCAAATGATCAAACTAACCGACATTCAAAAGTCATATGTCACTGGTAAGCAATCTCTTACTGTTCTAAAAGGCATAGACCTCCACATCAAGGAAAGTGAATTTGTATCCATCATGGGCTCCTCAGGATCAGGAAAGTCGACACTTCTTAATATCCTGGGCATACTGGATGTATATGATAAAGGAAAGTACGAACTGGCAGGCACGGAAATCAAAGATCTGTCGGAAAGCAAGGCCGCTTACTACAGGAATAAATTCTTGGGGTTCGTATTCCAATCCTTCAACCTACTGAATTTCAAAAATGCCATGGAGAACGTGGCGCTTCCGATGTACTATCAAAAGATGAATCGGAAGAAACGGAATATTTTAGCGACCGAATATCTGGATAGAGTTGGGTTGAAAGAATGGGCTCACCATCTGCCAAGCGAAATGTCCGGGGGCCAAAAACAACGAGTTGCTATAGCTCGGGCATTGATCTCTGACCCAAAGGTGATCCTCGCTGATGAACCAACAGGGGCTTTGGATACACAAACCTCGTTTGAAGTCATGGACATCTTTAAGGAGGTGAATGACATGGGTAAAACCATCGTAGTAGTAACGCATGAAAACGATGTAGCTGCCAAGACCGACCGGGTAATCCGTCTGCAGGATGGAGTGATTTTGAGCAATAATTTCGATCTCGAAACCGCCGAGTAATGTTTGATATAGATACCTGGCAGGAGATTTTCTACACGATTAACAAGAATCGGATTAGGTCGATCATTACGGGATTCTGCGTGTTCTTCGGGATTTTCATCTTGATCCTTTTAATGAGTTTCGGAAAGGGATTTCAGAATGGTGTCCGAAATCAATTCAAGGATGACGCCATCAATTCGATTTTCATTGGGTCTGGGCAAACAACACTTGCCCATGCAGGGCTTCAGCCGGGAAGGCGAATCAAGTTCGACAATGATGATTATGAGGCCCTGAGGACTGAAATAGAAGGCATTGACAAAATCACCGGACGATTTTATCTCTCAGGTGAGTTTACTGTTCGTTACAAAGACAAATACTCTTTTTTCTCCATTCGATGCGTTCACCCGGATCATGCGTACACTGAGAAGACGGAGATGCTGTATGGTCGCTATTTGAATGATCTGGACATTAAGTTCAAGAGAAAAGTGGCGGTCATAGGAACAGGGGTTGTAGAAGTCTTATTCCCTCGAAAAAGCCCAATTGGAGAGTATGTGACCATCAATGGCATCAAGTACAAAGTGGTTGGGGTTTTTCATGATGAAGGAAATGATCGGGAAAACAAATACATCTACTTGCCGATCTCTACTTCACAACTGGCCTACGGTGGTGGGAAACGAGTCGACATGTTCATCGTGACCGTTGGTGATGCGAGTGCGGAAGAAAGTATGGTCATAGAGGATCAGATTCATGGTTTGTTGGCAGAACGGCACAGATTCTCTAAGGAGGACGATCAGGCCATGTGGACTGGGAATGTCTTGGAGGATTACGCCAGATGGATGGGGATTTTTGACGGCATACGGTTTATTCTGGCTCTGGTAGGAGGTTTAGCATTGGTGGCTGGAATTATCGGAGTGAGCAACATCATGCTCATCGTTGTGAAAGAACGGACCAGGGAAATTGGAGTAAGAAAAGCCATCGGGGCAAATCCAAGATCCATCATTGGGTTGTTTTTACAGGAATCACTCTTCATCACATTATTGAGTGGTTACATCGGGATGATATCAGCGATGCTGTTTGTGCAGACTGGCCGATTTTCTGACATGATTATTTCGTTTGGGTTTAGCGAGGACTTTTTCATTGACCCGAATGTGAGTTTTTCGAGCGCATTGAACGCGACAATCGTTTTGGCACTGAGTGGCACATTGGCCGGGTATTTCCCAGCGCGCAAGGCGGCCAAGATTCAACCAATTGAAGCTTTAAGAGACGAATAAGATGTTTGATTACGATAAATGGCAGGAAATTTTTCAGACGATCCGAAGGAATAAGCTTCGAACGTTTCTGACCTTGATGGGCATTGCCTCGGGTATGTTCATATTGATTATCCTTTTGGGCATGAGCAATAGCTTCAGAGAAGGCGTGATGCAGGATTTCGATTTTGCTACCAATGCTGGGTTTTTCTGGGGTCGTAGAACTACTATTTCTCACAATGGCTTCCAACCAGGCAAGCGTGTGCAGTTTGATAACTCGGACACAAAAATGCTTTTGGCCAGAGTGCCTGAAATGAAATACCTGGCACCTCGGAATTCATTGGGGTTGGCCTTGACAGTTTATAACAACAAGTCCGCCTCTTTTGAGGTGTACGGCGATTACCCGGATTACAACCGTATTCAGATTAAGAACATTTCCTCAGGTCGGTTTATCAATAAAAACGACATTGAAAACTCAAGAAAGGTAGCGGTAATTGGGACGGGCGTGCAGGATCAATTGTTTGAGGATGATGAAGACCCAATTGGCAAATACATCACCATCCGAAAGGTAAACTTCAAGGTGGTTGGGTTAATAAAACCTGCTAGAGGAGGTGGTAACCGGGATGAAGAAAGCAATATCCACGTGCCCTTTACCACTTTTCAGAGGGCCTTCAATTATGGGGACAATGTGGGATGGTACGGCTACTCTCTAAAAGACGGTGAGAGATTAGATATCGTAGAGCCCAGAATCATCAAGCTACTTCAAGAGAAAAACGACATTCATCCGTTGGACGAGGATGCCATTGGGCACGAAAACCTGCAGGCGGAATTTGAAGAAATCAATGGGCTCTTTGATGGGCTAGAATCCTTCACTTGGTTCGTGGGTGTAGCGCTGCTCTTTGCTGGAATTCTGGGTGTAAGTAACATCATGCTGATCATCGTGAAGGAACGAACCAAAGAAATCGGCATTAGGAAATCACTTGGCGCCACTCCGAATTCTATTGTGTCACTGGTGATTCAAGAGGCAGTCTTCCTGACTATAATCGGCGGGTATTTCGCATTGATTGCCGGACTAGGGTTGCTGGAATTGATCGGGATGGTCATGCCGAACGATGGAAGCATGCCGTTTACTATTCCGACCGTAGACCCGATGGTGCCGCTAGCTGCTTTAGGGATATTGATAATTGGTGGGGCATTGGCTGGAATTTTCCCAGCGAAAAAAGCCGCATCAGTGAGCCCCATTGAAGCTATACGTGTGGACTAAAAAACTGAACTCAAAATAAACACTACTTAAAATGAAAAAAGTACTTAAAATTCTCTTGGTCATCGTAATCATCGGGACACTCGGTTTCCTTGGTTACTATGTCTTTGATAAATCGGAAACCACCGTGGAGGTGTTTGAAACGGACTCCACTTTCGTCATGGATATCGAGCGGAAAACCGTGGCAACCGGGTCGATCAACCCTCGAAAAGAAGTGGAAATAAAGTCACAGGTCTCAGGAGTCGTGGACAAGCTCTTTGTAGAAGCCGGTGATGTGATTGAGGCCGGTCAGCTGATCGCCAAAATTCAGATCATTCCTGATGTGGTGGCACTGAACAATGCGCAAGCAAGGCTCAAAGAAGCTACCATCAATTACAAAAACTCTGAGCAGGAAATGGAGCGGCAGAAAAAGCTGTTCCTGGAGAAAGTGATTTCTGAAGTGGATTACAATCAGCAGCTCTTGACTTACAATCTAAACAAGCAGCAAGTAGAGGCAGCTGAGAATAACCTGGAGTTGATCAAAGAAGGGGCGTCAAAAAAATCCGGAGCGGTTTCCAATTTGGTAAAATCAACTGTGGCCGGAATGGTGCTGGATGTACCGGTAAAAGAAGGAAATTTCGTGATCGAGACCAATACCTTCAATGACGGAACCACGATCGCGTCCGTGGCGGATATGAGCGAACTGGTTTTTGAAGGAAATGTGGATGAAGCCGAGGTGGGCAAGCTAAAAGAAGGGATGAATTTGGAGCTCGTTGTGGGAGCATTAGATACGGTCAAATTCGATGCAGCATTGGAGTACATTTCACCTAAAGGAGTGGAAGAAGAAGGCGCGATTCAGTTCGAAGTACGAGCCGCAGTGAAACTTCGAGATGACTATTTCTTAAGAGCGGGTTACAGTGCCAATGCCGATATTGTCCTTGAAAGAAAAGAAGACGTACTGGCCGTTAAAGAAAGCAACTTGATCTTCGAAGAGGACAAGGTATATGTGGAGATCATGAAAGGAGAACAGCAGTTCGAGAAGGTAGAAATTCAGACTGGTCTCTCTGATGGCATCAATATCGAAGTGCTGAAGGGGCTGGATGAGTCCTCCAAAGTAAAGAAACTATGAGTTCGAACTAACCAATAACTCAGGGCCCGTTTGCGATTCGTGAACGGGCTTTTTTAGAGCACCTCCATTTTTGCATCCTTCAAGACGTACATGAGCTGATTGTAGTCCTTGTCGTTGAGATAAAGCTTGCCGGTCACGCGAACGGCCTTGCCCGTGTATTTCACCGATTCTTTGAGGTAGACTTCTGCGACAGTTTCCGGGCCACTTCCCCCACAGAAAAAGCACGAAGCAATTGGTAAAGCAGAAACGATGATTTTATCCGGTTCGAACAACCCATCGAATGGAACGATGAATCCTTCCAGAACGATGGTTTTTCCATTCATTTTTCTGACAGCCTCATCGAATTTCGGCACGTAGATTTCGCCGTATTCATCCTGCGTTTTGTCGTAAGAAACCTTGGCGAGTCGAGCCCAGTTTTCAGAAGCCTTGTCGTACTGAGCAAAGGCCACATTCAAACTCACAAAAAATAGTATCGATAGTAATGTCTTCATATTTATCCTTTTGCCAGCGTTTTTGAAATGTCAGATCGGTAAGCCATGCCTGAAGGGATTAAAGCAGAAACGATTCCAACAGCAATTGCCCCGATGAGGACATTCGCTTCTTCCTCCACGAAAAGTAGGCCAGAAATGTTTAGGCTTTCCACAAACTGACCCAATATCAGGACACCTCCATGAGCGAGTCCAAATCCCAGAGTGACCCCAAAAATTGTCAGTATGCCCCCTTCCAACATGATCAAAACAAAAAGCTGTCCTCGACTGGCGCCCATTGATCGCATGATAGCCAACTCGTACTTTCTTTCCTTCAGGGAATTAATCAAAGCAATCAACACACTAATCGCACTTATGACAATGATCACAATCCCTAAAACGTTCATAACCTCCACGCCAGTTCCAATCAGGTTGAAAAGCCGAGCGGTCTCAAATGCCGGAGAAGCCGCCTGAAAGTTGCTGTCTTTGTTGACCATCTGTGGCAGTCGAATAGCCGCCATGGGAGAGGCGTACTGAAGTAGAAGTGCCGTAATATCCTCGTTTTCGTATTGTTCTTTTGTGACGGTCAATCCCAGCCATGGGATCGGCATTTCAGCGTGTAGGGAATCGGCATGATCTTCATGATCGCCTTCATGTCCATGCACGTGCCACACGCTTGAGACCGAGGTGATGATAAGCCCGTCGATCACGGTTCCTGTAGGATTAAGAATTCCTCCTACCTTGAATGGATGCTCGGCATGATCCGCCCCGACTTCTGACATACCATGAGTGCTTTCGAAAGTATCGCCGACGTTGAGTCCAAGAAATTCCTGTGCCTTTGCTCCCAGCATGGCATCCATTTCATTGCCAGTCCAATTGCCAGATTCGAATTCTGCCTTGTATAAATCCAGATAAGCCTGAGTTGTGCCAACGATTCTGAATCCTGAGTAAGAATCACCAAGTGAAACCGGAATTGCACTTTTGATCAGTCGGTTGCGAGTTAGCTGTGCCGATTCTTTCAGTGAGATATTTCCTGTCGGGAAATCGACATGAAAGATGTTGGCCAGAATGAGTTGCATCGGGCTGCCCTTGGCTCCAACAACCAGGTCGATACCTGAGGCGTTATTGCTAATTTCTTTTTTAAGCTGGGTACTGACCAAAAGGATCAACACGATGATGCTCACCCCGAAACCAAAAAGCAGAACGCTAAGAAACGAGCTGAGCGGTTTATTGAATATATTCTTGATGGCGATGCTTCCGAGCGTCATAACTCAAGTCGGTTTGAGAATTGGTCCTTAACTCGTTGGTCATGCGTGGCGATGATCAGGGTGGCTTTGCATCTTTCGGCTTGAGACTTCAAAAGTGAAATCACTCTCTCGCAGTTTTCGTCATCCAAGCTTGCGGTAGGTTCATCGGCCGCTAATAAACTTGGCTCATGAATCACCGCCCGGGCAATAGAAACCCGCTGTGCCTGCCCTTCACTCAATTCATGCACTTTCCTATCCTTCAGATTTCGGATATCTAGTGCTTCCAGGATGTCATCTAGTCTGGAGTTTTTGACTTTTTTTCCACCGAATTTCCCGGCAAGTCGAATGTTCTCGGCCACAGTCAATGCCTTGATCAAATGCGGTTTCTGAAACACCAGTCCTACGTTTTCTCCCCTGAATCGATCTAATTTCGATTGGGACATTTCAGAAATTAGCCGATTGTTCATCTCCACTTTCCCTTGGGTGTTTCGAAGTAAACCAGATACGATGTGCAGGAGCGTTGTTTTCCCGGATCCGGAGTTTCCAAGGATCAAGGCATGCTCACCTGTCATGACTTCCCAATCAGGATAGTTCAGAGCTGTAGTACCGAAAATTTGTTTGACGTTATTTAGCCGAAGCATGAGTTTGGCATAAAGCTTGCAACCTGTTCAGGCGAAATTACAAACTTAAAAAGTCATGATACTTTTCCTTTTTACAATCGGTTTTATTGGGACGCTATTTCTCTATTATCGACGACACCTGGCTTCCTAATCTGACGCGTGATTCTGCCTACTTGATTGCGATGATGCCTGAGGTGCGCATTCAGAAACTGTAGTCCTTCCAGGATGTTGAACATTCCAATGAAGGGATGCTTATAGACTCCTTTCTTATCCCATTTCTCGGGATAATTCCCCACAAATTCCACCAATTTATTTCTCGTTTCTTCCCAATCTTTTTCAAGTTCTTCGAGGCTTGTAACTGGCGGGTTTGAGATGATGGCGGGTGCTTTGAATTTAATTCTTAAGAAAAATACCAGATAAAGAATCTGCAATAAAAGAACCGATTTAAATGGTCGCTTCTTCATCTCGTCCCCAGCCAAAGATTTTTTACTCATGTAACTCACGGATCCTTCCTCAGACATTTGAACGTGTCGCATGGCCTGGATCATGCACCATTTTCCGGGCAGTGCTTTCGTCAGATCTTCTGGTTGTTGATCTTTTAAAAATTCAAGAATGGAGCGCTTTTGCTCGTCAAGTTTGCGTAGTTCGGCAGATATAGCTTGATTCATATTTAATGGCTCCAAATGAGAATTTCTTGTGGAAAAGTATAGAAAAAGTTATATTCGATCAGTCAATTTTTGACAAATCAGTAGACCACCCACCTCTAATTTCGGATTGAGGTTGAAAGACTGTAACCAAGTGGTTGATTCATCCGAAGATTTAGAACTATTTTTGATTTGACTATACCCATAAAATAGGCGTATGACCATATTTGATATTGTAGCCCTTCTGATCTTCCTTTCGGGACTGTTCATTTTCGTGAACACCTTCTTCCTGAAATTACCTTCTTCGATAGGATTGATGATCATGGCGTTGGTTCTTTCTGTGGTGGTAATGATCATCGGAGCACTCAACCCCGATCTTCATCTGGCCGAGCACGTAAAGGAGTATGAATTCGAAGAAGTGCTCTATCAGCTGGTACTGAGTTTTATGCTCTTTGCAGGAGCATTGAATATTGATTTTAACAAACTGGCCAAGCAGCGAACCCCTGTTTTGGTGTTGGCGACAACCGGCGTTTTGATATCCACTGCGGCCATAGGTACCGGGGTGTACTTCATGTTGGATTTCCTGGGTATCCATTTGGAGTATCTGTACTGCCTGGTTTTTGGTGCACTGATTTCGCCGACAGATCCTATCGCAGTAACTAAGACGATCAAGAGATTCAATCTTTCCAAGGACCTGGAAACCAAGATTCAGGGGGAGTCACTTTTCAATGATGGGGTTGCCGTAGTGTTAGCATTGACATTACTGGATATTGCCCATGCGGGGGAGGATCATACGTTGACGGTTTTTGAGACATTTTACATCATCTGCGCCGACATTGGGGGAGGAATTTTCATCGGTTTATTCCTTGGATACATTGGCTACCGATTGCTAAAATATATAGATAATGACGTGGTGGAAGCTGAGGTGTTGGTCACTTTGGCGGTGGTAATGGTTGGTTCATTCCTTGCGGATTTCGTCCACGTTTCCTCAAAGCAGGCAGCCGTAGTAATGGGCTTAGTGATTGGTAATGAGGGGAAAAGTTCGCACGTTTCAAGTGCAGCTGGTGACTATGTGTTCAAGTTTTGGAATCTGATAGAGGAGACACTAAGTGCTATGTTATTCGTGCTCATTGGGATGGAGATGTTAGTAATCTCCTGGAAGCTAGATTATTTCGCCGCTGGATTCTTTGCTGTTAATATCGTGTTGCTGGGCAGGTGGCTCAGTGTGTTCATTCCGATCAAATTCATGTCCGTCAAACGAACTTTCGATAAACACACAATATCAATTCTCACGTGGGGAGCATTGCGTGGAGGACTACCGATTGCACTATCCTTGTCCTTATCAGATTTCCATGGAAAAGATGTCATCATTACTATGACCTATGTTGTGGTGGTTTGTTCTGTACTTTATCAGGGACTTTCGGTGACTCCTTTGATGAAAATGTCAGCCGGAACAGAGAAACGGTAAATTCAATTTCTACATTTACAAAATGCTTAAGCAATCCATACTCTTGCTGGGTTTGGCAATCCTTGTTGCCGCTTGTAATAAGAACGACTCTGAAAAGAGAGATGCTCCGGTCATTGTCAAAAAAAATACTTCGTTGGTGTCTCCAAGGATGAACTCTGAAGTCACCTTAGGAGAGTCACTTGATTTCGTTTTTAACTCAAAAGAAGCAGCGATTGACTCGGTGGTTCTTACCGTCAATGGAGAAACCGAATCATTTTCGACCTCAAGCTTCACATGGACTCCTGAAACAAACCGCACGGGTAAATTCTCCTTTAAAGCCACGGTTTATTGTGGTGAGCAAAATGAGTCTCATTATCCCAGACTGATCATGCTATCAGATATTGAGCCTGAGTTGTTCACTTACCAGATTGTCAATAAATACCCGCATAGTACCGACGCATACACCCAAGGCTTGTTTTTTCTGGGTGATGAATTGATAGAAAGTACAGGTCAGAAAGGCGAGTCAGTGATCAGAAAAGTGGATTTAGAAACTGGTCAAAGCATTAAGGTTACTCCTATCGGTGATCAGTATTTTGGTGAGGGAAGCACCTTTTACAATGATGAAATTTATTTGGTCACATGGACCTCCCTGACGGGATTCGTTTTTGATACTGATTTGAATCTGAAGCGGTCTTTTCCTTTTCAGTTTCAGGGCTGGGGGCTAACCACCATGGGAGACAGTCTGGTGTTGACACAAGGAATGGACGCACAAGGATCCGAGAAAGTTTACTTTATTAATCCACAAGGATTTACAGAAATCGGGCACATCGAGGTGTATAATCACGAAGGGCCGATTGATAACCTCAATGAATTGGAGTTAATAGATGGACTGCTGTACGCAAATGAATGGCAAACAAATAAGGTCCATGTAATAGAGCCTTCCACCGGAAAGGTTTTACAAACCATTGACTTTGCAGGACTCTTAACACCGAACGAAGCATCAAATGCAGATGTGCTCAACGGAATCGCCTATCACAAAGAAGATGAAAGACTATTTGTCACTGGCAAGAATTGGCCTTGGCTATTTGAAGTAGAATTACAACCCAAAAATTAAGCAACTAAATGACGTTATCAGAAGCAACCGAAAAAGTAAATAGCATGGCCGAAAGGCATGCAGGTAAATTCGGCAACAAAGTGAACTTCCAATTTGATAAAGGAGCCATTCACCTGGACGACTCGGTTTCCCCAGCCAATGTCTCCAATGAATTACAAGACGCTCCATGCACCATCAAAATCACCCTTGAGAATTTCGAGAAAATGCTGAACGGAAGCCTCAATCCAATGATGGCCTTCATGAGCGGAAAAATGAAAATCGATGGTGACAAAGGTGTGGCCATGAAGTTGGCGTCACTATTCTAGGTCAGGCTCCAGGTAGTTTCTAAACAGTTTTTCCAGGGCTAGGGCGAGGATCACTCCAATAAGTGATCCTACTAGCACGTCTATTAAAAAGTGCTGCAGGAGGTAAACTCTTGAAAGGCCTCCCACGATCGCAAACAAAAAGAAGAGCAGACTGAGCTTTGCATTCTTGAATGTCAAGCATAGAAACGCTGCAATCGAGAAGGCGGTCATGGTGTGCCCGGACGGAAACGAAAACCATCCATTGAGGTCAACTCCTTCCACTTGATGGAATTGAGTGATGTCATCGAAGTATTTTTTGGGCCTGGGGACTTTCCCGAAGACTACTTTCTTTAGGATAGCCGAGACAATGGCCTGCACAACACCGAGCAGCGCCAAGATGAGTCCATACCTTCTTTTGAAGATAATTAGCAAAAGGGCTACAATGCCGAGGAAGACTCCATCACCAAAGTAGGTGCCATACTTGAATAGGAAATCGAAGAAAGGCGAGTGATGCGTATTTAGCCAAATGACAAAATCGCCATGTTGGCCAAGGAAGTAAACGACGAACCCGACGATCAGAAGTAGGATGTAGGGAATCAAAAAAACTTTCAGGTGTGATTTCATCTCAGGATGTAAAGTTTTCCGAATCCATTTTTAAAGGCACCATCAGCGGACGTAGATCGGTGTTCGATTGGCTGACCGCCCGAATCCATCAACACTCTATAAAAGTAGACGCCATTGGCTAGCTGATCTCCAAATTCATCCGTGCCGTCCCAAGCATATTCAGTAATGTTATGACCAATTTGAATCGGCCCAATTTCATTCTGATTGATTTCTTTCACTACCCGTCCGGAGATAGTCATGATCTGGATTTTGAGTTTTTCAGGAATTTGATCTCCTGTCAGTGTGAATACAAACCTCGTCTGAGTGGAGAAAGGGTTTGGATAGGGGTAAAAATGTGTGATGCTGGATTCACTAATTACCTCGAATTCCACCAAATAAGGTTCTTCGCCCGCCGAGTTGCCCGACTGATCTCTGGCTTGTGCGCTCAGCGAGTAAATGCCGTCTTCCAGTGCTTCAGGGGTATAACTCACCTCTAAATCGGCAGTCTCGGATGCGCCCATGAAGTTGATGGAAGGATCACTGAAATGGATTCGCTCAAAATCACAACCTTCACATGGGCGTTTAAGCTGGATGTCTAAACCAACCGTGTCTGTCTTTTTCAAGAAAGAATTATCGTCCTTCAAACGAATAACGATGTTCGGTTCTGGCGAAACAATGTCGCCGTTCACGATGTACTTGCCGTCAAAGGTGACATCAAGAATAGGGTTTGTTCGGTCCGCCTGCACTTCAAAAATCTCAGACAGGTTGAGTTGATTGTTGAAATCGTAAAGTTCGTTTTCAGCTGCCACCACGGAAGTGAACTGATTGGTGAGTCCATCTAATCCTGAGGTCGGAACGTCGGTTTCAAATACGGTACTGTCACCTGCTATAGGCGCAGCAATTTTCATCTCGGATGACTTTGTGATCCCGGCTGAATTACGGAGCGTGGAAGTCACATTCAGTGAATCGGTAAAATCGAGATCAGAGTAGTTGTAAAACGCGAAGTTTTTCATGGCATCCTGACCTTCTTGGAGGACAATGGTTTCTTCCACTTCTGAGAGCAAAATGCCTTCAGGGGGGAGTTCGAAATCGATTTGCCAAAAGTCCAGTTCTGGTGGAGTTAGATTGGTTTCGTCTGAAAATGCAAATTGTAATTTCAGCCTAGGGTACGTGTTCACATCCACTGTGCTTAAATCAAGATCAGTGAGCCTTGACGTTGCAAAGATGTTTTCTTCAGTTCCATCATTTTTCACACCAACGACAAAAACGGTCACATTGTCCTCGGGATTTTCTTTGATGATGTACTCAAGCGCATTCCAGTTTTTGGCTGGACCTACGGAGGAAGTGGTTATGGTGCCAGAAGTAAATGACCCTTGCACATTTCCGATCAGGCGAATCATCTGCTCCCTGGCAGGGGTGGCACTTCCGTCGTTCAATACGGCATTTGCTGAGCCGGGTGCATCACCTTTTCTGCCCAGAATAATGATCGGCTGGCCGTCAGTCAGTCCGGAAATCAGGGAGCTGCCAATTCCTACCAATTCCAGTGCATCCAGCACGTCCTGATCCCAAGCGGAGAAATTGACTTGTCCAATGTTGAACAACAGTATATGATCACCTGTTGACATATTTCCGACTAATTGCTCCAGTCTGGCATTAGCACCAAGGACATCTGACTGGGTCAGGTTGTAGACCATCTGCGGAAGTCGTCCACAAACCAGATCGTTAAAAACATCCGCTCCATTGATTTCGATGGGTCTGTATGGGTTGGTGCTTTCGTTATCAAATACAAGGGCGTTGATGGTGTTTTGGCGGCATTCCGGGTCTATGGTGTTGGAAGTAACGAGATAATCGATCCCATTAGCGAGTACGCTCAAATCGTCATAATCAAAGCCGGGAAAATCCGCTCCATAGGTCACAACATCAATTGGGGCATCCGTGGTGATGAACTCCCATGAGTTGCTGGAAGAATTGTATTCAACACCTTGAATCTGCCCTTCATCAATCTGCCCGACCGTGAACTGGCCCCAACCGGTTGGAGAATTTTCGATTAGCGTGAATGAAGTCATTTGCCATTCTTCTTCCTCCGAGTTTTGAGGATCTGCGAATCTCGTCCTCCAAAAAATGGTCGCAGTGTCGGGAAGGTTAAAAGTGGACAAATCAATTTCTCTTTCGAGCAGCTGGGTTCCGGATTCTGAGAAAATCTGGTTGAAACCACTGTCAAATGTTTTAACAGAATCAATCTCCAAATCATACACCCTATCTGGTTCGAAAATGTCGGTTGGCTGCCAAACGAATCTGATGGTTTCAGAGTTTAGCACTGCATAATTCATCGGATATAAATGCGCTGTATTTCCCTGGAAGATTTCAACTTCCAGTTGGGCATAATTATTCCCCTCATTCAGTTCAGCGGTCTCATTACCCGGATCCAAGAAAACCTCAATCAAGTTGGTGCCCACGGTTACTTGACCTGGTTCGTTGTATATGGTGATGGAGACAGAATCTTGATAGAGCGGTCGAAGAATATTTACGTAGGTCTCCTGAATATCCCCCTGTGGCAAAGTGCGACGAACCTGAACCAGCAACGAGTCAGTGACAGTTCGACCGTAATTTTTAATAGCTAGGTCGAGTTTAAATGAGTCCTGAACGGCGAATAGTGGCCCATTGTCAAAGGACTTCACACTCAAACTTTCATTGGTGATTTCATAGTCGGGGGCTGCCGCACCGAAAACCCTGACCATTGGGTCACCCTGGAGTAGTGCCTGCAAAACTTGAGTTTGAGATAAATTGCTTGTGCCAAATCGGTCATAGTAGGCCTGAGAGACCTCTCTAATAACCTCTCCAATCGGGTCGCCGAAAAATCCTTCTCTTGTAAATGCCATCTCATGAAAAAGGTCGCTCCACCTTTTTAGATTGGTGGAAGAAGCAAAGTCGGCATTTGCCATAACAGCAATGGCTCCCAAGTCTGGGGTGTGCATCCAATCTTCACCGAAAGTGAAATTACTCCCGAAAATGTCACCGGCATTGCATCCGTTCACAAGGATGATTGGATACTGACCTTGATTGGAAAAGCCGAATTGCGGATCGGAGACTCTACCAATTTCAATATCTGTGACAGTACCACTTGAGTGCCCAAAAAAGGTGATCATACCTAGACCATCATTTACTTCTTTCACCACATCAATGACTTCCACAGCATTGCTGGTTTGTTTGCTGAAGTTTATCGCTCGACCTCCCAAGAAATCACTCTCCAACTGACGTTCGAAATCCCGGATAAAAAAATTGAACTGAGCCAACTCTTGCGCTGATTGCCCCCCACTGAGCTGAAGAATGTTCTTCCTATTCAGCTGGTCATAAGGTCTGGCCTCATGCTCTTTTACCTTATCAAGGTATGCCTTCACATCTTCTGGAGTAAAAGCGTTTAATCTCCCAATGGCCAGGTCTGGTGTTAATGGATTCGATCCCAGTCCCCGAACAAAGGGCAGGTCTCCTCCCGGGGAGCCATATGTAGGGACATTGACGACTGTGTGACTAATATTTCGGTAAAAATTCTCGTCGGAGGTTCGACCTTTTCCTATCAGGAATAGGCCTTGTGGAGTTCCATTGTCATGCAGCCAGTCCGCAAGACGATGAATGGCGATCGGCGAAGCGTCCCCGTAATTGAACAAATCGAACGCTTCAAACGTGGTGAAAATCTGAGTGGTGAGCCCGCCACCTTCGATGGAGTTTCGGTAGTCTGCATAAGCTTGAATTGGATCCAATCCGTCCGAGGCATTTTCCCTCAAGGCAGGATGCGTTATGATGGTAAAATCACGATCCTCGATAAAATTGAATTCCACGTGCTGAATTTTTACGACGGACTGAAATCCGGTTACGGCCAAGATAGATCGATCCGTTTCTGGACCGGGAACTATGCACTCCAATCGATCGGAAAAATTTGTCGTGGAGATTCGAACAGGTTGTTTTGGATTACTGATTTCATAGATATCGGTTCCGGCCGCATTGGTTGTGAAAATCCTAACATATGCCTTTTCAGTTGTCCCAATCGTTCGAAGATGGAATTCTTTGTTTTCAACTGAGGACATGGTTAATTCTTCCGGATAAGTCACTCGGACCATTGCCGTGGAGACACGGTCAGCCGCTCCATCAAACCCGGTGGTATTTACTCGCACGACGAATGTTCCGTCGGCATTGACATCCGAACTTAAGACTGAGAAACTCTGAGTGGTTGTGCTTCTATTGCTGAATTGGACGTTTCCGATGTTTCTCAGACTGCCTGTGTTCGGCCCGACCAAAATATCAATGTTATGATTCAGCGTATTGCCGCCGATCAACACAACTTCCACGGAGGGGTCGGAACCAGTGGTTAGGTTATCCAAGGTGAAAGTAAAAGTTTCAGAGCTTCCCTTGCTTCTGAACAGACCGGTCCAACCTTCTCCATTGTCATAATCGCTGAGCGTAAAAGAGGACCCTGAGCCGAACTTTATGCCGCTTGCGTATCCGCTCGTTCTCAGAATTATGGGGTCATTGAGATGATAGGATTCTGGGGTGAGCCCGCTCGGGTCATTCAAGGTTGAAAGCCCCATTCTAAGACCATTCTCTGCCGTCAATTTCCAGGTCAGGAAATAAGTGGCCGTATCAGTGAAAAGGTTGTATTCCTGATGAGGCTGATGGCTAGGTTGCAGGTACAAGTTAGCGTCTCCTTCTCCTTTGTTTCTCTCCCCATAGAATTCTAGATAATTGAGAACACCCCCTGTTGAATTGACTCTAATAGCCACTTCCTCTCCACGTCTGAATAGCTGAATGCGACTGGATGGAACAGAGTTGGTTGGAAACCCTTGAGCTTCCAGTTCTGATGCCGTAACGCGATAGAATCCATCATCAACAACCTTGATTTTATAGTATTCTTGATTTTCATCAATCCACTCGTTACCGTATTGTCCAAATGCGGCCATTGATAACAACCAGAAAAGCAAGATGAGGCTATTCCTTTTCATTGAAATCAATTTTTATTGAAAATACATGCGAGTACAAACCCTCGGCTTGGTTGAACGCGTCTGTCAAGGCATAATCGATCATCACCTCTCCCAGGTCAAAACCCAGTCCGGCTGTGGGTTGATAGCTCCATGAGGTCTCTCCTTCAAAGTCCTCAATTTTCTGAAATTGTCCAATTCCGAGGCGGAGATAAATCTGGTTCTGATAACCTAATTCCAATCCACCATGAGGATCAACGCTCGTTAAAGTAGAACTGACAAGAGTATTTCTCTGTCCATCAAAAGTGAAATCCAGATCAAAAGATGTGAGTAAATCAAAGTTTTCCGACAGCACGAATTCCCGTGAAGCTCCAATGATTAATCTGGGCACTGCAATTTCCACTGAATTTCTCGGAAGGTCGTTATCGGTAATGGCATAAGCTTCTTCTAGCTCCTCCGTATTGTGTGACCATGCGGTGAATGTGCCCAATAAGTCTCTTGCCATAGCGCCAACTTCCCATTTACCGAATTTCTTTCTTGCCCCCAGGTCAATCCCAAAACCCCAGGCTTTTGAGAAATCTCCCACGCTCCGATGGATGATTTTGACGTTTCCACCGGCATCAATGCCACCGAAGAATTTCAATTTTCGGGCGTAAGACCCGATGAAGGCGTAATCAGAAGCCGCGAAAAACCGGATGTTGTCGTAATTGATGGAGCCATTTGCGTCGAAAAGGAATCGGGTGTCCGGGATGTCATCTACTGAAAAGCGAATCAACGAAAATGCAATACGGCTGTCTTCGTCGTATTCCGTAGTGAAAGCCGCATAATCGTAATTGGCCAATCCGCCGAAGTAGGAAGCATGCATAAGCATACCCTGGTCTTTATCTAGGTTAAGTAAGCCCGCCGGATTCCAATAACCACTGGTTACATCTGATACCACAGACACGGCACTGAGCGACATACCAAAGGCGCGAGCCCCTACTCCCAATTGAAGAAATTCATTGCTGTATTTTGGCGTGCGGTCACGGTCTGCTGATTCCTGTGCGGACAGAAGGAATGAGAGAAGAATAAATATGCCCGTGAATGATTTTCGCATACCCATGAATAGGTTGTCGCAATTTAGAAAGATGCGTCCAAGAACAAGGTAGGATTTGACTCGAATGCTCAAAGAGAGCTGACACTTGGATTCCCAAGAACCCCTAATATATTGTCACATTTCTAAGAATTAATTTAACTATATGAAGAGATTTGGCGTACTAGGAGTTTTTTTCATATAGTACTTGGCCATGCATAGTACTTTTCCGTACAAGGTGTCAAAGGTCGAAGAATGAACGCAGAGAATACACAAGTGCAGATGAGAAAAGGAATTTTAGAATTCTGCATTCTACATATCATATCCCGAGGTGAAGTCTATGCATCGGACATGCTCGAAGAACTCACATCGGTCAAGATCATGGTAGTCGAGGGTACATTGTATCCATTGCTGACCCGGCTGAGAAAGGCGGGGTTAGTGGACTACAAATGGGTAGAATCTAACTCAGGGCCTCCCAGAAAATACTACACACTTACACCGGATGGCCAGGAATTCCTGGACACACTTAGCACTACCTGGGAGGAACTGGTTAGCTCTACTCAATCGATCATTAGGAGCAAAAAGAAACCTGCTGCCAAGAAGAAGACCACCCGGAAAAAACCTGAACCCAAAAAGTAAGAGGACTCGAACAATCACAGAACATGAAGAAGACTATTAGCATTAATATTGGTGGCAACATTTTTCACATAGAGGAAGAAGGCTATGACAAACTGAAATCATACCTGGATTCGGTACATAAGTACTTCGCCACCTTCGAGGATAGTAAAGAAATCATCGACGATATCGAAAACAGGATCGCCGAGAAATTCTACAGCCAACTCAAGAAAAACAAGGAAGCAATTTCAACTCAGGAAGTGGACAGCCTGATTGCCTCCATGGGAACTGTTGCTGATTTCGAAGCAACATTTGACGATGAACCCGTTGATCAAAAACAAGAGACTAAAAAAGAGGCTAAGGAGGAAACAAAAGAAGAATTCAAGGAGGCAAAAGAGCCTAAACGAAAACTCTACAGAGATAAGACCAATAACATCCTTGGCGGAGTTGCGGCAGGTATTGCGCACTACTTCGATATTGATGCGCTGTGGATTCGACTCCTGTGGATTCTCCTTTTGTTCAGTGGTTTCGGAATTATCGCCTACATCATTTTCTGGGTGGTTTTGCCAGAGAAGGAATTGGAGGAAAAGAAATCTGTCAAGAAATTTTTTCGAGACCCTGATGGGCGCGTCCTGGGAGGGGTCGCCAGCGGAATTGCCTCCTTCTTCGGGACCGATCCGGTAGTGATACGGATCCTTTTCATCGTGTCACTCTTTCTCGGTGGCTCAGGCTTAATCCTCTACATTATCCTCTGGATTATTACTCCAGAGGCTAAGTCTGTCACAGAGAAAATGGAAATGAAAGGTGAGCCGGTGACCATGGAGGGGATTGAAAAAAACGTCAAGAAAAGCTTAAAAATCGATGACGGAGATGAGAATATCTTCGTGAAAATCCTACTCTTCCCGTTCCGCTTAATTGCAATGGTTTTTGAGGGATTGGGCAGAGCGCTTGGCCCGCTGTTGAAATTTTTCCTTGAGGCCGTGCGAGTGTTCTTTGGAGTCATCATTCTGTTGACGGGTTTCTCCGTCATGATCTGCATGATCTTCGCGCTGCTCTTTATGCTTGGCCTTGACCTGCAATGGGGAGATAATATTGGCACTATAGATGGTATTCCGCTGATGGATTTTGTTGCCCCGCTAAGCCCATGGGCAAGCGCCAGCGCATTCTTCCTGATTTTCATTCCTGCTTTGGGAGTGGCGTTACTTGGATTGACGATTTTATTGAAACGCGCAGTTGGAAATGTTTACGTCACCATTACCATGGTCGTGATCTGGTTTGCCGCGCTGATGGGAGCCTTCTTCACATTTCCTAGAATAGTTGGTCAGTTCAGCTCGGATGATTCTTTTGAAGAAGAAATCACTTTCGGGATGACTGAAGACATGCCCATTCTGAAACTCAATGACCTAGGATTTGATCGCTTCGACTATGAGGGTGTGGAACTGAGACTCAGAGGTCATGCCGACGATGCATTCGTCGCAGTGGTCACCAAGGAGGCTTGGGGGTCATCGCGTAAAAATGCCCGTGAAAATGCCGAAATGATCGAATACAATGTAACACAAGAAGGGGGTGATTTCTATTTTGATTCCCGAGTCACTTTCAAGGACGATGCTCGATTTAGATTCCAAAATGTAGACGTGATGTTCTACATCCCATACGGTGTGGAATTTCAGATGGATCAGGATCTGGATGAAATCCTCATCAATACCCTGCACCTAAACGGTTACCGGGGATATCAGATGGGCGGGAACACTTGGAAGTTCGAGGACGATGGCATCCAATGCACCACATGTGCGCCGGGTTCCGGAGAATGGGAATACGAGACCGATGGCAACACACGAACCTTCGGTTTCGAGGATTTTGATGAAATCAGAATCTCGAGTGCTTTCAAAATAAATGTCATTCAATCGGAGGACTTTGATGTCCGACTAAAAGGCAAACGGGCAGATCTGGATCGGGTGCTCGTTCAGCAGTCGGGTGACAGATTGACAATTAGTCACGAGGATGAAGAGGACTTGGAGAAATGACAGCAAGGACATCACCATCACCATTTACATGCCTGAGCTAGAATATTTCAGAGCTTCAGGAGAATGCCGGGGAGACATTGAGGATTTCTACAATGAAAAATTGGAAATTGATTTGTCTGGAGAGACAGACTTTGATCTCGATGTGGATGTTCGCGAACTGGACATTGATTTGAGTGGAGCGGCGAAGCTGGAAGTTTTTGGTGACGCCAATCGCTTGGACGTAGAACTAAGTGGTCAGGGATACATGAACTCTAACAACCTGGACGCTGAGAACGTGACAATTTCCGCTTCTGGAAATTCGACAGCCAGAGTTTTTGCAGATGATGCGATAACTATCAGTGCAACGGGAGAAAGCAGGGTGACTTATCGCGGCACATCAAATGCCACCATCTCAGAGTCAGGAGACAGCCGAGTGCGAAAGGACTAATGATTTCGCGTTTCGCGATTGGGTAGGTAAAAGCCTCTACTGTTTGGTGGAGGCTTTTTTAAAACACAAACCCAGCAGAAAACATCAATCGGTTAAATCGAAAGGTTGTCTCCCGATCCGAACCCCACCACCAGTTTTCATTCGTGAAAGTCATTCTTTGATGGGCATATCCCATTGACAGCTGACACGAATTGTTTCCCCGAAAATTCCAGCTCCTGGCCAAAGCTACTTCAGTGAAAAGGCCCCCTTCAAATTCTCTGGGGTTTATGGGAATGAAGTTTCCCAGTTTAGTTTTCAAGAAAATCGGACTTGTCCTGAAAGGAGCCACATTTAGCTGAGCATAGACCGGCATTAGCACGGTATTATAATGTGGCGACTGTAATCCCGTCCCCAAGCCTGCCTGGAAGGTTTCGCTGAACCGAAAAAGTAAACTCGTCATGATTGCCGGATCTGTCTTAGCAGCCCGGTCCTTACCCGGTTTACTGGAGTTTATCTGGAAAAGCAATTCGACATCCATGGATTCCTGATTTTCCTGTGCCCATCCAAAGAGGGAAATCAGCACCAAAGAACAACTCAAATGAACCCTCATGATCCGGAATCGATTTTACTTAGAAATACGATTTCTTCCGGATTGCTGTAATCGAATTGATACAAACCATCCTCGCCAATCACGATTAGCAGGTCATTAAAAGGAATGACGTCATAGGCATTCAAACTACGAATCCAGTTTGTCAGCTTTCCACTGATCTTGCTCATGTCCGACTTATCGAAGAGTTTGAGACCGAATTCTCCTTCACAGATAAAGAGGTTGTCTCCATCCACGCCAAGCCCATGCGGATTGTCCATTTCGTGCGTGTAAAGAAGTTTAGGATTGTCCAGATCAGAGACATCCACCACATCGAGTTGGTTGGCAAATCCGAGACATTCTGTTCCGTTTCTTAGGGTTACGAAAGCGATATCGTCCTGCACCACCACGGGATCGCAAGCTCTGGCGTGCTCAAACTTGCTTCTTAATTGTGGGTCAGTAGGTTCGGTATTATCAAAAATGTACATGCCGTCAGCTGCTCCAATGAAGAGGCTTTGTTCGTATGGAAAGATCGTCTCGATGTTCCAACCCACATCCACGTCTTTGATCAACTCCGGACAGGCCGGATCATCAAGCGTAAGAACGTGCAAACTCCAGCTGTCGATTCCATACAAGTGGTTATCCACGACATTCATCCGCGCCATGGATCCGCTGATTCCCGAAACCCCACCACCTCCATCAGTTGAAGCCGCGACATCCTCGAGCATGAAAATCACATCATCCTCATAAAATATAGATTGCTGGTCACAATCCACAGCATCCATCACGTGCTTATCGGTTTCAATGTATTCAGTTAGAAAAACGTCGTTTGCATTGTCTACATAGTAGTAATGATTGGTGAAAACGTCCTCTACTCTCTTCACCTCGGTGATGTTGGTTTTGTCCGAGATATCAAAAACGACCAAGTCCAGGAAGCTGTCTGCATACAGGTAATTCCCTTTGGTGGCCAAATCATGAGCGCCCGGAAGATTGATAAAGCTCTGACTGATCGGGATGGATGGATCGGCATTGTTGATCACGTGGATGCCACTGTCAGGTTCGGTGATGAAAAGCGTGGTGCCATGCAAGTAGATTTTACCAAATTTTTCTACCGGTTGAGGCGGTAAAATATCCACGCTCGTCCTAACACTCTCCATGCTGCGATACTGCGGTGTATATTCAATGTAGGTGTAATTTTCTGTGCATTGATCTGTGCATGATGAGAGCAATGCGATCGCTACTAATACGCCCAACAAGATGATCGATAGGCGTGAGTATTTCGAAAGTTGTGAGTGTGCATTCATAACCGTTTCCGTTTGGTTATGAGACCCAGGTTCGACGCAAATGGTTGGAACGAGTCCTTAGAAAATGTATCGGAATCCGAGCATCACAGAGTAATTCAGCGGATAGCTACTGAATGCAGCATCTGAAGAAGTGACCGAAGTAATGGCTTGTGTGGCTCGTGGTTGCAAGCTGATTTGATAGTTTTCTTTCACCTGATAAGTCAGCGCTACTCCAGAGGCCATCCTAAAGTGAATGGGTCGATAGAGGTTGCCCGCTCCGGTGGATCTGCTTGCTCCTGTTTCATCACTTTTTATTTTTTGCTGAAGGAGGATGCCCAATTCGGGTCCAGCTTGCAGGCAAAGGCCGAACTGACCTTGGAGGAGAGCCCAATCCACAACGACGGGAATAAATGCCATGTCGTAGGTTCCATCAATATCAACACGCTCATAAGAAGAATTGCCGGTCTCAGAAATTGCCACCGGATCGGCCGTGAAGTGCAGTAATTCGCCGTTGTAGCTGGCCGCTGTGCTTGTATAATTCGCTCTTGAATAGCCAAACCCAGTCATGACTGCCATCGAGTGATTGATTGGAATTCCTACCCAAAGAGCTGTATTCAGAAGCCCTCGTTCTTTCAATTCATTTTGGGAGCCTTGCTCAGCAGCAAGTGCTTCTCCGAGTGTGAACGATCCATCGTCAACTTCCGCAAAACTCGCCTCTTCCGCTCCCCCTAAATTAGACGCAAAACCACCATATCCCTGAGAAATACCAGCCCAAAGTCTTCGCTTCTGCTTGCGATCTTTAGGTTGCAGTTCTTCCGGTTCCGGCCCATAGTACGAGTCTTGAAGTACCTGTTCTAGCGAGTCTTGATTGATTTCTTTTATCTGTGGCTCTGTTGGTTTAATGGGAGAAATGGACTCATTCGTTTCGTCAGAAATTTCTTCTGATTCACTCTGATTTTTCGTTAGTATTACACTCGATTCGGATTCTCCAATTTCAGTTTTTTGCGGCTGATTTTTTTGGACATTTAGAGCAGCCATTGGTCTTGATTCGTTATTGATCTGAATCGGTGGAGTGGTTTTTTGCGAATTGATTAATGCAGGGTTTTTTTCACTCTGTATCTGTTCAACATCGTTTTTCTGAGTATTAACAAGAATTTTGGATTCATTCTGAGTGTCAGGGTCAACCTGAAAATTATCCTCCACCTGAGTGGTGACAGAAGGATCGGCTTGCACCGGAGTTTTCGCCAATTCATTTCGTCCTATATTAGAATCTTCTTGCATGTTGTACCAAACCAAAATCGTAGAGGCCAGCGCCAGGGAAATCGCAGCTGCCCAGGCCAATGGAATCATGAACGCTTTTTTGCCGCCACCACCAGCAAGTCCAGATTCGATCCCGGCCCAAACGCCACGACTTGGGGCCTTTTCAGCCTTCTCGAATATGTCTTTCCACTGATTATCCATGGCTCCTCAATTCTTCTTGTTTCAAATTTTCCTGCAGGAGCAATTTCGCTCGGGAGAACTGCGACTTAGATGTCCCTATTGAGATGCCAAGTTCTTTCGCGATTTCCTCGTGTTTGTATCCCTCGATGGCCATCAGGTTAAATACCGCCCTGCATCCTGCCGGTAATTCCTGAATCATTTGAACCAAATCTTCCAATTGAAGATCACCGATCAACTGCCAGGCTTCACCTTCTACTTTTTCCTCATAGTCCTGGATGGGGTTGAGTTGGACTTTACTTCTAAGCGCGTTCAGCGATGTATTAATGACAATCCTTTTCAGCCAAAAGAAAATGGCCGCTTCACCCTTAAAAGTCTCTATTTTATTAAATGCCTTAATCATGGCGTCCTGCAAATTGTCCTCGGCCTCAGCTGTACTCTCGGCATAGCGAAGCGCGACCATCATCAGTTTGGGAGCGTACTTTTCGTACAGCGCCTTCTGCATGGAGCGGTCGTTCTTTTTACACCCATCTACTAGTTGCTCGTCTGAGTACATTGTGGCCAACAATTAGGGGACACGGATTACGACACAAAGGTTGGAATTAAATACGGAGAAAAGGGAAATTAGGATCGCATCACCCCTCTGACCGCCTCAGCACTCCACGGATCATTAGGCCAGTAGTGTTTCGGGTAGCGTCGTTTCAGTTCCTTGCGCACTTCAAAGTATGTGTCATTCCAGAAGTTCTTCAGATCAGCGGTAACCTGAACGGGTTTATATCCAGGAGAGAGTAAATGCACAAGCACTTCTAATTTCCCTTCATTTACCGTCGGTGTATCCGCCTGACCAAAAAGCTCCTGAATTCTGGCAGCCAACACGGGCGGTTCTCCGTTTGGTCGGTACATCAGCTTAATGTTTGATCCGCTTGGTACCTCTAGCTTTTCAGGCGCCAATTTTTTTAGAAGTTCTTGCTTGCCATGTGGGAGAGAAAACTGCAGCACCTCTTTCAAATCGATCTTGAGCAAATCCTTGGAGGTTTTGACATTCGTCAAATAAGGAGGTAACCACTCTTCGCATGTGAGAACCAGCGTTTCGCGACTCATATCCGGCCAATTTTCTCCGCTTCGCCATTTTTTGACCGAAAGAACACGATTTTGCCATTGTTCTACGTCCTCATTCCAGTCGAGTAAACTGCCTTTTGATTTCTTCAACGCTCGGCAGATGGCATTGGCTGTTTCCTCTGGATCAGGGTCTGGTAAAGGCGTGGATTTCAGGATGATGCTGCCTATGCGCATTTGATTGGTGGCTGAAAGCGCTCCATCATCGGGATCCCATTCTACCACTTCTTTCTGAATTATTTTCTCCTGAAGGTCGGTGGGATTCAAAGGAGAAGCAAGAAATATCTTCCCGATTCCGTCCCTGGCATCCATGTGAGCGGTGGCCAACCAGGCCTCATGTGCCAGATCATCGTGGTGACCAATCATGGCGATTTTACCGTTGGCCAATTGGAACTGAGCGTTGTTTCCGGGACGTGCGCAGGCAATTCTTTCTGGGTAGGCAAAAGTCAAAAGCAATCCGGTTTCAAAAGGGTCCACCGGTTCATTGTCAGGTTCAGCATTAAACATCCGTCGATAGCTTCCTGAGACTTTTTCTATCCGATCCCACTTGCGACCCAGCCGATTCTCTGATCGGAATTTTCGTAGCATTTCGATTCGCTCGTTGATGTCCACGCCGGCATCTTTTCCAAGTGGATCGCGCTCTTCGATCAGCGCTGCGACATCTGCAGCGAGACCAACCAAATCATCCTCTTCAGCATTCAACAGCATGTGTGCTATCCTAGGATGACAAGGAAGCTGGTGCATCTTTTTGCCATGCTCGGTAATGCGTCCGTTTTCAGTGGCACCAAGTTCTTCCAGCATTTCTTTGGACGCATACATCGCGCCCTTTGGTGGTTCTGTTACCCAATCCAGTTGATTTGGATTCATGATGCCCCAATTGGCGAGATCTAAGGCCAATGATCCTAAATCAGCTTCCAGAATTTCGGGGGTTCGGTGAGACTGTAATCTTAGTTCAGTGGCCTTTGACCACATGCGGTAGCAGACACCCGGGCCTAGCCTTCCTGCTCTTCCTGCTCTTTGATCAGCAGAGTCTTTGGAAATGCGAATGGTCTCCAATCTGGATAGTCCTGATTTCGGATCCCACTTTTGAGTACGACCGAATCCCGTGTCAACCACAATCGAAACTCCTTCGATGGTCAAGCTGGTCTCCGCAATAGAAGTGGCTAGAATGATTTTCCGTCGACCTTCTTTATCTGGAAGTATGGCAGCACGTTGTTTCTTAAAGGGGAGCTGACCAAAAAGCGGGTGAATCTGAAATCCCTGCCTACCGGACAGGCAGGCCCGATGTGTTCGCTTCACGATTTCCTGACATCTGAGGATTTCTCCTTGCCCCGGGAAGAAGACAAGGACATCCCCGTCGTGCTTTTGTGTAGCTTTTTTGATGACATCAGCAGCCAATTCCGGGAGCATTCGTTCCTCTGTTTCACCGTGATGAATTATTTCTACGGGATATTGTCGCCCTTCACTTTCAATCACTGGTGCGTCGATCGTTCTTGTCAGTTCTTCCAGATTCAGGGTGGCCGACATGATCAGTAATTTCAAGTCAGGGCGAAGGACTTGCTGGCTCTCCCGACAAAGAGCCAGAGCTACATCTGAATGAATATTGCGCTCGTGAAATTCATCGAAAATAACCAGACCCACATCCTCAAGTGCATTGTCAGATTGCAACATGCGGGTGAGAATACCCTCTGTGATGACTTCAATCTTCGTACGATCGCTAACCTTGCTTTCAAAGCGAATTCGGTAACCAACAGTTTCTCCCACATTGTCGCCGTTCAGTTCTGCCAGACGATGCGCAATCGATCGAGCCGCCAATCTTCTCGGCTCGAGCACCATGATTTTCTTTCCTTCAAGCCACGGTTCGTTAAGAAGGGCAATTGGAATGATCGTACTTTTTCCAGCACCGGGAGGAGCATTCAACAAGAGCGTCTTATTTTCAGCAAGCTTCGACTGGACATCTGGAAGGCACTCCAGAATGGGCAGGTCAAGATTTCTCCACGATTCATTCATTAACCACAAAGTTAATTTAGTCTTGATTCAAATAAATATTTGCATACCCGATTATACGGTTTTCGGAAGAACTATTTACCATGTAGTTTTGTAATAACCTTTTGATCAACCAGATCTAACATGGATCCATATTCTTACATCGCCAATGCGCACCCAGATTACATTGATGGTCTCTATCAGGACTACCTAAAAGATCCCGGTAGCATTGATGAATCCTGGAAGAAGTTCTTCGAGGGATTCGAGTTTGCTCAGGCAAATTACAATGGCAAAGCCGACAATACTGTCATTGGTACTACCACAAAAGAACTTCTGGTTCGCAATCTTATCTACGGTTATCGATCCTTGGCTCATTTGAAGTCAGATACGAATCCTGTTCGTCAGCGAAGACCCCATGTGGCCAATTTCGAGTTGGAGACTTATGGGTTGTCAGCGGCCGATTTGGAAGAGCAGTTTGAAGTCGGCGAGGAAGTTGGACTGGGGAAGGCTAAGCTGAAGGACATTGTTGCCAAGCTGAAGAAGGTTTATTTGGGTCATGTCGGATTTGAGTTTAATCACATTCGTGAGCCTGAGATTTTAGCCTGGTTAAAGAATAAAGCAGAAGTTGATGGCTATAATTACAACCCACCTAAGGAGGAACGAATGGAGGTGCTATCCAAACTGACTGAGGCGGTGGTTTTTGAGAATTTCTTGCACACGAAGTTTTTAGGGCAGAAAAGATTCTCTCTAGAAGGCGGAGAAAATACCATTCCCGCTTTGAATAAAATTATCAATCGTGCTGCTGAGCTCGGTGCTGAAGAAGTGGTCATTGGAATGGCCCACAGAGGGAGGCTGAATGTGTTGGCCAATATCATGGGCAAAACATATGAGGAAATTTTCTCTGAGTTTGAGGGAAATCGGGAAATTGACCTGACCATGGGAGATGGCGATGTAAAGTATCACTTGGGATACTCCAGCCAGTTTGACACGACGGCAGGAAAACAGATTTATTTGAAGCTTGCGCCAAATCCATCACACCTTGAAGCCGTGGATCCGGTCGTACTGGGATATGCGCGAGCCCAGATTGATGATGAGTATCGGGGAGACATGACCAAAGCCATTCCAGTTTTGATTCACGGGGATGCAGCTGTCGCCGGTCAAGGGGTGGTTTATGAGTGCGTACAGATGTCGCTACTCGAAGGATATAAGACGGGCGGAACAATTCATTTTGTGATCAACAATCAAGTTGGTTTCACCACGGATTTCGATGACGCCCGTTCAAGCATTTACTGCACGGATTTAGCCAAGATCATAGATGCACCCATTCTTCATGTGAACGGTGACGATCCGGAAGCGGTGCAATTTGCAGCCAACCTTGCGGTAGAATATCGCCAGAAATTCCAAAAGGACATTTTCATTGATTTGCTCTGCTACAGACGACATGGACACAACGAAAGTGACGAGCCGAAATTCACCCAACCGAAGCTTTACAATGTCATAGCTAAGCACCCGAATCCACGAGAGATTTATGTGAAGCAATTGGTGGAGAAAGGTCAGATAGACGATGCAACCGCCAAGAAGTTGGACAAAGAATTCAAGGCACAGTTACAAGAACGTCTGAATGAAATCAAGCAAAAGCCATTACCATATAAGCCTCAGAAAATCGAGGAAGAGTGGCATTTCTTGCGAAGATCAACACCGGAAGATTTTGATAAGTCTCCGGATACGGGAATTTCCGAACAGACGTATGAGAAGGTATCAAAGGCACTGACTTCCATCCCGGAATCCTTCAAACCACTGAAGCAGATTGACAAACTGCTTAAGGATAGAAAATCAGCATTCTTTGAAAACAAAACGCTGGGCTGGGCGGAAGGAGAGTTGCTGGCCTACGGGTCAATCCTTTCTGAAGGAAAAATCGTGCGAATGTCTGGTCAGGATGTGAAGAGAGGAACCTTCTCACACAGACATGCCTACCTGTTTGATTCGAATACCAACGAAGCTTATTGCAACTTGGATCACATCCAGGAGAAGCAGGAGCCGTTCAGGATTTATAACTCCCTGCTATCAGAATATGGCGTGTTGGGATTTGAATATGGCTATGCCATGGCTACTCCAAATGCCCTAATGATTTGGGAGGCACAGTTTGGGGATTTTGCCAACGGCGCACAAGTCATGATCGACCAGTTCCTAGTGAGTGCTGAGACCAAATGGCAGAGAATGAACGGTCTGGTCATGTTGCTCCCTCACGGGTATGAAGGTCAGGGTCCGGAGCACTCAAGTGCTCGAATGGAGCGCTTCCTACAGATGGCAGCAGATGAAAACATAATCATCGCCAACATCACGCGTAGTTCTAACATTTTCCATTTGTTCAGAAGACAGCTGGCGTGGGAATTCAGAAAACCATGTATCGTCTTTTCACCAAAATCGCTGTTGCGACATCCCGGCGTTCAGGCCCCCAAAGAGGAATTTACATCTGGAAGTTTTCAGGAAGTTTATGGTGACGATTATGTGACCAACAAGGATGTGAAGCGAGTCTTGCTTTGTTCCGGAAAAGTGTATTTCGATCTATTGGAGGAGCAGCAAAATTCGAAAAGAAAAGATGTGGCAGTTGTTCGATTGGAACAGATTGCACCATTCCCGAAAAAACAATTGGAGGCGGTACTTAAGAAGTACAAAAACCCTGAGTTATACTGGGTGCAGGAAGAACCAGAAAACATGGGCGCATGGGGTTTCTTGTTGAGGGTTTCAGGGTTAAACCTCACAGCAGTTGCCAGAAAAGTGAGTGCATCGCCAGCCACCGGCTATGCCAAGGTGCACAAGCAGGAACAAGCAGATTTAGTCAAAAAAGCATTTAAATAAACAAGCATGAGTCTTGAAATGAAAGTCCCTACGGTGGGCGAGTCAATAACAGAGGTAACGATTGCCTCATGGACCAAAAACGACGGAGATTACGTGGAAATGGATGAGGTCATTTGTGAGCTCGAATCCGATAAAGCCACCTTCGAGGTGACCGCTGAAACTTCCGGAAAACTCACAATCAAAGCTGAGGAAGGTGAGACCCTGGAAATTGGGGGATTGCTGTGTGAAATCGATGAGAGTGCCTCAGGCGATTCCGGTTCATCCAATGAAAAAGAAGAATCGAATTCATCAAATGAAGGGTCATCCGAACCAAAAGCGACTGGCGAAGTTCACGAAATGAAGGTGCCAGCCGTGGGAGAGTCGATCACCGAAGTGGTATTGGGCAGCTGGCAAAAAGCAGACGGTGATTTCGTAGAATTGGATGAGAACATCGCGGAAATTGAATCCGATAAAGCAACATTTGATCTCACCGCTGAGGCCAATGGAATCTTACGAATCGAAGCTCAGGAAGGAGATACTCTACAAATCGGTGACCTGATCTGCAAAATTGAAGTTATGGATGGAGCACCAGCATCCTCAGGCAGTTCAGAATCGAAACCTGCATCAAGCAGTACATCTTCAAACTCGTCAAAAGAAACGTATGCAACAGGTCATGCTTCTCCAGCAGCCGCGAAAATATTGGAAGAAAAAGGCATTTCAGTCGACCAGGTGAAAGGCACGGGAGTCGATGGCCGCATCACGAAAGAGGATGCGATGGCAGCCCAGAAATCAGCACCAGCTGAGAAGAAAGAAGAGAAAAAAGGGGATATGCCGCAGTTCGAAGCACCAACTTTCTCAGGCGGGATCAGTCGGGAACAGCGAAGAGAGAAGATGACTTCTCTTCGAAAAACCGTATCCAGACGATTGGTTTCCGTGAAGAACGAGACGGCCATGTTAACCACATTTAATGAGGTGAACATGAAGCCGATTATGGACTTGAGAAAGCAATACAAGGAGCAGTTCAAAGAGAAGCATGGCGTGGGACTTGGCTTCATGTCGTTCTTTACCAAAGCCTGTACCACGGCACTTCAGGAATGGCCGGCGGTGAATGCCCAAATCGATGAAGGTGAAATCCTATACTCAGATTATTGCGATGTGTCGATCGCCGTTTCTGCACCAAAAGGCCTGGTAGTTCCGGTCATTCGAAATGCCGAATCGTTGGATTTTGTGGGTATCGAGAAGGAGGTAATCCGTCTTGCGACTAAGGCTCGTGAAAACAAGTTGAGTATTGAAGAAATGGAAGGCGGAACGTTTACCATTACGAATGGTGGCGTTTTTGGCTCCATGATGAGTACACCGATAATCAACGCCCCGCAATCAGCTATCCTGGGCATGCACAACATTGTCCAAAGACCGATGGCCGTAAATGGGGAAGTGCAGATTTTACCGATGATGTACGTAGCGCTTTCTTACGATCACCGAATTATCGATGGAAGGGAAAGTGTGAGCTTTTTGGTTAGGGTGAAGGAACTGTTGGAGGATCCTACGAGATTATTACTTGGCGTTTAATAGAAATTAGATTTTGGTAGTTGGTATTTAGACTTGAGATCGTCCAAAATCCAGATACCAAAATCCAACTACTTAACATGCACGATTACAAGAAATTAGATGTTTGGGAAAAGTCGATGGAGATTGTAAAAGATATTTACAATTTGACCGATTCTTTTCCTGATGCTGAGAAGTTCGGACTAATTTCTCAAATGCGAAGAAGTGCAGTTTCCATTCCTTCCAATATTGCTGAAGGAGCGGGGAGAAATACTGATAAAGAATTTAATAACTACTTATCCGTCGCTCTCGGATCGGCTTTTGAACTGGAGACTCAATTACTTTTATCGGTGAGGTTGAACTTCACTGAAGAACAGAACATTAAAAAAACATTATCGGATTTAGGCTCGATATGCCGAATGATTCATTCTCTTAAAAAACGAATCACAGGTAAATCCAAAGTCTAACTACCAAAATCTAAATACCATTCTAACATGGATTATCAAGTTACAGTAATAGGAAGCGGTCCCGGCGGATATGTCGCCGCTATCAGATGTGCGCAGTTAGGTTTTAAAACAGCCATCATTGAGAAGTATGACACCCTTGGAGGCACCTGTCTCAATGTGGGCTGTATTCCTTCAAAAGCATTGCTGGATTCTTCAGAGCATTTTCACAATGCTGAGCATACGTTCAAGACACACGGCATTGATATCAACAAACCAAAGGTCAACATCGAGCAAATGATCGCCCGAAAGGCAGATGTCGTGGGCCAGAATGTTGAGGGCATTGCCTACCTGATGAAGAAAAACAAAATCGATGTTTTTCATGGGATGGGCAGCTTCAAAGACAAGAACACCATCGTGATCGATGGGAAGGAGAAAAAAGAAATCACTTCTGAAAAGGTCATCATCGCCACGGGTTCCAAACCAGCCAACCTGCCGTTCATCGAGTTGGACAAAGAGCGGGTGATCACCAGTACCGAAGCATTGGAATTGAAAGAAGTGCCGAAACACCTGATCGTAATTGGAGGAGGAGTGATCGGTGTGGAATTGGGCTCTGTGTATGCCCGACTGGGAGCAAAAGTTTCTGTGGTAGAGTACCTCGACAACCTCATTCCTTCCATGGACAGCACCATGGGCAAAGAGCTGCAGAAAGTCCTGAAAAAAGAAGGTTTTGAGATGTACTTGAGCCATAAGGTGACAGGCGTGGAGCGCAAAGGCAAAAACGTGACGGTGAAGGCGGAAAACAAAAAAGGCGAGAACGTAGAATTGAAAGGGGATTATGTGCTCATTTCTATAGGAAGGAAACCATACACTGAGGGACTTGGCTTGGAAAATGCTGGAGTGAAAGTGGATGATCGTGGACGCGTGGAAGTAGACGACCACCTCAAAACGAATGTGGACAATATTTACGCCATTGGCGATGTAGTGAAGGGCGCAATGCTCGCGCACAAGGCGGAGGAAGAAGGTGTGCTAGTCGCAGAGCAACTGGCCGGACAAAAACCACACATCAATTATAACCTTATCCCGGGGGTAGTTTATACATGGCCAGAGGTTGCTTCAGTAGGGTTCACTGAGGAGCACCTGAAGGAGCAAGGCCGTGCCTACAAGACCGGAAAATTCCCATTCAAAGCGCTGGGACGAGCGCGTGCGAGTATGGACACGGACGGCCTGGTAAAAATCCTTGCTGACAAGGAAACCGATGAAATCCTGGGTGTGCACATCATTGGTGCGCGAGCGGCGGACATGATTGCCGCTGCGGTGACGGCCATGGAGTACCGTGCTTCTGCTGAGGACGTCTCACGCATGAGTCACGCTCACCCGACCTACATGGAAGCATTCAAGGAAGCGTGCCTTGATGCGACGGAAGGACGTCCGATTCACTCTTAATTCTCGTCCCTGTGCCGGGATCTCATAATGTTCAAGATGAGATTATGAGATGTCTGTAATAAATCCGGCCATCAGGGAGCAGGGCTGTAACTTTGCGGCATGCAAATTGGCCAACACCATAACCTTCGAATTGACCGTATGACCGGTCCAGGCGCTTTTCTCACGGATGGCGAAACGGAGGTGCTACTACCCACCAAATGGATTCCCATAGATGCCAAAGAAGGTGATGAGGTGAGTGTTTTTGTCTACCGGGATTCGGAAGATCGGCTCATCAGTACAACGATGAATCCATTACTGAAGGTGGGTGAATTTGGCTACCTCAAGGTGAAGGAAATTGCTAAAGTTGGGGCGTTTTTGGATTGGGGAATTGAAAAAGATGTGCTTGTGCCTTTTCGGGAGCAAAACGGAATCCTCAAGGCTGGGAGCTGGATTTTAGTGTATCTCTATGTGGACGAGAAGACTGACCGGGTGGTCGCCAGTAACAAGATTTCAAAATTCTTCGATAAGGATGTTGATGTCCTGGAGGAAGGTGTTGAAGTGAATTTGTTGATTGCAGACTCGACAGATCTGGGGATTAACGTGATCATTAACAACCGTTTCAGAGGGCTCATTTATGATAATGAAATCTTTAAAGATCTCATGGAAGGTGACCGCACAATTGGATATATCAAAACCATTCGTGAGGATGGGAAAATAGACGTGAGTCTTCAACGACATGGTCTTGATCAACTAGAGGACGGAGCGCAGCAAATTTTGAATGAGCTCAAAGTCAATGACGGCTATCTGGCCTTACATGATAAGAGCGCCCCGGAGGACATTCAGGTTCAGTTACAGATGAGCAAGAAGAATTTTAAGCGGTCAGTGGGGATTCTCTACAAGAAGAAATTGATAAAACTTGAGAAGGAAGGAATCAGGTTGATATCCTAAGGATAACTTTGCATTTGTGCATACACTGACTCCATTCGAGCGCTGGAATCAATACTACAACTCCAGTTACGACGACCAATCACCATTTGCAGGGAAGGAGTATAATTACGATCAGTATTCAGAGAATATTTATGGATACTACATAGATCCGGCATGGGATTTTATGGGTTCGGAAACGCTCTACATTAAGCTGCTTTTCGTTGATTACGACTCAGGTTTCGCGGTGATTGAGCTCATTGGAGAATGGAATGATGCCATCAACAACGACATCATGCACCTCAAGCGAAATATCCTTGAACACATGATGTATCAAGAGATCAATAAGTTTGTTTTGTTGGGTGAGAACGTGATGAATTACCACGGAAGTGATGACAGCTACTACGAGGAGTGGTTTGAAGAAGTTGAGGATGGCTGGATTGCAGCGGTAAACTTTCCGGAGCACGTGAGGTCAGAAATGCAGCTCTTCAATCTGGATTATTACATCAATATGGGTGGCAGTCTCGAGTTGGACAAGTGGCGCACGCTTACGCCGAGTAAATTCTACCAATTAGTAGATGGATTGGTTCAAAGAAGGCTTGTTTAACCAAACAGCCACACCACCAGGTGAACAGAACCTATAAAAAAGCCCCCTAGAAGAAACAATACTAGAATAGAAGCAAGCCCACCTTTGATGTAGTTCTTCTTTTCTGATCGGGGCATGTATTGTTCGTAATGAGGCATAATTCGGTTGCTTAAAGGTAAAGTACACCTATAAATACGAATAATACAAAATAATGTTTAAATATTACCATTATTGAGTTTACCGTTGATAAACTCTAAATTTATTACAAATCGATGGCTATGGGGGCTTTCAGGTATTTTAGGGCAATTCTCTTCGTGGGCTTCATTTTGGGCTATTCTATGCTCTCGGCCCAAAACTGGCGTACACACTTCGACAATGCCAGAAATTTTTTTGATAAACAGGATTACCGGAATGCTGCAGATCATTTTAGAAAAAGCCGAGAAGCGGCCATATCCTTATCCGGTGAAAGCACTCGGCTCGTATCCAGTATAAACATCTGGTTGGCGGATTGCCTGGCAGCTACCGGCGATGAGAATGAAATTGTATCTCTACTGATTCAGGCAAAGAATATACGGGAAGTAAAATTCGGGAAAGAGACTGTCGATTATTTGTTGGCCCACAATAAGCTCGGCATGCACTATTTCAACACCAGAAAATTCACTAATTGCAAGCCCCTGTTTGAGGAAGAGGTGGCATTGCGAGCCAAGGTAGAAGGCCGGGAACACGCGAATTATGCCTTGGCGGTCAATAATTTGGCAACTCTTTATTCAGAAATGAAGAGGTGGGATCAAGCTGAATCTCTGTTCAGGGAGGCGATCGAAATCAGGGAAAAGGTATTTGGGCCGGATCATTTGCAATATGCGGCATCCGTAGAAGGGCTGGCTCTTCAATTTCATGAGCTCAAAAGATTCCGAGAGGCCGCACCAATGTTTCAGGAACTCCATGAGATTTATTTGAAACAACTGGGGCGAAGTTCAGCAGCATACAGATACAATGTCAACAAACTGGGCTTTGCCTACAAGGCCATCGGGGATTACGAGAAAGCCCTCAAGTATTACGAAGAGGATGTTAGGGTCACAGGATTGTATGTAGGTAAATCTTCAAAGGAATATGCTATTGCACTCAGTAACCTTGGAAACCTATATTCTGATTTGGGTAAATATGAGAAGGCCAAAGGAATGCTCATTCAGGCCGTGGCATTGAAACGGCTCACCCATGGAACGAATGATCCCAGTTACGCCACATCCGTAAATAATCTCGCGTCTTATTATGATAGGGTTGGAAATCATGATCAGGCTTTGGAACTGTATGAAGAATCGCTGGAAATCAAACGAAGAACCCTTGGTGTGAACAGCGAGTCTTACGCGTTGGCGATTAATAACATTGCTCATCTTTATTCGAATCAGGGAAGGCTAAATGAAGCCGAAGAAAAGTTTAATGAAGCTGTTCAAATTTTCCAAAGGACGAGTGGGGAGAGCCGCGAATATGCCCAGGCATTGGCAAATCTGGGAGATCTCTATTCGGACCTGGGTTTACTTTCCAAAGCCAGTGACACATTGCGGAAAGCGTTGACTTTGCAAAGAAGAATCCTCGGGGATAAGCATCCGGAGGTGGCAACTACAATTAATAATCTAGCGGTTCTGGAAAAAGAGCAGGGCAGGTTTCCCGTGACATTGCTGAAAGAAGCTCTGGACATCAAAGCAAGCACTTTAGGGAAAGATCACTCCAGTTACCTACGTTCCGCCTCTAATCTGGCGTTTACCTATGAGGCGTTTGGCTTTGTCAAAAAGGCTGAAAAGATGTATCTGGAAATCAAGGAAAAACAGCGAAGCACTTTGGGCCCTATTCACGAAGATTATGCCACAACCATTAACAATCTGGCCGTATTGTACTACCGAAATGAAGAGCTGGAAAGGGCAAAGCCTTATTACGAGGAGATGCTTAACATCCTGGAAAGAAAAGTTGGGAAAAACCATCCGAATTATAATACCGGAAAATTCAATCTGGGCCTGCTTTATGATGCGATGGGACTGCATGAAAAAGCCGAACCGCTGTTGGTTCAGCCTTGTAATTACCTGATTAGAACCCTCAACGAAAAAGTCACTTCTCTTTCTGAAAAGGAGCGAGCGGAAATGTACCACTCGTTAGAAAACAGCCTGGAAATATTCAATTCATTTGCCATTCGTCGTTTTGAAGAAAAACCGGCCTTGCTTGGTGAAAACCTAAACCTGATACTTGCCACTAAAGGATTACTTTTTAACAGTTCTGAGATCATAAGAAATCGGGTCAGAAACAGCAGGGATCCAGCATTGAAAAAGGCCTATGATGACTGGTTGGAACAGCGGAAGTACCTGGCCAAGATTTACACCTTACCTGCTCGGGAAATCAAAGACAGGGAAGTGGATGTGACATTTGAGGAAAACAAGGCGAATCATCTGGAGAGCGTACTTTCATCGAAATCGGAGTGGCTCGCAGGCTCACTTTCGGACACCACTCAGACCAAATGGGAGCAAATCAGAGAAAAATTGCATTCTAACGAGGCGGCCATCGAAATAGTCAGATTTGAATACCATCATAAAGAATGGACGGATTCCATCATGTATTTGGCAATGATCGTTACCCCAGAGACTGGAATGAATCCGGACCTGGTGGTTTTACCAAATGGGAAACTCATGGAAGGTCCCTGGCTAAAAGGCTACAGAGCGGCCATCAAGTATAAATTGGATGATGCCAGAAGTTATGACCTTTTCTGGCGGCCAATTGCTGAACGTTTGCCGGACGGTGTGAAGAAGGTTTATGTGTCCGGGGATGGTGTTTATCACAGCATCAGCTTGGCAGGTTTGCATAATAAAATCGAGGATAGATATCTTCAGGACGAACTGGAGATTCAGTTGACAACAAGTACCCGGGATTTGGTCAAACCAAAGCGCACAAGAAAGCTAAATCAGAAGGTTTTCTTGTACGGTTATCCCGATTACAACGCTTCCTTGAATTCGAAAAACGTTCCGGCCTTGGACAATATCAGAAGAGAGATGGCCACTGACACGGCGCAACGATTTTTCTCAGGCGAGCTGATCACTGAGTTGCCAGGTACCAAGCGGGAAGTAGAAAATCTTTGGTCAATAGTGGAATCGGCTAATCTGGAGCCAGCTGTGAGACTGGGTAATGAGGCTACTGAAACCAGTATTAAGGAGATTTCGAATCCACGGGTTCTGCATATCGCAACGCACGGATTTTTTCTTAAAGATGAGCAGCGGCCAAAGCAGAATGGTCTCGTAATGGGCGTAGAAACAAGCCGGGTTTATCAAAATCCACTGTTACGGTCTGGACTTCTTTTTGCAAATGCTCGCCAGGCGATTTCGGAAGGAGGGGATGGAATTTTGACGAGCTATGAAGCCATGAATCTGGAACTTGACGAAACAGAGTTGGTTGCACTGTCGGCATGCGAAACCGGGCTGGGTACCATTCAAAATGGTGAAGGTGTTTTTGGATTGCAGTGGGCCTTTCAATCTGCTGGAGCCAGTAATGTTCTCATGTCCCTTTGGACTGTGTCTGATGATGCCACGCAAAAATTGATGACCTCATTTTACCGCAACTGGCTCACGGGGAACATGGACAAAAGACTTGCTTTCAAAACTGCCCAGAATGAGCTTCGGGAAGAATATCCCGAACCTTATTACTGGGCAGCATTTGTTCTTATTGGGGATTGATTAACCCAGATCAAACTTGATTCCTTGTGCCAGCGGCAATTCGGTGGAATAGTTGATCGTGTTGGTTTGTCTGCGCATATAAGCCTTCCATGCATCGGATCCTGACTCTCTTCCTCCGCCTGTTTCTTTCTCACCGCCAAACGCACCACCGATTTCTGCACCGGAAGTTCCGATGTTCACATTGGCTATCCCACAATCCGATCCGGCGTGCGACAGAAACAACTCTGATTCTCTAAGATTAGTGGTCATGATGGCTGAAGAAAGTCCCTGAGGAACGGCGTTCTGCATTTCAATGGCCTCTTCAATCGTAGAATATTTGATCAAATAGAGGATGGGTGCAAAGGTCTCGTTGCATACTATCTCAAAATCATTCTTTACCTCGAAGATGGCGGGCTTCACGTAACAGCCCGATTCATATCCAGCTCCTGAAAGCACTTCGCCATCAATGACTGTTTTGCCTCCTTCTGCTTTTACTTTCTCTATTGCCGCTTCGTACATCTTCACGGCATCCTGGTCAATTAATGGTCCCACGTGATTGTTTTCATCCAAAGGATCCCCAATTTTCAATTGGCCATAAGCACTGGCGATTTTCTCTTTCACTGTCTCGTAAATGGATTCGTGAATAATCAGCCTTCTTGTGGAGGTACATCGCTGACCCGCTGTTCCCACCGCGCCGAAAACGGCTCCCGGGATTACGATGTTCAAATCAGCATGCTCAGAGATAATGATGGCGTTGTTGCCTCCAAGTTCAAGAATGGTTTTACCCAACCTTCGTCCGACGGCCTCTCCTACTGATTTCCCCATTCTGGTTGATCCGGTGGCGGAGACAAGAGGCACTCTTTTGTCGTTGGCCATTTGTTTTCCAACTTCAGCATCACCAATGACCAACCCACTGATTCCTTCCGGAAGTTTGTTGTCAGCCAGTACTTTGGCAATGATCTTCTGACAAGCAACAGCGGTGATGGGGGTTTTTTCTGATGGTTTCCAAACACATACATCTCCACAGACCCAGGCCAGCGCCGTGTTCCACGCCCATACGGCCACTGGGAAATTGAAGGCTGAGATGATGCCGACTACACCTAGCGGATGATACTGCTCATACATTCTATGAGAGGCTCTTTCCGAATGCATAGTCAATCCATAAAGTTGTCTTGACAGACCGACCGCAAAGTCGCAGATGTCGATCATTTCCTGAACTTCGCCAAGACCTTCTTGCAGGGATTTCCCCATCTCATAGGAAACCAATGCGCCCAAATCATCTTTGTGTTTTCTTAATTCCTCGCCAAACTGGCGCACGATTTCTCCTCTTTGGGGGGCTGGCATAAGTCGCCAATCTTTGAAAGCTGCCTGCGCAATTTCGACTACTTTATCATATTCAGCGCCGGTCGCCATGTGCACACTGGCAATTTCATTTCCATCAACGGGAGATGATGAAATGAGCTCCGAACCTGTGGTTTCTATCCAGCTATTACCAGTAGAAGCGCCAGAGTTTTTGGCCTCAACGCCTAGGTTTTTGAGTATTTGGGGGATGTTTTTGGACATTTTTGGGAAGTTTTTTTACAATTCCGCAAAGCTAATCAATCAAATGGTGGGTAAAAATGATTTCAAATTCTTAACTTCAAAAGTTATAAACCACCCGAATGTTCTCCGAATTACAGAAGCAAAAGGTCATGCATCTGTTCAGTGTGCTGGACGTTAATAAGAACGGAAGGCTACAGTTGGACGATTTCGTGAATGTTGCGGAAGAAATCATCAGACAACTGGAATTACCCCCTGAATCACGAGCAGCAAAGCTCATTCTAATTAAGGCTAACCGACTCTTTGTTCAATTTTTAATAGATACGGAGAATCCGGATATGTCCATTGATTTGTGGAATTGGATAAAATTCTTTGAGAGGGAGCTGAATAAATCTCCAAAGTCGGGTTTACTTCATCACTTCATTCACCGTACAAATTACCACGTTTTCGCCCTTTTTGATCTGAACAATGACCGGTTCATTTCTCCCAAAGAGTATCAGAATATGTGGAGTGTATATAACATCAACGGCATGGATTCTCGTGAGAGTTTTGACGGTTTGGATCAAAACGGTGACTCACTAATATCCGTTGATGAACTGATCTCAGGACTAGAAGAATTCTTTTACTCCCAAAGATTGAGCGACCCTGGGAATAAGATTTTTGGGAAGTGGGATTAAAAAAGCCCTGCTGGTGTGAGGCTCAACGACTATTGTAGTTCCACTCCATAGTAAGCCTTATCCCCATCCGGGTAATAACCAGCAATCAAAATCCCATCGTCACTGATCGCATTTATCAACCTGACAAATTCATCCAAATCATTAACTGGAGTTCTATTGATTCGAGTAATGACAAAACCTTCTCTGATGCCGGCTTCTTTCCAGGCTCCATTGCCAAGTTCTTTGATTTGTATTCCCCCATCTAGACTCAGTTCTTTTCGAAGTGAGGCAGCTGCATCTTCGAAAACGGCTCCATCACTCGAGAAAGTATTGTTCACTTCCACGACATTGGTTGTGCCGTAGTTATTTTGGAGCGTAGCATATGATTCTTTTGTCTTTCCATTTCGAATGTATGTGACTTTGATTCTGTCTCCTGGACGATTAAGAGCCACGCGTTCCTGTAATTCTGCTACCGAGCTAACCTTTTTTCCATCAATAGCCACAATCACGTCTCCGTTTTCCAGACCTGCCTCATCAGCTGCACTATTAAAACCTACCTCCTGAACAAATACGCCCTTTAGTAAATCCAGACCATTTTGTTCTGCGAGGGATGCATCTAAGTCACGAATTGTTATTCCCAGAAGTGCTCGCTGCACCGTTCCGTATTCAGCCAAATCTGAAACAACTTTTTGGACAAGAGATGCAGGAACCGCAAAAGAGTACCCGGCAAATGCTCCTGTCGGGGAAGCAATGGCCGTGTTGATTCCCACGAGCTCTCCTTTCAAATTAACCAGTGCACCGCCACTGTTCCCTGGATTTACCGCAGCGTCGGTTTGGATAAAAGACTCAATACTCAAATTACTGCGCTCCCTTAAAATATTTATGCTTCTGCCTTTCGCACTCACAATGCCAGCAGTCACCGTGGACCTGAACTCAAAAGGATTACCTATGGCCAACACCCACTCCCCGATCTGGATGTCATCGGAGCTACCGTAATTAATGGCCTTTAAATTCTTTTCATCGATCTTGATCAGGGCAATGTCGGTTGATGGGTCCGTTCCGATAACCTCTGCTTTATAAGACCGATTGTCATTCAAGACAACTTCAATTTCTGAAGCGTCTTCTACTACGTGATTGTTGGTGACAATAAAGCCATCCGATTTCATAATTACCCCGGATCCGGCACCACGGGGTACATCCATGTAATTTCTCCCTCGATCACCGAAATACTCCTTGAAAAACTCATTGAAAGGACTATTGGCTCCTTTTCCATCGCGGTAGATTGTTCTAATGTGTACAACAGATGGAGTAGCGGATTTGGCTGCAAAGACGAAATTCAATCCTTCAGGAACGACAAAATCCGTGGAATCAAATACGTAATTTGTTAAGGCCACCGGACTTGTTTCCGAAGTGCGAGTTTCTTCTGGCATTTTATAGGAAGAAATAAATACTACAGCCACTATCGCTCCTCCAATCAGCGAGGCAATCAACATCTTTATAAATCCTTTATCCATCTCCGTCTTATTTTGTTGGTTAAACTAAGTTAAGGACTGTTTGGTTTAGGAAATCTACCAATTTCCTCAGCTTTAACATTTGATAACAAAAAAAGCGGCAGCCGAGATGGCTAACCGCTTTTCTATCGCTACCCTACCTTATCCTACTTTGATAAGCTTTTTAGCCGTTTTCTTTTCGTCTTTTGGCAAGGTGATCGTCAAAATGCCATCTTCTTGTTTCGCGTTGATTTTGTCAACGTTCACGATATCTGGCATGCTGAATGACCTACTGAACTTGCCATAATAACTCTCGCGTGAGTGGTAGTTCTTTTCATTGGATTCATTTTCGAACTTTCGCTCGCCGCTAACGACCAATTGGTTGTTATCGATCTCGATATTCACATCGGATTTTTTCACGCCAGGCAGTTGAATCTGGATTTCGAAAGCCTTCTCGGTCTCTGCGATATCCACTGATGGAGTGAAATCCATCTGTAAACCACCTTGGAAAGTGTCGTCAAAAAACTTGTCCAACAGGCTGCTAAATGTTGTAGGCCTGTATGTTCCTGGGTTGTACTTAACTAGTGTCATTGTCGTATTGTTTTAAGTTTTTAATTCAGTTTCGATGACCAATAAGAGAATTCTGTACCAAACGAATTATTCGGCCATTGTGGCAGTAAATGGTTGACATTCTGAATTTATCCTTAGCTAATAATGACTATGTGTCAGTAAATATGAGAATCGTGTGTTTGATCATGCGGCAGATTATCTTTATTGACTTAATAATGTCAACATGAAAATCAATCGTCGGGAATGGATTCAAAAAAGTCTGCTTGCCTCATCAGCTATGCTTGTAGCTGGCACATCTGGCGCTCTCGGATGTGCAGAAAATGGTAAGCAATTTCAGGCCGCCAACTTGAAATTGAATTGGAATGAAAATCCATACGGGCCACCGGAAAATTCTGTAAAGGCCGTACAAGAAGCTATCAAATTTGCCAATCTATATCCCGATGAGCAAGTGGCTAAACTCAAAACCAAATTAGCTGAGCTTAACGCTGTGAAGGAGGAAAGTATCCTACTGACTGCTGGATCTACAGAAATACTCAGCTTACTGGGACAGCATGTAGCTCTGCAAGGGGGTTCCATTCTAACTCCGTATCCGACCTTTCCAACAGCCTTACAATTCGGAATGGCCTGTGGTGCCGATGTGGAAAAGGTTGATTTGGATGATGAAGATGCAATTCACCTTGATCGTTTAAGAAGTGCCATTAAAGGGGATACGAAACTGGTTTTTGTTTGCAACCCCAACAATCCCACCGGGACAGAATTGAATACCTCAGATTTAAAATCTTTTCTTAAGAGTATTCCATCGAATGTTCTGGTCTGTGTGGATGAGGCTTACATCGAGTATTCTAAGCCAGGGTTGCCAGGTAGTATGATCAGTTTAGTTGGAGAGCTTCCCAACCTTATTATTTGTCGTACATTTTCGAAAGCTTACGGATTGGCTGGATTACGGATCGGATATGCCATTTCAAATCCTGAGAATATACGCGCTCTTAGGAATAGACATTTGGGCTTTGAAATGTCCACTGGATGGCCGCCATTAGTGGCCGCTGAAGCGGCGCTCGATGATGAGACTTTTTTGAAAAATTGCCTCGCAAATAATGAAGCCTCCCGACGGGTTTTATATCGTGCTTTCGAGGAATGGGATGTGTCCTTCAATCCTTCATCGACTAATTTCGTCCGACTCAGGGATAATCGTTTTCAGAAAAATGTAGTCCAGAAACTTGAGAAGCGAGGAGTCCTTATTACCAAATGGCCGGACATGCATGATCATATCCGAGTAAGTCTGGGAAAACCAAATGAGATGGAAGAATTCGTTGGGATTCTGAAGGATTACCTTGTCTGATCCTGCTTAAAAATTGATCAGCATCTTCACCTTTTCGCTGATCATCTCAACACTCGGCACCACGGATTCCATCAAGGGCACATTGTGTGGCAAAGGAATATCCGGCATGGCCAGTCTTTCTATCGGCGCATCCAAATAAGTAAAACACTCGGATGCCAAATTAGCGGCTATTTCCGCGCCAAATCCTGCTGTCATTGCGTCCTCATGGACGATCAGGCATTTGTTGGTTTTCTTCACGGAGTTCAATACGGCTTCCCTATCCCAAGGCATGATGGTTCTTAAATCCAGCACGTCTGCCGAAACTCCCGAAGCATCCACCGCCTGTTCGCAGCGCTCGCACATAGCACCCCATGTGACAATTGTAATGTCATTCCCCTCCTTTAAAAGATTGGCTTTACCAAATGGCACGATAAATTGATCACCCGGGTAAGGTCTGCGCGCGTATCTGTTATCGTTCAGGTTTCTGTGTTCAAAGAATATGGTTGGATTGTCCGATCGCATGGCAGAGCGAAGTAATCCGACAGCATCCTGCGCATTGCTCGGGAAGGCGACTTGCCAGCCGATGGCATGTGCAAACATGACCTCATTGGTCACAGAGTGCCACGGATCACCAACTTTCGCAAATCCACCCGGCATCCGAACCACGATCGGCGCGGCAAACCTGTTGGCAGTTCTCCAGCGAGTGGTGCCACAGTTATTCAACTGCTCCATGGCTGGATCGGCGTATTTTCTGAACTGAATTTCTGCGACCGGCATTAGTCCGGCCATAGCCATGCCCACTGCCCGTCCGATGATTCCCTCTTCCGACAAGCTTGTGTCAAATACTCGATCTTCACCATATTTAGTTTGGAGCCCCATGGTCACGGCATGCACGCCACCTTTCATGCCCACGTCCTCACCAAAAACCAAAAGTTTTGGGTTTGTTTCAAGTTCATAGTCCAGTGCTCGATTGATAGCCTCGCCAATGTTGATTCGCTGCTTTTCGGGAGTAGGTTCTTCGCTGCTATCCGGAAATGTATGTCCGGCCGGCCTTAATCCTCCAATGTCCTGAACTTCATCTTCAGAGAAGACATATTTCATCACTTTGGAAGTATCCGGCTTTTCTCTTTTTAGTGCTGCTTCCAAAGCTTTCTCAACATCTTGTTCGGCTTTCTTTTTCAACGCATTCCATTCTTTCTTTTCAAAAAATTCCTGAACAGAAATCAATGGGTCATTAGCCTTTTCCTTTTCAACCAGATCTTCAGGTTTATACGCCTGATTGTCCTGATAGGAGTGACCGTTGAGTCGTGGTACGGTCAGGCGTACCAGTGCCGGTCCCTTTCCTGCGCGAACATGTTTGGATCCGGCTTGCATCAATTTTTTGGCTTCATCGGGATCGGTTCCACTTCCTTGCCAGATCTCCAGGTTCTTGAAGCTAGCTAGGTTATCGGCGATGTTGGCGCCCGGGGTTTGAAATTCACTGGTGACTGATATGCCGTACCCATTGTCTTCTATGTAGAAAAGCACAGGTAATTTCTGAGTAGTAGCAATGGTGAGCGCCGACCAAAACCCATTCGTGGCAACAGACCCATCACCACCCAAAATGGCGACCATGGAATTTTTAAAGGCCTTGTCCTTCAGCGTTTCGCTGTGATATTTGATGCTTTGAGCCCACCCAACAGCAGGAGTATATTGCGACCCCACATCTCCAGCCATTGGGAGCACCACACATCCACGGTCAGACTTTGGGAGGTTACAAACCACCCCGATATCCCGTCCATCGCTGTATCCGCCCGATCTCGTAAGTGGAGCTGAAAGTCCGTCTTCAATGGTTAATCCCAGCCCCAGCATCAGTGGACGGGAGCGGTAGTATGCACTTGCCGCATCTTTTTTGTGATCCAGAAGATCGGCCAGAATCAGTTGTCCTAGTTCATGACCTCTCGCTGAGAATTGGTACAGAACCTTTTTCTCCGGAACCAATCTGGTTTCCTCCAGATCGTCCATAGCTCGCGATACGAGCATTTTGTATGCTATGTCTTTCCAATCCTTTGACTGAGATTTGTTCTTGGGGGTTGTTGCTGTTTTTGGCATGGGCCTGCAAATTTACTAACAGTTGTTCGTATAAGTTTTCCTTCAGTCAGGTCGTTTTTTGGATTATAGAAATCACTAAAATTTTAAATTTGAGGTGTGTATTTTCTAATTGGTCGTCTGTACTCGATTTATGTACTTCTGCTTTTTGCAGTGCTATTCATGGTGGTCTTTCCGTTCCAATTGGCATTATCCATTTCACTGAAATCGCATAAATGGGCACTTGGACTTAACCGGATATGGGCTTGGGCTTTCTTTGCCCTGGCATTTGTCCCCGTGATCATTCAGGGAAGAAAAAACATTCCGAATGTGCAGTTTATTTATTGCGCCAATCACTTTTCTTATCTTGATATCCCGGCCATGGGTTTGTTGGCTGGCTCTTTTAAGTTTTTTGGTAAAATTTCGATTTCCAAGATCCCTTTGTTTGGATGGATGTACAAGCGGCTGCATGTCACTGTGGATCGATCGAGTTTTAAAAGTCGCGCTCATGCATTGTCTGTGGCGAGGCAGATGCTGGATGCAGGATTCAATATGGCTTTTTTCCCAGAGGGAGGCGTTCGTTTACAAAATTACCCCGAGATGGCACCTTTCCGGGATGGAGCATTCAGGCTGGCAGTGGAAAAGCAAATCCCGATCGTGCCGGTTGCCATGCCAAGGAATCAGGAAGTTTGGCCATATGATCCACGACAACTTTTCTTCGGTGGATGGTCGTCGATTTACATTCTGGAGCCCGTTCATCCAAAAGGACAATCCGAAGAAGAGGTGGCTCGTTTGAGGGATGAAGTCCATGACAAAATGCAGCAATGTCTTGATGCACATGCCGTCAGGAAAGCCGTTAATATTGCGGTCTCATAAACAATCAGAACATGCCTGAATATCGCCATCCTGCCGTGAGAGCTATGATTTTCCTGGTCACCATCCTGGGATTAGGAATGCTTTTTTGCTACTTCAGTGGGTATAATTTATCTATAGGCTGGAGCCTGTCTACCGAGTCTTCCTTCGAAGAACTCATTGCTCATCAGTTTCAGAAGGGCCCTTTCGAGTTTCAACTTATGGGAGAAAAGGTGACCCTGGCCGAGTCTTTTTTCGGGGAACCGATTAGAAATTTAGTGGACTTGAGAGTCGCGAGTTTTTTGCTTGTGATTTTCGGTATTTGTGTCTTGACAGCTTGTGCGACCTATTTCAGGCAACTGGGTTTCCTGATTTTTTCAGCATTGTTGATTGTCTTTTTGATCCAACTTAGACTGGAGGTATTTCTGGAAGCTGAACGTTTGGTAATCATTGTCCCGATGCTTTTGCTTGTAGGACCGGCTTATTATTTCCAAGCCTACAGGGCTCATTCGATTTTCATTTTGAGACTTGGTGGAATTTTACTTTCTGTTTCGGCTGGACTGATATTTCTGCCCGGATCATTGGCAGATTTTTCTTTGCATTTCTACGCCAACGGAATCTTGCCCCTAGCACTGGTGGTATTTCTGTTTTTGTGCATCATCGCAGAGGAGTTTCTTTTTGGACTGCTTTTTTTACTTACAAGGAACAGAGGAAGCCAAAGCAATCACACGCATTGGATCATTATGGGCGGGATTTATGTGGCCAATCTGCTTGGCTACTATCTGAACAAGGCAGGAATCTTTGATTTCACCTACACTTTTTTGGATCCGTTTATTTTGATGATTCTCTCGACACTGGTGGCCATGTGGAGCTTAAGATTCAAGGTTGGTTTGTTAGGTAATTTTCACTTTGTTCCGGCCTTCTTGATTTTCCTGAGTCTGGGGTTGATTTCCTTCTCAATCCTCGGCTGGGCGTTTGCGCAAGGATTGGATGGAGTTTACGAGGGAGTCCATTACCTGGTGGTTTACACGCACTTGGCATTTGGGTTCTTTTTCCTTGCCTATATCATTGTCAATTTCATTGATCCGTTGGCCAGAGGATTGCAGGTTTACAAGGTGGCTTTTAAGCCTCAAACGTTTCATTACGCCACAGCAAGGTTGGCTGGGTTGGCCGCAATTTCGGCTTTCTTTTTCCTGTCAAGTCAAGCGGCATTAAATCTCTTTCAGTCGGCTCGATATAGCCTAAATGGCGATCAGGAATTGCTCGAGGGAAACTCTGATTTGGCGATAACTTATTATCAGAATGCGGAATTCTACGGGTACAATGCGCACTATCCGAATTACCAACTTGGGACAATTTACCTGGATCAAAATAAGCTGGAATTGGCCCGACATCATTTTGGCAAAGCCGCGCAAAGACACCCTTCACCTCAGGCCCTTTTAAATGTCAGCAATCTGCAATCTTCGTCAGACTTGAGTTTGGCTAAGGCAAGGCTTGAATCTGGGTTGGCCCAATTCCCGAATCAGCCGGAGTTGAAAAACAATTTGGGCATTATCAATTGGAAAAATGATCTGCTGGATCAGGCATACGAGGCATTTAGTGGGGTAGAAAGCGGTCAGGACTGGAATGACGCGTTGAAGGCCAATCGATGGGGTACTTTGGCTGCTTTACGCACTTTAAAAGATCATGATCCGAAGGCGGATTTTCAAGGTGAGAATTTGGTCGTTCAGACTAATGTCATGTCAGCGCTAATCTCAACAGGGCAAAGGGTGGAATTGGAACCGAATTATGAAAATGTGCTTAACTCAGGATTCCCGCTGCATCAGCAGGCTTTCACTTTGAACGGGCTCTATTTTTTCACAGATACGGCTTATCAGAATTTGGCACGGAGAGCTCTTGCTGGAACGGAAATAGGGATATCGGAGAAGCTGTCAAAGGCCTTTGCGCTCAATCTGTATGCATCCGGAAAAGTGCGCTCGGCGTTTCAGATGCTGGATCAAATGCAAGTAGGGAAGTCGGGAGCACCACAGGCGGAAATTCTAAACGAAATGGGAATTCTGGCCTTGGATCAACATGCGCCAAGGGAGGCAAGGGATTTCTTCAGCTCCGCACTTGACCTGGGTCATGAGCCGGCAAGATTCAATCGGCTTGTCGCGTTTCTGGAATACGGTGATTTCGAAAATGCCGAATTGCAGCTGAATGAATTGATCCAAATAGACACGGTTTATCGTCCTCTTAAGGAAGCACTTTCGGGTGTTTTTGTTCCTGGTTCAGCAACCTCCGCCGAGGCGAGATTCAACGAATTGTACTATCATCTGGGGAAGATTTCTCCAAATCAGGTAGCAGGTCGCATGACTGAATTCGAACAAACATCTCAAAGACTCCTGTTAGATCGGGTTGTAGAAATCGCCGAAAATCAGAACATTAGTTTAGACGAGTTCACCGGACTCAATATTCAATTACCCGACTTGGGTGCCTTGGATTCCGCCGCTTTGGTTTCACGAGCCATGGAGCAACCATTCAATGAGAGAGTGGTCAAAAAGGCAGCAGAATTACTCGGAAAGACGAATCACATTGACGCTTACAACTTGGTTGATCAGTCGCTGGAATTCAATCCTTATTCAATTCCTTTATTAAAGGCCAAGGCAATGTCCGCAATCGATATAAATTTGCCGGAATATGCCCGTGAAACCTTGATCACGCTTTCGAATTTGATGTCTCCCCAGGCGTATTTCGAATTTGAAAAAGCGTGGTACGAGAAACGGGCAGAAAATGAACAACCCTGGCCCTACGAATGAAAGAATTCCATTTTGGATCTGAGCAACTGACACCAAGCAAAGCACTGAAACTTGCCAAAGGCGAGTTGAAAGGTGTTTTTACAGATGCGGTAAAAAAGCAAATCAATGAGTCCAACTCCGTGGTTAAGGAAATTGCCGCAGAGGAGCGAGTGGTCTATGGCGTGAATACTGGATTTGGGTCGCTTTGTAATACGGTCATCTCAAAAGAACAGACCGGAAAACTGCAAGACAATATTCTGAGAAGTCATTCGGTAGGAGTCGGTGATCCGGTTCCTGAAATTATTGCCCGCTTGATGCTTGTGACCAAGTTGCACGCCCTCAGTTTTGGTTATTCCGGCATTTCATTTTCAGTCCTTGAAAGAATCCTATGGCACCTGGAGGAGGGATTTATCCCGGTCGTTCCCAAACAGGGATCCGTCGGAGCATCCGGAGATTTGGCTCCACTAGCTCATCTTTTCCTTCCGTTGATTGGCCTGGGGAAAGTTTTAAAAAATGGGGTAGAAGAAGATGGTGGGGAAGTATTAAAAACATCTGGAAAAGATCCTTTGAACCTTGGCCCGAAGGAAGGGCTGGCACTTATCAATGGCACTCAGTTCATTTTATCATATGGCGTTTGGGGCGTAGACCGACTGGCCAATTGTCTGGATACGGCGGATATTATTGGCGCCATGTCTTTGGAGGGTTTACTCGGCTCAGCTTCTCCGTTCGATGAGAAATTGCATGAAATCCGACCTTTCCAGGGATCTCAGCTAGTGGCTCATCGGCTAAGAAGGCTTTTGCAAAATTCTGAGATGGTAGCCTCACACGCGGATTGCGGACGTGTGCAAGATCCGTACTCCATTCGCTGCATGCCTCAGGTGCACGGTGCGTCTCGAAACGCATGGCTGCATTTGAAGGAATTGGTAGAAACGGAGTTGAATTCGGTGACCGATAATCCCATCATCATCAACAAAGACAAAACAATAAGCGGGGGCAACTTCCATGGTCAGTTGCTGGCTATGGCGCTGGATTATGCCACGATCGCAGCGGCTGAATTGGGAAACATCTCGGACAGGAGATCTTATCTGCTGTTAGAAGGAGAAGCCGGTTTGCCAACCTTATTGATGACGAACACGGGAATAAATTCCGGTTTCATGATCCCACAGTACACCTCGGCGGCACTGGCCAGCGAAAACAAATCGATCTCGCATCCCGCAAGCTTGGACAGCATTCCGACCTCCAAGGGGCAGGAAGATCATGTGAGCATGGGCTCGATCAGTGGCCGCAAATTGAATGAGGTGATTGATAATTTGGAGTACATCCAGGCAGTGGAGCTGGTTTGCGCAGCTCAGGCTTTTGACTATCGACGACCGATGAAATCAGGGATGATTTTGGACGCCTGTCACGAAAGAATCAGGGCGGAGATTGATCACGCGGAAGAGGATCGAGTTTTCGCGGATGATTTACAAAAAGCGCAAAAATTAATCGCCTCGAAGCAACTGAAAGTAGTGGCCAATCAAGTGGCCCAAGAAAACAACATGAACCTAAACGGACCTTTAGATGAACTTTTCGGAATTTATTGAGCAATACGCCAAACACCCCAATTATAAATCCCCGACAGGCGGTCAACTACATGCCAAATCCTGGCAAACCGAAGCTCCTCTTCGGATGCTGCTGAATAATCTGGACGATGAGGTGGCTGAAGATCCGAGCGAACTGGTTGTTTACGGAGGAACCGGTCAGGCTGCCCGAAATCGGGAGTCTTTGGAAAAAATTATCGAGCAATTGCTGACATTGGAGGAAGACGAGAGCTTGCTGGTGCAATCCGGAAAACCTGTCGGAAAGGTGAGGACTCATCCTGAGGCACCTCGCGTTTTGATTGCCAATTCGAATCTTGTTCCGGCATGGGCCAATTGGGAGCATTTTGAAGAACTCAAGGCTAAAGGCCTGATGATGTATGGCCAAATGACCGCCGGTAGCTGGATTTACATTGGTTCACAGGGAATTCTTCAAGGAACGTATGAGACGTTTGCAGAGTGTGCAAAACAGCACTTTGGTGGAACTTTGAAAGGGCAACTTCTGGTCACCGCCGGGCTTGGCGGGATGGGAGGAGCACAACCTTTGGCCGCTATCATGGCCGGCGCGACTTTTCTCGGAGCAGATGTTGATCCGCAACGAATCGAGAAGCGACTCCAAACCCGCTACATCGACAAGATGACCGACAACTACGTGGAGGCACGTGATTGGGCGTTAAAGGCCAAGGCGGCTGGAGAAAACATTTCGATCGGATTGGTGAGTGATGCAGGTGACATGTTGCAACGGTTGCTGGAAGACGAAATTATCCCGGATGTGTTGACGGATCAGACCTCTGCCCACGACCCGGTTTTCGGGTATGTTCCAAATGGGATGACGTTTGCAGAAGCTACCGCACTTAGAAAATCGGATGCCGTAAAATACAAAGGCCTCAGTCTGAAGAGTATGGCGCGCCATGTTGGGTTGATGCTGGAAATGCAGAAAAAAGGAAGCATCACTTTTGACTATGGAAATAATCTCCGAGAGTTTGCAGTGCAGGGAGGAGAGCCGAATGCTTTTGACTTCAAAGGGTTCGTGCCGGAGTATATCCGTCCGCTTTTCTGCGAGGGCAAGGGACCGTTTCGATGGGCAGCCTTGTCTGGAGATCCAGAGGACATCTATGCCACGGATCAGGCGTTGATTGAAGCTTTTCCTGAAAACGAACATTTGAAAAATTGGCTGGTGCAGGCCAAAGAAAAAATTGCCTTCCAGGGATTGCCTTGTCGGATTTGCTGGCTGGGCATGGGTGAGCGAGAAAAAGCCGGATTGATCTTCAACGACCTGGTAAAGAGCGGAAAAGTTAGTGCGCCGATTGTCATCGGTCGGGATCATTTGGATTGCGGATCAGTAGCCTCACCGAACCGCGAGACGGAGGGGATGAAAGACGGATCCGATGCGGTTTCCGATTGGCCACTTTTGAATTTGCTTTCCAATGCCAGTGGAGGCGCAACCTGGGTGTCTTTTCATCATGGAGGAGGCGTGGGAATGGGCTACTCGCAGCATGCGGGAATGGTCGTGTTGGTGGATGGAACGGAGCGGGCAGAAAGATGTTTGAGGCGAGTTCTTCACAACGATCCCGCCATGGGAATTTACCGTCACCATGATGCCGGCTATGATGACGCCACCGAAGTAGGCAAGCGTTTCGACTTATTGATCTAAATGGTTTTTATACCAACGCTGGAAAACAAACAGCGCCCAGATAATTCCATGAACATCTCCCGGATTCCGGGAAAGTAATTTGGTTCGGAGACTCAGCACCTGATTGGTATTGAAAATGCCTTGATTTTCAAGGTACTCTTCGTCGAAAAGAACCTTGTCCAATTCAGTCAAAAGCTCATTTTGCATCCAATGAAGGAGAGGCACCTCAAATCCTTTTTTTGGTCTTTCGTACAATTCTCGAGGTAAGATTTCCTTGAAGGCGTCCTGAACAATTCGTTTCCTTCCTTTTCGATTGACTTTGAAAGCTGCGGGAAGATTGTTGGCAAAACTCACAACGTCTTTATCCAGAAAAGGCACCCGGACTTCCAGGCTATTAGCCATAGACATTAGGTCAACTTTGGTAAGCATGTCCCCCGACAAAACAATCTGTTGATCTGCTTTTAGATAGTCGGTAAGGGTAGGATTTTTAGAAATAAAGCTGTCCTTAAAGTCCTGAATTTGAGAATCCGAAATTCCAGATGTTAAGAGATGGCTCGGGTCATTTGTCAAGGAAGCAAGGAACCAATATCGTTCAGAAAGATCGAGTTTCTGTAGACCTCCAAACTTGGACAAGCGACGAACCAGATTCGGGAAAACTCCGGATCTCGATTGAGGCAAAGAAGAAATAATTGGGTGAGACCATTTGATCAGCATGTCGGTCATACTTGGATCTAAAGCTCGAGCCAATGCCTGATGCTTGTAGTACCCTCCGAAGAGTTCGTCCGCCCCATCTCCGGAAAGAGCAACCGTCACATGCTCTCGAACATGCTTTGACAAAATGTACGTCGGAATGGCTGATGAATCGGCAAACGGTTCATCGATGTAGTCTAGGATGTTTTCCAAATCACCGAGCAAGTCATCATTGGTGAGCTTGAATGTCGTGTGATTAGTTCCAAATTTTTTAGCAACTAATTCGGCAAAGTGCGTCTCATCAAAGAACGGGTGATCGGAATAACCAATCGAGAACGTACTCAATTTCTCATGATGCCGGCTAGCCAGCGCGACAATGGCTGATGAGTCAGTTCCCCCACTGAGAAAAGAGCCGAGTGGGACATCTGAGATCAAACGTTTCTGGACCGCAGATTCTAGTTTTGAGACGAGTTGATCTTGAGTAGTGCCATAATTTTCATTCAGATTTGCAAATTCATCAGCGGACAAAAAACTCTCTATTTCCAGACCCTCATCACTTAATTTCATGAAATGTCCCGGCGGCAATTTTTTCACTCCCTTGGGCATGCTCATGGTACCGGGCAGGTAGTTGAGTTTTAGGTACCAGTAAAGAGAATTTTGATCGATTTCCCTCGCGAATGGAAACTCCATCAAGGCCTTCATCTCAGATCCAAAGGCAAAAAATTCCTCGGACGAGAAGTAGTGCAGTGGCTTGATGCCCATTTGGTCTCTGGCTAAAAGCAGAGATTTTTCCTTTTTGTCATAAAAAGCAAAGACAAAAAATCCGTTAAGCTTTGGCAGGCAATGAGCTCCTTCTTTTATCAAAAGATGAAGAAGCACTTCTGTGTCACCGGAAGACTTCAAGGAGACATCAGGAAGTGACTTTTTCAGCTCACGATAGTTGTAGATTTCTCCGTTGAAGATCAATGTATACCGACCCGTAGCATCGGTCATTGGTTGATGGGCCAATTCCGACGTATCAAGAATGGATAACCTCGTGTGCCCCAGTCCGACGTTTCCTTGAATCGTGTGGGATTGATGATCGGGTCCTCGTTTGGCAAGATTGACGGTGGCTCTTCTCAGCGAATCAGATAGCTCATGACCTGCTTTCTGAAATGAATAAAAACCGGTGATCCCACACATGATGCAATGATAGCGATCCTTTGATAGAGAAGCTCCTAAGAATCAGACTTGAGACTCTCACTACGTTCAGCGTGACGTAGTGGTACAATTAAACAGTCTTGGCGAGACTCTTCACTACGTTCAGAGAGGCGGCATGGTAGCAGACAAAACCTCACCATGGCGTTACTCTGAGTGCAACGAAGAGTCTAATTGATTTTCATTGCTTCGGAAATGCAATCATAGGTTGCCAAAAGTTGCACCGGGTCGAAAGAGACTCTTCACTACGTTCAGAGTGACGTGGTGGTGTAGGTAAAATAGTCTTGAGGAGACTCTTCACTACGTTCAGAGAGGCGGGATGGTAGCCAGCCAAAACCGCACCATGGCGTTACTCCGAGTGCAACGAAGAGTCTAATTGATTTTCTATTGCTGCGGAAATGCATTCATAGGTTAGCAAAAGTTGAACCGGGTCGAATGAGACTCTTCACTACGTTCAGAGGGACGTGGTGGCAAAAGGCGGAGAGGGTAGGTCGCCATTCTGCTCATCGTCCCTCTGAGTGAAACGAAGAGTCTCTTTTTCACTTTTCGAGCAATGATCGGACAATTCTTAGATTAGTTATTTAGAATATTTTTGACGAATGGAACGAGGTGGATCAGTTTACATCATGTCCAATAAAAGCAATTCCACACTCTATATCGGTGTTACATCTGATTTACCATCTAGGGTAAATCAGCATAAAGCTCATCATTACCCAGAAAGTTTTACATCACGATACAAGTGCCATAAGCTCGTCTATTTCGAAAATTTCCATTCCATAGTCGAAGCAATAGCCAGGGAAAAAGAGCTTAAGGGTTGGATAAGAACGAGAAAAGATCAGTTGATTGATCAAGTCAATCCGGATCGAAAAGATTTGTATGAAGAGATATTGCGTTGGTAGGATTTGCGCAATCAAACGAGTCGAGACTTGAGACTCTTCACTACGTTCAGAGAGGCGAGATGGTAGCAGCCAAAACCTCATCATGGCGTTACTCTGAGTGCAACGAAGAGTCTAATTGATTTTCATTGCTTCGGAAATGCAATCATAGGTTACCAAAAGTTGAACCGGGTCGAATGAGACTCTTCACTACGTTCAGAGTGACGTGGGTGGTGCAGGTAAAATAGTCTTGGGGAGACTCTTCACTACGTTCAGAGAGGCGGGATAGTAGCAGCCAAACCCTCACCATGGCGTTACTCTGAGTGTAACGAAGAGTCTAATTGATTTTCTATTGCTTCGGAAATGCAATCATTAGGTGACCAAAAGTTGAACCGGGTCGAAGGAGACTCTTCACTATGTTCAGAGTGACGTGGTGGTACAGAAGCGTGCTGCCGCTTTCCGCATCGTCCCTCTGAGTGCAACGAAGAGTCTCGTTTTAATCTTCAGGAAAAGGCCTCCAGCCATTTGTCCTTGTTCGCTTGAACTGAAAAATTTTCAAGAACAGTTTGCTTTCCGCTTTTGCCCAGCTTCTCCCTCAAAGCTGAATCTTCAATTAATCGAGAAAGTTTTTCCACCCACTCATCTGTGGTCTCAGCAAGCATGCCATTCTCACCCTCATGAATTATTTCCTTGTTGATACCAACAGGCGACATGATCGTGGGTATGCCGAGGGCCATGTATTGGAGACCCTTCATGGCGCACTTGCCACGAGTCCATTCATTGTCCGGGAGTGGCATGATACCAATGTCTAATTCTGCCAGATCTTCAACTTCGGACTCACTACTCCATGGTATGCTTTGGATCGGAATTTTGTCCGTTCGGTATTCAGGCACACCGATCACCTTGAATTTTACTTTTTCCTTGAATTGCCGATGAATTCCTTGAAGAGCTTCGATGACCGATTCGAAGTGTTTCAGCGTGGAGAAACTTCCGGTCCAGCCAATGCAAATGAGATCTGACTTTGGCTTTCTAGGCGAAACATATTTGTCAAAATCGACCGTACTTGGTATGATGGAAATGTTTTCGTTGAACTGCTGTGCGTATGATGCCAGGTATTCATTGCCGACCATCGTTCGGTGTGAGAGCTCAATCAACTTCGAGACCTTCCCTGGCGTTTTGAGTTTATTGAAAATTCCCTGATTGGGATTTAGGTCCTCCAGCCAAATGGCGTCATCAAAATCGTAGATGATTTTGGTGCCGGACTTCTTTATCTGCCGTTCAATGAAGGTTCCAAAAAAGAAGGCATCCCGATAGATGTAGGTAAACTGGAAGTGTCTGGCCCTGCGCGCGTCTTTGAGTCGCTGGAAAAGGCATTTCAGTCCAATAAATATTTTTTGAAAATAGTGTCCAGGTGCATAAAAGATGCGATCGTCTTTTTCACTTAGCATGGGAGAAAACTCGCATTCGAACCCTGCCGCCTCCAGATGCCGGATGTATTGCTCATGCCGATAGCGTTGGCCAGGAGAGCGGTCTTTCCTGTGAAGCACCAAAAAAAGAATCCGTTTTTTCACTTTGAGCAATGTTAGCAAGGAATGATTTTGAAATACAATTCTCTCTTTAAAGAGTTCAATTTTAGGTTGTTCGCCAAGGGTCTATGGCTAAATTTGTCGCCACATGTCGAAGAAAGCATTAATCACAGGAGTCACCGGTCAGGATGGGGCTTACTTGGCGGAGCTGTTGCTAAACCAAGGTTACGAGGTACATGGGATCAAGCGTCGATCTTCTCTTTTCAATACCGAAAGAATCGATCATTTGTACCAGGATCCGCATGAAAAAAATTACAAATTCCAGCTTCATTACGGGGACTTATCGGATAGCAATAACCTGACAAGAATCATTCAGGAAGTACAACCGGACGAGGTTTACAATCTGGGCGCCATGTCTCACGTGAAGGTGAGTTTTGATGAACCCGAATACACGGCCAATGTAGACGGAATTGGGACGTTGAGAATTCTGGATGCCATTCGGCTACTGGGGTTGACAGAAAAAACGAAATTTTACCAGGCTTCCACCTCAGAGCTCTATGGGCTCGTGCAGGAAGTGCCTCAAAACGAAAAAACGCCATTTTACCCGCGCTCACCCTATGGAGTGGCGAAGCTGTATTCATACTGGATTACGGTGAATTATCGGGAAGCTTATAACATGTTCGCCTGCAATGGCATTTTATTCAACCACGAGAGTCCTATCCGGGGGGAGACGTTTGTGACACGGAAAATCACGAGGGCTGCCGCCAAGATTGCACATGGACTTCAGGACACCTTGTTCCTGGGAAACCTGGACGCGAAACGAGACTGGGGTCATGCCAAGGATTATGTGAAGGGCATGTACTTGATGCTACAGCAAGACGAGCCAGACGATTTTGTGTTGGCAACCGGGGTGACCACTACGGTGCGGGACATGGCGCAACTGGCTTTTAGAAATGCAGGCATTGAAGTGGAGTTTGTTGGAAAAGGACAGAATGAAATTGGTAAGGTCGTTTCTGTAGGATCATCCGTCACCCAATTGAAACCGGGTCAGGAAGTGATTAAAATAGATCCCGAATACTTCAGACCTACTGAGGTGGATTTGTTGATTGGGGATGCATCCAAGGCCAAAGAAAAACTGGGCTGGGAACCGGAGCATACGTTGGAAGAATTGGTGGCCGAGATGGTCGCCGAGGATCTGAAGTATTTCGAAAAGCAGAAGTACCTGCGGGATGGCGGGCATGATATTCTGCATCAGCATGAGTGATACGATAAGTCATGCTGAACTTGTTTCAGCATCTAGACCCTGAAACAAGTTCAGGGTGATTTCTAGCAAAATGAACAAAACCGATAAAATTTACATCGTTGGTCATCACGGTATAACAGGCATGACATATGCATCGGTAAACATAATAAGAGGGTGATCATAAAAATGGACGGAATTCTGAACGAAGTGAAGAATCTCAACTCAAGACCTACCAACCACCTCCAGACTCTTCGTTGCACTCAGAGTGACGGAGGTGAGAATAAAGAGGGCCTGAGCTGAACATGAACAAAACCGATAAAATATACATCGCTGGTCATCACGGTATAACAGGCATGACATTATGCATCAGTAAACATAATAAGAGGGTGATCATAAAAATGGACGGAATTCTGAACGAAGTGAAGAATCTCAATTCTAGACCTACCAACCACCTCCAGACTCTTCGTTACACTCGGAGTGACGGAGGTTAGAATAAAGAGGGCCTGAGCTGAATATGAACAAAACCGATAAAATATACATCGCTGGTCATCGTGGGATGGTAGGCTCGGCCATCTGGAGACGGCTGGAAAAAGAGGGGTTTACCAACCTCATCGGTCGAACGTCCAAAGAGCTGGACCTCAAAAATCAGCAGGCTGTGCAGGAATTCTTTGCTGACGAAGAACCCGATTACGTCTTCCTCGCGGCAGCCAAAGTAGGCGGCATTCATGCCAACAACGTGTATCGAGCTGAATTTCTCTATGACAACCTGATGATCCAAAACAATGTGATCCATCAGTCGTATGTAAACGAAGTAAAGAAATTGCTCTTCCTGGGGTCTTCCTGCATTTATCCTAAACTGGCTCCCCAACCTTTAAAGGAAGAGGCACTGCTCACTGGCGAACTGGAGCCCACTAACGAACCTTACGCCATCGCCAAGATTGCTGGGATAAAGATGTGCGAGAGCTACCGCCGGCAGTATGGCTGCAACTTCATCTCCGCCATGCCCACCAACCTATACGGCATCAACGACAATTACCACCCAGAAAACTCCCACGTCCTTCCGGCATTGATCAGGAAGTTTGTAGAGGCCAAAGAGAAGGAACTTCCATCAGTAGAAATCTGGGGATCCGGATCACCCAAGCGAGAATTCCTGCACGTGGATGACCTGGCAGATGCCTGCTTGTTCCTGATGGAGAATTATGATGAAGAAGGCTTTGTAAATGTGGGCGCAGGAGAGGATTTGTCCATTGCCGATCTGGCCGGATTGATTAAAACCCAAGTGGGTTTTGAAGGTACCCTCACCTTTGACCACAGCAAACCAGACGGGACCCCTAGAAAACTCATGGACGTAAGGAAGCTGACGGATTTGGGGTGGAAGGCAAGCATATCATTGGAGGAGGGATTGGAACGGACGATTAGAGAGTTTAGGGAATTAGTTAGTTGAATCCACTAGAACCCATAATGGCCTTTTTCTACTTACTGGTCATATTGATACTGGCCAACATCTTCAAAGGCCGATTCTTGACCCCTGCTACCAGGAAGCATTTTATGCCAGCGCTTATGTTGAAGCTGCTGGGAGCGATTAGTCTTGGCTTAGTCTATGAGTTCTACTATGGGTACGGTGGGGACACCTTTGGCTATTACTTCTATCCGGGAAGGTATGTGACTGATGTAATATTTTCCGATCCGGGAGCATGGTTTCAGCTGGTATTCTTCCCGGTCTCAGAGGCACCCGAGCTGTATGCCTACACCAGCCGGATATTCACCTACTTCGATCCTCCCACCTATTTCGTGGCTCGGTTTGTAGGCTTTTTCGGAGTGTTTACACTGAAGTCCTATTATGCCACGGCACTACTCTTTGGTGTGATCAGCTTTACGGGTGTTTGGGCCTTATACCATACGTTTTGCAAACTTTACCCCAAGATGGCTTTGCCCTTTGCCATTGCCTGTCTGTATATCCCCTCTCTGTGGTTTTGGGGATCTGGGATACTCAAGGACTCGTTGACCATATCTGCAATGGGCTGGTTGATTTACGGCGTATTCGAAATGTATTTCCACCGAAGGTATACGCTACTAAATGTCATCATCCTGATTATTTCCTTTTACATCCTCATGGTGGTGAAGGTGTACATCCTGATGTGCTTGATTCCGGCATTGATCTTCTTGATGGGGTATAAGCGTTTTGTGAGCATCAAAAACCTGGCATTGCGAATTCTCATGTTACCCTTTATTCTTGCCTTGGTAGGATTTGGAGGAACCTATGCACTCATCCGCATTGGAGAGCAAAACCAGCGCTACAATGTAGAAAATCTGACATATACTGCATCAACGACTGCTGAATGGCTCGAATTTGTTGGAGAAAAGGAGCAAGGCTCGGTGTATTCACTTGGAGAGGTAGATTACTCACCAGTTGGACTGATTCAAAAAGCTCCATTGGCCACCACCACAGGCCTGTTCCGACCCTTCTTATGGGAAGTGCGAAATGTCGTCATGCTGATGTCAGCCATTGAGGGAACCTTCATTTTATTTATTCTATTTCATACGTTTTTTAAAACTGGATTTTTCAACTTTTTCCGGGAGGCTGTAAGTGATCCAATCATCGGCTTTTGTTTCATTTTTGCAATCGTGTTTGCCTTTGCCATTGGTTTGGCAACTTACAACTTCGGTTCGCTCGTTAGGTACCGCATCCCTCTCATTCCATTGTTTTTAATAGGACTCTATCTCGTTCAAGAGAGGATAAAACCAACAATGGTTAAAAAAAGGATTTATTAATTCTCAAGTGTTTTTATGAGAGCAGTTTTACTCTATAACGTTTACCTGATAAATAACTGGAAGAAAATTTCAGAGGAGGTAATTATTACAGCACCTCACGAGTCTATTGTTATTCACCTATCGTTCGATTGGCGAAATACCCTGTCACTCATATCAGCGTATTGGTATTTTAGATTCAACACCAGAGTAGATCGAATAATTGTTTCCACCAACCATGCGTCCGTAGGAGAATCGAGAGGATTGCAAAAAATGCTTAGAGGCACACGGCTTGACAAGTTCGATATACTTACGTACATACACAGCAAAGGGGTGACTAAGCCAAGCAATGAAAATGTTGCTGATTGGCGCAGATTAATGTCTCACTTCGTGCTGAAACGATTTGATTTAACAAAAGAGGCATTTGAAAAAGGATATAAGTTATTTGGGGTAAACCTTTGTAAGTATTCCGAGGACTTGGGTGAGAGGAAATATGCCTATGCTCTTTCTGATTTTTGGTTTCGCGGGACTTTCGTTTCTGTCAACTTGAATTTGCTAAGAGATGAATTACAGACGATACCTGTTGATCAGACCTATTACGGGACCGAAGGGTATTGGGGAAAGCTATGTGCGTTTGATGAAGCATACTGTCCTCATAACTCAGACATAGACCATTACCGAAATCCTTATCCAAAAGAAACGTATGCGGGTTAAGTTCACGATCAACAACTTCAGAAAACAGGGTTTCTTAAGACGGATCTATTGGGGAATTTTAAAAATTTTTGGAGTTACCCCAGAATCCAAAAACTTATCCTATCATAAGAGTCAGAGACGATCAAAGATTGAGAAGTATCTGAGTGGACACACTGTGAGAAAACTCCAAATCGGAGCACAGTCCAACTCTATTGAAGGCTGGCTCAATGTAGACATAGAACCCAAGGAAGACCATGTGGTGTATATGGATGCTACTCAAAAGTTTCCATTTCCAGACCAATCAATGGATTACATTTTCTCAGAGCATATGATTGAGCATATTTCATACGAGGACGCACATTTCATGCTCAAAGAGTGCTTCAGGGTGCTCAAACCCGGAGGTAAAATCCGCATAGCCACACCCAATTTGGAACGACTTTGTGAGGTGGTTTTGAATCCAAATAATCCTGTAAATAAAACTTATATTCAACATTATTCGGATCGGTTTCAATTACCAGAGAACCCTACTTTTGTGCTGAACAAACTCTTTTACAGCTTTCATCACAAGTTTTTACACACTGAGAGTACACTTAAATCTCTCTTGGAAAATTCAGGATTTCAGGATTTCAGCATGAAAGAGGTAAATGAAAGCAATGACGAAAACCTCTTGAACATCGAGCAGCACTGGCACGAGCTGGGGGAAGTTCCAAATCGTGTTGAAACCATAGTCGTTGAAGCTGTAAAGAATGCCTAAAGTTTCTGTTTTAATTCCGGTGTATAACGCCGAACCATACATAGGCAAGACCATAGAGTCGGTGCTCAACCAAACCTATACTGACTTTGAACTGGTCATAGTTGATGATTGCTCAACGGATGGAACGTTTCAAATCTGTGAGAATTATGCAAAACAAGACGATCGCATAAGGCTTTATCGAAATGAAAGAAATCTGGGGATGATGCCGAACTGGAACCATGGTATCACCTTATGTGATGGTGAATATTGGGGGAAGTTGGATGCCGATGATCTTTGGGAACCTGAATTTCTTCACGACTGTGTTGATGTTCTCGAAGCAGATGAAAAAGTTGGATTGGTGTGTTCGGGGTTTGATGAAATTAATGAAAAAGGAGACCTCCTTTCATCCACAATGGATAATGATACATGTGGTATTATTAAACTATCGAATTATGTCAAAGCTGGCCCAAAGTCCATTTTTTCGCATCCATATGTCAGACAGGGCATTGGGCTTTTGCGATTTGAAATATTCAAGGAACTCGGTCCATTTACTTTACATGATGCTGGCGATACTGAGATGTGGTACCGTATAGCTGCTCACCATGACCTCTATTATTTCAATAAAGTCATGCATCATCACCGGATTTGGCCTAAGAATTTCACCAGAACCCAAGTGATCTCTGAAGGGAAATCCGAGCAAAACTTGTATGAAGTTCGGAACCTAATATTTCGGTACTATCAGAAAGGACAAATTATCTCAAACAAAATGGCTGAACGACATCTAAGTCGAAATTTATTTGAATATCAAAAATTCTTAAGCTATCAGAAGCGCACTCAGCACGAGTACTTTGACATGATCAAGATCATGATCAAAATGCTTCGCAAGTGGCCGGGTGCTTTTCTTAAATTCTATTTTTCCAGACTTGGTTTTATGAAATGATTAAAACCGGATTTTGCATCTCCTACGATTGGGAATTCCTTAGGACTTCATTGCCCAGAGTTTATGAATTTTCGGATGTTATTTGTTTGGGGTTAGATCGTTATCGAATGAGCTGGGCAATGCAGCCTTTCGAGTTTAACATGGAGGAATTTCAGTCGTTTGTTCGTTCCATTGATGTCGATAGTAAAATAGACATTTATGAAGATGAATTTTCCATTGAGGGCCTTAACTCAAGAGAAAATGGCAATCGTCACCGAACTATGATTGCCAATAGGATGGGAGCGGGAGGTTGGCACTTGCAAGTGGATGCGGACGAGTATTTCTTAGACTTCAAAGGATTCACCGAATTCTTAAAATTGATCAATCCCAATCCAACAGGTGACGAGCACCCATGCAATGTTTGCGCAAACTGGATACCTCTTTTCAAGAAACTTGATGGCGGGTATTTGTATGTTGATTTTAAAGACCGAATGCCCGAAGTGACCCCTGTGGCGACAACCCGGCCTAATTATGAAAGAGCCCGACATAATGGGTTTTTCAATAAAATGTCCCCTTATTACATGATTCATGAAACCTGGGCACGCACAGAAAAGCAGCTTTGGTTCAAACTGAATAATTGGGGACATTCCGCAGAAGAACTGGAGGCTGAAGCTGCACGAAAGGAGTATTTTGATAAATGGAAAAACCTGAATGAATCCAATTATCATATAGCAAAAAACATTCATCCGGCCAAACCTGAAGAATGGCCTGCACTCTCCTATCTACCCGGCAAGAACATCGATGAATTTCTGGAGAATTTTGACCCACCTGAGTTTCCTCTTTCCTCAGCTCAACTCCGCATTCAGAACAATCGGAATGTGGCACGCGTAAAGCATTTATTCAAGCGCGTCCTGAGGCAATAGAGAATGGACGTTTCGGTCATCATTGTCAACTACAATACCCTTCAGCTAACCAAGGCGAGTATTGCATCGATAAGACAACTAACTAAGGAGGTAACGTATGAAATCATTGTGGTAGACAATGCCTCTTCCCAGGATGCCACAGAACTTGAAAGCCACGCAGATGAATTTATTCAAAGCACCGAAAACCTCGGCTTTGCCAAAGGCAATAACCTGGGAATTCAACATGCTTCGGGCGAATTTATTCTTCTACTCAACAGTGATACGGTTTTAAAAAATGATGCGATCTCCATTGTCTATAATTATTTGGTATCGAATAGAAGTATGGCGGTTGCATCGGCGCGTCTGGAGTATCCGGATGGTAGACTGCAGCACGTGTGCCAGCGATTCCCTGAATTGAAATATACGCTGATCGAGCTGTTTCGGATACAGAAATTCTGGAGTCCGGATAAGCGAGCTGAGGTTCTAAAAGGAGCCTTTTTTGATCACAGGACTTCCACCACCACTGACTGGATCTGGGGGACGTTTTTCATGTTTCGGGCTAGATTGCTGAAAGAGCTTCCAGGGGGCAAATTGCCTGACGATTTTTTTATGTACGCCGAGGATATCCAGTGGTGCAAGGAGTTCAAGAATCTAGGTTATGAAATCGGCTATGAGCCGGCCGCTCAGGTCGTGCATTACATGGGTGCGAGTAGCGGAAAGAAGGAGATGTGGATGACCGAGAACAACATCGCTTTTCAAAAAAAGTATTATTCCGCAATTTCAATACACTTAAACCGTGTTGCATCTTGGCTACTTAGATTGTCGCTTGTAAGATGATGACTGTCTCAGTAATCGTCCCGTCCTACAATGGCAAACATCGAATTCACAGAACGTTGGATGCCTTATCAAATCAATCAACCAAGGACTTTGAAACCATTTTGGTCATTGACGGCTCAACAGATGATACCCTTGCCACTTTAAAGGCCAGAAGAGACTTCACCTCTCTCCGGATCATTGAACAATCGAATCAGGGAAGGGCGGCCACCCGAAATGCCGGTGCAAAAGTGGCCACTGGGGACATTTTGGTGTTCGCGGATGACGACATGAAGCCGGGGAAAGACTTTATCGAGAGCCATTTGGCTCATCATAAGCAAAGGCCGAATTCTGTGCTGGTCGGTAGCCAAATTGAATCTTTGGATGAGATGGAAACGGACATACAACGATACAAAGCTTCTCGCAGCAGGAAGTGGATGCATGAGATTCAGCAGGACCATGAAGGTCGACTGAAGAGCCCATTCATCACGGCAGCCAATTTTTCAATTTCAAAACGGCTTTTTGACGAATTAGATGGCTTTGACTCTGCCCTCACAGACGCGGAGGATCGTGATTTAGCCATTCGATGTTTCAAGCAGGGAGTGCCAATTTATTTTAATGCTGAGATCATTTCTTGGCACCTGGACAAGATATCTGCTCGTTCGTATGCCGGCCGATTGAAGGAATATGCTCAGGCTACAAAAATTCTTGAACAAAAGCACCCTGATTATTTGAAGCAGGAACAACCGAATGGTTCGGGCTTCAAATTATTCATTTATCAGTTGGCAGCAGCTCCTTTTTGGCTTTGGCTAATCGATCGGTTCAATGTCTTCCGCCTGGCGCCCAAAGCTCTGCGGTTTAGAACCTACGATGTGATTTTCACTGGCGTATATCTTCAGTCTAAAAATCGATGAGCAATAAGGTCACATACGTGATTTCGGCTGTGGAGAAATCGCTGGGTTTTGAATGGACTCTATCAGGTCTCAAAGAGGCTTACGATTTGGACGTGATATTGCTTAATCCTCATTCGTCTTCTTTCGAGTCCTTTCTGCAACGGGAGGGTATCCATTACCGGAGGAGAGGCATTGTGGGAGTGCTTCAAAAGCTCACAACCTTTGTGTGGTTGATCAATTACTTCTTCAAAAACCGACCACAGATAGTCCATTGTCATTTGTATGAGGCAGGTTATTTAGGGATCACAGCCGCCTGGTTAACCGGGATCAAAAAGCGAATATATACGCGTCATTATTCTTTGATACATCATATTCAATATCCCAAAGGATTGAGAATTGACAAGTGGATCAATCAAAAAGCAACACATTTAGTGGCCGTGTCGGGGGTAGTTCGCAGCGTAATGATCGATCGGGAGAAAGTGCCCGAAGAAAAGGTCGTGACCATTCCTCACGGATTTCATCTGAGGGAGTTTCAGGAAGTTTCACCTGAAAGAGTCGAATTGGTTCGTCAAAAGCATGGGATCAATGGACAGCCCGTCGTGGGTATGATCAGTCGTTTCACGGAGTTGAAAGGAATACAATACGTGATTCAGGCTTTCGAAAGAATATTGCCGACTATTCCTGATGCCCAATTACTGCTTGCGAATGCTAAAGGCGACTATTCAGACTATCTACACAGCCAACTCGAGAAGCTACCTGAGCAGAATTGGCGAACAATCGAATTCGAAGAGGATGTCCAGGCCCTTTATCAATGTCTTGATGTCTTTGTGCATGTGCCAATTGGTCCGGAAGTGGAGGCCTTTGGGCAGACGTATGTTGAAGCATTGGCTGCCGGGATTCCATCAGTGCTTACTATTTCCGGAGTAGCACATGATTTCATAAAACACCAGAAGAATTCCTTAGTTGTGGATTATGAAAGCTCAGTGGAAATTGCGAACGCAATTCTAGAACTTTTTGAAAATCGCAAGCTTGCAACACAACTTTCAGAGAATGGAAAACAGTCAGTAAAGATTTTTGACATTGATCAAATGATTAATTCGGTGAAGCAACTCTATACGATTGGAAAAGATACTTTTACGCAAAAATTGACGTCTTGAATACGCCATTCTTTTCTATAGTGATTCCTACGTATAACCGCGGAGATTTTATTCCTAAAACGATTCAGACTTTACTTGATCAATCGTTTGATGATTTCGAGGTGATTGTGGTGGACGATGGGAGCTCTGATGATACTGAGCAAGTGATTGGAGAGATGCGGGATCCTCGCTTAAGCTATCATAAAAAAGAAAACGGAGAACGAGGAGCCGCTCGTAATTACGGAGCGAAGCTGGCGAAAGGCGAGTATGTGAATTTCTTTGACTCAGATGATTTTGCCTATCCAAATCACTTGCAGGTAGCTAAGAATTTTATTGCAGAAAAGGATAATCCGGAGATTTTTCATCAGGGATACGATGTGAAATATCCTGATGGGGAGCTTATCCGTATAGTCGATACCTTACCAGACGAATTGAATGATGTGCTTATTAACGGCAATCATCTGAGTTGCAACGGGGTTTTTGTTCGAAAAGATATTGCCTTAGAAAACCCCTTTAACGAGGATAGAAAATTATCTGCTGCCGAAGATTATGAGTTGTGGATGAGAATGGCCAGCCGATTTGATTTTTTGAATTGTAATACGGTTACATCAACTGTGCTGAATCATGAAGGCAGAAGTGTGATCGACACCAATCCTGATAAATTGATTGAGCGTGTTTCTCTGCTGATCAAATACCTTGCAGAGGATGAGCAATTCACGAACAAATATGAGGAACGCTTCCATGAGTTAAAAGCAGGACTCATGTTTTACATTTCATTGCACCTGGCCATGACCAAAAAACATAGATCCATGAGTATTGCCTATTTGAGAAAAGGGGTTGGGCTGAATGTTTCTTTGCTCTTCAGTCGTCGATTTCTGGGTGTAGTAAAAAATCTTATTTTATGAAGAATGTGCTGGTCACCGGTGGTGCTGGAAATGTCGGAGGATCCTTAGTCAGACGACTGGTGGAAAGTACAAGTTACCATGTTACCGTCTTTGATGACCTGAGTACTGGGTCGGCGGATAAGTTGCCTGATGAGAACCTCCAAAATTGGGACTTTATTCCAGGAGACGTGAACGATCCCGTTAGGGTGAAGAAAGTTTTCGGAAAACGCATGTACGACTATGTTTTTCATTATGCAGCTGTGGTGGGCGTTCAACGTACATTGCAAAATCCTACGGACGTTTTAGATGACATTGAGGGAATCAAGAACATCGTTCGGGCTTGTGTGGAACATAAAGTAAAAAGACTGTTCTACTCCTCGTCCAGCGAAGTGTATGGTGAGCCGGTTGAAATTCCCCAGCACGAGGAAACAACTCCCTTGAATTCCAGATTGCCATATGCGATCGTAAAAAACGTAGGCGAGGCTTTCCTGAGATCCTATCATGCCAAATACGGATTGAATTACACCATCTTTCGGTTTTTTAATACCTATGGACCCCTTCAATCCGAGGATTTTGTTATTTCCAAATTCCTGTCAGCTGCCTTGGCCGGGAGAGATATCACAATTTATGGAGACGGACAGCAAACGCGAACATTCTGTTACATAGATGACAATTTGGAGGCCACCATCAACGCGATCGAAAAGGAATTATTTGTCAATGATACCATCAATCTGGGCTCTGATGATGAGATGACCATTTTGGAACTGGCCAGAAGAATCATTGACATCACTGCGTCCAACTCTCAAATCATTCATTTGCCGGCTTTGGAAGAAGGGGATATGACCAGAAGGAAACCGGATATTTCTAAGATGAAAGTTTTATTGAACAGACGGCTGACTACTTTGGAAGAAGGAATCATAAAAACTATGTCAAAAGCATGAATCAGGCCATTCAGCTAATTAACCCTAAGACTGGGGACGCACTGCGGCAAAATGGATCATCGCTGATCGCCGAACAGGAAAAATTTGATCTTATCGATGGTGCATACAGATTCGTCCCTGAATCCAATTACACCGACAACTTCGGTTTCCAGTGGAATAAATTTGGAGACTTACAGGTAGATCGCCTGTCTGGCAATGACCTCACCACCGAGCGCTTCTTCAAAGCTACCCAGTGGAATCCGGAGGATCTAAAAGGGAAAAACGTTCTGGAGGCAGGCTGTGGGGCCGGACGATTTACTTCTGTTGTGATGAAGGAAACAGAGGCCAACCTATACAGCTTTGATTACTCCAGCTCAGTAAACGCGAACTATCGTATGAACGGGCCGAGTGATCGACTGCACTTGTTTCAGGCAAGTATCTACGAGATGCCCTTCGGGGAGAACTCCTTCGATTACATTTTTTGCTTTGGGGTATTGCAGTTCACCCCCGACCCCATGGCGTCCATCGATGCGTTGATCAAGGTGCTGAAGCCAGGTGGTCAGCTGGTGGTGGATTTCTTTCCTAAAACCGGCTGGTGGACGAAAGTGCATGCTAAGTACATCTTGCGTCCGTTTACTTCCAAATGGTCCAATGAGAAATTGCTTCGGCGAATAGAAAACAATGTGGATTGGCTGATGAAGGTGTATAATTTCTTCTCCAGGCTTGGATTGAATAAGGTGGTAAATCGGTTTGTCCCTCTGTGCGATATTGATAATACCATCCCAAAGGATCTGTCTAAAGATGACAAAAGGAAGTGGGTGATCCTGGACACGTTTAACATGCTTTCTCCGGCGTATGACAATCCCCTGAGGATGGCTGATGTTGTGAAGCGTTTAGAGGCTGGAGGATTGACGGAGGTGCAAGGTGAAGTGGTTCCTTATGGTGACCAGAATTGGGTGAATGTGGTAAGGGGTGTGAAAGCTACCTAAACCATCACGGGACTTCTCACGCCACCCACAATCCACGCACTGGGTTCGAAGTGACATCTAATATTGAGTTATGCTCCGTCCTTTCGAACGAGCGTCTAATTTATCATCCGTCCTTTCGAACGAATCCCGAGCCGAAGGTGAGGATGAGGAGAAAGCCCAACCAACATAAGAAAACCGCACACGATCTTTCAACACCTCCAGACTCTTCCCTGCGCTCAGAGTGACGGAGGTGGGTCACCAACCATTCCCGGGACTTCTCACACCACCCACAATCCACGCACTGGGTTTGAAGTGACGTTTCATATTAATTATCTCCCGTCCTTTCGAACGAGCCTCGAGGCACGAGAGCGAGGAGAAAGCCCAACCAACATTGGAAAACCTCACACGATCTTCTAACACCTCCAGACTCTTCGTTACACTCAGAGTGACGGAGGTGGATGGGTCGTAAGCGTGGAGAAAGCCCGAACAACATAAGAAAACCGCACACGATCTTTCAACACCTCCAGACTCTTCCCTGCGCTCAGAGTGACGGAGGTGGGTCACTAACCATTCCCGGGACTTCTCACGCCACCCACAATCCACGCACTGGGTTCGAAGTGACGTCTAATATTGAGTTATGCTCCGTCCTTTCGAACGAGCGTCGAGGCACGAGAGCGAGGAGAAAGCCCGAACAACGTAAGAAAACCTCACACGATCTTCTAACACCTCCAGACTCTTCGTTACACTCAGAGTGACGGAGGTGGATGGGTCGCGAGGAGAAAGCCCGATAAAAGGACAACTAATCAAACCATTCCCGGGACTTCTCACGCCACCCACTACCCACTGCACTGGGTTCGAAGTGACGTCTAAAATTAATTATCTCCCGTCCTTTCGAACGAGCCTCGAGGCACGAGAGCGAGGAGAAAGCCCAACCAACATTGGAAAACCTCACACGATCTTCTAACACCTCCAGACTCTTCCCTGCGCTCAGAGTGACGGAGGTGGATCACCTACTATTCCCGGGACTTCTCACGCCATCCAAGACCAACGAACTTGGTTTGAAGTGACGACTAAACTTTAAAATCTCTGAAAAAACACATCCTATACCTGTCCTATGACGGCCTCACCGATCCCCTCGGTGAATCCCAAATCCTCCCCTACCTGATAGGTCTGGAAAAAACCGGAGACTACCGCTTCACCATCATCTCCTTTGAAAAACCGGACAGGTTTCAGGAAAGTGAAAAACGCATTCGACAACAACTGGAAAGCCCAGAAATCAATTGGATGCCCATGACCTATCATTCATCTCCTCCGGTGCTTTCCACCTTGAATGATTTAGGAAAACTATGGGGTGCTGTAAATAGACTGCATCGGCATGATGCTTTTCAGATCACCCATTGCCGCAGCTACCTGACGGCTTTGATCGGTTTGAAAACCAAAAAGAAGTTTGGTACAAAATTCCTGTTTGACATGCGCGGATTCTGGGCAGACGAACGGGTGGAAGGCGGTATCTGGAACCTGAAGAATCCTCTATTCAAAATCATCTACAAGTGGTTTAAGCAGCGGGAAAAAGTCCTCCTGAAGGAGGCCGATCACATCGTCTCCCTGACGCATAAGGCCAAAGACATCATGAATGCCTGGCAACTTAAGGAACAGCCTTTGCCGATCACTGTCATTCCCTGCTGTGTGGATCTGGCCTTATTTGATCCGGCCAAGATTAAGGAGGCTGAGCAGGAAGCCTTACGGAATCAATTAGGTATCCAAAAGGAAGATTTTGTGCTGACCTACATCGGATCGCTGGGCACCTGGTACATGGTGGGTGAAATGGTAGAGTACTTCGTAAAACTGTTGGAAGAAAAACCCACCGCGCGCTTTCTGATCGTGACCAAAGACGAACCAGGTATTGCATGGAAGGCCGTAAAGAAACAAGGACTGGATGCTGAACGAATAATTATCAGTCCGGCACCTCGCGAGCAAATGCCATTATTTATCAGCCTATCAGCCTACTCCATTTTCTTTATCCGGCCGACCTTCTCCAAAAATGCCTCATCCCCCACCAAGATGGGTGAAATCATGGCCATGGGCGTGCCGATTATTGCAAATGCGGGAATCGGGGATTCAGATGAATACATTACCCAGGAGTCTGGCGCGCTAATCGATTTGGAAAAGATGACGCACAAGGTGGAATCGAATTATTCTGAAGAGGACATTCGCACAGCTTGTTCCAAAATATTTTCCCTAAGGAATGGTGTGTCGGATTATCGTAAAATATATGCAGGCCTATGATTGCTTGGCAAGTTGTTCTATTAATTTTTTGACTTTTGGAGCTTGTTTTTCCAACAGGAATTCACTGGCTTTGATTTTAAGATTAGTTCCTATTTCGTTTCGGAGAGACTCATTGTCTCTAAGTTTTTCTATTTCTTGAACAATTGCATTTATATCCATAAATGGGACAGTTTGACTTACAAATTCGGCACTTCCCACGCCTGAATCAAAACAAATAATCGGATTTCCTATCAAAGCATTTTCAATGCATACGAGCGGAAATGGGTCTTCCCTGGAGAGCATCAGAAATACATCGAAATTACGGAAGTAGTCAAATGGTTGACTGCTTTTTCCTGGGAGCATGACCTTATCCGACAAACCCAGATTTTCAAGGTCTATTCTCAGTCCGTCTAAGACGGCTCCATCGTTCGAATCACCGAGCCAACAGAATTTGACATGATCGTTAGGGTGTTTTTGGCAATATGCTTTGATTACAAAGAGAAAAATATCTGTCCCTTTTCTCCAACCGGGAGTGCCGCAAGCTCCAACCAGAAAGGTTTTTTCATCCACACCAAGGCGTTTAGAAACGTCACTCTCACCAGTAGGTTTGACGGGAGGTTGTTGAATAAATTCATGAATGAGAGTAATACGCTCATCAGTAATCCCAAACGAACCATTCAATTCATTCATGACTAATTGGGAACAGGCTATAAAATGGTCCGGAATCTCCAGCAACCCTTCTAATCTATTGAGCTTTAAATGATTCAAAATAACATTTTTCAGTTCATGAACATGAATAACTACTTTGGCCCCCGGTTGGGTGTTCTTTAATTTCAAGGCCATTTCTAAAGACACGATCGTGTTGCCGTAAATGACATCAAAGGATTTGTCACAGAGTGTTTTAGGAATCTTCAACGAATCGCTCTTTTGAGAAATGGTACCCTTTAGTTTATCAGATGCTCTTTTTACAAATGAAGGCGTCTTAAGCGGAGCGAGCGAATGAATATTGTCCAACTTGAGGAATTCATCGACCATATCTCCGGAATTCAATAAAAGAACGTCAATTGAAAAGTCAGAATTCTCTTTGAGCCATCTGATCAGCTCTAGCAAAATAATGGGTGCTCCACTGCGGCTGGCCTCATGGGAGATAAACAGAATTTTCATTTCAGAGATTAGAAATACTAAAGTCCAAATCTACGTTTTAAACGCTTCATTAGGTATTGGAACCGTACCACTGGATATGCTCGTAGGAATTCTTTGGCTGTTCGATCAAGTGAATCCAGACTTTCCTGAACATCACTGCTTTTATTATTTCCATCCACATAGAAATAACCGGTCAGAGAATTGAGTTTTTTGATGTTGGCTATTCTATACGCCCGCAAGAGAAACCAATAGTCCATGGTCATATGGTTGTTCAATGGAAATTCACCAATTTTTTCTTGCAAAGACCTCTTGTAAAAATAGGAGACAGGGTTCTGTGGAAAACGAATTTTCCATGAATCGAGGATTTCCATCAGTGACAGGGAATAATTATCGTAATATATCTGCTTATCAGGCAATACACGGATTAAATCTCCGACTACCATATCGGCTATCGAATTTTCCTCAAACGCCTTTACGACTCCATTGAAGACCCCTTTCTCAAACCAATCGTCAGCATTGAGGTAAACGATGATATCACCACCAGACATTTTGAATCCCTTGTTCATAGCATCGGATTGGCCTTGATCTGCTTCTGAAGCCCAAATTAAATGATCGAATTTTTTAAGAATAGCGAGGGTGCCATCGGTAGATGCTCCATCCATGATAATATGCTCAAAGTCAGAATAATCTTGCTCAAGAACCGATTGAATGGCTCGCTCAAGATGCTTTCCGGAGTTGAAGGAAGGGGTGATGATGGATATTTTCACAGAGCTATAAATTGCCAAATTTTCTGGCCAGAGTCATTTTAATTGACTCAAGAACCGATATATCCTTGTTCCATTGCATAAGCTCAAGTGCTTTAAACTTCCATGTAGATTTGTAACATGAATGAAATTTGTAAAGGCCGTATTCATTGAGGAACTGTTCTCCCAAATATGCGCCGTATCCATTAAGTATTGATGAATTAGGGTTGTTCCTGAGAGTTTCCTCATCTGTTTTTAAGATAGAAGAAAGACGATTTCGGTTATGCACTCCGATAGGATCACCATATTTTCCTTGGAAATCATTTTGACTTGTATAATTCAAGTAGGTTTCCTTAAATGGGACTTCTAACCAATCGAATACTCTTTCCAGAGTTGAAGTAGGTGTAGTAATGAGCTCCTCGTAGGAGATTGTTAGGACTTGTTTATTCTTTCTATGCTTTTTGATGAAAGCATTTAATTGGTAGGGTGCATGAAATATGTCTCTTCCGTTTCGCTGAACTAATTCATGAATATCTTTTCTTTTCCAGGTTTTTATAATGGAGTCTAGAACAACAATTGGATTTCTCTTTAGCACAATAATTTTCGCGGCTGGAAAACTGGTCATTATTTCATCCAGGATTTCGTAGTACCGTGGGGTTTTATCCAAAATGTATTTATATGAACCGGAAAAATTGTTCGCATACTGCTTCAGTAAAAAACCGGAGAGGTCTTTTTGGAATTGATCCATTGTGTGCCTTTTGTATAAAAAGTCGCAAAGAGCGTCGTTTGCTAATTGTGCATCATATTGTGCATTGATTAATTCCGGTTTGTAAATCGATAAAAAAGGCAATAATAGCCAGTGTTCGCTTGTGGTCTTGATCTGATCTGATTGTGACAGTATGGCCTGAAGAAGTGTTGAGCCACTTCTTGGCTGGGATACAATAAAAACCAAATTTGAATCCGTGATTTTCATAAATGCTTCTTCGAAACTAAACGAAATTCATGACGAGTTGTACCTTCGCAACTCAATTATGAAAGTTGTCTTGTGAGACACATATACGAGCCATCCTCTCAAATTTTAAAGCCGGTTGATTTAATTCAAGGGATCATTCGAGATTTTTCTTCGGGGAGATTTTTAGCATGGCGTCTCTTTCGAAGAAACTTAAGCGCCATGTATCGTCAGTCCATTATTGGACTGGCTTGGGCATTTATACCCCCTATCGTTTCGGCGATTTTCTGGATTTTCCTAAAAAGTCAAAATGTCTTCTCGATTCCGGAAAGTGAGATTCCCTACACCGCCTTTGTGTTTTCCGGCATTATTCTATGGCAGATATTTTTGGACGCGTTGAACCTTCCTTTAAAGATGGTTCAACAGTCTAAGTCAATGTTGGTCAAAATCAACTTTGAAAGAGAGGCCATTTTGTTGGCGGCCTTCTATGAAATCCTGTTCAATGTGCTGATTAAGCTGGCATTATTAATTATCGTTTTTCTTTCTCTGGGATATGGGTTCATGTTGGGCTCTGTGATGGGTGTGCTTGGTGTATTCAGCCTGGTGATACTTGGGTTTTCAATAAGTCTCTTGTTGATTCCTGCCGCTATGCTCTATGGGGACGTGCAAAGAGGAATAGGAGTGGTTAGTCAGTTTGCCTTTTTTTTGACACCCATTATTTATCCTATTCCATCAACTGGTTTCATAAATACCATTGCCAGTTTCAATCCTGTAGCCATCCTCTTAGATCATTCAAGAAATTGGATTGCCTTAGGAAATACAGCATTGGACAATGGTTTTTACATTACTGTGGGAGGCTCTTTGACAGTTCTATTTGGAGGTCTCATTTTGTTTCGGTTGGCGATTCCATTACTGATCGAAAGGTCGGGAAGTTAAGAATATGAGTAAAGCATCAGAAGAGGTTCTAATCAATGTAGAAGGTGTTTCAAAGAAGTTTTGTCGCAGCTTAAAGCGATCACTATGGTACGGAATCAAGGATATCTATGCGGAGTTGACCGGGGGCAGAAATAACAATGATCTTAGAAAAGGAGAATTCTGGGCCGTGAAAAATGTTTCGTTTGAACTCAGACGCGGAGAATGTCTGGGCTTAATCGGTCACAATGGAGCTGGGAAAAGTACCCTCTTGAAGATGCTCAATGGGCTCATCAAGCCGGACGAAGGAAGAATAGAAATGAATGGACGCGTAGGTGCGTTAATTGAGTTAGGTGCAGGATTTAATCCCATTTTGACAGGACGAGAAAATGTCTATAACAATGCGGCCGTCTTAGGGTTTAAGAAGGAGGAAATTGACGCCAAATACGATGATATTGTGGAATTTGCCGAGTTGGAAGAATTTATGGAAACCCCTGTGCAAAGCTATAGTTCAGGAATGCGGGTCAGACTAGGTTTTGCCGTGGCGGCACAATTGGAACCTGATATATTATTGATTGATGAGGTACTCGCCGTAGGTGATGTTGGGTTCCGAATTAAATGTTTCTCTTTGATTGATCATTTATTGAAGAATACCGCAATCATTTTTGTTTCCCATCAGATGCCGCAAGTCTCGCGTATTGCACATCTTCTTCTATTATTGGAATATGGAACTCCAAAGTATAATTCTGGAGATGTTGCATCAGGGATCGATTTATATTACCAGAGGTTCCTGCAGAATAGCTCAACCTATGAGAAAGTAGATGGTAAGATTGAATTGACTAAGGTTTACGTCAAATCTCCTAGTGAAGAAGAAATTCTTCTCACCGGGGAGGATCTGGAGGTTGTGGTTGAATTTGAAGCTCCATTAGAAATCAAGACTATTTATTTGGGAATTATAATTTTAAATCAGGATCATAGTCCGATTGGAATTGTTGTGGAAAGATCTCCTATTCCAATTGAATTTTGTCATGAAACCCAGACTCAAAAAATAGTGCATGCTAGACTTTTAATACCCAAATTGAATCTTTCAAAGGGTTTCTACACTTTATCTCTTTACGTATCGGAAGAATTTCAGAAACACTCTTTGGCTAGGTTTGATTCCGTTTTACAATTTCAAGTAACATCTGACATTGACATTTACCCACCAATTGAGTTTGAGGGTAAGTGGAAAATTGATACATGATTCTTAAAATACCATATTCAAACAAGACTTTCCGGATTAATCTAGATGAGTTACACGAAGCACCAATAACTTCAATATCAAAAAAGGATTATAACAAGGTTTTTGTTGTTGGGATGTGGAAGACTGGCACTACGTCAATTGAGAGGATGTTTCGTCTGACGGGCCTAAGGGTTGGAAATCAAGCGATTGGTGAGCTTCTATCAAAGGAAGTTTTAAGAAAGAAGTTTGATAATCTGGTGAGATTTATACATACTGCTGACGCCTTTCAAGATAGTCCTTTTATGTTTTCGGAAATTTTACCTACAATTGATGAAAACTTTCCTGGCTCAAAATTCATTTTAACTACTAGGGATGATCCGGAAACTTGGCACAGATCGCTATGCAAATCTCATATTAAAAAGTTCTCGAGTAGCAGCAAATGCTTACCGACTGAAAAAGACTTGGCAAAGTCAAAGTATATCTGGAAAGGTTGGACATTGGAAATGTTCAAGATGTTCTGGAACTATCCAATAGTTCCACTTTACGACAAAGAGTTCTACTGTAATAAATATGAAACTCATAACGATGTAGTGAGAGAATATTTTAGAAATAGGTCTCAAGATTTTCTGGAAATAAACATTTCAGATAAAACGCATTTTGATCCATTCTGTAATTTTTTAGGTATCCAAACCGAATTATCTGAATTTCCTTGGGAGAATAAGACATGATTCCAGTCACCAAACCTTTCTTACCTCCCAGGGAGAATTTCGATGAATATATTTCAGATATCTGGAAAAGGAATTGGCTAACTAATAACGGCCCAAATGCAAGTGATCTTGAATTGCGATTAAAGGAATATTTAAATGTTACGCATCTGTTGTTTGTAACAAATGGGACCATAGCACTTCAAATGGCAATTAGGGCGTTGAATTTGAAAGGCGAAGTGATTACAACACCATTCAGTTATGTAGCTACTAGTAGCAGTATAGTATGGGAGGAGTGTACTCCAGTCTATGTTGATATTGATCCGAAAACTTTGAATTTGAATGCTGAATTAATTGAGAGGTCTATTTCAGAAAGAACCTCTGCAATTATCGCTACCCATTGTTTCGGGAACCCATGTGAAATTGAAAAGATTGAGGCCATTGCATTGAAATATAAACTAAAGGTGATTTACGATGCGGCTCATTGTTTTCACGTTTCTTATCGAAATACAAGTGTTTTGGATTTTGGAGATATAAGTACAATTAGCTTTCATGCCACCAAAATATTTCACACGGTTGAGGGTGGGGCTGTTGTTACGAAAGAGCCTGAATTATTAAAATCCATGGCTAGCATGAGAAATTTCGGACATAAGTCTTTTATAGATTTTCATGGATTAGGAATCAATGGAAAGAATAGCGAGTTCCATGCTGCAATGGGTTTGGCAGTACTGCCATATATGGATAGAATCATTGAAAGGAGAAAAAATCTCTCAGAAAGATATTTAGGTTGGCAAGAGGAAATTGGGTACGAAATTCCGGAATGGAATCAGTTTGCATCTAAGAACTATTCGTATTTTCCGGTGATTTTTAAAACGGCATCAGTTACTACTAAGGTCTATGAGGGTTTGAAAGCTAATGAGGTTTTTGCTAGACGATATTTTTATCCAACTTTGAATAAGTTGCCCTACTTAAACGGGGAATCATGTCCCATTTCAGAGGATATTTCAAATAGAATTTTGTGCCTTCCCTTGTATCATGATTTGACTAATCAGGATATTGACATGATTGCGAGAATGATAATCAGGATTGTGAAATACGATTAGGTCATGACAATAGCTATAATGCAGCCTTATATCTTCCCGTATTTGGGATATTTTCAGTTGATCATGGCTGTTGATAAATTTGTTTTTTTTGATGATGTCAACTTCATCAAACGTGGTTGGATCAATCGAAACCAAATCTTGCTGAATGATCAGGAGCATTTATTCAGTATTCCTCTCAATAAACCAAGTCAAAACAGGAAAATCAATGAGACTATGGTTTCATCCGAATCAAAGTGGCGGGACAACTTTTTGACAACATTGAAGATTGCGTACAAGAAAGCTCCATATTTCGACGATTTGTTACCTATGGTTGAAGAGGTAATGAACAAGATGACTCCTCGAAGTTCAATTTCGGATTTAGCCATTTCTTCGATTGTGCCTATTGCCGACTATTTAGAACTGCAATGTGAATTTCTCAGGTCCTCAGATCTTGAATACGACCGGTCTGGCAATGGCCAGGATAAAATATTGGATTTGTCAAATCGGCTGAATGCCAGCACTTATATAAATCCAATTAACGGAGCACATCTTTATTCTGAGACAGAATTTGAGAAAAATGGGTTAGAACTACTATTCATAGAAATGGACAAATCGCTTGAATATCCGCAATTCGGTAACAAATTTGTATCTGCATTATCGATCATAGATGTCCTAATGTTTAATAGCAGGCAAGAGGCAACTAATCTAATGGGTAAATATCAACTAGTTTAAAAATGGACTTAGCAAGCGTGCTTAGTGAAGCTTTGGATACTCCAAAAGGAGAATTTACATCAGAAACAAAAATGTTGGATATCCCAAATTGGGATTCCATGAGTCACATGTTTTTGATTACACATATTGAAGAGACTTTTAATATTGACCTGACGGCTGAAGAAATAGCTGATATGACTAGTGTCAGTGCTATTGAATCAATCCTGCAATCAAAAGGGGCGACTATCAAATGAAACTGGCCGAGGTAGAGGTTATATTAACGGGAGCGGCTGGTTCTCTAGGATTAGGAGTTGCCGATATTCTGCGAGACGCCTTGAGTAAGCTTGTGCTAGTTGATCGAGTCAAGAGAAGCGAGTGGTTAGAAAAAGACGATTATTTTTATCAGACTGACCTTGCGGATTATGCAGCTACTGCGCGATTGATGAATCAGGTTTTTAAAGACCACCCAGAGGTTTGTGTATTGATCAATAATGCCGGGATTATCAAAAATTCCCCAATGCTAAATCTTTTATCAAAATCAAGTCCTGTACATGATTTTGAGCTTTGGGATTCCACTATTAAGGCGAATCTGTACACTTGCTTCAACGCCAGTTCTCATTTTGTTCACCACCTTATTAAACGACGCAAAAAGGGAGTCATAGTCAACATAAGCTCAATATCAGCCACTGGGAACGCCGGTCAAACGGCCTATTCGGCTGCCAAGGCGGGTGTGGAGGCGATGACAAGAGTTTGGGCTAAGGAGCTAGGAGGCTTTGGCATACGATCGGTTTGTATAGCTCCCGGATTCTTTAAAACCGAGTCTACGCATAATGCTTTAAATGACCAACAGATAAAGCACATTAAAGGAAACACGCCGTTGAGAAAACTTGGTCAGGTTGATGACTTGGCCAATGCCTTGCAGTTTGCAATTGAAAACGAATTCCTGAATGGTGAAACAATTAAATTAAATGGTGGATTAGTTATATGAGTTATAACTATAATCTTGGTTTACTGTTTACCGAAGTATCATCAAAGTTCAGTAATCATGATGCTTTGATCTTCCCAAAGAAGGAAAGGGTTTCTTACGCCGATCTGGATTCTTTATCGAATCAAATGGCTCATTTTCTCCTTGATCAGGGAATTTCAAAGGGCAGTGTTCTTGCCATTTTTAATGATAAGTCAGTCGAAGGATTCGCATTAATGTTGGCTGCTCTGAAAATAGGAGCCGTATATGTTAATTTGGATTATAATAGTCCTGTTTCCCGAATCGGAAAAATATGTGATCGATGCAAGCCGTCATTACTTATTGATTGCAACTCAGGGTGGTCTGCAGAGGAAATATCAAGTTTGAACTTTCCCCATCTACAACTTAAAGAAGTTGCTAGCTATATTTCTAGTAACAATAAGATATTGCCAGATCAATGTCTCGAGGTTCATGGTGATGATCCGGCGTACATCATGTTCACATCCGGCTCCACCGGTTTCCCAAAAGGAGCTGTCATTTCACAACAAAACTTGCTAAACTTCATTGGTTGGGGTCAGGCCACTTTTGATATTACCACCAATGATGTTTTCACTAATGTAAATCCCATTTATTTCGACAATTCCGTCTTTGATTTCTATACATCTCTTTTCTCTGGAGCGACCTTGGTTCCTGTAACCAACGATCTTGCCAAGCGGCCAATGGATATGATATCACACCTTGAGGCTCAAGGATGTACTATATGGTTTTCAGTTCCGTCTATGCTCGTGTACTTACTCACAACTAAAGCACTAAGCCAGGGAATGTTCCAAAGCTTCAGGAAAATCATATTTGGGGGAGAAGGTTTCCCAAAGGCAAAACTGAAGGAACTGTTCGAGATTAAGGGACCGGAAACGGATCTCGTGAATGTTTATGGGCCTACTGAATGCACCTGTATCTGTTCTTCTTATCTTATTGCGGAAAGCGATTTTTCAAAAATGGATGAACTCGCTCCCCTAGGGCACATAGCACCCAATTTTGGATATAAGATCGATACGAGCCAATCCATGTCAAAGAAAGGAGAATTGATTCTTGAGGGACCTAATGTTGGGTGGGGTTATTTTAATGACCCAGACCGAACTCATGTAGCATTTGGCGAAGTATTATCCGATTTAGGAATTCGTTCCAGGAGTTACCGAACAGGCGATCTTGTTGAAATACGGGACGATGGTCTTTTGTATTTCCTGGGAAGAAAGGACAACCAAATTAAACATATGGGGTACCGAATTGAACTTGAGGAAATTGAAGCAGCTCTCAGTACGGTTCAGGGAATCAATGAGTGTGCAGTGGTGTATAAAGTCTTACGGGCCGGAATGGGAAAGATTTTGGCTTTCGTTTCTTCAGATACACTTAGCGATCCTAAATGGATTCAGGCGGAGTTGATAAACTTACTACCTTCATATATGATTCCGGCGGTCATTCGGATTTTGCCGGAATTACCTAAAAATCAGAATGGGAAAATCAGTAGAAATGAACTAATGGACATATGAAAAAAGGACTCATCATATTTGGAACTGGTAAAATAGCTGATGTGGTGCAGTACTTTGTAGAAGAGGATAATCCGGGTCGGCTGGTAGGTTTTACAGTAGATGCGGAGCATAAATCGGCCGATGAAAAATCAGGTTTGCCAGTTGTCCCATTTGAGGATATTGAATCCTTCTATCCGCCCAATGACTATGACCTTTTTGTCGCAGTAGGATATCATCAGATGAACCAGGTACGTAGAGAAAAAGTAAAGCAGGCACGAGAAAAAGGATATAACCTACCTTCAATCGTTTCTTCAAGATCTGGCGTTCCTTCCGATCTTACTTATGGTGATAATTGCTTCATCATGAGCCAGGTAAACATCCATCCAAATGTAAGAATGGGAAATAATGTCTTTGCGTGGAGTGGAGCGATGATTGGACACCACAGCCAAATCGGAGATAATGTCTGGATAACTTCTACTGCGAATATTGGCGGAAATGTAACAGTGGGGCAAGGGTGTTTCCTTGCATTAAACTCTACGATTTCTCATAGCGTTTCCGTGGGCGAACAGGCTTTCATTGGATCCAATGCATTGGTTACACGAAATCTGGAGGATAAGCAGGTCGTAATGGCTGAAAATCATAAACCCATTCGCTTGAATAGTGATCAGTTCTTAAGAATGTCAAATTTCGGAAATTTATAGTTTGATTTTACTAGGGTGGCTCATGAAATTACATATATCGGATCGTCGGTAGTTGGATTAAAATCGCTAATCTCGTCACCTAGATTTGTTGTGAGAGAGGCCTTATGCCTAGTCAAAAGGATTACTCCTGAGTTAATTTCTCTGTGTACGAAAAATCAACTTGAACTAAGGGAATTTGGTTGGATAGAAGATTTTAGAAATCTGGTACATGAGCATGAGTCTGGATCATCCTTTATTATCTATCAATTAGATATGTTAGTGCCGGCGGACTTAGTTTCGCAATTCAATTTTTTTAATTTACATCGAGGAAGCTTATACAATAATCGGGGGCCAAATCCTGATATTTGGCCAGTACTTTTAGGTGAAAGACGGACGTGCATCTCTCTGCATCGAATTAATGATAAAATCGACGCTGGCCTACTCATAAAAGAATACTGGGTGGAAATATTGGAATGTGACAATACCAGAATTGTTAAGTTGAAGTTGGAAAAAGGAATTCCAGTGTTGATCGAGGCATTGTCAGACTTCCTTGAAGATAGAGTTGAAGGCATTCAGGTTGAAAATGGTGTCTACAGACCTTGGGTTACGGAGGATGATTTTACAATAGACCAAGAAAAGGACACTGTGGATACAGTTAAAAATAAAATTAGATGTCAAGCCGAATATAATGGAGCCATTATTTATCATGAAAACAAAAAAACTTTCGTCAATTCGTTTTTCGAGGATGAAAAGAAAGAAGCTATTGTATATTCATTTGGGAACAAGAAATTATGGCTAAGTATTAATCCGAAACCGAAATATCCGCCCCCACCAATATTTCCTAAAACAAAAAGAGTTTGAAAAAAGATGTCATTCATAGATGAATTGGAATTCCTTGATTCTCAGGTTGATGCGATTATTCATACCCTATCAACATGTAAAAAGAAAAACTATATTTTAGGAACTGGGGTTTATTCGTATGTAGTCCATCAATATTTAGATGCTAGAAACATTCCACTCGCGGGGTTTATGATAAGTGATGAATTTCATTCAACCGACATGCATCATAATCTGCCTGTAGTTCCGTTATCTAAATATCGCAGAGAAGATGAGAATTTAATATTAGGGACACCGGAAATCGATTCGATTCGTAAAAGACATCCGGAAATTGTAGAAGATTTGAAAATTATTGATGTCCCAGATTTCCTGAACATTCCGCATGTATTTTTCACAAAATCATTCTTGATTCAATATCAAACCGAATTTACCGAGGCGTTAAACTGCTTTGAAGACGACCTTTCGAAAAGAACCTTCATTGCTTCGGTGAATGCGAAAATTACAGGTAATCCAGATTATTTATACTCAGTTACCAAAAAAGGGCACCTATACTTTTCAGAACCTACTGCGCCATTTTCAACAAACGAAATATTATTGGATGTTGGGGCTTTTGATGGAGATAGCGTAACAGAATTTCATCAAATTACCTCCGGTGAATTTGATCAAATCATCTCACTTGAACCTTTCGAGACCAATTATTCGAATTTGTGCAGAAAGATTTTTGACTTGGATATAATTGAAAGGGTCAAGCCTATTATGATCGGCGCTTGGGATTCAAAAAAAACCCTTGGTTTTGAGAAGAAGGAAAAAAACATTGATAATAAAATTAATGACAGTGGTGAGTTATCAATTCAAGTGGATAAAATAGATAAAATATTATCTGATTTGAGAGTTTTACCCTCAATCATAAAAATGGATATTAATGGAGCAGAATATAGGGCAATTAAAGGAGCCTTAGAAACAATTGCAACCGGACGACCGAGGTTGGTAACTAAAATTCACACTAAGGAAGATTATTATCGAATTCCTCTTTTATTAAAGAATTCATTCCCAGAAATAAAACTGTATCTCAGACAAAAAAATTACATGAGTATGATGTTGGTCTTACATGCAAAATTTAATTAATGATTAAACTAAAGAGGTTAGGCAGAATTTTCAATCCATTGGATGTTGAGGGAATACCATGGATGAGAGAGTATGCTCAGTTACCGTTCCCTTATTTACAGGCAAATGAAAGACTTAGAGTATTTTTCTCAACTAGACCTAATAGGGAAGAAACTGATCAATATGTTTCCAGAACGGGATACATTGATATCAGTTTGGATGATTTTTCCAATATTTTAGCTATTTCTGAAAAGCCAGTGATTGATCTCGGAACTCCTGGATGCTTCGATGAATTTGGTGCCATGGCCTCCAGTTTTATTGAGCATGAAGGAAAGCTTTATGGTTATTACACTGGGTGGAATCGGTTGACCTCTGTCCCATATACGATGGCCAATGGGCTGGTGATTAGTAATGATAACGGGAATTCATTTAGAAAGTACAGTATTGGCCCGATTATGGGCGTTACCCAAAATGAACCATTTCTATTGTCCGGTCCTATTGTAAAAAAAATAGAAGGTTGTTTCCATATGTGGTATTTGAATGGAACGAAATGGACAAGGAATGGCAACAAATTCGAACCCATTTACAAGATCGTTCATGCTGAATCAAAAGATGGAATCATTTGGAACAGAAACGGAAAACCAATTCTAAATGAAGTGTATGATGACGAATGTCAGGTTTCTTTTGCACTATTCGAAAGGGAAAACAAATGGTATTCAATTTTTGCATTCCGAAATGCAACTGATTTTAGGACCTCTGGTAAAGGGTCTTATAGTTTCGGTCTTGCTTGTTCCGACAATCTCCTTACTTGGGAAAGAATCGATAATGATTTAGTATTTGAAACACCACCTGAACAATGGGATTCGGACATGCAGTGCTATCCACAAATACTTGATGTTGGAGACCGTATATATATATTTTACTGTGGCAATAATTTTGGCAGAGAAGGTTTCGGAGTAGCTGAAGTCATGTTTCGATGAGAAACTACATCAATTCAATATTAACTTCTGTCCGAAGTTTAAGCCTCAGTCATCAGACCGATATAGAACTCAAGTATTTTGGAGTTTGAATCTTCGCCATTGGTTGCTGTCTGGATGATCACTTTCAACCAAGAAGAGTATATATCGCAAGCAGTTGAGAGTGTTGTAACACAACGGTCTAATTTTCCAATAAAGCTTTACTTATCTGATGACTGTTCAACCGATGGTACGAGAGAAATTTGCATAGATCTTAAGGCGAAGTACCGGGATAAAATTGAGCTATTCTTGCCAGATTCAAATTTGGGAGTACGTGGTGAAAACAGCATAGGAATGGCCACATATAAGAGATGTATTGAAAGTCAAGCTAGATATATTGCTTTGCTTGAAGGAGATGATTATTGGACAGATCCATTTAAGTTACAAAAACAGGTTGATTTCTTGGAAAAATACCCGGACTGTGTGTTATGTCATCACTGGCATAAATATGCAATTCGATTGGATGACGGTTCATACCGAGAAGTGAAAGCACCAACAAATGGGTATTTAACAAACCAAATTGCTAGTGTGAAGGATGTCTTTGAAAATAGGCTGAGAGTGAAAACTCGAACTTTAATGTTCAGAAATGTTATTAAAACATTCCCCAAGTGGTTCAGTGACGTTGCGTTTGGAGATGTCCCATTATCGATGATTTTGGGAAAATTTGGTCGCTTCGGTTTCATTAACGAAGAAATGGCAGTATATCGTCAAACAGGGACAGGAATCTCCTCTAAGGATTCTGACAAGCATGATTATTTCCTAAATCATTATTTGGAATGGATCAAAATATGGGAAATGGGCAATGACCATTTTCAAGATCTATACTTAGATGAGACGGTTGCATCAATAAAAGGGTTTTATAAACGGATTCTTAAGTACTATTTTTATAGTCCAAGGATTCTGGTCAGTTTATTGCTAAGGATAGGGTTTAAATCAAATTTGCCCGTTATAAAGCGTTTAATAATATCAATTTATTTGATTGGTTATTTCGTAAAAGGAAAATCATCCTCTTTGACGAGACGTCTCGGCGGTTTTGGAAATGGTATCAATGGTTAGGGTTGTATTTTTTTTAGTGGTTCTATTGTCAGGGGGCTTCAAAAGCAATTCTCAATGTGTCGATTTTGATTTAGTCGCGGGTGCTTGCATCAATGAGAATATAAGTGTAGTAACCCCCAATGGCCTGGATACCTTATCTCCAATTTGGAATTTCTGTCCAGGAAATTTGGGCAACATTCCTATTGGAAATCTTGAACGCAACTTGTCCGGTTCGCTAATATTAGATTTAGCATTAAAAAAAACTGAATTAGGATATATAGGTTTTTATTTAGACAGAATTGATGATATTATTTATAGAGTCGAGATTTTATCAAATTCAACTCAAATAACCAACTTAGGAAATCCCGAAGGGTTATTGAATAATCCAGATAAATTGGTTCTTCACTATGAAGATAGTAACTGGTATGCTCTCGTTACGAATGACCAGACTTCTAACAATTTGGTTTTACTAAATTTTGGAAGCTCACTTAATAATATTCCAGTAGCCACAAACCTTGGTAATCTTGGTGGCACATTGAATCGCCCGAGGGGCATTGATTTAACCTTTAATGAGCAAAATGATTTGGTTTTGCTACTTACAAATAGAGGAAATGGACGCTTGGTTTTTGCCAATTTTGGCGCATCTATTGAAACCAATCCAACTGAGATAATTGTCACAACAGCATCAGTTCCAGATGCGCAAGTCTTATTGGATTTATCAGCGATTTATTTCTGCGATCAGTGGTTTGCTTTTTCCGTGTCATTAAATACAGGTGTAGTTCATAGATTCGAATTGAGTGCCAACCCAGGAGAATCTTTAAATATTAGTTCGTTCACAACTGGGCTTGAAAATCTTAGTCAGATTGAATTAATTTATGATGGCCTCCTTTGGCGTGGTTTTGTAAATGCATCAGATGGTCTTCATCGCTTGGATTTTATAGACGGCTTACAAAACCAACCTGAAATCATCGATTTGACGAGTACCGGCTTACTTAACAATGTTGGAATTACCATGTTGTCAGATAGTTTGGGATATCTTGTAAATTCTAACACTAGCAACCTAATTGAATTGTCCTTCTCTTCAGAATGTTCTGTTAGTTCAGATAAAAGCCTTGGTTCTGATCCTACTCATGTGAGCTACCAATCAAGTGGTGAGAAATACATAAGCCTAGGGTTAAATGATAAATTTGGAAGAATTTATTCTGATATTGACACAATTCTTATTTCTAATGAGATAGCACCTGATATTGAATTTGATACAAACAACCGTTGTATATCCAATTTGTCCGCATTTCATACCATTAATAACGATTGGTCCAGTTTCTTCTGGGATTTCAACAACGACGGTACGATAGACAGCAACGAAGAAAATCCTTCGTACCAGTTTCCGGCTGTAGGTACCTATACGGTGCGCTTGGATGTGGATGACGGTACTTGTGGGAATTTTACCACGCAGGAGATCACCATTTACGATGAACCACCACTTCCTGACTTTGAAACCACAAGCCTCTTGTGTGGCAGTCAGGACATAGTTTTTGACAACCTCACCCCAGATGGATCTTATGACGGCCCCATGGAATATTCCTGGAATTTTGACGGGCAGGGGACTTCTACCGAGCGTAATCCGTCATTTACCTTCGGGTCGGGTGGCCAGAAGACCGTTACCCTAACCGCCGGCATCCCCGGCTGCTACAATGAAATCCAGCAGGTTATAGAGCTGGAGCCCGGCCCCACCTCCCAGTTCTCTGCCGGGACGGTGTGTCAGGGAGAGCCTTTGAGTTTTACCAATCAGAGTGCTAATGCTTCAGCATATCTATGAGACTTTGGGGATGGGTTCACGTCCACTGATGAAGCGCCCACGCATGTTTTTACGGATGGTGGTAACTACGTCGTGGAACTGCAAGCCACTGATGCCGGGGGCTGTACGAGCATTTATACCCAGGAGGTGTCCATCCCCTTCCAGCCGGTTCCGGATTTTGATTACGATCAGGCCTGCACAGGGAATGAGGGCATACAGTTTACGGATCTGTCCACCGTGCAGGGAGCAGATGTGGTGGCTTGGCAATGGCGTGTGAATGGCAATGTCGTGTCTAGTGAGCAAGAGCCACTGATGTTTTTCGACGAAAGTGGCACGAGATCTTTTGAGCTGATGGTCATGAGTACCAATGGGTGTACCGAGACTATCCAGCGAAACATCGAGATACTGGCCAGCCCGGAGGTGAGTTTTTCCTCGGACATCAGCTGCGAGTCTCTGCCATCATCGTTTACTGACAATACACCCTCACAGCAGGGAGTCGTCAGTCGTCTATGGACCATCGATGGGCAGAACTATGCAGGACCTTCCGCCAATCACATCTTCGATGCACCCGGTGATTATGAGGTCAGCCTGACGTTGACTGCAGATAATTTTTGTTCCAATACGATGACTACTATGGTCACCGTGCCTGAGAAACCAGCGCTTGATTTTAACCTGAGCTCTGTCTGCACAGGAGAGGACATTATTTTGACGGATGCCTCTACAGGTGGCGACCCAATCGTATCTCGCACGTGGAAACTGGATGGAGAGGTGCTGGGGAACGGGACACAGGCCTTGGCGCAGGGCGTGTCTGCAGGTAGCCACACCTTTGAGTTGGAGGTGACCACTGAATCAGGCTGCTCGTTTACACTGGAGCAAAATCAGGTTATTAATCCTTCTCCGATCGCAGAATTTGATGCGTCGGCCACTTATGGCGTGCCTCCTTTTATTGTGAATTTTAGCAACGAGTCTAGCGGAACTTCCGAGACCAGCTGGCTCGTGGATGGACAGGTTGTGAGTACGAGCAGTGATTTCTCTTACACATTCACCACAGAAGGAACGTTCGATGTAGCCTTGGAGGTAACTAATACGGAAGGTTGCACTGCTTTAGAGGAAATTGAAATACTCAGCGCGCTCCCGGCGATGAATTTGAGAGTGACGGATATCCGACTAACTCCGGGACAGAACGGGCAAACGGTTGTACTTGACCTGGTCAATCACGGCAATCTGCCCATCGAGATTTTTGACGTGACCGTTAAGGCCGGCGATGACTTCTTCATTACCGAGCGGTTCAGTGATTTTGTGGGCATTGGTGGTCAGACGTCCGTGCAGTTGTCGAGCACCTTGCAATTGCTGAATTCAAACCTTGTCTGCGTGTCTATCTCCTCGGCTTACGATGACATCCAGCCGGATGACAATGAAGCTTGTGTGAATTTCACCAGCAGGCCAATGCTCGAGAATCCTTATCCAAATCCCTTTGACGAGGAATTGAAGGTTCGAGTGCAGATGCCCCAACAGGGTGCTGTCCGTTTGACTGTTGTCAATGCCACTGGACGCATGATGGTGGATCAGCAGTTGGAAGATTTAGATGAGGGCTTGAATGTATTGCGTTTCAACTCATTCAACTGGGAAAAGGGCATCTACCTCGTGACGATTTATTTCGGAGAGGAAAGTGTGACAAGGAGGGTGTTGAAGTTTTAAATCATCGTGTTTTTAAGAAATTGAGAGCCTCGCAGATGCGAGGCTTTTTTTGTTTCACCTCCGTCACTCTGAGCCTCTTCTTATACAGCCCCGTCACTCTGAGCCTCTATTTTTCACCTCCGTCACTCTGAGTGTAAGGAAGAGTCTGGAGGTGTTGGTAGAAATCCCTTATTAGTCTTGGTCGCTCAAGCCGCTTGGCTTTTACTTTCTTCCTTGATGAAGAAAGTAAACAAAGAAATCAAGGCTTAATGAAAATCGGCTAAAAACTCATCCTCGACCTTAAATCCGCTAAGCTCTCCCCAAGTGCCTTGGGGATCGAGGAACCGTATTTTTTTTACGGTCTTCGGATTCGTTTTCTTCACGCCATTTTCATTAGGCCGATGTTCGCGCTGAGGCGCGATTGAAGGAACTCTGTGAGGCTGTTGTCTTCAATTCCGTTGTGCAGTCACCCTGAACTTGTTTCAGGGTCTATACCTGCACTGTACACTCTTCTTTTTATATATGGTCAGGGAGACTTCTTCTCGTTCCTGGAGGCCCGCCTACCTTCAGCAGTCAGGTTCGAAGTGACGAGGGTTTGAAAAATTTGTCGTCACTTCGAACCCAGTGCGTAGGCATGGGGTGGAGTGAGAAGTCTCGAGAATAGTTTTGGTCGCTCAAGCCGCTGGGCTCTCTCTTTTGTCTTGATACAAAAGAGAGGGAAAAAATCAAGGCCTAATGAAAATCGGCTAAAAACTCATCCTCGACCTAAAATCCGGTAAGCTCCCTGTCGGTCGAGGAACCGTATTTCTTTACGGCCTTCGGATTCGTTTTCTTCACGCTATTTTCATTAGGCCAGGCTCGCGCTGATGCGCGATTGGGATATCGGCCTTGCTGGAAAAAACGTGAGAGCACGAGAGTGACCCTAACCTATTCACCTCCGTCACTCTGAGTGCAGCGAAGAGTCTTGAGGTGTCGTGCTAAGCGATAGGTTCTTAATTGAGATTCTTCACTGCGCTTTGCTTCGTTCAGAATTACGTTCCTTTTCTTCACGCTATTTTCATTAGCAGAGGTTCGCGCTAGGGCGCGATTGCGGGAGTCAGTCTGGCCTTGAATAAAATCAGGTCAGAATTGAGAGGCCGGAGCGGTTAAAAAAAACAATTTCTCGATCCGCCCATGGCGGGAGCTTATTGGATTTTCAGCGATGGCCGAATCAATTCCATGATTTTGTTCACAGCCTTGATTTTTTGAATACTTTTTGATCAAGCAAAAAGTATTGGCCTCCCGGCCTGAGGGGAAGAATGCTACGAAAAGTCTGGAGGCCCCTATGAATAGTCTTGGTCGCTCAAGCCGCTAGGCTCTCTCTTTTGTCTTGATACAAAAGAGAGGGAAAAAATCAAGGCTTAATGAAAATCGGCTAAAACTCATCCTCGACCTAAAATCCGGTAAGCTCCCTGTCGGTCGAGGAACCGTATTTCTTTACGGCCTTCGGATTCGTTTTCTTCACGCTATTTTCATTAGGCCAGGCTCGCGCTGATGCGCGATTGGGATATCGGCCTTGCTGGAAATATCATTAGAGGACGAGAATGACCTCCTTACTTATACACCCTCGTCACTCTGAGTGCAGCGAAGAGTCTGGAGGTGTTTTGCTAAGTCAAAGGTTCTTAATTGAGATTCTTCACTGCGCTTTGCTTCGTTCAGAATTACGATCTTTTTCATATGGCCGTTGTTCGCGCTTGATTTTTTGAATACTTTTTGATCAAGCAAAAAGTATTGGCCTCCCGGCCTGAGGGAATGCTCATTTATCACCTATGGCTAGTTTCAATACCTAGTCGACGAAACATAGGATCAGAGAGACTTCTCCTCGCTCTCGTTCCTCGAGGCTCGTTCGAAGTGACGGGGGTTAGAAAACTTCTTATAACCCGACTTCTGTGTAATTTTCCTTCAGTGAAAGAAAAACAAATCATCGGCCGGAAGGACAAAGTGGATCTCCCGGAGATTGGCATTTATGATGTGGAGGCCAAGGTGGATACGGGTGCCTACGGCAATGCCCTACACTGCCACAAAATGGAAGTCATCGAAGAAGACGGTGTAGAAAAGCTCCGCTTCAAGGTGCTCGATCCCACGCACCCCGAGTATAAGGACAAGTACTTTGTCTCGGATGCCTTTCGCTCCAAGGAAGTCAAAAGCTCGATTGGAAAAAAGGAGATGAGATACGTAATCAAAACGAGGATTCGCTTGTTTGGAAGAACCTTCAAAACGGAGTTTTCATTGACCAACAGGAAGGAAATGCGCCATCCCATTTTGATCGGGAGGAAATTTTTATCCAACCGGTTTCTCGTGGATGTGAAAGCGAAAAATCTATCTTACACCCTCAAAACTCAAAAGCCGTGAAAATAGCCGTACTGTCTAGAAACCCAAACCTTTACTCCACCAGACGACTTTTAGAAGCGGCTGAGCAAAGAGGTCATGAAGCCGTGATCATTGATCACATGAAATGTGACATTATCATGGACGAAACCGGTCCATCGATCATGTATGAGGGGGAGAAAGTAAAGGACGTCAGTGCCATCATTCCTCGGATTGGTGCCTCTGTAACTTTCTACGGAACGGCCGTAGTGCGACAGTTCGAAATGATGAAGGTTTTCAGCGCGGTGGATTCTTTGGCGATCACGCGCTCGCGGGATAAACTCAGAAGCTTGCAGATTTTATCGAAAAACGGAGTGCGTCTGCCCAGGACGGCATTTACCAACGACAGCAAGGAAGAAGGCAAATTGATAAAGCTCATTGGACAAGCTCCGGTGATCATCAAACTACTGGAAGGAACGCAGGGAATGGGAGTGATCCTTGCCGATTCAGACAAAGCGGCAAAGTCCGTGGTTCAGGCGTTTGAGAGCATGAAAACGAGGGTGATTTTACAGGAATTTATTGCCGAGGCGGGCGGTGCTGATATCCGAGCATTTGTGGTTGATGGCAAAGTTGTTGGGGCGATGAAGCGGCAGGGAAAGGAAGGCGAGTTTAGATCGAACCTTCACCAGGGAGGAAGTTCCAAGATCATCAAGCTCTCCAGAGCTGAGAAGTCAGCTGCCCTCAAAGCTGCCAAATGTATGGGGCTGAATGTAGCTGGGGTGGACATGCTTCAGTCCACTAAAGGGCCGATGATTTTAGAGGTAAACTCTTCACCGGGTCTGGAGGGCATAGAGGGTGCCACGGGAATTGATATTGCCGGAAGTATCATTGAGTTTGTGGAACGAGGGGTGGCGATGAAGCGGAAACCGAAAGACAAAGTGAAAGCATGAGTGATCTTGTAATCGCTGGAAACTCCATAGCTCCCGGAGAAAGCGCCAAGCTGAGCATTCCCATTGCTCGCTTACCTTCTCACACCAGTATTGATTTGATCGTTCATGTGAATCGATCCAGGGAGCCAGGTCCGGTCGTTTTGTTTTCAGGCGGACTTCATGGCGATGAAATTAACGGGATTGAGATTGTTCGAAGGATCATCGATCAAAATCTTAATCAGCCTAAAATCGGCACGATCATTTGCCTACCCATCATCAACATTTACGGATTCATCAACTTTTCCCGATATGTCCCTGACGGGAAAGACATCAATCGATCCTTTCCGGGAAGCAAGTCCGGGTCATTGGCCTCACGCGTGGCGCACTTCATGACCAATATTATCCTTCCGGTCATTGACATGGGCTTGGACTTTCATACAGGTGGAGATAACCGATCCAATTTCCCCCAAGTCCGCTGCAGTTTCAAGGATAAGAGAGCAGCGGAGTTGGCCAGAGAAACGGATGCGCCTTTTATAATGGATTCACCATTTATCCCCAAATCACTGCGAAATGCCGCATACAAAATGGGCAAGAGTGTGATGGTTTACGAGGGTGGTGAGTCTATGCGAATGGATGAGCTTGCCATCGAAGAAGGCATTCGGTGTGCCCAAAATCTATTGTCTCATCTGGGGATGTCAGCACCTTTTGAGTCAGATCGATCTAGATCCAGTATTCGTTTACATGAGACTAAGTGGATTCGAGGGAAGTTTTCAGGCATTTTCCACAGCGAGATTGAGCTTGGTCAGATCGTTTCCAAGGGGGAACTGCTCGGATATATTACCGATCCATTCGGGGATTTTCGAAAGCGAATTGAAAGTCCAGGCGATGGATATATCATTGGCCTAAACAACACGCCCATCATTCACCAAGGTGACGCCCTGATTCATTTGGGAATGGAAAAAAAGTGAAAATTCGATTGGGGTAACTCCGCGGTACTTTGTTAGCCAAATGGGAATGAAACAAAATATTCCCGACTATTATAATAGTTATTACCTTTGTGGCCGAATTTTATTCTGATAAATTACCCATCTAATGAAACTCAATTCTAAAGAGTTAAAGCTTGATGAAATCGACAGAAGGATACTTGTGATCCTTCAGAAGAACGCAAAAATCACCAATGCACAGCTCTCCCAAGATATAGGGCTTTCCCCAGCCCCGACTCTCGAAAGAGTCAAAAAACTGGAACAATCAGGCTTAATCAGGAGCTACCATGCAGAGCTGGATACGGAGATGCTCGGATTGGGTGTTCAGATGTTTGTTCAGGTCATGCTCAAGGGGCACAATAAACAGAACATCGACATGTTTATGGATGCGATTCGCGACATCCCCGAAGTAATCGAGTGTCATCACGTGACCGGGAATAGTGACCTGATCCTGAAGATCATTAGCAGGGACATTGGGTCCTACCAAAAGTTCATGCTGGAGAATATCAGTGAGATTGAGGTAGTGGACAATTTGCAATCGATGGTAATTCTGTCGACTCTGAAAGACAGCAAAGAAATGCCCCTGCCGGAAGCATGAGCAAAAAAGTAATCCTGGATCAAACGAAGATTGGGCAAATTCTTCGAAGAATCGCTTATCAAATTTTTGAGAACAACATAGATACGTCTGAGATTGTTATCGTAGGCGTGGGTTCACAAGGATTACAGCTGGGGGAGACTTTGGCCCAGGAACTCTCCTTAATTAATGACAAGCTCAATGTATCTGCTCACCTTCTTGACTTGGATAAATCCGACCCGAAGGAAACGGTAAAACTTAAGGATAGCAGTTTGGACCTGGAAGGTAAGAATGTGGTGTTGGTAGATGACGTGCTCAACACCGGCCGGACCATGGCGTATAGTTTCGCCAAGTTGTTGGAGCTGGAACCAGCCAAGGTGGAAGTAGCGGTTTTGGTGGATCGGGGACACAGGTCATTCCCCATTTCAGCGACCTTCCGAGGATATGAATTATCGACGACCCTAGAGGAGCACATTGAGGTCAAATTGGGCAAGAAGCCCGCAGTTTTTCTCTACTAATCAGTAGTCCTTGTATAAATCTGGTTTTCTGAAAAGCATGTCCAGACTCAGTTCCACAATTGAGCCCATGTTTTGGCATTCCAGAAAATCCGGCTCTTCATAGAAACTCGCTAATTCCTTTCGCAGCGATCTCACGTAAGGCTTTTTGGAAAGCGTTTCGGTTTTCATGGTCGCGAGAAGATCGGCGATTCTTGCTTTTTGCACCTTTACTCTGTTTGCAATTAAAGTGCGTTCCTCCCTTTGGTACTGCCGCACCGTCTCAGGCGTCATATTTCTCAGGCCTACTTTGATGATGGGATTGTTCTGTTTGAAGTATTGCGGAAGGTAAATCGCCCTTCGTCCCTCATAGGACTGCTGATCAAAATCAATCGCTCTCAATCGATACTCTACTTCCTCAAAATCCGGCGTTATGTCAATTACAAAGTTGCTGGAGTGCATGTCACCAAGCAGTCTGACAAAACACCTTTCGTTGAACTTGATGAATTCCTTGGCAAGTCGTATTTCGTTGAGACGCGGGTCATCCAGGTACCTCTTGATAAACATCTCGGCGGGCACGCCAATGATGTGCTGCTCAATTAGTGTCTCCTTGTCAACAACATAATTTATTTCGTTCGGCGAAAGAAGATGCTCCAACTCCAGTCCGTATATCCGGGAAGCATCGGCCTGTTTGATATAGAAATAGTCAAAGTTGTCATTGATTTGATTGACTACTCTGACTCTAAACGGCTGGGTATTGCCAAAAACACACAGATCCACTCGATCGATTACCAGGTGCTCGAGAACATCCATGGCTCCACTGGTCCGGGTCAATGAATAAATCTGCTTCAATGAATGATACACGTCATCCATGTCACCTTGAGGGTAAAAGACCGTCTCCCATAAGGTGTCATTTCCATTACCGTCATAAAGCGGAATGGAGTTGTCATATCGCTGCAACGCATCGTAATCAAGTGGTAGATCGACACTTCTCTCGTACTTTTTTAAGTAGGCTCTGAGCGCTTCGCTTACCTTGAATAAATCCTTCTTTTTGCTGATGATGGCCATTTACAGAAATTCAGTCTGTCTAATTTCTCCAATTTTCTCTCCATCGAAGATTTAATCGAGGAATTTAATTTGATCGAGGAACGAGCTTAGCCAGGAAAATAGGTTCAGAGCGGTCACACCAGTGCCTAAATTTCTCAGACTTGTCCACATGCTTGGGCAAATACTCCAACAGTTTTTTAAGATCGAATGATTTGCTGCTGATCCCGGCCCCAACTTTTTGGGCATCAAGCGCATTGCAGGCTTGCTCGTAGTGACCCTCCACCGGCATCATCATGACTGGTTTCCCCAAGTACATGGCCTCACATACCGACTCAAATCCAGCGGTGGTGAGAAAGCCCTTGCAAGTGCGCATTTTTTCAATAAACAGTTCTCCATTTAAACGGTGATACGTAAGCTTATCGTCTATTTCCAGCTTTTCAGGAGCCTCAGGTTTATCCCAAAAGCATTCCAGCTTTTGATCCGGGTAATCCCGGTGAAATACATCGACTTCAGCTGAATAGCCGTGATTTAGCATGTAAACAAGCAAGTGATCTTGTTCTTCTGGAACTAAGTCTGTGACTTCTTTTCTAAGCAGCGGCGGAACCACCTCAATGCCTGGTTCGTCGGGTAGTTCCTGAAAAGAAAGCGCCAGCCGCTGATCTGCCCCAAAGGATGTAACGCTATTCCCGAGTTTCATCAGCGATCTATCCAACAATGGTCCTTCCGGAAATTCAAAAGTGGAGTGCCCCGCAAGGTATTGATGAGCGATGCAAACGAATTTCGACTTAGGCTTTTTTATTCCATTATACAGGCCGCCAATGAAGTCGTAAAAATTGATGATCACGTCGGGCTGATCTTCCTTGACCATTTGATCCAACTGCTTCAAACTGCTTCTATAGACCCCAAGTCGTCGAAGGCCCAACCATATTGACTTCATCAGACTGACGGATTTCTGATCATTGTCGGTCACGAAATTGGGACTGTCAACTTGATATACTCTGGATTGAATTTTGTCGAGAAAAAAATCCGGAATTGTTCGCCTTTCACTTCGTCCAACGACTACTCGTGTGATTTCGTGACCTTGCCGCCGAAGCACACTGGATAGTGCCAGAGCTTGCGTCATATGTCCTCTTCCCTCCCCCTGCACGATGAACAAAAAACGCATGGACTGATGGTTATTGATGAGGGTAAAGATAAGAATGTGTACATTTTGAAATCATTTTAAAAATGATTATCCTTGTTGTCATTAGTCCTTTATTTTGAGTTTTTGATCATAGGGTTCAAGTCTTGTCCGACTTGAACCTTTTTTTATATCTGGACTTTATCTCGTTGAAAATCAGTGTGGTGACTTATTCACTGATGTAGACCCTTCTCACTCGTTCACTCACATTTGTAAGAATTTCATAAGGGATCGTATTGGCCCACTCGGCCAAGTCGTTTATCGTTGGGGAATCTCCAAATATCACAACTTCGTCCCCCTCTGATACTTCTAAATTGGTGACGTCTACCATGCACATGTCCATACAGATGTTTCCAATAGTTCGAGCCGGTTGTCCATTGATGGATACAAAAGCCCTTCTGTTTCCGAATACACGGAGATAGCCATCGGAGTACCCAATGGGAATCACGGCCAGGGTCATGTTTTCATCAGCCTTACCACTTCGACCATACCCAATAGACTCTCCTGCGTTTACTTTTCGTAGCTGAGAAACAAAAGTTTTTAACGATCCGGCTTGTTCTAATTCCAATGTACCGGTAGCATCGAATCCATGTAGTCCAATACCAAGCCGGACCATGTCAAAATGATATTCCGAAAACCGAATGAGACCCGAGGAGTTCACAGCATGAAGCGCTGGCTGAACGCCAAGGACATTCGTGATTTTCTTAGCCATGGACAGGAATTTTTGGCCCTGTGCATGGGTGTATTGATCTTCATTAGGCAGGTCGCTCGATGAGAAATGGGTGAGTATTGAATTTATTTTGACATTAGGATGATCTTGGATAATAGCAAGAACCTCGTCTATTTGATTCTCCGAAATTCCCAAGCGATTCATCCCTGTTTCCAGTTTTAAGTGCATCCCGGTTTTAACTTTTGCAGCAATGAATTTTCGGAGAATCGCAGGGCTATAAATCTCAGCCTCCAGGTCATATTTATCGAAAAGCGAAAAGTCGACCTCACCGGGATTCATGATCATTATGGGCAGGGTAATTCCCTTTTTCCTGAGGGTAAGCGCCTCATCCAAATACGCCACACCCAAATAATCCACGCCCTCATGCTGCAGGAAGGATGCGATCTCCGATAAGCCTGAACCATAGGCAAAGGCCTTAACCATGACCATTAGTTTGGTCGAAGGGGTCAATAACTGTTTGTACTTGTTGAGGTTTCTTCGGAGCGCTTCAAAATTGATTTCTAGATACGTACCGTGAGTTTTTTCTTCCAATCTTTCGACGATTCGCTCGAACTGAAAATTTCTTGCTCCCTTAACCAGAATGGTCTCGTTCTCAAACTCAGGCAAATGATCAATGAAGTCTTGTGTCAAAATAAATGAAGCTTCCGCCTTGGAATTTTGCGAACCGACATGGAAGTATCTATCCACTCCTTTAAGCTCCACCAAATCAGAAATTCTTTTACTTAGACTCTCGTCAGATAAAGAGCTCCCCACTAAATCAGACAGAATGAGTACTTTTTTCTGATCGGGATTTTGCTCATTCATGAAGTCAAGGGCCACCTCCAGCCCGATCAGGTCATTGTTGTATGTATCATCAATCAAATAACAATTATTGGAGGCCTTCTTGAGTTCGAGACGCATGGATAGCGGCTTGATGTTTTCAATGGCCTTAGCAATACTCTCATTAGATGTGCCCAACTCCAACGCACATATCACGGCATGCGTGAGATTCTCCACCTGTTCGTTATTGGAAAAAGGTAAGCGAAATTCCAGATTTCCAGGCGTGATTTTGAGATGGTCACCATTTGCACGGACGAGATAATTGGCGGACGAATCGGTTCTTGACCATGTGATGATTTTGTTCGGGTATTTTTCATCCAATGCATAATGGACGCTATCATGGTCTAGGCAGCAGATGATTTTTTCACATGACCCAAATAGATGTGCCTTTTCCTCAATTTTTTGTGCTTGGGACTCGAATCCCTTGCTGTGCGCTTCGCCGATATTGGTGAAAAGACCGATTGTAGGCTGGATCACCGCGGCTAATTTCCTCATTTCACTTACTTCCGAGATGCCTGCTTCAAATAACCCCAGATCATGATTTGCCATTTCCAAAATCGAAAGTGGAACGCCGACCTGGGAGTTGTAGCTTTTTGGGCTTTTGATCACTTTGAACTCTTGTGAGACCATTTCGAATAACCATTCTTTGACGGTTGTCTTGCCATTGCTCCCGGTAATCGCCAGTACCGGGTAGTTAAATTTTGCCCGATGATTTCTTGCTATGGCCTGTAATGCAGCCACTCCTGATTTCACCAAGAGCACGTTTCCTTTCTTGGGCTTTTTGGAGTCGTCTTCTAAAATGAAGTTTTGAAGATTGAGGTCGCCGATAAACTGATGTCCATCATTTCGGTCGCCTTTTATGGCGATGAAAACTTCAGAATGCTTGCCAATCGCTTTTCTTGAATCGATACAGAACTTGTCGACTTCACAGTCGACTTCAAGCTGAAGGATTTGTCCTCCGGTGATTTTCTCGAGCTCAGAAAAAAGCATCCTCGAAATTAAAGGATTGCTGGCTCTAAGGTTTAAAAGTAAGGAGAGGAATGTCCATGTCAATAGCCACCGCTTTGGTCACCGAGGTGACGAACAGTCGCTCGAACAGATTGTGTTCTCGAGGCATCAAGGCGAGCATGTCCAGTTCATGTGATTTGGTGAAATCCATAATGCCATCAACAACAGAGTCAGCCTTGACGATGCGAATGGAAAATTTCTCTAAAGCGGATAGGTTAGAATTGATGTCATTGATCTGTTTTTGGTTCTCCTCATCGATTTCATCGGCGATGTGAAAAACGATCACCTCAGACCCATACAGTTCAGCCAACTTATTAAGGATGGCCATGGATCGATAGCGCTTGGCTTTAAGAAAGTCTGAGGCGAAACCTATTTTGCCTGGATTGAATTCGTGATAGCGTTCAGGGATAACCAAAACTGGAACATCGGATGTTTTGATGATGTCGATAGAGTTGGAGCCTAGCAATCTTTCACCTAATGTGTGCTGAGACCTTGTGCCCATCACAATCAGGTCAATTTTTTTTGTATTCGTTTCCGAGTGGATAGCATCCACTAAATAGGAAACGAAGCGATCTTCTTCGTGCGGAACGTCCTGCAATTCCACAAGTTCTGATTCGAGTTCGTGAAAAGATTCCTGTACACTCGCCTCGTAATCATCCACGAACTGCTCCATTAAACTACCTCCTTTCAAATGAGGCAGGGGAGTGTGAACATGGATGGCATTAACCATCGTAATTTTCGCCTCACTTTTCTTGGCAATTTTGATAGCGGCCTGAAGGGCATTTTTGGAAGACTCGGAAAAGTCGATAGGTACCAGAATATGCTTGATTTCCATGCTCGTTTTTTTGGTACCTTAATTTCTAAATATCTGCCCTCAATACCAAGCATGGAGAAAGGTAAATGAGCCTCCGATTGTATAAAACATCGGAGACCCAGATTATTGATCACTCTACGGCCTCACCCGAAAAGTACAACTGAACGTACTCGTCGGAGGCGGTGGTTTTTACTTTCACGCTTTTGCGGAATTGACCCGGCTTGGAAGATTTGAAATTGGCAGAGATCTGCGCGGATTCTCCCGGAGCAATTTTATCCTTAGGATAGTCGACGACCGTGCATCCGCAACTTCCTTTCGCTTCCAATATATTGATGGCTTCCGCGCCATTGTTGGTAAATTCAAAGGAGAGTTCTTTGACTTCTCCAACCTTGATTTCACCTAAATCCAGGTTCATGGATTTCCAGGTAATTGAACTGACATGCGCGATTGCAGCTACTACGACCCCTAGCATGATGATTGAAATTGATTGTTTCATGTGTTTGAAATTTTTGTTTGACCAAACCTTCAATCTTTTCCGGGAAAAGCTTGTTAACGAAATTCTAACAAGTGTTAATGAAAAGTTAAAGCGATTATCCACCGCATCGATTTGCCGTATTTTTAACTGGTGAATAAGAATAGGCCCATTCAAATCATGATAATCCTGGCGGTAATTTCTTTAGTAGGAATTATCCTGGTGCAGGTGTATTGGGTCTCCAAGGCAGTTTCTGAAGAGGAGGAGGCGTTTGATCATAATGTTAGGATGTCACTGCGGTCTGTTGCAGACAACATGTGCCAGATTGATGGGAATGAATTGATCGCTAATAAACCCATCGACCGGGTGGCTAGCAATTATTTCATCGCGAGGCTTCAATACAATATTGACGTGGGGGTGCTGGAGCAGCTCATCAACAAACAATTCAAGGAAAGAAATATCGAGCTGGATTATGAATATGGCGTTTACAATTGCGAGAACGATCAGATGGTTTTTGGCAATCAGGTTTCATTTGCTTCACAAAATGATTTTAGCTCCGTGAGCATCCCAAAGTTGGCTGAAGACGAGTACTATTTTGGGGTTTATTTTCCTGGCAAGACAGCAGGCCTGCTTGGTCAGATGAGCCTGTGGAAATTCATGACTGCCGGCACCTTGGTCATGATTGTATTTTTCGGTTACGGGCTAGTGGTTGTACTTAAACAACGACGATTGAGCGAGATACAAAAGGAGTTTATTGATAACGTGACGCACGAATTGAAGACACCCCTTGCTACGCTGAAACTTTCCGCAGAAGCTTTACAAAACGGCGGTTCTGTGGATAAAACCGAACGCTACGCGCAGATTATTTTGGAAGAAACAGAACGCTTGGAGCATCATGTGAATAAAGTGCTGACTACCTCCATTTTAGACGTACGAAGCAAAGTGGATTTTCAGAAAGTCGAATTGAACGAGATGCTTGAGGAGCTAGTCTCAAAGTTCAAGAATGAATACGAGCAAGTTGATTGGGAAATTAAATTAGAGACTGTCTCACCTATTTCTTCGAATCATGAATCATTGGAAACGATCATTCGAAATTTAGTGGATAATGCGGTGAAGTATGGGAGAAGTCAAGTGGGTATTTCATTGACCAAAATGAAAAACACCGCTGAAATCCGAGTTTCAGATGATGGGCCGGGGATTCCTCAGGAATACGAGAAGAAGATATTCACGAAGTTCTTTCGAGTGCCCACGGATGATGTGCATGATGTAAAGGGATACGGCCTGGGCATGTATTTGGTCCAGCAGAACGCAAAGCTCATTGGCGGGAAAATAAGTCTAGATCAGAGGCAAAAAACCATGTTCATTTTACAAATACCCATAAAATAATGACCAGAATACTATTCGCTGAGGATGATGAAAATTTGGGGTTTTTGACCAAGGACGGCTTGGAGGCCGGAGGGTTTTCTGTGGACTGGCACAAGGACGGTGAATCGGCATGGAAGGCTTTTGAAGGTCATGACATCTGCCTGATTGACATCATGATGCCCAAGATGAACGGGTTCAAGCTGGCAGAGAGAATTCGGGAAAAAAATGAATTTGTTCCCATACTTTTTCTAACTGCAAAATCCCAAGAGGAGGATCGTCTTCGGGGATTCGAAATCGGTGGAGACGATTACGTATCAAAACCATTTTCGATGAAGGAATTGATTTTCAGACTTCAGGTTTTCCTGAAGCGCTCGATCTCTGATTCCTCTGAGGAGTCAGTCGTAAGATTCGGGGCATCCAATTTTGATTTGCAAAATTTAGAATTATGGGTGGCCGGTGAGAATCGTTTGTTGACACAGCGAGAAGGCGAGTTGCTGCAAATGCTCTTAGAAAATCAGGATCAACTGGTCAAGCGGGAAGACATCCTGATAAAAATCTGGGGTGAAAATGACTACTTCATGGGACGAAGCTTGGATGTATTTATCTCTCGATTACGCAAATACCTTAAAGCAGATTCCGGTTTGGAAATCAAGAACCATCATGGCGTGGGATTCGTCCTGGCCACCAAAAAGTAAAAGCCGAACTCTCCTCAGAATCCGGCTTTTTTGGATCCCGACTTAGTCGGGAAGTAAGCATCACCTACTCAATGACAACTTTCTTAGTCAATCGTTTCTTGTCCAATTGAATTTCCAAAAGATATTTCCCCTCCGAGTATTTAGAGAAGTCAATCATGTCAGAAAATGTCCCACCATAGGATTCGTAGTATCTGTTGTAGATGTCCTTTCCGTTTTCATTGGAGATTTTCACCGTCAATTCACCTTCATCCTTCACTCTGAATCTTAGGTTCAGTCGATTTCTCATCACCATGAAATTCAGGTCGTCTAGCTCCAGTTTTTCGTCTTTTGATACTTTTCCTTTTTTACCAAAATCATCATCGACATCTGAGATGCTGATGATGTTTCTTTTGATGCGCTTTGGAAGTCCCATACTGGAATGCATTTCCTGCATTTCTTTCATAGACTCCATAATGTCCTCGCGTAGGTCTTCGTCCAGATCCTTAAGCTTCTCTTCCAGATCCTCCATTTTTTCCTGAAGTTCTTCCTCGTATTCCTCGCTGTTCCAATGGTTCGGACCGAATATCGAATCATCGTCCCCAAAGAAAAATGCTGAGCCGTTTCCATTTCTGAATTTGAAATTCTTCATGAAGTTATGAGGCAGGAAATCGTCATCATCCATGCTGAATGAGAACGCATTGCCGCCATGACCTCTATGTAGTTGGATAAAACTGTCATGGTCGCCTTCACCACCAAAGAAGAATACATTGTCATCGTCTCCTGCAAACTCCTGGTAGGCAGGATCAGCTCGCATTTCTTCCTCGCTTGCATATTCTCCCTTGAAGGTCTTCATTTCACCATCCACCTGCTTTGTGATTTGAATGGTGATCTTTTTGTCCTTGTCGTTTTGGGCCTGTGATGTGCAAGCTGTGCCCACAGCAATCACGGCGATCATTAGGGTTCTGAAAATCTTGTTCATCGGTTTCTAATTAGTTTTTTCGAATGTACGGGCGAGGGGTGTTAATGGCCGTTAAAGCGATGTTAAGGCGTGTTAAAGATCGTTAAATGGAAATCTGAGGGCTGTTTCGCCCGTAAATTTGAGGATCGAATTATGAAAACATCCGCCTTAAAATGGGTCATTGGTTTGATGGGGATTGCCCTTGTCGGGATGGTTGGGTTCCAGCTTTACTGGATCGACTCAGTGATCAAAGCCAATGAAGAACGGTTCACAAAGGATGTAATGCAGGCCATGAATAATGTGGCACTGAAGCTGGAGAAGCAAGAGACCGTGGCTGCACTCAATAAATTTCAAACCCTCAACTCTCTGCAACCGAATTTCAGACAAAATCTCCCGCAAAGCCATGCGTCCAATATTAGCGATTCACAGCGAAGCAGGATGAATCCGTTGACGAATCAGAGTTTCGGTGGAGGAGCTTTCACGGCATCTTTTGGAAACAATAATCGAGGTGAGCACATTATTGTAGCAGACACGATGATGGCTGAAGGGTTTCAGGTGGTGTTTAATTATGAGTTCACCAATCTTCCACCCAATGTCGCTTTTGGGGAAAATTTCTTTGCTGAAGCTGGGGAAGTAAACGAGGGCCTGGAACAGGAGTTGGTGGAGAAACAGTCTCAGATTGATCAGCTGGAGGATCAAGTCCGGTGGTATTCCAGGAAATATCAATTGGTCACAAGTGTCATGGATGATTTACTTTCTCCGGGAAGAAAACTTTCACATCGGTTTAACCCTAAGCAGCTGGACTCGCTGCTCAAGATGGAGCTTCATGACAAGGGTATTCATATCGATTATGATTACGGCGTGATAGCTCCAAGGCTACAACAATTTGTGGTTTTGAAAGATCCTAAGAAACAGGACGCTTTGGAGAAAAGTGAACTAAAGGCCAGCCTTTTCCCAAATGACATCACAAGAAATAGAGCCTTTCTCGTCTTGGATTTCCCTGGAAAATCACAGTACTTATTGGAAAAAATCTGGCTGACCATGGTGAGTTCCGGGGTGCTGGTTTTGATCATCGTTTTGTGTTTTGGTTATTCGATACGTACGATTCTCAGGCAGAAGAAATTGTCTTTGATGAAAAATGATTTCATCAACAACATGACGCATGAATTCAAAACGCCGATCGCGACAGTCTCGCTGGCCGCCGAAGCACTTCAGGACAAGGAGATCAGCAAAGCACCAAATATGCTCTCGAGGTATATCAAGATGATACAAGACGAAAATGTGCGCCTCGGTACTCAGGTGGAACGTGTCCTACAGATTGCGGCAATCGAAAAGCAGGATTTCTCCTTGGTGAAAGAAGAGTTGAATATCCATGAAATGATTCTTTCTCTGGTGGATAACATGAAAATTCAGGTAGAAAGCAAGGGGGGGCGAATTACGACGATCCTGAATGCAGCAATTTGCGAAATCAAAGGCGATGAAACGCACATTTCTAATTGCATCATGAACCTGCTAGACAATGCCAACAAGTATTCACCGGATTCGCCGAATATTCTCGTTAGGACCGAAAGTACCGCAAATAGTTTGTTGATCTCAGTACAAGATCACGGGATCGGGATGAACAAAGAAACACAACGACACGTCTTTGAGAAGTTTTATCGATTACCAACCGGCAACAGACACGACGTTAAAGGATTTGGCTTAGGCCTGTCATACGTCAAAAATATGGTGGAGGCACATGAAGGCACGGTAGAAGTGGAGTCGACTCCAGGAAAGGGCAGTAAATTCACTATCACATTACCCCTCAACTAATGGACAATGCAAAAATTTTAATTACCGAGGATGATCCAAACCTTGGGCAGATTCTTAGCGAATATCTGCAAATGAAAGGATTTGAAACGGTACTCTGTCCTGATGGAGAGGAGGGAGGAAAGACGTTCGCTCGGGAAGATTTCGACTTGTGCATTCTGGATTTGATGATGCCAAAAAAGGATGGGTTCACGCTTGCATCCGAGATTCGGCAGAAAGACGAAGACACCCCGATTATTTTCCTGACGGCCAAGTCTATGCAGGAGGACGTGCTGAAGGGATTCAAAGTTGGCGGAGACGATTACATCACCAAGCCATTCAGCATGGAGGAGCTTTTAGTCAGAATTAAGGCTGTCCTCAAGCGAACCGGTACGTCAAAAGAAGACGAATTTCCAAGAGAATTCAAGCTGGATGATCTTACGTATTACTATACAGAAAACAGGCTGGTGAAGCAGGACGGTGAAATCAAACTTACTACCAAGGAAAATGAATTGATGAAGATTTTCTTTGAGAATCTGAATAAGACTGTGGATCGAAGCGTGGCATTGAAGCGTATTTGGAAGGATGACAGCTACTTTAATGCTCGTAGCATGGACGTTTACATTGCCAAGCTCAGGAAGCATCTAAAAGACCAAAAGAACCTCAAAATTCTGACGATCCACGGCGAAGGATTCAGGATGGTACAGACCTCCTGATCTCAATGTTGCTGTATATTTGAGTATGCAGTTGTTGCCATCTATTTCGGTGATCAATGGGCGAACCGCCCGACTCAAGCAAGGAGATTATGAGTCAGAAAAAGTATATGACGTCAGTCCCATTGAGGTAGCTACTCAGTTCGAGGATCACGGAATTCGACAGATTCATTTGGTCGATTTGGACGGAGCACGCCGAGGCTCTCCAAAGAACTACGAGACCCTACAATTGATTCGAGGGTACTGCAATATGGATGTGAATTTTGCTGGAGGAATTCAAACTGATGGCGATATCGGGAAGGCATTTGAACATGGAGCTAATTCAGTCACAGCTGCCACCGTCTCCGTAACTAATCAGGATTTGTTTTCAGACTGGTTGATCTCTTATGGTCGTGAGAAAATCATGCTCAGTGCCGACGTTCAAAATGGATTTTTAAGAGTAGGAGGCTGGCAAAAAGAAACCAAACGCAGACTCATTGAGCACGTCGGTCACTTTTACGACCGTGGCTTGAAATACCTCAAGTCAACTGAAATTTCTAAGGATGGAGTATTGGAGGGGCCGGCACTCGATTTATATGCTGAAATCATGAAAGAATTTTCCGGTATCTGCATTTATGCCAGCGGGGGAATTCGATCCATCGATGATATCAAGGCCCTTCAAGACATGGGCGTGTACGGGGCTATTTTCGGCAGGGCTTTTTATGAAGGGAAGATTACGCTGGAAGATATTGAAGCGTTCGTGCGGTAGCACTCAGTCCATTTCAAACAATCTCTTTATTGTCTCTCCCGGGGAACTGTATTTGTACTTGTAGATAAAGTAAAAAACGAAATTGAGCTTGTTCATGGAGTGAGAAGTGGAATCTTGCTGGTCTAGCTTTTCCTGCTTAGGTTCATCGCTCTCCTTTTTATCCTTCTCCTGTTGCTTTTGTTCCTCACCCTCCGTAGTTAACTCGGTTTTTTCTTTCTCTTTTTTATCCTTTTCAGTTCCTCCTGTATCAGCCGATACCGCGTACGAGGCAACTAAAAATAGAATGAGAAATATGGGGGAAAGTGATTTCAGGATTATGGTGTTTCCGTAAAGAAACGGAATAACGAGGAAAAGGTTAAAAAGTTTACAATTTTTAACCAGCGGATGTCAGGAGGACGATGGCATAAATAAACGACAGCACTCCAACAACGATCATAAAAAAGATGTAACCAATTACCCAGGCCCAAAATGCCTTAAAAAATGTGATAAACTTATTTTCCTGTGGGTTGATGGATCCAATGACCCAAACGTAATAAGTTATGTTAATTGCAAGCCCCACGAACTGAGGGTTGTAGCCGGTAATGGCGAAAATGGCTATGGCCAGAATACTTAACCAGAGCATCTGGCTGGTGAGGTATGAAATGACGAGAAAATTCTGCAAATAATTTCTCTTTTCGTAGAATATAATCAGGCTCAATGCCATGAAGGGAATTAACGCACCGACCATTAGTCGCATGTTCTGAGCAAATGCTCCCATGGTATCCTGCATGAATTTTTGCTGGTTCTGATCTACCTCTTCGGGCTGAAAGGTTTTAGAAGTATCTGCCAGAAACTCCTCGGTAGTCACACCGAAAATGCTAAAGCTAAAGATGTATAATGCGGACATCACGACCAGATAAGACAATGGCCCGATATACTTCACTCTGTTACCCTCCAGATATCCCTCAATGACTTTCTTCGGGTGGATCCAGAGGCTGGTGAATGTTCTGGCAATCTTATTGTCCAGACCAAGCCATCTGGATGATAATTCCTTTATAAGTCCTTTCCAGGTTATCGGCAGTACCTTGGATTTTTGTCCACAATCCGGGCAAAAATTAGAATCTACCTCACGGTCGCAGTTAATACAGGTCTTCGCATTTTCAGACATGGCGGCAAAATAGTAAAAAAGCACTGAGCGTGGGCTCAAAGAGGATGATAAGCGATATGGTGATGAAGGGTTTCATAAAACATTATTTCAAACCCTCAATCGCCGGGCGGCTCCTTCATTTCTTTTCCTTAGATGAAAAGAAACGAAGCAAAGAAAAATCAAGCCAGCATAATCACCTATCACCCGCACATGGCCCGTACACTCCCGGGCATGCTGGCCTCCAGCCGCACCGATCATTATTTCCAATGGCCTTAAGGGCCAAAACACTCATAAGGGTTCTACCCAATCGCGCAAAGGCGCGAAGGAATGGCCTTATGAAAAGGGCGTAAAGAAAATCCTGAAATAAAGCCAGCAGAACTACGGCCCATGGTAGGGGTGCGCTGGCCGATTGCCGGAGTTCAGGCGAAATGAAGGATTTTAGCCTTTTTCATACAGCCTTGATTTTTTCGTCCTTTTGCATCAAGGCAAAAGGACAGCCACTCCGGCTCAAGGAGAATGCAGACAAACAGACCAAAACAGCGATATGAACAGCAATTTCATCTAGATTGGCAATAACAAAAAAAGCCCTCTTAAATGAGGGCTTAACTTATTTTGGGGTGGAAGATGGGATTCGAACCCACGACCCTCGGTACCACAAACCGATGCTCTAACCAACTGAGCTACAACCACCATGTTGTTTTGGATGAATCCCAAAACGGAGTGCAAATCTAAATGCATTCTTGTATTTTGGAAGAACTATCGATCAAAAAGTAATCGCTCTCCCGGAATGGAATCATCGAATTTCTTCTCGTGATATGCTAAGTGCCCGGATATGAATGTAGCCTGAATCTCAGAGCTAAAGATCGTGTCTTCAAAAGGCGACCACCCGCACTTGTAAAGGATGTTTGACTTATCCACTGTTTCGGAAGAATTCATGTCCACCAAAACCAGATCCGCCCAATAGCCTTCACGGATGTAACCTCTCTCGGCAAGTTGAAAACACTCGGCAGGCGCGTGACACATTTTTTCAACCAGCTTCTCCAGGCTTAGTCTGCCATTTTTATAATGCTCAATCATGGACTGCAGTGCGTGTTGAACCAAAGGCCCCCCAGAAGGTGCTTTCGTGTACGGGTTCTGTTTTTCTTCTAGCGTGTGAGGTGCGTGATCGGTCGCCACCACATCTATCCGATCCTCTAATAAGGCAGCCCAAATACCATCTCTATCCGTAGCTTCTTTGACTGCAGGATTCCACTTGATCAGTGTCCCTTTCTTTTCGTAATCTTCATCCGAGAACCAGAGATGATGAACGCAGGCCTCCGATGTGATTCTTTTTTCAGCCAATGGAATTGTGTTGTCGAATAGCTGTGTTTCTTCCTTTGTTGAAATGTGTAGGATGTGCAACCGAGTATCGCATTTCTTGGCCAGTTCAACGGCCATGGAGGAGGAAAGATAACACGCTTCTCTACTTCGTATGATCGGGTGGTATTTTATTGGAATGTCATCACCAAACTTGTCAATGTATTCCGCAGTATTGGCTCTGATCGTTTCCTCATCCTCACAATGCGTAGCGATGAGCATCGGCGACTGTGAAAAAACAGCTTCGAGAGTTTTTTGATCATCCACCAGCATATCTCCAGTGGAGGAACCCATGAAGATTTTAACCCCACAAACTTTCTGAGGGTCAGTTTTCAAAACCTCGTCCAGGTTGGAATTTGTTGACCCCATGAAAAAGGAATAATTGGCCAGGGATTTCCCAGCTCCTAATTGATACTTCGCCTCCAGAAGTTCTTGGGTTACCGTCTGAGGAATGACGTTGGGCATTTCCATGTAGGATGTTATGCCCCCGGCAACCGCGGCTCTTGACTCGGTAAAAATTTCCGCCTTGTGGATCAGACCGGGCTCTCTGAAATGAACTTGATCATCGATCACTCCAGGCATTAAGATCAGGCCATCCGCATTTATTTCTTCTGCCGAAGGTGATTGGATTTCCGTACCAATTTTTTCAATTCGACCATTAGAAATCAGCATATCTCCGTGGAATCGTTTTCCTTCGTTGACGATTTCAGCTCCCTTGATCAAGTAAGTTTTTCTCATGCTACAAAGTTTAACCAATTCAAATTGATCATTAAAAAAGGGATGGTTTCCCATCCCTTAATTTTTAATTATTTGTCCAGCTTATCGGCTCGTATCCTCCCGTCGCGATTGGCGACTTCCCAGGCTGTGTGGAAAATCAATCGAGCTCGGTTCTCCATGATGTCAAAATTGATTTTATCAACTGTGTCAGTCGGCTGATGGTAATCTTCATGAGTTCCATTGAAGTAGAAGATGATCGGGACATTGTTTTTGGCGAAGTTGTAATGATCCGATCTGTAGTAGAATCTGTTCGGGTCATTCTCGTCATTGTACGTGTAGTCAAACGTAAAGTCTTTGTTGTACGTTTCTCTCACCTCCTCAGAAAGATCGTGTAGTTCTTGAGATAACTTGTCTGAACCGATCAAGTACACGTAGTTAGGTGTGTCCTTGTGGGCATCATCCACTCTTCCAACCATATCAATGTTGAGGTTGGTCACGGTATTCTCCAGTGGAAAGATTGGATCCATATCCGTGTAGTATTGCGACCCTAGCAACCCTTTTTCTTCACCCGTCACGGTCATGAAAAGGATGCTTCTTTTTGGCCCTTTTTTCTTCGCCTTGGCTTTTGCGAATGCTTCAGCGATTTCTAAAACAGTCACAGTTCCAGAACCATCATCATCGGCTCCATTGTGGATTTCACCATTGATAATTCCAACATGATCGTAGTGAGAAGTGATGATTACCACTTCATCAGGTTTTTCTGATCCTTTTAGATAACCCAAAACATTTTCTGTAGAAACAGGCTTGTCCAAGTAATCGGCATTGAAAATGACAGTGGTCATATCCCCCCCATTTATTTCGTTGAAAGCCTTCCCAAATAACCATGCCGCCAAGTCTTTGCCGCCAATTATCATTTTATCGCTGGAGTTGTCCCTTTTTTTAAGTCCAAGACCTGGTCTTTTAAGGTATGGTCCGTATCGGCCCATGACAGATCCAAATTCATCGTCGTTTGTAATGACTACCATTGCGCCTTCTGCGCCAGCTTCCATGGCCTTTTCGATGCGTTTTTGAAGACCGCCAAGTTTTTCCACTTTGTAGGCTACATATGCACCACTGTATTTGTCCATCATCTTATCTTCATCATCGGCCATAACAATTTTCACATACTCTTCACCCGATGTTTCAGCGCGTGAGTAATAAATGAAATCCTCAAACCCGGTCATTACTTCATCTCCTTTTTTGAAGTAATTAGCTCCAATCGATGATTCGGTCAAATCAAAAGTCTGATAGTAAGAGCCGTCCACAGGACCTTCAAATCCCAAGCTTTTGAAATGCTCGGAAATATATTTGGCTGCCATTTTTGCACCCTTTTTTCCAGTCTCGCGACCTTCATATTCATCTGATGCTAATATGGATAGGTGTGCCTTAAGATCAGCTTCCGTAATGGTCTTTGCGTACTTGATTGCCTGCTTGTCCTGAGCAAGAATTGTGAAGGCCATCATGAGGCCTAAAAATGTCATTAATTTCTTCATATGGAAAGTCTAATTTGAAGCTGCAAAATAAGGGAAAAATAGAAGCTTTTTAGTGGGATTATTTTAGTGGTCATATCGTTATACCTTTGCCGATTCTTAGGCTTTTAACGACATTAACCCATGGCAATTAACCTTCAGGACAGGGTAAAATTTTCCTCAAGACACAATGGTCCATCACCAAGGCAGGTGGATGAAATGGCTAAATACATCGGAGTAGATTCAGTTGATGATTTAATTAGTCAAACGGTTCCCAAAGCGATTCTCAAAAAGAAGCCACTGGACTTGCCAGAGGCTTTGAATGAGTTTGAGTACATCAATCGTCTCAGGAAAATTGCTGCAAAGAACAAGGTTTATAATTCCTTCATAGGCCAGGGGTATTATAACTGTGTCGTGCCGGCCGTCATCCAACGAAATATTTTAGAGAATCCGGGATGGTATACCGCCTACACTCCTTATCAGGCTGAGATTGCTCAGGGAAGGTTAGAAGCCTTGGTGAACTTCCAAACTATGGTCATTGACTTGACTGGCATGGAGATAGCCAATGCTTCACTGCTTGATGAAGCGACTGCTGCCGCTGAGGCCATGACTATGCTCTTCGGTCAAAGAAAGGGAGAAAAGAAAACGGCGAATAAATTTTTGGTGGATCGTGAGGTGTACCCTCAGACCATTGACGTGATTAAAACCCGAGCGCTTCCATTCGGTATTGACGTGGAAGTGGTAGACATGAAATCTGTTAACTCACCTAGCTCGGATGTATTTGGAATATTCTTCCAATACCCGAATAATTCCGGATCAGTGGAAAGTTGGGAGTCCTTAATACAGCAGGCAACAGAGAGCCAGGTATTTGTGGCCTGTGCTACTGATCTGCTCGCGCTAACGCTGCTCACTCCTCCGGGTGAATGGGGCGTGGATGTTGTTGTCGGGACCTCACAAAGATTCGGAGTTCCAATGGGATATGGTGGACCGCATGCTGCATTTTTTGCAACACGAGAATCCTTCAAAAGGGCGATACCTGGACGGATTATCGGCGCATCAAAGGATGCCAGTGGAAACTCGGCATTCAGAATGGCGCTTCAGACACGTGAGCAGCACATCAAGCGCGAGCGAGCAACCTCCAACATCTGCACGTCACAGGTGCTTCTCGCCGTGATGGCTGGTATGTATGCAGTTTATCATGGCGGAGAAGGTCTAAAGAGAATCGCTAACAGAGTGCATGGTCTTGCTAAGGAAACGGCCATAGTCCTGGAAACTTTTGGGTTTATCAATAAGAATAAGTTGTTCTTCGACACGATCCGAGTGGATTTGGATCAGGAGCAGATGTTGGTCTTGAAGTCTCTAAGCGAGGAATATGAAATGAACTTCAGGTATTACGAGGATGGCGTGGGAATTTCTTTTGATGAATCTCACACCGTGCGTGATGCCAATATTGTCGTGAAAATATTTGCAAGGCTGGGAGATGCTTTTGCAACTAATATTCAGGAGGAATCAAGCTTTGACTTCCCAAGTTCATTGGTCAGAAAGTCTGAGTTCTTGACACACCCGGTTTTCAATCAGTTTCATTCTGAACATGAGTTGCTCAGGTATATGAAACGGCTCGAGAACAAAGACCTTTCTCTGGTCCATTCCATGATCTCGCTTGGGTCATGTACCATGAAATTAAACGCGACCACCGAAATGGTCCCGGTGACCTGGCCGGAGTTCGGTAGTATACATCCATTTGCTCCCAAGGATCAGGCGGCAGGTTATGGATTGTTGATAAACGAGCTCCATGATTGGCTGGTAGAAATAACCGGATTTCACTCTATCTCATTTCAGCCAAATTCCGGAGCACAAGGAGAATATGCTGGCCTAATGGTAATAAAGGCTTACCTGGAAGGCATTGGACAGCCGGGCAGGAATGTTGCTTTGATACCATCATCAGCGCACGGGACGAATCCAGCGAGTGCCGTGATGTCAGGTATGAAAGTGGTGATCGTACAATGCGATGATAACGGGAATATTGACGTGGAGGATCTGAAAGCAAAAGCCACTGAACACACAAATGATCTTGCGGCTTTGATGGTGACCTATCCATCAACCCATGGGGTTTTTGAGGAATCCATTGTGGAGATCTGCCAAATAATTCATGAAAACGGAGGGCAAGTTTATATGGACGGGGCTAACATGAATGCACAAGTTGGGTTGACCTCACCAGGAATTATTGGTGCGGATGTTTGCCACTTGAATTTGCATAAGACGTTTTGCATTCCTCACGGTGGAGGAGGACCAGGAATGGGACCCATTGGCGTGGCAGAACACCTGACCCCATACTTACCAGGACACATAACGGACTTCAATAGTAATCCGGCTGTGTCAGCAGCGCCTTTCTCCAGCGCCAGCATTTTGCCGATTTCACACGCTTATATTGCGATGATGGGAGCCGATGGCCTAGAAGAAGCAACCAATTTAGCTATTCTGAATGCCAATTACATAGCCAAAAAATTGGAAGACCATTTCCCAGTTCTCTATACCAACGACAAAGGCCGAAATGCCCACGAGTTAATTGTGGATTGTCGGGAGTTCAAGAAGGTCGGGGTGGAAGTAGAGGATATCGCCAAGCGATTAATCGACTATGGATTTCATGCGCCAACCGTTTCATTTCCAGTCCCAGGCACCATGATGATAGAACCAACGGAAAGTGAGGTCCCTGAAGAACTTGATCGGTTTTGTGAGGCCATGATTTCTATCAAAAACGAAATAGATGAGATAGCCAGAGGAGATGCGGATGCTGAAAACAATGTATTGAAAAACGCGCCTCACGCTTACAGGACGTTAGTGGCTGACGATTGGGATTTTCCTTATTCGAGAGAGAAAGCAGCCTTCCCTGCTGATTATGTGCGAGAAAACAAGTTCTGGCCTTCGGTTAGCCGAGTGGACAATGCGTATGGTGATCGCAATCTCGTGTGTAGTTGTCTGCCTGTAGAGGCATATGAAGTGGAGACAGTCTAGATTTGGCGCTTAAGACGTACGTCGAGTTTTAGTTTTTCCCCATTCCGAATCACTTTAAACTTGACTTTTCGGTTTGGACGTCCTTTTAACATGGACTGGATTCTTCCAAAAGGGCTGTAGTTAAGACTATGTCCATTTACAGAGAAAACTACGTCCCCTTTTTCCAAACCAGCTTTATCGGCCGGAGAATCTTTTCTTACATAATCTATATACAGGGTATCGAGAAACGGGCCTTTCACAATAAGATCAATTCCACACATGTCGGCTTCAAAAATTTCATTGAAGTTTCGATTCTTGGTTAGGTATACTTTTTCGTTTTGGTAATCAAAAACTGGATTTAAACGACTCAGAATTTCTCCACCGATCGTTCCTTGACGGGATCCTCTCTTAATTAGCTTGCTGTAAGCGTCCGGATTGGGAATTGATACTAAAACATCGTTGAATTCGAATTCAGAAATAGATACGGCATCCATGCGTCCTAACTTACCATTGATTTCTCCACCCAATCCAGTCCCTAGTCGAGTTTCTATCATTTTCTCTGGCATTGCAACGTTGGTTTGTTCAGGGTCCAATAGCAGAGCGTGACTTGCACCACTGTCAACCATGAGATTCATGAATTCTCCAGAACTTTCATCTTTGGCTGTTATGAACGGTTTGGAATCTACCACGTCCATATCAACCTCAGTCCACCTTCTTCTTGGACGATATTTTTTGGGCCTGTACAAATTGATTACGCTGTTTTTGTAATCAAATTCAACTACGAATTGATTGAAAATATCGTGACCTATTATTCCTTGAACATCCATACCCATTCTTTCAGATAATTTCAGAAAATCATCTTCAAGAACTATGAGATTCATGTTTTTACCGTAGACACCTCCGGGTAACTCGAGCGCCACATCTTTGGCAACATATGCATTAATCGAGTCATTAATGCCCGCACCAGAGATTGTTATTTTGCGGTAGAATTCAATGTCTAAGAGCGGTACGTATGCTGGCTCAGTTAGAATTGTCGTTTCTACTCCAGTATCAACTACAAATTTGAGTTTCAGAAAATCATTTATCACTACGGGGATAACCACCAGATTATTGATTTGTTCAAATGGGATTTCAACTTTATTTAGACCTGGAAGCATTCGGAAACCTATTTGGGTTTGACCGGTCAGAAGCGAGGAAATTAGTATGGGTAAAATGAAAAATATTTTTCTCATAGTCATGAACCAAACAATCTGAGATTTTCCTTCCCTCATGAGAGCGGTCAATTTACTCTAGAAGATTAGAAATATCTTCTGAAGTTAGCTTTTTAGTGAACTGATCTTCGATCGTCACAATGTCACCTGCTAGTTTCAATTTTGATTCCTGAAGTGAAAGGATTTTTTCTTCCACTGTATCTCTCGCAATGAACTTGTATGTAAATACCTTTTGCGTTTGCCCGATTCTATGAGCTCGATCCACTGCTTGGGCTTCAGCCGCCGGATTCCACCATGGATCCAGGATAAATACATAATCGGCGCTTGTCAGGTTCAATCCCAGTCCTCCGGCTTTAAGAGAAATCAAGAAGGTGTTGATGTTATTTTCCCGTTGAAATTTCTCAACCTGTCCTTGGCGGTCTTTCGTGGATCCGTCCAAGTAGGCAAATGGGACGCCCTCTTTCTTAAGATGATTCCTGACCAAATCCAAATGCTTGACAAACTGTGAAAATATCAGCAGCTTGTGATTTTCGCCAAGAGCATTATGGATCATGTACGTGATGTCCTCAAATTTTCCCGAATCACCTTCGTACATGTCATTGACCATAAACGGGTGATTTGCTATTTGTCGAAGACGTGTCAATCCTTGCAGAAGAATCATATGGGATTTCTGAAGTCCATCGGTTTGGATGACATCAAAAATCTTGTTCTTAAATGCGCTTTTCTCAGCCTCGTAGTATTCCCGCTGACTAGTTGACATTTCACAGTATCGGATATTCTCAACCTTCTCAGGAAGATCTTTGGCCACTTGAGATTTTTCACGTCTTAGCAGAAATGGCTTAACAAGCTGATTCAGCCGGGCAGTTCGCCCCACATCCTGTTTCTTCTCGATTGGAATCTGAAATTCCTTCTGGAAGTACTTTCTGTCGCCTAGAAGACCAGGATTGACCAAAGACATTTGAGACCAAAGGTCCATTGTGCTGTTTTCGATGGGAGTACCGGTAAGGATTAGCTTGCGCCGTGATTTGAATTTTCTTACGGCTTGGGCTATTCGAGAATCCGGATTCTTGATAGCCTGGGATTCATCCAGAATGATGTAGTTAAAGTAGAAATCTTGGAGTAATTCAGTATCTATTCTTGCGATTCCGTAGCTGGTCAGGACAAGATCGTATTTTGAAAATGTCTTTGTGTTTTTGACTCGCTGTGTTCCAGTGTAGTTAAGGATTTTCAACTTGGGAGCAAATTTCCTTGCCTCCATAACCCAGTTATAAACCAGGGAAGTTGGCATGATTAGCAAGCTTGTCATACCAGGATTCTGTTCCTTTTCACTCTGAAGCATCGCGAGAGTCTGTACGGTTTTACCAAGTCCCATGTCATCAGCCAAACATCCCCCAAATGCGTACTCATCCAGAAATTTTAGCCAGTTGTAACCGGCTTGTTGATATTCCCGAAGTTCTCCATTGAACCCTTCTGGCAATGGATAATCTTCCATTTTCTCAAATGAGGCCAGGCGTTCCAATTTTCGAGACATGGCCACCTTGGCATGATCACCAGACTGGAGATTTTTGACCAGCGCCACATGTACCTTATTCAGGATCGCATCATCTCCGCTGGTTTCAACAAATGAGAACAAGTCGGAATATTCTGTCACCCAAGTTTCCGGAATTACGGCGATTGATCCGTCTGGCAAGGTGAGCTCATACTTCCCTCTTAGAATGAGTCTTCTTATCTCGGCGAATGGAATCTCGAATTCTCCGAATTTAATTTTTGATTTGATATCAAACCAGTCAATGCCCTCACTGATTTCTATATCGATGGAAGCTTCGCCAAGGAAATATTTCTGACTGTCAGATCCCTTCTGGATGATACTAAACCCTTTCTCCTCCAGAGGTTTTTTGTTGGTGTACAACCAGTCAAATGCCTGATTCTTGGGCAGAGTGGTTCGCGCATTTTTGAGGCTAACTCCACGTTCTTCGAGATCTGAAAGAATAGACTTTTCGATATCAGTGTCCCGGATGATTTTCTGGAACTTAAAGCTGCCGTTCACTTTGTGCATGGCCACTCCCACGCGCTGAAGTTTGTCCGCCTTAAAGTTTTTTTCGTGGTACTGAAATTTCAGTTCAAAAAGCACCTTGTCACCGGGTAGCTCAGATCCCTGATCAAAGAGCGTCCCTCCACCGCTTTTTATTTCTGAAAAAGACAGTAGGGGCTTTGGATGGACTGCCGTTGTTTCTATCTCAAACCCCTTCGCGTAAACGTCGAAGGATTCAATGATCGGTGCGACGAATTTCTCATAATACGTCTCCTCGACCGACCGAGGCACCTCAACAAATTTCTTTTTAAAAAATGGCTTGATTTTCTTGCCATTGACATCTTTTTTGAAAGAAAACAATACATCGTTTGCTACGATACAGCCGGGATCTTCCGCCAGTAAATAAGAGCCGTTGTTGAGTATGTCGACTTTCTCTCCATGTAGTTTGATGGTGGGAAAATAGTGAGTGTTCTCTTCATTGCGATAAAAATGGAAAAGCACACTAGCGTCTTCCTCAGCAACCGTCAATTCCTTCCAGGTCGGTTCTCCGTCTTTCCCCATTTCAAAAACCCGCTTGCCTTTTAGCAACTGACAGATGGAGGATCGCCTTCTTTCCACGTATCGTCCGATTTCTTCCTGTAGTACTTTATCTCCTTTGTATTTATCAAAAACAGTCAGAAAAAATTCCTGGGGCTTGGTTTTCTTTTTCTGGAAATGGTTGGCAACCATGTCCTGCTGCATGCTATCCATGAGCTTGATGAGTTCGTAATCTTCATCCGTCAGCTTCTGGGAAAACTCAGGCGCATTGAGGGAGGAGATGTTTTGATGCGCAAATGACAGTCTCCCTTTGGCATCTAGCTGTACAGCAAAAGACTCAAAAATGAATCCCAGATACTGATGATCGAACAGCGAATAGATGATTTCAAAAGGTTCCTCCGGAGAGACTTTCATGCTTTTTTAGAAAAAATTCAAATGACGAAACTATCAAAAAATGATTTCTCCGACAGCTGATTATTGAGCTGTTTTTGGAATTTATTCTTGAAGTTTCAATACGGAGATTTGGGCGGCCTTTCTGGCGGGCTGAATGCTGGCTAACACGGTGATCAGGACGATCAACAATGTGGTTATCATAATGTCCATGGATTCTATTTTCACGGGATAAGCATCTGAAATCGCTCCGGGCACGCCCATGCTGACCCATCCAAATTCTTGCTGTCCAAAGGCAATCAATAATCCCAGGATTAATCCGGAGAAAGCACCGGCAAACGCGATGATGCACCCCTCTGAGAGAAAAATACGCCGAAGCATCGGTCGTTCCGCTCCCAGAGCTTTCAGGATGGCAATGTCTTTTCGCTTATCAATGACCAGCATACTCAGAGAAAAATAGATGTTGACGGATCCGATTAGCAGGATGATCCCGAAGGTTAAAAAGACAAAGATCTTTTCCCACTGGAGGATTTTGTACAAGCTGGAATGAGATTCATCGCCAGTGATGATGTTAAATGATCCGTCAATTTGATTGTCAATTTTGTCTCTGGTCTTTTCCAGATCAAATCCATCTACAACTTTGATTTCGAGGGCGGTTCGTTTGTTTCCGCAGTTCAAGAGTTCTGTAGCAAACTCAACGGGCACGAAGAGAAAATTTTCATCGATGGATTTTTCAACTGCAAAAATGCTTCCCGGCAGAATTTGCTTCATCGTAAACATTCGCTCAGGATTGAGCTGGCCTGGTCCAATGTCGCGAGGGTAGAAAATCTGAAGTGGGTAAAAGTCATCATTGAGGTTAATGCCCAGCATGTATTGGATCCCACGACCGACAATGGCGAAACCCACACTGTCTTCCTTGAGTTTCATCGGGCCAAAGGTTAAGGCCTCATCGAACCTTCCCTGGCTTTGAAAGTCTTCGCTTACTCCCTTAAGACGAACCACCCGTTGGGCTCCTTTGTATCGTACGAGCACATTATCCTCAATGACATCCGCTACGGATTCCACGCCCTCAACGGTGATCAGATCACGATATATGTCGTCAGTATATTCGAAAGACTTACCTACTGTTGGGGTTACTATGATATCCGCATCGAATGACCCATAAAGATTCCTTAAAAGCCCTTCCAGTCCGTTAAATACTGAAAGCACAATAACCAGTGCCATTGTGCTGATACCAGCCACCAGCATGGAGATAATGCTAATGACGTTTATAAAGGTTTTTTTCTTCTTGGAGAGAAAATATCGCTTGGCTATGAATGCGGGGAGATTCACTCTTGGTCCCGTGCTGGGGGTATGTTCAGGTCACTAATCAACTTGTCGATTCTGGACGCTTCTTCTTCTACTTCATCATGATAGAATTCCAGATCAGGAATCTTGCGTGTGCGCTTTCCCATCTCATTTCCAAGATGCTTTCGGATTTCACTCTTGTGTTTTTCCAGATTCTCAAAAAACTCTTCACCGTTTTTGTTCGGGAAAATGCTCAAATAAACCCGGGCGAGACCTAAGTCAGGAGTAAGCTTCACCTGAGTGATAGTCACCATGACGCCTTTGAAATAATTTCGACCATGGCGAATAAATATGTCGCTCAGAACCTTCTGAACTTCTTTTCCCATTTTTTGCTGCCTCTTGCTTTCCATAATGCAAATATAGCCTGATGGCTTTTGCTTAATTTCGCCGAAAATATTTTCCATTGATCCAATTCTTCAGAGTAAACGATCCCTATCGGATTGTATTTGTGTTCTTGCTCCTCGTTGCGGCTAGAGTAGGCTATGGATTACTGGGTCTTCCTCTTTCCTGGCCTGAATTCAAACATTTGCTCCTTGGAGAGTGGCTGGCATCAGGATTTAGTATGTACAGGGAGACATTCGATTACACTGCACCTCTGTCAGCATGGACTTTCCAGGGAATTGATTTCTTGTTCGGAAGGAGCAGAATCGTTCACTGGGTCTTTTCGGGGCTATTGGTTCTATTTCAAGCCACATTTTTCAATCAGATGCTGCTTCGGAACAAGGTGCTTTCTGAGCCGATCTACGTTCCGGCGTTTTTGTACGCTGTTTGCTCGATCGCCATTTTCGACTTTTTTGCTTTGAGCCCTCAACTTATCAGCCTGACCTTGGTCATCGTTTCAATGGACTATCTGATCCAGAGGATGGATAATGTTGCCAAAGACGAGCTGTTCCTATACCCCGGATTCTATCTCGGGATGGCTGGGATGTTTTATTTACCCTCAGTAGTCTTTTTTGTTGTTTTTCTGCTTGCCATGGTTGTTATCGTTCAGGCTAAGCCTCGTAGGATTTTGCTTTACATCTTTGGCTGGCTGACGGCCAATGGTATCGTTCTGACAATTATTTACTTAACCGGTATTTGGGCAGATTTTTGGACCTCAGCACTAGTAGAGCTATTTCGTGAAAAAATCTATTATGTCACTCTCAGAGACATGGGAATTTGGATGCTTTTTCCGGGACTGCTGTTTCTGCTTGCGCTATTTGCTTCGCTAGGAAGTAGAGAAGGGAGTCTGCATGTGAAAACTCAACAGTTCATGGTTTTGATCCTTCTTGCTTCTGTTGGAGTCATTGCTATGGGCGGCACGTTATCAGGGATTGACCTGATTTTTTTCGTACCCGTTTTTTCGTTCTTTCTGACCAATTACTTCATTAAGATTAGAAGGAAGTTTTGGAGAAAAATGCTTCCGGGACTTATGATCCTAGGGTCATTGACAGCACCTCTGGTTGCTGTTTATTTTGAATTGCCTGATGATAAATTGATTATCGGGTACAATGAGTCGGACGTATCCAACCAAAGAGTCATGGTTTTAGGACCGCTGGATCCTATTCTAAGAAATAATGAAATGGCGGGCCCATTCTTCGATGAGCGAATTAGTCGAGAAAGAGTCGAGGATCTTGACTATTATCAACGATCGCTAATCTGGCGCGATATATTCATCAAATCAAACCCGGACTTAGTGATGGATGAGTGGGGACTTTTGGAGAAAGTAGAGTATCGGTTTCCTGAGGTGGAGGAGATGCAGATTCCTAGAATTAGCAATTGATTTTATCCACTCGTCGTTGATGACGACCCCCTTCAAAGTCGGAATTAATGAAAGTGTCAACAATCTCCTCGGCATATTCGTAAGCAAGAAAACGAGCTCCAATGCAGACGATATTCGAGTCATTGTGACTCCTGGCGAGTGCTGCCAAATCCTTGTTCCAGCATATCGCAGCTCGAATCCCCTCGTGCTTATTGGCTGTCATGGCCACTCCATTGGCACTGCCGCATATTAGAATTCCAAGTTCGTTTTGACCTTTTTCAATCGACTCAGCAAGGGGATGCACATGATCCGGATAATCCACCGAGGCATCTGATCCCGGACCGAAATCCTCAGCCACATGACCTTTGGATTCCAAGAATGAAATCAATCTCTTTTTGTATTCAAATCCTGCGTGATCTCCTCCTATGGCAATTTTCATGACTTTTCGGCTTTGGCTTTTCTTCTCTCTATTCTTTTGGCAATGACGATACTCAGTTGATAAAGCAGCATCAGTGGAAGCGCGATCAAAATCTGACTGAACGGATCAGGCGGAGTGATCATGGCTCCAAGAATTAAAATTACAATAATTGCATGCTTTCTGTAAGTCCTCATCAGGCTGGAGCTTATCAGGCCGGCTTTAGTCAGGAAGTAAACAATCACTGGGAGCTGAAAAAGAAGACCACTACCAAAAACAATCATGGTGACCAACGAAATGTACGAGGACAAATCGAACAGATTCTGTAGTTGGTCATAGACCTCATAGGTTGCAAAGAATCGAACTGAAATTGGCGCGATGACAAAGTATCCAAATAGGATTCCCATGGCGAAAAGCAAGCTCACGAAGAAAGTAGCTCCACGAGAAGCATTTCTCTCTGTGCTATAGAGTCCTGGGCGGATGAATCGCCAGATTTCCCAAAAAGCATAAGGGAAGCCCAAAATAAGTCCAGTAGCGAAAGAGACCGTGACATGAGTCATGAACTGGCTGCTGAGCTTTCGGCTGACCAGTTCAAACGGTAATGAGTCAATGCAAAGCGCCGGAGTGTTAAGGAGAGCAGCTAGTTCACACAGTTTTCTGTACGTCCAAAAATCCAACTTGGACGGCCCCATCAAAATGGTGTCGATCACCAAACTTTTGGCTACAAATGCCGCAACAGTAAAAATGATAATGGCTATGAGCGCTCGAACGACGTGCCAACGGAGCTCCTCCAGATGGTCCAAAAAGGACATTTCTTTCTCCTCACCAATCTGATCTAGCGCCATCTTTTAAGCGAAAAGCGGATACTCCTCCATCCATTTATTGATTTCAACTTTGAGCGCTTTGATTTTTCCATCATCGTCTTTGTTCTGTAGTACATCGTCCATGATGCCAACAATTCGCTCCATGTCTTGCTCCTTCAAACCTCTTGTAGTGATGGCTGACGTCCCTACTCTCATCCCTGAAGTCACGAAAGGAGATTCTTCATCAAATGGCACCATATTTTTGTTCACGGTGATATCTGCCTTAATCAAAGCGTCCTCGGCATCTCTGCCAGTGAGATTCTTGTTTCTCAAATCAATCAACAAAAGGTGATTGTCGGTCCCTCCTGAAATCACATCGTATCCTCGGTCAACAAATGCTTTGGCCATGGCCTGAGCATTTTTCTGAACCTGAAGGATGTAAGCCAAATAGTCATCTGTCAATGCTTCTCCGAAAGCGACAGCCTTTGCAGCAATGATGTGCTCAAGCGGCCCTCCTTGTGTGCCAGGGAATACACCAGAATCAAGCAATGAGCTGACTTTTCGGACTGTTCCTTTCGCAGTAGTAATGCCAAAAGGATTTTCCATATCCTCCCTCATCAAAATCAAGCCACCTCTTGGTCCCCTCAATGTCTTGTGTGTGGTTGTTGTGATCAAATGACAATGATCCAGGGCATCATTGAGAAGCCCTCTGGCGATCAGCCCGGATGGATGAGAAATATCAGCCATGAGCATTGCTCCAACTTCATCGGCCACTGCTCTGAAGCGCTCGTAATCCCAGTCTCTTGAATATGCCGATGCACCGGCAATGATCAATTTTGGTTTTTCTTTTCGAGCAGTCTCTTCGAGTGTGTCATAATCGATCAAACCGGTTTCTCGATTCACACCATAGAACGAGGGTTTGTAAAGTTTTCCTGAAAAATTAACAGGCGAACCGTGAGTCAGGTGCCCTCCATGCGAAAGATCAAAACCCAGAATTTTGTCGCCTGCATTCAACAAGGCCAGCATGACAGCCGCATTCGCCTGTGCTCCCGAATGAGGCTGAACATTTGCCCAGGTAGCTCCGAAAAGTTCTTTTGCTCTATCTCTAGCTAAATCTTCAATTTCATCAACAACTTCACAACCCCCGTAATATCTTTTGCCGGGAAGGCCTTCCGCGTATTTGTTGGTCAGCACGCTACCGGCTGCTTCCAGTACCTGAGGAGATACGAAATTTTCTGAGGCGATAAGTTCAATGCCTTCAACTTGTCGATGCTTTTCCTGATCAATCAGATCAAATATTTTCTGGTCTCTTTGCATGGCCGCAAAAGTAGCGAACAAGCTTAATATTTGCGGCTTATTTACATTCGTAGCATGGCCAAACAAAAAACCGTCTTTTACTGTCAGAATTGTGGAGCAGAATCTGCCAAATGGGTAGGTAAGTGTCCGGCTTGTAACGAGTGGAATACTTACGTGGAGGAGGTGGTGCGGAAAACCACAGAGTCCGTCGGGAGTTTCAGGCCGGTCGTGGCAGTTCCACAGCTCATACAAGATGTCAATCCGATAAAAGCCAATCGACTTCCGTCAGGAAGTGTGGAACTAGATCGAGTACTCGGAGGCGGAATTGTTCCGGGATCGCTGGTATTACTTGGTGGCGAACCAGGAATTGGGAAGTCGACTTTATTGCTTCAGGTGGTCATCAGGCTCAATAAGAAGGTGCTTTATGTCTCAGGAGAGGAGAGTGCTGAGCAAATAAAGTTGCGGGCCGAACGGATCGGGATAAAATCTGAGTCTTGTTACCTATTGGCTGAAACGAACTTAGACGCTGTTTTTGCCAATGCTGAAAAAATCAGGCCTGACTTGCTTGTGATTGACTCCATACAAACGCTTCATTCAGATCGTTTGGATGCAACACCCGGGAGTGTGTCGCAGGTAAAGGAGTGCACCGGACAACTAATGAAATATGCCAAGCAAACGCACGTTCCGGTTTTCCTCGTAGGTCATATTAATAAGGACGGGGCGATAGCAGGGCCAAAGGTTCTGGAGCACATGGTGGATACGGTACTACAATTCGAGGGAGATCGAAACATGATTTATCGAATCTTACGAACCATTAAGAACCGTTTCGGCTCGACATCCGAATTAGGCATATTCGAAATGCAAGGCTCTGGTTTGAGAGAAGTCACGAATCCATCGGAAATATTGATCTTACCGAGGGAGGGTCACATGAGTGGCATTGGTATCGGTGCAACAATGGAAGGAAACAGGCCTCTTTTAATTGAAACGCAAGCTTTGGTAAGTCCAGCGACCTATGGGACTCCTCAGAGAAGCACCACGGGCTATGATTCCAAGCGAATGAATATGCTGCTGGCAGTGCTTGAGAAACGATTGGGACTGAGACTAAGCCAGCATGATGTCTTTTTGAACATTGCAGGAGGTTTGAAAATTCAGGATCCATCGATCGATTTAGCCATATGCGCAGCTATCTACTCGTCTTTTCAGGAAGTGCCGATTTCCGAGAAAATTTGCTTTGCCGGGGAAATAGGGTTAGGCGGAGAAGTTAGATCCGTCAATCAAATCGATTCACGAATACTCGAAGCTGAGAAATTAGGCTTTGAAAAAATATTCATTTCCAAGCACCAGCAAAAAAACCAGACCGTAAAAAAAGCTCAATTAGAGGTTATTGCTTTTTCGGACTTAAAGAGCGTTTTGTCTTCGATGGAATCTTTTGCTTAGACGGTGAGGCGGATTTAATCTGTGCTTTTCTGCCTTTGATTCTCGGTGGGCGCACCGATTTAGGTACTTCACGTCTCTTCTGACGTTTGATGATGCTGTAAATGCCTTCTCTCCTTTTGGTTTTCACCTTGGAGCCAAGGAATGATCCCGTAGAGACACCCTTCGTTTTGCCTCCCAGTCCTTTTCCTTTGGCGAAGGACGTTGCACCGCCTCGTCCTGCAAGTCCCGGCGCGGCTCGACGACCAATTGTGAAATTCAGCCCGGTTCTTATGTCAAAGGCCTTTACATCTGTGGCAGAAAAATTCACTACCTGATCTACAGCCACATAATATTGTACGGGACCACCTCGTACCATGAGTCCTGCTCCTATATTGAAAAAGTGTTGCGGCAGCTTTACCGCGTTAATGGTAGCAGTCAATGGGCCGAATTGCTGACGAACCCCACCACCGTACAACATTTTCATTTGTCCATGGATGTAGCGCATTCCCACGGTTCCTACGAAATGCGTTTGATCTGTATATTTCCAAAGAATGCTTCCGTAAGCTTTTGATGGCAACCAGGTTTTGTATGGGTCACTGTTTTCTGTTGTGGTGAATCGGTCAAACAGCGAATCCTGAAGGGCCTGAGTCATATCATTTATGTTTTTGATATTGACTCCATCGTACTCGAAAGTTTCATCTTGATATTGGAAACTTTCAATGTCATTTTTCCAATTGATCCATCCTATGTCCGTCACTGATCCGGCAAAACCTAGATACCTATTGACCATGAATTCAAATCCTACATCAAGCGCCATACCACCATTCCCTGGAGACATCAAATGACTACTTTCGTCGTAGCTGTTCAACCCGGCAGTTCTAAAAACAACGTCAGAAGTTTGCATGGTCCAAGCGTAGGTTTGAGGGTTTACCTCAATGCTTGCTGTCATGTTGTGTGGCGTACTTACATTAGAAAAACCTTGAAGTATTTTGAAGCGTCCACCTACACGCAGTTGGCGACTGACCTGATGCGCCATGCCAATTCCAATTTCTCTAAAATGAGTGGATGAAACGCCCATCGCACCGAGATCAATTTGTTCCCCTAGAGAAGGACCATTTCCTTGCCAAATGAATTCCATAAGTGCCTTTGGGTAGAGGAAATCACTCTCTACTCGTTCTTTCACGAAAATGGAGAAAACAGGTCCGTTCGGAACGCTATAACCGGCGTGGAAAAGGGAAACTCCGATATGCGTACTTAGCAAGTTTTGTCTTTGCAGGTCAGAGATAACTCCGTTGACTTTTACGATGTTTTCATTGCCTTCCTTACGTATAAGCTGATTGTAGCTGAATTTGTTGTTGTAATGAGCATGAATTCCCGATAGGCCCGGTAGCCCAAAGAAAATCCTTGCATCAGGCGTATAGGCTGGATTTATAGTTGTGTTTTGGTAAGTAGATAGATCACCAAAATGATGTAGTGACACGCTTGTCTGACCAACTGAGGTCAACGAGATGACGAATAGAATTAAGGCATAGAGCTTCTTCATAAATCCACATCCAAAATTCCTCTAGCACCAAGAGTCACCTCTAATCTCGCTGTTGCTAGCAGTTTCACATAAATTTCTTCTGAGGTCTGTGTTTCCGGTGAATTCATGGTGACCACAATTCGTATCAAATCAGCTCCATTCAGCGCCTCTGTACCTGCAGCTCCAATGGGGATATCCTCTACCGCTATTTTAGGTTCCCTGACAGTCCGGTCAAAGTTCAAAAATGGCTGATCCAGAACCCGATTGTCAAATACCTGATAAAGCGTATCCTCGGCGCTGGTCATGATGAACATGTCCATTGTCGCGTTGAATGGGAGTTCATTCAGCGTGATCATCCGCAATTCAAGGGAATCGATATCCGTCAAATCCACACCACCGGAAATGTCAAAATCTAAGGTATATACGACATCTCGAAGTGAAACTTCAAGAGGGATTTCCAGTTCAATATTTGCGTCTATCTGAGCATCCTGTGTAATGAAGTTTGACGCATTGGTATTTTCAGTATTGGTAATTCCCTGAACTGTAATTCCAAAAGTGGTAGGAGATGTCCCAAGTAGCCGGCTTAGGGACGAATTTTGTGAATTTACTTCCAGAATGCTTTGAACCGCCTCAGGCTGGAGCGTCGTGGTATTCAAATTAGCACTGGCTATCACCGGGGGATTATTTAAAACTGAACCGGTAAGGAAAGTTTGAGTGCCATCGGGTTCTTCCCCATAAACTCCTCCTAGACCTAACCCAATAGGTACACCGAAAGAACTGGTAACATCGAATGTCATCGTAGCTCCGCCGAACTCTATTCCATCTTGCCCGAAATTATCGAAGAAATCAATGTCGACCGTTTCGGTTGTGAAATCCACGGTATCTCTCCCCAGTTTACCAAATAGTATCTCGAAATCCTGAGTCAAAAATTCTATCTGAACAGAAATCATATCGTTGGTAAAATCTTCTCCTGCACCGAGGTTCGCTGAAATGTCCAATGTCATATCGTACTCATTGAATCCTGCGACTTCCATTAAAGTCGTCTTGTAGCCACCTAGCCCTTGATTTTGCTGGTCTGGCCCACCTGAAATAGTACCAGTGAATGCCAAAGGCACATCTGTGTTTACATCTCGCGTATCATTCAAAGTGAGTGTGAAGTCAATAGTGTTCGTGCTGGTTGAACTAACCGTGATTCTAACTCCGGCAGATGGCGCATGATAAACTGAATCAATCACCTCACCTTCTTGCGACTCATAGGTTTGTTGAAAATTTATTGACTGGGTGAATGCAGCAGGGCCTGATGCGTCGTTTATATTAAGGTCAGTACTTTCAGAATTGTCTTGAACTTCAAATAAATCTGTTGAGAACGTATAGCTAATGCTCCGATCGTATATGAATCTAATCTCTCCAGTGGTTTCATCTACCTCGTAATTTTCATTGGGATCAAGGTCTTCAAGCAGTTCTTGAAACGTGTAGGCGGCCGTTCCAAACGGCACAGCCAAATCAGAACGGAGCTTATCCACTTTCAGATTGTCAAAGTCCAAATCGGAGATATTACATCCAATGAGGAGGCAAAGCATCCCGATTCCAGCATAACAAAAATTTCTCACGGTTTGAAATTGCTAAAAATGTGGTTAAATATGAATTTTTTGAGGGCTTTTTTGATTGAAACCTACGATCCCTTGAAGCCCCCCAGTGTGTAGAAAAATTAAAGTCTGACCATCAAAGATACCCTCTTGTATCATTTTCCAAACGCCAAAGAAGGCTTTTCCTGTATAAATGGGGTCGAATAATATGTCGAGCTGCGCTTTAATTTCATTGATAAACTCAATCAGTACATTAGTGGTTTTGCCATATCCGCCAAAATGGAAATCCGTTTGAACACTGTCACCAATGGGTGATAAACCGAACTTCTGATGCAATTCTGCGATTTCATCTTTTATGAAATCTCCTTTGAGGGCGCTAATGCCCATTACTTTGCCAGTTTCCAATCGGCTTGAAAGACCTGCGAATGTTGTGCCTGTTCCAATCGGACAAATGATGGTATCGAAAGGTATTTGGATTTCGTCAATGATCTCTGATACGCCCTTCATGCCGGCCTCATTGCATCCGCCCTCAGGTATGACAAAATGATTTGGAAATTTCTTCATCCAGAGGTTTGAGTCTTTTCTTAAATCTCTAAACTCCTTCCTGGTAACGAATCTGAACAGCATGCCATGGTTGGCTGCTTGTCTCAATGTCTGATTCGAATCAGAACTTAGTTCTTTGCCTCTAATAATTCCTGTGATTTCAAATTCAAAATATTTAGCCGCCGCTGCGCTGGCAGCTATATGATTTGAAAAGGCCCCTCCGAAGGTGATAATCTTTGAATATCCCTTCGATTTAGCTTCCTGAAAATTGTATTTCAGCTTACGCCATTTATTTCCAGAAATCTCAGGGTGGATCAGGTCGTCCCGTTTGATGTACAACTTGACGTGATGAGCCTTTAAAATCTCGTGATTAATTTCTTCTAATGGTGAGGGCAACTGAAACACGCGACAAGTTTAAAGTAATTTTGATGCCATGTCAGACGAGGAACTACAGGACGAAGAACTTTTCGAACATCATCACATTGTGGCCGATCCTAAACAGGAACTGTTACGAATTGACAAATTCCTGATGGATCGACTACCAAATGTTACCAGAAACAAGCTTCAATCAGGTATCAAAGACGGACTGGTCAAGGTGAATGATGCTACTGTCAAACCAAATTACAAAGTTCATCCTGGTGACAGCATCCATATTTATCTGACTCAACCGCCCAGAGATGAAGAAGTAGTGCCCGAGGACATTCCTTTGAATATCGTTTTTGAGGACGATCATATTTTGGTGGTGAATAAGGAAGCCGGCATGGTCGTCCACCCGGCTTATCAAAACTGGACAGGCACATTGGTGAATGCGCTGGCATATCATTTCAAGAACCTTCCGGAGATGGAGGGAAATGATGGTCGACCTGGGCTAGTCCATCGAATTGATAAAGACACTTCCGGACTGTTGGTCATTGCCAAAACGGAAGCAGCTATGAATGGGCTTGCGAAGCAATTTTTTGATCACTCGATAGAGCGGACGTATTATGCGCTCGTCTGGGGTGAACCTGAAGAGGAGGAAGGTACGATCAATGTGAATGTTGGGAGGAGTTTGAAGGATCGGAGAGTGACAGCATGCTTTCCTGAGGGCGACTTTGGGAAGGTAGCCATCACACATTATAAGGTGCTTAAGGCCCTGAGATATGTGAGCCTGATTCAATGCAATCTTGAAACCGGACGCACGCATCAGATTCGAGCGCACATGAAGCACATCGGGCACACATTGTTCAATGATGCGACATACGGAGGCAATGAAGTCCTGAAGGGGACAGTCTTCACTAAATACAAACAGTTCGTCCAGAACTGTTTCAAGCTGATCCCTCGTCAGGCCCTTCACGCAAAGACTCTGGGGTTTATCCATCCAATCACCAAAAAGCACGTGCAGTTTGATTCTGATCTACCTGAAGACTTCCGAGCTGTTCTGGACAAATGGGAGCGATATGTCGTGGATTAAGAATTTTAGGATATGAAAAAATTACTTCTTCTTTTATTTATTGTAGTGGCTTGTTCTGAGCCGAAGGATTTGCAGCCTGAATTGATTGAGCAGGAAACGGGAACAAAAGCCCTTCTTCAGGCAATCAGTATTGTTGATGAAAATATAGTTTGGTTAAGCGGCCATGAAGCTACTTTTATTCGGACACAAGACGGTGGCAAATCCTGGGAGGTATTTAAGCATCCCACTGGCGACACGCTGCAGTTCCGGGATGTGCACGCCCTTTGATGAAAACCGAATTATCCTGATGAGTGCCGGGCCTGGTTCCTTGTCAAGGATTTTTGAGGTGAGAGATGGACGAGAGTGGAGAGAGCATTTCGTCATCCCCGATTCGTTGGGTTTTCTGGATTGCCTGGACTTTTGGGATGATCAGCGAGGGATTGCTTTTGGCGATGCAATTGACAGCTACCCCTACATTTTGCTGACCTCCGATGGGGGAAGAAACTGGGCACGAGCGGACGCAACAAAAAATGCCCAGCGCAGGTGAGGGAGAGGGGGGGCTTTGCGGCCAGTGGCACGTGCGTTACCACCGGAGAAAATGGCCTGGCCTGGATTGCCACCGGAGCAGGAGGAAACGCCCGAATTTTGAAAACGATGGATTACGGAAAATCCTGGACAACCCACCAAACCCCCATCGTCAAAGGCGATGCGGCCGGGATGACGTCTGTGGATTTTATTGATGATCAGACGGGATTTGTCACGGGGGGGGGATTTGATGATATCTGATCAGTACACTGACAATTGCGCATTTACCGAAGACGGTGGAGAAACGTGGAATCTAGCCCAGAAACCAATAACTAAGGGGGCTTTCTATGGCAGTTCATTCATCCAGCTGGAAGATCAAAATTTCACGTTTATCTGCGGCCCAAATGGATTGGATTACTCGGCTGATCAAGGGCAGACTTGGGCACAATTGGACTCAGCAAATCTCTGGGCTGTAGATATGCATTCCTCGGGTGTTGGCTGGGCCAGTGGAAAAGATGGCAGGGTGGTGAAGATTAAACTCCCATAAGCACTTACTTCTCATACATATACCCCAGCGTACAATTCACCATGGCTTTCATGCCTAACAGAAGCGCGTCATCAGTGACGAAAAAGTCCGGTGTGTGGTGAGGAGCTGAAGTCTCTGCTTCCACGCCCTCAGGGCATCCGCCCAGAAAGAAAAAGAACCCCGGCACTTCCTTCGCATAATAAGAAAAATCCTCTGCTCCGGTGGAGGCCGTTCGGGTTTTGACATTGTCCGCACCGGCGGCATTTTCCAACCACTGAACCGCTCTAGAGGTTAGTTCGGGGTTATTATAGGTCACTGGATACCCTTTGATAATTTGAAGATCGGCAGTAGCACCCTGGCTTTCTGCGATTTTGGTGGCAGTCAATTGCATCTTCTCGTGAATGATTCTTTGCATTTCGGTATCCAATGTCCTGATGGTACCGATCATCTCGGCAGATTCCGGGATAATGTTGTTTCGGATGCCACTGCGCATAAGGCCAACAGAAATTACGGCAGCCTCTTTGGTCAGGTCGGTTTGCCTGGAAATGATGGATTGAAATCCCTGAATGATCATGGCGGACGTCAGAATTGGATCCACACCGGTCCATGGTTTGGAACCGTGAGATTGTTTGCCATTGACTTTCAACACGAACCGATCTGCAGCAGCCATGGTACCACCTGACTTGTAGCGAATCTCCCCGACAGGCGTTTGTGCGTTGATGTGCAAGCCAAACATCACCTCAATGTCGGGGTTTTTCATCACGCCCTCCTTGACCATCAACTCAGCTCCACCTTCTTCACCCGGAGGGGCTCCTTCCTCGGCTGGCTGGAAGACAAATTTGACCGTGCCTTTTATGTCGGCCTTCATTTTGCTGAGGACTTCTGCAACACCCATCAAGATAGCGATGTGCGTGTCATGACCACATGCATGCATCACACCTGTTTCAATATTGTTGTACGTGGAGGTGGCTTTGGATGCCCATGGGATATCCACCCTTTCAGTCACTGGGAGGGCATCTATATCAGCTCGCAGGCCAACCACCGGGCCAGGCTTTCCACTTTTCAAAACAGCTACCACTCCGGTTTTTGCTACCCCTGTTTGCACTTCAAGGCCTAGTGACTTCAAGTGCTCAGCTATTTTCTCAGCAGTATTGAATTCACGGTTGGAGAGTTCAGGATTTTCGTGAAAGTAGTGGCGCCACTCGATGACTTTCGATTCAACCTCTTTGGCTAGCTGATCGGATTTTGACTGGATTTTGCTGGACTGTGCCACTAGAAGAGTTGCGCATAGAAGGGCAGAAAATGTAAATAGTGTTTTCATGATTAGCGGAGTAGGTGTTTTCCAAAACTAACATAAAAAAGCCCATCGATCTGGCGACCGATGGGCAGTTTTCAAAGCGAGAAATTCTAATTGATGTCTTCACCTTTTTCAAGTTTAGCGATGTTCTGATCGATGACTGGAGGATTGACCGTGTCATTTGCTGGAACATTAGCTTTTGCAAGCTTTAAGTATTTTAACGCATTCTTATAATCTCCAAGCGCTGAGTAGCCTCTGGCAAGACCATAATTCGTAGGCCAGGCACCTTCATTTCTTTTCAAATTGTACTCAAAAACCTCAAGGGCCTCTTTTTTCTTGCCAGCAGCGATGAGCTGACGGCCATATCCATGGATAGCGAACACGCCGGCTCCATCCATTTTGATCGCTTCATCCATGATTTCCATAGCTTCATCGTTTTTACCCATGGCGCGAAGAACACCGGCTTTGGTTTGCAACGTTCCAAAATTTCTTTGTCCGAAAAATGGTGCGGAAATGGCCATGTCAGCCCATTCTAGTGCCTTATCAAGCTTACCCGCACCTAATGCATAATTCGCTGCATTTTGATAATGGACGAAACTGAATCCGAAATTATTGTTCAATTCACTTTGAATCCGTGTAATATGAATATCGGCTGAATTGGGCACTTCTATTTTAATCGGAATTCCTTTTTCTTCCCATTTAAGTGCAAGTGTGGCAGACGTGGCTTGACGATCAATGAAGTCAAATGTGAGCCACTCAGTGAACTCCACGTCCATTGGCTCAACCTCCACTCGTAAGGCATCATTTTCTTCTTTATAAAAGAAGCTACCCCAGTGATTGTTGTCTTTAGAGAAAATAACCGTCCAGAGGCCAGCTTCTGCGGGTGCTATATGAAAGCCGTATTTCCCGGCTGCAATTTCTTTCCCTTCGACCAGCATATTATGTGAAAATTCGATGGTTGTATTCTCATTGGCACCCGCTCTCCAGGGCGAAGGATTTACAGCCGTACTCAAGCCAAATCCTAGTGCATTGAATCCATAGGGAACCAAGCCTCCCCAGATTTGGCCTTTACGGCTTAGGCCGTTTGGTCCAGTGACATCAGGGCTGTTGTAAACTACCTCTACGTATGGCAAAGCACCAATTTATTGTTTAACCACACTTTTTTGATTTCCACCTCCTGGAGGAGTGCTGAGTTGTGCAAATGATGACACACCGATCAGCAAACCGGCGAAGCTGAGTATTAGCTTTTTCATGATTTTTTTGGTTTGGTTTAGGTCTTGAAAACGGTTGCGAGGTTAAAAGCCCGACCCTATTTCTTTGAAAGGATAATCATAGGGATAAAAGGCAAAAAAGATCGACATATCTTTGCGGCCATGAGCAAATCGACGGACGGAAATCCACTAAAAAACATCGTCTCCCACGCCAAGGAATATGGTTTTATTTTCCCATCAAGTGACATCTATGATGGCCTTGGGGCTACCTATGATTATGGTCCAAATGGTGTGGAGCTAAAGAACAATATCAAGAACTACTGGTGGCAAGCCATGGTGCGGATGCACGAAAATATTGTCGGACTGGATGCTGCCATATTTATGCACCCGACAACTTGGAAAGCTTCCGGACACGTGGATGCATTCAATGACCCGTTGATTGACAACAAGGATTCGAAAAAAAGATACCGAGCTGATGTCCTTATAGAGGAATACATCGCGAAGATCGAAGGGAAGATTAAAAAGGAGGTGAACAAAGCTGCCAAGCGTTTTGGGGACTCTTTTGATGAGGAGCAGTTTGTTTCCACTAATGGTCGAGTAGTTGGTTATAAAGAAAAGATCAAGGAAATCGAGGATCGATTGGGTTCGTCACTAGAGAAAGGCGATCTCGGAGACATTAAAGCGCTCATCGAGGAATTGGAGATTGCCTGCCCAATTTCCGGGTCACGCGACTGGACGGATGTTAGACAGTTCAACCTGATGTTTTCCACTGAGCTGGGTTCATTGGCTGAGGGTTCAGATAAAATTTATCTCCGACCTGAGACCGCTCAGGGAATTTTCGTGAATTACCTGAATGTCCAGAAAACGTCTCGGCAAAAATTGCCATTCGGTATTGCACAGATCGGCAAGGCCTTCCGAAACGAGATCATAGCCCGGCAGTTCATTTTCAGAATGCGGGAATTTGAGCAAATGGAAATGCAGTTTTTTGTGAAGCCGGGAACAGAGATGGAGTGGTACAACTCGTGGAAAGAAAAACGTATCAGCTGGCACAAGGCGCTTGGCCTGGGAGAAGAGAATTATAGGTTCCACGATCACTTGAACCTGGCGCATTACGCCAATGCCGCTTGTGATATTGAATTCAACTTCCCAATGGGCTTCAAAGAACTGGAGGGCATTCACTCTAGAACGGATTTTGACCTGAAGGCACATGAGGAACATTCTGGTAAAAAGTTGAGATTCTTCGATCCTGAGACCAATGAAAGTTACGTTCCATACGTCGTGGAAACTTCCATAGGGTTGGATAGGATGTTTCTGGCAGTGATGTCCTCGGCTTATGAGGAGGAAACCCTTGAGGACGGAAGTCAGCGCGTAGTTCTCCGCATTCCGCCGATTCTTGCCCCAACCAAGGTCGCCGTTCTGCCATTGTTGCAAAAGGATGACTTGCCAGAGAAGGCGTTAAAAATCTTGGATCAATTAAAATTTGATTTCTCGACGCAGTATGATGCAAAGGACGCAATCGGAAAGAGGTATAGGAGACAGGATGCGATTGGGACGCCATATTGCGTGACCGTTGATCATCAGACTTTGGAGGACGATTCCGTAACTATCCGCGAAAGGGACAGCATGCAGCAAGAACGTGTTTCGGTGGATGAATTGATCAAGACACTTGAAGAAAAAGTCAGCCTAAAACCTGTGCTCAATAAAATCTGATGATTTGGGTTTTCATCATGCTTTTCCCTGCGATCTACGTGGGGTTTTGGGTTTTGAAGCTTTGGATCCGATACCAGAATTATGGTGGAATCCCAAAGGCGCTTTACCTGAGTGAGGAGCATGAGCGATTATTAGAAAAGTATTTCGAGTTTTATCAGTTGCTGCCTGAGAAGTCAAAGAAGGTATTCCGAAAACGAGTTGCTTATTTCATGAGCGTGAAAACCTTCGTGCCTCGTGAGATGATTGCTGTTTCGTGGGAAATGAAAGTGTTGATCTCCGCTTCAGCCATTCAATTGACGTTCGGTTTTCCCAATGTTCATTTGAGCTACTTCAAGTACATTCTGGTTTATCCTGGGAAGTTTTTCAGTAGAGCCACGCAAACTTTCAATCAGGGTGAAGTGAATCCAATGGCTAAGAGCATCGTGCTAGGCTGGAAATATTTCGTTGAAGGGTACATTTATAAGGATGGTCGGAATCTAGGACTTCATGAAATGGCGCATGCACTCCGATTGGAGAATCGGATTTTCAACAATGAATATCAGTTTTTGAACGATGCTGATTTGAAAGAATGGGAATTACGAGCGGATAATACCATTCAAGAAATCCGGAATGGAAGTGAGACATTCTTTCGTGAATACGGCGCTACTGACCGAGAAGAGTTCTTCGCTGTTGCCGTTGAAAACTTTTTTGAGAGACCAAATGAGTTTTCAGAAAAGCATCCACTGACTTACGATGTGCTCTGTCGTATCCTCAAACAGAATCCTAAACTCTTGGTCAAATGATGAGATGGGAAGGTCTTTTGTCTGCAAAGCGTTTTGGTGATAAGTCGAGCAAGATTGAACATGACCAAAATCGAAGCAGATTTGAGCAGGATTACGATCGGATCATTTTCTCACAACCGTTCAGGAGACTTCAGGACAAAACACAGGTTTTCCCTTTGCCGGAAGATGATTTTGTACACACCCGGCTGACTCACAGCCTTGAGGTTTCTAGTGTGGGAAGATCACTCGGTAAAAGTGTCGGGCTTTTTATTTTGGATAAATACCCTGAATTAAGAAAGCAATTCTCGGTTCATGATTTTGGAAGCATCGTTGCATCCGCCAGCCTGGCTCACGACGTGGGCAATCCTCCGTTTGGACATGCCGGGGAGGACAGTATTTCTGCATTTTTTCTGAGTAACGAAAAGGGGAGAAGCTTTAAAGAAAAGGTAAGTACAGAAGAATGGGCAGATCTAACAAATTTTGAAGGGAACGCTCAGGGTTTCCGGATTATGAATAGTCCGCTCTACCGAGGCACTGAGTTGACATTTGCGACACTGGGCGCTTTCACAAAGTATCCGAGATCGTCCTCTTCACCTAAAATTGAAGGAAGGAAAAGCCAGAAAAAATATGGCTACTTTCAATCTAACAGCCCTGAGTTTCGGCAGTTAGCTGGGGAGATGGCACTTCAGTCGATTGCTCAAGGCAGTTGGTGTCGCCACCCGTTGGCCTTTTTGGTTGAGGCTGCCGATGACATATGTTATGGCATCATCGATTTTGAAGACGGTTGCCGACTGGGATTAATCAGCTTTGAAACTTATAAAAATCTTCTGGGTGCCATTATTGGTGATAGTTTTTCGGAGGAAAAATTAGAGCGTGTTTCTTCCATGACAGAAAAAATGGGGATTCTCCGAGCAATGGCTATCTCTGAATTGGTCAGACAGGCCACCGTGAAGTTTGAGGAAAATGAGGAGGCCATGCTTACCGGAGATTTTGATCACGCATTGACCGGCATTATTCCATCTGCAGAGACCATGCAGAGGATTGAGGAGATATCTGTTAGAGACATTTATCGATCTCAGCAGGTACTGGAGAGGGAAACTGGCGGATACGCTATTATCGAAAAAATCATGGAAACCTTTTGTTCCGCCACATTCGAGAAATCGTATGGATCTCCATCTTCCCGAGAAAAAACTGTTTTTCGATTGCTTCCTCAGGAAATCAGAATCCAACTGGAGGCAGATTCGCTGACGGTTTATCAGACGTTACAATACGTAACGGATTATGTTAGTGGACTTACTGACCGCTATGCGTTAAAATTATTTAAAATTATTTCTGGCTCCTGAGATCACATTAATCATCAATTAGCTTATTAAAGCCTTTCAAACAATTAACTTTGCGGCCTCTTAAAAATGTGGACTCGCCTCGCTCATATCATCCTGAGAAATAGACTGTTCCTAATGATTCTTTTGGGGATCATTACGGCCTTTATGGCCTATCAGGCCCAGTTTATCAAATGGTCATATAGTCTTCAAAATATTGTTCCCGAAGAGGATCCTGAAATGGTTTATTTCAGGGAATTCCAGGAACTCTACGGAGAAGACGGAAACCTCATGGTTTTTGCTGTTCAGGACAGCTCTGTTTATTCTCTTGACGGTTTCCGAAACCTGACCTATTTGACCCGTGAGCTGAAGAAGCTTTACGGGGTTGATGGTGTCGTAGGAATTCCCACTCTGGAAATCGTCACGAAAAACGATCAGGAGCGAAAATTCGAATTAACGCCTCTCTTTCCGGAAATCCCTTCCGACCAGAAAGAATTAGACAGCCTCCTAAGCATAGTCTCAAAACAGAGAATTTACCAAAACCAACTTTTCAATCCTACGAACGGAACGACGCTCATTCTTGTGAGCATCAGTCCTGACATTTTGAACACCAAGGATCGTGATGTGGTGGTTCCGGAGGTTGTCAAAACCGCACAGGAATACGAAAAGGTTACTGGTGTCGATTTGAAGTACACTGGACTGCCGTATGTCAGGTATGTAAACAGAACTAAGGTTCAGGCAGAACTCAATCTCTTCCTGATTCTTTCGGTGGTTATCACGGGTGTGATCCTCTTTCTGTTTTTCCGATCTTTCAAAGCAGTTATTTTCCCTTTGATCATCATCGGGGTGATTGTTGTTTGGGTTCTGGGCACTATCGCCTTGCTCGGCTATGAGGTCACGCTGTTGACAGGGCTGATTCCTCCGATCATAGTGGTCATCGGAATTCCGAACAGCGTCTACATGCTCAATAAGTATCATCATGAGTATGTTCTGCACGGTGACAAGATGTTGGCCCTGAGTCGAATTATTAGGAAAATTGGGATTGTCACATTCATCACAAATGTGACGACTGCCATAGGATTCTTTGTGCTGGTTACCACGAGAATTACTGTTCTTGTTGAATTTGGAATCGTAGCTGGTATCAACATCCTGGCAACTTTCGTTGTGTCGATCATTCTGATTCCAGCGGTTTTCTCATTCGTTCAACCACCTAGTCCTCGGCATCTAAGACACTTGAAGTTTAGAGCGTTGGACAGAGTGTTGACATTTTTGAGTGTTCTGGTTCATCAGTATAAAGCGCTGGTTTTTGGATTGACGGCAATCGTAGTAGCTGTTTCTTTATATGGTGCTTCGCGAATCCAGGTAGTGTCATTTATGCTGGACGATATGCCTGAAGCCAGTGAAGTGATTCAGGACATGCGATTCCTCGAAAAGAATTTTGGAGGCATCATGCCTCTGGAACTTGTCATCGACACGGGTCAAAAACGAGGAGTTGAAAACCTGTCGAATCTCAGAAAAATTCAGCAGGTGGAAACGATGCTCGATTCCATGCCAAAAATGTCCAAGCCATTGTCGCCATTGAATTTCATCAAGGCAAGTCGTCAGGCATATTATAATGGCAATGAGGCATTTTACGGTTTACCAAGTAACCGGGATCGTGCCTTCATCTTGAGATACCTTCAGGGCAATAAAGACGATGAAGATTTGACACGGTCATTTGTGGACAGTACCGGTCAAAAGGTGCGCATGTCGGTGAAGATGTCCGACATAGGTTCTGTGAAAATGGACTCGTTAGTCAATGAAGTCATCAGACCAAATCTCGATTCGACATTCGTCGGGACAGACATAAAGGCCAATGTGACAGGCACGACCTACATGTACATTCAGGGCAATGAATTTTTGGTTAGAAATCTGATCACTTCGATGATCATTGCATTCATCATTATTGCCATGATCATGGGGGCATTGTTTAGGAATTTGAGAATGATAATGATTTCCATTGTGCCAAATTTGATACCCCTGATCATAACGGCTGGTATCATGGGATTCTTTGGAATTCCGCTGAAGCCGAGTACCGCACTTGTATTTAGCATTGCTTTTGGTATTTCCGTGGACGATTCCATTCACTTTTTAGCAAAATATCGGCAAGAGCTTTTTGCGAATAATTTCAATGTAGACATAGCTGTGGGCAAGAGTTTGAGAGAGACTGGGGCCAGCATGATTTACACGTCAATCATTCTGTTTTTTGGGTTTGTCATTTTCGTAGCATCTGGGTTTGGAGGTACGGTGAGTCTGGGTAAGTTGACCTCCATAACCTTATTATTTGCGATGTTGGCAAACCTGGCAGTGCTTCCTGCATTGCTACTGCAGTTTGATAGTGGAAAAAGAAACCAGAATGTCCACCCGCTGATCGAGCAGGTGCCGGAATTAGCAGAATCAGAGTTGGACGAAAGTTAAAATCAAGGAGACCTTGAAAACAACGACAAAATATCCTGAATTCAAGCAGGTGAGTTATCCAAACCTCGCCACAGAAGTTCTCAACTATTGGAAGAAGAACAAGACCTTCGAGCATTCTGTGACCTTGCGAGAAGGTTCTGAGACCTTTACGTTCTACGAGGGCCCGCCATCAGCCAATGGAACTCCAGGGATCCATCACGTGATGGCAAGAGCGGTCAAAGATATTTTCTGTCGATTCAAAACTCTGCAGGGATATCAAGTCAACCGTAAAGGCGGCTGGGACACACACGGCCTTCCGGTAGAACTACAAGTTGAGAAAGAGCTCGGGATCACCAAAGAAGACATTGGGTCTAAAATCACCGTAGAAGAATACAATAAGAAGTGTAAAGAAGCGGTCATGCGCTTCAAAGGTGAGTGGGATGACCTGACGGAGAAGATGGGCTACTGGGTGGATCTAGACAATCCATACATCACCTTCGAGCGCGATTACATGGAGTCATTGTGGTGGCTCCTGAAGCAGCTTTATGATAAAGATCTTTTATACAAAGGCTACACGGTTCAGCCGTATTCACCAGCCGCAGGAACCGGCCTTAGCTCTCACGAACTAAATCAGCCGGGCACGTATCGAGACGTCAAGGATACTTCCGTGGTGGCTCAGTTCAAAGTCAAGAATAACGACCGATCGGACTTTCTTTTTGACGCTGAAAATGAGGATGTCAGAATTATTGCATGGACAACAACCCCTTGGACTTTACCTTCAAACTGTGCGCTTGCAGTAGGTGAGAAGATCATCTATGTGAAGGTCAAAACATTCAACCAATACACGGGAGAACCAATCTCTGTGGTATTAGCCAAAGATCTGGTTGGGAAATATTTCTCGGAGAAGTCCAAGGAGGCCAAACTGGAAGACTTCAAGCCGGGAGACAAACTGATTCCTTTTGAGATTCATCAGGAATTTACCGGCAAGGACATGCTTGAGATTCGCTACGAGCAGCTCATGCCGTACGTGACCAATGAAAATTTGGAGCAGAACGCCTTCCGCGTCATTCCAGGGGATTTTGTTTCTACGGAGGATGGAACAGGTATCGTCCACACAGCTTCGGTTTTTGGTGCAGATGACTTTAGGGTTTGTCAGCAAGCTGGCGTGCCATCCGTGATGGTTTTGGATGAGAATGGCCAGGAAATGCCACTTGTGGACAAGCAGGGACGGTTCGTTGCTGAGGTGACCGACTTTGCCGGGAAATATGTCAGAGCAGAATATTATGATCAGGAGACGCTAGATGATCCGGATTTTAAGTCAACGGATGTACTGATCGCTATCAAGCTTAAGGAGGATAACAAAGCCTTCAAAGTAGAAAAATACGAACACTCCTACCCGCATTGCTGGAGAACGGACAAGCCGGTGCTTTACTACCCGTTGGATTCATGGTTCGTGAAAACTACGGCCATGAAGGATCGATTAGTGGAGCTCAACAAAACAATCAACTGGAAACCGGCGGCCACCGGATCAGGCCGTTTTGGCAACTGGCTGGAGAATCTGGTGGACTGGAACCTGAGTCGGTCAAGATATTGGGGAACACCCTTGCCAATATGGGTAACTGAGGATCGGAAAGAACAGAAGTGCATTGGTAGTCTGGAAGAACTCCGTGCGGAGGTTAACAAATCTGTGAAAGCAGGTTTTATGGATGGGGAGTTATCTGAGGATTTCGATTTACATCGACCATATGTGGATGATGTGTTTTTAGTGAGCGATTCTGGACAGAAGATGTTCCGTGAACCGGACCTCATTGACGTATGGTTTGACTCGGGCGCTATGCCATACGCCCAGTGGCACCAGCCTTTTGAGAACAAAGAAACCTTCAACGCTAACTACCCAGCAGATTTCATCGCTGAGGGAGTGGATCAGACCCGCGGTTGGTTCTTCACTTTGCATGCCATCTCCACCCTGCTTTTCGATCAGATTGCATTCAAAAATGTAATCGCCAATGGCCTGGTGCTTGACAAAAGCGGCAACAAGATGTCTAAGCGATTAGGCAATGCGGTGAATCCATTTGAGACCATTGATAAGTACGGTCCGGATGCTGTCCGTTGGTACATGATATCCAATGCCAATCCTTGGGACAATCTCAAATTTGATCTTGAGGGGGTAGCTGAGGTTCAACGGAAATTCTTTGGCACATTGAGTAATACGTATTCGTTCTTTGCTTTGTATGCCAATCTGGATGGCTTCCAGATGGACGAAATGAATGTCACACCGGTTGAAAATCGGCCAAGATTTGATCGGTGGATTTTGTCTGAACTCCAGTGCCTGATTCGTGATGTGACTAAGGCTTATGACGAGTACGAACCAACCCGTGCCGCTCGAGCGATTCAGGATTTCGTCAATGATCAATTGTCAAACTGGTACGTTCGCTTGTCAAGAAAACGGTTTTGGAAAAGTGAGATGAATGCTGACAAGAAGGCCGCCTATGAGACCCTTTATGAGTGCCTGATGGTAGCTGGTCAACTCATGAGTCCGATTGCGCCGTTCTATGCAGAGTGGTTGTATCAGAACTTGACTCAAGGCATCAGAGAAGCCGCAAAAGAGAACGACACGCCGCTGAAATATGACTCAGTTCATCATTCGCTATTAACGAAATATGAGCCGAACAAGATCGATGAAGATCTGAGCAAGTCCATGCACATGGCGCAGCAAATTTCTTCATTGGTGCACTCACTGAGGAAGAAAGAAAAAATCAAGGTGCGTCAACCACTTCATAAGATTTTGGTGCCAATTCTTCGTCCGGAAGATAAAGCTGCCATTGAAGCGGTAGAAGAGTTGATCTTGTCTGAGATCAATGTGAAGGAGATCGAATATGTGGACGATGCGTCTGGTATTTTGGTCAAGAAGATCAAACCAAATTTTAGAAAATTAGGTCAGGCGCACGGTCCTAAAATGAAGGACATCAGCAAAGTGATCAATGAATTCACGGCAGATGACATTAGAAGAATCGAGACGGACAATGCCTTCGCGATCTCAGTAGCAGATGAGGAAATTGTGTTAACTCTGGAAGATGTTGAAATCACCTCAGAGGACATTCCAGGCTGGATGGTGGCTTCCGAGGGAGGTCTGACAGTGGCTTTGGACATCACGTTGACCGATGAGTTGCGAAGAGAAGGATTGAGCAGAGATGTTGTGAACAGAGTGCAGAATCTTAGAAAGGATCAAGGTCTGGACGTGATTGATAAAATCAGCATCGGGTACACATCAGAAGTCCCCGAAATGATGCTGGCCATTGATGAGTTTGCGGATTACATCAAAATTGAGACGCAAGCGTTGGAGTTGAAGAAGGGTGTGGAAGGCGGAACTGTGGTGGATATTGACGGAATAGAATTGCAACTGAAAATAGACGTAATCAAATGAAGCCAGGAGTATTAAAATATTTCGGGATTAGTGCATTGGTGATTGCAGTAGATCAGATTGTGAAAATGATTGTGCACTTCAACATGATCAAAGGGCCATCAGGAGAAATCAATGTTTTCGGAAGCTGGTTCAAGCTGCACTACCTGACCAATCCAGGAATGGCTTTTGGGATGGAATTGCCGGTGGAAAACAGTAAGATGTTTTTAACCATTTTCAGAATAGTGGCCATGATCGCTATCGGATACTACCTGTACCGCCTTTATTACAAGGGCGCTCATCCGGGCCTTTTGGTTTGTATCGGCCTGATTCTGGGTGGCGCAATTGGAAATTTAATCGACAGTGTTTTTTACGGAGTTTGGCTAGACAATGCCCCATTCGATTCTCCCTCGCCTTGGTTCTATGGGCAGGTCGTAGACATGTTCTACATCGACATTTGGGAAGGGTACATCGCTGATTGGGTGCCGCTGTGGGGTGGCAAGTTCATCGCCCTATGGCCGGTTTTCAACATTGCAGATGCAGCAATTTTTTGCTCGATCATCATCATTTTTATCTATCAAAAGAGATTTTTCAAGAGCGTGGAAATTGAGTCTAGATCCAGCCAGTCCGAAATAGATCATCCATAAGCGAATAGTGGCTTTTGGGAGCGAAACGAGTAGACTTTTAGCCTGATTTTATTGCACTTCAAACGCTTGGAGGTAACTTCACTGCTGGGACATTGTCCTTGTAATGATGAGACGTCACCTGCTCGCAATAGTCATATTATCTCTCACTCTGGGGCTTCAGGCGCAGATGTTGAAATTCGATGTGATGAAGGGGAATAAGAACCTCGGCTATATGCACATCGACCGAACAGTCTTGGGACAGGTGGAGGAAATCAACATCACGAGTAAAGTCACATATAAGCTTCTACTTTCCTTTCGAATCAATGTTACTCATTACGAGAAGTTTGTAAACGGCAAACTCAACTGGGGCAAGGCGCTCAGCACCCTAAACGGACGAACCCAGAAGGATTCTAAAATAGTCGCGAACAAGGAGGGCCATCTGCTGACATTAGATGGTGTGAGTGCACAGGTGACAGACCCTATTAACTTCTCCATCGCTCAGATTTACTTCTATGAACCTGTGGATGGGCAGGAGGTCTTTTCGCAGCAATTCGCTCGTTTCCTTACATTCAAAGAAGTCGAGCCACATAAATACGTCCTCGCATCGCCGGATGGAGATAATTACTACAGCTACACCAATGGAATTTGCACGGAGGTTCGGGTACAAAGGGATTTTGCGAATTTCAACTTTGTCATGCAACCTGAGTCCATGCAGGCAGTTCAAGCCAAGGCCGATTCTCTTTATGTGAGAGCTAAGAAGCTCGATTGAAGAAAGAGTCCACGAACTCCATCTTGTTAAAGACCTGAAGGTCTTCCACTTTCTCACCCACGCCAATATACTTGACCGGGATTTTAAACTGATCCGAAATACCAATGACTACACCGCCTTTGGCCGTTCCGTCTAGCTTGGTGATAGCAAGAGAAGAAACGTCCGTTGCTTTGGTGAATTCTTGTGCCTGGATAAAAGCATTCTGACCGGTACTCCCATCCAATACGAGCATGACATCATGTGGAGCCTCAGGAATAAACTTCTGTACCACTTTCTTGATTTTGGAGAGCTCGTTCATCAGGTTGACTTTGGTGTGGAGTCGTCCAGCTGTATCGATAATGACGACATCCGCATTTTCCTCAACGCCTTTTTTGGCCGCCTCAAAGGCCACTGCGGATGGATCGGTATTCATCCCCTTGGAGACTACCTCCACACCCACTCTTTCTCCCCACATGATGAGTTGATCCACTGCCGCAGCTCGGAAGGTGTCCGCAGCACCAAGGATTACTTTTTTGTCAAGGGCTTTGAACTGAGCGGCCAGTTTTCCGATGGTCGTAGTTTTCCCCACACCGTTGACACCCACTACCAGTATGACATATGGGCCATCAACGTTTGGGAGATCAAAATCCTTTAAATCGACCGTATTGTTTTCAGAAAGCAGCCCAGCGATTTCTTCTCGTAGGATTACATCAAGTTCTTCGGTGTTCATGAACTTGTCCTTGGCCACTCGCTCTTCGATTCTTTCAATGATCTTGACGGTGGTCTCTACACCCACATCTGAGGTGATCAGCACTTCCTCCAGTTCATCCAGGACTTCATCATCTACCTTGGATTTCCCCGCAACAGCACGCCCCAGTTTCCCAAAAAAGTTCTCTTTGGATTTCTCGAGCCCTTTGTCAAGTGACTCCTTTTTTTCCTTACTGAAGATGTTGAAAATTCCCATAGCGAGGCAAAAGTAGTTTAGGTGGAGGAATAACGGATTTTTAACTGAACCGCGAAATGTGAGGCAAACAAAAAACCGCTCCTGTTGGGGAGCGGTTTCAAAATGATTTTAAAATTTCTTACTTAGCTAAGGTGTTTTTTACCTCAGCTTCAGGTACCATTTCTTCTCTGAAAGAATAAGAACCGCTTTCTGTTTTGATTGCTTTGATCACCTTGGCGAATTTTGCTCCACCGGGTTGCTTTAGCGTTGCTACTACCTTCTTAGCCATGTCTTATTTAATTTCTTTGTGAACGGTATACTTTCTCATGATAGGATTGTATTTCTTCAATTCAATCCGCTCAGGAGTGTTTTTTCTATTCTTGGTCGTGATGTACCTTGAAGTACCCGGAAGCCCGCTAGTCTTGTGCTCGGTGCATTCCATAATCACTTGTACTCTATTGCCTTTCTTAGCCATTTCTTAAGTCTTTTTCCAAAAGGAGTGCAAATGTAGAGAAAATCAAGCTAATCTTCCAAAGATGGAAGTTTGAAATTATCAAATAAGCTGGGCTCAGCCATCAACTTTTCTATTTCATCACTTGTTCTCGGAGCTAAATCTGACAATAACTCATATCCATCTTCAGTGATCAGGATATCATCTTCAATTCGCACGGCGATTCCCCACCACTTTTCATCGCATGGCGAATTAGGTGGAATGTAAATTCCAGGCTCAATGGTGATAGCCATTCCTGCCTCTAAGTATTCGTAGTTCCCTTTGTCGTGAACGTCCAGTCCGATGTGGTGGCCCAAACCGTGTGGGTAATAAAGGTGACGCTGATCGGCCGATTCGATGATGCCGAGCTCCACTAAACCTTCATTAATGATTTTTCTTGCAATCGCCTGATCCAGATCTCGACCAATGTTGACTCCTGGTTTAGCCGCCTTAATTGCTTCATTCTGCGCTTCGTAAACCAAATCGTAAATGGCTTTTTCCTCCGTAGAGAATTTTCCGTCGATTGGGATAGTACGTGTTACATCTGCCGTATAGCCGTGATACTCAGCACCCAAATCCATTAAGATCATTTCGTCACTCTCGATCTCTGGTTTGTAATTTTCGATGTAGTGGAGGATACATCCATTGTGACCAGCACCGACGATAGAAGGGTAACCTTCATATTCCGCCTGATACTTCTTGAAAATGAATTCATGTAATCCCTGAACTTCCATCTCTGACATTCCAGGACGCATGGCTTTCATCACTTCCACCTGAGCGATGCAGGAAATATCAACAGCTTTTCTTAAGAGCTCTAATTCTTCTTCCGTCTTAATTCCTCGCAAGTCTTTCATGATTTGATCGAGGGTCTTCATATCCAGATTGTTGGCTTGCGCTTCCAGCGAAATGTTGGAATCCTCCGAATACCCAGCCTTATCCTTGAACCAAGAGATCAGGTCGTATAGGTCACCTTCTGTGCCCGTGTTTCTTACGTCATTGAAAAAATCGTAGAATAGGACTTTATCAAAGGACGAAAAATCAATGTTGTAATCTTTAAAATCCGTGTTGTTGAAGACTTGGTTCAATGCCAATTTTTCTTTCACTCCTGTGACGCCAAGTCTCCGCCCGGTCCACATTTCGGCCATGGCATTTCGAGGCTGAATGAAAATGATTTCATCGTAGTTGCCCTCAGGACCTTCTTGTTCTTCTTTGAAAATCATGAGAACTGCATGAGGTTCTTTGTATCCAGTCAGGTAATAGAAATTAGGATCCTGATGATAAACGTAATCCACATCGTTGGCTCTGTTTCTCACAGGATTGGCAAAATAAACTGCCACTGAATTTTCAGGCATTTTCTCTCGAACCATCTCGCGTCGTTCCTTATGGAATTCACTCGTCAGGAAATCATCTGGTAAATCCTGGGCCATCAGCGTGCTGACGGAAAGAAGCATCAATAAGCTTAAAATTTTCATCGTATCAATTTTTGGATTTTCGAATATAGAACGAAAGATGAGATTGGAATTGTTTCTTTTACACAAGTGGAAACAAAAAAACCCCGATCGATGAGATCAGGGTTCATTTTAAATTTTGTAGTTCTTAGGCTGTTGTGTAACCGTTTTCTCTGGCTTTCTTCAGCATCTTACTGATGCCTACTTTGTTCACAGTCCTAAGCGCACTCGCTGAAATTTTCAACGTAATCCACTTATCCTCTTCAGGAACGTAGAATCTCTTCTTCTGAAGATTCGGATTAAACCTTCTTTTGGTCTTATTGTTAGAGTGAGAAACGTTGTTTCCTACCTGTGGTCTCTTGCCTGTTAATTCGCAAACTTTTGACATTTTTCTGTCCTTTTTGAAAATGGGAGTGCAAATATCGGGAATTGACCCTTAAAACCAAATGGTCTCCGATTTTTTTAGAATCAATATGGAATGAATGTCAACACCATTTGTGGTTGACCTTCAGGAACGTTACGCTGCTTGATTCTCATTTTATCGGCTGAGAATTCTACAAACTCCATTTCGGATTCCTCTTCGCCAACTTTTGTGTAGACGGCTTTATTGCCATCGATGAATTTCCACGTGCCGCTAACGGGTCCTTTATCGTTGACAGACTCCATCGTGCCATCGGCATTAAAGACCACCCAAAGGTTTTCAAATGAGGTCATCATTTGTTTCATGGCCATGTCCTTTTGCTCGGCAGGCAGCATATCAAACATTGCCGTCATTTCTGGTGGTAAATCTTTCATCACCGATTCCAGATCCACTTTCCATTTCTTACAAAATGTGGCTTTAGATTGCCCAATAGCAGAAATGGCGATTGCGCAGATAGCAAACAATAGTGTGATTCGAACTTTCATAATATTTTCCTTTTTGAATAAAGGGTTGAATTTAAGAAGGTTCTGAACAATAGCAATAAAAAGTGCTTATCTAGATTTGCGGTCTAAACAATAAACATGGACTCAAAAAGAATTCCCCTACATCACATTCACGAAAATCTTGGCGCTAAGATGATGCCGTTTGCCGGTTTTGATATGCCGGTACGATACAGTTCTGATAAGGAAGAACATCATTGTGTGCGTCAGGCCGTTGGCGTTTTTGATGTGTCACACATGGGGGAGTTTTTTGTTTCCGGACCAAATGCCCTTGAATTGATCCAGAAAGTTTCTAGCAATGATGCTTCCAAGCTAGCGATTGGTCAGGCTCAATACTCCTGCCTACCGAATGACACTGGGGGAATTGTGGACGACTTGATCGTTTACAAATTGGATGAAGAGGACTACATGCTGGTGGTGAATGCCTCCAATATCGAAAAGGATTGGAATTGGATTTCCAAATGGAATGACATGGGAGCCAAAATGGAAGATCGATCGGATGAAATCGTGCTGTTAGCCGTGCAAGGGCCAAGAGCAGTTGAAACTCTTCAGAAACTAACCGATGAGGATTTATCAGAGATCGGATTTTACAAGTTCAAGAAAGGGCAGCTGGCTGGCGTGGAAATGATCATCTCGGGAACTGGCTATACCGGGTCAGGTGGGTTTGAGCTTTATGTCCCGAAAGATTCAGGAGAAGAGGTTTGGAATAAGGTCTTTGAAGCTGGTGAGGAGTTCGGGATCAAGCCCATCGGATTGGGGGCCAGGGATACACTGCGGTTGGAGATGGGTTACTGTTTGTATGGAAACGACATCACCGATGAAACCTCTCCGCTGGAGGCCGGACTTGGATGGATCACCAAATTCACCAAGGATTTTATCAACTCTGAAGCACTGAAAAAGCAAAAAGAAGAAGGGGTGACCCGAAAATTGGTTGGGTTCGTGATGGAGGAAAAAGGCATTCCTCGAAACGGCTACAAACTCATGTCGGCGGATGGAGAAGAGATTGGGATGGTGACTTCCGGCACTATGTCTCCAACTTTGGAAAAAGGCGTGGGGCTCGGCTATGTTCAGAAAGCCCACTCGGCAGCCGATACAGAAATCTTCGTTGAAGTCAGAAACAAGCAACTAAAGGCCAAAGTTGCCAAACCTCCATTTGTTAAATGAATACCGTAGAAGTTTGTCTGACGCCTGAACTGATCCATCAGCATGAGCTGAAAGGAAAAATAGCCGTAGTGGTCGATATATTCAGAGCGACATCCTGCATGGTGTCGGGTTTGTCTAATGGCGTGGCGATGATTCGTCCGGTCGCTACAGTGGACGAAGCTTTTGAGCTCGGAGCTCAGGGTTACATCATGGCTGGAGAACGAGGGGGAGAAAAAGTCGAAGGATTCGACATTGGAAACTCACCCTTTGAATATCTGGACGAGGACTTGATCGGCCGGAAGATTGTGACCTCCACCACCAATGGCACCCTGGCCATATCCAAATCTGCCGAGGCAGAGGAGATCATCATTGGGGCATTTTTGAACTTGAAATCCACCGCCGATTATTTGAATAATTCAGGGAAAGATGTGGTGATCCACTGCGCAGGATGGAAAGGCACGGTAAACATTGAAGACACGCTGTATGCCGGTGCATTGATTGCTGCGCTCTCAGAAACTCACGAGATGACGGGCGACTCTGCCTTCCTGACCATTGAGCTTTACCTGAAAAATCAGGATGATTTGCTAGCCATTGCCAAAAAATCAGGACATGCAGATCGACTCGCAGGTTTCGGTGTGACAAAGGATATTGAGTTTTGTGTACAGAAAGATGAGTTTGATTCGGTGATTGCTCTGGACGGAGAGCATCTGGTCAGAATCTGATCTTATCCCCCAGCTCCATATCGCTGAGTTCCAGATCAAGTGCTCTGGTGGAAAGCTGGATTTCCCTGAGCGAAATGACCAGCGACAGCAGCAGGCTCAACATAGATCCGGCGAAAAAGTAACTACCGGCTTCCACGTTTTCCCAGTAGATAAACGCCATGCTAAGGACGCATCCGACGAAACTAAGCACCCCAAAAAACTGCATGTTTCGGATCAGGTACAGCCTTGTCCTCAGATTCTTGATCTGACCCTTGAGCACACTTTTTTCCGGATTCTCTGAGTATTTGCTATGAAGCTGGCGGATAAGTGTTGCGGTAGAAAGGAACCGGTTGGTGTAGGCCAGCAATAAAAGTGTGATGGCCGGAAAAAGGAGTGATGGAGTCGTTAAGGTCACTTGAGTTTTTCGTTTTCTAGGTGGCGGGTCGCATCCCGCGTGTTTTTCTTTTCAAGATTTTTTTGGAGGGCCTTGGTCAGGTCCACCCCAGTCTGATTGGCGATACATATCAACACCCAAAGCACGTCTGCAAGTTCATCGTCTAGCTCACGATTTTTATCGGACTTCTTGAAAGACTGATCGCCGTAAGTTCTGGACATGAGCCGGGCGAGTTCGCCGACTTCCTCCATGAGCACGGTCATGTTGGTCAGCTCGCTGAAGTAGCGAACGCCCTTGGTTTTTATCCAATCGTCTACCGTTTTCTGTGCCTCTTCAAGCGTCATTGATTGGCCCCCAGATTCTCGTTTTCTGCTTTGATTTCAATGGCATCCTGCTCCAGGTGGCGCATGAAAAAAGCCAGGCGGTTGTTCTCTGCATTCATCAGAGAATCCAGATCCGGATCGAAATGCTCGAATGTCTCGTGAGGAAAGCGTTTGCCGGGCGTGTAGTGATCCTCCCACATGAGGGTATTGGCGATGTTTCCATTTTTGAAATAATATTTGAATTCCTCGGCCAGGTTGTCGTCCCGGAAATTCATGAAGTGGCCGGTGAAAATGGGTGCGCCATTTTCAAAGTAGAAATAATCGTCTCGTTCGAAGTGCGGCGTTTGAATGATCCCGACAACTTTCTGAAGTTCATTGTCCATGTAGTAGCCACGCACTTTATAAAGTGAATCTCCACGTCGGAAGTCACTCTCGATGATCTGCTGACGGTGACTGTGGTCGATTTTGGACACCTTTATGTTGACTTCCTCCACCAGCTTGCCCTTTTTTCCCATCTCTGATTGACACGCAAAGAATGTCAGGGTGAAAACAATGAGTAGTGAAAGCAGTGATCGCATGGCTCTTTTTGAGATGAAGTTAAGCAATTCTCCATTTTGGGTGAACATTCAGGGCTTAATTGCGTGAAAGGATCAGAACTATCCAAACTAAAAAATCATGAACAAATCGATCAAATTACTAACCCTGATGTTGGCCATGCTGCTGACCATCAACGTAGCGCAAGCGCAAAAAGACAAATCAAAAAGACCGAGCCCTCCGGCACAGGCCAAGGCCACTGTAAATGGAGCTGACATTGTCATTGACTACAGTCAACCCGCCAAGAAAGACCGTGAAATTTTCGGAAAACTGGTGCCATACGGCAAAGTGTGGAGAACGGGCGCCAATGAAAACACGTGGATTTCTGTCTCTAAAGATGTGAAGGTGCAAGGCAAGACTTTACCAGCAGGAAAATACGGCCTACACACGATCCCAGGCAAGGACGAGTGGACGATCATCTTCAACAGCGTATCAAACGAGTGGGGCAGCTATAACTACGACAAGTCCAAAGACGTCCTTCGTGTGACAGCTGAACCGACAATGACAGACAAAGCGGTGGAGCGATTCACCATAGACGCTGACAGCAAAGGAAATGTGAGCATGGCCTGGGACAAAACCAAGGTGATGTTTACGATTAAGTAAACTCAATTCAATAATTTAGAGAGCCACTTCGGGAAACCTGGGGTGGTTTTTTTATTCAAATGATCGTGAAGAACGAAGATGAATTGTGTCTACTTAAATATCCATCAATTCCATCATTTGACGGCAAGAATCATGGTATTGCCCTCTAGGGTCGTATTCAAGTCAATAATTTTATTTTTCCCGGCAGAATCACGATGCTCGAGTTCTTGGAGGGTGTATCCATACTTCAGTAGCAATTTTATAGATTCCCGGTAGTCAGCATTGAAATGGTTTTTGAGGTTATCTACATGAATTTCTATCAGAAGAGTGGCTGAGGTGTTCTTCATGGTGTCTTGCATGCCTTCTAGTGCTTTTCCCTCAGCCCCCTCTATATCTATTTTAATGAAATCCGGTATGAAGTCATTCTCTTCAAGAAAGTGATCAATGTTTCTTGCTTCGACCTCCTTGAAGTTATTAAGTGATTTTGGATTGATCATTAACCCCGGAAATGGAGTGTTGTATTCAGGAATTTTGACGATCCCAACTGAATCAGAAATGGCATAATTGTGAATTTCAACATTGTCTAAATCGTTTCTCCTCAAGTTTTCCTGCATCAGTGCGATACATTTAGGGTCAACTTCAAATGCATGTACTTTTCCATTTTTAGCAAGCTTTCCTGCTATACAGGAAAAGTATCCCAAGTGCCCACCTATATCTAGTACCTGGCTTTCATAGTGTATAAAATCGATAAAAACGTCAGTCGCCATGGGTTCATGAATTTCCCCGAAATCATACCTAGGATAAAACCAACCTTTAGAGTAGGGTTTGGATGTGTCAAATGTTAAGAGTAAGTTTCGATACTTCAGCTGCTAAGAATCTAGGTTTTTGTACTTTCTTGGCAACTTTCGTTGCTCGATCAGTCTAACTTTTTTCGCTACTGACTTTACAAGGTCTAATAATCCGAGAATCTCGAGAATATTTTTCAAAATTTTCCGCATTGGATTCTAGTGACCTAAAGAATATTCAACAACTGCTCCTTGATCTTCTCCAACTCGTCTTTCATCTCCACCACCAACTGCTGCATGTCTGAGTCGTTTGCTTTAGAGCCGATGGTGTTGATTTCTCGTCCGATTTCCTGTGAGATAAAGCCAAGCTTCTTGCCCTCAGAAGTTTTGCTGCCCAGCACCTCCCCGAAAAAGTCAAGATGCTTTTGGAGCCGTACTTTTTCTTCGGTGATGTCTATTTTTTCTATGTAGTAAATCAACTCTTGTTCGAACCGGTTTTCATCCACCTGCACGCGCTCCTTGAGCTCCTCCATGCTTTTGGTGATCCTTCCACGGATATTTTCGAGCCTCAGTTTGTCAAGCGGCTCGATCATGGACAGCCGTTGCTGAATATTGTCAATGTAGGACTGAAGTTTTTCCTGTAGACTGGCACCTTCCTGTTTCCGGAAGGCCTGGCATTCTTTGATGGCCGAAGAGAAAATTTTGGCCATGTCAGCCCAATCTACGTCCAGCTTATTTTCCTCGGACGAGATGACCTCTGGTGAGTGCAATGCCAGCTTGAACAGATCGGTTTCATTTTCACCAAGTTCTGCGGAAAGGGACTTGTATTTTTCGTAGTAGCTGCGCAGCAGATTTTCATTGATTTGTGCCGGTTGCTCTTCTCCACCAGACAGATCAACCTGAATGTTTACCTTTCCTCGTTTCAGTTCTTTTTGGATGAGGGTGCGAATGTCATTTTCAAAATGACTGAGCTCCCGCGGAAGCTTGATATTGGCATCCAGAAACTTGCTATTGAGTGTTTTGATCTCTGTTTTCAGAGTCTTAGTTCCGATGGAACCCTCGGATTGGCCAAAGCCGGTCATTGATTCAAGCATGGCGCAAAGTTAAAAATCTACCCCAATGGAGATGTACCATCGCGGACTGCCTACCTTAAAGTCCCTGATGGGTCTTGCACGGTCGATTTTGACATAATAGCCGAGCAATGACATTCTCACCCCTCCGCCGTAACCGGCGAGCCACGGGTTACGGAAGTCTTTGAGCTTGGCAGTGAAGATGGGGTCGTCATCGAAGACCTCCTCAGTAAAGGCATTCTTTCGTTGGAATGGAGGAGCACCTGACCAGGCTGTTCCGATATCATAGAAATAGACAAATTGGAAGTTTCGTAGGAAATTGGAGGAAATTGGCCGCCTGATGATGTACCTGAAAATCGGGATTCGCAATTCACTAGAAAAGACCATGGCATCAGAACCGAATTGCTCGATGTAATCATGTCCACGCACACTTGTCGCAAATCTGTGAAATACAATGTTCGAATTTTCTCGGTTCAGGATATCCCCTGACTCACTCACCGGTTGGATCGGATCATCTTCACCATGATTTTCGAATCTTTTCAGAATCCAGTTGTCGACCCCCCCTAACAAGAACTGCGGATTATTGTCTCCCCAGAATCTTCCATAGAAACCACGATTAGCCCAGGTTATTTCCCGATGAATTTTCTGGTAATGTCTAATATCTACCTCCAGATGGTGGAAGTATTTTCCATTGGAAGAAACAGGCTGATAATGCTTGAACTCTGCCTTGGCCCGTGTTCCCTGAAAAATATTGTAGCCTTTCTCAACGGAGTTATCATAAACTAAAGCGAGGCGAATTCCACCATAGTCAATGAACAGATCATTTGGTTGGGTCAGATCAGAATTAAGAATGGCATTCACATTCGTATTGAAGAAGGAAGTTCGCGCATAAAATGGGGCGGCCGTACCTCTAAAACTGTGGGTGACCGGAACGGAAATTCCGGCTTCCATATTTGTCAGGCGGTACGTCTGAGAAAGCGAAAGATCGAAAGTTTCAATGATGTACGTATTTCGATCAAGTCTGAAATGAAGATCGGCCCAGTAGGGTAAAAACTGGTACTCCCCGAACATGTCCGACTGACTGAAGTCTTGTGTAAAGAAGCCTCCGGCTAGGAATCGGTGATCTTCCATCATATCAACCACCTCGGTCTGGAATACAAATCCAAATCCTCGCAGTGGATCATTAGCAAACGATGTGGTCACATTGCCGAAGCTAAACCTAGGCTCATAGATATAGGGTCCCTCTCTGCCCACCTCACGCTGCAACTGCTCGTAGGTGGCGAAAAAAGAATCCGGCTCGTACCCACCTTCTACCTCATCGCTGAAAACGTAATTGTCCGTATCAATATAGTCGGAGGGAGGTTTGGGTCGATTCGGGATCGTCTCCTCTTCGAACACGAAATCGTCAGGCTCGAGTGGATCAAAAACTTCAGTGCTATCAACAGGATCCTCTTCCAATTCAAAGCCCGATTCTACGGAATTCCTCCGTGTAAAGAGAAATTGGGATTGTTTCCGCCTCTGTCTGGGAGTGGGTTGAGTAAAATTGTTTTGATCCAGATCCAGAGACTTGTTGTGATAGACTTTTTTGAAGCCTTTGTCCAGCATCATAAAGGCAATGGCGTCCTGATCAAAATGGAGGTCGTAATCCTGAATGCCCTTATCAAATGACGATACCTGACTGAATGTCGTGTCGAGTAGATTGAATCGATAAAGGTTCGTGATTCCTTTTTGATCACTCAGATAATAAATGAAATAGTCGTTTTTGGGAATTGGCTTGCGATCTGTACTGTAAGTGTTCGTCAGTCGATAGAAGCTGTTCTTGGTAGTGTCAAGATCATAGACGAACAAGTTGAAATTATCCGTCACGTCATTTATTGGGACGTTTCTGACACGTACAGAATCGCTGACTCGGTTGGAGCTGAATACAATGGCAGCACTGCCCGGGATAAACATCGGATCCAGATCGTCATACGTATCTCGGGTGATTCTGCGGAGAGCATTTCGTCTCATGCTGATCAAATAGAGGTCATTCTGCCCGTCAATATCTCCACTTATCACAGCCAGTCGTCCATTGTCATTAAAAGAGAATGATTCTATCTGTCTGAAACGATCGAGAGGTTTTTGTTCCTTGGTTCCGTCTTCCACGTTGTACGAGTCCAGATATAGATTTCCCCTTCGAAAGACAACTGCTCCCAGGGTATTGGCATCCCGCCAGTCCAGTAGTGGCAAGTATTTATCCACTTCCTGATTGTTAATTCGGTAACCACCCTTGGTGATTTTCTTTAGACGTCCAGATTCTAAATCACGGACATAGATGTAATATTGACCATTTCGTATGCGGGCAAAAGCAACTTTATCTCCCAGGGGACTTACCCGAATCGTTGTGGTGATCAACTCCTTTGTTCGCTTGTGCGAAACCACGTTGTTTTCTGATGGGGACTGATATTCCAGGATTACTTCTTCTTTCTGTAGCACATAGAAATTCTGCCAATTTTCCAAAAATGATCGGTATCCTACGCCTAGAGATTGGGCTATCGAGTTTTCTTCCTTTCTGATGATTCTTGTCAGGTTAAGGATATTAGAGATATTGCTCTCGCCATGCACTACAGCGATATAATTCCAGATTGACTGTCCGATTGGACCCGATTCTGCATCGTTCACCCGCACGCGCTTTCTGATCCTTTTCCGTCCCAAGTAGTCTCTGATATAGTCGTCCATTTCCTCGTTCCAGCCATAGGCGATGTAACGAGCCGCTCCGTCGATGAACCAATCGGGTAAGGTGAGTAAAAATGAATTCTGAAAAATTTCTCCAAGACTCCCTCCGTACATCATGTCCGTGATCAGAATTTTGGCAATGCCGTAGATAAGGTCCTCCTGAAATTTGTGTGCCTGTCCTGAGTATGCCACCTCAGCTTGCATTTTCACGAAGTTCGTTTTCCCCCCAATCGTGTAGACATCTCCACCGATTCCGATATTGCTCTGCTGCAAGTCATGAATGGAGTTGTAGATAATGACCTTTGGCTTGGTAAAAGGGGCGTATCCTATTTTGTCGGTTAGTTCAGGAAATGCTTCTTCCAGAAAGTCCACAGCTTCGGTGGCGTAGTTTTCGCCACCCACATGGTAGTACACATCGAAGCTGTTTGTTGAAATATAGTTCCAGCCGAAAGCTTCATATTGAATTCGGTTTTGACCAAACTGCGTGTCGAAATGCTGCGCCGAAATGGATGATGCCATCAGCACTGCGATCAAGAACCAAAACGGACGTTTTTTATAAAACCCTGCTAACATTTGCCTCTGATGGAATAACGGCTTTTCTTATGATGGAATCAACGAACAATTTAGAAAAATAAGGTACTAATGAAACACCTTTCGCACCAAAACCATTAAATATCCCAACGGTTTTATTTTCAGGGTGCCAGCCGACGTATGGACGCCTGTCGTGGGTGGCCGGCCGAACACCTGCTGAAGTTTTCGTTATCTCAAATTCGCCGGAGTACAATTTTACCAATCTTCGCTTCAATTCAGCGATCCCTTTCTCCTGAGCTGTGAACGAAAGATTGTCATGATGATAGGTGGATCCTACTCTGAAACACTCTTCTCTTGGTACCATGAAAACTCCACGATTGTAAATCCTCTCAGGGGGCAATTCGCAATGAATTTCCAGAATTTCTCCACGGACTGGCTTAAACGGCAGTTCGCGCCAGAAAGGATTTTGATGCACGTAATAGCCTTCACAAAAAATCACTTTGTCAGCGACATCCTGAGATTCTTGTAGGTTGATTTCTTCTTGGATTAGAATCCCTTTTTTTCGAAAAAAATCTTTAAAAACCTCCAGCATTTTAGGAAGATCAACGAAACCGGATTTCTTCAAGTGGAGGCCTCCATACGGATCGTTTAGATTTTCAATCCCCAAACTCGGAGTAATCTTTTCGATGAAATCTCGGAACGCTTCATCCTGATATTTGGCCAGCCAATCGTTTTGTTCGCCTGCAGAATGAAACGGTCGATAGATTGGTATTGGGTGCAGAAAAGAGCCCCCTAGTTGAGTTTCTAAGTTCTGATAATGGCTTTCGATTTTTGAAAAAAGCTCATCGGCGAGCCAGGTCTTCTTCATTTCACGACCTGTGATTGGATTGTAAATTCCTGCAGCCTTTTTCGAGGAAGTATCGGTTGTGTCCGAGTCCCAAATGGAAACCGAATAGCCTTCCTTCAAAAGCTCCCATGCCAAATGCGATCCAGCCAAACCCTGTCCCACTATCAAAAAATCCTTTTTCACCCCGCAAGATTATTTCAAATTGAACAGAAAGCTGCCGGAATCCGTTCGTCTATCCGAAACCATCATATACTTGTGTCATGAAAGTAGGAATCGTATGTTATCCAACCTATGGAGGTAGTGGGGTCGTTGCAACTGAGCTAGGAAAGGCGCTGGCATTGAAAGATCATGAAGTGCATTTCATCACCTATTCACAACCGACCAGATTGGACTACTTCAGCCAGAACCTGTACTACCACGAGGTGAGCATGAAGTCCTATCCGTTGTTTCAGTATCCTCCATACGAGTTGGCGTTGGCCAGTCGGATTGTGGATGTTGCTCAGCATGTGGGATTGGATTTGCTCCACGTACATTATGCGATTCCGCACGCATCGGCAGCTTACATGGCTAAGCAGATTTTAGCTAGAGAAGGGATCAATCTTCCTGTAGTCACGACTTTGCATGGTACTGACATAACACTTGTTGGGAAGGACGCTTCATATGAGCCGGTAGTTACCTTTTCCATCAACATGTCGGATGGAGTGACGGCCGTGTCTGAAGATCTAAAAAATGACACCTTGGAGCATTTCAAGATTGACAATGAGATCAAGGTCATCCCGAACTTTATTGACCTGGATCGATTTAAGAAACAACCAAAAGAACACTTTAGAAAAGCGATTTGTCCCCACGATGAAAAGCTCATAGTTCACACATCGAACTTCAGAAAAGTGAAAAGGGTAGAAGATGTGTTGAATGTTTTCTGTAAGCTGAGGCAGGAAATTCCTTCAAAATTACTGCTTGTGGGAGACGGACCAGAACGTCCTAGAATGGAAGAATTAGCTCGGAAGATATGCGCCCCGGATGACGTCCGATTTCTGGGAAAATTAGAGCAAGTTGAAGAAGTGCTATCAGTAAGTGACCTTTTTCTTATGACCTCAGAAAAAGAAAGTTTCGGATTGGCCGCACTTGAGGCAATGGCCTGTGAAGTGCCGGTTGTTTCTACGAATGCGGGAGGACTTCCTGAATTGAATCTTGATGGCAATTCGGGTTTTATTTGTGATGTTGGCGATGTGGATGCCATGGTGGAAAAAGCCAAGGTAATTTTAGCAGATGAGAATCTTCCAAAATTCAAAGAGGGAGCCTTGGCGAGAGCCAAGCAATTTGACCTCAAAGTGATTTTGCCAGAATACGAGGATTTTTATATCAGTACCATAGAAAAATCCAAAAGAAACTGATTCAGGACTTTTTTGATTCTTTTTTTCTGCGCTCCTCATGTGAGGCCGGCTCCAGAAAAATTCGATATGACGCATCTCGCATCCATCCAAGGATGTCGGAAATCAGGGTGACGAAGATGGGTTTTCTGCCCGGCATGTTTAGCTGATTGGTTAGTTAAAATTAATAAGCAATCAGCGTTCTTCCTAATTTCAGATTGTGGATAACTTGGGTCGCTTATGATAAGAATTGGAAGTAATAATTCATAATATTACAACGTACATTTTGGGGAGTAATTAGGCTGCAATGGCGAAATCCAAGGAGAAGAAAATCTTCGTTTTAGACACATCTGTCATCATTTTCTCACATGATTCCATTTTAAATTTCGAAGAGCACGACGTAGGAATTCCTATCACTGTTCTGGAGGAGCTGGACAATTTCAAAAAGGGAAATGACAGTAAAAATTTCGAAGCAAGAGAGTTTACGCGTCTTCTGGATAAGCTCGCCAAGGATCAAAAATTACAAGACTGGATTCCGCTGAATGGCAAAACCAGAGGCAAATTCAAAGTCCTTATGGACATGGATAGTGAGGTAGATGCTCGCAAGATTTTCGGTGACAACAAGAATGATCACCGTATTTTGAATGCCGCCCTTGCGCTCAAAGCCAGCATGAAAGATCGAAAGGTCATCCTAGTCACCAAGGACATAAATCTTCGACTCAAAGCCAAGTCACTCGATCTGAACGCCGAAGATTACGAGACAGGCAAAATCAAAAATGCCGAGGCATTGGATACCGGAAAGACCGAGGTGGATGGAGTCAGTTCGGAGGACATTGACACTTTATTCAAAAAAGGAAGAATAGAACCAAAGAAGGTTTTTGGGAAAACGAAACCAGCGGCCAATGATTTCTTCATCTTAAAAAGCGAGAAGAACTCAGTACTTGCCTATCAGGATGACGATGAAAATATGCTGGTCCAGGTGGAAAAACGACCGATCTATGGGATCAAACCGAAGAACGCCGAGCAGACCTTCGCTATCAGTGCCATGATGAATCCCAACATCAAACTGGTAAGTATAAATGGCGTGGCGGGGACTGGTAAAACCCTGTTGGCACTAGCTTCCGCCTTGGAGCAGCGAAAGGACTTCAAGCAAATCTATTTGGCCCGTCCGATCGTACCACTTAGCAACAATGACATTGGTTACTTGCCCGGAGATATCAAGTCCAAGCTGAACCCGTACATGGAGCCGCTTTGGGACAATCTTAAGTTCATCCAAAATCAGTTCAAAGAGTCCGATAAGGAATTCACTCGGATCGTGGACATGGTAAATCAGGAAAAGCTGATGATCACACCACTCGCTTATATCCGAGGTAGAAGTTTGTCCAATATTTTCTTCATCGTGGACGAAGCGCAGAACCTGACCCCTCACGAGATCAAGACGATCATTTCAAGGGCCGGTGAGAATACGAAAATCGTTTTTACTGGTGATATTTATCAGATTGATACACCATACCTGGACTCTCAAAGTAATGGACTCAGCTACCTGATAGATCGGGTGAAGGACAATCCGATGTTCGCTCATATTACCTTAGAAAAAGGCGAGCGATCCGAGTTGGCCAATTTGGCCAATGAGCTTTTGTAGAGGTCGATATTGATTGATGGCCTGTGTAAATTTGGTCATGCCCTACATCGAAGTAATCCAACCTGAAAGTGCCACTGACGAACTGCAGAGCATCTACAACGACCTCATAAAATCCCGTGGAAAGATCGCCGAGGTGCACAAAATTCAAAGCCTGAACCCTAAGACCATCATGGCGCACATGAATCTATACATGTCCGTGATGTTTGGAAAGTCGCCTTTGAAGCGAGTCCATAGGGAGATGATGGCGGTAATCGTATCCCAGGCAAATCAATGCGAGTATTGCATAACTCATCATCTGGAGGCCGTAAAGAACTTTTGGAAAGACGAGGAAAAAGTGAATGCACTTCGATCTACGGAAACACCCAAGGATAAGCTGACGAAAGTCGAAAGTGCCCTGTGCGAATTTGCATGGGACCTGACCCATTGCCCGCACCGAAGCAAGGATGGAAAATTGATCGAACCGCTAAAAAAACTAGGACTGAGTGATCGGGAAATTCTGGATGCGACATTGGTTATTGCCTATTTCAATTTCGTCAATCGCATCGTTCTGGGCTTGGGAGTGGAGCTGGAGGAGAACCCCGGAGGTTATAATTACGAATGATCGATTTCAAAAAAGATATCATTCTTGAAAACGATCGGTCTCAGTTGCAACCACTGAGTTTTGACCATTTTAACGACCTGTTTGAAGCCGGTGAGCAACGAGAAGATTTGCTTCAATATTCTTTCAATCGAGTGGACACACCTGAGACACTCAAACTCCTTATCACTCGATTTTTAAATGACCGAGCCGCTGAGATAAGGTATCCCTTTGCCATATTCGACAAGGAGAAAGAGAAGTATGCCGGAGTGACTACCTTCATGAACATCTCAAACGAACACAAGAGGCTGGAAATCGGATCGACATGGATTGGGAAGAAATATCAACGCACTGGCCTCAATAGAAACTGCAAGTTTCTGTTGCTCTCTTATTGCTTCGAGGAGGTTGGAGTCGAGCGGGTGGAATTCAAAACCGATTCCCGCAACGAACAATCCAAGACGGCCATTCAAGCCATCGGGGCAAAATTCGAAGGAGAACTGAGAAGCCACTCGGTCATGCCGGATGGATTCAGGAGAAATACGAGCATTTATTCAATCCTTAAGGAAGAGTGGCCTGAAATTAATTGCAAGATTTTTAAAGAGCTATGAAAGATCTCCAATGGATATTGAGCGAGCTGGAGTCCATGGCCGATCCGGCTTACGTAGAGAAGATGGAATATTTCGGCATCACCGGATCACCCCGATCTCTGGGCATCAAACATGTGGTGCTCAAGCCTTACGCCAAGGAAATCGGGAAAAATCAGGAACTGGCTGAGCAGCTCTGGAATGAACCGATTCATGAAGCAAAGCATTTGGGCATTTGGCTTGCAGAACCCAAGGAATTTTCAGAAGTCACCGCCGAGAAGTGGACATCAGAAGCTTACTCCTGGGATTTGGTGGATGGGATAGGAATGAAGATCATTCCGAGAACACCGTTCGCTTGGCAAAAGGTGGAGGATTGGAGCACTCGCGATCCAGAGTTCGAAAAACGAATGGCATTCGCCACCATGGTCGGGATAGCCATTTTCGAAAAGAAGATGCCTGATGAAAAGATCGCCACTTTTCTTCCGACCATCGAAAGAGAGGCTTGGGACGAGCGGAACTTCGTCAAGAAGGCGGTTAACTGGGCTTTACGCCAGATCGGCAAACGGAGTTCGTTCCTAAATGAACAAGCCATTGTATCGGCCGAGCGAATTAGAGATCAAGACACTAAATCCGCCAAATGGATTGCGGCAGATGCATTGCGAGAATTAACCTCGGATAAGGTTCAGGCCAGGCTTAGGAAGAAGTAATTACAAATTCCACTTCAGGATACATCCCGAGAAGGTCAATCCTCCTCCAAACCCAATCATCAAAATAGTGTCTCCTTTTTTTATTCGGCCATCTGCTAAGGCCAGATCCAGCGCGAGCGGAATGGACGCAGAGGAGGTATTGCCATAGACCGAGACACTTTCTGGTATTTGCTCCATCGGATAATCAAGCTCCTTGGCGATAGCTTCCAAGATTCGGAGGTTCGCACTGTGTGGGATGATGTAGTCGATATCCTCTAACGACAGACTCGCCTGATCCAGCAATTCCCGAATTTTTATCGGGATATTTCCAACTGCCCACTTAAATACTGTTCGCCCATTTTGAGCGATTTTCCCATTGGGAACCACATCTACTCTATCGATCACGGCTTTCTCCGTGCTGAGGTATAAGTCCGGTCCGAACTCCCCATTCGTGCCCGAATTGAAAGCGAAAAAGTCATGCTCACCCGGCTCTATCAAAACCGCTCCGGCACCATCGCCGAATAATAGGCAAGTTGTACGGTCTGTATAGTCCGTTGCTTTGGTCAGGGCTTCAGCGCCAACAACTAATACTTTTTTATACATCCCCGATCGGACAAGCCCGTTTCCGAGTTGAAGTCCATAACCAAATCCCGCACAGGCTGCATAAATGTCGTTGCACCCGGCATTCTTGATGCCCATTTTATGCTGGATGCGGGAAGCCACGTTTGGCATGGTCTGATCAGGCGTGGTAGTTGCCACCAGAATAAAATCCACATCATCTACGGTTTTCCCACTTCGTTCCTGAAGATTTTTTACGGCTCCTATGGCTAGGTCACTGGTGTACTCATCTGCACGACTCATCCGCCTCTCCTTAATGCCAGTGCGAGTCACAATCCACTCATCGTTTGTGTCTATGATCGACTCAAAATATTTGTTGTCTAGGACCTTTTCCGGTACATATGTGCCGAATGCTGAAATCTTTGCCATGAATTCTTTAGGGAATTATTGTAAATGCGAAGATAGGACTTATTGATCTTACTAATTTCGCGTCGACGATGAACAAGCCCCGAATACTTTTTGAAGACAATCACCTCCTGGTGCTGGAAAAGCCAAATAACTGGCTCGTACAGGGAGACGAAACCGGGGACGACACCCTCACCGATTGGGGTATGGATTACATCCGGAAAAAGTATGACAAGCCGGGAAGGGTATTTTGTCACCCGTGTCATCGGCTGGACAGGCCCGTTGGAGGCGTGGTGATTTTTGCTCGTACGTCGAAGGCTGCTGACCGAATGGCGAAACAATTCCAAAACAATGAGGTGGAAAAAATTTACCTCGCCGAGGTTCAGGATACGCCAAAAGAGCCGGATGGAGTTCTGATCCATTGGCTGGAAAAGGACGCCAAGCGAAACACGGTGAACGCCTACGACAAGCAAAAGGGCAAATCAAAAAAGGCCGAACTGAGTTATCGATTGATGGCTTCATTGGGAAATCGATCCCTGTTGGAAATCAAACCAAAAACGGGACGATCGCACCAGATCAGGACGCAAATGCGGAAACTCGGACATCCCATAAAGGGCGACTTGAAGTACGGCTATCCCAAACCGAATCAGGATAAGAGTATCAACTTGCATTGCTACAAAATGTCCTTTCTGCATCCTGTGAAAAAAGAAAAAATGAGTTTTACATCCCGACCAAACTGGCCGGACTTCAAAGATTTTATTGCATGAGTTGGGTTGATAAATTGAAAGAAAAGTGGGGGATCGATAGTCAGTGGCAGTTTGTCATCATCATGATCGTTTTCGCTTGTACCGGGACCACCGTGGTTTTGATAAAAGGGCCAGCGATTGAGTTCTTCTTTCCGGCCGGACAACCACTCTGGTTCAAGATCGGTTACTGGGTCATGATTTTGCCCATTTACAATTGCTTCCTGCTTTTCTACGGATTTGTCTTCGGCCAATTTGACTTCTTTTGGCGCTATGAGAAGCGCATGATCAGTCGGTTTTCAAGAAAGAAAAATGCTGAATCGTGATGCAGCGATAGCACAAATGAACTTCTGGGGTGCACGTCGTGTGCCCTTTTTATTCTTTACAGATTTTGAAGGGAAAAGGGTGTTTGCCCGAAAACTGGACGAGATCGGTCCTGGTGAAGTGGCATTTAACTTCAATGGAGTTTCTAATCAAGAAAGCGAATCAAATCCTCGTCAGGTTGAAATAGCAAAGCATCCAATCCGGTTGGAGACTTTTGAATTAGCATTCAACAAGGCGGTTGGGGAAATCAAATACGGCAACTCCTTTCTGACCAATCTTACGTTCGAAACTCCAGTGGATCTTTCCGGCTCGTTGAGTAATGTATTTGAAGCGAGCAAAGCCAGGTACAAGCTTCTATTTGACGACCAATTTGTTTGCTTCTCGCCAGAGATTTTCGTGCAGATTTCCGACGATCAAATTCGGTCTTACCCAATGAAAGGCACCATTGACGCCAGTCTACCAAGGGCGGAAGAGGTCATTCTAAATGACCCAAAAGAACTGGCTGAGCACGTGACCATCGTAGACCTCATCAGAAATGATTTGAGTCTGGTGGCCGCCGATGTTAGGGTAGAGAAATTTCGATACATTGATCGATTGGAGACGGTAGCCGGAGGGCTTTTGCAGGTGAGTTCGGAGATTATTGGTGAGCTGGGTGCAAACTGGAATGAGTCTGTTGGTGACTTGTTGTTTTCACTACTACCGGCCGGTTCCATCTGTGGAGCCCCAAAACCAAAAACGGTGGACATTATAAAGTCCGTAGAATCACACGATCGGGGATTCTATACCGGGGTTTGCGGGTTATTCGATGGTCAAAGTTTGGATTCAGGCGTGATGATCAGATTCATCGAAAAACGTGACGATAACTTTTACTACAAAAGCGGTGGAGGGATAACTGCTTTCAGTGAGTTGGATAAGGAATACCAGGAGTATTTGGATAAAATCTATATCCCGATTTAGCGATTGAGTAAGCGTTGATCCAGTAAAAGCGGATTCGAATCCAGATATTTTACTTGATCAAAATCCTCATGTATGGGGTTGAGCAGATAGTTGAATTCTGTCGGAACAAGGGCACTCGGCACTTTCATACAAAAGCCACCATTTTCTATGAACTTCAGACCGATCAGTACCGAAGATGCACCATGAAGGAAGGCTCTCCAGTCATCTGGCAACTTCGGTTCATGAACTTTCACTGTGTCAGGAAATTCAAGTTTGGTGCAAACCAATCCGGTTCCCAGTTTATCCCCCGAAAGATTCGCGATCATTTCTAAAACGGCGAGTGAAAGAGTTTGAGAAGTGTAAAGCATTCGCACACCCTTCGGGTTCCAACGGCCGCCATAGAGCATGGCTCCAGTACCCGATAAGTCCCTAGCGTATGGTTTGGAGGTAATTCGGTAGACGATCATCAAGAATATACCCCGTGCTCAATACGGCCGAGCAAATCCCTGACCATGGAAATCCCAGTGTCATTAGTGATGAAATTGATGGGCTTTTTACCACCCAGGGCAATGAGCGATCCATGAAGCCAATCCTGAAAACCATCTCTACTACCGAGGACAAGGGCGCCATGACTAAACAAAGATGCCAACTGCAGAACCCTATCACTCACTACAGGACTCAGTAACTCTTCATCTTTGACCTTTTCGATGGTGCGCTTGGAGACTGGCAACATTGCCGAGAACTGGCTTAAATTCAAACCTGACTCAGCGACAATGACCAAAAAATCAGATTTGGTGATACCTTTAGAAGCGGCATAATACCTTGCGGCGGGATCATTTAATAGGTGTTCTTCCACACACAAGTATACGCACATATTCGCAAATAGATACGAAATATTTCGCATTTTTGAAATTCCTCGAGACCATACGATTTGAAAACGGCCAATATCATTTGTTGGATTTACATCAATTCCGACTAGAAAGAACGTTTGCGACTTTCTTCCCTGAATCAATTGCTCATCAGCTGATCAAAATTTTACCTGAGCTCAAAGAATCCGGAAAGCTTAAAGTCAGAGTAGAATACAATTCTGAGGATTTCGAAATAACCATAGAGCCTTATAAAACCAGAAAAGTCAACTCCATTAAACTGGTGGAATCTTCATTCGATTATTCATTCAAATTTTCAGACAGAACTGCGATCAATCAGCTAGTTGAAGAGTCGAATGCCGATGACATTATCCTTATCAAGGACGGCATGATCACAGACTCATCATATGCCAATTTGGCCTTTTTTGATGGAGACAAATGGTGGACACCGGAGAAACCTTTACTGAAAGGCGTCCGGCGAGCTTCATTGCTAGCGTCCGGCAAAATTCAAGAAAGAGACATCAGAGTGTCAGACCTGAAAGGCTTCCAAAAACTCGGCTTAATCAACGCTATCTTGGATTTGGGTGAACTGGAATTTAAGATTTCTTCCTTGACCAAGTAATTATCTGATTTCACTAAATTGTAGGTAAATGCCAATCAATGGGGTTTGCCTTAAGCTCCACTTGTTTGGAGTATCACCCTCACTGACGGTTTATATGAAGTACTGGCTTAGCATTATCACTCTAGTAGTGAGCCTCTCACTAAGTTCCCAAAATTTTATCACTACTTGGAATTCCAGTTCGGGACTTATCAAAATACCCGGGTCTGCGGGACTGACATACAATTACAATGTCTCCTGGACGAATCTCACGAATTCCGGTGTATCGGAGGGTTCAGAAACGCATACAACAGATGCCGATAATTTCATTGCGGTAGAGGCAAATAGTCTTTATCGCGTAGAAATAAGTGGAGTTTATCCTCATTTCAATATGAATGATGATGGCACCTATGCACCTTTTCTGCAGAGTATCGAGCAGTGGGGAAATATCAGCTGGGAATCTTTTGAAAACGCTTTCTATGGCTGTTCCAATCTTACGTATAATGCCTCCGATACGCCTGACCTTTCGGGGGTGACCAATATGTCATCAGCGTTCCGTGAGGCAACCAATTTCAATGGGAATATCGGTGGATGGGATGTGAGTACGATTCAGAATATGTCCAGCATGTTTCGAAGCGCGACGAATTTTAATCAGGATATCAGCGCATGGGACGTTTCGTCTGTGACAGACATGTCTGGTATGTTCTTCTTGGCCAATAACTTCAATAACGGTGGTCAGCTGTTGGGCTGGGATGCCAACACGGCTGGTGTGCTAAACATGTCAGAAATGTTCAGGAATGCCGCCAGATTCAACCAACCAATCGGCACCTGGAATGTCGGGATGGTGCAAAATATGGGTAGCATGTTTTTTGGCACAGCTGATTTCAATCAGGATATTTCAGATTGGAATGTGGGTAATGTAACGGATATGTCATCCATGTTCCGATCCTCCTTCATGTTCGATAATGGAGGTCAGCCTTTGGACTGGGGTAATGCCACTTCAAACGTCCAAAACATGACTTCAATGTTTGAATTTGGGAGCGCGTTCAGTCAGGACATTTCGGATTGGGATGTGTCAAGCGTGACGAATACGACCAATATGTTTCGCTTTCTCACGACCCTGGACCCAGACTTGTCAGCTTGGGACATGAGTAGCCTGACCACTGCTACAAATATGTTTTCTTCTTCGGGACTCACCAGCTCAAGCTACGATGATCTACTCATTGGATGGTCGGCGCGCACACTCCAAAATGGAGTTGCCTTCAACGTTGGAGTAACCTATTGCAACGGAGCGGACGCAAGACAAAGTATCATTGACAACTTTAGCTGGGGATTCACAGATGGAGGTGAAAGCTGCGCTACTCCGGGGACACAGGTCTCGGACATTAGCGTTACGAGTGTTCTGCCAACTTCCATGACCATCAATTGGACGAACGGTGATGGAGGGAATAGGCTGGTTGTTATGAGAGAAGGAAGTGCTGTGGATGCAACACCAACTAACGCCACCACCTACACTGCTAACTCGGCATTTGGTACTGGTGGAACTGAACTAGGAACTGGCAACTATGTCGTTTACAATGGCAGTGGTAGTAGCGTTGGAGTGACAGGTCTTACTGGAGGAAATACATACCATATTCGTGTTTTTGAATTCAATGGTGTTTCTGGCTCGGAGGTTTACAATGTCAATGCGGCAACTGGCAACCCGATATCCCAAGCCACTCCAGGCCCATTTGTAACTACTTGGTCAACCACTGATGGGGAGATAAACATTCCAACCAAAGCTGGTGAAACATATAATTACAATATCAGCTGGACCAACCTCACAAATGCTACACAAGGAGACGGCTCAGCTACGGCGGTGACCGGAGATCACCTGATTACGGGATTGAATAACGGCGATACGTATGAAATTGAAATCACCGGAACCTTTCCCGCCATCCAATTCAATAATGACCCAACTGATCGTGTGAAAATTCTCACAGTAGACCAATGGGGAGGCATTTCCTGGTTAAGCCTCGCCAATGCCTTTTACGGTTGCTCAAACCTGACCATTACTGCTGTAGATGCGCCAGATCTTTCATTGGTGACAGATATGAGTAGTGCTTTTCACAATGCCAGCATGCTCAATCAATCCATTGATCACTGGGACGTCAGTAATGTGCAGGATTTCAGTAATATGTTCAGAGGTGCGTCTATTTTCAATCAACCTTTGAACAGTTGGACGGTCACATCAGCACTCGATATGAGTCAAATGTTCAGAGATGCCGATGATTTCAACCAGAATCTGAATAGCTGGGTGCCTTCTTCGGTGACGACCATGTTTAGCATGTTCTACAGCGCCGATGTTTTTGATGGGGCTATTGGCAACTGGGATGTGAGCTCTGTCACCAATATGCGAAGTATGTTCTTCAATTGCACGGATTTCAATCAACCCCTAGCAGGATGGGGAGGCACTACAGGAATGGTTCAAGACATGAGCCTGATTTTCCAAAATGCAACGAGTTTCAATCAGCCACTCAATGCGTGGGATGTCTCCAGCGTGCAGGACATGGACAACATGTTCGACAATGCCACTGCATTTAATCAAAACCTAAACAGCTGGGTGACTACTTCGCTCACGAGTCTTTCCCAGACATTCAAAGATGCCGTCTTGTTCAATGGACAAATAGACAACTGGGATGTGGATATGGTGACCAATTTCTTCGAGACATTCGAAGGGGCTAAAGTCTTTAATCAACCCCTGAATAACTGGGTAGTCACAGGTGCTCTGAACATGCGAAACATGTTTTCAGATGCAGATGCTTTTAATCAGGATTTGAACCTCTGGACACCCACGAGTGTAACAGACATGCGTGGGATGTTCTCCAACTGCCTGCTTTTCAATGGTGACATTACCACCTGGGACGTGACCACAGTGGACGATATGGGAAACATGTTTTTCCTAGCATCCGCATTTAATAGGCCGATCGGATCATGGGCTGCCACGACTGGAGGAGTGATGGATATGGGTGGTATGTTCAGAGATGCCATCGCATTTGATCAGGATCTCGGTGCGTGGGACGTGAGTAGTGTTACGGACATGGCCAATATGTTCGATGGAGCGATAGTGTTCAATCAAGACATCAGTGGGTGGACTACTTCCAACGTGCAGCTTTTGAGCAATGCTTTCCGAGGTGCTTCAGCCTTTGATCAAAACCTTGGAAGTTGGGATTTATCCAGCGCCACAACCTTAGTGTCCATGCTTAACAATTCAGGAATGTCGGTGGCTAATTACGATGCAACATTGATTGGTTGGGAAGCTCAGAACCCTCCAACGGGTTTGACACTCGGAGCGACTGGTTTAAATTTTTGCAATGCTGTAGTTGAACACACCGAATTACAAAATCCAGGCACCCATAACTGGACCATAAATGATGCCGGACAGGATTGTGTTCCCTTTATAACCACTTGGCTAGCGACGGCCGATGGCCAATTCACCATTCCAACAGATGCTGCAGAAACCTATTATTATAACGTGTATTGGGAAAATATAGGGAATGCAGCTGATAACGGCTCTCTGGCGAATCAAACAGGAGATGCTGTGATTACAGGCCTTACTGATGGTGCCACCTACAGAGTAGAGATCACTGGCCGATTTGATCAACTCTATTTTAACAATGGAGGTGACAAAGACAAAATTTTAACGATAGAACAATGGGGTGACGTTGCATGGGTTTCTATGTCAAGCGCTTTCGAAGGGTGCACCAATCTTACATACAATGCTGTGGACGCTCCCGATTTGACGGGAGTTACGAGCCTTCATGACATGTTTAAAGGGTGCTCCAGTTTCAATGGGAATTTGTCCAATTGGGATGTTAGCACCATTACGAGTTTCAGTTCGGTCTTCCAAGCTTGCTCTAGCTTCAATCAACCATTGAATACTTGGGACGTCTCTGCCGGTCAAAACTTCTCAGATATGTTTTACCAATGCACCATTTTCGACCAGAACCTTGATAATTGGATGACAACCTCGGCTACTAATATGAACGGCATGTTTTACTATGCTGAGGACTTCAATGGAAACATAGTAGGGTTTGACACAGATCAGGTTACAACCATGTCGTACATGTTCGAAGGTGCAAGGGCATTCAATCAGAATATTTCAGGGTGGGATGTGTCCAATGTCAGTGACATGTCTAATATGTTCCGTGTCACAGATGCATTCAACCAACCTATAGGGGCATGGACGCCCTCCAGTCTGACGAACGTCGAAGGCATGTTTTATCAGGCGGATGCTTTCAATCAAAACATGCCTTGGACGCTTTCCGGAGTTTCTAGTTTTTATCGTATGTTCAAAGGAGCGGATTTGTTCAATGGGACGGTTAACTCCTTGGTGACTTCATTTGCGACCGACATTCATGAAATGTTTGATGATGCAGCAGCCTTTAATCAGGACGTCAGCGGTTGGGATGTAAGCAACGTGACAGATTTTTCACTGACTTTTCTAGATGCTGTTTCGTTTAATCAAAATCTTGGGGCATGGGACATTTCGAGTGCTACGACAATGGCCAATATGCTTGATAACACGAATTTAACGGTGGCCAATTATGACGCAACGCTCACTGCCTGGGCCGCTCAGGCTGGGAGACCAAGCGGAATTACTATTGGTGTACTTGGCTTGCAATATTGTAATGCGATAGCCGATCGAGCTATTCTGACCGGAGATACATGGAATTTGGTGGGTGATGCCCAAGGTTGTCCCTTTATTACACGGTGGTTGGCGACCGGTGGATCAATCACGATTCCAACAAGAACCGGCGTGACATATGATTATGATGTTTACATAGAGAACATTGGAAACGCAGCGGATAACTTCACTTTATTAGATCAAACGGGAGATGCGGCATTTACCGGTATTACCGATGGTGCGACCTACAGGGTTGAAATCACCAAGGATTTTCCCCGAATCTACTTCCACGATGGAGGTGAAGGGCAGGAAACTGCAAAATTACTGACCATAGAGTCCTGGGGAGATATTAAATGGGAATCTATGAGCCACGCCTTTAGTGGATGTGCCAATATGACCTACAATGGCGTTGATAATCCGGATTTGTCCTTAGTGACTAATCTTGGGAATATGTTCGAGAATGCCGTGAGTTTTAACGGCAACATAAATGGATGGAATGTGAGCACGATTCAAGAGTTCAATGGCATGTTTGCAGGCGCGACCATCTTCGATCAAAATCTCGATAATTGGGTCACTTCATCGGCTCTGGACATGTCAAATATGTTTTATTATGCCGAGGCGTTTGATGGTGATATAACAGGTTTTGACACGGATATGGTCGTGGACATGCATAGCATGTTCGAAGGTGCCAGGGCATTCAATCAGAACATTACAGGCTGGAATGTTGCGATGGTTCAGGACATGTCGGATATGTTCCGGGTAACCGATAATTTCAATCAACCTATTGGAAGCTGGATCGTACCTGCATTGACGACCGTAGACGGTATGTTTTACGAGGCGGATGCATTTAATCAGGACATTCCATGGACACTATCGGGTGTCTCAAGTTTTTATAGAATGTTTGAAGGTGCGAACCTGTTCAACGGCCAAATCCCCAACCTCGTAACGGCGACAGCCACCGACCTCACGGAAATGTTAAGGGATGCTATTGCATTTGATCAGGACATCAGTGCCTGGGATGTGAGTAGTGTCATCAACATGTCCAATTTGTTCGATGGTGCAACCTCCTTTAATCAGAACATAAGCGGTTGGACAACATCAAACGTTCAGCTTTTCGGCAATGCCTTCAGTAGTGCTTCTGCCTTTAATCAAGACCTTGGGAACTGGAATTTGTCAAGCGCAACCGCATTGGTAGCCATGCTGGATAACGCCGGATTGTCCGCGGATAATTACGACGCAACCTTGATTGGATGGGAGGCTCAGAATCCTCCAACCGGACTGTCACTTGGTGCGACGGGCTTACATTTTTGTAATGCGGAGGCCGAGCATACAGAATTACAAAATCCTGCTACTCATAACTGGACCATCACAGACGCTGGCCAAGAATGCGCATTTATTACCACTTGGTCAACGTCCGACAATCAGATCATAATCCCAACAACCGGAACTGGTTACAATTATGATATCTTATGGACGAACCTAACGAATACAGGAGTCGGGGATGGCTCGGCATCAGGTGTAACAGATGCCGATCATCCATATACCATCAGCGGCCTTCAAAATACCGATGTTTATAGACTGGAAATTACGGGGAACTTCCCTCGATTTTATGCACCAGCCAACGGAGGAGATGCCCGTACAAAAATCCGATCGGTGGAACAATGGGGTGACATAGCCTGGTCAAGCATGTTCGAAGCTTTTCATGGCTGCACCAGCTTGACCGTCCCTGCCACAGATGCGCCTGACCTTTCTGGCGTGACTGACCTGACGACCATGTTTTTCAATTGTGATATGTTGAATAATCCAATGGATCACTGGGATGTTAGTACAATCACGGATTTTACTGGGATGTTCCAGAACACAGATATCTTCAATCAGGATCTGAATTCCTGGACCATTAACACCACTCCTGGGGTGGCAATGGAGAGCATGTTCAATGCAGCATCGTCATTCAATGGAAATATCAGTACGTGGAATGTGATTGGTGTGACCAATATGAGTCGGATGTTTAATCAAGCAGATGCGTTCACTGGTAATATCAGTAATTGGGATACGGACAATGTAACAACGATGTTTGAGATGTTCGCAGGCACTGATAATTTCAATACACCTATCGGAAGCTGGGTAGTGTCTAATGTAACGAACATGGGTCGGATGTTCCAGAATACTACTGCTTTCAATCAGGACTTAAATTGGAACATAAGTAGTGTAACGAACTTCTCTGAAATGTTTGAAGATGCGTCGGCCTTCCAAGGCGATCTGTCCAGTTGGACGACCAACTTCAGTTCAAATCCAATAAACATGAGTCAGATGTTTAGAAATGCTGGCTTGTTCAACTCCGACATTAGTTCATGGGATTTTACGACTGTTACAAGTATGCAGAGCATGTTTGAAAATGCGGACGCATTTAATCGAAATATTAATAACTGGGATGTCAGTACGGTAACCAATCTCAGTGGTATGTTCTCGTGGATGGGTGGATTTAATCAACCACTGAATAACTGGACCATCAACAGTTCTGCCAATTTATCGGCCATGTTTTACCGAAATACTGCTTTTAACCAGGACATAAGCACATGGGTTTTGACGGGTGTGAGTAATTTATTTAACATGTTCTCATTTGCTGACGCATTTAACCAGCCTATAGGAACATGGGATGTATCAACCGTTCAAAGTATTGGAAATATGTTCCAGGATGCTGATTCATTCGATCAGGATCTTGGTGCATGGGATATCAGCAATGTTGTTTCCGGAGGTTTTGGATCCATATTCTCAAATTCAGGAATGTCCGCTGAGAATTATGATGCCACATTAATTGGTTGGGCAGATGATAATGGAGGGACGCAGACTATTCCAACGGGAGTATCCCTCAACGCCAGCGGAGTGTTTTTCTGCGATGATACAGGCCGACAAGACTTAATTGACAACTATTCCTGGACGATCAATGATGCAGGACAAAATTGTTCACCAGATACTTATTATTCCACTGGAGTGATTGCGGCCTTTGATACACCATCCGTCTGGAACTCCGAAAGGGATGGCAGTGGTACTGCACCAATAGCGTCGGATTTCACCAATGGTCTAGCCAGTTTCGTCTTGCAGGCCGATGATGGCGTTCAACAGGAAAATGCTGATATCAATATCAACAATTTAACTGTCGAAGATGGTAGTTTACCTTTTCAAATTGGTGATCAAAATTGGACGATCAACGGCACAACCACGATTGAAGGATCGATACGGGATGGTGTCAATGGCGGTTCAATGACGTTTATGGGACCAATTGTAGTCGAGTCTGACGGTTCATTCGCCGTAACTGGTTCTAATACCTCCTTTTTCTATTTTCATGATGACATTATCAATCGGGGATCAATAAATCTTCAGAATAGTACTCAGTGGTACATAGAGGCGCCACTCAGCATTGCTTGCGAAAACGGAAGTTTACAGTTCGCCCAACCCAACTCCGGTCTCGGATTTATCAATGCCGACCTTACACTCTCCAATACCGTAAGCGGAGAAAATGTCAGCCTTTACAGCAACAGTAGAATTACCGTGGCGGATGGAGTGACCATTACCAATCAGATAATTCCAGGCCTTAGTGAAAATGGGTATTTGACCATTCAGGGGATGTCCTCGCCAGGGACAGCTACATTTATTAATGACGTGGGCGCGCATGTTAACTATCACCCTAATAATGGCTTCCCATCTCAAAACATAAATTTTGATGTGGATGCGACCGCAAGCCTTTTTAGATACTTAGGCAATGACAATCAAGACTTAATTGATACAAGATTTTATCATTTGACTTTGTCGAATATTGGGACGCTGGCATTGACTAATGACCTGGAGGTTCTAGGTAATTTCAGAAATCAAAATGGATCGGTATTCGATCCAGCAAACTTCAATCTCACAATTGGAGGCGATCTGATCAATTTGAGTGGCAGATTTACCGTGGGAGGTACGGTGACTTTTAACGGAGGCGATTCAGAGGATCAAAATGTGGAAGGAGACATCACCTTTTCGGATGTAATAGTTAATAGGTCGGGCAGTACGAATCGGGTTGACATAGTAGAACAATCTGACGTGGTTTTAGAAGGAACCCTTACCCTGCAGCAGGGCATTTTGAACGTTCAGCAAGGTGCAGATTTAGAATTGACCCCTACCAGCTCAATAACTGTTGGCTCACCTGATGCAAGTACCATGATCACCCTAGAAGGAACTATTACCCAATACACAAATGCGCTTGGGAGCTGGTTGTTCCCGGTAGGCACTACGGGTGAGTATACACCACTCATTTTAGACCTCAATGCCGGCACCACGCTAGACGGTGCGGCGGGATCAAGATTCGTCAGGCTTGCACTGGCAGGTGTTGAAGAGCCGAATGTACTGTCTTCGGGCGTGTCGCTTTCCAAATATTGGACGCTCACAACGCAAAATATCTCGAATGTCAATGGTGATGTGACTTTTGAGTACGATGATTCGGAGGTGAATGGGGTCGAGGCGAACTACGTGTCAGGGATATTCAATGGCGCATGGACGGTTGGAGATGAGAGCAATGTGGATGAAAATACGAATACTGTAACGGTGAGTATCACTGGGTCACTGGATGGCAATTACACAGCGGGTGAAAGGTCCGCTTTTATGGTGGAACCTGAAATAGAGGTCTATCAGGGTGTTGACAACACCGGAACCGCCTTGGCTGACGGTCAGGCCGGGAGTGTAGATTTCGGTTCGTCCACACAAGGTTCGGATATCACGCTGACCTTTGCTATTGATAATTCGGGAACCAGTGTTTTGACCATTTCATCCATTGTTTCGTCAGCAGCTGAATTCACCATTTCCGGTGCACCAGCGACGGTCGCCGTTGGTGCCACAGAAACCTTCGACATTACATTGGATGCCTCGGGGATTGGCAACTTCAATGGATCAATTACTATCAACAGCGATGACCTGGACGAAGGCTCTTTTACTTTCCCTGTAAATGGATCTATCACAGCAGCACCCGAACCTGAAATAGAGGTTTATGTAGGTCAGATTCACCCAAGCACAATTCTGACAGATGGCCAAACCACCGATGTTGATCTTGGTAAGGCGCTGAATGGAACTGATATCACTGTGCCGTTTTTTATTGAGAATACGGGAAGTGCTGATCTGACCATTTCAAGTATCTCATCCGATCAAACGGAGTTCACCATAGTTGGTGCTCCAACTTCTGTCGGGGCGGGGAGTTCAGAAACTTTTGATATTGTTTTGGATGGCGCGGTGACTGGCATTTTCAATGCCGCGATTACCATCAACAACGATGATTCAGATGAAAATCCGTTCACCTTCCCGGTGATGGGACAAATCACCGAGCCAGAGATTGAAGTCTATTTTGGCAATGATAATTCCGGTACGCCAATTACAAATGGACAAGCTGCAGAGGTCGATATTGGTTCAACACCGGTCGGTAATAACCTTTCGGAAACATTTGCCGTTGAAAATACGGGGACCTCAGTTCTCACTATTTCCAGCGTCACTTCTTCCGACCCGAATTTTACAATTCTCTCGGCTCCAGCAACTGTAACAGAAGGTGCGACGGAGCAGTTTTTTGTGGAACTGGATGGAACAACCGCGGGCATATTTACCTCAACCATAACCATTAATAATGACGACTTGGATGAGAATCCCTTCATATTCGACGTAACAGGAGAGATTATAGGAGATGCCGAGCCAGAGATCGAAGTGTTTTTTGGGAGTGACAATAGCGGTGTGGCAATTACCTCGGGTGGCACCACCATTTACACTATTGGCACCAGTAATCTCGGAGAGAATATTGATGCCCTTTTCGCGATTGAGAATTCCGGAGATGCGGACCTGACCATTTCCGGGATCAGTTCCTCCAATGCGGTCTTTGTTGTATCTCAAGCTCCCATGACTGTTTCTTCAGGAAATACTGAAACTTTCACAGTGACGCTCCAAAGTTCAACTGCAGGTAATTTCCTAACAGACATCACCATCGGCAATGATGATTCTGACGAGGCAACTTTTACTTTCAAGGTTTTGGGGGAAATAATCGAAAATCCTGAAACAAAACTACATGTCTACAATGTGGTCACTCCAAATGGTGATGGTAGACACGATTTTCTCAAAATCGTCAACATCGAACAGTATCCTGGGAATCGGGTGACGGTCTTTGACCGCTGGGGCAGGAAGGTCTTCACGGGAGAAGATTATGATAATACATCCGTCCGATTCGAGGGACGAAATACGGAAGGGAATGGGGCCATTCTACCGGAGGGTACCTACTTCTATGTGATCATCACGGGATCGGAAAAGACGACTGGATTTCTTCAACTTTCAACTAGCAGATAATCATGAAAAAGCTATTTACACTCGTCGTAATTCTTGCCAGTTTGAAAGTGTCGGCTCAATTGGATCCACTGTACAATCAGTATTTGATGAATCAACAAACGGTGAACCCGGCTTACATCGGGTTGTACCGAATGGGCAACATCACGGCTAGTAGCAGAGGGCAATGGGTTGGGGTGGATGGAGCTCCATTTACTCATGCATTGTCATTTTACAATTCCATTACTAATCACAGCTCTGTTGGCATGACGGCCATTAGTGACAACTTCGGGATAAATAATAATCTCGACTTGGTCTTGGCATATGCTTACAAAATGGAGGTTGGGGTGAATGGCTCTTTGTCCTTTGGACTTCAGGGTGCATTATCAAATTACACCCAGGATTTCAATAAACTGGATGTGGAAGTCATGGATGACATGGCCGTAGGTCAGGGCACCAATCAGTATTCGCAGACGAATTTCGGATTTGGGATGATGTATAAAAATGAGTTTTTCTACCTGGGTGCGGCCAGCCCAAGGATGCTCGAAACGGTGATCGAACAGGACGGAGCTGTGATTGCCACGTACAAGCCGTCATTCAATCTTTCCGCTGGGTTATTGATCACGCCCACGGATGCTTTAAAGATCAAACCATCCATTTTAGCAAGATATCAGAATGAAGAATTGGCCTTGGATATCAATGGTCAAATTCTTGTCAATGAAAAGATTTGGCTGGGAGTATTGTCTAGAAATTTCTCTTCAGGAGGAGTGAGCTTCGTTTATCGACACCTCTATATCTACAATTTTGGATACTCGTTCGAATTTCCATTTGGGGATATAGGTAGGGGAAATTACGGCATCCATGAGCTGTCGTTTTCGGTGGATTTGAGGCTTAGCAAGGATCACGAAATACCTGATCGATTTTTCTAAGCGGTTCTCTTCTTTTTCTGTACAATTCGATCAATCAACAACAACAATAGCAAAGCATTGGCCACCATAAATCCTTTAGTGATTTGCGTCAGCTCAATTGTTCCGGTTTCGATGATTTGAAGATTCTCGGGAAGCTGATAACTCAATTTGATGTCCGGGGTTACGAATCCACCTAGTCCCCAAAGAATAATCACAAGGGAAACACCGATGATTATTCCCCACACATGCAGTCCAATTTTGTACGAATCACCACTTGGCAGGGAATTCATCACTTTTCTGGTGAAGTCCGATGATGGATTCCCGATCCAGGATTTCTCCACCATCTGATCAAACTTTTTCAGTTCCGAGTCTTCAACCTTATCTGTCGCAATGTTTTTTAAAATCTCTTTTTCCATCATCCTTCGATTAATGCATAAACTTCTTCTCCAATTTCACTCAGCATCATATTGGCTAGCTTCTTTCTTGCACGGTGCACACTCACTTTCACTGTGTTTGTTTCCTGATCTAAAATTTGCCCCATTTCTTCCAAATTCAATTCCTTCAAATAGAATAGCGTCAACAGTTCCCGATCCTTATCACCCAATTTAAGAATCGACGAGCGAACCAAAAAGGCGTTTTCATCAGTACTGTTGTCAGCCTGGCCAATGCCAAAAGCGGAGGCAATGTCCACATGATCGTATTTCTTCTTTCGTGCTCGTCCCAGCGCTTCATTGGTCACAATTCGATAGAGCCATGTGCTGAATTTACTCCTGCGATCGAACTTCTTTAGGTTTCGGTAGGCCTTGACAAAAGCATCCTGTGCCGCTTCCTCCGCTTCTTCTGCATTGCGCAATATTTGGTTCGCAATGTTAAACGCAAAGCGCTTATGTCGATCTACAATTTCCGCATACGCGGACTGGTCTCCGTTGAGAATGGCATCAAGTACTTGATCGTCTGGGTGCACGGGTATTGGACGCGTGTTAACTCGATCAAGTTACACTGACTTTCAATTTTTCGGTCGGACTGTCCTTTGCTCTATGCGCTTCTCATATTTCTCCCCCTGAAAAATGCGTTGAACGAATATTCCTGGCGTATGGATAAAATTCGGATCCAGTTCTCCCGGTTGGACGAGCTCTTCTACCTCTGCCACAGTGATTTTTCCAGCCATGGCCATTGGTGGGTTGAAGTTCCGAGCGGTCCCTTTGTAAATCAGATTGCCTTCAGTGTCTCCCTTCCACGCTTTGACCAAAGCAAAATCGGCATTCAGTGCCGACTCAAGAATGTGTGGCTTGCCATTGAATTCACGGACCTCTTTTCCTTCGGCTACCTCTGTTCCAAAACCTGCCGGGGTGAAAAAGGCTGGAATGCCCGCTCCACCTGCCCGGCACCTCTCCGCGAGGGATCCTTGTGGAATCAAATCCACTTCCAATTCGCCACTGAGCATCTGCCGCTCGAATTCGGCATTTTCGCCCACATATGAAGAAATCATTTTCTTGATCTGCTTTTGGTGAAGCAGCATCCCAAGACCAAAATCATCTACTCCGGCATTGTTGGAAATACAGGTGAGCCCTTTGACTCCCAACTTGACCATTTGCGCGATACAGTTTTCGGGGATTCCACATAGGCCGAATCCTCCCAACATCAGAGTCATATTATCCTTCAATCCTTCGAGAGCTTCGGCCGGTCCTGCAACCACTTTATTCATGGATAAATGTTTTCATTAAAGTAAGTAAATTTTAATTAGTTAGCATAACAACTATTGTCAAAACAAATACTAATTTTGTCACGCCCAATAAACAACAAGTTATGCCGATATATCACAAGCTTGGCGAAATCCCCCAGAAACGCCACACCATTTTCGAGAAGCCTGGTGGAGGTCTCTATTACGAACAGCTTTTCGGTACAATTGGCTTTGATGGGATGTCATCTCTGATGTACCAGATCAATCGACCAACCATGGTCAAAGAGATTAATGCCGCGAAAAATGTGAAGCCTAAAATTGCAGTGGAGAAAAACATCCATGCAAGATTGCTACAAGGTTTTCAGGTCGAGGCAAAAGATGATTTCTTAGCTAGTCGAACTCCACTTTTGGTGAATTCAGACATTGAAATCGGGTTGGCTGCCCCAAAAAAATCACTAACAGATTATTTCTACAAGAATGCGGATGCGGATGAGCTCCTGTTCATACATAGAGGAACGGGGACCTTGCGCACATTTCTCGGAAATATTCCGTTCGAATACGGCGATTACCTGGTCATCCCAAGAGGGATGATTTATCAAATCGAATTTGATACGGAGGATAACAGAATCCTATTTGCAGAATCTTATCACCCCATTTATACCCCAAAGCGCTATCGAAACTGGTTCGGTCAGATGTTGGAACACTCGCCTTTTTGTGAGCGCGATTACAAGCTGCCACAGGATTTAGAGACACATGATGAAAAGGGTGAGTTCATAATGAAAATCAAAAAGCAGGGAATGCTTCATGAGTTGGTTTATCCGACCCACCCGTTTGATGTGGTTGGTTGGGATGGATACAATTTTCCCTATGGTTTTTCCATTCACAACTTCGAGCCAATAACCGGGCGAGTGCACCAACCACCTCCCGTTCATCAAACATTTGAGACGGGTGCATTCGTGGTTTGCTCATTCTGCCCGAGGCTATATGATTACCATCCGAAATCAATTCCGGCCCCATACAACCACTCGAACATTGACTCAGATGAAATGCTCTACTACGTGGATGGCGATTTTATGAGCCGAAACAATATCGAGCAAGGACACATCACTTTGCATCCTTCGGGCATCCCACACGGGCCAGCACCGGGAGCGTATGAGCGCAGCATCGGACAAAAAGAAACGGAAGAACTGGCAGTCATGATCGACACGTTCAAGCCGCTGATGATTACAGAGCAAGCCATGAAATTGGACGATGGAAAATATTATAAAAGTTGGATCGAGTAATCCTCGACAAGCTCCAACTGACAATTGATAAGTTAACAACCTATATGTCACCCTGAGGTTCTCGAAGAGTGATTTGATAGAAAGGAAATTTTAAGAAAATGGAAACAACAGCAATACCCAAAATATTTAAGGACGCGGAGGATTTCATGCCAATCAATGGCACGGATTACCTCGAGCTATACGTCAGCAATTGCCGACAAGCAGCCCATTATTATCAAACTGCATTCGGCTTTCAGCCCTTGGCTTTCTCCGGTCTTCAAACTGGAAATCAAGAAACGCAGAGTTATGTGCTCATTCAGGACAAAATTCGACTTGTTTTGACTTCACCGCTTAAAGCCGGAACGGAAATCGGCAAGCATATCGATGCACACGGAGATGGGGTGAAGGTCGTGGCGCTGTGGGTGGATGACGCCACCTATGCCTACAATCAGGCAATGGAGCGAGGTGCAAAATCCTTCATGGAACCTAAAACGGAAGAAGACGAAAATGGCAAGGTTGTTCGATCAGGTATTCACACGTACGGAGAAACTGTCCACATTTTCGTTGAACGAAAAGATTACAACGGCATTTTCCTACCTGGATTCAGGAAATGGGAAACTTCTTACCAACCACCTGAAGTTGGACTGAAATACGTCGACCACATGGTTGGAAATGTAGAACTAGGCCGGATGAACGAGTGGGTCGATTTCTACAAAAACGTGATGGGCTTTACGCAGATCGTCTCGTTTGATGACAAGGACATTTCCACTGAATACACTGCGCTCATGAGCAAGGTGATGAGTAATGGAAACGGCCGAATTAAATTCCCGATCAATGAGCCTGCAGCCGGCAAGAAAAAATCGCAGGTAGAAGAATACCTTGATTTCTATGGCACGGCAGGTGTTCAGCACATTGCTGTGGCAACCGACAATATCATCGAGACGGTGAGTGCGCTTAGGGAAAGGGGTGTGGAGTTCCTCTACGTGCCAGACAACTATTACGACACTGTGCTGGACCGGGTGGGAGAAATTGATGAAGACCTTCAACCTTTGAAAGATTTGAACATCCTGATTGATCGTGACGATGAAGGTTACCTACTTCAGATTTTCACTAAGCCGGTAGAACCTCGCCCGACGATGTTCTTCGAGATCATCCAACGAAAAGGAGCGCAATCATTTGGAAAAGGGAATTTCCAGGCACTTTTTGAAGCGATCGAGAAGGAACAAGAACTCAGAGGTACGCTATGATTGAAATAAGGGATAACTCAGATTTCACCATTCACAATCTCCCCTTCGGCATTTTCTCTACCGAGGGAACCAAACCAAGAGCTGGCGTAGCGATTGGTGATCAAATTATTGATCTGGACAGAGCTCTCAAGTCTAAGCTGCTGGGAGGCCTTCACCTACCATCAAGCGTTTTCATCAATCCTTACCTCAATGATTTCATTGAACTTGGAAGACCCGTTTGGAGAGCCCTGCGGGAGCGACTGCAACATTTGATTGAGGATGAAAATCAAGAACTGGAAAAATGCTTGGTGAGTCAATCTGATGCAACGATGCATTTGCCAGTACGAGTTGGAGACTACACCGACTTTTATAGTTCCAAGGAGCATGCAACGAACGTAGGGATTATGTTTAGAGGCAAGGACAATGCCTTGATGCCCAACTGGACCCACATGCCCATCGGCTATCACGGGCGAGCTTCATCGATCATTGTTTCTGGTCAACCTTTTCATCGACCAAAAGGTCAGGTGCTGCCTAAAGATTCTGAAACTCCTGTTTTCAGTCCATCCAAACTATTGGACATTGAATTGGAAATGGGATTCATCATTGGGAAATCGACTGAACTTGGTGAGAGAGTGTCAACGGCTGATGCAGAAGACCATGTGTTCGGAAGTTCTTTTCGCAGCCTGTTCCATCTGCTTCTTCACAGCTCTGTGTTACGCTACTCAGCTGTGTGTTAGTTGAGTGGAAGTTGCAACAAAATCAGCGTTTTGCAACAGAATCGGGTTTCACTGTCCAGTGACATCCGATACTGCCAGAACAGGTCATGTTAATGAACCGACTCAACAGCGCACCTGCCAAGAAGACCAACAAATAAGCGAAAGAGTACCCTTACCGGCCGCATGACAACAGCTCAAACTGTTGCTTTGAGAGAATTGAAATGGCACAGCAGTTCGGGAAGTTACAGATCAAGAGACACACTTCTTAAAACTTCTCCTTAGAGGGCTGGGCTGTTGCAGCTTCCTGTTTATGTGCTCACGGATCTTGAGCACCCGCCTCACGTGCTCGGATGCGCAAGATGCTCTTTGACCAACATTCAGTGTAGCGGTGGCCTAAAGTGGGCCTAAAGGATACCAAGGTCTTTTGTAGGCTGCTCGCGCATCATGCAGAAAGCTAGCTGCAGCAGCCAGTCAGCTCAGTCGTCCTGAAGCAATTGCATCTAGGACGGCGACTCACACTTCCTCCTCTGTCTCTAGGGCTGAGATTCTGCCCGCACTGTAAGGTGGCTTCCAGACTGCTTCACTTCAGAAGTTGCCCCGCCCGAATTACACCTCATTAGATAACCTAAAAGTAGCGTCGCTAGTTGTCAAATGAGATTCTATACAACTACTATACCCAAAAGAATGATACAATATTACGGTATATTGGGGAGTATAGTACTATTCACGGACCTCGGTCGATCATGCGGTATCTCCAAATAAAACAAGCAGACCTAGAGACTTAGCTACTTTTCTGCTATGAGAAACTGTGGTAATCTTAGGCATCTGCACATGATTATTCCATCCAAGCACGCACAAGAACAGACATATAACCCTATATAACACCTACAAACCCTATACTTTCCATGTACTTTTCCATGATCCCTATATAACCCTACCTATATATTCTTATAATTTAGAAGTGTCCATTTTCTTGTTCATTATCCCTATATAACCCAAATATAACCCCCCTATAGTTACCGTGTTCTTTTCCATTATCCCTATATAACCCCAATGTAACCCCTATATAACCCTATTAACCCTATAGTTTCCATTTTCTTTTCCATTCTCCCTATATAACCCCAATATAACCCCTATATAAACCCTATGGTTTCCATTTTCTTTTCCATTATCCCTATATAACCCTATATAGCCCTAGCATGTCCTCTTGCTCTGCCTCAAGGACGCGCTTGGCCTGAAGAACGCAAACTGCGCATCTAAGAGGAGCTGTGACTCAGAGTTTACATGGGGGTTTAGGGTTTAGGACCCCCAACAGGGTTATAAGGGTTATGTAAAGGCTGTAAAGGTTATATTGGGTTATATAGGGATTACACAGGGATGTATTACCCTCCCAATAATGGAGAATCAAATGGAAAAGAGAATTGAACATTGAATTTGAACCTGGGTTCGCAGAGGGGTTAGCTGACTGTTCCCACCTGTGGCACGGCGAGCAACTGTGCCTCTCATTCCTAAACTGCTCAAGCCGTCGTTCCTGTGAATAAGCCCCCACCACTGCAGAAGTCTCTAAACCGTTCCTCAACCCTAAGCATATGAACCATTTCAACAACCATGGTTGAGCACGCACTGCAGTGGGACATCCACTTCCACCACGGCCTCAGCCTCCGCGGCTTTTCGCTGCTCTGCCGGCACCGCAGAGAACTGGCATCAGGACTTCATTTCAGAAGTGCTTCAAAAAGGAGCCCTTGCGCGTGTCAAATCCTTGTCATAAGGATGTTAGTTATCGAGCTTGATGCAGAAGTGGCCAATTGATGTATCCTTGTGGGGTGGCTTGTTCGCTTTAACTTCATGGTGAGCGTGCGGTTGTTGGAATTTGGGTCTAACACGCATTCAATCATTCAGAGCATATCAAACTTCTTCAAGAAGCTGTAAATGGTCTTTAGGAGCTAGGAAGGCTCAGAGTCAAGAAATTCGCAGCACCTGGCAAACTCCAGAAGAAGCTGAGTCCCTGAGTTCTTCTCTGCTGGGCTGCACTAGAGAAAGCTGCGCACGAGTAATAGGTAACTTGAACATGATGCCTGTGAGTTGTTGTTATTGTTGTTGTTGTTGTTGTTGGTGGTGTTGGTGGTGTTGGTGGTGTTGGTGGTGTTGGTGTTGGTGGTGGTATTGGTGTTGGTGGTGGTGTTGGTGTTGGTGTTGGTGTTGGTGTTGGTGTTGGTGTTGGTGTTGGTGTTGGTGTTGGTGTTGGTGTTGGTGTTGGTGTTGGTGTTGGTGTTGGTGTTGGTGTTGGTGGTGGTGGTGGTGGTGGTGGTGGTGGTGGTGGTGGTGGTGGTGGTGGTGTTCTTGTTGGGGCTGCTGAACTCCATCATCCATGTTGGGCTTCAGCTTTGGCGGATTCAAACGGGCTCTTGGGAGCGCAAGCCGTGAGCCCAACTCCATGAACAACCAAAATCCAAGCAAGGTAAACTCCTGGAATCCCAATGCGTGAATATGTTCAAGCCTGAAGTCCCGAGGCCCTGCTCCAAGTTCTTACCGCCCAAGCCCCCGGGCCACCAGAGCCCAAACCCTGACACCTGGAATTCCAAAACATCTCAATTCCTCGAGCTTTGAAGCTTCAAAACTCGCATCAAGTCAGGTATTGTAAGCCCTGAATTCTGGACACCAAACCTGCAGGACCCTGGAAAGCTGTCCGATTGCAAAACCAACAAAACGCAAAAAGACATTACTTAAAATGGGCTGGAAACCGCAGCGATAAAGCAACTCACCAATGCACGAATGAATACAGCCAGCGTTTTCAACAGAACAAAGGATTACATTACTGGTTTACTGCTTGTAGCAAGTAACAAGCACAGAACCTCGTACAAGTCCAAACAACTTGTTGTCCTTTCTTTGCTTCAATATGTGAACAAGCAAGTTATGAGAAGGACGACTGTGCCTGGTAACCAGATGCTGGGCAAATCCAAGAGATCTCGAGTTCGAAGTCCTTGTCCTTCTCATCATGCACCTGCTCTCAAAAAAAAACACCAAGGACAACTTGACCGAGCAGCTTCTTTTTGTCAACCCTGCACTTCATCCCTACTTCATGCTCCTACCACAGAAGGGATGATAACGTGCGGCCTTGTGAATGATCTTGGCGACCTGAGCAAAACCACAAGCAACCATCTGGCGCCCGGTGCCCGCCTGGTGCCTGTTTCTTCGAAGGTGTCAGAGCAGGTCAGTGAAACAGCTGAGGCCGCAGCATGGACGAGGGCTTGCTCGCAGGTCAGGTTTGGGTTGTTCCTCTGACAGGCACTTGCTAACTTTGAAACTTGCAACCGGACCATGCGGTACGCAGGCATCGAATTGAAAGCTTGCAGTGCGCTGGGCAGTGTGGGACTGGCACATAGGGCCCTGACGGGCTTTCTGGATCTGTTCCGAGGCTCACGCGCCAGGACCTTCTCGATCTCGGTCTTAGCTGCCTGCTTGCCTGGCAAGTAGAAAAGCCTAAGAAAAACATCAAAACAAACGGCTTCAATCGCCTGCGTGCCTCCATGGCCTCATGCCGAACTTTGCGGCTCATCGAGCATATGACTGATATACTTTACCCGCTTGGCCTAGAGTACGTGACGTCAGGCTTGAGGACTACTGACTCTTCACCGCTCTCAAGACATGGCCCGCAGCACCCTTGCCCTCGGCGGTGGCAGTGTACCTGGCCACTCTGGCAGTTTTCCAGAAAAGGGCATGCTGCAGCATCTGTCAACATGATAAAATGAAGTCTGGAGAGTGCATGGACAACCTGGGACCTCTTCTCTAGGGTCTCCACGTTTGCAGTCGCGATCGAACGAGGGCCACTCTCAAAGACAGGCACCCAAGCCCTGGTCACTTGTAGACCATGCCGTTGGGCTCGATGCAGAAGAGATCCGGCTTTTTTGACTCCTGCCCCCAGCAGCTTCCCTCACGCTGGCATCCTTAAGCTACCCTTCCAATTGCTTAGGCTGAACCTCTACGTCTTGCGATTAGGGGTCCTATAAGATGGCGCGTTTCTATGCATCTAGTCCTCGTCAACACAGCCGAGTAGGACTGCACAGCCAAATGGACGCACGGACCAGTACCTCAATGGGCTAACAACCTCATCCTGCCAGGAATGCTGGCTGAAAAGGCTTTCTTCAGCCGCAGACAGGGTGTAGGCGTGCATGAAGAGGCCCAAGCCTCACTCATCTCAAAACTATACTGTGTCTAAAAGTGGCCTGTACCTTGTTAGCAGAACATCACTTGAGCGGTGAAGACACAGGGTTGTCTGAGGATGGCTCGTTCAGCAAGGAGCTCTGGTGGCACCTCCTCACAATACCTGAAGCCGTTGTTGCCAAGGGACACACGTCACGCAGGCCTATGTCCATGTACACTGTCAGGGTTCTCGTCAATGACTCACATTCGAGACATGAATTGCCCACGCCAGGCCCGCTGCGCGTTGTGATACTGCCTTGGCATGTCACCACCACTCTCACTGATAGTGATGGTTTAAGAAGAGGCAGCATGCAGCCATCGCATCCCAGGGCAGGTTTTTGGCATCAGGTCCTGTTGCTGTCAGGTGGCGTTGCTTCCGATCGTGCCCGGCCTGGCCCGCAGCTATTGGAACGTGATGGTTGAGGTGAACATCGAGGAAGGTAGCAGCGCCAGGGCTCAGACTGACGATCTGCCGGGCATCCGCTACCATGCCAGCAATGGACATCCCAGCTCGCCGGTGAACCTGCAGCATTGTTCTTTGCCTCTGATAGCGCATATAGGTCAAAGCAATTAAAAAGGCTGGCCACTATGCTATCTGCATTGCTCAGCCCTCAACTGGAAATATCCGCTTGGCCGTGCCAGGTACCAACATCTTGGAGAGCCTAGGGCACAGGCAGCACACTCTCCGAAAGCAATCACCAGATTGCATTGTACCAAGTCATGACACTCCACACCCCTTCGGCCAAGACCACGCTGACAGTTTTCATGCTGAGCCCTTGACAGAAACTTTTCTGCTGCGAAGACCACACCATCCTGTGAGGTGATGCTCTCTAGTTCTTTTTGTATTTGTGTCCCTTTTCTTTGATATACATCTCGAGGCTGATTTTCCATAGGTAGTTGAACGGTTTGGATGGTGTGTAGGTTGCTTGCTCTCCCTCTTGTTAGTGTCACAGGGTTGGAGGATATCCATTTGCGGCTTCGGAATCTACACCAAGTCCTTCTCAGGGCCTTGGAGCTACTGTGAGGAATAGTAGTTTCCATTATCCCTATATAGCCCCAATATAATATAGTAGTTTCCATTTTATTTTCCATTATCCCTATATAACCCTTTAACACTTTCCTGTAGTCGCAACAATGGTGGTTTAGGGGTTTGAGGCTTGAGAGGCTCCTCCCAGGGGTCAAGGGCTCAGGGGGTCAGCGGTTGGGCGTTTAGGGGTTAGCTCTAAGGGATCTGGAACCCCAGTAGAAATCATAATTTCAGCTAAATATTAGGATTGTTGGAAACAGAAATTGACAATTACTTTCAGGAACCTTGTAGGTTAGGGGGTAGAGGACTTTCGGGGTTTATGCAAGCGGTCATGAGACTATCCAAGCGAGAGCGACCCGTGGATGATTACCACGTGAATGAATTTCAAACTAAAAGAAACTGAACATGAATATCCCTTTCTTCCAACTATTGCCCGGGGTTTGGGTTCCGGGGTTGAGGCTTCAAGGGGTTAGAGATTCGGGGTTTAGGGTGTAAGTTTTTGGTAAGTTTTCGGGCATGAGGTTTGAGGGTTTAGGGGCTTGGGGTTGTGGTTTTGGCGGGGGTTCCGGGTTTGGGCTTTCAGGGTTGAAGGTTGTTTTGGATTCGGGGGTTAGAGATCCTGGATTTGGGGTGTAAGTTTTAAGTTTCAATGGTTCAGGTTAGAGGGTTTGCAGATGAGGCTTTGGAGATGAAAGTTTGTGGGGTTTAAGGGTGTGGGGTTCCGAGGTTTAGGGTTTAGACGTTCAGGGTTGAAGAGTTTCGGGCATGGCGTTGAGGGTTTAAGGGTTTAGGGGGTGGGGTGCAGGATTCGGGGTTGAAGCTTTAGAGGCTTGGAAGCGTTAGGGGTTTAAGGTCCAGGATTTGGGGCTTTGGAGGTTTAAGGTTTAAGCATCTAGGATCTAGGGGTTCATGGGTCTAGGCTTTAAGGGTTCAGGAGCTTCACGTTCAGGGGCTGAGGTGGGTTTGTGAGGGGCTTACAGTAGTCGTTCAGGGTTGAGTGGTTGAGGGTTCCGTTTCGGGGTTGAGGAGGTCTATGGCTTTGGGTTAGGGGTCCAGCTTCGAGGTGTAGGTGTCTAGGCTTTAGGGGTTTAGGGTCGGGGGTCCAGGGATTAGTGTTGAGGGGTTTGGAGTGTAGAGTTTTGGAGTTTGGTTGTTTTGTGATTGCTTTCTACATTCTTTCTTTGTTTCTTTCTGCCGTTATTCTCATTATTATTCCTTATCCTCTTCTTCTCCTTGTTCTTCTCAGTATTAGGATTCTTCGTCGTTCTGCGTTCTGCGTTTCTTTTGCCACATCTTTCTTTGTCTGTTGCTTTGCTGCTTGCTTGCTGTTGTCATTCTGTTGTTTCTCTTGCAACCCTGCAGCATCCCGCACTGAGCAGGTCAGGGCACTCATTGTGTCGTTGCTTCTTGCTTTTCGTTCTGTGCATGTCCGTTGCGTTCACGCTTCTTGGATTCTTTTCTTCTCCACGAACACTGAACACCATAGAACAGCGAATACTAAACACAAAAAGGAAGCAAAACTGCCATGCCGCCATGCCCGTTGTGGATGACAAGGTGCTTGGCGAGCGCACATGGAAGCTTGAATGACTAGCTGCGAAACTAGGCAAGTTCGTTCGATTTGGGGTGCATGACAGTAGCTGAAGATGCTAGGAACCCTTGGTCACCTCGCAAAGTCAGTGGCACCTCACTGGACTCCTTAAGACTTCTAGGCCTATGGGACAAGTGTGGTGGATAGCCTGAGAGCTTTCTTCAAAGCCACAGCTGGCAAATGAACCCCGAGTCCTTGCAGCAAATGGCTAGGGTCGTGCCACTGTTCTCGACCGCTTTTCCGGCATACTCCACCTATGCGGCAATGCCATCAGAGCCATGCGCGCTAGCAGAGCAGGCTTGCAGAGCCTGGAAGACCCGGCCGTCAGGGGAGAAGGTGGTTACGGAAAGGTCGTAGCCGGCTCCAGTCCCGGCCTTGGCATTTCTCTGATCAAATGGCTCTGTGTACCTCTGTAAGTGAAGGCTCACAGTTGGGCTCAAGCCATCTTCCCGTAGTTGCCCTGCTGCCACAAGGAAGGGATTGATGATAGACAGCGTCTTGAGCCAAGAGGCCACCGCAAGAGTGCAGCATGCAGTACCATGAGCGGAGTGCGACTGGTTTCAAATGTAAACGCGTACTTGCGACATGAGGCTGGGCAGAGCACTATTTGCTAAGGCGAGTTTGGGCTTAGTCGGGTCCTCTAGCCTTCCTTGGCCGCAGCCTCCTTGGCCTTCTTCATGCGCTCGCCCAGGAAGTGCTTGCTGGTCCGGGCCTTCTTGAGCTGCTTGTAAGCGGATGCCTCCTTCTCCTCAGCAGTGATGGCACGAGCACGAATGCGCTTCTCTGGCTTGGGAACCGGGATGATCTCCCTCAGCGTGTTCTGCGCCACGTTTTGCAGCTCGGAGCGCGGGGTGTCGCCCTTTCGCACCTTCTTGGAGCCGGCCTTCTTGGGGAAGAGCAGCAGCTTGGACATGTACAGCTTGAGGCGCTCGACGTTTGCCTGGAGGCTCTCAGTACAGCGGTTTCTGCGTCGATGATCGATGGCAATCCCAATGGTCTTTGCGAACTTCCTGGGGATCTTCGCCTCCTTGAGCTCATCAAGGGTGAAGCCTTTGCCCAATCGCAGCTTCATGTTGTACCGCTGCGTTGGAGGATGCACTACGGGCCGCAGCAGCCCAGCGGCCGGGCGGGGAAACACCTTGGCGGCCTTGGCCTTGCGCGCGTTGGATCGACGCTTCTTGCGGCCAGCCTGGTCCAACCAGGTGCGCATGAAGACCCGGTTCTTGCGCCCTGCCTGACAGCCATTGATCTTTCGAAAGTGCACATTTGGAATGATATTGTTGCCACCGTGCCCCATGGCTCCAACAGGCCCCACCCCGGGTTAGCTTCTTATCTCGCCTGAACCCTGGTTGCAGCATGCCGTCCATTCAAATTTCGCAAAATCATGCAAAAGCACTGACACCCCCACAAAGGTTGGGCCACGTCAGAGGTCAGTGCATGCAGTTCTCTTTGATGGGCAAGGCTTTTTCACATTTTGCCAGTTGTCCTGCTGTGATGGAAGCACGGCGCCAAGTACGCTTGAGTTTCCTTGCCAAGCAAGACAGAGTACAGACATCAAAGTGCTTACAGAAGATGGATGCGAAGATCAGGACAAGGGCATAAGCTTAATGATGAAAGTTGTTGTACAATCCTCCGATTCATCATGTAGCACTTGCTAAAACTTTCGCAAACCGCAAGATGAGGACGCTCCCTAAGAGTCACCTCTGAAGCATGCTCAGGCAGCGACTACACGAGCAACGTTCTGACTCTCTCAAGGGAGCATGCTGTAGCTAGGCTTTAAGTACACGTGTCCTCTGAGGCCCTGCATCTCTGATCCAGTGGCTCTCCATGCAGGGAAGCCTGGGACGGCAACAAGTCTCGGGGGACAGCATGGGAAGCGAAACTTCTCGTGTAGACTGCAGTAGGGCGGAAAGGCCTCTTGCAGCTTGTAGAGCTGTGAACGTCAACCCCAGAATTCGTGCAGTCAGCTCCATGGCAACAGCAATGGCACTAGTACCTTTGGTACCAAACAGTCCATCACCCCTCGCCGGCTGAATTCAAGCTAAATTTATGACCTCAAAGGTGGCCTGTCACATGATCTCATGACTCATGACCCCGTCATGCGATAGGTCGCATCCAGACAAGACATAAACATGTGAACAGGCCTGCAGTCGCCACAAGGTTGGTTCATTCTTCCACTTTGTGTGCAGCAGGAACAACCAACCTTCTTGAAGACTTGAGGCAACAACCGCATCAAATTGTCTAGACGTAGCTGGGGAGCATGCCGTATTTTATCGACAAAAGAGGAATTTATGATAGACAGCGTCTTGAGCCAAGAGGCCACCGCAAGAGTGCAGCATGCAGTACCATGAGCGGAGTGCGACTGGTTTCAAATGTAAACGCGTACTTGCGACATGAGGCTGGGCAGAGCACTATTTGCTAAGGCGAGTTTGGGCTTGGTCGGGTCCTCTAGCCTTCCTTGGCCGCAGCCTCCTTGGCCTTCTTCATGCGCTCGCCCAGGAAGTGCTTGCTGGTCCGGGCCTTCTTGAGCTGCTTGTAAGCAGATGCCTCCTTCTCCTCAGCAGTGATGGCACGAGCACGAATGCGCTTCTCTGGCTTGGGAACCGGGATGATCTCCCTCAGCGTGTTCTGCGCCACGTTCTGCAGCTCGGAGCGCGGGGTGTCGCCCTTTCGCACCTTCTTGGAGCCGGCCTTCTTGGGGAAGAGCAGCAGCTTGGACATGTACAGCTTGAGGCGCTCGACGTTTGCCTGGAGGCTCTCAGTACAGCGGTTTCTGCGTCGATGATCGATGGCAATCCCAATGGTCTTTGCGAACTTCCTGGGGATCTTCGCCTCCTTGAGCTCATCAAGGGTGAAGCCTTTGCCCAATCGCAGCTTCATGTTGTACCGCTGCGTTGGAGGATGCACTACGGGCCGCAGCAGCCCAGCAGCCGGGCGGGGAAACACCTTGGCGGCCTTGGCCTTGCGCGCGTTGGATCGACGCTTCTTGCGGCCAGCCTGGTCCAACCAGGTGCGCATGAAGACCCGGTTCTTGCGCCCTGCCTGACAGCCATTGATCTTTCGAAAGTGCACATTTGGAATGATATTGTTGCCACCGTGCCCCATGGCTCCAACAGGCCCCACCCCGGGTTAGCTTCTTATCTCGCCTGAACCCTGGTTGCAGCACGCCGTCCATGCAAATTTTGCAAAATCATGCAAAAGCACTGACACCCCCACAAAGGTTGGGCCACGTCAGAGGTCAGTGCATGCAGTTCTCTTTGATGGGCAAGGCTTTTTCACATTTTGCCAGTTGTCCTGCTGTGATGGAAGCACAGCGCCAAGTACGCTTGCGCCTCATTCAGCTCAGGAATGCTCAGGATCATCTTCACAGAGCTAGCTATAGCATGTTGTGCTGCTCCTCTTGCCTTCCGTCTGCGGCAGGCGCGACCAACCTCGTTGAAGACTCGCGGCGACAAACGTGTCTAACTTCCTTGTGCGGCTGGGGATTGGGCCGTCGCGACCAATCGCTGCAGACCAACTTTGACGGCAATCTCCTGACAATCCTGCCACAGATCCGGAGAATCAAACAATCGCAAGAAAAGAAGGGAAGGAGCACCGCCAGCCGTCCTGCACCAGCTCTAGATTTGTATTTAATGCCTCGTCCAAGGCGTCCTGCCCCGGTTCCACTCGCCCATTCCGCTGTGCTGTCACTGGATGGTGCCAACCTGGTGTCGCTGGAGGCTTGCTGCGGTCGCCGCACGGCGCCAGGCCTCAGTCGGTCCAAACACGTTCCACCCTCAGGACCTACTCAAGCAGACTGCATCACCATCCGGGCTGCGGGCCTCCCAAGCCACAGCTTGCAGCGATACCTGCATGATGGCCAGATGATTGATTGCCGCTCATCCCACATGAATACGCCTGGAAGGAAAGGAAATTGGTGTCCTGCACTAAAGAGGAACCTGGCTGCAAGATGAAGACCTTTGATTTGACATCCAAGCTACGGCATGTCAGGCCTTGCACAGAAGTGGAGGGTGAGGATGGTGAGGAAGCCCGGAGCCAGGCGTGTAAAAGCACCTGCACACTGGTCAAGCTGTCAAGATTCTCAAGTCCTCGATACAACTGACCCTCAGCGTTGAGTGGCGGTAGCGACGTCCGCAACAGCGAAGAAGCCCCTCCAAGCCTGAAGTCAAGAAAAGCAAGGCATCGAGATCGAGGCTGCTGAGATTCGCTTGGATGGCTCTATTCGGTACCAAAGGCCTTCCACTGGACGCCAGCGCGACAATTTTCGAAATGCCTGAAAGCAAAAGCATGGAGCACAAGCTTAGTTCGACCCAGACAGTCACAAAGTTGCATGAATTTGCATGATGAAAAGCTGTTTCAAGAATGCCAGAGTGGCCCAGAGCAGTCGCTTGCGTTTCAGCGTCTGCACTGCGCGTGAAGAATGGAGCGCTGCAAGGGAGGCAAGGACTATGCCGGCACCTGTCAAGCGGGAAAGTAGACGGGCACTCAAACACCCTCCACAAGCTTTCCCGCCTTTTCTGTCACTTACCTTGGTAGAGGGACTCTCATGAAAGACAAATCTTGGTAACGTTGCCGCCAAGCTGCGCAGCAGGCTCGATGCAGGAAAAAATTCAGGCGGCTTGACCTGGGACAATAAACAGGACCTGGCATCTGGGATTTGCGTCAGTATAGGCCCCGGCAGCCGCTGCTTCAACCAAATCTGAAAAAGTAGTGCTTGAGCAGGGAAAATCCTTGGCAAATGCGCCAAGGCTAATGGAATTGAACAGTTTGATCGGCTCTACATATTTAACTTCTGTCAGCGCAAGGGCCAGTTCCAGCAGCAACTGAGCCTGTGACCATTGTCCCAACTCCTGTTGCCTTCGTCTGCTTCCATCTCGTAAGTTTCAATTAGATTGGCTCTGTTTACATGAACGTTGAAACACCATGGCTTAAGCGACTGTGAACCTTGAAAGCTTTAACACCTGGCTGGTGCCATAAGGTTGTTGCAGCTTGGAGATGGTGTCTCTGCTGTTGATCGCAGCCTCCCGCTTCCACACCTCATGCAAGAGAAGGCTACAGACAGCACCGAAGCCGTAGCTTCAATAAAGGGCCTCGAGTGCCTGCCACAAGCGGGCCGTCGGCCTAATCATCACTGTGCTTTATGTCAACACGCAACAAAAAAGCCGGCATCAACTTCTGATTATGCAAAGCCTACAGACCTAGTGGCTAGATGTCAGTTGGGCTATGGGCACAAAGAATTCCGGCTGCGGCGTCTTTGCAGACTCTTTGGCAGCCTCACAACACTCAAGCTGCAATGATGAGACCGTTCATTTCATTTCCTCGTGCTTGCCTGGAGGACCCTGGGTGGTTGCCGTGAAAGCAGAACATCAAACTTACTTTGGCTAGACTTCTTACCATCAGGCTTCAATTTATTCCATGATCAAATGCACACGTGCGATGCACTGCCTCAAAGCGTTGCTGCCAGCGCAAAGCCTCCTCCACATCAGCAAAGCGGAGGCGGACAGCCTTGAGGCTGCAATCCACAGTTTGGCCAGAAGTCAAGAAATGGCAATTTGTGACGCAAATGGATGGAGGGGTCAATGTGCATTCAAGTCAAACTTGAGTAGACTCTCGCTGGTTTTGCCCTGCCTCCGATCGACCTCCCACCACCGCTTGAAGCAAAAGACAGGGCTCCTTACCAACCAGAAACGAGATCCAAATTGTGCCGCAGCCGGAGCAGATTCAAGCAGGGTCGTGCAACTGACAACATTTCGACAAAAGGCTTGCCTCCAGGGACTGTAGCCCCCCATCCTTATGCGCAGCCTGTCTGCAGAGGAGCATCGCGAAAGATCAGCAAAACTTGTTCTTTCAATTGTTCTTTACATGCCTCCTTACCATCTCCCGTGACGGCGACAATAGATGAGAGGCTCAACCTTGCAATTGCCAGGGTGCAACAGCTGCACAGTCTTTGATTCTGTGACAAAACAACATGCCAAGCAAGCACACTGAGCTCGATGCACATAGACGATGTGCAGTGGTTCCTCGGACTCAAAGAAAAAGAGGAAGCCTTGTACCTGCATATGCGGCCAGCATAGCTGGCATGAACACAAGATTCGAATCCGCGCAACTGAACAACAATTCAACACGAGAAGAACCTATGGCCAGCGAGGGTTCTTACAATGTGCTGTGTGTTTCGCTCCATTGTTCATCAGCACACTACCCCAGCGTGGGTGGCACCAGTAACAGATGTTCTGGCCGCCATCTTGCCACGAGCCCTCGAGGCCTGCAGTACATATCAGCTGCGGAATGCTGGCTGAAACGGAGATCGCACGATTGGCTCAAAAATCAAAGCAACCGCCCAATGAATGTCTGTGTGGCCCGGGCCCAACATGCACCCAACCTTAAAACACCACAACATTGCCAACTTCTGTTTGGATGATTTGCGGATTTCAGCGCAAGCGCTCAGAATGGAGCGTGCCACTTCACATTCTTCGAGTTTGGAATATCTCCAAAGCCACTCCTGGCAATCTTGACGAAAACGACCGCAGCGTTCTATACGGAAAGCACTGACTGGGACAATGCATTGGCTTTAAACGACTTGACTCAATTCAAACTTGCAATGCCGAAGGTCAAACAAGGCTGCTATACCTGTCCCGCGCACTGATTTCGCACGGGAGACTTGGAAGCGCATTGGAGCGACGAGCCTGGGCAGCTTCTGATGCAAAGCAGGTTGCAACATACACGTTCTTTACAACCGAGCCCGCAACCATGTAAATTTACACATGGGCCCGGAGTAGCTTCCATTATCAAACAGTGAAACTACCGGAAAAAAATACTGATGCGAACGTAAGGTATGTCCGCAGTATGTTTGGCATACATGCATGCGGCATATGGCCACTGAGATTCTGAGATATACCCAACAGGAAATTGCCATGGCAATCCAGACAGTCCTGGTGTAGGGTTTGCATGACAGGATCAGAACCCGCGGCTTGCGACAGGATTGAACACAAACCATTTGTTCCTGCACGACATGAAGGTGTACATTTGGCCTTCAACTGATGCTGGCATACGGCGCCGGAACACAGCACATTACTGAACTGCAAATTCTACCGGCATCGGCCCCAAACAGCCGAAGAGAATGTGTTCTGGCACCGCCGGGGGACCACACAGACCGGCGGCGCACAATCCGGTTCCCAGGCTACTGAAAGGGGAGACAAGGAGGAGATGATGATGGGATACAACACAAGAGATGATGCGAGACCACTGAAGCACCATCCAGTTTCCCAAGCTAGGGAAGGGAGACAGGGAGACTGTGATGGCAGACAAGCGGGTGACAAGCGGAGACTGCTGGCATACCATCCAGTTCCCAAGCTACAAGAGGGAAGACAAGAGAAATTATGACGGGAGACAAGGGGAGACTCCGGGCACACCATCCGGTTCCCAAGCTAAAAGGAGAAAGACAACAGGACAACATGATGGAAGACAAGACGGGAGACCAGGGGAGGCTGCCAGCACACAAGCCGGTTGCCAAGCCACAAAAGCGAGATAAAAGGAAACTATAATGAGAACCTCGAGGGGAGACAAGGGGAGACTGCTGGCACCATCCGGTTCCCACGCTACAAAAAAAATGATGGGAGACCGCAGGCGCACCATCCTGTTCCCAAGCTACGGGTAAGGAAGCAAAAGAGAAGACCATGACGAAACTGCCGGCGCACCATCCGGTTCCCAAGCCACAAGAAAGGAGACAAGATGATATCAAAATGGGAAATGATGGAACAAGAAACAAGGGTTGACCCCGGCAAACCATCTGGCGCCCTAGCAGAACCATCAGCCAACTTGTCCCAGAGATCCAAGTCAAGGACACTGTAATGTTGCACTCGGTTTAATGTTGGGACCCTCTTTAAAGTGTTTTCGCCGCCGCTTATTCAGGACATGGCCAATGTTGGGGTGACCCTCTTTAATGTGTTTTGGTTTTGGGGCCCTAAAAATGTAGGAGTATGTTAATCAATTTCTATTCAAATAAGCCATTCTAATTTTGTCTCTCAAACGCTCAAGCTTGGAGCCTCAGAAGCCTGAAAATGGAGCCTTACAGCTCCTTAAAAGCCTGAAAAGGTTTTAAAAGGATTTTAAAAGGAAAAACGTTTTAAAAGGATTTGGAAAGGAAATCCTTTTAAAACCTTTCTCAGATCAGCCGCCACAAAGATCTAAAATCATCTATCTAATCTGGAATCGAAGCCAAATAGTTTTATTTAAATTCCCTATTCTAAAGCCTTACGAATCCAATCCAAAATCATTTCAGCAAAGGGGGTAGTCCAGCAGATCCCTGGACCCTGAATAAGCACCATTGTTTGGGGACCTTCTTTAATCTGGGACCCTTGGGCCCGTACAGAATTAGCAGGTTTTAAAAGGATTTTAAAAGGAAATCCTTTTAAAACCTTTCTCAGATCAGCCGCCACAGAGATCTAAAATCATCTATCTAATCTGGAATCGAAGCCAAATAGTTTTATTTAAATTCCCTATTCTAAAGCCTTACGAATCCAATCCAAAATCATTGCAGCAAAGGGGGTAGTCCAGCAGATCCCTGGACCCTGAATAAGCACCATTGTTTGGGGACCTTCTTTAATCTGGGACCCTTGGGCCCGTACAGAATTAGCAGGTTTTAAAAGGATTTTAAAAGGAAATCCTTTTAAAAACCTTTCTCAGATCAGCCGCCACAGAGATCTAAAATCATCTATCTAATCTGGAATCGAAGCCAAATAGTTTTATTAAAATCCCTATTCTAAAACCTTACGAATCCAATCCAGAATCGTTTCAGCAAAGGGGGTAGTCCAGCAGATCCCTGGACCCTGAATAAGCACCATTGTTTGGGGACCTTCTTTAATCTGGGACCCTTGGGCCCGTACAGAATTAACAGGTTTTAAAAGGATTTTAAAAGAAAATCCTTTTAAAACCTTTCTCAGATCAGCCGCCACAAAGATCTAAAATCATCTATTTAATTTGGAATCGAAGCCAAATAGTTTTATTAAAATCCTTATTCTAAAGCCTTACGAATCCAATCCAAAATCATTTCAGCAAAGGGGGTAGTCCAGCAGATCCCTGGACCCTGAATAAGCACCATTGTTTGGGGACCTTCTTTAATCTGGGACCCTTGGGCCCGTACAGAATTAACAGGTTTTAAAAGGATTTTAAAAGGAAATCCTTTTAAAACCTTTCTCAGATCAGCCGCCACAAAGATCTAAAATCATCTATTTAATTTGGAATCGAAGCCAAATAGTTTTATTAAAATCCCTATTCTAAAACCTTACGAATCCAATCCAAAATCATTTCAGCAAAGGGGGTAGTCCAGCAGATCCCTGGACCTCGATAATCACCAGAGCCATCAGGATCCCTTTATAACTTACTCAGCAGACCCTTATTACTTCAGCCAGAGATTTTTGGTCCTTATTGAGGACGTCCTATTTTTATTTTTCGGAGGCCCCTATTGTTAGGGGGGGGGCCCCTAAGATTAAACAGGGTGCAACATTAATCAATCGTACAAAGCCCCCCCGCACGCTTCTAAGCCTGCCGAGGAAGGGTCCCAGGACCCGGCGGCAACAATGGTTAGAACTGATGAGTAGCTCAAAGCCCGGATTGTTCAGTGCCGTGAAACCAAGTGCCCTGTACGTGTAGCAGAAGTGCAAGCTGATGAGACATTTCAAAGGCTCCCCAAGACCGACCTTGTGAAATGGATGTCCTCCCCTACGTAGCAGTCCCTAAAGGCTCTGGTAGGAAACAAGGTCAAGGAAAACACCTCAGAAGGAATCAAAACAAATCGCATCAAAATGGGAAAACAAGCCACGGACAAGGAAGGAGCAGGGTAAGGAAAATGTAACGAGGACGGCTCGCCCTCCAACGCCCCATCCAAACCGCAACACGGGACTACAGGCATCGTGTTGATGAAGGTCAGCGGAACCAAAAGGTCAGCAGACCCGTCCCCTGAATCCTTAGAACCGTAAGCACGAAGGGAGACCTGACCGCACTGGGATCCAGACTGTCACATCAGGAGCCCTGCAAACTTGGCTGCTCGGAAGAGCAGCCGGTTACTAATTGGTCTTGCACTTTTGCTTAGTTTGACGCAGTGGGGACTTCACCTTCAGCATCATAGCTGTATGGACAAGCCGCCAAGGTTTTTCAACGACTTATAAATTTTATTGACTTCATGTTTCAATATTTGACTCATCAGTCAAATAATCAACTAAATCACAAATATATATATATATTCTCAATCAACTCAATCACTCAAACACAAGCAGACACTTCTTTTTACGGGTTAGAGCATTCACTCACCCCCGAGAGTTTGGGTGGGACAGGGTGAGAAAAACTTCAACTTCGGGCAACAAACAGCGCAGCAACCGGTACATGTAATAACACGCGCACAAAGTTCTGCTGCTGCTGTTGTTGCTGCTGCTGTAAATCAAAACGGTTTTCCACAAATTCAGAAACATGAAACCATGGCTATAAAGCGAAATGAGACGCGCCCCAAAAGGTGCTTATAACCTTTATTGACTTCATGTTTCAATATTTGACTCATCGACTCATCAGTCAAATAATCAACTCAAGCATAAATATGTATATATATATAAATTCTCAATCAACTCAATCACTCAAACGCAGGCGGACACTTATTTTTAGCTTGTGTGGCCACTGCCAAGTGGGGAGATTCAATCACACGTGCCCAAACACATGCCACCTTCGCGGCAGCGGGTTAGAGCATTCACTCACCCCCTCTTAACTTTGTTCTCGCGTAGGCCAGCACACGACCACACAAGAAGCGCTCAAGAGGGTCACACTGCAAGGATCCATACACAGGGAATCCAGAGCAGTCACCCCCAGATGGTCCGTCCGCACAGTTAGATCGGCTTGGCACTCTGGCGTACCATCCCATCACGGGCCCAGCAGCGTCCGCCTTCGCGTATTCCAAAAGCAACTGCCTGAAAACAAAGTCACGCCAGCTGTCCTCGATGCACGCTGAATGGACCCCGGTATGGTCCACGAAGAACATCGTTCTCCGGCCATACCTTGTGCATAGGTGCCTCGCTGCCACAACCGCATACAACTCAGTGGGGCCAATGAGGTGCTTCTTGCCAGGATGAGACTGCACCAAAGGCTCGGGTCGAGATCTGGCCCTTCTCGTCGACGTGATACAGGATGCCGCCTTCGGAGCAGCGGAATTTTACAGCATCTCCCTCTGGCTCGCAGGTACCATCGGTGAAAACGCTGTTACAGCCACCTTCCAGCTTCACCATCAGCTCACGAGCCTTCAACTGCTCAAAGGCCTTGACGTCACACACGTCCAAGGTATGCACATAGCGCGCACTAGCCAACCATCGCAAACTTGCCAGGGCCAGCTTTCCCTGTCGGCCAGAGCGAAGGAATCAGCTTGGGATCAACCTTGCCCACCTCCAGCACGCTGTCAATGGAGGCAGCGATCTCCACTGCCCGGTCCGGCTTGTTGCTGATCCTGACCACCGACCTCTGGGGATCTGACACGTCCAAAGGGACACCCAGAGCGAAAGGCATATCCTTGTCTGTGGCCCAGACCACGCCGAAGAGATCCTTGAACCGTGGAGTTGCGGTTATCGGCCAAGGCAGCCACCTCCACCGCTGGGAAATCATCGAAATAACACGAAGTCATCAGAAGAAGCTCCCATTGATCCTCTGCCAAGCTTTGAGATGCGATTAAACTGCCCCACTGAAGCCAGGGCTCCAAATGGGAGCACGTGGTTCACGAAGCGCTTCGGAACCCCGTCCCGAAAATCTCTAATGCTCACTACGCAAATTGTTTATAAGCAGCCTTAAGGTCCACTGTTTTCAGCATGGGATCACAGCGCGAAGGAGACTGCAATTTGACTGGAATGTAAGGGTGCACCGGTCCAGAGATTACAGCACCATCAGATTTTCTGAGCATCAAGTCACCGATGGAGGCCACGACCTTCATGATAGCCACGCACAGCCAGCTGATCTTGTCGAGGGCACGCAGTGAGATGCGCTCCATGACCTCCCAGGCCTGGTTGACTGCCGACTCACTAAGGTCATCTGTTGCTCTCAGTTTGTTGCGCTGCCGCAGGCCAAACCTGCAGCAGGGGAGCCAGTCTTTGCCAAACTTGTCCGAGAGCGCCTGCCAGTCATGAGGGCCGTCAAGCCACGCAGCCTCACCTGCTTCCGCCAGCGTCTGCTCCCACACAGCTTTTAAATCATCATCGATCCTCGCCTCCGAGATCTTGGTCCACAAGGCTGGCCTGACATATTTGGCATGCTCCATTAGCTCCTCTTCCGTAAGAGTAGATGGTTTGGGGTCCAAGTCCAAAACACACCCATGATCGGCGCCTTTGCGACAAGCATGAAGCCATTCTGCATTTCATCCACAATGGACTCACATCCGGCCACTCGAGGTCTCGGCACACCCTTCTGAAAAGGGACAGGTTCTTACCCTTGAGGACCTTCCTCAGAGCCGGTTCAAAGAGGCATGTAAGGCAGCTTCAGCATCCTTGTCAGTGTCAGCCCACGCCCTCCATTTCTGCAAGATCTGCAACCTACGCCTCACTCAGCCTCCGTACGCCAAGTTCTGTGCGCCAACAAGAGAGCCGCGCTTCAGCCCGGACCTAGTCTCTGCGCAAGGCTCCTTCCGAGACCTCGCCAGTCTCAGGTCACCCAGCTGTCAGCCTGCGTGAAGCAAGCGGGATTTGACGTGACGGCGGTTGATCGTGAAGGGGACCGGCGTAGGTCTCTGGTTGTTGCCATTGTCAAGTTTGACGTGCGCTTCTCTTTGTGCGCAGTGGAAACTCCCAGCTGTCAGCCTGCGTGAAGCAAGCGGGATTTGACGTGAGGGCCGTTGATCATGAAGGGAACCGGCGTAGGTCCCTGGCGGTTGCCATTGTCAAGTTTGACTTGCGCTTCTCTTTGCGCGCAGTGGAAACTCCCAGCTGTCAGCCTGCGTGAAGCAAGCGGGATTTGACGTGATGGCGGTTGATCATGAAGGGAACCGGCGTAGGTCTCTGGTTGCCATTGTCAAGTTTGACTTGCGTAAGGAGGCCTCATGGGATTTTCTTGCTAGAATCACCTTGGCACGGATGCTTCTGGCTTTGCGTGCTTCGCCGCCGCGTGGCACAGCTTCTAGTCGTCCAATGCAGAGCGGGGGCCCCCGCCTCTGCGTTCTGAGATGCAGCCATGGGGTTTAGATAATCTTCCTGCCGTTGAACAGGCAAAGGTTGAGTCTGCCAACTCCATTTATGTTAAGGGGGCAATTTACTCTTTTCTTGCACGCGCTGGCCGTGGGCTGGTGCATAGAAAACCCTGCGCGTAGCCTTTCCTGGTATTCAGAGTCGTACTGCCACCTTGTCCAGGAACATTTTCGTGTGTACTATCACTCGTGCGCGCGCGGCAGTTCGAGACGCAAGGCCCAAATGCTTGAGCAGCGTCCGGGAGCTGTGTGACACGGCGGCTGAGTGCGACAACTTGCACCCTCACGAGCCTTGGGGCCATAGCAAGAGAGGCGGAGTAACGGACTTTGACACCGCCAAGGAGGCTGAGTTTCCTTTCCTCTTTTGCAAGAGATACACGTGGCGTCTGCTGGTCTATGCAGGCCGTGTTGGTTTCCAAGCCGTAGCCCCATGGCATCTGCGCAAGCCCAGGCCACTGTGGCTACCCAGCGACAGCCAAAGCTTTTCGGTTGTTGGTTGTTGAAGAGCAAATTCCGCACTTCTTTTTCTTTTGAACTGCCGAGCCTGGACGAGCTGAGCCTGGATTCCAAGCAGTGCCTTCTGGTAGCCTTTAGGGGCCTCCTGGCCGGTTCCCGCGTGCTCCAGGTTGCGCCAGTGAATCTAGGTCCCCTTCGCCCGCCTGTGCTTCTGCCCTCTGCCCTTCGGGTTTAGGTGGTTTAGGCGACCCTCACCTCGCTGGTCACAGTGATAGATGTAAACATGAAACCCGGGGCGGCCATCTTCACGGCCTCACAGAAAACCTGTGTTGTCACCGGGAAACGCTTCAGATTGGTTTTTGGTCCCCACCAAACCGCCCTTCACAAAGGCTCCTGACGCAAAGGCTGTTGCGCCTGGCACAACCGAAGGCCTGCTCACGGGATCTGGAGGAAGAGGATCAAACAAACGAATTAAGTCTGATGCTGGGCGCACGCACAAAGGCAAAATTGAGGTCGGGCACACTTGCGGCCCCTTCGGACAAGTCTTCTGAACTCAAGGCCCGTCGGTTTCAAGGCTCAGAGATGGGCGCAGCACTTCTAGTCAATTGCCGTTTCCGCCCCCTTCGGGCGCTTGGGACACCTGATCGCTGGATGCATCAGGCCGCACTTCGGCCAGGCACAGATGTGAAGGCCGCGTTCGCATTTGTTCTGCTCAACCCGGTTCTGGCAGGTGCCTAGGTTGAACCCATAACAAATCGGGTTTCCTTCTGAGGTGTGAGAGTTGCAACCCTTCAAAGCGCCCGGCATGGCAATGAACCTCGTCTTGCTCTGCTGTCCTTTGCCCTTGCCTTTGCCTTTACCCCCGCAGGAGTAAGGGGCTTCTCGAGCGACCCTGCCTTCGGTCGGCTCCCTTGACTGAGCGGCCGCACCTGGAAGCGGCACCATCAAGCAGACGACTTCATGCGACTGCATCACGCTTTCAAACCCTGCGAACAACAAAGGATCCAAAACAAACACAGCACACGCACGCTGAAGAGACATACGGCGCACGTGCTCTACTCGATGCGCCTCGCACAAGGCCCCCAAGCCCCCAAGCAGATGCAATAGACCTTACCTCAGACATCACGCAAAAAGATTTAATCAACTTCCCAAGAGCCACACACTGCCACAGACTCATTTTCAGCAGCTTTCGGGCGAATCCAAGCAACAGCTAAGCTAAACGAAAACAACTAAGCTCGCGATCCGGATCTCATCCATCACCCCCGCATCTCGTCAAGCATCGCTCAGATCTTCTGAAACACCGAACCACAGCACACGCACACTGCAGACGCGCACAGTGCTCCTGCTCCACCAGATGCGCGTCGGGCAAGGCCTCCAGGCAGACACGATAGACCTTACCTCACACATCACGCAAAAAGATTTGCTGAACTACCTCGCAAAATCGCAACAACGAAACGAAAACAACCAAGCTCGCGATCCGGATCTCATCCATCACCGCCCGCATCTCGTCAAGCATCGCTCAGATCTTCTCAAGCACCGAGCAAACGTCCAACATATTCTGAATGCTCCGCACCGGAGCGCGATGTTCGTCAAAATTTTCAGGACGCTCCACGCAGGAGCGCGATTCTTCAAAAATTTCAGGACGCTCCGCACGGGAGCCCGACGTTCGTCAAAATTTTCAGGACGCTCCGCACGGGAGCCCGATTTTTCTCAAAATTTTCAGGACGCTCCGCACAGGAGCCCGATTTTTCTCAAAATTTTCAGGACGCTCCGCACGGGAGCACGATTTCTCTCAAATTTTCAGAACGCTCCACACGGGAGCCCGATGCTCCGTGCGGGAGCGCGTTTTTCTTCAAAATTTTCAGGACGCTCCGCGCGGGAGCACGATTTTCGTCAAAAGAGACCGATCTTGAGCGGATCAGTTTGGTATAGAATTGGTATAGAAATTGTTCCTTAAACGACCAACGAATCCGACGAATCCTATACCAAATCTGTACCAAAACGCCCCCCAAGAACCTCACTCTTGAGAAGATAAATCGACGAAATGTCGAGGACGTCGAGCGAGAGCGCGATTTTTGAAGATACGAAGATGTTCAGAGGCTCAAAAAAATCGAATTGTCTCGCGCGAGAGCGCAATTTTGGATATTTTATAAACCCCGAAAAACGCGATTTTTTGAGGACGTCTCGAGCGAGCGCGCGATTATTGAAAGTCAGGGAGTCGTCCAATTCGTTTCGAGCCATCTGGCCTCTCAGCTGGATCCATCAAGGACATCAAAACATTCACTTTTTTGAAGACGTCTCGAGCGAGAGCGCGATTTTAGAGGACACGAAGATGTTCAGAGGCTAAAAAACGCCAACTGTCTCGCAAGAGTGTGCAATTTTGGATATTTGCTAAAGTCCGAAAAACGCGATTTTTTGAGGATGTCTCGAGCGAGAGCGCGATTTTCAAAAATCTGGGGGTCGTCTAATTCGTTTCGACCCCCCCTAGCAAGACTACTTTAAAGGCAATCTGGCCTCTCAGCTGGATCCATCAAGGACATCAAAACATTCACTTTTTTGAAGACGTCTCGAGCGAGAGCGCGAGTCGTTAAAAATCCCAGCGCGTCCAAAATGTTTGCGCGACGGAAGAGCACGCTGCGGGCGCCGGACAGCGACACATCCAAATAATTAGAACCCCACACTAGATGCGGGGCAAAAAGATTTGAGCAACGCATGGGGGTAGCGGAGGCCTTGGCCAGCCTCCACACGTGAATCTCTTGGGTTGGTGTACAGGATGAAGTCCACAAAGCTTTGCGCATGCCAACGCTTGAAAATTGCTGGGAACCTTCAGAGCATTGGGCCCGAAGGCCTGGACAGTTTTGAAACTTGGCAAACCTCAAGCCCTGACAGAGATCTCTGAAAGCCGGCCCTCTGAGCCGGGATTGGAGGTGAAGCATGGGTGAGGTGCCTGGCAGGCAGTTGGGAGGCGACAGAAAGCACTCCCAAGTTTCAGAATTTCAGAGAAAGAATTTGAGCAATGCATAAGGGTAGCGGAGGCCTTGGCCGGCCTCCTCGCGTGGATCTCTTGGGTCGGCGCGCAGGCTAAAGCACAGGCGCACGCGCTTAAAAACTTTGAGATCCTTCAGGAGCGGTGGAGAGTTGAAACACCTTGCAATTTAAACGCCAGGCAGTCTTTAGTCTGTGAAGGGTCCTGCAGAGCCTTGAAGGCCGTCATCACGCCGCCGCCGCAAAAGGCACTCTCAAGTTTCGGATTTTCAGAAGGATTTGAGCAACACGCAGGGGTAGCTAGGCCTCCACATGTGGATCTATTTACGAATCACAAAGCCTTTACAGGCGCAAGCACTTAAAAAGACATGCGTCAAAGGTGCCGGAGGATTGAACAACTTTGCCATTAAAAAGCCTAGCAGCCGTTAGGCCTGGAAAGGCTGTGAAAGGTTCCGCAGGTCTCTGAAGGCTCTCGACCAGGCCTGCCCTTCAGCATGGGAGCCGGGTCTCTTGGACCGGCACTGCAGGCAGAGGGCCTCTTGAAAAGTCCCAGCAGATTCAGGAGCCTTGTCGCAGAAATCTGCCGCAGCAGGGGCCCTGCACCCCCAGGAAAGGTTCAAGGGTTCCTTTTGAAACCATCCCGAAAAACCTCAATGGCTGGAGATTTAATTGTAGAGCTACGCTCTATAGTAGAGAGCGCTGCTAGATGAGCCGGGAGGTTACCCTCCGGTCTGGCAGGACCAATAGGCGCCGCCCAGCAGTGTAGGTAGGCGGCCCAAGCCTTCAGTTTAGGGATTCTGGGCTTAGGGTTTAGGAATTTAAGCTTCAGGGGTTTTGGATTTAGTGTTCAAGGTTTGGGGGTTTTTGGATTTCGGGGTTTTGGATTTAGGGTTCAAAGGATTTTGGAGTTAGGGTTGAAGGTTCAGAGGTTTTGGATTCAGGGTTTTGGGGTTCTGGACTGGATTTAGGGTTTAGGATTTCGGGGTTTGGGGTTTAGGGTTTAGGGTTTCGAGATTTAGGGTTTAAGGGTTTGGATTTAGGGTTTGGAGGTTTGGGATTTAGGTTTAGGGGTTTGAGATTTTGGGTTCAGTGGATTTTTTAAGGTTTAGGGATTACGGGTTCTGGGTTTGGGGTTTACGGCTTGGGTGTTTTGGATTTAGGGGTTTTGGGGTTTTGGATTTAGCGTTCAAGGTTTGGGGGTTTTGGACTTTGGGGATTTGAATTTAGGGTTCGAGGGTTTTGGTTTTGGGTTTCGGGGATTTTGGATTTCGGGTTTAGGGTTTAGGGGTTTTGGGTTTAGGGTCTGGGGGTTTTGGATTTAGGGTTTAAGGGTTTGGGATTTAGGGTTTAGGGGTTTTCAATTTTTGGGTTTAGGGTTTGGAGGTTTTGGATTTAGGGTTTAGAAGTTTTGGATTTAGGGTTTAAGGCTCAGTGGTTTTGGATTTAGGGTTTGGGGGGTTCGGTTTAGGGTTTAGGGTTTGGGGGTTTTGGATACACGGTTTGGGGGTTTGGGTTTTAGGGTTCTGGGGTTTACTGCTCAGGGTTTGGGGTTTTAGGGTTTATGGTTTAAGGTTCAGGGGTTTGGGATTTAGGGTTTGGGAGTTTTGGATTTAGGGCTTAGGGTCTGGGGGTTTTGGATTTAGGGTTTAGGGTTCAGGGGTTTGGGGGCTTCGGGTTCGGGGTTTAGGAATTTTGGATTTAAGGTTTAGGGGTTTTGGATTCAGGAGTCAGGGGAGTTTGAGGGTTTAGGGTTTAGGGATTCTGGGTTTAGGGTTTAGGGATCAGGGGTTTTGGATTTAGGGTTCAAGGGTTTGGGATTTAGGGTTTAGGGTTCAGGGGTTTTGGATTTAGGGTTTTGGGGTTTTGGATTTCGGGTGTAGGGGTTTGGGGGTTTGGGGTTTGGGTTTGAGGGTTTGGGGATTTAGGGTTTGGGGGTTTCGGATTTAGGGTTTAGGGGATTGGGATTTAGGGTTCAGGGTTCAGGGGAGTTTGAGGATTTAGGGTTTAGGGTTTAGGGATTCTGGGTTTAGGGTTTAGGGATCAGTGGTTTTTTATTTAGAGTTCAGGGTTTGGAGGTCTTGGATTTCGGGGTTTTGGATTTGGGGTTCAAGGGTTTGGGATTTAGGGTTTAGGGTTCAGGGGTTTTGGATTTAGGGTTCAAGGGTTTTGGATTTAGGGTGTAGGGGTTTGGGGGTTTGGGGTTTTGGGTTTGGGGGTTTTGGGATTTAGGGTTTAAGGTTTTTGGATTTACGGTTTGGGGGTTTTGGATTTAGGGTTTAGAGGCTTTGGATTTAGGGTTTAAGTTTGGGGATTTTGCATCTCGGGGTTTGGGAACTAGGGTTTAGGGGTTTTGGATTTCAGGTTTAGGGTTCAGGTGTTTTGGATTTAGGGTTTCAGGGTTTTGGATTTGGTGTTTAGGGTTTGTGGGTTTTGGATAAGGTTTTGGATTGAGGGCTTAGGGGTCTTGGATTTAGAATTTAGGTTTGGGATCTAAGGTTTACGGTTTAAGGGTTTGGGATTTAGGGTTTAGGGTTTAGGCGGTTTGGATTTAGGCTTTAGGGGTTTGGGATTTAAGCTTCCAAGTTTGGGATTTAGGGTTTAAGGTTTGGTGGTTTGGGGTTCAAGGGTTTTGGATTTAGGGTTTAGGTTTTAAGGGTTCTGGAGTTGGGGCTGAGGGTTTTGGGTGGTTTGGTCTAGGGGTTGGGTTTCAGGTTTAGGGGTTTGGGTTTAGGGGTTTTGGATTCAGAGTTTAGGGTTTAGGGGCTTGGGATTTAAGGTTAGGCTTGGGGCTTGTGGAGTTAGGGTTTAGGGGTCTGGAGTCTAGGGTTTAGGGTTCAGGGGGTTAGGATTGAGGGTTTAGGGGTTTTGGAATTAGCGTGTTGGGGATTTGGGATTTAGGGTTTAGGGCTTAAGGGTTTTGGATTCAGTGTTCAGGGTTTGGGGGTTTTGGGTTTACGGTTTAAAGTTTGGGGGTTTGGGGTTTAGGGGTCTGGGGTTTGGGATTTAGGGTTTAGAGGTCCTGGATTCAGGATTTAGGGTTTGGAGGTTTGGGATTTAGGGTTTCCGCTTTATGTATTTTTTTCGGACCTTTTCTCCGCAGGGTTTAGGATTTAGGGCTTAGGGGCTAGGGGGTCGGGATTTTCAGTTTAGGGTTTGTGAATTTTGGGTTTAGCGGTCAGGGGTTTTGGATTTAGGGTTTCGGGTTTGGACTTTAGGGTTCAAGTGGCTTTTGGGATTTAGGGTTTAGGGGGGGGTTGTGGGTTTGGGGTTTAGAGTTTGGGGGTTTGGGGTTTAAGGGTTTTGGGATTAAAGTTTTAAGGTTATGCAGCAGCGAACCCCAAAACACAATAGCATGCAAACACACACTTTTTCTTGAGCCATAGTAGAGCAAAGTACATGTCTAGTTTCAACACCCCCCGCGCCACATCAGTGCAACGGGTGGGCGGAACTCAACAGAAACTACACAGCTCTACTTTAGACATGAGCAACGGCTACCACCTACAGGCGAGAAAAACAGATAGACCGTCCCGCCAGGGAGGTGATTGCCATACGCTCAAAAGTACGTAGTGTACTTATTTCGATGCTTTAAGCATGATAGGCAAAATTGTACGGCAATGCACGCAACGCAGGAGTAGAAGGCTATAACACTGATCGACAGAAACAGCCATCTCTCCCGAGAGGCGCATGCAAAAGGTGCTCGCTAAATCTAAGCACTCAGTTGAAGCCGGCGTTTGGGCAGGTCATAATCGATGCCGCAATGTTGGAGATGGCAAAGATTAAGCCTACCCTCCCGGGCGGCGATTAGTATGCCTGCCGACGCTGTCCATCGATGACATAGTGCTGGGACCAGCCGCGGAGATACCAATGCACCTGCTCCACCGTTGGTACGGGCCAAAAGCGGTTGGGGTCCTCAGCGTCAGGGACACAGGTAATGACCCGATCGATTGGCACTCGGAAGTTGTCACGAGCGCTCAGACCGCCCAGATATACGCCTCTGCACGAGAGTAATGGTTCGGGCGAGGCCGTCGTGATTCTGGACGTGATCATCGAGAATCTGCAGCAGCCGGTCACGGACCTGGAGGATGCGGCCAATCGAAACATTGTCTGCAGACCTGGGCACATTCTGGAGTCCAATGAACTGCTGACCATGGTTGTCATCACCTCCCGGCGGTGTAGCTGGGGCCGGGACCCTCCCTCCGTTGCTGCTGCGGCAGCGGCGCCATCACGAGTACGACTGCGTGTCCGCTCTCTAGGCGCAAAGTTGCCGTAGGTGCCGGCTCTGATCGCATCCCATTCATCGGCGGAAATGTACTCAGTGACATGACGAACTGGAGGTGGAGGCAGGCCATGATCTGTCTCCATCAGGAAAACAGGCTACCTCGCCGCTCCCTCCGCAAATGCGGAGCCTGCGACGAGGCAACCAGAGCCCGCTCCTGACATAGGCGGCCTTGCCAGCAGAACACCGGGCTGATCCGTTTCAAGCAGCGATGGCTGTCTAGCAGAGGAGGATCTTCCTCGGCCCTGGCCCACAAATGGGCTTGCCGATCGTCCTCTCCCGGCCTTGGCTTTGGCTCGATGTTGGCAGCTGTAGGAGATCGGCCTCGCCTCCCGGCGGGCGGTGCAGAAGCAAGGCGAACAGCTGTCTTTCTCCCAACCCTGCAAGGCCTTCGGGAATGTCATCAAGTGGCCTTGACAGCATGATGGTGGGGAGCTGGAGCCGGTCGTCTCTCTCCTTCTCAGGTACTGAAAGAGGAAGCTGGCTGCTGAAGAAGTCGGCGAGCTTGGCAATCAGCAAACTAACCTCCCGGTCAGCGAACTCATACCTCTTACCATCATAGCCGAGGATGGTGAATGGGTATCGAGGTCTGGTCTTGTTGACCGCGTGGAGGATCACCGCCATCTCATCGATCGTGAAGAACTTGTCTTGGAAGCTGATGAGGCAGTCTTCATTCAGAGATCTCCCGATCGCCGATCTTCCACGCCATGGTGATGCGACCATCTGGGTTGCGTGTGTCGCGCTCATCCTTCATCATCCCAGTGTCTGGGAGACGAACAGCCGCCAGGCGTTCGATCTGGGCTAGCGATGTGATACTCAGTCCTTTGGCAGCATAGTTGGAAGCCTCAAAGGGTCGTTTATGCATCACATCCGAGATGGTGGTGTCATTGTTGTTGATCGATTTCTTCTTCACCTGATGACACCGTTGACGCAAAGTGGATCCTGCGGAGTTCACATCGCGGAAGTCCCCTTCCCGTTGCTGAGAGCGAAGGCGATTGGTATTGATGTCATAATTCGGAGACATTTTCACGAAATCAATCGGCCTGCCCTCCCGGGCGGCGGCAGCCTTTTCCAAGAAGGTGGAAAGGGCGTTGGCCAAGTCGCCTTGTGGCTCGAGGACCAGGGCGAGCTCATTGATGGACCACAGTTTCTGCTCGGTCCTCTCATGCGGCTTAAGGCCTTGTCTCAATCTCGCGGGCCACGCAAACAAACCAACTCCCCAGTTGGCGACGCACACATCCTTGTTTGCCTTGTTGGTCTCCTTGTAAATGGAATACCTGGGGTCTTGGATCAAGTAGGAGTCCAGAGGCAGTTCAGGTTTATGCAGCTCGCGCCGCACGTTGCCACGAGCGTCGCGAATGGGAATCTCGACCTCAAAGGCGGTCGAAGCCACTACATATGGCTCGCGAGTCTCGACAACGTGCTGCGCTGCACTCCTGGACCATTCGAGGAATCGCTCGTTGTTGTCGGAGTAGAGCCAGCCATCGATCAAATTGCCGTGGGGGCTTGTGCGAATGGCTTGCTCATCTCTCTCGTTGAAAATGGGGAGAACGTGGCCGTGCTTCTTGAAAGTGTCTGCCGCCTACTTGACCCTTTTGCGAAGGGGCTCATACGCACGGTTGAACCAGAAAGGCTCTCCCGAGCCTCGATGATAGGCATAAATGAGATGACGGTTTGAGACCCAGTCGGCAGTCTGCAAGACGCCAATCTTTGTCTCCATCACTCTGCCTCCCTCGAGTGCGTGGAGCTGCAGGTCGATGACAAATTCGATGTCGGCGGTTTGCCTGGCACCACGATTATCCTTGCGAATCCACTCTGGTTCAGCGGACATCATCACAAAGACGCGGCCAGGACTCCCGTCCGCCGAAAGGCCACCTGGAAACAGACCATACTTCACAACAGATTCAAAGTTGCGAAGCTTGGTAGCGTGGTAACCCATCACTGGCATTGTGTCGAAGTTCTGGTGAAGAAAACCCTGTGTCCCCACGGGTGGTCTCTGCCCCAAAGTTGGCCTCCAATTGTCTGAGAGAACGAAGATGTTCTTGTGAATCTCAGAGAGGTCCATCTCATCAGAGAGCAGATCACCTCCATGTCCTTGGACGGAGCGGATTTTGAGAACTTCGAGCTCTTCCAAGCTCGGGTCGGAGCGAATGAGAAGTTCGTACCTGACCTTATCCGAATGGAGCAGGCACTCGAACACCTGGGACATGCGGAGGCCGTTCCAAATCTGTGCAAGAGCATCAAGGAAGTCCGACCACGCGACAGAACCTTGTTTGTCAAACTGGACCCGGGGCGTACCCTTCTTCGTATTGGACCATCCCCTCACGATAAAGGTCATTTTCTTGCTTAGGCATTCACGAGCGGGAGCGGTCATCCAGTAGTGGTTGTCGGGAAGGTCTTCGATCTGGTTGCACAAGATCCACTGTTCCGTGACTTGGCGCGGCTTCTTTGCGCCCATTTTCTTAGCCACGGGCTTTGGACCTGCTACACCACGCGACGTCCCCGTCGCGGACGATGCTGCTGACGGTGAGCTGTCAGGCAGCGCCGATGACGCGGACTCCATGGCAGGCCCCGAAAAGAATCTGCCTTCATCCGGCGGCGCAGTCTTTGGAAGGGCTGACGGCATTCCCTCCTTGTTCGACAGCATGTGATCTTCCAGGACCATGTTGGGCTGACTGAAGAGGATCTGCTCGATCTCGACGTCCTCCGCCTCAATTGTCTTGGCTGCCTCATCGTCAATGATTGAGTCGGCTGCTTCTACGATTTCAGCGACGCGGGCAACCTCAGGGATGGAGAGATCAAATTCGGGGTGAATAACATCATCTCCTCCCGGAGATGGGTTCAGACACGCGAGGTCGTGGGCGGTCAACTCCTGTCCGCCTTCCTCATTGAAGTGCTGAATCTCCGGGATCTCGTGCATGATGGGGCCCTCGAAGACGATCTCTTCTTCTGGTACCCGTTCGTCCGGGGGGCACTCCGCGTCAGCGGGTGGAGGTTCCATATCGTCCAAGTTCATCGTGCGAACCTGGGCCATGGAAACTTCTCTTGCCAAGCGGAATGCATTTGAGAAAACGACGGATCTCTGGCGCAGAAGGAACTGGTTTCTGCGAGCCTTGATGACCTCGTCGGTCGCAATCCCCGCCATCATCGCCTTGTAGAAGGTCACGAATGAGGCCATGTTGTCCGGGGTATACTCTGCGTGATAGATGTCCACCTTCGAGGTCTCGGAAGGAAGTGGAAACGAGTCAATGACTCGGACGCCATAATCCCTTAGGCGGTCTGCGAAGAAGCCCATCTCGCGGTCCATGGCCTCAGGAAGACCATATCCCACGTTCTGATTTGTCATCACGACGGTCACAGATTTGATGCGCGGCTCCTTCCGGAGTCGGATGACTGCCTCCACGGTCTGTAGCAAAATGGCTTTCTGTTTGGCGGGCCAGTGCTCCGCCTTCTTGATCATCTCCTCGGTCTGCACGACCCAGGGGTGCACGTGGTGCCACGTAAAGCCAAGGTACCCGTAGATGCCGTAGACGTCGTTTCCGCTCCAAACCAGCACGAGGTGGTAGCCAGATTCGCCTTCATCAGGGAGCTGGATTCTAGCGCGGTAAACGCCATTGATGAGGGTCTGAAGATCCTTCCCCCAATGCATGTCCATTACCGTGCTCCCGACGCAAGACCTGGATCTGGCGCACTCCTCCCGGAGGCGGTCAAGACAGGTGTACTTTGCCTTAATGGTGTTTTTCTGATTACCCGGCGTGCAAAGCGCCAGCGCCGAGTCACCCACAATGACACAGCTCTCCTGGTCAGCCTCAGGAGGCGGAATGCGTTCAAAGGCAGGGGTATAAAACTCCGCCAGGAGTTCGACCGAGGCAGCGAAGATGGGGAAGGAGCCTGTTCCTTGTGGATGAGCTCAAGGCGATGGCAGATGTCGTACTTCTGCGTAGCCAAGAGCGAGTCTTGCTTCCTTGGTCCCCATGCCAACACTGACACGTCTTCGATGAACTCCTGCATCCGGCATGACCAGCCCGCCAGGGTGGTGTCGGTGATCGTGCGATTGGGGATCGTCATTGACACACCGTGCTGGCGATACCAGACGTCCACAAGCATAATCCAGGCCATTGAAGGAAACTCCTCCCGGAGCTCACGCCATTGAGTGACAGGGATAATCCCAAGAAACCTTTCCTGGTCATCCGCGTCAGCGGGTGGCTCCTCAATCTTGGTCAGTGCTTCGATGAGCCAAGACGGAGTTTGCTTATTGGCCCTGGCTCCCGCCGGGCGGTTCTCATCCAAGCGCTGCAAGAACCTGCGCATATTCGCCTGCATCCTCTCCTGGTCGGGAGATGCCGCGTCAGCAAGGAAGGCAGCCGCTGAGGATGAAGAAGCCATTTTCTCGGCGGATAGGAGAGCAAAGGGAATAGCTGGGGTCGCTGGTTGAGCTGGGAGTGCTGCGACGGCGCAGCGGGTTTGCCTACGCTCTGCAGCTTGCAATGCAAAAGCCTGGTGCACCAACGATGCGAATTTGGGAGTATAGTCTTCCGATTCCTTCGGACATTTGGCATGACTATGACCTCCTCTGCATGTTTTATTCTTAAAAGCTTTCACGATGGCTTTGCATGATGTAGCGATTCTCCACGGTTTCTTGACAGGAGTGCCATGCGAATCTTTGAGGCCAAGTCTACACCCGTCAAAAGTGACTTCGGATAACTCGCGGGATTCAAGCCATTTGCGTATTCGATCCCATGACCAGTAGACACAGTTCTTAGGCCATTCAATAGCATATTGAGCACCAATCCTGTCGAGACCACACGATAAGTCAACAAAGGATGCCCATGACTTGGTGAACAACTTCCTCGCAGCAAGAACCTTTTCTCGATTGCCTTCGATAGTTAGGTTGAGATGGGACCACGTTGATCCCCCCGTGCAGGGCAAACTGGCCCACACTAGGATAGGCTTAGAAACAGCTGCATAGGATTTGGCTTTGGAGAGAATACTCTTCCGAGTATCGGTGTTGTTAAGGTCCTCATTCTTTGTGATCCTCAACACTTCACATTCGGGGTATTTCTCTTTAGCCACTTCACCTAAGATGGATGTTGGTCCACAGCAAATTTCAATAATAAGGCGACTGAATTGAGCTTCAGGCCTTGTGCTGCGACAGGCGCCAGCCGTCGGTGCAGCAGAAGCTTTCCTCGTTGGCTGTTCGGCTCTGCGTATGGACAATAAGTTGAGGGCTTTGTTCCATTTGTCGGCGCTTGTAAAAGGCTTGGTTAGGATATCTGCAGCTTGAAGAGTGGTACTCACGTAGGCAACCGCATAATGTTTCCTACGGAACTGTTCAGATATCCATCCTAAATTGATCCTCTGAGCTTTGTCGGCATGACGGAAGGCTGGCGATTTACCTGACTCCAAAATTCTAATAGTCGCCTGGTTGTCCTCAAGTACAACAGGTTGGACGGAGTGAGGAGCAGCCATTATCAACCCGTAATCCTTGTTGCTGGCAATGGGGTCTCGGCGTTCAAACTGATATCCCCCGAATCCCTGATTCCCAACGTCTCAAGGTGAAGCATTGCTTCAGCCTCAGCATGGCGCCTGTAGTCAGCCCCCGATCTACGGTAGACCAACATGACGGCATCCACGCCAGTGGGTGGTTGATATGTCCTGCAACTAAGTTCTTCCCACGCCACGACTTCTTGTGCCTGAACCCAGTTACCCTTCTGGAGCAGCCAAACGTCTCTTAAAGGGTGAGTGGTAAGCTCGACAGGGGTATTGGGCTTACTGAATGTATATACTTCAACAATCCTACCATCAGGGAGGAGGTTTCTACCCTCATACTCAACCTTAGATAGTGAACCGTCTGGGTGCTTTGAACAACTAATCTTTTTGGCGTCTCTCCCGAGAGCCGTGGGCTTGTTTGCTTCCTTACCCACTCCCCCCGCGTTCTAAAGCACGCTCCAAATTGCGGAAGAAGGAAGCCCCAGTGATCTGAGAGCTATGTTGGCGCAAACTACCTCGGCCTCGGTTGAGCTCAAAGCTATGCTTGCTTGTTTCTTGCTAAACGCTGATAGCGGGAAATAAGTATTGGGGCCAACCAGACAAAGAAAACTTCCTGAGGTACTCTTGTTGTCGTGTTCGCCGGCGTGATCACTGTCTGCGAACAACCACAGTTTACAAGATTTAATGTCATCCCCAATAAACCCACTCATCTTGTGGTGAATAGTTGAGTTAACATAACACATAAGACGATGTAGCGCTTTGTCGCAATCGGTCGTGAAAAACTTAAGGTCCCTCTAGACCTTTTCCCCTGGAAACAACAAGTCACAGCGGACAGCTGCAAGTCTTTGTCACACAGCCTTGAGCCAAAGGTTGCGGAGTGCTGGAGAATTCACAACTAAGTGTGAAAACGAATTAGAACAAACGAATTAGCGTATTGGGCATTAAGCACAGCAAGATTTACAGAGTAAATCTTGTGAGCTTCAAACATATAGCTTAGGATCCTTAAAGGAGTCCTGAAAGCTAACCAAAATTCAAGTACACTTTGAACTCACCAAGATCTTCAAAGGTACTTCCAAAACATCAAAGGAAGGTTTCCCAACCATTAGTATCCTCAAGATACCTTGCCAAAACCTTGGGATCATCAAGATTCCCAACCAGCAAACTTAGAAACCCTTCCCGAAGCAAAAACACCTGAAAGGCACTTTCTTCTCACCAGTTTCACTCACAGACGATCTTACACCCCCCGCATTTTGCTGAGGGCTTCTTCAAAGATCTTCAAAAAGACCACAAACAACAAAAACCTCGGCCCTTCGGCACTAGGGGGATGCCCCGGCCACATTCCCTTGGTGCGTACTCGCCGCCCGAAACCAGAAAACAACAAACCAGGCAGCCGATCTTTGATTAAAAAAAAAGATGCAGACCCTGAGGTAACTCAGGTCGTGGTGAAAACACGTGTCAAACTAATTCCAGCTAGGCTCTCAGAAACACTCAGTTCCTCTCCAAGACCTAGTCTAAAACCACAACCTCGTTTCAGTCAGGTAGAAAAACGCCGCGTTCCCAACTCACAGGAGGTCCGAAGGGACCACGAAAACTCCAGTCGCCAGTAACGAAAACTTCCAGTTCCAGCATATTGGCTGCGTAAACAGCCACCAGTCCCAGACTGTATCCCAGCTTTCCAGAAATAACGAAAACCATTGTTTGGCCTTTGTAGGGCCATAACTCGCAGTCACATGCAATGATTGCCACACCGTGCAGTCACAAGCGCTGATTGCAACTTCGTGCAGTCAAAAGAAGCCATTGCGGCACCGAATGCCACGGCCTTAAACAGCTACAGAAAAACCATAAGGTTTCCACAACCTTCTCGAAGGAGATCATCAAGATTCTCCTCAAAAATGGTCGAAGACCATCACATTGCATCCCCAGGCTTGTCATCAGCCTTTTTCTCCACAGACTTTTCATCGACCTTAGGCTCATCAGCCTTCTTCATGGCCTCGGAAAGCACCTTTTCACGGCCTTCCCGAGCCCTTACCTGCATCTCCTCCAACTCATCCTTGCGCGTAGCCACACTACCCGTAGGATCAGCAAGGGCTGAATCCTGACCAACCATTGGTGCAACCGTAGGTGCCACCGCCCGAATAGGCTGACCCATAGCAGCAAACATGGGCATCGCTTGCATAAGATTCTGAGTCACCATCTCAGAGATCCTACGCAATGCCTCTTCCGTCAAGATAAGTGGAGCCATAGCACTGGCTGATGGAGCAGGTCTCGCCTTCACAGCAGGCTCTTCAACCTTAGGCTTCTTATCCTGCTCTACCTTTTCCTGCACCTCAGCTTTGCGCTTCAGCTCCTGTTTGAGCTGCATAGCAACCAAAGCTTCCAATTGAAGCATCTCAGCTTTCAGCTCATCCTGATGCTTCTTCAAATGTGTGAATACATCAACAAGAATGTGCCACGGCAAATAAACCTGATGCTTCGTCACGTAAGCATTTGTGCTGTGCATTGAGCAAGTACACCCCCAGTCCAACTGAGGGCGTGTCTCCTCACACGCCATCACAGTCCGGTCTTTGCCTGCCAAGGCAAACTGAATCACTTTGAGATTAGAATAGACCCAAAAGGCCCATCGTGGGAGCGCCCCACTTGGGTCCTTAATCGGCACTGACCTGCACATCAAATCAGCAACCCAACGGATGCCATTGCAAGCCACATTCATTGCAAGACACTCTGTCTTCTGCCAATCCTTCAACCATCCAGGATGCTGAGTCCTTTGCGCTTTCTCATCAACACAAACCTCAGCTCCAATCATTGGTAGCATTGAAAACAGATCCATCATCCTTCGAATGCCGACATCCAGGGTATCACCAACCAACACCACAGGGACAGCTCCCTTGTAGCATAACCCGCAGACAAATGCCGCCAGGGACAGACCACTGATCCCACAAGGAACTGTCGTAAAGAGATTCCCGGTGCTAGTCACCACTTCCCAAAGCGAAGCCTGGCCCCCAAACTGGCCTCTAAGATCAATCGCCACGATCAACCTTTCAAAGTCACCAGTCCTAAGAAGAACCTCATAGAGATCCTTGTTTTGCTGCTTCAAGGACTCCAAGTCGCTATCATACCTTGCCTTCCCCTCATCATCCAACAAAGATGTGAGTCGTTCAAACTCATCACCCAAATCTCGAAAAGGTCGGCCCTTTCGACAGACCGCCTCATGCAAGACATTATACCAATCCGGCATGCTCTCTCCACTTCCAAGGTCAGAGAACCATGAAATGGTCTCCATCATCCAACCAGGTGCTGGAGTGATAGGTGCCATCTCAAATGGATCACCTTCACCCGCACTCGAAGGGGCAGGTGTAATTGGTGCCTTGTCAGAGGCACTTCCTTTTCCTTCACCCTTGTTTCCCCATCGCTTGGTCTTATCCTTCTCACGCATGTTGAAAGCATGCTGAGCTGCAGATCCCATCACGGTGATCTCATTCTTACACTTTCCACAGACATACCCTTCCGTGACTTGGGTTAAGCCATAGGAATCCTCACTCTTGAAGAGCCACTTGCAAGTTTTGCACCAAAATGGCGCACCAACCTCCTGACTCTGCCCAGCAGTAGTCATCTCCAAAGACTGATCAAGAGATCCCAAAGCGGGTATCTGGTCACTCCCAGAGCTTGAGCAAAAAGAATTGCGGTCGACGGATGCTTCACAATCAGGCTGTCCAACATCGGACTCATCACAGAGCTCAAAAACCCTTTCAAAATCAAGACCCTCATCCAAATCACTTCCATCTAACTTAAAACCGCAGATCATTTGAACTCTTTGGACCGTCTCATCTTCAAAAATGCCTAAGGCACCTTGGTGTCTTCCAAACAACTCTAAGCCCAAACATTTGGTCAAAATATCTGCCACCATAGCAGAGGTAGGACACCAAACCACTTTCAGACTTCCCGCTTCCTGAATCCGCTCTTGCAAATAGCAAACTGCTATGTCCAAATGTCGAACCCTACGGCTCAAACCTCGATTCAACAACACTGCTTTGGCAGATGAACTATCAGTGTGGAGCACCAGCTCCATTTTGCGATTCGCAAGTTGCTCAATCAAAGTTGCAATCCCTTCACTCTCTTGCACTGCAGTAAGAATCGATCTCAGCTCAGCTTCACACGAGCTGAGGGATACACAACCTTGAACTCGTGAAATCCCTTTGATCAAACAACCTCGGTAAAAGATGGCAATCCCAGATACCGATCTTCTACCCAAAGACGCTTGCGGCGCCCAACTCGCATCAGCATAGATGTCAATCCTTGCTGGTCCTGCATCTGGGATTTCACTCCCTGGCCCATAATACTGCCAGCATAGATACTGGCTTCTCAAAAACCGAATCACCTGCCTCAACGCATGCTCAAAACACGCGGTGGGCTTCGATTGACCTTGTGACAAGATCGACATCCATCGAGCCAGGTCTGGACGAGACTGACCCCACCAAGCAATCCTTCCAAGAACTGCTCTATAGCGCATCGCAGCAGCCTCCGTCAACAAGCTGTCTTTTCCAGGATCAGAACGACCTTTCTCAATGATCTTAACCAGATCTGGAGGAGTGCTCAACACCTTCAGATCCTTACAGAAATCTGTCTCAAACAGAGTTTCCATATACTTGGGTGGAACCCGCATCCTAAGATGCTCACCTTGCCTCTCAATCTCTCTTCCTAAGAAGACAATCCTTCCCCCAGTCTGAGTGATGCGCCCTGTTTCCTTGAGCTTGAGCTCGGAATTCATAGTATCTGTGACCAACTTAATGGCCTCAGAACTGCCACACAAGATCAAATCATCCACGTAACAGAGCATGAGAAACCTTTTTCCCTTCACGGTTCCCTCAAAAACAGACGGTTCGGTGGGACACTGCTTCAGCCCAACCTTCTTCACCACATTTGCCAACTTCAAGTTCCAAGCCTTGGCAGCAATCCTCAATCCATTCATCGCCTGATCAAGAATCATGTACGCCGGGGCATAGCAGTCAGATCTTGAACTCACATCCCGCGGCAACATAATCACAGCCTTGGAACCTTTTGGCAACGGGGAATGCAAAAATGCAGTTGAAACATCCAATGTAGCAATATCCATCGAGTCCTTGGCTGCAATGGCCAAAAGAGTTCGTAATGCCTCAAGCGACGGTGTGGTCGCACTCAGACCCAAAGACGAAGCAGTACTACCCTTTGCCACATCCTGGACCACACAACGGGCACGCACTGCCTCTTTCCCATTCACAACCTTAGGTCCAAGCACCCATCTGGTAGGAATGACCTTGACCCCATGCTTCTTGGCAAACGCATGTGCCTCCTCAGCAGACACAATCCTTCCTGCCTTATGTGAATCCATGCTCGCCAATTCAGTGCGTCGACCCTCCATAGCTGATGGAACATCCAAAGGACATCCGTCCAACTCAGATAACGCACTTTTCATTTTTGCAAGCCAAACTTTGGACCCACATATCTTCATTTGCTCAGGAAATGCAGAATTCTTGTTAATGAGGACTGCATTCACAACAGTTGCCAACTTTGGCGCCTCATATTCCCCAACAGCAGGGGTAAAACCTTCTGGTGCATCCAACCTATGGTGAAGCACCTGCTCCAACCGTCTTGGCACACGACTTGACTCAACCGGAACATCACCCACCGATGGCAAACCATCCTCAGATTCAACATTCATGGGTTCAGGCCCTTCCATTGCTTCCTTGTCAATTTCCATGGGCTCCTCACCCTCAAAATATCCCGGAGGCATTTCCTCATCAGGAACCTGTTCATAAGGAATACTTGGATCCTCAAACATGTCCACATCAACAACATCTGACTTAGATACCGCTGTGGGCTCTTCAAATACCTCACTCGGACGTTCATCACTCGTCTTAGGCCGCTTCAATAAAGGTGTACCAACACTTGGTACCCCCGCATCCTCAGAGCTTCTTGCCTCTGAAGAAACCTTAGGAGCATTGCTCACCGGTTCTGGCTGACCTTCAATCACTCCTGGCTCCCCTTCAACAACCAACCTCTCACGCTGGTCTTTCAACCATTTATCATACCTCTGCTTACAAGCGGCATTGTGATTGGCTTTTCCTCGTTTCTCACCACACGCTGGACATCCAGGCATTCCTCCATGCTCTCGTACCCAAGCAGCTGGTGGCCCTATACGACTCATGTCAGTGGTAGGTCCTTGAGACACCTTTCCTTCAAAGGCTTTATCAACATCACCCTGCACTTCCATTGGTATCCCATCTTCCATTTCTTTCAAAATGGGAGGTGCCATCGTATCCGTAGGATCATAGGCCTTGAGCAAATGTTCACAATGCTCAAAACCAACCTTCAATGGAGTGATGTGCTTAATCGACTTAGCTCGATAATGCTGTGGCACCCCATTCACCAAGGAACTCACCACATGCGTCAAACCCCCAACTTCTGGATACAAGTAAGCCGCTTCCACAAACCTTGATAAGGAAGTTTTCTTCATACTATCGGGCAGTTCAGCAAGAACCGTCATCCCTATCAAAGTGGATGCACATTCAGGCAATTGTCTCTGCAAAACCAACTCCTGAGGAGACTTCCTTCCATCAAACGCAGCGGAATGATGATTATGCATCGCAGCACAGTAGATCAACCCATACTCAAACGCTCGGGGACTACGCTTGATATCATACCCTTGGGCTCTCAGATCAAGCCTGATCGTGCTGAACAACTCTTTCAGAGTCCGTACAGCCCTTTCTACTCCTCCAACGGATTCATGTCCCTGCGGTGGTGCTCTTTGAGTCACAACTCGTATACCAAGGTTTGCCCGGCGAATCAACGCACCAACAGCCGTCTCACTATCAGTCCGAAGTAACACCGCTGATCCGGCAGTTGTCAACCCAAAAGCATTCATCCAATACTTGATCCATGTCGAAGTGTGGTCAGCATTTGTCCCTACAAGGGCACACCCAACCATCCTGGTGGACATCTCTGTCATCACCAAAATTTTCATGTTTGGAGCATTGGGCTGGTCCTTTACAAAGGTACCAGTAACCAAGTTGATGAAACAAAAATCTGCTTGCAGCTCCACAGGGCGATTGCTCACATCCTTGCCTCTTCGATGTTGCGTCACTCCTCTTGTCATTTGACAGTGAGGACAACCAGACATGAAGGGGATATGTCCAGGCATCCGATGAACTTCGAGCTCCTCCTTCATCTTAACGGTCATAGCTGAGACATTCCCAACTTCCATGGGACTTGAAGAACCTTCTTCATCCACATCCATCTTAACCTGAGTCCTTCCAAAGGTCACTTTCTTGGCCGGTTTTTCCTACCTTCCAGGTAAATCCAGGGACATCCGCTCCAGGACTGTCCATAACCAACCAATCCTCCTTTCGACCGGCGCAGTGAAATCTCTGCTTTCGAAAACTTCACCTCCCAGCCAGCAGCAACCATGTGCTCAGTGCTCAAGATATTGTGGCCCACGTCAGCTACAACCCCGGTAACCATCACCGGAACCATTCCAAGATAGGAATTTCCTTCGTACAGAGGCATCTTGACTCGCACTTTCACCCTTTCAAACACCGCCACGGGTGTATCATTAGCAGCTGAGTACCTCTCACTTGGGCATAACGGCGTCCTAGACACCACAGAAAACCGATCAAGAAATTTCTTGGCAATCACAGTCACCGAAGCTCCAGAATCAATAAGCCACCAATTTGCCAAATTTTCATTGGACAAACTTTTGACACCTTTCACCTGAGGCCCATTCAGTAGATTCACCCACCTTGGGGCTTCCTTTCCCAGCATCTCCTCGAGATCACTCTCGATCTTATGCTCCAATTCAGCCATCCGAACTTTGAGGCAAGCCTCGTGGCTAAACACAACGTCATCCTGGGCTGGTGGAATCCAATCCCGCCTAGCCTCATCAACTATCTCATTGAGCTGCCGCAACACTGAGCTCACATGAGATTCAGCCTCAGGCTCTGTCCACTCTTGATCTCCAGTGAGGTCAACACCTTCACCCTCACCAGTAGACACTTCAGCAACTGTTTTGCCTTTTCCTTTGCCTTTGCCCTTGGCACCACCTTTCGACTTAGCCTTGGCTCTTGGAGTCGATTTACCAGCACCTTTCGCGCTTGGCGTCTCCTGCCCTTCCTTTTTCTTAGGAGCCCAGCACTCACTGGCATAGTGCCCCTTCTTCTGGCAATTAAAGCATACCACGTCCGCCTTGTTGCCCTTAGTCCCACTCTTGGGTACACTCTGGCTTCGACCTCTTTGACCCTTTTTACCCTTTCCTTTAGGGTTACCCTTCTCATCACCACCTTTTCCTTTCGTATCCGTCTGAACGGGATTCAACCTCGAACCAGATCCTTCCGACCAGACCCGCTGTTGCACTTCATACTTCAAAGCAATCCGCTTGAGATCCTCAAACGAATCACTATCACCATGAAGCAGACAGTAGCTTCTACACTTTTCTGGCAAACTTCTAAGCAAAACCATAACCAAGTCTGCTTCCTGCAGCTCGAGTCCTTGTGCATGCACATCCGAATCCAAACTGTTCAAGAGTTTCGAATACTTATGCTGCTCCGACTCAATCTTTCTCACAATCTCAGGGATAGTTGGAGCTTTCACAGTCTGATTGGTCAATTGTGCTCTGAAATACAGACACTCAGACCGAGATTTCAGACAAAACTCTTTGGCCAACAGCCTCAAAGCAACAAATCCCGACTGCTGATAAGAAACTGCTCCTTCCACATAATTCTGCAAGATCAAAGAACTCTTGTCATGATTTGCAAACGTTTGCCGCAGAATATGCAACAACCGAATCGATCTTTTCTGCTGCTCAACAGTCAGCCTATCCTGACCTAGGATTTCCTCATCCTTTGTTCGAATCGCATGCCTGAGCTCGTTCGGAAAAACCTCAGAACCCAATCCGACCCAACTGGTCAGCTTCTCCATCCAAGTAAGAAAACCTAGCGCTTCAGAAGTCCTATCCTTCCACGACGTAAAGTCAATGGTGGGCAAACTAGGCAACCACTTGTCGGATTTTGCAAAGACATCTCTCTCGACATCTTGAGGGTCCCTTGGTGGAGGTGGTGGAGGGGACCTAACCGGGCTTGGTGTACTGATCCTATAGGATTCCAAACCTGGAGCTCCTTGTACCACAGGCGGCGCAGGCACTGAACTCGAAGCCTGTTGTCTTAACAACTGCAATTGCTGCTGCATAGACGCCTCCATGGCCTGCATAACAGACTTCTGCTGCTGCTGAAACGACGCGGTCATCGTCTGCATAAAAGTCTGCTGTTGCAGTACCATCTGCTGCATCATATGCTCTAAACCTTGCACCTGCGCAACCAACTGCTCGTTCGGAGCAGAAGGTGGAGGAAGAACACTACTGGCAGGGCCAGTTGGCAAAGGTGATTCTACCGGTGTCCTGTGAAGGACATTCTGCTGCCCAAAGAGAAAGAACGCAGGTCGTGTCTCATCACCTTGTGGACTTCTCTCAGTCGGGTTCCTTCCACGAGCTGGTCCATACTCTGATGGTGCAGGTGTATTTCTACCCCCTCTCATCCTTGTTCCAGAGAGACCTTCTAGGGTTTCCACCCTTCGACTTCTGGCCTCAGTGGTTCCCACCGGAACCGAAGAACCTCGGACTCTGTCCTCTCGACTTCTCGAGTGAGAACTATCATGATGTGTATTCAACATCCTGCTTCCAGACACACCACTTCTTGTTCTTCCCCTTTTCTACAAACGGACTTGTCCTCCAGGGCACAAGCTCCGCTACCACGTGAAAAACTTAAGGTCCCTCTAGACCTTTTCCCCTGGAAACAACAAGTCACAGCGGACAGCTGCAAGTCTTTGTCACACAGCCTTGAGCCAAAGGTTGCGGAGTGCTGGAGAATTCACAACTAAGTGTGAAAACGAATTAGAACAAACGAATTAGCGTATTGGGCATTAAGCACAGCAAGATTTACAGAGTAAATCTTGTGAGCTTCAAACATATAGCTTAGGATCCTTAAAGGAGTCCTGAAAGCTAACCAAAATTCAAGTACACTTTGAAATCACCAAGATCTTCAAAGGTACTTCCAAAACATCAAAGGAAGGTTTCCCAACCATTAGTATCCTCAAGATACCTTGCCAAAACCTTGGGATCATCAAGATTCCCAACCAGCAAACTTAGAAACCCTTCCCGAAGAAAAAACACCTGAAAGGCACTTTCTTCTCACCAGTTTCACTCACAGACGATCTTACACATCGGTCGACCACTTGGTAACGCGACTGGCTAAGCCTTGGACGGCACGAAGCAAATCGTATCTCGCCATACGGGCAGCAAACAAAAGCTTCATGAGTACTCTGCTTGCTATCGGCGCGAGTTTGTGGGAAAACTAGTAAAATAGTAAGACCATAGCCAAGGCCATCGAGCCCATTAGCGGCAGCAGATATCCGCGAGAGTCAAGCCACACAGCAAGAATTTGCCATGCGAACATGTCAGGCAAAACTGCTTTGCTCCAACTAGTTGGACATGTCTAAATGACTTGCAGCGGGGAAAACAAAAAAGAGAAGCTGTCCAAAAAGGGAGATGTATGGTGTCCCAGCCGACATGCATTTGCAAGCATGTTGCCTGCTACAGTCATGTTCCGGCATGTGCACGCGACAGTCTGCATCTTGTTGTCGCTAACTCTTTTTCAGACTATGTATGTTGACCATTCGAGACGACGCCACCGACGACATGAGGATCGATGCGTCTAGAGCCCGCGATGGCTCGCTGCAGCAACTGCGGCCAGTACGGCCGGTTGAACCGGACTCGGCTTCCGCCAGTCGAGCGATACGATCTTCAGCAAAGGGTGTGCTGACGTTCTTAAGGTCACAGAACTCGGGCCCGACAAGAGACTTGTACTTTTCTACCGCTTATTTGAGAGGAAAGAACTCATGTCATAGATGACCTCTTGCGGGTTTGTACATGCAACCTTTGGTATCACTCATCTGATTCACATCGTAGAACGATTGCGCTCTAACTTGTTTCTTGGCGTCGTTCTTATTCCGATTCTTGATTTTCTTGACTGCTGCCATTGCTGATGCAAGAGTATGCTCTTTCGAGGCAAGATACGTAGTACCCGTCCATAACTCAGGTAATCTACGACCCTGACTGTTGTCATCCCATGATTCATTGCATTCCCCCCCCTCCGGAAACCGGCTGGAATCAGTGCATCTGAATGTACCTAGGTCGAGAGCCTGGGAACTTCTTACTAGAGCTGGTCGACACAAAGCCTTGCATGGCTAAAGATGATGACGGGCAACTGACTTCGTCAGGATAATATTCATTGAAATCCTGCACAGCGGCGACTGCAGCTTTCTTGGCAGAAGGATCAGAAAAGGGACTTGTCAAAGACATGGGCGAATGGATGATCCGCTCTTCCGAGGGACGATTGCTTGGAAAGATGTTCGCAACCTGAATATCTTCCCAGAGGAGTAGAGGTATCCATGTCAATTTTCGACCGATCAAAATCCCAACCCTTTTGCAGACTCTTTTCTGGGCCAGCCATTTGAAACTACATCAATGGCAAGTAGAAGTTCCAACCCAGAATGGTAAAACACTGATGGCCAAGCAGCAGGGAATACGAGTTCGAAACTTATAAAGCGTCTTCGAAGCTCCTTCAACATCCTTTCGCAATGTTGTTCCCAAAACCACTATCAGGATGTCCGTAAAGTGCGAAGTGAAGTCTAACCACAGGATCCTCGTGTTTGCCGACCCATTCTTTTCGCCAGCGATCCCTAGGAAGACGCATCTATGTCTCGGTTCCCTTTAGTTTGGTCTGGATGTATGCTTGTTTGCCATCTGCCTGTTGACACTCTTTCCCAGGCGCGTGCCCACTTGAAGGAGTATCTCTTATCTCGTTTGCGGATGTTGCGCCAATCATCTTCATGATTGATGATATTCATACCTCCAATTGGCGCAATCTTAGTGGAACGGTTGTTCGAGAGTTTAGAGATTGGAACTGGGCAATCAGCGAGGTCAGAGGAGAACATGTCTCTTCTAGGAACACAATGATACCGAATGATCTTGTCTTCTCTGACTTCCCACAAATCTTTGTCAAATGCGACGACGGCTGGCTTTTTTGCTACCCGAACTTTCACCTGACAACTCCCCGCTGTCTGCTTCAGCATCAATTTCACGCTGGAGTTGTTCCGTTGCCTCTTCACGTGGAGCGTCCTGGACCGCTTGATCCTTTTGTTTCTTGGACATGTTGACCCATAGGAAGGAGGGAATATCGTCGAGCTTTTCTAGAACCTCTCTCCCCCGTATACCTTCTACCTAAGGAAGCTCAAGTGCATCTGATGCACCGCCAGATCGCACCTTGTCGTACCTATCCTTCATCGGAAACATAAAGTCTCCATCGGGAATTATAAAGTTGCTTGCCTTGATGGGTTGAAGGCATTCATTGAAGTCATGCTTGTTCATCTCTTTTAGAGACAACACATATATCTCCTTCTTCCATTTTATCCCTGGCTGGAAGAAGCGATACCCTAGAAATACGCCGGGTTCGGATGTGGGAGCAAAGCGATCAAGTTCTTCTTTTGCTCTTTTAGCTTTGGGACCCAACCAATAGTCAATCCTACAACGAATGGCAAAAATCTTTCCTGGAAACACAGCTCCAAAGCCCTTGAACCAGGGGCCTGCGGCCAGTACACGTGAGATAATCCCGCCTGAAGCAGGTTGGTTCTCGTGCCTTCTGTTGTGGCACGTACGACGCGTTCTGCAGTCGCATTGGACTGGTGGACATATGCCTCCCAAAGCTCATGGCGCGGGCGACTAGCACTCGAAGGAGCTTCGCCTTCATCATCAGCGCGACCCTCCTCGACTAGCTTCCTTATGTAATCAGCATCTTCAGGAAGGGGTTCTCAACAGGACCTTGAGATCATGTTCTGAAATCAAATCCCGGGCGCTTCCTGTATCCCCCATCCATTCGATGGTAGGAGTAAGGTTATCCCTTCTACACTTAGCAGGACATGAAACTGTCATGTTGCCAGGGATACAGTGCATACATCCGAACTCTGTGTCACATCGGTATTTGCATTTTACCTTTACCCCAGCCTCTTGCTGCTGTAGCGACGCTCTAAGCATCTTCGCCGCAGCGTGAGACTCCCTGAGTGCTTGCGTACAGGGTTTGGCTTGGTAGTCAATGGGGTACTGCTTTTTGAACTCTCTAGCTTTGTCTGTTATAGGACTCAATACTTCTGAGTCTGGTTGACAGGATGTTAAGGTATTCGGGTACATCATTGAACCTAACCGCAGAAAGCGCGGATAGGTAAGATGCAATGGTCTGCGGGACCCAGCATTTTCTCCCGGAACGCGAATCCTTCGGCACTGATCACCGCACCTAGAAGGCAAACTGCAGCAGGAAGAGAAGGTTTCTTACCCTTGCCTGAGCCCTTTGATCCCTTTGATCCCTTGCTCGATTTGGAACTTCGGGAGCTACGGGAGCTTCTCGAGCTAGACTTGGTTTTCTTGCGTTCCTTCTTCTTTTTCTGCTTGTTACCTTTCCTGCCTGCTACTTCCTCCAGACTCGTCGGACGAGCTGGCACACTTGGCTGACTCTTGTGGACAAACCTACACTTGTCACCTTGGTCACTTTCCAACCTTGAAGAATTTACACTCTTGCTTGCTTGGCTGGAAACCACACGGGCTCGACCTTCCAGTGAGCGTTCTCTTCCCGCCATTAGGTGTGTTGTGGTCGCTGCTGGGGTATCTCGTGCTTGTACTTACATGATTCCTCTTTGTTGCAGAAGCCATTCCGCACAAAAGCGACGCAGAAACCTTTGGGAATGCGCTTCGGGGCAGGAGTGGTTGGCATCCCTGCAGTCTGTTTAGCGATTCTCTCCCAGTTCCTTTCGAGGCGCTTGCGGTTAATGTGATAACTCGCCGCGTCATAGAGGAATTTATAGGTCTTTTCAGAACGACCGTTAAGAGCCCTGTTATAGATATCAATATCACGTTGCAGAGCTTTGCATTTCTTCACCTGACGGTGAAAGAGGGGCTCAAAGAAAGTATCGTCTGGAGCCTTTTTGGATACCTGACAACACCGTTTTCCAATTTCTCAGAACAACAAGATTCTCATTTGCAAGGGTGATGGCAAGCAAATCTTGCAAAGGTCATAAACTGAACCATGCAAGGCGTTAGTGGCAAAGTGATCATTCAACTTGCACAAGATCTGTCTGCCCCAAACAGGCCTCCCAGCGTTCGCCTCCCGCTCCTTGAAGGTATCCATCTGACGGGCAAAATCGCCTGTGATGGCAGACAGGCCTTGGCGTCAAGAGTAACGAACCCTTCCGGGTCGCGAAGCTGCTCTTCCGTGGATTCCTTAGCCCACACCTTGGACAGCCACTCGAAAGCCATGTCGGGTTTATCAGATGCAGCAACCACTGCTGACGCGAATGCGCCAGTTCCTGCACTGCGCAGGGAGTGGGAACTTTGGGCGATTTTCTTCAGCCTCTTTCGCCTTGTTCTTCGGCTTTTCACCATCTGTACCCTCATCGTCTGATCTCTTCTCCTTCTTCGAGCCTTTCTTAAGCTGTTTCATAAGAGCTTTCAGCATCTGCTTACCTACTTGTGAGGAGTCTGACGACGAAGAGGATGAAGACGAACTACGCTTCTTCTTTTTCCTCCTTTTCTTGTCCTTCTTGGATTTCTTGTCTTTCTTGTGCTTATCCTTATCGCTACCATCATCATCACTATCATCGGGAGGCCCATTGTCATTAGGCTTAGGACCCAAACCAGGAGGTGTAAAGATTGAAATTGTTGGAATTTGTGCTGAAGGCATCCCTTCTTGCGAAGGACCTGGAGCATCCCTCCCGGGGCTCGGACCCGTGAAAGTCGGTGGAGGGCGTTCTAGGTCTGACTGGAGCGCGCTAGCAGCACCCCCCCCGGGGCCGATTGGATCTGCGCACGCATATCTTCCAAGGCTTGGCGCATAGAGTCAAGCTCCTTTTGCGTTGACTCGTCCTTGGCTCTTCAGCCTCCATGTGCCTTCTGATAGCATCGGACTTGGCTGCTTCTTCTTCAGCTTTAGCCTGCGCTTTTACCAAGCTTACCTGGAGATCATGATTTTGTTTTTGTGCCTGAATTGCTGTCGTTATGGCCTCGTCAAGCTGTTGCTGACCATAGCCCATACGAGCAGCAAACTCCCGTTGCTGGTTGATGATGGTCTGATTGGAAACATCAAGCTCTTGTCCTAGTCTCGCGTACTCTGCCTGTGCATTAGCCTGGATAGCACCTAGTCGCTCCACAAAAAGGGCATCCTTTTTAGTCATCAATTCAGCATGCCGGGCTTCGGCTACCGCGGCAACCTCTGCGCTTCTGTCAAGCGATACATAGAGATTTTGCTGAGTATTGTACTGGCTATATCCCATATTCAAAGTAGGCCCATACGGCATAGCTTCATCGCTATGAACGGCGGAGGTGGTTGACATACGGTCAATAGGCACGGCACAGGGGTGTTCATTGCTTCTAGCCTTGCTAGTGCTTCACGAGTCACCCTGTGATCTACAACTCCGGCCTGCCTCTCCCGAGGAGGGACGAGTGCGAGCGAGGCGTCCACAGCTGTGGTACCTGCTGCGGTCGGACCTTCTATTGCGGGAGTGGGCGCACCACCTGCAGGATTAAACGAGGGAGCACTGGGATTCATGGCTTAAACGTAGCGAGGAAAAGGAAGTTCGCTACGGCTGATAACCTAAGGTTATGCAGCAGCGAACCCCAAAACACAATAGCATGCAAACACACACTTTTTCTTGAGCCATAGTAGAGCAAAGTACATGTTTAGTTTCAACAAGTTTTGAGGTGTTGGGATTTAAGGTTAAGGGGTTTGGGATTTGGGGGGTTTTGGGTTTAGGGTGCGCGGCGGCTGAAAGCAACATGTAGAAATGGCGCCCCGACACACCCAAGAATTTTGGAGGCATGTCTTGCGACGGCACATCTGTCGTGCTCAACAAACCAGGAGTCGGTGCGTTGGTTCATTTTTCCCACCCCCTGCTTACGCAGGCATCCGCCCAACGTTATTCCTTTTCGGGTTTCGGGCTGACGCCCTAAACTCGCGCAGCCTTCGCCAAGTGCCCGGAGTCAGGGTCGTGGCATGGGTTTATCACATCGGCCGAGGGTCAAAATCAATGCCAGGCGCAGTATTTCGGCCGCTTCAAGCATACTTCAAGGGTCCTGGGATGAAGCAATTTTTTTATGAGAAAAATCTGGATTTTTTACGTGGCCATTTGAACATCTGGGCCGGACTCCGGGCCTCGACGCACACGGTGCTTGACGCGTGGCAAGAAAGCAAATCGTGGAGAAAATACTGCGCCTGCCAGTCAGATTGAAGATGGTACGTGGAGGGAAGCTGAATATGCATGGCAGGCGCAGTATTTCGGCTTCTTGCGTGGCTTTGGAATTGGAATGTCGGGACGAAGATTTTCGAAAAAAAATTTGCTTCGAGCCTCCCCACCCTGAAGCCGCTATTGCACAAGAAGTGTAACGTTTCCATGCCCCCCCTCAACTGTCTTCCTTGCAGCACTGCAAATACGCTGCAAGAATATTGATACTCTGCTGTTGGGCACTCCAGGGATGCTCTGCAGTTGGGCACTGCAGGGATACTTTGCGGTTGGGCACTGCAGGGATACTCTGCGGCTGGGCACTGCAGGGACACTTTGCGGTTAAGCATTGCAGGGATACTCATTGATTGGGCATTGCAGGGATGCTTGGTGGTTGGACACTGCAGGGATACTTGATGGTTGGGCACGGCAGGGGTACTCTGCGGTTTGGCACTGCAGGGATACTTGGTGGTTGGTCACGAAAGTCAGCTTCCAGTCGGGCGAGGACAACATCTACTTTAAAATCTAACAACCCCACTGCGAGGGTGGGGAAAAAGTGTCCTTTTTTTCGGACCACCGAAAACCCTTGGCGAAGGCTGCGCGAAAACCCTGGATTTCTGATTACTTGCTTGGAGAGAAGGTTTAGCGTTTATGTTGAAAATGCTCCTGGCATGTCACTTGTAGCAGGATGTGTGTGAGTTGCAGGTCTGGACTTCACCTTGGATTTGGGTGTACCTGTAACCATTTTGGCCCAGGCGAAGGCTACGAAAGAAGCCCTTTGAGCCATGTATGCGTACTGTAATCTACCTTTTCTCGTTTAGTTGTATAGTCAGAGCGGTAGATGCTTCCTTGACTGGAATTGATTGTTTAAGTTGTGCTTCTTGTTTCTTTGCTTCTTGTGTTTGTTTGTACCTAGAGAGGCTCGCTGACCACAGAACAAAAGCGCTGTCCGCCATGGAAGGTGACCCCTCCCATAATCACCTTCAAGAGGTGGTGAGCCCAATGCTCGGGCCAGCCTCAGGAATGCTAAATGGCGCAAACACGACAGTGGAGAACTCGTTGCCCAGTTAGACAGGAGAATTGGCAGGGGATGGGCTCCAGCAAACAATAATCATGACATCAGGACCATCGACTTCTACAGCTGTTCAGGCGCGGTCCCCTTTGCTGCCGCGTGATAGGACAGGAGGCTATGGGACATCAGGACAGGTTGGAAGCTTGGGTACAACTGGTGTTATGTATGGCTCAGTGTCTACGGCGGGTATTGCTGCTGCGAGCGAGGCGCATGGAGATGTAACTGCAGAGGCCCAGGGCCCAGGCCTGGCCACCGTGCAACGTGGAATGGCTAGCTCCCAGATCAACGCTACTGCAGACAACTCAGGGCATAACCCTCCCGCAGCAAATCCTGAAGGTAGCACTGGTTCAGTGGGATTTGAAACGCCGAGATCGTTCTTGCAGGGAGCGTCTGCGGTCATAGGAGCACAGACTCAGGCTTTTGCCACACAGACTTTTCTGGGTTGGTGGGAAGAGCGCAGTCTTCGTTTACTGGCCCAGCGACTGCGCAAGCAATACCACCGACATGGACGCCTAGTCCCTTGAGACAGTCTCCTGCTATGTCTACTCCAAAGCCTGTGCCTCCTGAAACCGTCATGTGGAAACTTCATCCGCTCCTTTGTTCAGTGGAGCTAACATGCAGCAAATGGCCGCCATGGAACGTAGAGCCCCTCTGTTGTATGGTTCGCCTCCTCAAGCACCTGGAGCAAACACAGAATCCTCATCTATTCCGCATGATGCTATTCAGGCTAAGGTTGCCAGGCAGTTAGCTGGGCTAAAGCAAGAGTTGGAGAATCAAAGGGCCAGGGCAGATCACGCCAAGGCTTTGTTGAGAGCCCAGTTGGCTGACCAAACGAGGTCTGCCAACACACAGTCGTGGTTTTGGTTCAGTTAGTGGCTATACAAGGTCTATAGGTTGGTTCAGGGTTGCCCAGTGTTCCTCAGCCAATTCCCCCAATGCCTCAAGCACCCAGGTCCTAATCCTGGAGCTGGATTTGATCCCAAAGCCCATCAGGACAGAGGTCAGGCGCTATTCCTGCAGATGCAGACAGGGAGTTGCTGTTAGCTAGTTTGGCAGGGCTGTGTCAAGTCGCAGGGTGTTGTGGCCGACATGCGTGGGAGAGATCGCGATGACAGGAATTCCTCCACACACCCGGAGGCAGTCAAACCCGGCATCACCAGCTTTCTCGTACTAGCTGAGGTTAAGTCTGATGAAGGGTCCCGTGCATATCAAGATGGTTGCAGACTGTTCTGGACTTGTTGGTAATGTTTCGGATTCAGCATCTGAGTGGTGGGCTGGTGTTTAATGTGGTGGATCGGGCCTATGGTTTATGGGGTTTGGATTTCTTCGTCCCCAATTGATAGGCTTCGGGCTGAGCCAACTGTTCATGCTGAGCTGTTGCAGGGTAGATGGGTTCGTGTCAACTTTCGGGTCTGTAGCATGTTGATGACAGCCATTCCCGAGGCCATTAGGTCAGACATTGTGGCACGAAAGTGCAACTCCTTCTTGGTCTCTGCCATCCTGTTTAGGCTTCACACGTTGTATCAGCCCGGCGGTGGTTCAGAAAAAGCCCTCATACTCAGGAACCTTAATGAGCCCGTAGCCGCCAAGGATGCTGCGTCTGCTGTGAAATTGTTGCGGGATTGGATTCGTTGGCGTAACCGTTGTGTGGACTGCAAAATGGCCCTTCCCGATACCACAGTTATCCACAGTTCTATCCCCAAGCCTCACAACCATGACCAGTCAGGCCCTAGCAAACAATAAAGAGGCTAAGTTCCGAACATTTATGCTCAGAGCCATGTTGAAGATGGATGCCCAACCAACACCAGCAGCCATCCTTCAGCACCATAAGCACTTACTTGCAGAGGGTGAGGCTCTCTCAGTGGCAAAGGCTACAGACTTGAGCCTACCTAAGCTTAAAGCCGAAGGTGCCCAAAATCAACCGGCAATGCCAACACCGACAATCAAACCTCAAAGCCCCTTTGTAAGTACTTCCTCGGCACAGGTGGTGTAGACGTGGTGCTAAGTGCACGTATGGGCATGACATGCCAAGCCTGCCAAGGCAAGAGCGCAGTAAGAAGTGTTTGGCATGTGGGTCCAAGGGACATAGGCAAAAGGATTGCCCCACTGTTGGCAATGGCCCCAAAAAAGGGGTTAGGCGCAGCAGAGCGGTGGCGCAGGTCCCAGCAAGCCGTCAGGAGGTCAGGCACAGGTAGCGCAGACGCGCGCCGGACTCGGATCCAAGCCGCGAGGACAGTTTTACTGGCTTCATGCGGCACATGCAAATGCTGTACGGTGCATCAATGGCTGCCACTAATACCCCATCATCCTCATCCTCTCCTCCAATGGCTGGCCCTCCTAGTATCTGAGTATACCTTGTCAGCCGACGTCTGAACGTGCCAGGTGTGGATACTTTCTAGCAGCCTCCTACCGTTTTCCACGTTTGCATGGCATGCCTGAAAACCCAGACCCTCTAGATAAGGTAGACTTAGGGAGATGCCGAACCTTGCAGCGCTGAGAGGAGGAAGAAGTGGAGGTGGAAGTTGAACTTGAGGAGGAGGAAGATGCATCTCCCTCGCATGGACACCAGGATGGAGATTGGAAGTTCGAGTACTCCAATCTCAAGGAGCCTGTGGACTGTGAAAGGCGTATGTTCTTTGTTCCCTTGTTTGACAATAAATCCTTCTCTTTACTTGAAGCTCTTCTCCGTATATTCCTCTATTTAAGGGCCTTCAATTTGCCTGTGTTTCGCCTTCACACAGATCGTTCGGCGTGAATTTATGAACAAGTCCCTTCGCAAGTGGTTTGCAAGGCAAGCTGTTCGTGTGACTACTACTGAGGGAGATACCCCGCAGCAGAATGGCAGCGGAGCGTGCAATTAGATGGCTTAAAACCCGTTGTAGGACCAATCTCAGGCAGCAGGGTTTCCATCTAAGCTTTGACCTTGTGCTATGTGCGCCGGTGCAGCATAGCAGCGCGTAGAAGCTTTGGGTTTACATCTAAGTTAGCAGCACCTTTTGGGGCCAGATGCTTAGAAGGCTAAGGCATACTCCTCAGTAGTAGCCGCAAAGGGAGAAATCTGAGAGTTGGATTTCAGGGCGCTTTGTTCCCCACTGTAGATGATGGGCATCTAGTTTACACGGATGATGGTAAGGGCAACGGGTTTGCGCAGACCTTGCGTAAGAACTAGCACCCTTGAACTCTGAGTGCCGTGACAGGTTCGAAGGTGAAGCTGTGCCTGTGAGACGTCGCGCTGTTGGAAAGTCCCCGTCCAAAGCAGAGCTGAGAGCAACCAAGCAAAACGAGCCCTCAGGTTCACGTATGGGCTGAGTTTTGAGGTTGCAGCAAGGCTTTGCTTAAGACCTGGAATTCCCTTGCTGCCAAATGTTTGCTAATGGAACTCTGCGCTCTACATGGAGGACACGGCTAGCAGCAATGTTGCGCGCGATTGCTTAAGAAGCACGATCCCGATTGCATTTTACTTTAATTTTTTCCAAACCTTACAACCCCTAAACCTTAAAACCCCTAAACCCTAAACCCTAAAACCCCTAAAACCCCTAAACCCTAAAACCCCTAAACCCTAAAACCCCTAAACCCTAAAACCCCTAAACCCTAAAACCCCTAACCCCTAAAACCCCTAAACCCTAAAACTTCTAAACCCTAAAACCCCCCTAAACCCTAAACCCTAAAATCCCTAAACCCTAAACGCCCCTAAACCCTAAAAGCCCCTAAACCCTAAAACGCCCTAAACCCTAAAACCCCTTAAGCCCTAAAACCCCCGAACCCCAAAAACCCCTAAACCCTAAAACCCCCTAAGCCCTAAAACCCCTAAACCCTAAAACCCCTAAAACCCTAAATGCGAGGAGTGCGCGCTGGAGAGAAAAGGAGTGCGCGCTGGAGAGCTTTTTTGGAGTGCGCGCTGGAGATAAAAAGGAGTGCGCGTCCTGGCAGGTGGGACTTAAGCTACTGCGCCAACCCCCCTACCACTTTGTGGGGGGGGGTCTAGGCGCATTCGCATGCCAAACCCTGAACCCGAAGCCCCTAAACCCCTGAACCCTAAACCCTAAATCCAAACCCCCAGACCCTAAACCCTAAATCCAAAATTCCCAAACCCTAAATCCCGAACCCCTCAACCCAAAACCATAAACCCTAAAACCCCAAACCCTGAGCAGTAAACCCCAGAACCCTAAAACCCAAACCCCCAAACCCTATATCCAAAACCCCCAAACCCTAAACCCTAAATCGAACCCCCTAAAGCCTAAATCCAAAACCACTGAGCCTTAAACCCTAAATCCAAAACTTCTAAACCCTAAATCCAAAACTTCCAAACCCTAAACTCAAAATCGAAAACACCTAAACCCTAAATCCAAAAGCTTAAACCCTAATTCCAGAACCCCCAAACCCTAAACCCAAAACCCCCAAACCCTAAACCCGAAATCCAAAACCCCTGAAACCCAAAACCAAAACCCTCGAACCCTAAATCCACTTCCCCGAAATCCAAAACCCCACAACCCTTAATATCAAATCCCAAACCCCCAAACCCTAAATCCAAAGCACCCAAGCCGTAAACCCCAAACCCAGAACCCGTAAACCCTCAGCCGTAAAAACCCTCGGAACCCGAAATCCCAAACCCCTAAACCCTAAATCGAAAACCCCCAAACCCTAAATCCAAACCCTTACACCCTAAATCCCAAAACCCAAAACCCTAAACCGGAGAATAAGTCGAAATACAACTAGATGGGTGTAAATACAACCAGATGGGTCAAAATACAACTGAAATTTCTAGAAAATGGCTCAGATGGGGGATAATACAACCAGATGGGTGATAATACAAATGGGTGGTCTTTGGGGCGTTATTTGAGATGTAAAGAGTCTTTGGGGCGTTATTTGAGATGTAAAGAGTCTTTGGGGCGTTATTTGAGACGTAAAGAGTCTTTGTGGCGTTATTTGAGATGTAAAGAGTCTTTGGGGCGTTATTTGAGATGTAAAGAGTCTTTGGGGCGTTATTTGAGATGTAAAGAGTCTTTGGGGTGTTATTTGAGATGTAAAGAGTCTTTGGGGCACAAAGGGTGGCTGAGAGGAAACAGCTCCCGGTAACCACGGTCTTTCCTCGGGTTTTGTAGTAGTAATTTCACAAGCCTTTCACACCTGCGGGCGAGGACAACATCTATTTTAAAATCTAACAACCCCACTGCGAGGGTGGGGAATACTCATGTTAAGTATTGCCTGCATGCCTGTGGCGCCTACATGACCGAAAGCATACAAAGCGAAATAATCACCATAAAAGATGTTATGTCCTCATTTGTGCTAGGGCGCAAAGAGAAGGGACGAGTCACAACTACCATTATCCAGCTTTGGTAATGGAACCTTAGGGGTGTGCCATGGGCTTTCTGCAGAGCGTGTCCAAACTTATAAAGGCACGGGAATAGCCAGTTGTAATTTCTCCCGTTTGGCAGAGCCCGCAACAGTGGTTCAGTTGTGTTTTCCCCCATGTGGTTGTATTTTCTCCCGTTTAGTTGTAATTAGACCCTGTCGCAACCCCAAGCCCCCAAACCCTAAACCCTAAATCCAAAGCCCCAAAACCCTGAATCCAAAAGCCTTGAACCCTAAACCGTAAATCCCAAACCCTTGAACCCCAAATCCAAAACCCAGAAATCCAAGACCCCCATACCCTGAACATTAAATCCAAAACCCCAAAACCCACATCCAAGACCCGAGAACCCTAAATCCAAAACTCCGAAATCCAAAACCCCCAAACCCTGAACACTAAATCCAAAACCCCTAAACCCTAAATCCAAAACACCCAAACCGTAAACCCCAAACCAGAACCCGTAAACCCTAAACCCTAAATCCTAAAAGTCCCCTGAGCCCGAAATCCCAAACCCTTAGATCCTAAATCCAAAATCCCTAAACTCTGAACCCAAAACCTTGAACCCAAACCCAAAAACTCCCAAACCCTTACACCCTAAATCCAAAACCCTTAAATCCTAAAGCCTAAATCCAGAACCCTACACTCCAAGCCCCTACGCTCGTCAACTCCAACTCCAAAACCCAAAATCGGAAACCTCGGAACCTTAAACGCTAAATCCAAAAGCCGTAAACACAAACAACCTAAACTCTGAACCTTAAACCCTTAATCCAGAAACACGAAACTCTAAACCCTAATTCCTATTCAACCCCAAACCCAAAACACCCCTAAACCCCAGATCCAAAATCTCCAAACCCCAAACACTGAATCCAAACCCCTAAACCCAAACAAAACCCTTAAACCTTAAATGCTAAATCCAAACTCCAAACCCTAAATCCAAAACCGGCCCCAAAAAACGCGGAACAAACCTTTGTCGGAGCTTCGGAGCCCCGAACGCCCCTGAACACTCGCGGAGGCCCTATCTACGGCGGACCCGTTATTTTACTAATCGTGCACAAAAAGTTTGACTCTACCTGCGCCGTCTTTGCAAGTATGGAGAAGCTCGAAACTTCATACAACAGAACGACAAACGTACCGGAAGAGCTGTGGGGAAGCTGAGGAGGGGAGCTGTGGCAAGTTCTGGGCGTCCTTTTGGCTCTTTAGCAAGCTCTTGGCAAGCTGTGGGAAGCATGGAGAGGGAGCTGTAGTGTAGTGAGCTGTGGACGTCCATTTGCTTGATAGAGAAGAGCGCAACGTACCGGAAGAGCTCTGGAGGAGGTATGTGGCGAGCTGTGGGCTTTTAGGTCCACAACCGTTAATTTAGGTCCCTTAGATCCCGGGTCTTTAATTTTAGATCCAAATCCTTAGTTTTAGTCTCAGTCCGGCATTTGTAGCTCCCAGGCAATTAATTTAGGTTCCAGTTGTAAACCCAGGTTCCAAATTTTCTGTCCCAAATCTTTGATTTTAAATCCCAGCTCCTTGTTTTTCATCCGTTAGAAAAGGAGAACGAAACGTGCGGGAAAGCAAGGGGTGTCCATTTTTCTCTTGAATTGAAGGAAAAGGTAACCGCTTCTCTCAGAACCTTTTCCAGAATTCGGGCACTCTGTCGCCCACGAAACCACTAACGGTTCCGTGTCAGAAAGCCTCTTACGAGGAAGGCCCTTGCAGGAAAACTCCTTATATACGAAAGCCTTACTGTGAAAAGTAGCACAGCAGACAGCGAGCACACGCCTCACCCTTTTACTCACACTTGAGCCAAAGTTCGTGTGTCAAGCGAAGGCTTGGTCACAGTTCTTCTGCAACCTACGGCTTGCATTCCCAAACTTACTATGCTTCAAACACAAACCCTCAGAGCGGCAGCTCGTACTCTTTAAGAGTACTCAAGTCTCTTCACGAGATCTTCAGAGCTTCCTTTTCTCATCCTCGGGTTAAAACACTGCCAAAGCAGCTCACCTGCGTGGCGAAAACTCTCAGCAAAAACACTCGCGTGAAACGTGTCTTCTCAAAACACTTCCTACCACCAAAAACTCTTTCCTACAAGTCACAACTGTCTGTGGACTGCCAAAACAGGTTCAAGCGCAGCTGGGACCTTCTCCTACTCAAGAAAAACACGCTCCTACCGGCTTCCTACCACTCCTACCGCTTCAGCACGACTACCTAACAGTTCCAAAGCTACCAAGCGCAACAAAGCTTCACTACAGCGTTCCCACTAACAACAAAAACTCACGCGCACCTCAAAAACAAGCGAGTGGGCAAAAACATGCACTTCACACTAAAACTGCAAGTACAATCAAAGGCTTTCTTGACCTTTCACGCCCCCTCTTGGACGAGCAGTTTCCGAGCAGCAGTCACCAGGGCTCTGCCTAGCTTTGTCGGATAGAATCCGGACTCTAAAAGACTGCATTCAACATGCTTATGAATTTTATCACAAGGAGAACATTTGAACAGTTCAACCCATTTCTCATGGTTACTGCAGAAATACCACTTCTTAAAGACCAGGTCGAACGAACAACGATCAACAACCTTACCAAAGCTAAGGCCGAGGCGTTTCCTAATCCTCAAGAAGGTCTCTTCCTGCCACAAAGAAGAGTTCTTAGGCCATTCCTGAGTAAGCAGTAACGAGGGTTCCTTAGCGTAAGGTCCGAGAAGCGAGCCAAGTAGCTTCCAGTTTCTTTGGTGTTCCAGAAGTTTGACCCGCCATTTCTTTTTGAAACCGGGCTTACGCCAGTTATAGTACCTCCATGAGCATCCAGCCGTACACGGCGTAGCAATGTGGACATAAACCTTCGTTTGATATCTGCTCTTCAGAACCGAGAGCGTCTCACCAAGAAACAGCTGCGTATTCTGATCAACGAAGTTCTCTGCTTGCGTTATCCCAATGTAGGCTATTCCAGCCCGCTTACAAGCTTGGGAAATCGCACTGTCCGTACTACAAAACAGCTCAATAACTACCAACGGCACTATCCCTCGAGCCAAGTCCTGAGCAACGTCAAGGTACTTTTCCAAGTTACTCGGCAACTCAGCAGCAGCAACAGACTCAACAACACTTGCCAAGGCAACCTGGATCCGACTAACATCTTCCTGAGGCAGCCGAACCAGACCACAACCTTCAAGCAAGGTCTGCAGCATCCGATCTTCGCTCACGGATTTAGTAAGACCGTCAGATGGATTCAGTTCTCCCGAAATCCAGCGCAAAACCAACCTACCACTCGTGACAAGCTCTTGCAAGTAGCGGGCTCGCAACTCCAAGTGGCGGACTCTTCTCAAGAGCCCACTCATTGCTGAAATGGAGATAGCCGCTTCACTATCCGAAAGAAACACAAGCTTGAAACTTCCTGTCTCTTGTTGTTTCTCAAGCCCGAAGACCAAAGTCTCCATAAGCAATGCCACGTAGATGGCTTCCTTTGCGGCCTCCACAAGAGCAATCAGCTCAGACTCGGCTGACGACAAAGATGTCGTAGCCTGCTTTCGGCTGAAAGACTTGAGCATCATGCCCCGCCAACAAAGCAAAGCGCCAGAAACGGAAACTATATTCCACGACGCATCCACATATCCGGTTAGGCTCTTTTCCGCGGTTTCCTCGCCGGAAGGGTGGAATTCCTGCATAAACTCAGGCAAGACCATAATCCACCTCACAACTGCTCTCAAACAGTTCTCCGCACGGCTGTCAGGATCTTGCTGGAACCTACCTAGATATCCCACGGGATACTGCAAGTGAGCCAAAGTCAAACTTGCCCACATGAGCTTTCCAAGCACTCGCCTATACCGTTCATAGGCTTCACGAGAGATAGGCGCAGACTCCTTCTGGCCCTTGTACAATCTCTCCAAGTTCGGCAAATTGCGGGCTTTTCCAGCAGAAATTTGGAACTCCTCTCCCAGCGACGACAAATAGCCTGGCTTCAAACCAAACAAGATAGGTCCATCATACGACAAGCGCACAATCACCCTACCCAGAAACTCCAAGGTCCCCGTTTCACGAGGTTTCAACACTCCGGTACTCTTCATCTTGTAGCTTTTGGCGAGGACTTTGAAAATTTCCTCCGCCTGACCCGGGCCCTCAGAGTAGACTATAAGGTCATCAACATAGCAGAGGATCAAAACAAGTCCGGTCGGATCACAACGCCTATGGACGGTTGGGTCGGCTGTCTCTTGGAACCCCATAGACCTCAACTTATTGGTAAATTCTATATACCAGCTAAGAGGGCCTATGCGCAACCCATTCATTGCTTTAAATAACCGTCCAAACAGGGGGTGATGGCTTTCGTCAACCATGCTCGAGGGGAACTTTATCACCTCGGTGCTCTGGACCGGAGCCTGCGTAAAGGCAACCGACACATCGGCGCTCAGCAACGTTCCACCTTTCACAGCATGGATCGCTAGCGCCCCATGCAAGGCCTCAAGGCTTGTTGTTGGAGAATATATTCCTTCTGACAACGGGCTGGATCCAAGGGCATAGTCCCGAACGACGAATCTCGCCCTAACCCGATTAGGGTTCTCCTTAGAAGGCTTGGCGGTGATCACCCACCGAGTCGTGTGGATCCTACGGGTCGCGATCTTTCGGGCCTTACTCTCTTCGATAATCGTAACTACCGAGAACGCATCAAGCTCTTCAAGCTCAAGCTTCATCCCAGCCACAACATCTTTCTGGGCCAAAACCGCGCCCGAAACCTCACAAACAACGTTTGCCGGAACTTTCACCCAGATCTCGGTTCCACCAAACTTCTGCGAAAACCAAACATCCTTCTCGGGAACCTGGGTGCCGGACTGAGAAGCTCTCACTCTGAGGTCTGGACCATCGAAAAGAAGGCTAAGACCAAACTCTTGCAGCCAAGTCAAACCTTCTTCCATAGCATCATCTTCATCATCCGGAGCCAAATCCACATCCATCTCCTCATCCCCATCTTCCATCATAGGGTTTTCAAGCTCAGGAGCAGGATCTTCCATCCCTACATCACTAGGAGCATAACCACTAAGATCATCTGCCTCAGCGCCAGGAGGGGCAATTTCAGCTTCCCCCTCTGCGCCTTTTGGAAACTCAACACTACCATCGGGAAGAGCTACCGGGGAAGGAGGTCCAGGGGGTTGAGGAGCATCAGGAGGAACATCAAACTTAATAGGCCTTTCCGGATCTTCTCTACTTCCTAGCAGAGCTTTGAGGGCCGGAACGTCAAATTCAGTCGGCGTCTTACTACGGTAAGCTCCCATCAATTCCAACCGGGGAACAGTATTCGCTAAGGGAACAAAAGCTCGAACCCCATGTCCATTCGGACCCTGAGGACCTACATAGATGCACCGGACAAGTCTCTTACCACGATGTTCTCTTCGGGCAGTTTGGGGCTTCCCAAAACCAATGCTTCCAAACTCGTAGGTTCGAGAAGGCACCACAGAGGTGCCACGCAGCCGTTCCAACGGGCTACTGTGCAAATCAGTGCTTATATGAAAAAGGTTATACATCCTCGTAGTATACCTCATCCCTTCAGCGAAAAGCTCACCGCCTAGCGCAAGCTGGCCTCCTACTCTCTCTTCAAGACCCAGCCAAACCGACCAAAAGGACTCTTTCAACAAGCCTACATGTCGTTCAACAATCCCTTTTGACTGAGGACGCTCCTTAGAAAACGGAACCCAGTGAAAAGAACGTCCCACAAAAGTACGATCTTTCGCAGCATCCCTGCAAACCGACTCAAGAAGATTTTCTTGGTCCCCATGAACAACAACGTCCAAACCGTGAAGTCCCATCTCACTAAAGATCTTACACAGTGCCTTCCCCGCTACTGGCTCGTCAGGAGTCAGCGCAACCGTAGACAAGTATCCAGACATCACATGCACACATACTAAGAAACGAACATGTCTTCCGAAAAACCCAAAATCCATCTGGAGTTCTCCGGGGGCAGCGTTACTCTTCATGCCGCGCCTACGTGCCGGAATCTTACCTTTAGCACTTTGGCAAACATCACAATGTCGCCAATAAGGCTGATGTCCTTGTCTTCGGTGCAATGCCAGCTTCTGCTCACTAGCGTTAATAGGCACATCTTCTGGTTCAACAGGATCTTCTACCGGTGCAGCAGGTGGTGGATCATCCCTAGGAGGGTCTTTACGAGGTCTCTTAGGGGGTTGTTCAGGTTCAGCAGGTGGTTCTGGGCTCGGAAACGGATCAGGAATCAGCTCTTCCTCACTTTCTTCAACTTCCACTTGCACTGGAAGGCCCAAACAAAACTCACAATCTCGAGAGCATCGAGACTTCCACCGAATCTCAAACGGCAGAATCTCAAAGAACCAAGCTTCAAACTTTCTTCTCAAGCTTACCAACAAACGCAACACCAAGTTAACGCCCATCAGCACATGAGACACAGCTTCAAGGATCATCTCCTTGGCAAGCTTCCGCAAAGCATTGCCCAACTTCACAACAGCTGGTTCACGTCTCACTCTCATCATGCGAGCACAAGCAACTTCAACACGCATCCAACGGTTCCAAACATGGATCCTACTTTTGGGCTTTCGGGGCAACCTACGCTTGCGGCTTCCTTTGCGTGCACAGCTCACTCTACCTAGACATGTGGGTCGCAAAGCTACACAAACCCAAAGGCCTACGCGCAGGCAGATCCACCTCAGTGTGGAGAACAGGCTCGGCAGGCTCTTTGGGGGCACTTTTGGGGAAAAACACGTTCCTGATCCTAATGCAGCTTCCGATCCTAAGGCAGCTTTCGATCCTAGTGCAGCTTCCGATCCTAATGCAGCTTCCGATCCTAATGCAGCTTCCGATCCTAGTGCAGCACACTTTACCCGATTTAGACTGTCAAGCACATGCCTACCGACTGCAACCAACGCACTCCGACATCCTACCTTCTTCTGAGAAAGCCACACCTCAGTCGACAGATCCCCTTTAGGGATAGCTGAGAGATCAATCCACCCAATCCTTATGGCGGATTGAAAATCTCCACAATATCTGCTGCCGTCAGACTCGTTGCCGGAGTCAAAGCCGGCAAAAGACCAAGCTCTTGTCGAGCTTCTGCAATAGTCATACGGGCACTTTGTGCCACTGCACCAAAGTCGGAACCTTCTCCAACTTCTGCATTCATATCGGTTGCAGTCTCTTCTGCAATCACCTCGACTGGGTCGAATCCAGACTCCATTCTGCTCGCGGGCACAGACACTTCTGAAGGTGTAGGGGGCTGAGCAGAACCTGTCGAACGCCCTCTCTTGGCACGAATCAAAGCTTCGGCACGCGCACGAGCAACTTTCTGGAGGATATTGGCCGGATAGGCTGAAGCAAATGGCAAAGGCGGCCCTGCCGCCTTGGATCGAGCTCCCTCGATCCCTCCAAAAGGAATCTGCATCCTCTCTGCCAAATTCTCCCTCTGCAAAGCTCCAACGGAAACACCAGAAGCTGGAGGCAACACCGCTCCAGGCCTGCCAACACGCGGTCTCCCCGGAGGAGGCCCCATTGGTTCTGATGGTCTTGGCCGTTTCAGGCCTATAAATCCTGGTCGAAGAGACAAGGGAACCTGTGGCATCGCCTTGACCGCGGGCGTTAAAGCTGCGGCACCTCGTTCCAACTCTGCGTTGAGGCGATTGACATAGGCCTGCATCTCCGCAACATTGGAGAATTGCGAGGTTCCACCCTCGAACAAAGGCGGTAAAGGTCTCGGATAGAGAGATTCCAGTAAGGAAACCTCCGCAGGCTTTAGCCCTTCCAGCGAATTTAAACATCCCGAGTACTGCCTCAGCACATGGAGCCGAAACACGGCATGGCGGTTCCGCGGGTGCATGTCCGTGCTCTCCATGGCTTGGCGCGCCACCATCTTCGTGATGCCCTTGGAAATCAAAAATCTCCCAAAGTTGGCAGACTCGAATCGCAACTCCTGCTGAGAAACGATATCCGAGGTCAGCGTCTCAGCGTCGGCCACCATGGGCGTGTTCTGGCCCTGCGTAAGCGACCCGGGTGGGCCCGGCACAGTTTCCAGAACTTCCGGCTCGTCGAAGACAATCTCCGGAAGCAAAGAAGCGTCCTTCAGACACTCTTGAGGCGTCACATCCAGATCCTCCATGATCCGGGCCTCTTCCTCTGCATCCGAGTCCAGCACTCCCACCGGCGTCCTCAAAATGCTAAGGGTCCCTGGAGCCTTGACCACTGAGCAGGCATCTTCCGAATCCAAAGATGGATTCGAAACTTCTTCTTCTTCCTGCTCTTCCTCCTCGGCAATACTCTGCCGAAACCGGACAAGCTGAGCAAGCTGGTCCCTGTAGCTGGCTCGATGTATTGCACCAATAGCCTCGATATAGCCAGGAGTCCGAAGCAAACTCATCGCGCAGGCAGCATTCGGTTCCTGTCCCGCATATCCGCCCTCCATGAGGTATCGAGCCACAACTGGTGAAGACCTGAGAAACGTCTCCACACGGGGTGGCTCGGGTGGCTCGGGTCTCCACATGCCCCAAGCTGACGCTTCCTCTTCAGAGGAAATGTCCATTGCAGGACAAAACTAACAAACACAGCAGCAAAAGCCTAAGCCTACCACCGTGACCTTCCGGGACAAGCAAGTGCCAACAAGGCTGACCCCTTGGCTTACACGAATGCCTTCTCTGCTCTTGCACTACCGCAACTGCAAATGTCCCACAGGTCTGAGCTGCCGAAAGAGCAACCGCTTCTTTTCTGAGAGACAAGACTCCTTTCCAACGGGGCAAAACAGCTTTCCTGACGTGCAAAACTGCTCTCCTACGGTGCAAAACAGCTTTCCTATTGTGCAAAACAGCTCTTCTACGGCGCAAAACAGCTTTCCTACACTGCAACACAGCACTGTCAGCCCTACAAAGGTGCAACACACTGCTCTCCACGGCAACACTTCTGACTGGAGGCTCACAAAACAGTCTTCTAACAAGCTTCCAGAGGTCCAAAGCTTCAGGCTGACTCCGAAAACTGAGGTGCCCGCGGCTGAGGCTCCCAGCAACAGGCAAAGCAGCACTGTTGGAACTAACAAGGCTAAGTAGCGACCTTCCAGACCTGCACTCAAGCTACAGCGACCTTCCAGACCTACTTCCTTGCCTACCACTGCTGCGCACACAGACTGCATCTCTGAGCCTACCAACTCCACTGGCTGACAAGCTTGCTTTGTGCGGATTTGCTTTCTTACACCAGAGCCATCATGCAACAACTCATGCTCATGCTCACATGCTTTCGAAAAACTTCCAGCAGGTTCTTCAAAAACAGTGGTAGAAACTACTCGACGCAACAAAAACTTAAACGGTGTCACTTCCAAACTGTGTGCGGCATGGGATGGGCAGTCCTCACGAAAACCCTTCTTCTTCTTATTCTTCTTCTTGCCGTCGCCACAAGGCGCCGTCAAGTCCTTAGTTGCAGTCGAAGTCGTCGTCCCTTGCGGGATTTCTTCACTATCCTTAGCACGATCCACTTCCATCGGTACTTGTGTTTACTCAAGTCTGTTTATTTTGTACCAGCTTTCCGCATGCTCAATGTTTGTATGTATCCAGCTATTGGCCCAAGAAAGCGCTGGCGTAAATCCAACATGCACCATGTGGTTTTCTGAAGCGCAGCAAACAGCATATGTTTTCTCGGCATTCTCTCAGCAGCAAGCATTTTGGTGAGCCTAGGTGTTTACACGCATTTATGCAACTTGTGTCTTGTTATCAGGAATTAAATAAGTTCTTCGTAGGTGCGAGCTTGGCCCAGTGGGGCAAAGCGGATGCGCTCACCAGAAGACAGCAGCGTGTCTTCGTACTCAAGCTCAGCTGCCTCCGAGCGCGGGGCTCCAATTCGAGTGCGGGTCCGTCCCTTGTACTTCCATCAAAGTCGGTGGATCGTTGAGTGCACTAGACCAGCCGGTGATATCGCTTGTATTATTGTATTTCCAAATCTTTTTGGTGTTTTGGGCAGCTCCAGGGAGGGATCGAGGCTTCTTCTGTACTTGGACGTGCAAGCTATTGCCAGGCTACTTGCAAGCGGGAGGGATATATTGACCTGTTTGAGGTTTCACCTAACAATCCGCCAGTGATTGGTGCCAAACCTAGCATGGACACCTTTGATAACCTTGGATCAGCATTGCAATTACTTGGTTGCACTCCCGTGCACAGTGAACAGCAATGGGCGAAGCCCACGCCCAAGTACCGCATAACCAGATCACCCTTGCAGCAGTCAAGCACTGAGTCCATTGCTTTGGAAGCTAGAACCGATCCTTATCAGCTTTTGGACATATCAACTCAGTCTGAGCAGCTGAGTGTGCAGCAGGCCCACCCGGTAACAGAGAACAGCTGCCCATCAAATTCAGAATCATCTTTCGAGGTGGTGACGGGAGCGGTGCCGCATTCTCGGAGACCTCCAGCAGCCTCTTCAGGCGGCTCCGATCAGGAGAGCAGTGCGGTTTTGCCAGTGGTCTGCAGTCAATCCTCTTGCGCCTCCTTACCTTTGGGTCAGAAAACGGTAATTAGACCTGCGGTTCCCCTAGCCTTTCCCCGCCTGTCGGAACCAACTCGTAGACCTTTATCCCTAAGGATGCCCAGTGCACCAGCTGTCAGGCATAGCCCCAAGCCTAAGTTTTCGCGGCTTGACTTCTCATTTGCACCTTTGCAGCGACCTGTCCCTCTTCGTGCAGCGGACTACCACCGCCCAAGGCCTCTCTTGCCTCCTTGTCAGGGTGTTAAAATTCCAGCTGTTCAGCCATCGTCAGTCTTGTCACCGCACTTAGCTTCATCCAAGAAGTCACCAACTTGGATGAGGCCTGGGGAACACAATTCGCGCAGTGTCGGGCATGGTGTTTGTACTCAGCAAGACGTACATGCAAAGGTTCTTGCAAATGCTTTGAAGCTCTGGTCAAAACTCAGGCCAACCCTGCGCGCCAGCTCCCAAGTTTTGCAGGAGTTGGAGGACTCTCGCCATCCTCAGGAGCTGGAAAGGAGATTGCTTACAGGGGTGTCGGAGAACACTCTTTTCAGGTACTTGCAGGGCGTAGCCAAGTTCTTATCCGCCCTAGGGGCTTTGGGTTTGGGCATGCGCAACATCTTGTCTCAAGTTCGCATTGCGAATGCCCTACTGGTCATGCACCGCGAGGGTGAGCATGTTACCAATGGCCTGAAGGCCATTCGTTGGGCGGCGAAGACTCTGGTACTGCACCTACCAAACTTATATGATGGTATTATGCGAACAGTATCCACCATGGTCATCACAGATAGGAAAGAGGCACTTCCTTTCACTGCTTGGATCATTGCAAAGTTGGAGCTGGAGTTGCTTTTTGAACGTGGTCCAACCGGCCGCAGACTCTTCATAGGGGCAGTGTTGATTTGTGTCTGGGCCAGTTTGCGATTCAGCGATTCCCAACACATTAAATGGGATGAAATATTGGCATCAAGCTGGTGCTTGCGCAGCACTTGTTTCAGGACAAAGACGAGCCGTAGGGGAGTTCCTTTTGGGGCGATTTCTTGGGGCATTTTCGGTGACCCAGGTTGTATCCGCAAGACTTGGTTGGCTAAATATTTGCAACTTCTAGGTGAAGAGTGGGTGCGTTTGGAAGCATCTTTCGGAGCTTTTGTCCCAGATTGCTTGTTCTTCACATCAAACGATGAAGAGTTCTGTCCGCTTTCTTACGGACAAGTTTTGTCGAGCCTTCGTGGCCTCCTCGTGTATGTGGGCGTTCCCTCAGGCGAAGCATCACGTTTCACCCTCCATTCGATGAAGGTCACCCTTCTGTCCATCCTGTCTCAACTTGGTGAGAGTGAATCCAGCCGGGCAGCCCAAGGCCATCATGCCCACAGAGAGTCCTTTTCAGTCAAGCTGTACTCTCGTGACGATGTTTGGCAGGCTCTCAAGTGTCAAGAACAGGTCTCATTTAAGCTCCGTTCAGGGTGGGTACCATCCACCCCCCAAGGTCGAGGGGGCCGTACACCTGTTCAACAGCAAGTTTTCTTACATCTCCGGGATGAATTTCCCGAGGTCAGCCCAGCTGCTGCGCACGCTAGGTTCCCTTTCGCAATGTCGGATTCTATCCCTGAACATCCAGCTTCTTCAGCAAGGTCAAAGCCCCCAACTTTGTTTGACCCGCCTGGCAGTACCGGCGGCGAGGCGTCGGGCTCATCAAGTTCGGAAGAACCTGCAGAGGACGGAGCCACCCTTTTGCCTCGAAAGCGTAAGCCCGATACGCAAAACCCATTGGAGTGCGACGAATTTCTTTGGATTCTTTCTGGGACTGGTGTCTTGCATTTGGCAACCAAGGCAGAAAATACGTCAGCTTTGCAAGATCCTGCGTCAGGTTTGTACCTCAAACCGAGCTGTGGCTGTAAATTACGCAAGGCCGAAATCACGGAGCCTCGCAAAGGTGCCAGGTTCTGCATGCACACAGCATGTAACAAATTCTGACCGGCGCTCGGCATACAGCAAAACAAGCTTTTTCTTGATGCACCTTGTTGTCTTGGTAACGAGGGGTGTTACTCAAAAGTTGACATGTGGTTGCCTGGAGCTGCTCCCTTTTGCACCCAGTTTGTAAAACAATGGCGCTTGGCGTGCCTCTAGGCTCGATGTGTGTACATCTGCTTTCCAAGTGTGAAAGGGGCAACTCATTTGCCATGGCGATTGCGCAAGGTGTCTTGCAAGTGGTGGGGCGCTCCCTCCATATCTAGAGCAAGTATTTGCAGCTCAGCCGTCACAACTTCAGCATTAGCTGAAACTCCAAGTGTGGGAGGCATGGCCTCGCCTCGGCGTGCAAAAAGCCCGTGTGGGTACCCAAGGGTACGGTCAAATATTTTTCCACGTGTGCTCGCGTGGGACGATGCATGTTATCGGTCATGTATGCATCAATACCACAGGAGCTCCCTGTATAAATATTCTTGCAAAGTTCAAGCAAACTGCACTTACAACAGGTGTTGGCAAGTATGCCTTCCCACGTGTGAAAAGCACCTGGTTACCAGGACGTCGGCCTGTGCAGGTCCAAGCAACTTCAGTATACAATGGAGGTTGACAAACATCAAGTCCACGAGTGGGGGTGACCCTTCAGGGTCATGCAGAATACCTGAGCAAGTCCAACCGTTTGTTTTCCACGCGTGCAAGTGGGAGGGCTGTTTCTTACATCAGTGCTGCAGACAGTTACGCAAAAACAACATGCTATTGCAAGTGGTGAGAGCAGTGTTGTGATCTTTTGCATACACAGCAGTTGCTATATGCCCTTGTCCGCCTCTCAAGTTTTTGTGCCTTAGTTTGAGCGGCATCGCATCCTGCCCAACTTTTCCGACACCTTGCTAGTGATGGCCCTGCCAACAGGAGATCCGGATCTGCTCGCGCTGGCAACGAGTTGCAAGGTGCCAGAGGAGTACATCTCATGTTTGGATGGCTTGAACACAGAGTTGTTCGCTTGCATTGCTACTGCAAGGGAGGGCCTTGACAAGGCCCTGGAAGATCTGTTGGCCGACTCGCCGATCCCATCATCAGGGCCGGAGCGGGTCCGTCTGCTAGCCTCTTTGAGACTGCTATGGGAGCGCTGTGGCAACTCGAGGGCAGTTCCAGGCGCCTCGACCTCTGCAAATCCGGCCTCCTCCACATGGAGCGAGCCGTTCCCACCGAAATTGTCAGGGGAGGCTATCAATCAGCTCAGACGGACATTCGCGTCCTCCTATCCGGGAGAAATCCTGGACGCTGATTGCATGCCCAGCAACAGAATGATGGCTCTCGCATCAAAGCTGTCACAAGCTGGTGAATTGCGTTGGATAGCATGGAAACACAGACTCTCGCGAGCCCAGGAGGAAGCAATTTCCTTGAAACGTCCGGCGAAAGTGCCGAGGTTAGAAGAATTGTTCTACGACGAGATCCCCTGTCGTGAACTACCTCAGGGTCAGGTGGGCCACGGGTTTGTCCAAGGTATTCTCAGTCTTGTGAGCACATCGTTCGCCTTGCTCGGGACGGCCCACTTGCATAATCTGCGTATGTACGAAAGGAAATTCGTGAAGCTTGCTTTCCAACGACACGAGGCAGGATCAGGACTTCGCCAGTTGACCCTTGAAGAGATGCAGTTCGCGGATCGCAAAATGTGGGAATTGCTCGGCGACCTGGTCAACGTGCACAATTGGAGCTTGAATGATGCATTGACAGAAGTGTGCGATGTACGAGGCGACCTAGCAAGCCTTTTACAGCCCAGACCATCAATCCCCAAACTTCCATTTCATGGCAAGGGCTTTGGGAAGGCTCCCCATACGGGGAAAGGCAAAGGCAAAGGCAATGGTTTTTCTCCTTCAGCCAAAGGGCGGCAGCCAAATCAGTGGGTTTTGCACTTCCAAGATCCTGTCAAAGGAAAACGCATCCTTTGCAGAGGGTACTCAACCAAGGAGGGCTGCCGCTTTGAAAATTGCAAATTCGAGCACTTGTGTCCCATCCCTGCCAGTGACGGCAAGCCATGCCTCGGCAAACATCCAGCTTACCTTCACAGGAACCACGCAAACTGACTATGGGACGTCGGCGCGACGACGGATGACTCAGATGTCCGCACGGGCAGGGGCGATGGGGCAGTCACTTCAGCTCAGGCGTTGGAGTCGGCTGATTTTTCCTTCGAGACCTGTTTATCAGTGCTGCAGCAGGAATGCTCCGGTCAAGCAACATTGCTTCGCAAATCTGTGCTTGGTCAAGGCGCTCAAGCCAGTTATTTCAACTTTGGGTCCAGACCCTCTCTAGTAGGTTTGTGTCAGCGGACTTTGCAACAGCCGTTCTTTGTCCGTTACATCAACCAATTCTTACAGCACGTCTTCCCCGCTGGTTGCTGGTCGAGTTTTTGCGTGTCTCACAACGAGTTTGCACATGTTCATCAGGATCAGAATCTAGCGGGTTCCCTCAACTACACCATAAGCCTAGGCCCATTTGATGGAGGCTGCGTCTGGGTGCAGTGTTCTCAAGATGACTTTCCAGATCTGCCTCTGGTGCCGCCCCCAGATTCCACAGCTGACCAGTCTCCCCGGGGAAAGTTGATATCCACTCGGCGCCAGGGCCTCGCTTTTGATGGCCGCAGGCTCCACTGCTCCGCTCCTTGGACGGGAGACAGGTGGGTTTTGACCGCCTATACATCAGGCAACTGGTCTAGTTTGGGCGAGCCAGATTTCAGGCACCTGCAATCGTTGGATTTTCCTCTCCCCGATATTGCGCCCCTGTGTTCAACGCCTGCGACTCTTTCACTTTCGGCGGAGTGCGGCGTCACCAGTCAGGCAGAAGTTTTGCCGGGCCAGGCGCAATCAAAAGCGGCATTTTTTGACCCAGGGCTGCCTGGCCTGCCTTCTGCGCCTCTTCCCCCCTCGCATGATGCAGTTGAGGGCAACGTCTTCATGGAGTTGTGTTGCGGTCCGAACAGACCTTTGTCCAAGGCCTTTCTTGCTACAGGCGTGTCCGTCATATCAGTTGACGTCCTGCGCGGGTCGGATCAAGACCTCCTGGACGATGCAGTGTTCGACCGTGTCATGCGGGTCGCTGGATCTGGCAGGGTTCAGCTGGCTCATGCGTCGCCTGAGTGCATAGAGTACACTCGCCGAGGCTCCGGGCCCCAAGCCCATCAGGACCCCCGAGCACATGCAAGATTTGCCAGGCCTCTCAGTAGAGGAACAACAACGGCACAGGGCCAGCCGCACTTTGTTCGTCCGTTGTGTGGCCACATTGGAGGCGGTGTATGCAGCAGGCGGCCATGTTGTGCTTGCCCACCCAGTGAACTCCCTAGCGTGGCTGGAGCCAGAAGCTACTGCCTTCATGAGACGCATTCAGGCCGACTTGAATGTCATTCCTGCATGTAAATACGGAATGAACATCTATAAGCGGTGGTTGTTTGTTTCAAGCTACAGGGAGCTACGTGCGTTATCAGGGTGTTGCCAGCACGGACCGGACGCCCACGAGGAAGTACGCGGCAAAAGGGACGCGTCCGGCACGCGTCTTTCCAAGTTGACGGCAGAATTCCCGGCTCAACTGTGCGATGCATACGCTTGCACTTGCTTGCCTTTGTTCTCTCCTTGTGCCCATCCGTGCGATGTCCAAATTTGCCAGCTGCCCTGTTTGAATCCAATCAAAAAGGCAAATGAAATGCCGCGGGCATGTCAAGACGGAGGTGGCATCCATTCATTACCTGATTGGAGCGTACCGCATGCCAACTGCCCCGATGTCATGAAAGAGGTGCGGCAACCACTGTTCGCATTGCTCTTGCAGTGGCACGCGCCACAGCGCCTGCGACAACATGTGCAAGAACAGCGCGACACGCCTTTATTCGATCAGTCAGAGATTGAACAAATTCGGGCGTTGTTTGACTCATTGTTCTGCAAACATGGTCTAGCGAACATCTCGTGGCAGCCACATGATGGTCAGCCCTATAGCCTCTTTGCCATGCAGGCCCTCGCACATGTCATGCAAGACAAAGACGAGGCCCTGTGGCCGGCCTTGATGTCCGGCGTGCCGACCGGGCACTTTCAGGACATTCCTAGGAGCGATGTGTTCATGCCCACATCTGACGCCAGTTCGGATGTTGACGTCTCTGGTTTGCAAGTGTGCGAAACAAATTGGCAGGGTGCGCGCGACAATCCTGTGGAGTTGCGCAACTTGCTCCAAACAGAAATCGAGAACGGCTGGTTGGAAGAGCTCACTTTGCCCGAAGCTCGGCAAAGGTGGGGCGAGCATCTTGCAGTAGGAAAACTGAATGTGGTTTTCCAGCACAACGGCAAATCCAGATTGATCATGGACGGAAGCATTTCAGGGACTAACCAATCATGCCACATCAATGAACGGTACAACCTCCCGTCCATTCAGGACGTCAGGGCTTCTTACCCTCTCAGAGAGTCCACGTCAGAGATTTCAGCATTTTCTTTAGATGTGCGGTCGGCGCATAAAAGCATCAGGATAAAAGAGCGGGACCGCGGCCTTGTGGGCATCAAGACTGAGGATGAGAGGTACTTCTGGTACAAAGTATGCCCGTTCGGTACATCGTTCTCAGCATTATGGTGGCAGCGCCTATCATCCTGGTTTGTTCGTGCCCTGCACTTGCTTTTGTACATAGCTCATACGCTGAAAATGTTCGTCGATGACCTCTTGGCAACACAAGACGCCACGCTTATGCCACTGTCAGGTGCTGCCATCCTGGCGTTCGCAGGCGCTTTCGGTGTACCGATATCGTGGTCAAAACTGCAGTTGTCTCATTCTGTGTTATGGATCGGATGGCAGATCAACTACAGAGCTGGGACTTTCGGTGTCCCATCAGTAAAGGTCCAACGCTTGTTGGAGGCAGTTCAAAAGCTTCTGGGCGACACCAAGGTCGCCCGCAAAGATTTGGAAAAGGCCACAGGGTTACTCCAGTGGATCACGAACATGTGCACACAGCTGCGACCTTGGCTTTCATTCTTGTACGCTGACCTTTACCGCCCTCCGGCAACCAGCTTCAGCATGGATCCAACAGATTGGCACATGATGCATGAGTACCTCGATGAGCACATGCGTTTTGCGCGCTCGCCCCCTGGCACCGGCATTCCAGTCAAGGCAAGACTTGTTTCCGCACGGCACCGATCCATTCGCTGCAAAGCAGATCTGCTTCAGGTCCCTTTGACATCCCGGCGCGTGCACATGCGCATCCAAGATCCGGGGCATCCTCAGCGAACCATCAGCACACAGAGTAAGTCCTTTCTCCTCTTCTGGGAAAAATGGTGTATGCATTCGCATGCTACACAGCTGCTTCACATGCCAGTCAGGATTTCCAGCGTGGAGATGGCCGCAGACGCATGTGCGCAAGGGTCTAGGATAGGTATAGGCGGTTACATTAGGTTGCCAAACTGCCCTCCAGCCTGGTTTTCCGAAAAATATACTCTGGCAGACCTTGCGTGCCTAAACCTCCCTCTGAATGACAACGCCCAGCGTGACATTGGGTGTTACGAACTTCTGGCCCAAATTGCACTTGTGCTGCTACTGGCGACATCTGTGCCAGGCGGACGAGCGCGCATCTGCGTGCGCTCGATGTGCGACAACGCCTCAGCCGAGGCCGCCATAAATAAACTGATGACAACCTGTTCGCCAATGTGCTTTTTCGCTCAACAATTGGCCCTGGTGGCCTTCAGCACGGCCATCACTTTGGATTGCCACCACGTGTCAGGCTTCCGCAATGAGTCAGCTGACATGTTGTCCAGGCTTGAATCAGTGCAATTCTTGAGCCCCGAATGGGAGATAGGTCACCGAATGCGTTTCCCCATCGAAAAACTTTGGCAAAAGCCCTGGAGTGTCAATGTTTTCCCAGAAGGTACGCCCCTTCTTTGGCAGCCCCCGTAAGTGCTTTCTCCAGCAGGCTCACAGCCTGTGCTCGTGTGGCCGGATCCGGTACGGCCTGGCCTTAGCGCGTCGGCAACACATCTGTAGTTGGGGGAGAATGTAGCGTTGCCTCCTTTTCTGGTCATGGTAGAACTAAAGGGGGGACTCACGGTTCATGCATACACTTACTCTCAGATCTTGTGCATCTCCACCATGACCAAAAAAGGAGGGGGCGGCGTCTCTGACTGTGAGTGATTGCATGTTGGATTTTTATATATATATCTATTGGTTATGATTCGAACACATATGTACTTGCCGTTTGATATGCTTTATGTTTTGCGCTTTTTGGGAATAGCTGGATACTAATATAAACGGTACTTGTGTTTACTCAAGTCTGTTTATTTTGTACCAGCTTTCCGCATGCTCAATGTTTGTATGTATCCAGCTATTGGCCCAAGAAAGCGCTGGCGTAAATCCAACATGCACCATGTGGTTTTCTGAAGCCCACCCACCCGCCCCGTGTGGCATGCTCCTGCGTAGCTTGCAGATCCCACAGCCGTGGGTATACAGTAGCGTGCAGTCCCCACACCCGTGGATGTCGTAGGCAGCGTAGATCCCACAGCCGTGGGTAGTAGGTAGCGTGCAGTTCCCACATCCGTGGAAGGCATAGGCAGTGTAGTGCTTGTTCACTAGCACTTTGCATGATCGTGCCCTCCGGCTCATCCTCCAATCTTGCTGTACTCCATATTGTATACGGGCTTTGGGTCAACAGCCGGGGGGGACTCACGGTTCATGCATACACTTACTCTCAGATCTTGTGCATCTCCACCATGACCAAAAAAGGAGGGGGCGGCGTCTCTGACTGTGAGTGATTGCATGTTGGATTTTTATATATATATATCTATTGGTTATGATTCGAACACATATGTACTTGCCGTTTGATATGCTTTATGTTTTGCGCTTTTTGGGAATAGCTGGATACTAATATAAACGCCTGGGGTTCAGCCGCTTTCTTCCGGCGTGTACCTGACTGAGCTAAAAGCCACCAGCTCCGGGCTTCCTTAGCAAGCGGCACCCAAAGAGATCCCTTAGCGGTCTCCTTAGTCAAGCAGCTGTCGTTTCCTCCGGACAACCAGCAACCCCAACCTCGCAGTGAGGCCTGCCATGGACTCAACACATTGAACCCAATGTCACAGATGATAACGTTCTGCAAGACTACAGGGCCAAGCTTTCCAAACTTGACCTTGACATCTACCAAACTAATTGTCGACATCTCATTGTCGCTTGCATCCATTAGCCTCGGAGGAGGTCCCTCATGGCGCTTGACAATTTCATAACACTCAGTCGCGTTCACAGACAGAATGTGACAAGTAGCCCCACTGTCTATCAACCACGCATGGTGATTGATCCGGGAAGAATTGCTCTGCCGAAGCTTAGCAACTTCTCCAGGCGAAATGGATAACCTATTGGGCTTAGAGGCGTTCAGATTGGGCTCAGTACTTCTTGTTCCTGGATCATCTACAGCTCGAAGCGAGTGAGGAGACACACTCGTCACGCTCATCACTTGCTCACCAGACTCATCTTCAACGGCACGGCCCTTCTGACCCTTTGACTTTCCTTTTGCTTTGGCTTTTCCTTTGGCTTTGGCCTTAGGCTTGCCTTTCTTGCCATCGCCTTTCGAACCCTTCTCTCCTTTGCCAGCCCCTTTGGACCCTTTTCCAGCGTCGCCACCCTTCTGGCCTTTTCCTTTACCCTTCGCAGGTTCCGGGCACTCCCACGAATGATGTCCACTCTTGCCGCAATTCCAACAGAGGCCTTTCTTAGTCTCATTGACTGCATGAAACTTCGAAGCAGGGTCGCAGAGTCGGGTCTGCTCCTCATAAAACTTGATGCTCGCAACAAGCTCTTCCCAACTTGAAGACTTCCCATGCAAAACAATGTATTGTCGGCGCTCCAAAGAAACGCTCTGCAGCAAAATTGTATGGCGATCACTCGTTCCTAACTTCAATTCAGGAAAACGATGCAGCTTCTGATCGACTTTCCCAAATTCATCTTCTAAGAAGCGAACCGCATCCAGAGGTCTCTTGTACCCAGAGGCTTTTCCAGAAAGCTTCAGAGCTTCATCCCTCACTGCAATGGCTTCCATGCGGGCAACAACAGAGAAGGTATTGTGCAACTGCCGCATGCACTCATACCCACAAGCAGCTTGTCCCTGTCGCATTGAAGTACTCCTTACGAGCTCCATGCCTCTGTCAAACTTCTGCAAGCTCTGTTGCAGATTGTAAAACAGCTTGGCACTCCTTGAAGCCACAGGAGCAGCCAGGATACTCTGCTTGATGTCAGTGTCGTGCACCAACGCCTGTCGCAGCTCTCCTACATAGTTGTCATCTATGAGGGCCAACCATGAAGCTAAAACTTCCAACCACCGATGGTACTCTTCCAGCTCTTTCACACGGCCCTTGTTCATATGTCCATGCTCAATGAGCGGCAATGAAGGCAGGTACTTCTCAGCTCGGTTGCTGCCAACACCTGATGTCGAAGGGGCACTCACGACCGGTGCAGACACACTCCCAGAGCTTCCGCCGTGGGTAGGACTTCCCACTGCAGTCCCTCCAGGGCCAAACGGGTTGACAACAGCTGCCTGAGCAGCTTCCTGGTCCTTTCGACGCTTTTCCTCAGCGTCCATACGCTTGTTCAGCATTTCCAGCATAGTCTGCTGACTCTGCATCATTTGCAGCATCATTTGCTGCATAGCAGGGTCGAGTCCCACTGTCACTTGCTGCACAGCAGGAGCTCCCACAGGTTGCTGGGCCGGTCCCGGAGGAACAGGCTGCTGAGACTGACTCGTTCCGGTTGCACCAGCAGCGTCTGCTGGTCCAAACAAGTCAAAGTCGTTCTCGTCTTCTGGCAAAGGCACTTGGGTTGAGTCAGGGGCGTTAGCCATTGCTTTCAACGGCTCACTGGAGCTATCGTTCTGAGCGGGTTCAGAGACCACGCTCCGCTACCATGTGAAAAGTAGCACAGCAGACAGCGAGCACACGCCTCACCCTTTTACTCACACTTGAGCCAAAGTTCGTGTGTCAAGCGGAGGCTTGGTCACAGTTTTTCTGCAACCTACGGCTTGCATTCCCAAACTTACTATGCTTCAAACACAAACCCTCAGAGCGGCAGCTCGTACTCTTTAAGAGTACTCAAGTCTCTTCACGAGATCTTCAGAGCTTCCTTTTCTCATCCTCGGGTTAAAACACTGCCAAAGCAGCTCACCTGCGTGGCGAAAACTCTCAGCAAAAACACTCGCGTGAAACGTGTCTTCTCAAAACACTTCCTACCACCAAAAACTCTTTCCTACAAGTCACAACTGTCTGTGGACTGCCAAAACAGGTTCAAGCGCAGCTGGGACCTTCTCCTACTCAAGAAAAACACGCTCCTACCGGCTTCCTACCACTCCTACCGCTTCAGCATAACTACCTAACAGTTCCAAAGCTACCAAGCGCAACAAAGCTTCACTACAGCGTTCCCACTAACAACAAAAACTCACGCACACCTCAAAAACAAGCGAGTGGGCAAAAACATGCACTTCACACTAAAACTGCAAGTACAATCAAAGGCTTGACCTTTCACACTTACGGAAAAGACCCGGATTGACCCCTTCAAAGAAAAGGACGACGAAACGTACCTGATCGAACTTTCATAAAGAAGGACGACGAAACGTACCGGAAGAGCTCTGGGGGAGGGATGGAAGGAGCTGTACCGAGCTGTGAGCATTTTCGGTCCACGGCTCAGACCTTAATTTTTAGGTTCCAAATTCTAGTTTTTAGATCCCAGGTCTTTAATTTTGGATCCAGAGCCCAGATCCTTCATTTTAAGACCCAAATCCTGAATTTTAGTTTCCCGGTCCTGAATTTTAAGCGCCAGGTCCTGAATTTCAGGTTGCGGGTTCTTAAGTCCAGGTCCTTTAATTTTAGGCTTCCGGTCTTGCTGAAGGGGTCCACCGCCGCCTTTCAGTCTGTCTGCTTCCCCTGTGGATAGAAGGGAGCCGGTCTTCAGTTTCGGGATTTTGGATTTAGGCTTTAGGGATTTAGGGTTTAGGGAAATTTTTGTTTGTGTCTTTTCTCCAGAATTTCTGGGGATGTCTAACGGCACGGTCCTGTGCACTCACTGGAACTGATGCAGAATGGACACTCCGGATTGACACTCAGGACATTCTCAGTGTCTCTTCAGGGTCTTGCTCAGGGATTTTTTCGTCTGCATGAAGGTTATCGTGCTGCAAGTACAAATCTTTATTTTCCACAGAAAATTTTCGAATCTTCATGATGAGAAAATTTCGGCTCTCAGTCCTGGGCAAGCTCTACAAGAGCTGGGAAAGAATTTTTCTTGTGGCCATACGTGCTACGGAATTATTCTGTAGCGGGCAGGGGGCGATGGCTGAAGCCCCAAACCTGGAGGGTATTCTTGCGCCGTTGCTGCTACGTGTTGCCCGCCTAGAGGCTCATGTCACCACGATGGATTTGCCTTTTGTAGAGGATCGCCTCGACAACATGGAAACCGTTGTGGCAGCCTTAGGGCGTGAGTTTGATGCTCTAGCTCAGAGACTGGAGGAGTTGCAAAGACAGATCAGACGCCTTGAAGCAGCAGTGTGCTCTCTTGAAAGGGAGCGTCGTTCTATTAATGACTTGGCTGATAGGATCTCCAACTTGGAGATCGCCTCCGGGCAGGAAACGCAGAGAGCCCTGGAATGCCATCAGATTGTTCTCCAGGAATTGGACCATCGGGTTGCAAGCCTTGAGTCACCAGCCCATCCAGACAACCCTTGAAGTGTTGTCACAAGAACGTCATCAACAAGTATGCATCGGCCGGGGCCTCATCATGTTAGCGTCGGTACTAGACCACAGGACCGTTAGACCTGAGGTTTACGTTGCTTTTCAATACCCCATACAAGAGGACAGATCCATTATGTACGCTGGTCTATCAGCAACGGGCTCGAGAGCGACAACTTGGAAGGCTCCTTTCGGCCTGTAGATGCGTAGAAGGGGTAAAGCGTTGGAGAAGGGTGCCCTGGCTCTTCAGCGCCCCTTGGTTTTGGGTCCCTGGCGGGTCGGCTGCAAGCTGGTTGAGTTCTTGTGCATAGTGCTTTGGAGTTTTGTGTTTGGCGCTGTGGCAGTCATTGTTTGGGCCTTATACGGTTAGGACTTCTGACATCATGCGAGCGCAGACTACGCACCTGCCACGCGAGGCCGCGATAATGATTGTGCAGTTCATCTGTAGGCGGATGGCGGATGTATGCTTCGGCAGCAGACCCAATGACCCCAGCTGCTATGATGAGGCAGTTGACATGTGGATTGAGGATTGTGCTGCAAGGAACATGTTGGTGAGATCGCATCGCGTCATGATTCGCAGCACCCAGATTCGCATCAAGATCGTGTCAATCAGCGCGGTTTGCCGCATGGCCTCCTTGGCCAAACATTGGTGCGAGGCTGTAGACAGCACATTTCATGGAGAGTATTTCCTGCTCTTCAAGGAGGTGGAACCCAGCACATGGGACTACATCACAGCCAGATGGGTAACGGATTGTTTGCTGTACGTCACAGCTGAGTCGAAGTACTTGGACCTTTTGTTGCTGACCAGGCGTCGTAGTTAGATTGACTGCTCCTACCAGCCACAAGTTTTGAAAACAGTCTTTGCAAGCCAAGCCTTACTTTACTGATGACTCCCTTGGAAAAGTTTTACGGAAGACATGTGCGCTGCCTCGAGGTTGAACCCACGAGCACAACGAGAGGAGGAGGTAGAGGGCCTCTCACCTCAGTATGGCCAAAGGGCCGGTCAAGCGAAGGCGCTATCACAAGGAAAACTTATTGAGTGTCGAGCGAAGGCGCTATCACGAGGAAAACTTATTGAGTGTCGTAGCAATCCTTTGTTGTTAGCGAGTGGATGTTGGTCACATGGATGAAGAGCAACCTGAGCACGAAAGCGTTGCTCGAATCCAAACTCGGCTCAAGAGTGGAGGAAAGCCTCCCAAAAAAAAAAAAAAGAAAAAGGAAAGAAGAAGGAACAAGAGAAACAAGAAGAGCAGCGAAGGCTGCCAAATCAAGAGGCGGAAGGCCAAAAAGATGTTGCCGTGGATGTTTATGCCCGGGATTGAGAGCGGCCGCAGCCGTCGGCGCAGGGAGAGCAGCAGTGACTCTCGCCGCAGAAGGCGTGACAGACGCCGCAGGGACAGGACACGGTCCCGTGAGCGGAGCAGGGGCAGGTCACCCCGCAGCCGTCGTTCAGAGGCATCCTCTCACTTGCCAGTGGCAGAGCCAGGGTACCGTTGGTGCCAAATCCCGGAGACGGTCCTTCATGGAGGAACAGGGCCTGCTGTGGCCCAGGCCCCGCTTCCCCCCCCTCCAGCGCCCCCTGTTCAGAAATGGCCTCAGCAACAGCGCGGAGCCCAAGTGGAGGCCTCCAGCTCATGGCAGCGGAAGCATTGGCAGCCACCCCAGAAGACCTGGGGGCAGCAGACTTGGAGCCAGCGTGGCAGTGGCAGTTCCGGCAAATGGAACCAGGGCTGGGGCCAGCAAAGGGAGAAGGGCTGGAACAAATGGCCCAAGAAGGACGAAGGCCGTGATTGGGCCAAACCAGACCCCAAGGACAAGCCTCCGGAGGGAGGCGAAGTTTTTGCCGCAGCGCCAGCTGCCCCCGGGGGAGATCCTTACCAAGTGGCGGAGGCCACAAAGGAAGAGATTGAGGCGGCTGCAGCTCGGCAGGCCGAGCGCGAGGAAGAGGGCTTCCACGCCCATCTATGGCAGGAGGCCGCGCAGCAGGCCTTGGCTGATCCCGATAGGCCTTTGTGTGCTAGGGAGCTGGTCAAGAATGGCCGCTTGACGGCCTGGTGGAGCATGTCATGGAAGGACGCTCGCACACAAATCGACGGGGCATTGGTGGATGAGTACCGTGTCCTCCTCCGGGGTTACTTTGTGGGCCCCCCGGATGGACCCGGGATGCTGCCTGAGCCGGTCCTGGAGAGGTGCGCTTGCATCTTCGCCTGGTTCAAGCAAAACAACAGGCCAGTCTTTCAAGTTGAAGGGAGAGCTGTTGAGGGCAGCATCTTCAAGGTTCCTGGCCAGATGGTGGTCTTTTTCCCAACCACCATACACGGCCCCTCCTACAAGGAGCCAGCCAACCACCGCAACTCATTGACCATCTCGCACGGGTTGCCGTGGACGAGCGCTTTGGGAGTAGGGCAGCTGGGTGAACTTGCCCCTGGGGACTTCACTGAGGGGGAGTTCCCCACTTATGGCTTCAGTGGCCGAGGGAGCTGCAATGAGTTCAGCGAGGGCTCCATTCGTTCCTCCATCACTAAGGTGGCGGCCAGGGCCAAAGGGAAAGATGTTATCCTCACCCTGGAAGGCCGGCTGGAGGTGACCACACCCCAGGTCGAAGGGGGGATGTTCCACCTGAATGCTGCGTGTCGAGACGCTGGAAGCGCTCGCTCCGGAGACCACATGTTGCTGCACCCCCGGAACGCAGTCCTGAAGGGAATTTCCGTCCCATGGCCGGTGTAGCCAGCTTCAGCAAGAGACTCAAAGTTTTGGCACCTTTGCAAAATGCAGGGAGCGATGCACTGGTGAATGCAGCATCCCCTTGCCAGTAAGTTGAATACAATTGTGAAATGATGCCAAAGCCAAAAATCCACCCTCCGCGCGCCATCACAGGCTCGAATGGGGACATGTCAGGTTTGCGGGCAGCCGAAGTGCCTCCCGACAGTGACTCAGAGGGAGAACCTGCATTGCCAGTTTTGACATCAGGCCAGGTTGTCGTGGCGGCTGCACAGCCCCAGGTGCTGTTGCCGTGGGAGCAAGGAGTCTTTAGGGACATCTTTCAGGGTCGGCCGATTTTGGAGTGCTCCCTGCCGACTCCTCAGATGATTTTGCCGGTGGATGAAACCACAACTCTTCAGGAGCCTCAGGTTGGACAACGATCCAATCTTGACCAAGGAACCTCAGCTAAGCTGCCGCGTAGGGACCACAGTGCAGATGTCTTTTCTAAGGTCATACGACATAATAAGGCAGACTTATCGTTTCAGGAGAATGAGACGGCCATGTGGGCCAGGGCCATCTCGAAATGGCAGACGCTTTTTGAGGCCTCTCCATCGGCGTCGTTTACCAGACAGCTGGAGAATATGGACCAGGAAGCGAAAATGACTTCGTTGAGGGATATGTTTGGTTCGAAGTCACCACATACAGTAGAAAAGCGGGCTGCTTCCCTCATGCGCTTCTTCAAGTGGCTGCAAGCAGAAGCCGACCTTGACGAGCAGACCCGGGAGGAACCTCTGTCTCCATCAGAGGCCTCTGTCTACAGGTTTTGCAGACACATTTCTGCCGGGAGCAAAGGAAAGCTGGCTGCTCAGGGTTTTGTTCAGGCCCTTACTTTCGTGCGTTTTGTGTTGGCCGTGCCAGCAGTGCAGAGTTGCCTCTCACCCAGAGTTCAAGGGCTGGCTGACAGAATGACAGGTGAGCATGAACCATCAAACCAGGCGCGAGACTTGACAGTCCTGGAGGTCGTGTTTTTGGAACAGTGCTTGGCGGACACTTCATTGCACCTGCTAGACAGGTTCGCGGCCGGAGTCTTTCTGTTTCAGATTTATGCACGCAACAGGTGGTCGGATATCCGTTTCGTCAAGACCCTTGAGTTTGATATCTTGCAACTCGAAGGAGCAACAAGGGGATACATTGAGGGTAGGGCAAAGGACGTCAAGCAAAGCAATCGTAGAAAGAAGCAGACTCTCTTCATGCCGTTGGTGGCACCAGTGAGAGGGGTCCACCCCTCCATCATTTGGGGGACGGTATGGCAGTCAGTTGCCCAACAGGTGGGCCGAGACTTTGAACAGGACCCCGTAGGCCCTCTGCTGCCAGCAGTGGGACCGGATGGAGGCTGGCTTAGGCGAAGAGTTGATTCGCCGGAGGCCTCGGACTGGTTGACGAGACTGCTGCAGAAGCGCGAGCCTTCTCTTGCGAGAGTCACCACGCATTCTCTCAAACACACGGCCTTAGGCTGGCTTTCTAAGCTTGGAGTGCATGGTGAGACACAAACACTTCTAGCTCGCCATTCCACAGGGGCTTGGAGCACCTTGGCATACTCTCGTGATGCACTCAGCGGGCCATTGAGAAAGTTAGAGTCCCTCTTGCACCAAGTCAGAACGGGCAAGTTCTGCCCAGACTCGACACGCAGTGGTTACTGGAAGGCTTCTTCAGGGCCAGAGTGCGCAGAGTCAAGTCTGGGTTCATGGGACTTCCTTTCGAAGGACACGAAAGACACTCTGCAGGAACTGCCGGGCTTGCAGCGCCCCGGAGGACGAAACCTGCAGGACACTGACGAGCCTTTGCCACCGGACAGCCACATAGGCCAACCGCCAAAGGAAACAGGCGGCCTGGATTGCTACGAAAGAGAGGACTCGCCCAGTGCTGCACCGGTGGACGATGACGTGCTGTCGTCGGGGCCGGAGCCGTCCGAGACATCTCGGCTCGGGGTTGGGGCCTCGGACTCTGCATGGGAGACCAGCATCCAGCAGGCCTTGTTGTCCAAGAGGGATACACAGCAACATTCTACCGCTAGCAATTCAGACAGCTCTGAAGCCTCGTCATCGGAGCTAGGCTCGGGGAGTGACAGCGGAAAACCGCCCCTACTCACTTTGCCGGAGGGTTGGAGAGCCATCCAGAACGTCAAGTCCACGATGCTTCACCTCTACAAAGAGGGGGCTACTGCCTTGAAATGCGGGGCCTGGATCAGCCATAATTTTACCGACATGGAGCGGCCCACCACAGTGTGGGTCAGATGTCGCAAGTGTTTCGGCTAGCCTGTACAAAAAGTCAGACTCTAACAGATTTGCCACAAGGGATGCATGATCATGGGAGCAGGACTGCTGGGAGGTCTGCTACCGAGTTAATTTTGCTCAAATAGCCATGGCGAGTGCTCCTGACAGTCAGCCTTTCTTCGAACAGCATGCTCTCAAAATTGGGATGGAGCAGACTCTCTTGCACAAGTTCTTAGCAGGAGGCATCAAGACAGTCTCCCAGGCGGCCTACGCTGCCACGCCACCTGGACAGGTGCTCACGGATGACAAGGTTACCGACCTATGCAACAAGCTGGGAGCGCACAATCTGTCACTTAATCAGCTAACAGTCGTGAAGCGGCTGTTGTTCGAGGCTCAGACGATGAGTCTTGCACACCTCAAGGCAAGCATCGACCAGCAGCCAGAGAGCGCGGTCCGCAAGTTGCCAGGAGCGGAAAGGGCCCAGAGGTTGGAGCTGCAGGCTCTGCGTCTTGGAGGTCTCGAGATAAGGAACGACTTGGAACCTGCGTTCTGTGTTTATGATGCGGTTACCACACAGATTGAACAAGGCTCCTTGAAATACATTCATCCCAGCAAGGTCCCCACGAGACAGCAAGAGCTGTCTCAATCCAAGCCAGCCAAGGAACTGACTTTGGATGCGTCAGGCAACGGCCTGGCAATACAGGACAAGTCGTCCAAGGTACAGGCCCAGCTTGGAACCGAGATGGCCACGTACAGAGCACTGCAGAGGAGAGGGCTGGCGTGTGATTTGATAGGAGTTCTGAGCTTTCGAGTGCACGAGCGGTGGCTGCAGAAAGCCTTTGCGCACATGAGTACTCCCGCACCGCCAGGCTATAATCGACCTAGCCTGCAGCAAGTTCTCAGGGCTGACAGAGCCCTGTGGCTCGAGCTGGCAAGCCGGCAACCGCAGTTGACAAGGTCAGCGGCCAACGCCCCCGCCGCAGACGCCAGGTGCCTGGACAAGGCCTTCGAGGAGGCTAGCAGCACGATGGATGTGAATTTTCACTTCATGCCTTTGGCGCATGCACCGCAGCAGCTGCATGACAAAGGGGGCCACGGGGGACGATGGAAGAGATGGGGGGATGGCAAGGGAAGTCAGTGGACACATCAAGAGAAGTGGCAGAGAACCGATAAAGGTAAGGGTGGGGGAAAGCCTGCTTTCAAGGGCAAGGACGATGGTAAAGGGAAAGGGAACAGTTCGAAGACGCCCTTTATCAACATGTCTTTGGACTATCGGAGTAGCAGGAACACCACGCCCATGCCAGCTGGCCTTCGTAGTGGTGTGCCGGCTGACGATAACGGAGAGGCCATTTGCTTTGGCTTTGGACTGGGGCAATGTAAGGAGGCCCCAGTGGGAGGCCGCTGCCCTAAGGGTCGTCACGTATGCTGCTTCCCGGGCTGCTTCGGCAAGCGCCCATTCATAGAGCACAAAAACAAAGCACCCAAGGCCTGAGAATTGGTGACCCCTCAGGGTGCGCCGAATGATGCTGCTAAGGTAGCGGACAGTGCGCATCAAGATGCTCCCAATCGTGAGAGCACGTTAGGAGCCTCAGAGGTTTTGGACAATTTTCGCGAGACCTCAGTGGTCTTGCCACTTCAGAGTACACAGGACTCTGAGACAATTTTGAAGCATCAGGAGGAACAATGTGCTGAGCCTCTCGTCAAGAAAGCACAGGCTAGGGATCACGGAAGCTCCCAGGAGCAACAGCAACAACAGGCCAACACAAGCGACGGATGCGCTGTACCTCCCTTAGAACAAGGGTCGGCTAGCCGCGCTCCGGAGACGGCGCCGGAGTTGCCGGACTCTCCCCAGGCAACGGAGGAGAGCGGAAATCAGAGTGCAGAGACACGACGGCCACAGTTTTTGCAGGGATGTTGGATTCTGGAGATCTTTGCCGGGACTGCAGCAATGGTGGCGGCTGCTGCAGCCGAGGGCCTTAGCCGCTCAGTTGGGATCGATCATGTTAGGTTAGCCTCCAGAAGAGGCAAGGTCATTCAACTTGATTTGCTGCTGCCATCTCACCGTCAGTTGCTTTGGAAATGGCTACGGGCCCCAGGGCTAGTGGCGGTTTCGCTGGCGCCTCCGTGCGGCACGGCCAGCAGAGCACGCGAAATACCACTCCGCAGAGATTCCGAACCACGACCGCTGAGGACTTCAGAAAACCCAGCAGGCAGGCCTGACTTGAGCCCCGACGAGGCCGACCGGGTTGGGAAGGCTAACAGTCTGTATCGCATAACTGCTGAGATTTGGAGCTTTTGCCTGCAACATGACATTCTTGTGGTCATTGAGAATCCATATCGCAGCTTCTTCTGGCACCTTCCGGAAATTACATCCATTTTGCAGGACGACAGAGCAGTGCTCGTTCGCTGCGACTTCTGCATGTTTGGGGGTAAACGTCTTAAAAAGACTGCGTTGCTGGCAAACGATCAGATCATACATGCTCTAGCCGTGCAGTGTGATGGTCAACATGAACACCTGCCTTGGGGGGTAGTTGATGGAGAGTTCGCTACAAAGCAAGAGACTGCCTATACCAATGTGTTCTGCAGGACTTTCATGCTAGCACTCACGAGGCATCTGCGGGAACGCGGATTCAAAGATGAGAGAGAGGTCCAGAGCTGCCTCGGGCAAGCAACTGCGACGGCCAAAGTACTGACCACCAAGGCACACACCAAAAGAGCGGCATCCTTCAGGATGTTGCCGGAATTCAAACAGACGCTGCGGTGGACAGTGTCGCGAGCTCAAAGAGAGCAGGTCTACAGGCCAACGTGGATGCCAGTGGATCGGATCCCGGGGTTGAAAGTTCAGACAGTGGGAGAGATCAAAGTGTCTCCCGTCTCAGGGAGTCCTACGGACGTTTGGCTGGATGTGTGTTGGTCTCCTCAGGAGTTCGTTCTGCAGGCCCGAAAGGCAGGACACCCATCCCACATGCACCTTGGCATCCCACCTGCATTGAAGCAGGCCATAGACAAGATTGCTAGGCTCAGCTCTTCAGAACTGGCCAAGATCAGGGCATCACAGTCGCGTAGATGGCTTGCGCGTGCATCGCAGCTCCAAGAAGCAGAACAAAAGTTCAAGGAGTCCTTGCCCCTGCACATTCAACAGAGTCTACAGAACAAGCGAGTCCTGCTGTTTAAGGAAATGCTTGAGGCGTCGCATTATCCTGATAAGGCGGTCGCTGACGATCTAGCACGGGGATTCAGCCTCGTAGGCCACTTGGCACTACCAGAAGGTTGGACCCCAGACTTCAGACCTGCTACTCTCAGTCTTGAGGACCTGGTCGAATTGACACAGGAATCCAACGAGCAGGTTGTCAAGGAGGTGGCGGCCTCTACCTCATTCACGGAGGAGCTTTGGCAGAAGAGCATGGAGGAGGTGGACAAGGGATGGTCCGAAGGACCTTTCAGCCTAGACCAGGCGCCCGAAGGGGCGATATTCAGCAAGCGGTTCGCAATTCAACAAGGCAAGAAGGTCAGGCCGATCGATGACCTCTCCCAGTCCTTTCTCAACGCATGTTTTGGATCCGAAGGTAAGATTGAGCTGCGTGATGCAGAAACAATCACGGCGGCCATCCTCATGTTCATGCGGAGGAGTGATGCAGACCTGGTCGGAAAGACCATTGACTTGAAGTCGGCCTACCGACAACTCCCGCTGTCGACTGAGGCCCTCAGAATGTCCTTCGTCGCGGTAAAGTGTCCTCGGACAGGACAGGTCATGCTGTTTAGGTTGCTCTGCCTGCCCTTCGGGGCTGTAGCAGCTGTACACTCCTTTATCAGGATCAGCCTAGCTCTGTGTCATTTGGGACACTTCTTTTGGCTTTTGCCGTGGTCAAGTTTTTACGATGACTACACTTTGCTTTCGACCTCAACGGCGGCCCAGTCCAGCGATCGCAGTGCTTCCTTTTTGTTGGACCTGTTGGGTTTCGACTTTGATAGGGACGGTGACAAGGCACAGCCGTTCAAGAGCCACTTCAGGGCATTGGGCGTGGAATTCAACTTGGCTGCAGAAGGTCACAAGACCTTTCAGGTCGGGAACACGAAGGAGAGGACCGACGAGTTGATCAAGGACTTGGCAGAGCTTGCAACCTCGGGAAAAATTTGGCCCAAAACATGGAATCGTCTTAGGGGACGCCTACACTTCGTCTCCAGCCAATTGACGGGCCGGGTGCCCAAGAGACTCATGCGGAGGATCTCTGAATACGCTTCGGCGCCCAGGCACGAAAAGGGACAGCACCAATCTGCCCTTCGCAATTGCCTGCTTCAACTTCAGGACTATATTTCTGAGGCCAGACCCAGGACCCTGAGAGCCTTCTCGTCTGAGACCGTGTACCTTTTCACGGATGCTTCGCAGGAAGGAGAGGCAGGCTTGCACATGGGACTCGGAGCCGTGCTCTTCAACCAGCAAGGGAACATTCTGGCTTGGTTCGGCATCTCTTTGCCTCAGGAGCCGGCTGAGGTGCTGGTGGCCGGCAAACAGAAAGTCATAAACGAGTTGGAAAGTTTGGCGGTGCTTTTGTCCTTCGTCCTCTGCGAGGCATTCATCAAAGAGCGCCACATCATGTGTTACCTGGACAATGAGGCCGCACGGGTAACCTTGCTCAAGATGACGAGCGACTCGGAGACCCTCAGCCTCTTGGCCCACACTTGTGCGCTGTTGGAAGAAGCAATGGGCATGTTCACATTTTACGGGCGGGTGCCTAGCAAATCTAATGTAGCTGACGCCCCGTCTCGTTTGGACTTCCGTGGCCTTCCACCTGACAAGAGGATAAGAGATGATGAGGTCCTGGCTCAAGTGCGAGCCATTGTTGTCAACCTGCAGCAATCCCTGAGCCAAGGGAACTGTTGACCAAGGAAGGGAATTGGCCCCCTCCTCAGACCAAGAGTGGGTCAGAACTGTTTTTCTCACCAAGTGCAAGGACCACAGAGAGACGGAAGTTCAGCTACAGGCAATCCCCTTCCTTGGAAAAAGAGTTTTCAAGCTGTTTTCATTTGTGCATTGCAAACGTTGTGCTACGCTTGAAGCAGAATTGGAATTCCCTGAACCGTCAACTCCGCACGTTGATTTTCTTTCTCAAGAAGGTTTTCGTAGGAAAATAAGGTTATCGTGCTGCAAGTACAAATCTTTATTTTCCACAGAAAATTTTCGAATCTTCATGATGAGAAAATTTCGGCTCTCAGTCCTGGGCAAGCTCTACAAGAGCTGGGAAAGAATTTTTCTTGCCCACCCACCCACACCTGTAATCTGCACATACTGTAGAGAATACAATGAAGCGTGATGCTGAATCTGCTGGCCTAGCGAACGCAGAGCGACTACGTCTCGAAAGCATGAATTGTGATTGTGTGGTGACCGGAGGACCGATCGTGGGTTCCATCATGGTTGTCTTGCCGCCAACAGCAAAGGTGGACGACGTCAAGTGGGGTATGGCGAGACATATTTACCAAGGTACCAGGACTTGGTTGGCACCAAACAGCTTTCATTTGAGGATCAATGGTAACCACGTCCCCTACACAGCGACGTTGGCTGAGTGTTCCTCTTTGCACTTTGAGTTGGTCGTGAACACGTGACCTGCCAGGACGTTTCACTAAGGCAGAACCTGTGAGGGGATTAGGACCGGGTCAGAACTGTTTTTCTCACCAAGTGCAAGGACCACAGAGAGACGGAAGTTCAGCTACAGGCAATCCCCTTCCTTGGAAAAAGAGTTTTCAAGCTGTTTTCATTTGTGCATTGCAAACGTTGTGCTACGCTTGAAGCAGAATTGGAATTCCCTGAACCGTCAACTCCGCACGTTGATTTTCTTTCTCAAGAAGGTTTTCGTAGGAAAATAAATGGAAGTTCCACACCCACTTGATGAAGTAGACAGTCTGTCTGGGTTGCAGCAGTGCGACGATGCTTGAAGGGCCGGCGCACAGCAATCCGAAAGGTAGCTTCAAGGCCTCCATCAAGATTCTCAGTTTAACTGGGCCTCGGCCTCCCTCTCAGCAACGACTTCTGCGCGCAACTTTTCAAACATGCGGAGGGCCTTGTCCTGCAGGAACTATACATCAGGTCTCCATGGTCCTTCGTGCCGACGCCGAATGCCGATCGTCCGCACCTACAAACATCTGCAGTCTGATCATGCATCGACGGGCCCACTCATCGCCTCATCACTCTCTTCCTCAAGGTATGTGATGAGGAGCGCGTCCACCGCATCAAGACGGGCGCGATCATACACCTCCCCAAGGCGCATCTGTTTCAGGTTGTCGACGTGCAAGCTCTACCTGAAGTCGCTGCATCGTTACCAGGTAGGGCTCGATTCTCTGCACATGTTCCACCGTCTCGGTGGAGAACTCCACCGCCGTCGATTTGCGTCTGAATGACAATCACCTCCTGGCTGGATTGCTCATGCAGTTCCGACTTGGTTTGCAGGAGCTCCACGGACCTTGTTTTGCGCGTCCACTTCAAGACAGCTCGCCTGAGTTGCATTCACAGCTTCTTGCCCCTCTGCTTGGACTCTGTAACTTTCTTGTGCGGCACTTCGAGGTCCTTGATGACATGGCCAGCCACTTCCCTCAATGCCGGGACCTTGCTCTTCATGTTTCTCAATGCCCGTGCTCTGAGGTCCATGCGCAGCAACATCTTGTCCCCCGCGTCAGCGACACCATCCACTTGCTTCAGCAGGTTGGACCGCCACCTTGGCAGCCTCATGCTTGGAGATTGGTCCATTTTGCTTGCCATTGACTGGACTGGTGAAGTCGTTGTCTCTATCCCTCCTGTCCCTGTGGACCCGTCTCCTTCTTGGGGTAGTGCTCTGCCTGGACCCCATTCCGCGCCTCCATTCCGTGCGGTTCTCAATTGCCTGTTGAGCACGTGCACGATGATGACAGAGCGGAGGTCAAGCAGGTCTGATTCTTGACGTTCAAGGCCGGCGGTCGGCAGTTGTGGGCGAACTGCGAACTGAGGAAAATGAGGTCGTAAGTGCCTCGTGGACTCAGAACACTTTCATCCTTGAGAACGCTTCGTCTGGGACTGCAGCTGTGCGTCAGGCCATCCCGGGGGATTTTGACAGGATGCACATCCATGTGTGCGACCCTGGTGATGCGCACGATCTGCATGATCCGATTTCGGCTATAGAACTCAGGAACTAGCTTGTAAAGGACATCAGTAACCGCATGCGGCCTGCTGAGGAGCTTCTAAACACTCCTTCTCCCAGAAAGATCATGCGCTTTGTGACTCAGTTGCTCACCTTCCAAGCCCACACGGTGTACATGTTTGATGGACTTTGGGAACCCCTCATGAGTGCAACATGAGCGATCTCTACTACCTCCACTCTGAAGGGATTGACGCTCACGCGGGCATTGCATCCATGACCCAGGACAGAGAGAAGGACAAGAATGAGGAGGACCAGATTGACAGAGGTGGGGCATGGAAAGAAGGGTTAGTGGACGGACTGCCAAAAACGACAATACAACGACGAGTCGAGGTCAAATGATCGGCTATGGAGGCGAGAGAGAGGCACGCAGATCAGGGCAGCTGAAAGGCCCGCCCGCACGGAGGAGGACGCCCCCTTGGAATAGCAGGAGAACAGCCACCTGTATGTGAAGGGATTGGACTACTGTAGACTATTTGAACTCGATCATGGTCCCCTTCCACATGGCTCTCGCAATAGAGTTGCTATCCTGCCGCAGTACATGGTGGACAACACTCGTGAGACCCTGGCTGACCTCAACCTGGTGTCTGGAGAGTGCATGGCAAGCATAAGCGCGCTCTCTTCACCTCTTTCACAGGGCACGCGGATACCCTGCCTGAGGCCATTGGTCGCCTCACACGACCAAGTCACATGAGGCCTACTGGGCCTCCAACCCCCGCGCTCACATTGCCACGTGGAATGGTCAGCAGCGAAATAATTTTGATGGTTAAAATGCCACGCGTGGCAACCCGCTACAGAGGCAGCTTTCCGGGTGTATTTGTCTTGTGCAGCCTCCCAGACAAGGGGATGACCAATCAAGGCAGGAGTTGCAGAACTCTTCTTTCTTAAGTTGAAGTTCTGCTGGCCAATCTGACCATGGAGAACATGTAAGACGAAAAGGGTGACTTGGCAATGTTCAGTTATTCTCACTTGGGAGGGGTACATTTCGAGGAATAGGCGCATTTTTGACAATAAAAGTGGAGCGTGGTTTTGGGGTTCAATTTTGGCACCAAAATGGCCCTCAAATTGAAACCTTGCCTCATCTCTTAAGAGGGAAGGGGTCCAGTTTCGTGCGCTGTTTTGGGGCCCAGCTTTACCGCTTTACCTTTGGGGTGGCTTCGGCAGCTTACTGGTTTTCGGGATGGATTGGACTGGTTGGCATGCTTGCTTTCAGGGAGTCCTTCATCTTCATGCTAGTGGATGCCGACCACCTTCACCTGAAGAGCGGTGGACGTGATCGCCGGCTTAACATCTGGATGATGTTGGCTCTGCTTTGCGTGCAAGGTACTCCATTCTCTGACAACAAATGGCGTGGAGGTCTGCGCATGGACTGGGTTGGCTATTGCGTCGATTATATTTGTTTTCATTTGGACGTATCAGAAGAGAGCTGCAACTGGATCATCGCCAGTATTGAGAGCATTGAAAGCAATGATTGGCTGGTTGATGTTCGCAGGTACAACAAGTTGCCTGGACGGCTTGGCTTCATGTCCCAGGTTTTGATTCGGATCAGGCTTTTCCTGGCTCCTGGGCATGCCTGTTTTTCAGTGGTGCAGAGAGATGCTGTTCTGTCTTTGCCCAACCTTGTCATATGGGCTTTGAGGTCTATTTTGCTACGTCTGAAAGAGGGCGCGCGTACTGATCCGGCTGGCTTGCAAGAAAGAATCTGGGGAGGTCTTTCGTACGGATGCCGCTTGCAACGATGACTGACATTGCCCCTTGGTTCCAAATAGCTTTGGGCAAAGATGATGCTTCTTGGTTGTTTAATGACAATGGCAGTTTTTGGGCAAACACTTCTGCAGAGACGCTGTCGTCCTTAATTGCTCTGCACCTCTTGCAAAGAGATTTCGGGAATCTCCTCAATGGACCTGGGCTCTTGAGGTCCTTCTTCTCGGGGGGAGCTGGCAATAAAGCGGCGGAGGCATTTTTCTCCGAGGGTGATCACGATAAAGGTTCCCCTAATGTTCTTTATCATGCAATACGCGGATGAGTGTGACAGAATGGGCAGTAGATGCCATCTTAGCTGGCGTCCCCGAGATGCCAATTTGGAGGCGGACCGCATCAATCCGAGCCTATGCCTCTCTGTCACGTTCGGAGCTTGACCTGGAGGGGGGGCGGATATCTAGTATCCCCCTTTCCATCCTCAGATGCAGATTCCATGATTCTTGAAGAACATGGATGAACACTATTCAGATTCGTATGCAACTGTGTGATCCAAAGCATTCCTAAACTTTATCAATGCAGTACATGTACATGTCTGTGCTGCGTGACTGCACCATTTACATGTACATGTTCCGTTCTGCAGTTGTGAAACCTCCCTTTCCCTTCCGTCCAGTTTTATGTCCATCAGTCGGGTTTTGAAATTCTTGGCGCCGTGGGTACAACCAATCTTGTCCGAAAATGTCCTGATCGGCGTTGCTGTTCCGGTGTTTGCTGTTTGTTTGATTGTCGTCCTGTCGGTGTTATTGTTTTCCATGCATAGTTGCTTGCGAATTCTAAGAGTCAATGCGGTATGTACAGACGTAACGAAGTGGTGTTGAGATGCAGTTGTGGTTTTCATGTGGATGCTAAAGCAGCCGCGCTGTGTCCGCTTTCAAATCCGATTTTTGTTTTTCGCGAATGTGAGGGTCCGCTTTCTGAGTCAGGAGTCCTGGTTTCCGAATCCGTTGCGTCGTAATTTTCAAACGATTTCTTTTTTAGTGTCGAAACATCCGAAATTCGGTTTCGAGGTTTGCCAGCTCAGCCGACATTTTTTCATATCCAGGTTTTCAGGTTTTCCAGAAGTTCCCATGCAATGTTTAAATTGCCGAATTTGGTTTTATCAGGAAACATATCCACACGCGTACGCTTAGGGTACATTTATGTTAACATGTGTTAAAAACGAACATGTAACATGTAATGTTTGAATACAGGAGTCAGTATCGGTGCAGTCATGCGGGCATTTCCGCGGTGGGCAAAATGTGCATGAAGTTGTTATGCAACTGATCCAGTAGTGGATTTTCGCAGCACTACAACATGCAAGATTCAACATCATTAACGCTCGTATGCAGGCGGTGAAGAATCTTTGTGTTTGATGACAATGCAACAAGAGAATTTGTTGGTTCAGTCCATCAATTCGATGACAACATGCTAACAACGTTTGAATCACGACTCACAAATCGCAGATAAGCAAGTGCATGCATCATAAGAGCCAATTGCACAACATGAAGTCCCCTGTGGTTTGGCATAGGCAATCCCATGATGATACGGCATGCCGCGCATGCGGTCATTTTCGGGGCGCGCTATTTTCAGCCATCATGTTCCAAGTGTGTTGGGGGGCCTGTAACCAACAAAATGCTTCCGAATCTGGCTGATGACAGGCTTTTTTGGGTGGTGGACACGCCGCGCCATGCCACAATATTTCCAATGATGGCTGTCAGGCAGATAGTTTGTGCATGGAGCTTGAATGGCAGACAAGTTGGCAGTTGTCATCGTGGTACATGTGATTTTGTTGGCCGGAAGGTAGAAGATAGTTCCGTGCTCCAAGTTCACGCGTTGCAACGGGCAACCTGTCAGACAGTGTTTTGAAAGCTTTTGTTCAAGTAAGGTTTGATTTGATTATCGTGTCAGCCTTGTCTTGAGCAAGGTCTCTACAGTTGCTGACGTCAATGACAAAGGCCACGCTGATGGCTCTCAACATGGGAAAGGACAAAGCACCATAGGCCGTCCATGGCAGGTTGGATGTACCATGACGGCAAGTCTTCAAAAACACGTGTGGAAGGACAGGCATGGTGTTGAACACAATTACTCTGATCGTGAAGATGTTGGCTTGCTTCTCTGAGAGCTATCGCCCAGGATTCCATTCCCCTGATGGTACACAAGGGCATTGTTGTCCGGTCAATGCAAGCGGCGACTGCACTGGGCCACAGATCCGCATTCGAAAAGAGATCCACAAAATGAAGCTTGCAGCAAAAAAGGTCAATGTGCTTTCATGGTGTGGAGAATGCTTGGGCATCGTTGTGTCCATGGTTCTTGGTGTAACCGAAGGACGGACGCGGAGTTCGAGAAGTTCTCGAAGTGCCTGCGTAAATTGAAAGATGCCAAGCCTACATGCAAAAGCGGCTACAGGTGTGTCGGCCTCGTTATCCCGGCTGAACTGGTCGGGCATGGAGTGATTTGCTTTCTTGCAGATCTTTCCATTTGCTCAGGCATTGAGGACTATCCCAATACGTTGGATTCTTTCCTTGCCTTCCATATGATGCGAGCCAGCAACAGGAGTTTGCTGTTGAGGGTTTGGGAATGTAGATGTAACTTTGCTTTTTGACTTAGTTCCGCGTAGGCATGTTTTCGGTGCAGGCGGTTAGCAGGTAGCTTGCATGCGTTTACTCATGTACATGAAGTGCTTGCTGTTCCCTTTTAGCCTGTGTGCTGTGGAGGATGTGCAGTCTCACAGCTAATGTAGTGCAACGTCCGCAGGCCCCCATTTACAGGAGAGTTTTTCAACACGAGAGGATTTGACTATCAACGTGGCAAGCGTAGGTTTATGCGGCTTCGGAAGCAGACGTGTCACAGACAGCCTGTGCAAGACAAGGAATTGCCATCATCACGAAGACGAATTCTGGGTCTGTCATCGGCACATGATGTATGACCTGGAAACATCTCTCCAGAAGAAACTTGTCAGCTATCTGTCAACTTGCAGCGAATCTGTTAGAACTTAGCTGCGTGCTCTGTCTTCCATGTGTTGTGGTGAGGCTCTGCAATGACTGCAGCATCACGCTGCCTTATTGGAATTCATTCAGAGAAGCAGGAAACATCTGGGGTGCCGTGGCTGAACTTGCTTCAAAAGCATTGTGGAATCAGGCTGAGCCTGGCCTGTAACTTGCCTGTCCAGATAGCTCAGGTTCCAAGACATGGGCGCCAAATAGATATGGCAATCCTTTTGGGGTCCCAAGACGTAGAGCCCATTGGTGCTACAACTATGGTTGGAGCCAATGTGCCCCTTGGCCAGAACACCGTTGATCATCACAATCTGCTTCGGTTCATTGGCAGCTGAAGGACTCCTATCAGCAAGTTTCTCGAGGCATCAATATTAATGCGCATGCCGGACCAAGGTGGTAGAGGGCATTGGCAAGGGCTTCACCATGAATCCGCATGCAGATAAGTCGTCATGCAGCTTGTCTGTGCCGAGAGGGGGCCGTGTAACATTGGTGGGACGGACTGCGTCTCCAAATTTACTGCAACTTGTGTGCCGTGAATGAGGTGCATCTTGCCTGTCACGAAAGCCGTGGAGATTTCCCCAAGTGGTTGCTCTGCCTGTGTGCATGGCGAGTTGCCTGAATTAAGCTTCGAAGAACTTGCGAGTCAGAAAGACGAACCTTTACATGGCTTTGTTGAGGCAGCTTTGACAAACGAGCATGACAGCTTCGAACGGATCCAGCAGAAATTTGAGAGCATGCACGTGACCATCCATACAGATGTAGGCACGGTGGAGATCGAATATTTGGAGAGTGGAGGGTAAACAGCAGTTTGCATTTAACTGGTTTGTTGGAAGCCTGATCGCATGACCGTAGAACCGTGGGGAGCTGGCCCCGAGAAAGGTGGCAACATGGCAAACCTTGCAGATTCGACTCTTGACCCGGTCTTTTGGTTACACCATGGTGTGGTGGACTTCATGTTTACCTTCTGGCAGGCAGGGGTGATGCCAACACATGCAAGGTTGATGCTTGTTTGCTGTTCCAGGCGTGGAAGCACAACAAGGAAGACGAGCACTCCACCTGCTCAACCTGTCAAACGTGTTGCCTGGCTGACCTGCGAACGTGATAGTGTGTATTGAGTATATCCTTCTACATTAATCCGTCCCATATATATATATGTATACAGTATACATATTTGTGGTGTAGATGCCTGAGAGTCTTGGGAAGGTTCTTGAGCTACCAATTGGCAGCCAAAGCAGTTTTCATGTACAGTTCACAGCAAGACGTGCCTGGCGCCCCAAACAAACTGTGAGTTCAATGCAACACGCCAAGGCGAGAGAGATATGACCCACTACAATGTGAAGAGAAAGGAATGGATGGGTCGCTGGAACCCGGAGCTGAAGTGTGTAGAGGCGCCAGCTGCCACTGGTGAACAAGCTGTTTGCCTCGGGTGCTTCACAAACCTGTGGCTGCCAGCTGCCCTGCTCGAATCCCGTTGTTTGCATTGGCTACGACGGCTACATCGAGCCAGGCCCAAACCTTGCAACAGCAAGCCACTCCAGTCGTTTAGATGCTGCTTCGGCAGAGCATGCTCGTTTCTATGAATTCTTTTTGTATCATCCCATGGCAGGAGTTTGGCCAGGACAGCTGGTTGGTTTCATGTTTCTGCAGCAGCAGCAGCAGCTGCACCACCAAAACAAAGGATTGAAGCCTATAATATAACCTTGTATAGTATATAGTAGTTTCCATATTCGTTTCCACTTTCCCTATATTGCACCTCGCTTTATATATATACATATACATAATAATATAGTCCCAATATAATACCTATAGTTTCCATTTTTCCATTATCCTTATACTACCCCAATCTATATAAACCCAATATACTATATAGCCCTTATATAACTCTAATCAAATATAGTACTCCTATATGATCCTGATATTCTGTGCCCATGGGGAGGACCTCCCAAACCCAAACCGAGCCCCCCGCCGCCGCCGCGTCGCTGGAGGCGACGACGCCGGCATCTGAGCATCTGCTTTGGTGTTCGGTGGAAGCTAGGGATATCACCCCCAATAATGGAGAATCAAATGGAAAAGAAAATGGGAAATGAAATGGACACTACTATCTTAGGGTTATATAGGAGTGATGCCATATTAGGGTTATATTAGGGTTATATGGGCGTGGTATAGAAAATTGGGGTTATAATATTGTGATAGGGTATATATATTAGGGCTATAATAGTATAGTAGGGTGCATAATATATATATAGGGGTTATGATATTATCCTAGATTAAATATATTGGGGTTATTATTATGATAGGATTATACAGGGGTCATCATCCCAGTATAACCTCTATATCAGGGGTTATATAGTATATTGGGGTTATGTAGATTTGGGTAGTATAGGGATAATAGAAAAGAAAATGGAAACTATAGGGATTATAGGGATTATATAGGGGGTATATCAGGGTTATACAGGGGTTTTAGTATATTAGTTTATACAGGAGTTCCATCAGGGTTATATGAGGGTTACATAGTATATTGGGGTTGCAATATTATAATGGGGTGTAGATATATACATATACGTGTGTATATGTATTGGGGTTAATAGTATGATAGGGTTATATAGGGGTTTCTTATCCCGGTATATTTTAGGGTTATATAGGGGTTATATAGCATATTCGGGTATTGTAAGGAATGATGGAAAAGAACATGGAAAATACCATATAGTATATAGGGTTATGCTGGGATAATGGAAAAGAAAATGGTAACTACTATAATAGGGTATATACATATATATTTGGGGTTATACTGTGCTGCAGTCCACCGGGTGCCAAAGGTTGGTTGCTGCTGAACAAGAGCCTTCCGGCGACAGGCCGCGTCAGGGGCTGCAACGGTGTTTTTCTGAAATTCCTCGATCCCAAACATCAGGCAGTTCACCACTACACGGAGACACTGACCCGGGGCTCTATGAAGATTCGGAAGAACTACCGGTGGTCCTGGAAGATCCAGACGGAACTGAAATCATCGATACGCCCCGAGCTTGCCTCAGTTGTGGCTGATATGCACCTGACTGCAGTGTCGGGTTCACACTGTCATCAATGATGTTAGTCAATAAGAATCTCTTTCAAAGCGCGTAGCTGGTGGTATAGTGAGACGCAGAGGCTTCTTTGTAGCCTGACATACTGAAGCAGGAATCTGCAAACTGTTTGATTCCGCGACATGTTGTGCAAGGGGGAAGGAGGGTACGAAAACAAGAACGAAGACGAAACAGATAGAATGCAGTAGGAGACAGAACAAGACATAACTGCAGAGGAGCTCAGGAACAAGAAACGCCATGTCAAGAAGTATAGAGCTACAGAGCAAGAACTCCGAAAGGACGATGTGTAAATTGTCATCATCGAGTCCTTGCCTTCATCGATAGGCGAAACAATCGACTGAAGTGGCCGAGTCTCGTACAACATCCAGACGTACATGCGCATGTAGTGAGTTTTACTTGATGTCGTGCTGGTCATCTGCAGAGCACAAGCATGCTCCATGACTTCGGCACTTCGCGTGTCATGAGAATGTACGCCGGATCAGTGATTGTTTTTCATAAGGCCCACTCTTGGGGGAAACAGATTTCGCAGAGAAAAGTGAATGTGCCTTGGCGGATCTGGCAGTTGTCAGTGGATTCAGCGTGTGTTTTGCTGATGTGCTATTTAAAGAGTGGCTAAGCAGCTATGACCTGCAGGCGAAGAGGTGGTGAATAAGATTCAGAAGGGGACTTGCTCCATGCAGCAGATTGCTGACAGCATCGTGCTGACGAAAAAGCAGGACATGTCCCTTGACAGCATTTCTAGATGTCTTTTTAGGTGGTATTATAGTAAGTGTTCAATGTGCCTGGTGTACGAAGTGTTTTGACTGAATGTAGACTGCGCTGCCAAGGACAGAGGCCCGCTCCAAGTGTGCAGCATTCTGGGGGACTCTGAGGCCTGGGTTCAGTCATATCAGTTTCGCATTTTACGGGTTCCCTGATGTCCTTGTGAGGGGCATGGAGTCCGAGAATGGTGTGGAACACAGGACCCAGCCTTGTCTTTTAGTGTGGCGTGGTTCTCACAAGTCTGCCGCTTTGAAACATCTTCTGAAGATGTCAGGATCAAACGCTGTCTCACAGCCACAGCGCATCTTGAGAGACTACAAAACAAGTTCAGGCAAGCTCATCGGGTCCTCAGCGATGTTTCTGGATGCCTGCAGACGCCTTTAGGTATGAGGAGCCTACCACGACAGCTGAGAAGCAGTGCAGGCCTGAGGTGCCGCATATCTTGCACGCTTTTGCAGGTGTAACTCCTACAGAGGACGCAGCGCGCAGCAACACCAAGGTATGGCATCAAGTGCAGTACAAAACCGATGCACTGCTAGCCAAAGTGCAGAAATGCCTTCTGTTGACGCGGTCATGTCAACAAGTGCGTGGCACAATACTTTTAACCTATGCGCTGCCTTTGCAGCTGCAGTTGGCAGCTGGCAGCTGCGCACCAGCCCCTGCTTAACCGGTTCCAATGCGTGGGGTAGGCAGGTGTGTTTCTATGTCCAAAGCGACGTCCCCTGAAATCGGTGAAAACAACAACTATGCGTGGTGTGACACGTGAAGCAATCGAGCAGCAGCTGTGTGACAGCGGCCTGGCTCAGACCTCTCTCGCAATGTAGTATCCCAGAAATGACAGCATGGAGCCATGAGACCCGAGAGCGCACTTTCCAGTATGTTTCTATTTTGATCTGCCTGGCGACGGCAGTTCTCTCAGCGGTTTTAGTGCCGCTCTGCATGGTTTTGGTGCCATGTTGTCCACTAGCTGTTTGGAGTTTAGCTGTTGGTATGATTCCCCACGCAAGTTTGCATGGGGTGACGCTGAAGCCCAGGCCTCGTGGATTTGCTGCATCAATAAACTGAGAGGTGCATCGGAAGTGTTGCTATAGGCCTGCTCCTTCCTCTATTGGACCAATCACTTCAAGCAGTTGATTACCCCCTACCACAAGGCGACATTAAGATTGAACACTGGGTAGGGGGGCACAGGCCGAGAGTAGGGCCATGTACAACCAGAGCGTGTATTCCACAACCCAGATGTGGAATTTACAACTAGACTTTTTCTTCTGGTCAGGACATAGCCTTCAGGATCTTTTCTGATGTACCGCGTCAACCTTCTAGAATTTGCAACTGGTGTAGCATAAGTTATGTTTCGGGATTATGACAGGTAAAATGATGGCAAAAATACAATAAACGGACCATAGTCCGGTGTAAAGACAAATTTGGAGATTTTTGAAGTTCAGGCGTCACTAAGTTCATTGTGTTGGTCATGCTGACAACCTTAACTTTTGGGATTAGGTTTAGTAGAGAACATCCAAGTAAACATGCGCTGCATTGTCTTCATCTAAAACTTCTTGTGAAGCTCTCATGGGTTACTCACCGTCCACCATCAAGATATCGTCGCAAAAAAGGATGATGAATTAGTGATCGATGATCTGCAATAGCTGTCAAGAGCAAAGATGGAAGGTAGCAATGGACAAGTCAGGAAAGATCAAGCATCCAGGATACTCGTTTACAACGATTGGCAACAATCCGCGTAAATATCGAAAACTGTCAGACCAGGTCGATGATGAGCTGCTGAGTGGTTGGAAACCCCAGAAAGTAGTTTAAAGGTGAACCGTATAGTCACCCATGCAGGTATCCGAGACATCTCTTATCAACTACGCAGCAGGCTTTCCTGCTCGCAAATTCTACGTTCTAGAAAAGCCACCGCTTGTCAATTCCTGTTGCAAATGCGCCATTGCACGCCCGAAGGGCTCCCCTCTGCAACCAGCTCCAGTCCTCCCAGATGTTGTAGCCCCCGCCCAGCAAGTTCCTATTGGCAAGTGAACTTGGCACACGCGCAGCAAGCAAGCTGACAAACGTGCACCAGTTTTTCTATTCTTCGGCGTCCCCAGAGTGCAGAGAAGACGAATCAAGCATCATGCAGATGCAAGGGATTGGAAGTGTGATTGCAAGCATACTTCACGGGCACAAGGAGCGAGCAGAAAATGCTGGTTGGTGTCTGATTTGAAGGAGTATAGCCACAGAGCCGTCAGCCTTCTGAGAGGCTTGTTGTAGAGCGTACAGGAGAGTAAGATTCAAAGAGGTGTGAATAGGCTTGCTGAACTTCCGCAGTCCAAGGTATTCCCTCGGGCCTGCGTATTTGATTGGACAAGCACTCATCCTGTTGCCAGACAGCCCTGGCTGGGGTTGGTTCGCAGCATGGGCCTTTATTTTGCTGGTGACCGTGGTTTTCATGGTGCCTTTGTGGCAGGCCTTGGCTTCAAACGGTCTGACTTTTCAGATTTCTGTGGACTATAGTGACTAGAGTCCGAGTGTGTCAGGCCATCTGCGTAGCCTCCGGTCTTATGTTCGGTCAGGAGCTTAGCTGCTCAAGTGAAGAAGAATCTTAAAATCTTTCGCGATCCTCGGAGCTCCTTCAGGCCTTTGGGGCGGAACAGCCCTGAACTTCCTGGGCCTGTATGCTGCGGCTGTGATAAGTACATTGCTGGGGCGCTTCCTGCAACTTTGCCAAAGGTGTTTTGCATTGAAAAAGCGTTTGTTGTTCTCGCTTTTCATCTAAGGTTGCAGGAGCCCATCCGAGGCTGGCTTGATGAGGGGAATTTCCCAACTGCAAAGAAAGCACTGCAAGTCTTGGAGGAGGCCGACGACTCCATGCAGTTTCAAATACTTTTTCGATTTCTCTTTATCCCAATATGGCTCCGAAACTATGCACCTGCAACCTTGCACATACCAGTGTGGAAGCTGCTACTGGCTGCAATTCCTCACACTTTGTGGGTCTCCTTCATTTTCGCATCGCTGGGATTGTCCTTGCAAGATGCAAATGATATGGTGAACCATGGTGGGGAGATCAAGCTTTGGGACGCAAAGTGGCAGCACCTTCTCATGTTCGCAGTGTCTGCTGTGATGTCCTTGCTTTTGTCTTGGTATTCCTATAAGAAGTATGCAGAAATGATGAGCGGCGAAGGAAAGCCGTTGAACGAAAATCAACGGCGCGAGCCTTGACATTCTCTGCGCAAACATGCTCTTTGCTCAAAGTTCACGGTCACCTCGTTGCTGAAGTGGCTTTCGGATGTTGATCGTGCTGTTCCATGCTGTCGGGCTTGGAAAATGTCCGAGCCTTTGGAACACTCTTCAATGCTATTGGAGAAAAAGCTAGCTTGTGAATTCCTCACGCCATCATCTAGTAGCTTTAGTCCCCCCTGCTTTTGAGCAAAGAGCTGGTTTAGTCACTTTAGTCGCGTTTTCGGACCATCTTCCCCGAATCGTTTGCTGAATCTTCATGTTGATCCTGTAGTTGGGCGCTGTGCACTTGAGATCTCCCCCCCGGTAAAGGCCTTCCTGCCCAGTTGGATGCTTGACCATTCATCGCCCCGTGTATGCAGCAGAGCGGCTCAAGCACTTGTGCCGAGCATTTCTTGTCTGCCCCTTGCAGTTCCATGTAGACGAGTCCGATGCCTGATGGGTACTCTAATGCAGGAAGCCTGTTCCTGCACGTCCTGGCATTTTTAGCAGCTGCTGGCATTCATGCCAGAGCCAGCAGTCCAGAGCCTTTTGGGGGAGACTTCGAGAATCCTTTTGACGCGAGTATCCATTTTCGGCCAGACGTGGATGATTCGATGGATCTTCTCACAACAGATCCCGACGAGCTTCCTCTCGGTGACGAGACGTGGAGCAACTTGGCAAGAGCCCATTTTTGTTGTCACAGCTCCCCGATGGGAATGGGAACAAACCCGGTCTCAATCCTCAAAAACACCGAAAGTCAGACATGTACAGCTTCGAGCGTACCTGGTTGCTATAGCTGTGCTTCGCCGTGTCGCGCAAATTGTGGGTGTCGATCTCGACCATCAGCTAAGGATCGCAACCCAGAGCCAACACTGGCACAATTGATCCGTTCTCTTGTGTCGACACCACTCGGCATTCGGCAATTGTCGCGGAGCTTCAATGACTAAGAACTAGTATGTGTGGGTATGCCGGGATCCCTTGACAGGAGGGAGCAGCCAAATGCCTCGCCAAGGCATGTTTTGATTTCTCTATGGCCAGCTGCACGCCTTTCCAGCAGACCCACTGTGACTGCCGCACGTCTAGAAATCAAAGGGTTATCAGCATGTTGTTGTTTTCAGATAGCAGCATCGGCGAGCTGAGAAACCTTGGGCAATCAGATCTGGCCACGGCAGTGTTTACTGATGTGTACTGGCTTTCCACGTGCTTTTGCAATTGGCTTTGGCAAGGTACTGCAGTGCGACCTATCTGTGTGACACAGTCCAACAAGAAAGCCTCGCCTGCCTCCAGCGATTTCCCGGACCCGGGTCTGCTAAAGCTTTCACGCATGAGAGCCTGCTGCCCTGAAAGAGTCCTTGGCGGCTAGCACGGCTGGCAGCAACCACCATCTTTCTGCTTTGCGTAATAAAGTGCTCTACAGGAGAAACACTCTTGCTGCTCGAGGATCTTGGAAGCATTATGTTTGTTTGCTTTCATGTTTGGGAGACTCAGAGCCCAAAATGCTCAAGGTAGAGTCCATCGATTCTGAAACAGTACCCGCAAATCGCAAAACTCGCAGGATTGAATGAGGTAAGAGGTATTCCAGGCCTTGCCAAGCAGAAACCCAGGCGAACCATGGCACCCGTAACTCGATAGTGTAGAGAACCCCTCTGGGTCTGACCTTCAACAGAAAGCAGTTGCTTGGTACAGCTCAAGGCCTGGTACTGCATCAGAGGGGATGTTGCTTGGCAAAGCCAAAGATGCTTGGCCTAATGGTGGACCGCCACTTGCAGCGCTGAAAAGGGGCACGGATGTCCTGACTCAGGAGAGCAGCCCTTTCGCAAAGCACATAATGGAGAAAGCGTTGTCCTCTTGGGACACGAGGGAAAAGACCAAGTGTTACAGCACAGCAAGATCTGCGAGAGGCAGGTGTCTGCCCATCAACTGCATGACTGATCTGCAGCGCATTTGTTACGCCAAGTGCAGCATGGATCGGCTGGAGGCACCGTCTCCCTCACAGACTGCAAGACTAAGTGCCCCTTGGTGGAAGTATGCTTTCATTACGCACCGAAGAAGTTGTTTCACCTGCTGCGGTGTGCACAGACCGAGTTGGACCTGCAGGTTTGGAAGAGAAGCGCGAAGTTGAACCCAAGGTGGGAAATGGGAATGACTGGCGGGCCATGGATGTAAGCCGGTGGCACCAATCCTTTGTTCTTATGCCTGCTCATGTTCAGCTGCGACGCACTTGCTGGAGGAATGTGACGCCATCCTCTACAAGGAGAAAGGCAATGGACATTCTGCGGCAAGGAGGTGTGAATTTCACAGCCATCATGTCCTGTTTGTCTCAGTGACAAGCCAAACGTGCTCCGCATACCATCAGGAAAGGGACTGTGCTTCGTGCTTTTCGGCTTGGATGAGCCTTCGTGCAACTGGTCTGGCATTGCGAGAAATGACTGGCACGCAGCCTCAAATCCATTTTTGAGGTTGTTTCCTGTGTCTCTCAGGCGAAGAGAGCGAAAAATGGCAAACGCTGATTTACAAGAAGCCTCCTGGTTCAAATCAGATGCAGTATCAACATGCTCTGGCCACAAATGCCGCCCCATGTACGCAAACATGACCGTGTGCAGGTAGATCGAAGTCGAGGCCAGCCGCGGCAGACTTTCATGAAACATGTTGATAAGCAGACGACACATCATGGATTGACAGCCAGGCCAGATAGAGCCAGGCTCAACACAAGGCTGCGTCTTGAGACTTCCGCACATTGGCAGACTTTCTTGAGTATAGACGGATGTTCTGCTACTCAGGCTTACGACGTTACATTAGCCCCAAACCTGCTTCTTCGGACTGTTTCTTCAATCCCCTGGTGCTGCGTTGATGATCTGCTACTAGTGTTGTGAAATCATCTTCACCAACGCCCTCACATCTCACCTGAAGAAGCAGCCATAGTCCCTGTCCCTCACACATGCATCTTGTTCAAGTTGAGAGGACTTCCTCTTGAATGCCTGCAGTCGACCTTGGCAGGCCTCCCTAGTCTAAAGTGTCACTGCCTGCAGCCTGAGACTTGACAGAGACCTATCTGGTACAGCATTTCCAACACTGTGCGTGTGTCAGGCCAGCGAGCTGCTTCAAAGTGCCGGTGTACCCGCCAACTTCATGGCTCGCTATCCAAAACAGGGCCGCAGCCGGTGGTATCTTGCGGCATGCGGATGCTCACAGTCCAGCATGAGCTCTTAGTAGGTCTGAATGGAACAGGTCTTTTCAGTCAAAGGCTCCACCCACGAAGTGCTTCAGCGACTCAAGTTGCACTGCTTTACTTCTGATGCTCTCATCTGGCTCAGCTTGTTTTCAACGTAGAATTATCCTTATCGCCAAGAAAATAGACAGCGCAGTCGAAGCTTGAGCAATTTGGGGTTTTCATGTGTAAGTTTTATGTTGTAATCTGTTGTGACCCCTGTAGACGACTGCCGCATGCTGCCCCAAGATACGATCCGGTCAAGCGGATTGACCTAGCTGCGTGAACACAGCGGCAACCGCATACATGCATGAATTTGAGCGTTTGTGCATGGCCACTGCTGCAGTATGCGCAGGTTGGGCCATGTTTGTGCGTGGCCGGTTATGGATCAAAATCAAATGGTATGCATCAAGAACAAGATTTGGGATTCTTTTTGCCACTGACCCGGTGAGGCGGCGCGCGCTTTCAGGCGCTGATGGTGGAGGGAAGAGAGGCGCAGCCTGAACTCCCCCACATCCTGTAGCTGCCAGCAGTCGTGCTCCACGGCTGCAGCACCAGCATTGCCTGCCGTGCCAGGACAGGTGTTCAGCATAATTCCGCCGCGCCGCCGCTACCCCCGCCTTGCGGGCAGCACCGCCCCCGCCTCCCTCGCCCGCCACGTCACTGCGCCACCCCCATCAGCCCAGGCAGTCAAAGTGTGAAAGTCGTTACTGCCTACTTCCTCGATACTACCCGCATAGTTTGAACTTCCGTGCTTGGGCCGGGTGGAAGCTGCGTTAAAAGCTGAAGGGTTTGGGCGTGGGAGATGAGGCCGCGTCTAAAGCCCGACCAAAGGTCTTGGGGGCGTGGTGCCCTTGGCACAGGCGCTCCTGCGGCGGACAGGTTGAGGCATTCAGAGTTTTATCAACGCCTGCACCTCGAGGCCAAAGCCCGTTCATTTCAGCAAAAGAGCAGGGCATCAAAAGGAGCGACACGAGGTGTCAAAGTCTCTGAACTAATCGGCCAGCACCGGGGAAACTGAATGCCTTTTTGATAATAGGGCTAGCTGAAGGTATGAAATATGTTCCCTTTCATACCATGCAAACACGGGCACCGCATGCAGGCCTGCACCTGGAGCTGCACACAGCAGCACTGAAGCACTTACCTGAGCTGTGGAAATTGTCTTCGCAAGATGTCGAATGAAGCGCAAGAAAGGTCGTTGGTGCTTGATGCTGATGCGGAGGAGAGGGCTGTTACTGCAGATTTACAGGCAGTTCATGCTCAGATTGCCAGCAACGCAGCCAAAGAATGTCTTAGCTGAAGAATCGGAGAGCTCTGAAGCAGCCTTAGCCTTGGCAGGAAGACAAAGACCTATCTGGTGTGAATTGGGATGCGCCGGCAGACGCCGTCGCTTGCTCAAGCAGCTGTTGAAGTGGAAGTGATGTGTTTCGCAGTCGAGATTGTTCCAGCCCAGCCGCTAAGGTGAGATGCCGGCATGGAGTTCGCTTCAAGGCAGGTCAAGATTGTCAGAAAGGCAGAGTTTTCCTCAGAAGTTGTTGGTTGCTTTCCATCCCCTGGGAGGTGGTGAATCCCGACCTTCGAGAGAGCCTCCGCTTTGTCTCCACGGGCCCTGCGTCGCAGGTCAGGGCCACGGCAAAAGCAGCATCCTCTGTCTGCAGTCTGCGGCTGCGTCTCGAGGCGATGCGACAACTTCTATTGTCCATAGGCACTGCCAGAATTTCCAAAACCTGTCACGGTCTCTGTTTCTCGAGCTCCAACTTCTGCCGGAGGCACTGGAAACCCGGTCCTGGTGAGAGGCCCGACTGGGGTGGGGAAGACCTGCTTCGTCAGGAGAGCTGCGCGGTTCTGAGATGGCTGCATGTGGTGGAAAGATTGGTTCCCAGAGCTTTGGCCGAGGCAGAGTTAATGGGACAACTTGAACCTGCTGCAGCCTCATTAACGTTCTAGAATTCTGCTTGGGGCTCGTCACCCTCCTGCCTGTTTTCAGATTGTGCTCTGTTGAATGAAAACAAAGCACTCGGTTTGGTTGAGGTTTTCCTGTTCTGTGATGAGCAGCCCGAAGCCAAGAGCATATAGAAGAACATGATTCTTCAGCAGAAGCAGCTGGAGCGGGCCTTACAACAAGCCCATGCTGAGAACTGACATCAAGATGCTGCTTGGTGCATATGTTTGTGGTGAGACGGTCCGTTGCTGAGTTCAGATGCCTGTCACATGGCAGCGAGCCCATGACACGGGAGTTGCTACAGGTGGGAGAGTTTGTTTGGCGACCTGGTGTGGTGACAGAAGCTCTTCAAAAGGGCAGGCCACACAACCTACAACCTGTGCTGCGCGCGAATTTGTTGGTTTCTTCTCCAAATCGGCAGGTGGCTGGTGTTGGAGGATGTGGATAGAGTTCCCGCAGAGGTGGGCTGTGGTTTCTTTCAAATGAGAAGACAGCCGCAAGGAATTTGGCATCCTGCAAGGTGCTCGCCGCCTTGTTGCCTCTTTCAGATTCGCGTCGCCTGGTCCCTTACCCAGCTTGCTTAGTTGTTGGTGCCCCAAGTCGGATTCACGGAGTGGGAGTGTCTCAGCATGCAACTCTCATTGAGGTGATACCTGACCGGAACCAGTGTTTGGATGCTCACAAGGCCTGCCAGCAAAGGTGCAGCGAGTTTTTTCAATGAATTTGTGCCAATGTCCAAGCATCCCCAGGATTTCCATCTCTTCGGAACATTGTCCTGTGGCTCTGACCCAGTGTTGGCCACTCAGCTGATTGCTCATCGGTGGCATACTCTCTTGCTAGCTGAGGTGCTGGTCCTCGCATGAGGCGAAGCCAGACATTCAGCCGGAGGCATCAGCCAAACGGATGCAGCGGAGCGAGCGCATACGCTCATAGCCCCGGTTTGAGGCAGCAATGCCGGACGCTGCGGTGCCGTCTGCCCCAGGTATTCCCATTGCATCCAAGCAGTTCTTGCTCAGTAGCTGCTGGATCTCAGTGGATGTACAAGATTTCGAAGCGAGGCGCTGGTAATGAAGATCTGGATGGTTTGCTTGCGGAAGATTCTGGCAGGGGTCGTGCCGTTGCCTTGGTCTTTCCTGCTCCTTGCTTTCGTTTTTTTTTCTACAAAGCAGAGCAGTGCTTTGCATTTTCCAGCACGACTTTGGAATCTGCTCGGGCTGTTTGAACTATACTGTGTCTCGGGAGTGGTGCCAAAGCGAAAGGTCCCGCCGCTCGTTGCTGCTTGGGCACGTGCTGCAGTCTCAGATCAGCCTTAGAGCATGGGGACTTTTGTGCTCTGCAGGTGCGTCCATCAGAGAAAGTGAAGCTTCTGCTTTTGCCTCACCAGTGGCAGGTGTGGCTGGCCCCACTTCAAGAAATTCAGCTCTCGGAAGTGGTTACAGGCTGCGCCATATCTCCTGCATGAGCATCCTTGCATCCTCTCAGGCTGTCCATCCTCGCTAGGACTTTTTCCGGAGCTGTCACCGATCCAGTCGCAACTACTGGACTCTGCGTCAGCTTTGTGTGACCCCAAATGGTTTCCTTTCTTCGCAAGATTGCAAAAGGCTTTTTCCGAGGCGTCTTGCTGCGGAGGAAGCAGGGCCGCGTGCAATGCTTGGGGGCTTGCCGGCAACCGGACCGTGGGGTCGCCCAGCACCTGTGCACTGGGATCATTTGAGGTTTACCCATGGCAGTAGGCTCGGCCGTCCTCAGCCCAGGCGTGATCTCCTCCGCTGGTGTTCGCGGCTGCGTTTGGCAAATCTGGTGCTCAGTCTGACGCCCACCATGCACTATCAACTTGAAAGCAGTGTTAGTAGTCCCACAAGGTCGGAAGCTTGTTGGTAAGATTTTGCAAGTGGCATCTTTAATCAAAGTCTCTGTGGTTCAGGCCCGACCTTCACAGAGGAGAGCCGCACTGGCCTTCTCAGGGAGGCGTTGCAGGCGCCCTGAGTTAGCCATCCCCCAGGCCTTCAAACAATAGTTAAGTTACTGCTGGCCTTGCTGCATACTTCTTCCACATCAGTTCGGTCCCATCTGTTGTCTTCTGGTACTCAAACTTGCACACAAGGATGTATGAAACAAAGTCGAATCAAGTGATTTGCATTCATCAAATTCACTTTGCGGTGAAGGTCATCCTGGGGAGGGTGGCCGACCTGCGCCTGCGGCGTGCTTTTTTGTCGTGCAGCTGCCTCATTAACACGCCCTTACACCCTTCTCGGCGCTGCAATGACCACGACCGGGCAACTGAGGCCTGGCTCCGATCTGGTCCCTGAGCTCGGGTATCGCTGACGCACTGCTAGAGGAGCCACACGCGTTTGAGCATGTGCGCTCGTGAAGAGACTCTGGAGTTGTGATACTCTGTGCTCGGCTAGGAAAGGCCGACAGTGACTCTGCTGCCACCAGGGGCTCCTCGCGAGGACAGGGACGTGCTTCGCATGGCGGGTGTGAACCTTTCTCCAGAAGAACTAGATGCAGGTTCAAATCGGCACCATCACGCTTCCTCTTGTTATGCAAGGGGAAGATCCAGCTCCAGCCTTGGGCTTTCATTGATCTCTTGAACTCATGTCATTTGGGGCAGCTCATGTTGTTTTTGCAGGCAAGCCGGTGTGCCCCCTTCGCTTACACATCTGTGCATGCCCGAATCCTCCAGGCTGGAAGGGATTGCCATCATTGTGCCCTCCAGCTCCTCTTGCTTGCTAGGCCTTAGCTTCAGCAGTTCGTGCAGATGAGCCCGCCTTGCTGGTTGGTGTGAGACTTGGATGACCGAAAGAGGAAGCTGAAGATGGCCTGCCCAAACTGAGGTGATACCGGCACGGGGAAGACCTCGGTGGTCCAGCACATTGGCCGGCTTTTGGGCCAGGAGGCCAACGAAAGTGGTTCGCTTGTTGGGTTTCACCCACGGCCATCGCTTGTTGTCTCGCCTCGTTATGCATGAGGATCATTTAGGACATGTCTCTGGTTATGATTCGCGGTTGGCCACTGCCCCACAGAAACTCTCAGCCCAGAGACCTCAGGGTTTTCATCTCAAGGGTAATCCTCGCGCTGGCTCTGTGGCTTTTCATCCCAAAGCGCTGGGTGACACCGTGTAAAGATGTACGCCTGCAAAGCTGCAACTTTGGTCGGCAATGATACGCCAGCCACCCACTCGGGCGCCCAGGTACTGTCAGTTGGCAGGTAGTCTGCGTGGCGTTCTAGACGTGTGGTGTGAAAGATTTCGTGTAGCACCCTTCAAATGAAAATCACAGTGTCATCAAATGCCCATAGAGCCAGCGGCTGGCCACGACACCAGTGACCACAAATCGTGCTGGTCAGTAGGTGCGGATAAGGGTAGATGGTAAGCGACAAGGCACTGTTTGGAAGCAATCGCATAGACATTGGATTTCGGAGCAGCAGCTGACGATTCGACGGACATGTAGTGATGCACAACCTGCCAGGCACAGCGTTTAAGAAAACTTGCTCTTAAACAGAAAAGCGTTCCCTTCTGAATCACAGCTGTCAGCCTAGTTTTTTTCCACAGCTGCCCTGATCCCCCGCTTGAGATGTCAACAGACCTGTGCACTCTGGAAACACATGACGCTCAAGCTGGGAAGGGTGGACGCAGAATGCATCCCCTACGAAGGATGTATTGGAGACGCATTTGACTGCCAGTGGTATGCCTCCGCAGGTACAAACACCTCGCTTCAAAAATGCATCGCATAGGCATCATGTCGTTGCATACTCAGGACCGTAAACCGGCATGTAGTAGTGTTTCATGTTGCAAAAGGGCATGTTCCTAACCTAATATTCTCGACAAGGGATTGCAGTGGTACAGATCGCGCCCCACCCAACTGCAGCGATGTCAGGTGTTGGTCTACAACTTCAATGAGCAGAGCGAGTCCACGGAGCTGATTGGTGGCTTTCGGCCGGTGGTTGAGACCTCAGGTCATGAGGTCACAAGCCTAACAACAGGCTAGATGAGACGGTGCAGCTTCTGTGTACAGCCTCTTTCCCAGGACAACGTGATGCAGCTTATGTCTGAGCTTGTTCAAAGCTCAGAGCAGGGCCTGACTAAGACCTATGCTACGCATCTTCCTGTAGCTTGGACGGCCTGCCAGGTCGAGCTGTTCTGCGCCACGTTGGAAAAGTCTTTCTCGCGGCGAAAAAATGTGAGCAGCCCAGCTTCAAACTTCTTCAAACTTCTTGTAACCCGATGTAACTCGCATTTTGGGAGAGTTGTGCAAAGCCCGGGTCGCTTGGCTCAGGCGAAGCTGTTGGAGAAGGTCCGTGGCGACTTTCTTGGCCGCCGATGGGCATTGGCCCTGGTGTTGTGAGCGAGGTGGCCTCGACTTGTTATTCTGCTTTGAAGGCTTCGGTTCTTCATGCAGTTGGCAGCGTGTTGTCCAAGGCTGCAGCTGTTGCGTGTTTTCCCAACATCAGAGCATTATACCCTTCCAAGGCGCAGCAGAACTTGTGCGACCCCGTGGCTGCCCAAGCGCACGTCGCACAGGGGTGAAGCAACCGCTGCGTGAATGTGGGACCTCTTGGATGTTGTGCTGCTTCGGGCTATTCTTGGAGATGCGTTATCGAGGTGACTCAAGCTTCGAAGGGTGTCAGAGGAACCCACCTTGCCGCAGAGCCTTTTGCTCGGAGATTCGCATTATTCTGAGCTATGCTGGCAGTTTTCCGTTTCAAATTAATATGTTGTCCCGAAAGCTTAGATTCAGGATGCGCTGAGCTTGGATTTGGAGCCTCGAGCGCTCAAACGCGGCATATGCTAAGGTGGGATGCGGTGCACTCAATGCACAAACGGGCATCAGCAGTGCTGGCCTTGGGACATTGCATTGGGTACGCTCGCGTCATGCGCCTCTGATTTGAGGTCACCGCCGCGGGCTCCGCCCCACGCTTTGAATTCAAGGAAGGCTTGCTGGTCCAGGCTAGTGTGCTTTCTGTGATTCAGTACCGACAACCTTCGATCATATTGTCAGCGTGATCCTGACTGCTGTTCTTCTTTACGGCTCTTAACTCATCGCGAGCCCCCTCAGCTTCGGCAGTGCATGTCCACAACTTTGCAGGCTGACAAAAACCACTGATAGCACAGCGTCATACGAACCGTTTGCAACTGCAATCAAAATAAGGAAGCTAGATTGCCGCCGGGACCGTTCCTAAATGACGGCGGGGCAGCAGAGACCTGCAGCGGCTCTGCTGGTGACTATCGCCAGCTGGAACGCTTTTCCCCACCTTCTGAGCAGCTTGACTCCGACGCAAGGGGTTTCGACCACCAGCGTGGCTCGCTTCGCGCGGGGTTTCGGCAGTGAGGAGCCGCCAAGCGCCAAAACTGCCCAGCAGCAGTACAAAACCAAGAAGGGCCTGAAGTCTACAGAAGCCGCTATCGACTACTTTGAGAAAGCCAAGGAATACCGAGACGCAGGCAACAACCAGAAAGCCATTCAGATGTATCGCAAGGCCCGCGTGGCCATAGGCAAGGCTGCTGGCAATGGCTCGAAGGATTACGCGCGAGTTTGCAGCGATCTCGGAATTGCTTACCTCGACGTGAATAAGCATGACCGGGCAGCGGACCTCTTAGAAGAGTCCAGGAAAGCGTTTGAGGTGGCCGTAGGCAAGAACAACGCAGAGTATGCAGGTTGCCTGCGAAATTTGGCCAGGCTCAGGTGGTCCACAGGTAATGTTGCTGCGGTAGAGGCCCTTTTGAAGGAGGCTTCGCATATTTACGCAGCCGACCTGAGTAGCTTTCACAACGAATACGCAGACACGCTGAAGAGCCTAGCCAGCCTGTACCAGACGCAAGGCCAGATGGACCTTCTTCAGCCCATTCTGCTTGAGGAGCAGCGAGTAAGGACTTTGGCCGCCAGTCTTGGTCGGTAGGAAATGCTTGAGCTCAAAAGAAGACCCCTTGCTGCTGTTGTATGCAACCGTGTTTAAGGCGGTCCAATTTCAATGAACCCATGCTTGCCATGCGAACTTACATCGGCAGTGAGAGTCTCTTGGTGTCCTTGAATTTGAATGTCAAAAAACCATCAACGTGATTTTGTAGCACCGAAACTCAAGGGTTTTGCCAGACTGGCATTTTATGGCAGGCCTTGCGCAGTGGTGCCTGGGTGGCACCGGGCTTAGCTCTGTATGCTTGCAAGACTTTCGAGCTTGTTCCTGGATGTGTTGAAGGTGCTGGATGAGATAAATCTGGCACCATCGGATCTCCTCCAGCGTGTACAGGGTCTCATCGAGCGCTCGTCTGGTGCTAAGAAGCTAGGTTGCCAGTGAGTTGCCGAGTGGAGGGAGCAAGCCGATTTGGCCCAGGTCGGGCTCCCACCTTGCTCTGCCAGAGTCGGGAGATGAACACGTAGTGCGCGGCACTCTGGAGTCTGGAGGGTGCCTTGTGCGAGTCCAGCGTTTCATGATTTCATGAACGTTTCATGTGCTTTCCCATTCTTAAAGGCCAGCTGAGCGGTCTGTACACTACCGAGATTCATCTGGATTTAGCTATTTGGAGCCCAGGCCACATCCTGAATTTAGACTTTTTGCCTGCATGAATCCGCCGGCTACCCAGCACCAAGCAGAGCGCACATCTTGTTAGAGCGGGGGGAGCCGCTTACCCTTAGGCCTCGTTTGTCAGCCTGGCACAATTGTACCTATGCACTCTTGCTCGGTCCACAATCAGATGCCGGTCAGGTCGTAACCGCCCACTGTCAGAAGTAGTCAGCTTGTTCACTGCCACGTGCTCGCTTGGCAGGCCACCGCCCGTGGAAGGAGAGGCAAGCTGCCCAGAGTCTCAAACAGTCGGGCCAAATATTCAGCTTTACTTTCAGAGCGAATTTCGACCCCAAACAATCTGCTTGGGGTTCTCTTGCAGGCGGAAGATGCACCCGCAATGTCAAGAGCAGGGCAAGCAGCTGGAAAGAAGGTGTGGCAAACCCGGGCTTTGCATGAGACCGCTTTTCCTTCCTGTCAAGGTGGTTCAGAATTTGCAGTCTAACGTGGCAAACTAGCGCCTGCAGCTTGACATGCTGCTCTGCATGGCAATTTTCCATGTGTCTGGTTTTGGCACCAACATCTGCTACTGGCGCAGTTTTGCCTGAAATGCAACATCGAGCGTCAACAGCAAACAGTTTTTCAGCAGAATGCATGCGAGTGACGTCCAAGCAAGAGCACCCATAGGCTGCAGGAAAACACAGATGCTGACCATGCAGCGAAGGCAAATCGTGCCCAGCACGCAAACGTTTGCAGGGCTGAGGCAAAGGCAGTAAGTAGCAGCTGATTGGCGCTGGCCACAATCCATGTAGCCTCAGCAGAGTCCGCACACAAAACGCTACTGAATCATTGCAGCCCCCCTTTCGAGTGCTTTCCGGACGTAGAAAACATGTGATGATGTCTAAGAGAGAGCGAGGAGTGTGACAGGCTTTGCCTGGATGTTTGCTAGATGGTCTTCACCTATGTTACGCTTCATGTGCTTGAGTAGCTTCCAAGGATGAGTTTTCAGAAGAGCTGTTTTTGGCTTTGTGTGGCACTGCAGAGGAGCTTCCTCCTGGCATCCGTGCCCGCTTTACGGAGATCTTCGTTGATGAGGTTGTGGCAATGTCTGCGTCGTGTGAAATGTGATAGCGGCTTAGCGTCAAGCATTGAACGGAATACGGTGCTGCTGCCGTCATGCTCAAGAAGTATCAGCACGCTTTGCATCCAGCTTTGTCTTGTGGAGCAGAAGGCCTGGACACCACTCAGAATGCCCTTTTGGGCTGCCCCTGGTCTTGTTACAAAATGTTGCAGGCCTCTGGCCCTGACAGCCTAGAAGACGGCTTTATGTGCGAGCCTGGGTTTGTGGGCAGTAAATCCCCATGAGGTTGACATGCACTGGTGGCACAGAGAGACTCCAGGTCGTCACAGCCTTCCACCTCTAGTCCTTCAAAGCGCCGACCGCTGCAAGCTCACAACCTCAAGTCCAAGGCTTGAATCCGGGCTTCAGCATGTCAAGAACTCCTGAAATTTGAGCAGGTGTTCGTGGTTCCTACATGGTGCGATGTTTGCAAGGGTGTGCTGGCTTCTCTCTCGGAAGTGTGTGGCAAGGGCAGCAGCAAGCACTGGCTACTGCACTGAGGTCGGCCACGGTTTCCAGTGCGCAGGTGCTTGCCAGCTGAGGCCCGATGGGCCTCGCCCGCGTTGTATTTTTGGCAATCTCGAGCATTTTGAGGTGTCATCGCGGACTGGGGGCAAACATGGCTGAGCATTGCAAAGCGGATCTGATGCTGAAACCGTGCCAGGCAGAAAGAGAGAAGCTTTTGTGTGCACTGCTTCAATCCAAGTCTGCATCTCCATTGAAAGGAGGCTGCGCACGTTCAGGGTGAGCCTGGCTCTCTGAGTTTCTGCTGCTTGCACTGATGTGCCTTCGAAAACTACACCCATGCTAGTCAAGGTACAGATTTGGAGACGTCACGAAACAGATCTTTCGAAACGAGAAACAGAGGACGCACTGGGATGCCTCACTCATGTGCTTAGGCTATGGTTTTTACACCCAGCTTCTGATGTTACGGCAGGGCTGTGGGGGAATGATATGGGATGGAGCTCAGCGGAGCTTAACGTGTGTAGCCGTCTTGATGCAGGATCAAAGACCTGGTGGTGACGGAATTTGTGTGCCAAGGCTGCAAGATGAGTGCTCTACGTGTCCCACATGACAACATTTCTCAGCGCACCTGATCCAAGGAAGGAACAGGCAGGTTTCGGCAAGTTTGAGAAGCTGAAAGCTTATTCCGAAGCGGTTCAGGCAGGTTTTGCGGAGTGACTGCAACTGAGAGAAATAGCTCGCTGAAGGAGTGGTGGGATGAAGATCAAGTGATTCGATATGTGCCCTGTGCTGAGATACCAGGTACCTGAACGGTGTTCTTAAGCAGCTTTAGCAGTCAGCTGCTTCAGTTTGGGATACCTGTACATCTAAGGTTATCAGCCATACTGCTGAGCCAGCTAGCGCTTCTGATTGTCAGCTACGGCATCTGGACCGCAGTTGCAGAAAGAAACGCTTCTGCTCAGGGCAGCTCACCACGGAACCTTGCACTGCCAGGCACGATATTTCTGTGTTCCTGGCCCTTTCATGGTGCGTCGCGGGCAAACTACCTTGGCTGGTTGCAGGATGCTTGAGTGGTACATGCAAGGTTTGTTTGCATGACCCACACTTATTGACAATGCCGCACGTGCTTTCTTCTAGGCTGTATCGAACTTCACATCAGCCGCGGTGTTCGAAGCATTGTTGATCCTCCTGATTCATGTGCTTGCGCATCAGGCAGGCTAGTAGGTTTGCCTGATGCTTGCCCGGGGTTCCCCAGCATGCTGTCGGCATCAAGTTGCTCTGCGCGTTTGTATCGTGTGGCGGTCGTGTTGCCATTACGCAGTGGGAATTAGAATCTGCATGATTTGGGAAATCATAGCTGTGTTTTTTCCTAGGTCTTAGGATTGACGCTTTTGTAGAGTAGTCGTTTTTTTTTTCTGCTCTGCCACTTGTCCTGGACAGTTGTTGCTCTACTCCGAGCTGGTCCACAGCTTTGCTCGCTCCCTGTCCGCAAACATGGCTCGAGGTACGCAAGGGTTTCTATGGTTCAGAAACTGGGGCAGTGTGACTGAGGTGAGATACTGCAAATCAATCTGAACGAGCTACAAATAGATGTGCAGGGTGCCCAGCTTCGCCTAGCACTATTAGGAAATATGCAGGAAAGAGCACCATGAGGCGAGCAGCTGCGGACGCTGTCACTAACGTCACCATTCGGGGACTTCAGACTGCCGTTTGCGTGGCGTGCCTCGGAATGATGATGTGGATGAGGCAGGTGGGCATGAACCTGAGAGAGGGAAAAACTGGAAAGAGCGAACGGATACAATATGTATACATATGTTTTCATATGGATACTTGCGTGTCGTACTTATGCTGCTTTAGTTCGGTCAGATGCAGAGGGACGGCTCCAGTCTGCATTTGGCCGCCTGCAGGGCCGTGCAGCTGGTCTATAGAGAATACGCATGACCCTCACAACCTCACTGCATCAGCGAGGGCTGGTGCTGCTGTGAGGTAGTCTGTGCATTCTGTGCTCATGCCCTTGATGGTTGGCTACTGTGTTTGAAGCTCCTTGGGAGCTCACACGTGGCGAGCCTCAAGGCTGCTTTTGCAGATTTCACCTCTGCGAAATCGATGTCTCCAAAGTTTAAGAGACATCTTATGCGCAGCAGCCAAAGGTACATGCATGCACCGATGGATTTTCAATTCGAGCAGCGCAGCAGTTCACGCTGCTGATCTCGCAGGTAAACACCACCGAGGACTTGGGCCTCATAGCGCTCGGCTCAATCTATTTGTAAAAGACTCAGACAGCATCAGCCAGCTGATCTACTGTCAGGTTCGGAGTTACTTGGAGGGAGACCTCCCCAACCCGCCGGTCGATGCAATCGTAGGCGCGTTAGCTTTAGTTGTGCTCTTCAAGCTGTTCTTGAATGTTCTTGAGCGGTAGCATGGCAGCGTTGATGTAGGCTTCTACAAGCAAGCTGGATCTCTTGCCCGTCGGATGCCTTGCTTTGACATGAGTGGCTTGAAGTGCGACGGCTGAGTTGTCGATTCACTTCAGGTCAGAATGCGCTTCTAGACGGGGCTGGAAGAGCACTGGGCCAAGTTTGCCGAAGCAAGCTGGCGAGTGTGTCAACACGCCTGCGAGATGCTTTCTCTGTGTGCAGGTCTGCAGCTTCTCTTTGCGGAACCTGACGCGATCCCTGCGCTTCGCACTACGCCTCGCCAAACGACCGCAGCAGCCGTAGTGGATCCAGCGCATTGTTGCTTGTTGTACGAAACAGCGGAGCTGGTGGACTACTTGCGGCCTTAGGCAGCATGCGACGCCTCCTGCGAAGGTGCATCCACGCACTTGTCGAATCTCATTGCCCCATGACCACTTGTTGCCCTTTCTTTATGATACTATGTTGAACGGCTTGGACAGGCTTTGGCGCAAGGTCTGGCTGTGGGTTTTGTCCAGGGGCCTAGCTTGAGGACCTGCCCAGTTGGTGCGTGTCAGATTTTCGTACACCTCATAGGATATGTGCAGAAAGGCAGGCAGGTGTACAGGCAACACCTACGTTTCGCCCAGGCAACGACTCTGGATCTCCCATCGTCTAGGATTGTGGAAGAGCACATTCAGAAGGCACCTTTTTGTGTTGCAATCTGCCGTCCTTGTAGCCGGCGCGTGAGACTGTCGCTTTTTGCAACACAGCCAGCTTGAGGCAGTGGGAGTGTCACCGAGTGTGCAGCCATCTGCGAAGGCACGGCAGGCTAGTAGCTAGGATGAGCACAATCTCTCTGTGCTCTAAAGGTCCGTGTCTTCTGGTTGGTTATACTAGGGCGACCATTTCACATGGTTCAAGGGACTCGTGAAATTTTCGCGAAAGAAGCCGCTAAAGGATGACACTTTTTCGGGAAAGATGCGTGGCAGCAGTCTCTTTCAGTAAATTGAGATGAAGGAGAACCACTCCTGAAAGGGCCCCTACCTTCTTGAAACCCCCATATAAAGGCTTAAATCTGTAATTTGTTCCTTCAAATGGGTTGTTTCCAAAACTACGAGCCCTTTTGGGTTATAGTTTATATTGCGCCACCTTTTGTTAGGGGTACCACAATGGAACCCAATTTTTGGAACTCCCCATATCTTGGTATCCAAGTTGATACCACAAGTTGACCCACGTGTGAAAATGGGCTCCGCGAAAGTTTCGCGAAAGAAGGCGCTACAGGAATACACTTCTTTGCGTAAGCTGGCCAAATCCCAGAAACGCCGTGTGATGCTGTTTTGTTGAGGCAACCACTTCTTCATCAACTGCATCGGTGCAGATGGATCCGGACAACGGATGGATAAGCGTGGAGGGCTACTGGATCAAAGCTGCTAGGCTTTGTTAAGCAGGGAGGCGCAGTCAACAATCTTAATGTTATCGCTTCCTAAGACATGCCGTCCTCCCTTCCCTGAAACGGGGCTGGGATCTAATCATTCTCAAGTGGGCTCTTATCTCTTGGGGTTCAAGTGCAGAAGCTCCGCGAGACTAAAGAGCCTGAATCAAAACGAAAGGATGGCAATCAAACACCATGAACATTGTTGCTGGATCTCGACGGCTAGAGAATGTGTTAGCCACTGCATAATATCCCGCCCCCAACCGTCTCTTGCGCGATTCAAGTTTGCCTCGGGAAAAAATCCGGCAAAGCCCTCCCGAACCCAAGATGGGTCACTCCGCGCTCTGAAGCCGAACTGCTTAGGCGGGGCCGCAGAAGATTGAGGTAAATGCCGCTCACAAGGATTTCGTGATCACGAACTCCGTGCGAAGAAACCTGCAGAACATTGCACGCATGCTCAGTGGTGGGAGATTTCCAATACTCCTTGAAGGGCCAACATCTGCAGGTAAGACTTCTCTTGTAAAGTTTCTGGCGCACCTGACCGGCCATGAGTTCGTACGAATCAACAACCACGAGCACACTGATCTCCAGGAGTATGTGGGCCAGTATGTTTGTGACCCAGAGACCGGACAGCTTGTGTTCCAAGAAGGCGTGCTTGTCAGAGCAGCTCGGGCAGGTCACTGGGTTGTCCTGGACGAGCTAAATCTGGCGCCCAGTGAGGTCCTGGAAGCTCTAAACCGCCTCCTGGATGACAATCGCGAGCTTTACATCCCTGACACGGGCAGCACAGTCAAGCCTCATGAGGAGTTCATGGTCTTTGCAACGCAGAATCCGGCAGGGGCAAACTATGGGGGCCGGAAGCTTCTGTCGAGAGCCTTTCGAAACCGATTTACAGAAGTCTTTGTAAGCGAGCTTCCTATGGAGGAGTTGGCCGTCGTCCTACACAAGCGCTGCCAGGTGCCACCCTCATATGTCAAGGTGATGCTTGCCGTGTACCAGGACCTGCAATCACATCGGAACCAGTCTGCAGTCTTCCTCGGAAAGCAGAGCTTCATGACTGTGCGTGATTTGCTGCGCTGGGGCCACAGAAAGCCAAATTCATATCTGGAGCTTGCAACAGAAGGCTTCACGCTGTTGGCAGAGAGGCTTCGGAAGGAAGACGAGCGCGAGGTAGTCCGAAAGTCCTTGGAAAAGAGATGCACTGGTGTGAAAGATTTGCAGCTCGACTATACCAAGGACGAAGTTGTGTGTGCAGCGCGGGAGAGAGTGGCCCAAAAGCTCAAATCAGGGCCTGCGCCTGGCGGCGTTGGCCAGGTTGTCTGGACCCCCGCATTCTGCCGCATGGTTGCGCTGATCGGCCGCTGCATACGCTCAGGCGAGCCTGCCCTTCTTGTGGGGGAGACGGGGGGCGGTAAAACCATGGCTTGCCAGTTGCTGTCATGGGCCTTGGTGGAAGAAGACAAGGCAGATCGTCGGCTTCGGACCTTGAACTGTCATCAGCAGACAGAGACGTCGGATTTCATTGGTTCTCTTCGTCCTGTCCGTGGCCGAGATGCCACCTTTAAGTCGATCTGCACGGCGGCTGGCAAAATGCAGGCATTGCTGTCCAAGGCTGCTCAATCTGGAGGTCTCTCTCAGGAGCATGCTGAGTCTGCACTTCTAGCAAAGCTGCGGGGAGAGGTGCAGCTCGCGGCAGCAGGCAAGGGGAATCCGAAGAACCTTGGTCAAGCTCTCCGAGGTGCGATTGCGGCAAACATTCTCTCAGCTTCAATGCCAGGCGAAGCTGAGGCAAAGCGGCGTCGGACGGATGCTGGGAAGGCACAGGGTGCTGAAGTGGCGTTGCTGCCGTTAGCTCTGCATCTGGTTTCCCTGTGCGGCGATTATGACCGAATTTTTGAGTGGGCAGATGGGGCGCTGGTGGAAGCCATGCGTACTGGAGGGGCTTTCCTCGTTGATGAAATCTCTCTTGCAGAAGACTCTGTGCTTGAACGTCTGAACTCTGTTTTGGAGCCCGAGCACTCGCTTCTCCTCGCAGAGAAGCCATTGACTGGTGCAGATTTGGAGGTGGTACATGCGCTGCCCACGTTCAGACTCTTTGCAACAATGAATCCGGGCGGTGACTTTGGGAAGCGAGAGCTGTCTCCAGCCCTGCGAAACAGATTCACTGAAATCTGGGTTGAGCCGATAGACTTCTCAACTAAAGAAGCTGAAGATTTGGTTGCCACACAGCTGTCTTGGCCACGACTGGCGCGACCTATGCTTGACTGCGTCAGCTGGTTCAACCAGCGTGTACTGCATCCTTTGAGCATTCGCGAGGTGCTGGCTTGGGCGTCTTTCGTTCGAAGCACAGCGCCTGCGGCACCTGCGCAATCAACGCAGGCGGGTTTGCAGCGAGCAGTTGAGATGTACCTCCACGGTGGCTGCATGACGCTGGTCGACAGCCTTGGTTTGGGCAATCAGCTTGTAGACACAGAGTGTGTGGCTCTGTACCAGAAGCATGCCCAAGAGATAAACAACGAGAACTGTGGCGGGTTGTCCATGGCGCAGCAGGCGATCCTTTGGCAGCTCTTGCGCCAGTTAGACAGGTCTGATCTCTTTCAAGCTCCTCGGCGAAGCAGGATTTGACATTCACATTTTCTTGACATTGAATCACAGAGAGCAGAAGTTGTGCATGAGAATTCACTAAGGACCTTAACAACGAAAGCCGCAGAAATCTTCAAGCTGTCTTTGGCCAAGGTGGCTTTGCGTGGGTGCAGCACTTAATTGTCGAAGCCCTGAGCAGCGCACAAGGCTTCCCTTTGTACCATCTACTGTTAATATTTATGGGGTTTGTTGTGAAATGCGACAACTGGGAAGTTACAGCGGTGGCTGATGCTTTGATGTATGCTTGACGTGCAGTGCCTGTGCAGTGCTCAGGTGCGCAACCGTAATTCTTCGTCCGAGGCTGGGAGATGCTGGGAGGGTTGCACCTTGGAAGACAGTACTGGCAGTACTGGGATGTCGCAAACCTGCTGTGAAGCAGTGTGAACGTGATTTTGCGGGCATGGTCAGGGTGTCCTCAATTTCGGGGGCTTCAACATCTCCGCGGCTTGCAAGCAATTGGACGACAAGCTGGAAGCGGATATAAATATTGCAGGGTGGGATGCGCGAGCTGCTTCGGCACGCCCAGGTCGCGCCACAATCGGAGGCTCCTGTCCAAGGCCGCTGCATCATTTTGCTTTGCTGGCCACAATTTCTTTGTTGCTTTTTTTCGAGACACCTCCGACTTTGACTTCAATGCTCCCTCTTCAGCCTGCAATGTTGGTGCAGGACTTGGTGACACTGTAGCAGCCACAACAACATGACTTCATAAAAGCAGTTAGGATGCGAGTGATCGCCACAATTGCGGCTACGTCTGCTTTAAGCACAGGATGGCTTGCTCAGGGCCCCCTTAAAAGTTGCCTCTGTAGGCTTTGCAAGCACTCGTGGTTCATCTTCCTGCAATCGTGGCTGCGCATTGTAAGAGCAAAATCTTGGCTGAGACGACTCATAGGGCCACTGAGACAACATGCTGGAAGGATGGAGCCTTTGGGCTCGAATACTGGCAGAACATGTCTGAAGCTTGCCGATCTTGTAGCATAATCACGCATGCCGCAAAAGACATGGGATTCTTGCAGACAGCCTGAAGATGTAGACGCCAGCATAGCTACACACGCATCTTGTGTGAACTAACATGAGCCAGTACCGTACAACTTGTGGTGGCAGCCTGACTCTTAGACTCAGATGCTCCTACCATGAGCTCGCGCTCCAGCAGCCTTTTGGTGCGCCTTTTGGCCGCTGTTTTGCTATCCTGGCCTGGGCTCACCTTCTTCGGGCGGCGTGGCCAGGGCTCGGGAGCAGTGGAGGCACTACTCGAGGATCTCCGAGCGCTGGGCGGGCCTGGGCAGGACCCTTTCACTTCGCCATCGGGATCTACGGGGAGAGCCCCACACCAAAGACCAAAGCCCCAATGCAACGGTGTTTCTTCTGAAATTGTAAGCAAGAAATCCCCATCACCTTGACAGAATTCCAGAATTGAACGCAGTCTCCGAGTTCTTCCAAGCACTGTTTTGAAAGATCTGTTTTGTGCAATTGTGAGGTTTCACGATGTTTCTTTGACCCTGACAGGATGCGGCCCTGACAGCTTCAGCTCTACTGGGAGGCCTGCAAGATGCACATCTTTTGGCCGACAGCAGCTACGACAAGCGGCGGCGGACCGCAAAGTTTAAGATCGCGGGGGGCGGTGCAACTGGTGAGTTTTACGCGGATCTCAGAATCTGGCTGGATCTTCAGCTCGACAAGAACTTGAAGATCACCTGGGAGAAGACACGAGCGGGAGCAGTTGTCCTGCACTTCTCTGGCATGTCGTTTGCACCCCTTGAGGGTGCGCAAGAGTTGTATATGAAAGCCGGCTTGGACTCCTTCACCTGCCCTTCCATCAAGTCCGTGAGCCAGGAGGAGTACTACCAGTGCCACCTCAAAAAGGCTTCATGCCCCAACCTTTGCGGCTCCTTAGGTTCGTTTTGCACTTTGTCGCAGGCCCTGCTGATGGAAGACTTCTGGAAAAACAACCGCGCGGCCTGGCTAACGGCAATTTGCACGGTTGGTTTTCAATGTTTCATTTTTCGTTTGCTGCGCTGCTTTTGGTACCGAGACCTTGATCCCGAAGAAGCTGCAACACCAGTTCGCTTTCATTGGGGACAACACGGTCATATCCCACCTGTCCGAGCAGCTTGGCCATGGGTCCCTCAGCTGAAGCCACGCTTTGACTCAGTGGGACAGCTGGCCTGGCTTGTGTAGCATGGTGTAGCACGACAGGTTTGGCTGGTCCATGCTCCTAGTCCTGTCGGCACCTCCATCGGTGGTGAACACACTCGAGTTTTCGGACAATGGTGTCCGAGGCAGCTGGGCTGGGTGTTGTTGAGAGCTAGCAGGTTGAAAACAGTTTGGAGTTGAGCTTGCATATCTTGGCCTCCTCAGGCACATCTGTTCATGACAAGAACCAGGAGCCTTGAACGCAGGAAGATGCAGCCGCGTGGACAAAGGAGAGAGGAGGCACATGCGAGAAGCCCTTGTGCGCAGGCTGGAGCCAAGCTCGCGGCAAAGCACGGCTTCAAGGATCTTAGTCACTTGCCGCAGCAAGACCGTGTCACCCTTGAAGTCGGCATTTTTTTTTTGGGGTTGAGGCTAGTGACTTGAGTCGCACTCCTGAATTCAAGACAGCATGCTAAGGCCTGCGCAAAAATGCAATAAACCGGTCAAAACAACGGGCCCTCCAGACTCCGTTGCTGTGCCAGTTTTCCGTGGGCTGAAAATCACTTGCCGCTAGCTGCACGCACAGTACTACTAAGGAAGTTTTCTCGGGTTCTCTACAGACCACTCCCTCATGTTTGTGATAATTGTTGCTGGCCCAACGGAGGAGCTTAACAAGCCAAGAGGGGTCGCTGACATCCTCGCCACTGTCGAGCAGCGATTTCAAACTAACAAAGCCTTCATCTGCATCATCGGAAGCATCATCAGCACATATCTCTGGCAGAGTGTCATCTGCCTCAATTGGGTCAAGTGTAGCCCAAAAGGGTTGGGGAGCCAGCACCCTCGTGACAGGCCGCCAGGCCGCGTGAGTGCCTTCTCTAACAAGCTCATGCTGACTGGGAGGGTCAAGGTCCGCGTTCCTGTAACGCATAGCGCATCTGCTGACCCGACTGACGTGCGCTCGAGCCTGGCCGTAGACCAATATTCTTGGTTGCAGCTCAAGCATTGGGTACCCGAAACGATAGCAGTCACCGCACGCTGACCATGTCTGATGGCTTGGTGTGCCCTGAGTGCCGCTCTGCTGCCAAAACCTTGACCACACGGTTTGCAACGCCATCGCCCCTGTGCGGTGACACAAGGTCTAGCGACAACAACACACCCATCTGTTTCAAGCTGTTGAATCTCGCTTGCCAGAGCTTTCGCTGCTTGAGCTTCATGACCTCTGTCATGGATAAGTTTGCGACTAGCTCTTAGCAAAGCTGATCCTTGCTGAATGCGACATCCCAACACCGTCAGACACGCCTGATAGCAGACGGGCAGTTGCCAATCCCTTCCCAAAGTTGCAAGCACTCGACGTAGAGAATCAACAGCTTGTTCTAGCCACACCCTTTCATCAACCAGAAGGTCCCAAAGGAAGCCTGGTCCGTGTCCAACAGTCTCCAAAAGACTCCTCACTCTCTCACAATGCAACATCTCTTCTGGCTGGAGGACTTGCAAGAGGCTGCAAAGCTCCTCGTCTCTGAGGAGCTTGCTGCCGTAACCTGTGATGGCCCTGCAGCTGCCTCGTATTAAGCCCATGGTAGCAGCATGAAAGGTCCTTTTTTCCTTCTGTGTACGAAGGACCCAGTTGCCAGAACCAAACAGAAATTTTCTCAACACAAGCGAACTCAACAGCTCTCTCTTGTCAGACCCAGACAAGGCTTTGTTTTTGAAGAGCGTCTTTTGGAGTCTCGCATAGATGTGTTGTGTTGCCCTGCGCCTACTCTCAACATCAAGCAAGCAAGATCCACTGTGTGTAACCCAACCGCCAAGATGCAAGTAGCTCTCAACCAACCTGACACAAGCTTGCTGACCGTCTTTGAGCTGCACGTACAGCGCCGGCTTGTCGCTCAAGAGATGTTTCTTTTTGGCTTCAATGCTGCGTGGTCCTTTGAAGACACAAAGAGCAGCCGTTTTATTGACATCAAATGACATCAAAGTTGAGCCGTACACCAATCTCTCTGCTCGCTTCCTCAACCTCCTGGATCAAAGTGGCCAAAAGCGGCATCAATTCAAGGGCTGCGCAGCATGGCGTACATACGACCACATCATCAGCCCAAGCCGGAGTAGGAGCTACTTCGCCGCCTGCTCGGACTCTGACGGTGAGCCCCCTGTCTTCAAGTTTGCCATTGAGATTTTTCAAGAACACAGATTGGGCCAGCTGAAACATAACATCAGCGGTCGGGGTACCTGGAACCGTCCCTGTGGAAGTGTGCTGGAAAACCCCCTGTCTGGCACCTGTCGTGAACCAGGAGCCTTCCAGAAGCATGCGAACATACTCAACAAGGGCCCATAAGGGCCCCGCGTCCTCCATTCGCTTCGATAATTCCGGGTCCTATGAGAGTCATCAAGAGCTGGTCTTGCTTCTCCTCCTGCGGATGGATGGCTCTAACCAGGTCGAGCAAGCCGGCATCCTCCTTGTTTTTACTTCCTGTGAGGTGTTGCCGGAGCACTGCAAAATAAGCACTCTGTCCATCCAAGAACAACAACGCGGCGCTCTCAGACTTGGACCTCACCCAATCAACAAAGCCTCGAACTATCCTGGACGGAACCCCTATCCCCTGCCCAGGAAGCGCCCCATGTTGACCTTTAGTCGTCACCTTTCGCAGCACATGAAGGAGCCGAGCGCGGACCGCTTTGCATACGCCCTTGGAGGCAGCGTCAAAAAGGGCGATGTTGCGCCAGCCCTGCAGAGTACTTGCATTTTTTGAGGGCTTAGCAAGGGCAATGGCTAATGAGCCCTTCCAGAGCAGGGGCAATCGCCCATCCCTGTACGACTTGAGCAAAATGGGCCAGTGAGCTTCAGCGGCCTGAGCAGCCGTCCCTGAATATGCTTCAGCAGGGATATTGGACATCCCTGTCGCCTTTCCAGATTTCAGAGCTTTGAACCCTTCAGCCAACTCAGCCAACGTGAACATATCGGAACTATGCACAACATCCCCTGGCGCACTCAACGGCTCCACAAGCAAGTCATGTACAGTGGCATCACGCCCATGCTCGGGCACAGCAAAATGTTTTTCAAGCTCAACAAGCCTTGCCGTTCGATCAACAACACTCCTCCCCTCAACTTCCAACGCAACTTCAACTCTGGGCGCTCTGTACCTGCGACCTGTTTTGAGAACAGCTCGCATGACCTTGGCAAGAGCTTCGGGACCCTCATGCTTTGCACTCCTCAACGCCTCAAGCGCAAATTTGGCTGTGTCCCTGTGGCTCAATTTGGCAAAGGTGCGTCCACACTCAGCCACAAGCTTGCCACAACGGGCCTCAACCAATCTGGACCTATGCAATCTCTTGCGAACCCTGTCTACCTGGCATGAATCCGACCGCGCATGGCCAGTGTCAGACCCCTTGCCGGGATCTTGCGCCAGCATAATTGGTCGGGCTCTGCTTCTTGACCAAGCTTTGAAAACAATGTCAAGCCAAGTTTTAGCCCTTAGGGCCCTGCTGCGCTGCGTGAGTCTCCTAGCTTGCCGCCTGCATCGTATAGGATCCCACTGTTCCTGAGAGATCTGTGGCTGTCTGGGCCTAGCAGGGCTGCAAGCAAAATGCCTTTTCAGTTCCTGATAAATGTGGTCATTCAACACTTGAAGATGGTCATCAACCCCAGCTTGCCAACTCACGCACGGCGCTCTTCGAAACATCTCGCTTAGTAGGCCTTTGCCTTCCTGGGTCCGCGTTTTGGCGCGGTCCCATATCACCTTCTGAATGCCTGGCGTGGCTGGAGCCTGCCATTGAAGCGTCACAAGTAAGTGCCAATGCTCCAAACCCAGCTGGTCAACAAGGTCTCGCGGGGTCCCCTTGGTGACTGCTACCTGCGCCAGTGCAGCAGGCATCACAATGTAGTCGATCATTGAGGCCTGACCGCCAGGTGCTACCCAAGTGGTAACCAAAGCACCTTGCTCATCATAGCAAGCACAACTGTCAAGCTCATGCGCATACAACAAGTCTTGCAACATCATTGCATTCAGACCTTTTGGCACCCCTTGCGTGGCACCTCCACATTCCCAGTTAACAAACCGCGCGTTGCCATCCAGGAAAAGCAAGGGCAAAGCATCCCGAGGCAAGCGTCTCAAAACAATATCCAATTCACCCCACCATTTCTGAATACAATCTTGCGTCGCAGATGACGTCGGAGCATGTGCAACCACGCACGCAAACTTAAGTCCACCTCCACTGACTATTGAGGCTAGCAGCCTTGGCCCTGACGCAACGACCACAACGCTGTTCACATCAAGCTGAACAGAATCCCCGGTGTCCGTCACTGCAACCTGCGCCCCCCTTCTGATCCATAATTGACATCCAAACTGGCCGTCATGGCATGGGCTGCAAATGCATTCATAGTGCTGGGTGCGGGTGCGCGCGGCATCAAAGCAACGGGACTCCTGGATACCAACAAGATGTGCTCCAGCGTTGGAGAAGTGTTTGTCAAGGTGCTGCTTGATAGCCTCATGTTTGACAGAGTTGGCATTATAGGTGATCAGATTCAAGCGCCAAGCCGCCCCTGCCTTAGGCTGCCCTACATGACTGTTGACCTCCTGTGGAACCCCTGGAATGCCTTGGCCTTTCCAATCTCTGACACTGAACTTCTTTCCTAATCGCATGGTGCCATCGTCCTCGAGCGGTGGCAGGATACCTTGTTGAATGACAGTCATCCACCACCAATCGAGTTCGCCCTGTCGCTCAGCCTCCTCCAGACAACCTTCAAATGGGAAAGGGCTAACTTTACCACGTGCAGTAGCCTTGGCAACCGCATCAACTAATTCGTTAAGAGCGTCACCCTGGTGCGCTCGTACATGTCGGTACTCAAGTTGCACCTGTCTTCCACCTGCGACGGTGGCCAGGTTGGTTGCCATCCTGGACAGTTTCTGATGCCTGCGGCTGGAAGCTATGCCTTGCACGATGTCCGCTGCTGAGGTGGAATCATAAACTATCTCCAGGCACGCACAGTCCAAAGAACAAGCGGAGCATAAGGCAAAGATCATGGCGTGCAATTCGGCAGTATGTGCATTACACTCGCCATCTCCCAAACTGGCCTCTGCTCCAAGAGGATGGACCCTAGCTGAAATGTAACCCATCCAAACCCACTGCCCTGCAATCTGTCCCACGGCAATCACCGCCCACGCAGTCTGTTGCTCACAAAAGTGCGACCCATCAACATAAAGACGCAAGTGATCAGCACTTTGCTGTCTATCCCAGCTGGGCAATTTCTTCAACAGTTTCACGGACTCCTCATGCAAGTGTTCAACGCCAGTGAGGTCAACGCGCCAATTTTCTAAGCTAAACCTCCCAACAACATCTACCAGCCTTTCAAGCGACGCGGCTGTCCGGAACACACGCTCAACATTGTGCTCGGCTTCCTCTGCGTCTTTGACTGGCACACCAGTCTCCAAACTGATGCTTCTTCTCAACTTGTCATGGACCTCAGGTTTCCCTCTATGGACCATTGTGTTCACACCGCTTGGCTTGCTAGAACGAAATCTGGCGCCACTGCGCACTATGCGTGCAGTTTCAAAATGAGAACTCCTATCTCCATCACCAGCCCTGGACTCCCAAGTTCCTGAGTATTCCGTGGTACTCGCACGGACTTGGTCCTGTGCAATCTGTGACAAAACTTGGGAAAAAGAGACGCTTTGCATCATGTCTATGCCTCCTGAAATAAGGCAGTCACCACTGCCTGCAAAACTGACCCTTCGGTGTGGTTTCCTCAGGGCTTGCTTCAGACAAGATTTCGCAGAATTGCGAGCCTCCTTGCTCGTCTCCACTAGCTTGCATACCATGCTTTCTTTACACACCAAGTTGAGGCTTGCTGCGCCTCTTTGGCCGGTAGAAAGCTCCGCTTCCTCATCTGACCCACCAAACCAGTCAGCGAGGAAAGTAGGACTTCCTAGTTTTTTGGCAATGACGTCAGCATGTGAAGGATCTGCTTGCAAGATATTACAGCAGTAACTCCAAAGCATGCCATTGGACAGTGCCACCAACTCTGGCTTGAAGTCCTCTTCGCCAAAGACGGAATGCTCATTCACCATGTACATGGCATCCTGTACTGGCCACTCGCATCCACTCCTGGGCGTCCATGCGACGCTGCGGCCTAGCTGGGGGGCGCTGTATCTGGCTTTTTCTCCACCCGACGACGAGGCGTGTCCGCTCCAGCGTCCGGGATTTTGCTCAACAGCTCCGTGAGGGTGACCCTTAGTTTTTTCTGCGTTAGCGCCATGGTGTCGTCTTCGTCCATGGCTTTCGCCTCTCCGACTTCCATATCCGAAAAGGAATCGGAGTCCGCAATCACCTCTGCACTCCGGCTGGTAGAAGACGACGCAAGCTCCCTGATGGCCTTCCTTGCGGCTCCTGCCTTCTGTCTGGCCTCTTTCTCCTGAGCATCCAGTTCTGCTTTTTTGGACTCGAATTCTGCTGACCCCTTCTCCAAGGCTTCTGCCGTTGATTGCAGAAATTGCAACCAAGAAGAAGTCTGCACGTCCCCTGCCTTTCTGATTGCTTGCATTTGCCTTCTGGCTTGGCTTAACTCGGCCGTCTTGGAATGCAAGTCCTTGGTAACCTTCTTTTCGGAAGAACTCTCCACCTTCGCCACTACTTCCGCCAGCGGCCCGGGGATATTTTGCCCCGAGAAGGCGGTTCGTATGGCACCCACCAGCTCTTGCAGTTGGCCACTGTCCTCCCCAACACTGGGGGGGGCAGGAGCCGCTGCATGCGTTTTGTTTCTCCTGGCTTCCACGGTGGGCAACTCCACTCGGCAGCCTGATACCCTGGCTTGCTTTTCTGTCCGCCTTTCCCTGCCTCCCAATTGCGTTCTGGCTGTCGCCGCCAGGGCGATTGTCGCCGCCTGGGGGACTGATGCCTCACGTGCATACCTCCCTGGGGTCTGCTGGCCTCCTGCCAGTGCTGCACACAGCTTGAGCAGTATTCCGCCGTGGCCTTGCAGTAGCGTCTGCAAGCATAGCACCACCAGGGGCCGACATCTGAACTGCTCCAGCTTGACATGTCTGCCTGAGCTACTGCCAACCTCAGGTTGTCTACCTGATCTGGCAGGGTTGACGCGGAATGGTGCGTTCTCAACACGTTTTGCGCAAGGCTGACTCGCTGATTGTGTAAGTCCTCCCTGCCCGAGACCACTTGTCTCAAGAGGGTCCTTGCCGATGTCCGTAGCCTGCGAGCACGTCTGTGCGCGGCCGGCTCGTGTTTTCTCCTCCCTGACCTGCTCCGCCCACTGTTGAATTGAATTCTGCTTATCAGGAAGCAGCAACCACGCTGCGGTGTAACAGATGACTAATCTCATACACCATGAGGTGTCGTACTGCAAACGTCAAACACAACCGTCGGCCGATCTAAAGGCAGCGAGGGCCGGTCAATGCAGCAGTAGTAGCCTATGGCTGCGCGGGCTTAGCCACGCTAGGGCTGTGTGCCAAAGCTGGACCACCTAACCTCTACGGGAAAAGGGGAAACTACAGCTGAAGCCACAACGCCTGAAGTCGGCATGGATGTTCCGCAAGCAAAGGTCTCAACATCGCCAGGCCTCTTGTTGGGGACTCACGCTTTGGGGGCCTGGTGCGCTCTGTGGGCGAGCGGAATCTGGGCCTGACATTTTGCGTTGCGCTGCTTCGCAGTCGTGCTCCGGTTGCATGAGGAAGTTGCCTTGACCGCAAGGATAATGCCACTGGCTTCCAACTTTGGCCTCCTGGCAGAACCAAGGCCTTGTCTTGCGAGGATGTATTTTGACTCCATCTGAGGCATCCTTTGCTCAGTCGGCGAGCCCCGGTGGCGCTCAAAAAACATCCGAGGCAGCAAACTCTTTGGAGTTCTCATCCTTGCTAACCTACTCGCCCTGCTCTCTGCCCCTGGCAGGTGCAGACCCGAAAGTGGTCGCCACTATCTTTCGTCGCCGTGGCTCCAAGGGCCCGAATGGTGAGGAGAGATCTGTGCCGTATGTGTCTTGGTCTCTGCACTGTTGCACGTGACACCTCTGCTAGTGAAGGACGGCAGCCTCACTTGGAAGTCGAAGAAACGGCGGAGATGAGGAATGGGACGTCTTGCGTGTTTTTCAGTGAAGCTGTCCTTGCGGATGCTTATCCGTGACGACAAGCAATTGCTCTTGCATCTGAAAGCCTGGCCTGTTTTTGTAGTGCATGAGCATGAATCACTAGTTGAGAGGTTGGCGAAGGTAGATTGCTGATTTACGGGTGCTTGTGGTGACACCGTGAGCAGCCTGCGTCAGGATGCGGCCCCGGCACCGTGAGAGCTTGAGCACTCTTGCCTCGATTTTCTGAAGCTCATTACTCGCATGATACAGTCCACCGTGGATTTTTGACTTGGTGGTGCTTGCTTGCTTATGCCGCTCCCTAAGGGGCGTTTATCAATTGCTGCATTAATTCCGGTAGACAGGGAGTGCATAACCTCTGGGCCTCCCATGTCCCGATCTGTTGAACAGACAAGATCTAAGCGAAGCTAAGCAGAAACTTGGCGCAACATGGCGACGCTCAAGCCTGGCAGACTTCTGAGTGCTCGGACCAGCTGTATGAGGCATTGCATGACCCCTGCTGAAAGTGTGGAATCTGGAGCTTCTCATTCTGCTATACTAAGGGCGGCTTGTCCGTGCGCTGCAGCAGCCGAAAGCAATCCTTCTGGAAGGCTGATGAGTACCATGTATCATGCTGTGCTCTTTGCTTCAATTCCTTCTCCGCGACGAGGTCCACCTGGGCTCGGGAAGACGGCGACTGTCCAGGCGCTTGCGAGAGCCACGAAGAGGCGTTTGTCCGGGCCTCATCCGCCTTGTCAAGGCAATCTCTTAGCCAAACTGCTTGCAGCCAGCCAGCAGTAAGCAAAGGGCCAAGAATTGTACAGGCTGCGCATCAACTTGTCTGAGCAAACGGATCTGTCCAGGGCTGAGTTGAGTTTCATCTTGTTATGTTGCCTCCATCCTGTGCTTCTATGTGCAGCTGTTGCTGTAGAGGATAGCTCTCAGGTTGGACCTTCTCGGCTCTGATTTGCCCATGCCTGGTAGTGAGGTGACGGCCTTGGGCATCGTGCATTGGTGTTCCAGTGCGCCGCACGAGAAAGGGGATTCATGGATGTAAGGTAAGCTTTTCCGTCAAGCCTCAAGGTTGCAGCTTTCCACTGGTGCGATGGAGCTCTTCTGCGAGCTCTGAAGCGGGGTGCAGGGCACCCAGTTGAAAAACCTGCTGGCTCACATTGAAGCTTCACTCGTGGCTGATTGTGCAGCCTACTGGCTTGCTGGTCACTGGCAATGCTTTAGGACTGGGTGTTGCTTGACGAGATCAACTTGGCACCGCAGGAGCGCGCGCTGTGGAGCGATTGAGCCACGAAGCTGGCTCAATGGCTCAGACACATTGTTGACATGTCAACATTCAGGGAAATCGCTGCCCAATACGTCCAGATGTATTTGAAGCTTAGCTGCCGAGAAGATGGCAGGCCACTTTGGAGGGTCTCAACGCTCTTCTGGACCACCGGCGAGAGGCCTTCAGAAATGTGGGGGTTTCCCAAAATTAGGGGTACCTTTTTGGGGGCCCTTTATTTTGGGAAACTACCATGTATTGTGGACCTGACATCTGCTTCTGCTTCTGCACAACCAGCTGCGTGCCTTTTGTGAACTGATATCTACATGGTGGATGCTGTTTTCCTGTGAAATCTGACTGCATGGCCTTTTCCGTGATCTTGCAGGTTTTCTTGCCGGCAATTGGCCAGACTGTCGCAGCCCATCCAGGCTTCAGGCACCTTTGCAGTTTCACAGCTACTTCTGATGAAAATAGTCTGCTCTGCCAGCCTGCTTGATCGCTGATGCTGATTATAGCATGCCTCGAGACCATGGATGCCAGCAAGATGTTCAGGCTCTTTGCAGCTCAGAATCCTGTTGCCACTGGAGGCTCGAATAGGCGTGGCACATGTCTGGTTACCTCTACGTAGCAGCGAGGTGGACGAAAAGGGCTTCCACGATCCTTTCTCAACCGCTTTACCCGCGTGGTGCTGTCTCAGCTGCAATTGCCCCAGTCTGACACAACTGCCCATTTTACGTTCTCCTTTCCAAGATCTGGAGATCCTCGTGGCTTGAGCAGGACATGCCTGGTAGTTCCAGGATGATGATCATCATCATGTGCCAAGGTCCGCTGAAGACCTGCGACATATTTGCTCGTGCCTCAACAACTTCTTGACCTTATGCCGATCTGGTTTGGAGATGGATGCACGCCCCTGTCTCTAGGCCGTCATGCGCACGGCAGTGAACTGGGCATGGAAGTTGTTGACAGGGCTGCCTTTCCGGCAGAGATTAAGCCTTCAAGCCTTTGGAGCGGAAGCTGCGGGACTAGCACCCTTCAGTGAGCTAGGTTATTCGGGATGCAGGCCAAACAGTCCTGGCAGGTCCTGTTAGTTGAAGAGCTACAGCTGGCATCGCAGGGTTGCAGCAAAGAAGGCCCAGCAAGAGACTAAAGTCGGTCACACACTTCTTTTCCTGCTCAGGTGGTGGGGCTTTTGAAGCTCATCTAGACTTTGCGCGCCGGCCGAAGCGTTGAAATTTCAAAAGCTTTTGTTCATGCATTGCATTGCATGCAGTGGAGCAGAGTTGCCAGGATTGGAACCTTCGTGATGCACTGCGATTGTGCGAGATTCTTCGTGCCCCGGGCCTTAGGCATGCTCGCAATACCAATGCAGACAAACCAGAATGAAACAGCACTGCTGGCTGGCCTCGTCATTTATTGTCTCAGGCGAAAGTGCCATTGGCACACCACCACCAGGCTTCTGCTGAACTCCTTTTTGCCGTGACCTCAGGAGGCTGTAGAGAAGATGTTGCTTTGTGCAACAGCAAGTCACAGGCATCGCGTCTTCGCTGCGAAGCAGACCGGGCTATAGCGCGGCGGGTCATCTCCAGGCAGGAACTGATTCGAAGCAAAGGCTATGCAGCCAAGCCTGCTAAGTGGTGGCTTGCAGGGTCTTCCCCCTCCCAGCTGCAACAGCTTCAGTAAAAGAGGCCCGCATCGCCTCTGGCTAGTGCGCTGAAGCCAAGTGCGGATGGGAAATTGGAAATTATCATGCTCTGCTCCCGCACAGGCCTTGGCTGCGGCGAGCTTGCTACGCAGCGGCTGCGGTTTTGAGTTGGAGGACAGGTTTCATTGTTCGCAGATCAGCTGAGAACGATTTGGAACGTAGAGGCAACCGGCATATCATGCGACTCTACAACAAAACCTGGCACCAACCTTGAGCAGTTTCTCTGCAGTTTGAATCGTATCTTGCTGGCATCCTGCTACTGAGGTGTCAATACCCCAGTCCTGTGCCGGGCACCATTGCATGTGTTGCATGTGCACATGCTCGTGTATGCAAATATGTCTGTTTTTGCCATGCGGCGGGTTCTTGCTTGATGCCACTGCCAGTCATCTTGTCAAGGCCTCGGGGCGCACAGCCTGCAAGAACGTCCTGAAGGCTTGCAGGCACGGGGCCTGCAGACACAGGGTGCTGCAACAGGCAAGCGGTCTGAGTAGCTAACTCTCAGGCGGTTGACCTTCATGCCTTGTATAGCGGGAGCTGGGCTCAAGTTCCCATGACTCTACTCCGAGACGGATAGGGGTCTGGGCGCAATGCTCGCATTGGCATGCCAATCACTGTTGAGATCACCCTACTCAGCGGCCGAAGTGCCAGTATCTCGTGCGAGCCTGACAGCAGTGTTAATGAGTTGAGGTTGAGAGCCCAACGTGTGCTGCAAACAGACATCAGCGCGCTGTTTTGCAGAAACGGCCAACGGCTGGTCGGAAGGCGGTCACTCAGAGAGGCTGGAGTGGAAGACGCCGACGCCCTGACTGCTGCCTTGCGGCAGACGGTTGTGACATCGTCATGGGAGTCTCTCTTAAGCGGTGGAGATGCCTGGCCCTTGGCATCTTCCTGGGCAACCGATGCCTTCGCTGCGATCAGACCTGATGGCTTAGTTGTCACTTGGGGCTACGGCTTTTCTGGCGGTGATAGCAGCAATGTGCAATCACAGCTGGATGATGTGCAGAAGATCTGCGCGTGCAAGGGCTCGTTTGCTGCAATTCGGACCGACGGCACGGTTGTTACTTGGGGGCATGAGGCCTCAGGTGGCGATAGCAGCCTTGTGCAAGACCAGTTAAAGAACGTGCAGGAGATCCGAGCTTCCCGCAGCGCTTTTGCCGCCATCCGGGCAGACGGAACGGTGGTCGCCTGGGGCTATGGAGACCAATGCGGTGATAGTTCGGAGGTCCAGGAGCAGCTAAGGAATGTTTGGGAGGTTCGTGCCTCTGCAGGAGCGTTTGCTGCCATCCGCAAGAATGGCACAGTTGTCACTTGGGGAGATGTCTGCTACGGTGGAGACAGCTCTAAAGTTCAAGGGCTGTTGAAAGATGTCAAAGACATACGAGCTACGCTTGCCTCTTTCGCAGCGCTGCGTGCTGACCGAACTGTAGTGACCTGGGGCGACATTCGCTTCGGTGGTGAAAGTAGTACAGTCCGGAAGCAGCTCAAGAACGTTCGGCAGATCCGGGCTTCCGCTGGTGCTTTTGCCGCTATTCGCACTGATGGCACCGTGGTGTCCTGGGGAGATGCTCAGGACGGAGGCGACCAGAGTGCTGTCCGAAAGCAGCTGCATGGAGTGCAGGATATCCGAGCTTCCTCATGTGCGTTTGCTGCACTCCGGGCTGACGGTACCGTTGTGTCGTGGGGTGATGCGCGCGGAGGCGGAGACTGTAGTTCGGTCCAACATCAACTGAAGGGGGTGCGTGACTTGCAGGCGTCCTCAGATGCTTTTGCTGCCATTCTCGCAGACAGCTCCGTGGTGACATGGGGCGACCCTCGCAGAGGCGGCGACAGCAGCGAGGTGCGTGAACAGCTGCGGGACGTGCTCGAGGTCAGAGCTTCTGCAGATGCGTTCGCTGCGCTCCGTGCCGATGGCTCTGTCATCACCTGGGGCGATGTGCGTTTTGGTGGCGACAGTAAGAGTGTCCAGGAGCATCTGACAGGCATCAAAGATGTCACAGCTTCTGGTGGTGCTTTTGCAGCGATACAGTTGGATGGCACCGTTATTACTTGGGGTGATCCATCATGTGGTGGTGATAGCCTGGCTGTCAAAGAACAGCTAATGATTGCCCAGCCCAGCAAAGCTGACAAAGGTGTTTGAACCGCAGTGTTCCCATCGTTTAACTGGGAACGCGTTGTGCAGCAAAAGAAATTATAGATTTGGACAGTTAGCTTGACAACAGTCAACCCAACGAGGAACCTCGACCCAGCACCCGCAGAAAAGCCGAATAGGTTTAGCCAAGGAACTGTGAGATACCGTGAGCTTCTGTGCCAAGTGCAGAAGTCAGCGCAGAAGAACAGAGTAACTGCAGGTGGGATCAGCTTTGCTCCGCCGACCCCTCCGAGTCGATGACCTGCGAGGCCTTGTTGACACAAGCCCCGAAATGACTTCCCTTCGATTCAGCCAGGTTTGAGTGCTTCGGAGCACCTGCGGCACGTTCCGCATCTCACAGCCTTGGCGGGAGACCATCTCAGAATCTACAGCATTCTGCAGCACCCTGGCTGGGTGCCGGTCCTGCTTTCTTTTTGTGAGGTCAGTCCGATGTTCTACATGCAATGTCGCATGCAGTGTCAGAAGAGCTGAAGTGGCCCACCACTTACCGGACCTCACTGGTGTGAAGTCTCGGAAGCGTGTCTGCAGAGTGTCGTTCCCCTGTGTCGGTCTTGCAGCCATCTCAGAACTCAGAAAGGCTTCAACTGAAACGTCCACAAAAATCGTGTGTTTTTGCTAGAACGCCATTTGGAAAGCAACTTCGTTGAAGCCAGCGTAAGCGTCGTAAGCGTTACCTAAAGTATTCAAAGTCAAAGGCCTGCCAGAGCCATGGGTGACGATTCTGACGAAGCTGGCCAAAGTGCCAAGCGCTACCGTCGCAACGATGCCAAGGAGAGAGCTGCTACTAGGCAGCTGCTACAGTAAACGGGCCCATGAAGCATCATACGCCCGCCCCATCCTGCCCTCACGCATCCCGACAAAGAGAAGGTTGTTGCAACTTGTGCTGATTCAGCTCCCTCGGTGCTTGTGATGGACATCTTGCTCTGCTACTTTGTTGGGTGGGTGTGTGATAGCATGCCGCCAGGACCTTTGGGGAAACATCAGTGCGCTGCTTGAAGGCCACTTGGCTCGCCTTCATGCGAACAAGCTGCAGCATGCCTTGCTCTGCGAGTGCCCAGGCACCTCCGTGGTCAAACTCTTCTGCCGGGAGCTGAAACCGAGACTTGGCTGCCAAGCCGCCAGCGAGTTTCGCAGATGCCAATGAGCCGACCCAGGAACTACTCCATGCCTTGGACGACAAAGAGGCCAGAGCAGAATGAGTCCATGACTGCGGCACGTTCAGCAAAGGAACTTTGTTTCACTTGCAAGGCAGCAATCCTCCACTTCCACAGCCTTTGTGCTATGCCTGAAAGAGCGGCTGCTGCTCACGAATCGGCACTGCGTTGCGCATGCCAGCTGTATTGCCGCTTGCCTGATTCAACCTCAATGCAATTGTGTTTTTTTGCCTTCTTGATGGTTGCGAGGAGGTGCGAAAGCGAGGAGACGACCAGAAATATGAGGCCGAGGTCCTTGCCCGCGCCACGGACTGCGACCTGGCGCTTCTCACAGTCCGAGATGAGACGTTCTGGCAAGGCGCCACGGCACAGAAATTCTGCCACGATGTTCCCGCACTGTTCTCTGAAGTGGTCTGCGTCGGGTATCCCACTGGCGGGGACAATCTGTCTGTGACAAAGGGGGTGGTAAGTCGGGTGGACTACGAGGACAATCCAGATCCATGGAGAAACCGCTTGGTGATTCAGATCGATGCTGCCGTGAATCCTGGCAACTCTGGCGGGCCAGCCTTGGTTGCAGGAGGTTCCACTTGACGAAAGAAACATTTTCCTAAATGTGTCAACAGACTTGTTGCTTGCTCCAGGCTCCTGCGTGGGCGTCGCTTACGAGTCCCTGAAGGATGGCTCCACGGAGAACATCGGCTTCATCATACCAGTCAGTGTCGTGGAGAAATTCCTTACAGCCTGGCGGAGACTAAAGGCCGCTGCAAGCACAAAAAACCAGTCTGAGGATCCAACGCCCATCAGAGTGACGGCTTTCGGACACGGGCGTTTCTCTGCACAGAAACTTGAAAACGCTGGCATGAGGCGTGCTGTGGGCCTGAGCAACGGACAAAGTGGTGTTATCGTGAAGTCTGTCGATCCCACAACATCTAATGCCAAGGTTCTGCAGAAAGGTGATGTGCTTCTGTCACTTATCGGTGTGTCAGTCGGCAACGATGGCTGTGTTCCATTCATTTGTGGCACTTCACGCCACGACCGAGTTCCGTTTCCGTATGTTGCTATAGAGAAGTTTGTTGGCGAAGAGCTGGAAGCTGAGATAATGCGTCAGGGCAAGAGGCTATCCATCACCTTGCAGCTATGTCCGCAGGAGCCACTCGTGTCCGTAGAGAAAGAAGCTCCATGGCTGCTTGACTACTGCATTATCGGTGGCCTCGTCTTTGTGGTGCTGTCCCAGCAATACCTACGTGCCACCTTTGGGGATAAGTGGCGCAAAGAGCGTTGCAATGGACTTTCAGAGATCATGGACTCTCGGGAACGTGAGTTCCCAGATGAGCAGGTGGTCGTCCTGTCCTACGTGCTGGCACACACGGTCAACTTGGGCTTTCAGGATGTTAGAAATGCTCGCCTCAAAGCCTTTGTGGTGGATGGAGTCCCTGTGCGGATCCGCAACATTGCCCACCTATCAGAGCTTGTTCAGGCTTCCAAAGAGGAGTTCCTGCGATTTGAGCTGTACGGCCGAGGTTCGGGCTTCCTACCTGACATCATCGTGCTGGAGCGAGCTGCGGTTGAAGCTTGCGAGGAGGACATCCTCCGACGCAACAAGATTCCGGCATCCAAGAAGATTTCCCATGAGACATGAAAAAAAAGAGGGACCTGTGGGTCAGAGTTCTGGTGGTCTGTGAGATGCTGTGTCCTTAGCTGCCTTTGCTTTGAGCACCAGGCCTCTCCTACTGGTGGGCGGGCCCGGTGCTGGGAAGCACAGTCTGGTGAGATGGCTGGCGGCCGCTGAGCTTCAAAGTGGCTTTTGCCATTGTCACTTGAACTCATTTTGCAGCCAAGGCCATGGCACAGATGCCACTGCAAGAGGCAAAGCTGCCCACGACATTTTCGCATGCAGGAAGAAAGTGGAAGGTTCCGCTGACCCCGGCCATGGATGCCAGCGAACTCCTGGGCTGCTTTGAGCAGGTTCGGTTGAATGTGTGCTAGGCATTGAGAGAGTATCTATAAAGGCCTGTTCACGGGTCACAGAAGCCGGTATAGCAGGTGGACGCCCGGAGCCTCCTGCGACAGCTTGCGAAGTTCATCGCTTCAGCAGCCTTCGGAATTAGAAGAGCCCAGGCCATGGACCCAAAAGCGAGAACTCCCAAGTTTTGCTATAAGGCCATGCCAAGGGAGACGCCTCCGATTTTGCCTGGCAGGAGGGCCTGCCGACTGCGGCTGCCAGTCGTGTGAAAGCTGATGAATGCTTCAGGCAGCCTCCCCTAGGTCTGTAGCTTTCGGTCAGTTGGTCAGCCTCCCTTCAGGCAGAGCAGCCTGTTGGAAGCGAGTCTGGACAAGAAGGCTAAATGCTTTTGCACTCCCTTCTTTGCTCTGGAAACCGGCAAGGCCCCACTCCAGGAGATGTTGGCCCAGGTAGGTTTTTCACTGGACTCGTGCCTCACGCAGCGCTAGACTCGTTTGGCTGCTCCAGGCAGAGGCGCTGGTCGCACAGCCGAGACCTCGACATTACAGTTCATCCATTGTGGAATCGAAGCATAGACCATATCTTAGATCCTGGTTCAAGGCTGCAGGCAGCCGGCCATGAGACCAATTCCCAGGACCCAAGGGTGGAATGCAGGATATTCATGGATGGTATTAAGGGGTTCAACCTGAAGGAGGTTCTGGGCGAAGCTGCAAAGCTGCTCTCGTCAGCAAGGCCTTTCGCGGTAAAAAACATCGAAAGACGTGGCCCCTTTTTCTCTTTGCAGACCGGCAGGGCACGGATGAACTCGGCAGGACGTTTTGAGTGGGTGCTTGCCCTATAGTGCTGAAAAACACTCGGAAGCCACGAGACACGAGAGAACAGCCTGCAGGTGGATGGGCCTCTGGTGACTGCAATGCTGGAAGGAAGTTGGGTCTTGCTTTCCCATGCAGAACAAGCAGAGGGCCCAGAATTGTTCGGGAGAAGGTGCAAGTCTTGCTGAAACTTGGCATACCTCAGGCAGCCCCGGCAGTCCTAGATCGCCTAAACTCGCTGTTGGAACCAGGCGGCTTTCTGTTGCCACATCCTCGGAGGACCCTTGCATGATCTTCCATGTGGAGTTTAGCATCTCAACAGCTTGAACAGTTGAGGCTGACGGAATCCGGAGAGGAGAGGCTCATTTGGCGCACATCTCATGTACCTCTTGGTAGTTTTGGTGCTTGGAACCGACCGCTGGTGATTGAGGCCTCATCCCGACTTCCGGATCTTCTTTACGCTGACAACAGGAGGTTCCATTGCAACTGCCGCATGCTCAGCATTATTTGTGACACCACCTGCTCCGGAACTGCCTTTCAAGGTCTCTCGTGCCCTTCGCAACCGGTGCTTGGAAGTCTTTGTGGCATCAGGCCTGGTTTGACCTAGCATTTGCACATGCCTGCCAGCATGTCCATTCCAGGGAGGTGCTAACGTGTCACGCTGCACGGAGAGATTTGCCGGTTTGCAATGTGGGTCCTGCAATGGTCCTGCCTCGCTGTCAGTCCACTATATAAGTGCTGAGTGTGGAGGTCAAGGATCGGACGCGGCTACTCAGGCTGACCCGGAGGCCCATCTTGCAGATGTGATCCGTTTGGGGTTTGTGTTGTGCCATAAATCGTGATTGCTGTCCAGGCTGATAGTCGCGTGGTGCCCAAGATGCGTGCTGTTTGGTCCTTACGACGCCGACTGACATGTTTCCGTCACAGACCCAACATCACCAGAAGTTGACACGGAAGTCATTGAACACCTGGCATGGCTCATGATTCATGTTGGCCCTTTTGTCTTCTCAGGGGTCTCAGAAGTAGATCCAGAGTGCATGCTGTGTAAACTGTGCAATCTGCCATGTTGCGAAGTTTTGCCACCGTGGTGAGCTGTCTGCTGACCCTGCTGACTGTGGCATCAGAGGATCCTGTCAGTCAATCTGGCAATCTGCGGGGCAGCCAGCAGGTGGCGGCCCAGGTAGATGGCCAGGTGGAGGAGGGTGTAGGCAGTGAGCTGGACACACGTGACTTTACTCAGTGTGGCATCCTCGGAGGCCCCATAAGGCGGGATGGGAATCAAAGTCTATGCTCCAATCACTTCCCCCCCGACTAGCTCAAGTAAAGTTTCATCATGTGCCTGGAGGAAGGGCCGCAGAACCAGGATCGTACATGGCAAAGATGCAGATCAGTGTGCGTGGAGATGGCAGGTAAGCCTGCGAAGTGCTCGGGCAGATAATGGCCCTGCAGCCGCTTTTTGTGGGGGGACGTTGATCGCTCCTGGCTGGGTCTTGACGGCCGCCCATTGCGTCGAGAACATGAATGTGTGCAAGATGCGGAAGCTCAGAATAGTTGCAGGAGACTGGAAGCAGTACTCAGATGATGAGGCTATTAGCGGACAGTCAGTCGAGCGTCGCATCAAACAAGTTTTCAGCCATCCGCAATACGACAAAGCAGCTGACTCGGACTTTGACCTGGCTTTGGTAGTTGCTTGCCAATTGTTGGCCTGACTAGCGATAGTGGAGTTCGAAGCTCTCAATTGTGGTTAAGCTGTCTGACTAAGGAGCTGGACAAGCCAATGCCAATCAATGAGTGCATCGGCGTCGCTTGCTTGCCAACCATGGACGAAGACACAGATTTGGCTGGAGCAGAGTGTAGCATCACTGGCTGGGGCACTCTGATGTCGTCAGGAGCAGCTGCTTTAAGAAAATCAAAAACAGTTTTCCGCCTGAGGGACAAGGGAAGTTCAATTAACTCAAAGTGCTTGTAGCGCATGTTCGCTTGCTATAGCAGCAGGACCAATGCCGGAAGTTCTCCAAGAAGCACCGGCACTGCCCCCAGTATTGCCATTCGAGGTGTTCATGTTTAGCATGGATGACGTCCCTTAATTCCGTGCGTCTTGACATCCAGAGCTAGTAACAGCTGCTGGTAGTTGTTGATGTTGCCTGTCAGCTGTGGCTCAGGTTACGCTGCTGAGCAACAAGGAGTGCGAGGAGGACTACGCTAGCCACAACGAGAGCGTGACTGCTTCCATGCTCTGCGCTACTGGAAACTCCGATAAGGGCATCACGGACACATGCCAGGGCGACAGTGGCGGACCTCTGGTGTGCGAAGTGGCTGGGCACTACATTGTGCGAGGCGTTACTTCTTGGGGCGATGGGTGTGCCCTGGAGGGCTATCCAGGCGTGTACTCGCGAGTTTCCTCAGCCTTGGGCTGGATCCATGATGTGATCAATGGCAAAGTGACACCCTCCGACACCAGCGACGAAACATCCAGAGATATTGACTTTGGAAATGCCATGTGGGCGGTGCTCAAAGGCGCCTGCTCGATGGATGATTCAAACTGTATTGTCAGTCCTGGGTACCCGGGAAACTACAGCAACAAAGAAGATGCTTGGTTGCTCTATGGTTCTTTCATCCTGTCTGGCCTTTCGGATTAACTCGAAACGTGAAGTGACTTTGACGTTGCTGTACCCAATCCAGTGTAGTGTAAGATTGGGTTTGTCTGAATATGGCAGGCTCGTACTGACCGTTGTCAGCGACTCAGCTGAGGACTGCACCATTGCGGTGAACACCTCGGCAGCCGTGCCAATCTCAGTGGAAAGTTTCACCACCGAGGCAGGCTATGACAATCTTCTCGTCAATTGCAAGGCCTACTCGGGATTAGTGGGTCCGGAAGGGGTGGTCCCGGACACCACCATTTACTGGTATGCGGATGGCTCGGTTGTGGCCAGCGGCTGGAAAATTTGCCCAAGCAGTGATCAGGCAAATGATCAGGCGAAGCCATGAGAAACTCGTGGCGGCTTACCCTTGTCAGCAGCGTCAGATCGTGGCGTGGCGTCGGCTCGGGAAGCTTTCGTCTGTAAAGGTTTCTTTCCCGAGCCTGTAGAATTCAATGAATCACATGACAATGGCTGTAAAATCAACAAAATTCGAGGACGCAGATGAATCGGCGAAGCCTTAGCTGCATGTCAATGTGTTAATGGAGAGCTTGGAAAGGTCCTGGTCTTGACAAGCCAGAGAAGGCAGAAGCACTTCTCTCCAAGCTCAAGTGACTAGGTTTGTCCTTGCCCTAATTTTCAGAAAGACTTTTGACAGAATATTTCTACATCCTCACTAGATGAATTCAGCAGTGACACCTCGGCGACATAAGTAAGTTTTCTTGGGCTTGTGGAGCTCACCAATTTCTTTTTGCTGCAGCTCCACTTTTGGATCTGCCCGCACAGACATCGCCATCTCTGGCAAACCTTTCATAGACGGGGCCGCGCTTGATAAAGCGAAGGCTTCTTGTACAGGCACTGGCGTGCTTCGTCCTAATGGGACCAGCAAAGAGACATCTGTCAAGCATGCAGGGGGTTCTCTCAAAGGAACTTCTTGACAAAGGCAGCTACTCATTTCCAACCGCACAGGAATTCTCATATTACTCCGTGCTCCTTTTGGGCAGTTAAGAGGTCCCAGAGAGCTTCCTGGCTGTGTGATGGCTGCAAGATGGGGCGCTAACCACTGGCGCATGCACATGCTGCTGTGGCAAGAGATCAAAAGTGACCGCCAGCTTCATGTAGCTCGCGCAAACAAAACCTGCCGTCAGGTACATCTGCAAATTGGTGGGCGCTTGTCTGAAGGTTTTCGCAGCCGCAAACCGCCATGCTGAGGTGAATTCTGGCTTTGGCTTCTTGAAGGAGGCGCTGTCAACATTCGCAACTAAGCCAGCCACTCAGCCGCTCGGGAGGGGTCCGGCTAAAGCTAAGAGCATTGAGAGGCGAGCTCTCCTTATTGTCTTTCTGTTTAGGAAGCGTGTGTGATGCATGCCTTTCAATCTCACAATGCCGAGCCTACTCGCAATTGCCAGAGTTGCCAAGCCGCTCCATTGTTACATGCAGAATCATGCAAACACGTAGAACTCCAAGGCTGGCAAGCTCGTCGCTGCCGGAGTTAGTGTGGGTGTTGCTCTCAGTCAAAATGCCGCTGAGATCCCAGTAGTGTCGATTTCAAGCCATGTAGGTGAGGGAGACAATTTCGAAACAGGCGCATTGTGAAAATCCAATTCATGCACCCTTTGTATCCGTGCATGCCTGCAAATTGCTCCGCTGGGAGGTTAGTGCATTCCAGCCACCGCTGGCAGCTCTGGTCGACGCAACGCGCCTCGTGCTGGCAGAGGTGCTCGCACCACTTTATAGCTCTAGTGCGGATTCTAACAAGAATACATGGCTTAGCCTGCCCTGAAGGCTTTGCTGCCATCCGCTGTGGCACTTCACCTGGCGACCTTGCATTGTTTGGCGCACTCGCAGCAGCCTTGGCAAGCAGTTGTAAAGGACGATTGTACCATCAAGGGGGAGCAGGGTTCGGGTACCATGACAGGTCTTTTGTCGCTACGACAGGTTTTTGCTGACATTGACAGGGATCTACTGGGGTCGTGTTATGCTGAAGCTTTTGGAGCCTTGGGCGTTCCTGGAAGCATGCAGTCGAGCGCAGCAAAAAGCAATAGATGGTGCATTGTCGTGCAGCTTTTGTGAATTTCTTGCCGTGGTGAGAATATGTCTTGTTATGCTGAGTCATCATCAGCAGGTTTCCTTGTCGTATTTGGAACGCCCGTCTCGAGGGGTCGAGAGTGCCGGTTGAGCCGACAACCCCAAGAAGAGAGACCTTGTAACCCAGAGGTTGCCACGCACCCATTCTAACCCCAATGACCCCAATATACCACATTAGTTTCCATTTTATTTCCATTATCCCCATATAGCCCCGATAGAACCCTAATAGCCCTAATATTGTTTAATCTCCCTGTAAGAGCAGAGGCTTTGGCTTGGGCTCCGTCGTGAGGCCTTGGTGAAAGGCCTGTCAAAGTAGTAGCAAGGTATGCCTGTGTGCCGTGAAGCTTGAGTCAAGTTCGCCAGAGATTTTCTCAATTTGTACTGGAATTTGAGTATTGCAGCCATGGTACCATTCCTTTTGCAAGTGACAAGGCAAGGGGCATCATGTTATTGTCGTGTTTAATTAGCTAGAAATAGCAGCTGTTCTGATGGCACGCCGCATCAATTTTCATTCCAGACGTTATTGAGATACTCGCCTTTCGTGATTGCCTTGCTTGTCATGGTGCCCACCTGTCAGGAACGCGCGAGGGGCAGGAGGTGCTCTGGTCCATCTTTGGTGTTCTGCAAGATGGTGTGTTTGCGTGTTCTTTCAATTCAGCAGGCCAGACTGCTCGATTAGTAGGGCGCTTATCAGCATGTGAGCTACAGTTTAAAATCCCTAAAGGGGTTTATGTAGGGGATTATGTAGGGGAGTGGTATAGGGGGCTTTAAGGTGGATGCTCGGAGTTTCGACTGTAGCTCATCCTGCATAGAGGCACAATTGGGCTGTCGTCCTCTGGCCCCCGCACAGCTTTGAAGCCTTCGGAGCACTGGCTCCTACTCTGCCCGTAGATCATCAATAGGGTCATGGGTGATAGTCACGAAAGCTACAAGTAGCGGAGTAAACTTGAGTTCAGTCTTCCTTAACGGGGGGGCAGACTGTCAGACGTTGTCCGCAAAGCAGCGTATGAATGATGGTATCAACATGGGACCGGGCGGAATTACGGGGGGGGCATGAGCGGTGATCCCTTGCTGCCACAGGCGCTGGCCAATCAACAAGCTCGGGAAGCTTGGGCGGGAGCTTCAGGGTTTTGACACATTTAGCTTCGCTCCTCTTTCCTTGTTGCACCCTGTTGCCCCATGTTGCAAGCAGCTTTTCGTGCCGCTTTTTTTTTTTTTGACCAGGGCCCTTTTGGTCAAGGCTGTACCGAAAGATAGCCTCATTGCTCAATGATGGAGACATGACTACGTTGGAGAGATAAGTCAATATGTCCATGGAAGCATTGTTTTCACGCGGCTAGAGTATTTTAACAGTTGAAAGATGGAGTTCTGAGACATTCATTATACTGAATACTTAGACGTTTTAGCATACAGCAGCGCGCAACATCAAGGGCGGGGGGGGCGGGTGGATTACTGGCTTGGGCTGGCATGGAGCGCTAGCCAATGGCTTCCGCATGCCACCAGCTGAGCTGCAGCAGATTCAACTGGAACAGGCAAAGAAGCCCATTCTATATGCAGGTGTCCAAAAGTAGGATATCTCTTAGAAATATTTTACAGGATAGTAGAGTCTTCGATATGTGGACCCCCAATTTCTGGAAACATCCTTGTGAGCCCCCTTAATTCCAAGGATGATGATGGCAAGTATCGCGCACGCGTAGTCGTAAAGCCAGAATAGCAGTAGTCCTGGTACTGTGTGTATATGTTATGTTGTCACTTCCCTTGCGCCAAGCAGTCTGGTGAGCAACCCCAAGAGATACGTCGGAAGCCGGTAGGTCGATCTCCGCTCCCCGCTGGACTTGTTGCTTAGCCTGATCATCAGGCCCAACGTGGGACTAGCTGATGGCGCAAGGCAGTCACTGTAGATGAGCAAAAACTCAGAAAGTTGTAGCAACAGCTGAAGAGTATCTCAACAGTGTTGAATTGCTATCCACGCCTGTGGCAGCATTGTCTTCGTGAGGCCGCCACGATGCCGCTATGCGCCAACAAAGCTTGGGCCAACAACCTTCCGAATTGCAGACAAGGCTGGGCAAAGACTGCTTGGCAATCAACAGCAGTCAGAGAATGTCATAGCGAAGGAGTCTCATGATTGTCATCATGTTTAATGTCGGCGGCGGCGGCGTTGCCATGACGGTCGTCAAGGGGTCGTGGGTGGTTGTGATGATGGTGGTCGTGGTCGTGATCGTCTGCGTCGTTGTTGTTCTTGTGTTCGCCTTGCTCGTCGCGGTTGTTTTGGTGCTCGTTGGAGTCGTGGTCGTCGTGGTTTCTCTTCAGCTCCTTTTCGAATTTGGGACTTGGCCTTGGACGTCTGGGTGCTGCCTGGATCAGCCAAGCAAATGGAGAAATCAAACCCAAGCACGGAAGGAAGGAAGGAAGGAAGGAAGGAAAGAAGGAAGGAAGGGCTGGTTGTAGACGTAGCAGGGCTGGTAGAGGTATACAAGTAGAAATTGACCAAAGCGTACTGACTTTTCATGAATGTGCTGTTGATTGCTTGAAATCTCAACGCTGCAGGGGCATGGACGGCGGCAGGATCTGGTTCTTCAGAATCCGCGTGGGCAAGCCTTGCAGACACCTGGCTGCACTCATGGGCTGCAGAAAGTAATAGAACCTTGGCTGGTGGACTTCTTTTCAGAGCTGATGTTTTAGCGCCCTCAACCCTACACCCTAATCCCTAAACCCAACCCCTAGACCCTGGACCCTAAACCCTAAACCCACTAAACCCGTGCCATGTCGGCAGTTTGAGAATCTCAGGTGCTCACTTTTTGAGCCGATACCTGATCCTGCCCAGCCTGAGGATGGCCGTCGCATGGGGGATTTTTCGAGGGTTTAGGGTTCAGTTAGGGTTTAGGGATTAGGGTTTAGAGTTCAGGGTTTAGGGATTAGCCTTTAGGGTCCAGGGTGTGGGGTTGAGGGATTAAGGTTTAGGGGGGTTTAGGGTTTGGGGATCAGGGTTTAGGGTTCAGGGTTAGGGTTTAGGGTTAGGGTTTAGTAGGGGTTAAGGGTCTGGGGATTAGGGTTTAGGGTTTAGGATTCAGGGATATTAGCCTGATTGGAAAAGGATATGGAAAATCAAATCAATTGGAAGCTAGGCTTGTATAGGGATTGTATGCAGATTCCCTTAAATTCAGTATAATACAGGTTCCTAGATTGGGATCCTCATTACATAGTCCCTACAAAATGTTCCTTAAATTTGGGAACAGTAATTGTGGCCAAGTCCCAAGTGACGGTTGGGCAGCTGATAGCGGCACAAATTCGAAGTTCAGCCATGCAAGTTTTTGCTAGTAATTGCATCTGCTTTTCAGGAGAACTGGTCATCACACGACCGCCCATGCGCAACTTGCTCTAAATTTGAACTCGGTCACCCAGCACGTTTGCAGGCGCGATCCGTGGAGGAACGTAAATGCACCAAGGTCGTTTTCTTGCACGGAAACTCCTCCTGTCGGCTGGAAGCACTGCCGCTGCTGCCGCCTCGCAGTTGCACATGATAATATTGATTCCGAGCATTCCTGGACATGAGATCTGCCTTACAACAAGGCTCTTGCTGCCACTTCGAATCAGCCTTTTCTGCTTCGATTTCGCGGGCTGTGGAGTCTCAGAAGGTGATTATGTGTCACTGGGTTGGTGATTCAGCCGCAAAGAGAATTGTTTTCATGTGGTTCAAGAGCAAGAGACCCAGGGCGCCGGAAAGGCATTGCACCCAGGTTCGAACGAGACGATCTCGCTACCTGCATTGCCCACCTCCGCTCCACTGGTAAAGCCTCCCGGGTAGCGCTTTGGGGCCGCTCCATGGGGGCTGTCACAGTGCCTCAGCAGCTAAGATCTGATATGCCTGGCCGAAGAGTAGACGCATTTCGCTGCTCGCGTCTGTTGCCAAACTGAGGCTTTGCTACACGCCGACCGTGATCCATCAATCGCTGCCTTGGTGCTGGACAGTCCGTCCTTTTCTCAGGATGCAACGCTGCACGTACATGCAATCAGGGCACTGGGCTGGAGCTGCAACGGCGCTTTCATAACGCTGTGCCACAGCAACGAGGGCTGCCAACTTGTGGACTTCCGGGTGCTCACACCAGGTTTTCATCCCTCCGAGACCTCGCGACTGAGCTGGCTGGCAGGAAGGCGCTCAACAGCATGCTTGCAGACGTGTGTCATGAGCCTGCAGAGACTCAGCAAGAGCTTGCTCCACATACTTTCTCCAGGCAATGATCCCGTCATGGGCCACTCGTGCTTCGGCTCAGCCTGATCAACAAGAGGAGATGATGTCCGTGTACAAGATTAGTTGATCGCATGACCAATCTCCGCGAAGGTGCCATCATCCCAGCTGCCAGAGCAGCCATCCGAGCCAGGGCCGGTTTTGATATTGAGGACCGCCGCCTGCTTGTCCATCATGGAGAACACAGGGTTTTGATGGACATTTGACCCCTTGCAGATGGAATATGGAATTGTTGGACCCTGCAGATCAAATATAATGTGACAAGTTTTTTAACCTCAAATGTTGAAACAGTTGAGCAGGGGCTCATCCAGACTCCCTCTAGCCTTTGGCAAGAAAAGTCTTGATACCAACGCCGTGTGTTCTATATCATCCAAAGATTCTACAAGGCAAGCTCTGACATGCTCTGGTGAATGGGGTTCAAATCCACCAAGATCTCATCCCATCGCGTGGTAGATGCAGAAAACTACAGCACTCGGGAGGATCTGGAAGGCAAGAGCCATGCAAGACAGTGCTTCATGCCGGCCTTGCGCCCTTGCTGCAGTAAGATGATGCATGGGAACTTGATGGTTCAGCTTTCTTATTAATACTGGGACTCCCAAAGCAGCCTGTGGAGGGTTTAAGTTTCAATCAGCTGGGATCTCCCGGCTGCTCATGATAATCCAGTCGCTTCTCCGCGACTTGTTGTGCAAAACCTCTAGTATATGCTTGAATTATCGGGCATGGTGAGGCAAGTGACTGATTATGCACCGAACCTCGAGAGGTTCCTTGCAGCACGCCACGACGACTTCATTTGCCCGCGCCATTCGGAGCCCGTGCCAAAGTTTTATGCTTTTTGTTTTTATAGGGCTGGTGCTTCGAAGCTTGATTGTCCTTGCCAAACGGGCAGGAGGAGCTTTGCAATGCTTACCGCGGAGAGAAGGAGTTGTACTTCACGGAAGGTGACCATCACTCCTCCAGATCCGTGACGTGCAGGCAGTTTGTAGGATCGAAGAAGAACTCCAATCCGGCAGTCGCAAACTGTGCTGACGGCTCTGTGTGCATTTTGGTAGCCTTGTTTGCAAGGCTCTTGTTGTTGAACGGTCATCTTGCCATCGATTCTTCCGCAAGCCTGGGTCAGGCAGAAAGCTACGCTCTTCCTTTGCAGAGCCTTCCATTCTCCGCGGCTGGAGCAGTCCTGAGAGTCTTAGGGCTTGTGCCGTTGGGGATGCAAAGACTTCAAGGGGAATTATCACAAGCAGCACGTCCAATGTCCAGCACTTTCACATGCTAGGTCGTAGCTTGTCCCTAGGCCCCAAAACTGGGTGAGATAGGGCAAGCAGCAGCGAGGTGTGCATGCCTGCTGCACAGAAAGCCTCCAAACCCATGGCCCAGGAGTAAAATCACGTTCGCCTCTACAATCAAAGAATTGCCCACCAATGCAGTCGCAAAGTAGTATCAACCCAGACGCGAGGAAGGTACACACTTGTGAAATGGCTCAGAGCTTTTGCCAGCGTACTCTATCAATCTATTACCTAATCTTGCCCTGAGTGCTTCAATTTGGGAATATTGTTTGACAACAGGGAGAAGTTGGTGGGGTCTTGTGCTTGGCCAAGGATGCATTGCTGGAGCTTCACACGGCTGGCCTCAGAGACCTGTTTGGCCCGGCTGGCTTACTGCCCATGCAAGGCCTTAGGGCAGAATTGCGCGGAGAGCGTGACATTTTTGCTCCTGTTTTGGGCCTGCGTGCAACCGCACAGCAGCTGTGGATTGAGGCAAGGACTTAGAACGAGAAGGCTCCGAACTCTGCTGCCAGGCCAGTTTTCTGTGCTTTGCTTAGCTCTGGAAAGTTGGTGCCCTGCTGCCCGATTTGACATGTGACAGATGCGACTGGTGCCGGCTCTTGGGCAAATGGTGCTCAGCGGCGGGACCCGATGTCAGCGACCGCTCACTGCGGAAACGATGGTCGACCTCATCGACAGCAAAGCTGAGGCCTTTGGTTGACTCTCAATTTCTGTTTTGCTCAGCCTGTTGTCAGAAGACTGGGAAGGCCGGATTCTTTATCCGCCTGGTGCCAGCAGAGAGTGTGTTGGACACCTCGAAGCTTGACGACCTGGGGCAGCCCCGCTTCCTCGTAGTGAGTTTCACGTCCGACACGTCCATGGTTGCTTGGAATGATCTGGATTGCTAAAGCCTTTGCTCTGCGGTGCAGTGCACGGTCGCCGGGCAGTGATCAGCATCCTGCTCCAAGGTTTCCAGAGTGCACAGCGATACACTGCGGACTTTGGTGGTTGGGCCAGGGCTGCCGGAGCAGCTGGTGGGTGTTCGCCTCACCTTCGACCTTGCGGGCACTCTGAGCTTGCATGCGGAGTCTGAGACGTGCATATCCTATTCCATATAATTTTTGCACATTGTTGCTATGCTTTCACATTTGTTGGAAGTTGAAGGCAAGGCAGGCTTTCGCCATCTGTGGTTTCTCAGGACTCGCAGCAGCTGCTTTCTGTGGGCGTGGGCAGGGGATTCCGGGCGGAGCTGACGCTGTGGTCCATGCGGCTCCGGGGGAAGTGCAGCTTGGGAGCTCTCCAGCTGGAAGATGGAGAGGCAACTCTTTGCGAACACCTGGGCGATGCAGTCCTTCGCTCTCGGCATTTGGGCCATGCAGAAGGAGTCCTGCTACTGAACCCCAGGTCACTTTGCAGACCAAAAGGACTGACATGTCTAATCACACACTCTGGCAATCTCTGGCATTTTGTGCGCAGCTGACAAGCATAAAGAATTTGATGCTGGCAGGAGACTTCGGCATGTGCAGAGGCATTGCCAATCAGGGCAGGGGCCCCTATTGCCCCGGGTCATCGTCACCGGCTGCGGATGACAAAGAGCCACCTGACCAAACAGCCTGAATAACCTGTCGCTGATGTACACGGGCTTGTCAGCTCAGCTTAGATATGCTGAGGCGGTCTGACGTAATTCAAGTATGTGCCAAATCGCCGGAGGCCAGACAGCAGCTCTGCGAAATCCGGATCTAGTGCAGTTTGCCTTTGCATTGAAGCAGTGGAGGTGCTCATCGGCTGGAGAGTGAAGGTCTTGGGCCTCGGAGAAGGTGTCGTCACGGGGTTCCGAACGAGGCATTTCAGGTCAACGCTCTTCCGGATCGCAGGCAGGGCTGAAACCGTGCGTCTATGTGAAGAGGACTTTTCTTTTATGCAGGCCTGCTTCCGGAACAGCTGGATGCAACTTCAGCCCCTGTGTCGAAGCTGCGAGAGGTTCCGTTGCGGAGACAAGCGTAAATTCCTCAGTTGGCAGTCGCATTTGAGCTATAGTCTAAACTCCTTTAAGGGGGTATTGCAGTGGATTGTATAGGGGACTGTTATAGTGCGTATTAAGGAGGATTCTAGGAGTTTAGACTGCAGACTATGACTCATTTGATTTCAGTCAATGTGTGGGTGGAGAGATCCGGGCACTGCTTGTCAAGACAAGGCCCTTTCTTCCCTGCCATGGCGGATATCACTTTGAGCTGATACGCAAAGAGATATTGCTTAAGAAAGATATCTGTGTTTGAGATGCTGTACATAGGCAGGATTCAATGAGTCTTGCCCTTCCTATAGCCTAAAATGTCCTGCCCAAATCAATATATAAATCAACAGAAGATCTCGACAGTCATTTGGGGAGGACCTCCGTAGGGCTACAACTTTCAAAGAGAAGTTGCCACCACAACATACAACGCAATTAGACGTTTGCTTCTTGCGTCATGTAAATGCCTTGGAGTGTAGTCTCAAGATGGGACACACCGGAACCTCGGAATTACTCCGAGCATAGCTAGATATGGCGAATCAGCCTCTGAAATGCCAGTGCATTGGCCACACTCTCAGAAACAAAAGACAGGCTGCCTCCATTGTTGCTGCGCCCTTGAACTTCATCATGAGGATCATGACTCCACACTATGCACAGTCACCATCCATGGTCTTCCGGAGGCCCGGCGCATTGCCTGTCCAGGTTTTGGGCTTCGAGCCGCAGCCCCACATACAGGGCAGTTGAGGAGCAGGGCTGCGGCGCAGAGATAGCTATTCGTTGTCACGTTGTTAGGCTTTGCGAAAGCTTCGGGCACTGTTCTGTGCGGCGGTGCTCCGGAGTCCCACAGGCCATCAGATGTCCAAATGCAGCAGAGCCCTCAGTTGGTTTTGACCGGTCAGCATCTGCTCACTACCAAGGGGCCTCTCCGGGTGCAATGCTGATGGCGAGCTTCCAGCAGGCGCAAGAGCAGGGCTAACTCACTGCCAGATTTTTGCAGGGATTCTGTCCAGTCCCGTTAAAATTTGATTATTACACGTAAAACAGTCCCTTCCAAGACTGGAACGCGCAGGGCTCAGCAAGTTGCGACAGCTTGAGCGAGCTTGAGAACCCCAACATGGCAACAGTGACAACATGGCAACAGTGAATGGAAGGAAAGCTGTACAACCTGATAAGCTTCACAAGGCGCTCAATTCCTAGTTTCCCGGATGCCAGTGGTCTATGCAGAATTAAGCCTGGCCTTCTGAGTTCCCAAACCTTCCTTGCAGAAAAGAAATCTCCCCACAGCCACAGTCTTCTCCAGGTGTACTGTGCGGAGGCCTACGCCACCAAGGTGGAGGCTTGAGCCCTTTGTTGTAGGCCTCGTGACGGACAGCAAGCACATGCTCACCCTTCTCGATGCACAGCTCGAAGTGGACATCCCTCTGATGGAAGCTGACAATTTTCTGCACATTTGCTGTGTTCTGTCAGGCGGCCCTGCTTCGGCTCTTGGCATCTAGCTGCAGCGACCTGCCGAAGTCACCCGCTTTCAGATGGTTGCTGCCTTAGGCTATGTCCATAGAGGTGAAGCTACAGCTGCAACAGGGCACATTCGAAGTTACGTAGATCAATCATTGAAGGCTCGCAGCAGCCATGCGCTCCTCATTGCTCCCAGCTGGACAAGGGATGGACGAGGTGGCCTGCTGTTGATCAAGAAACAAATCCGGTCTTCCCGTTTCTGATGAGCTTGGCAGGCAGAACGTCGGTGGAAGCCTAAGTCGTTCACAGTTTGTGTCAGCCAAGGCACCTAGTATGAAAGTGCAGTGAAGGGGCATCTATATCTGGTCCAGAATAGCAAATGCAGTCATCAGGAGTTTTGATGTCTAGTCGGGACAGTCGCAGTAGAGATGTTCAGTTGGGCCTTTCTTGTTAGAAGGATTGCTTTCGGTAGAAGGCACAGTTGTGAAAGTGTTGGCGTTGGCATTGGTGCTGGGAGAATGTTCAATAACAGTACTTGCTGGGGCATGTCTGCCTCGGGGTCCTGTGAGAAGGCCGTCCTTGGACACGCTTCTCAGGATGTTGTAGGTCTGTCGCATTTCTTCGTAGGGGACAGGCCAAGCGGAGGCATTGGACTCCAACCCACGGCCTCAAAAAGAACTCAAGCAAACATGCTCAGAACACGAATCAAGGCTGGGTCCCTTGATGGCCTGTGGCATGGCTGACGTGGCTGATGATGCTGGGAACATTTCTGAGGCAGGAGCGTTGAATGTAATTGTTTGCTGCTCATTGGCCCGAAGAAGCTGAGGAGGCATCACGCTTTGCGGCGCTCTACCTGGACCGGGTGGGCTGATCTCTGTTGCCCTGCATCTAAAAAAGGAAGTTCAGGCTCCGGCCGTCTGCCAGGTGCCACACCCTGCTGTGCAACACATTGGCTTGGTCACCAAGCTATGGGGAGGCGCCTTCTGTGATCAGAGCTTCCAGCGGAGAATTTCACAAGCGGTACAGGAAATGTGCAGATCAGAAAAGCAGTTGTGAGCTGACACTGCCAATTTTACCACCCCAAGCAACGTGGGGCTGGTCGTCACGACCCGGCAGCTTGTTCTCCAACAAACCCTACACTGCTCTGAGCTCGTGACGTACGCGCAGCTGGCACCTGCTGCCACGGGAGCAGTTTTCTTTATTTTTTTCTGGCGAAAAATGGACATCAAAGATTTATGGCTCATCCAGTAGCCACAGTAGCATTCTGGCTGTATTAGGAATATGGAAACAGAAGCGCTGCCTGATACGTGCGATAGGCGGTGTCGATGGCAAAGCACAATCCTCAGCCCATCAGCGCTTCTGTTACCTGATTTCTCGAAATGACGACAATGTTATCAACCGGAATATGATGCTAATTTGAATAGAATGACAATCATGGGAATAGTAATAGTAGCAGTCATAGCACCAGGAATAGTCACAGTAGGAGTAGCAGTCATAGTCATAGTCATAGTACGAGTAATAGTGGGGAATGATTGCTTGAGGCAGAGGCCCTCACGATGCTGGCGAAGCACGGCCTCCTAGCCGCTCCCGGGCAGCATGATACCTTCACGCGGTAGTTTTACCAAATTTGGGGTACTTTTTTGGGGTCCCCATATCTAAGACCGTAGCATATTGGGGTCGACCTTGATGTCCTCCTATGTTGGGAAACTACCATCAGCAATGTGTTGCAAGCGACGTGGCTGTGAGCCTTTCCTGAGGACGCCGTGCCTATGGCGGTGGGAGTGTCATGGTCTTAGAAGGGACACGCATCCTTGGTATCCAGAAGGAGATTGTGATGTAGAGCTGAAGAGTTTTTTGGATGCTGGCCTTGTCCAAGCTGACACCCTGCCAGGCTTGCTCGAGAGATGTCTGTGCAGCTCGGTGAATCCATATCGATGCTTGCTTCCGGCTGCCGTGCATTAATTTCGGCGAGGCAGTGTTGTTTGCTTCAGCATGTTTCAGTCCTAATCTTGCAAGCGACAAGACGACATGACTGGACCATGGGCTTCCCCCTTGGCTACCGGCTCTTACGCTTTAAGACTTCAGTGCTGAGCTGTCATTCCGGGCAGCGGTGAAGTCGGACGTTCTGAAACACCTGACCATTTATGCAAACCTGGTTTTGCATTTTAGACTTGCGGGATCTTTCACTGTGGATGTTGCTCATCTCTTGTAAGCGCTACAACCGCAGAGATGATGAGCTTGCTCTCTGCTAAGGCCCAAAAGGTGAAAAGACCGAAGGTTCCACAGGAGTTGCACTCTCCTCACTCAGGAAGTCTGTCACTGCAAAACATTCCTCGCTGCGGGATGCCGGGTGCTGAGAGCGTGCTGTGGCTCTTGGAAGGCATTCTCACGCCCGCACGCGAGCTCTCTTGAGATGTGCTGAGGCATGGAGCCTTGCCAGTTGTGGCCTGGCTTCTACCAATGAGACTGCCCGAGTTGGAGCCTTGGAACCATTGACGCAAATCGACAGCATGTTTCAGTCGCAATAGGCCAAAGTACGTCTTCAGTCGTTAGAGGGTCAAGCTTCGAGTGGAGACTTGCCTTGAAGACAAGATTCAAGCCGTCACCCTCTGCTGTACCTGTATGGCCTGAACTCACAGCGGTGAAGTTGAAGCCTGAGGTCCACAACTCATTCCCGAAACCCATCACCCTTACCCCTGAACCAATGACGGCATATTGTCTCTCTTGGTGATAGCTGCAGTTGTACCTAGTGATCACCAGCGTTTCGCAACAGCATGGAGGTTGTTAAGTTTCCAGGACAAGGCTTAGTTCTTTCAGCGAGTCGAATTACAATGTCGTTTCAATGCGCTCAGCGGTTGCAACAGCCTCGTTTTATCTCCCTTGGCCCATCAGCTTGCAACCTTCAGCGGCTTTTCGATTCACCGTGCTCCAACCCTGTGAGACCGCGTGCCTGGCAAGTGTCGCTGCTCCCGAGCAGCGGAAACTGCAAGCAGCACGGCGCGCACAGCCAGAAGTTACGGGCTGGCTCCCCACCCTCATGGTTCCTTCCAGATGTGATCCTGCAAAACACAGCGCAAAACTCATGGCAACGCGTTAGGAGTTGGCATAGTTGTTCGAGTTGAGGCCGCGATGAAATTCCGGATATCTCCGCTCTGACGCAAATGCCAAATTCCTTGTTGCAAAGACTCAGCCACATGCACGTGCGACGAGCGACTAGTGGCACGCGGAGACATCAGGCCACAAAACCTCTGTTCAAAACACCTGGGTCGGCCAGGGCCATGAGCAGTCTGCATTATAGACTAGAGCGCATCGGTCCAACTTTTGTCACCAGAAGACACGGCACCACACCTACCATGTGCCTTTGCTTGTGGACGTGTTCGTCCCAACAACGCTCCTGGAAGAAGGGTGCGGCTGCCCTGCCGCCGACACTGCGTTGGCATTTCTGAAATTTCTGCAAACTGCGTTTGCAAGGTTGGAAGGTTCTCTCTGTCGTGCAGCATCTCTGCCATAGATAGCTACCTCAATGTGAAGATCTTCTTGGCGTGCTTGAGGTCAGGCTTGCTGTGGCACACGTGAGATGTGCCTTGTCATAAGCTGTCAACAAGCTTGCGAGAGTGTGTGCAAGAAACATGTGTTTCGACTGAGTGCTTCAGACGCAACTTGCCCGCAGAGTACTTGCCACCTAGCCTTTGCTCCCCAAGATGTTTATCTGCATTCGGCATCTTCGTTAAGAACAGCATGCAGCCGGACAAATTTACGGGCTTGCAGGCCATCAGCCCTGCGGCCCTAAGCCCCAAACCCAGAGCTAGAGCCACCAAGCCCGAGACTAAAGTCGTGGGTGGGGAGAATGCATAGTTCGAGTGCGCTGTTACATGCGGATTGGCTGACGGTCAAGGGCGTCAATAGGCAACCAGTGGTGTTCAGATCCTGTTGCACTGGCACGGCAGCAAGAGCGGCAAGCAATCTGGGATTGTGATTTGAGGTGGCAGCGAAACACCTGATTGAGCTGCTTCGGTGTGCAAAGGCCGGGCTGGTGCCATCTGATTTCTTAAAGTATCCTGCAGTCATTCGCCGTCGGGATTTACGTGCGCAGGTTCTCGCAGCTCATCTGCTCAGAGCTCCAGCTTCGGCAGCGCTTCTTCCGGAGACTGCTGCTCTTTGTAGCACGATCTTGGAGGGAGCGCCATAGACTCTGGCTTGCAGGACGGTGCAAAAGGAGAGAGCGCTTGGGCTCTCAGTGGGCGGTTTCAAGAAGGCCGCCAGCTTGACTTTCTTGTGGGTATGGATTTTCAAGCCTTAATTTTAATGTTAGGCACCAAGAGAGTACCAAGAGCTAGCGTGTGCACCTTGATATTTTCAGCTGTTGCAGGTCTGATCCCACTTTCTTCACTGTCCGTTGCTCAGTGACATGCCGCCCTGAGAAAGAGCTACAAGGCTATAGGTCTTTCATGCTGGATGGCTCAGGCCTCACCCGGCCTTGACGGTGATGCAACCGATGGTCCAGTGTGTCTCGGAAGGCCAGGGAGGGGATTGCACTTGGTCTGAAGAAGCTCGGACCACACCAGGGCTGCTGGCCAGCTTGGGTGGCGTACACAGCTCTACCCCCGAGTCAGAAGAGGCACGTGAAGTCGTTTGATTCCCGAACCGCTTGTTCTCTGTGGGTGTCCAAGATGCTGCTGCGCCTTCGAGTCGGACTCGGTTAGAGTCCTGGCATCCAAAACAGGGAGCATCTGCTCAAGCTGTCACTCCTGAGGCCTCGTCGATCAGCTGAAATCCCTGTTGGAGGAGCATTTTTGGACAACAGCTTCAGCTCCCCTTGCAGCTGTAAAGCTACCGCCTCACATGTCCTTGCTGGTGCGCAGGGCACGGCTTTGGTTTCTGCTGGCTCACAGTCCCAGGCTTCCCTGGAGATGTGCTCCTTTGCAGAATGTATCGTTGTGCTGGATCAGGCCGCTCAGCGACTTGCCTGGACTTCTATGGAGCCCAAAGTGACTTGGTTGTTGGTAACCAGCGATGTTAAATCTAAGTAGAGCTGTTTCTGGCAATGAGCAGTTCCATGCGCTGATGAGAGCTTTTCTGCTTCGCACGTATGCTTTCCATCCCAGGCCCTGGGCCTTCTCCAACAGCTCTACGGTGTACTGAAGACACTACCTGCAGCTGCTTGGCTGGAGCGCCAGGGCCCTGCTTCCCTCCCAGTTTCGGGTTACGGGTTTTCCAACGGTGCGAAGATGTCAGGTGTCGCCACGCTCATTTCTCGCCTCCGGACCTATCTTGCCTCCAGTGGGTCCGCCTGGGATCCAGATGCCGAAAGCTAAGCTGCGGCGCAAAAGACATGCGTAGACGCGCATGAGTGAGCGCTCCTGCCCAGGCCAGTCAGCTTCGGCTCAAGCTCCTGCCCCTGATGGATGGCCTCAGCGTCTGCACATCGTGTTTTCCTTGCCGGCAGCGCTGCAGAAAGTTAAGCTCAGTTGCTAGCCAGGTCTGGGGTGGCTTGTCGCCGCCCATGCGCTGTGCCGAGGAGTTCTTGGTAGAGTCGTCTGGGCCTTGTCACAATCACAACACTTTGTAGCATTTCGATTTGGATCGCATGCCAGCACCCCGGAGGCTTCTTTCTGCCAAAGGGCGCCAAACCAGGACGCTCCATCTAAATAATTTGACATGTGTCTTAGATTTCTCAGTCCGTCGCCAGGCCTCCCATGGAACATGTCGGGTGCCAAGCGGCCTGTGGAAGAATCGGGGTCCCGTCCCTTGCCACGGGCACTTATCAGAAAACGTTGCGCAGCAGCAGCCATCATGACCCTTGTCATCTTACAAGGTAGTCTGCATGACTTGGGCTAGGGATCACCTGAAGAAGTTTAAACCGGAGGCCTTTGCTGTGCACCTGTGGCATTCCCCAAGCACGTTCTACGATCATAATTCCACGGGCTTGGGTCTATCAGATTTATGAGCGCATGTCAGGATTGTGTCCATCACCAGCGGTGTGGCAATAGGCCTTGCTCAGGCCGACATGCTGGCCTCTGTCCTGCTCCGCCGCGAGCTGGACGACCAGAGCTGGGCAAAAGAGGCCATTTACATGAACACCTTCTATTCAGACAAAAGTGCATTAGAGGTGCATGAAAATGGCTGCGGTAACAAGTGGATTGCAGACTCAGACTCTGCTTTGAATCCTGCACTGGCTGCAGTTCTTGGTGAAGCTGACAGCGGAAACCGAAAAGGCGAGGATATGCAAAGATCGTAAGTTGATTTCCTAGTCTCTGTTGAAGATGCGGCCAGCCCATGAGATTCGTCATGCGAAACGTGTTCATGATGCTACGTCTACCTTGTCAATCTTTGCATGGTCGAAGCAGTCTGAGCCGTGCTCAACACAGGCAGAAGTGACCCCCGCCCAGAGCGAGGCCCAGGCGTGGTCGCGCAAAATTTCATGCCCTGTAGTAGCTTTGGTTGCGGAGTGTTTCTAGGATTTTTTGGTATGTGGCTGTGCCAAATACCACGCAAGGCCTGTGAGGAGATTGCGGCCATCCCAGCGCAGCAGATCTGCATCGCACTTGAGGCGATTTAGGGTTACGCGCGGGAAATCTGCTGAGGAGAGGCGGTTTCAGGCCACGCTTAGCTTAGTATCTCTGCCGTTATCCCAAGCAGCTTGGATTTTCTTCCAGGCTGGATTCTGAGGCTTCCCAGCAAGAGACCACTTTTCTACGTGTTCTCTTGGGAACATCTAGGCAAAGCATTCTGACAGCTTGGTTGCTCACTTAGGAATGTAAGCTGATACTTATGCAATATGTAGGGATTCTTCATATCCACTCAGGGTTTGCCAGAGTGAGAGCTCCAAGTGTCAAGCTGGGCGAGGCCATCAGAGCTCTGTGGCCACTGTCCAGTTGCCTCCTTAGTTGCCACTCTGAGAGAAGCTCATCCTTCGGATGTCAGCTGAGGCCTTTCCCAGAAGTCGTCAGCTCTGGTAGCCGATGTAAGTTCCAGCCCAAGTTTTGCCCCCCACGTCCCCCGCAATGGAGGAGCCCCAAACCAGCCGCAAGAGCGGAACACGAAGGGCATGCATGCTTAGGCAAGTACTCGCAAAGCATCGCTTGCCACCTGGAGAAGTTCAAAGGCGCATGAAGCGTGCCTGGACAGCACTTGACAGCACCTAAATCACAATGAAGCTGACGCAGACCTTGGCCCTGCCTCTGGCGGTGTCGATGCCGCACGCGGCCGATTAGCAGCAGCAGCTGCAGAGGCTTGAACTGGTTCCCAAGATGGTTTTGAGCTTACTGTGGAAACTTCATCCAGTGCCACATTCAGAGCACTTGGGGAGGTCTTGATCCTGCAGTGGAGCACTGGTGGCTAGCTTTGTTATCCCTGTTGTTGTGACATGTCACCTGTGCGTTTGTCCGCCTGCACCGATCTATGCTTCAGGCGGGCCCTCCCCAGCGAACACAGTGGATTCCAGTGGAAAGGTCGTGCAAGGCCATTGTGAGTGATTGTGAGTGCTGCTGCTTGCCTCGGCAATTGCCATACAGAAAGCCCTGCACATTGCTTGGGGCTGATATATTTGTGGGCAGGTGCGTCTGACCTGGACTCCAAGAGGCCGCAAAGGGATGGATACTGGCTACCTCATACTTCCTTATCGTCCAGTGGTCTGGTAATGGGACATGCCAGCTATGCTTTTGCAAAGGCTTGCGCTTGTTCAGCAGCGTTCGTTGTTGGCGCTGTCCGAATCCTGGCAAGTCCTGCAGCATCAGAATCTGTTGAACAGACTCGGAGAAGACGTTTCAAGGCGGCAGCATCTCTTCAGCAGCTTGGGATATGTGTTCTCAGATGATGCCGTGCAACGCCCAGCTTGGCATTCTGCTTTTTGAATTCCGACCCGAGCTTCGCACAGCGCGAGGCTTCTTGTTCAGCCTTGCAATTCCTGTTGACGCCTGCCACTCTGCCAATCTCTCGGTTGGCTGCCAGAAGGTAGAGCATTGAGAAAGAACCACAGTGGTCAAGCGATAAGGATGCGCTTTAAACCTTCTTGGCAGCCTGATGCTGCCACAACTCCCTCGGCCGTCAGCACCCGAGACGAGAAAGCTTGAGGTGTAGGTTTGGATGAGTGTTCCGGCTCAGTGGCAGCTTGGGGGTTGGGTTGCTAGATGTTGCTAGTGGAAGGTAGTTGCGACTTGGCAACCGAAACGGGAGTGCCCAAGGCACTGGTGGCTGCCAGCGGCTTTGTGTGCGTCTGGGGCTAACACTTTGCTCATGGGTTGCTCTGTGTTTGTTCTGCGGTCTCATAGAAGCTTCAGCTTCAGGCCTGGGGGCTGAATTTATGTGCAATGGCCTCGACCACCTCGAGCCTCACCCTCAGACGTGCGAGCTGACCCTCTCGCTACAATTACCCGTAGTCGTCACGCAGGAGATGGCATCTGACTTTTAGTCATGCAGCCTTTGTCTTCGGGAGGTGTGCGAAACTTTAAGCTGCACCGGTCCCTTCTCCAAAGTCTGGCAGGTCAGGCCCCGTCTGCTCGTAGTATCTGGATGAAGGGCCTCTGTTGGGGAGGCTCATGCTTTGAAGTGTCGGCCGCAACCTTTGCGGATGATGAGGTCAGATTGCATGCAGGGCATGCAGTGCTGAACCTTAGTGACTTCCTAGTTAAGTTGGTCCTTGCAGCCATGAGCCTGCCGTTCTTGGTGTCAGGACTGGCCGGCTTGCTGCCACTTCCTAGCTGTGCTTGCCTTTGCTTGGCTTGGTCTGCACCAGCTGCATAGGCAAGCGCAATGTGAGGTCCAGTTCCATGGCATGCAGCTCCTGCTTCGCGAGCGAGGCTGGAACAGAATGCTCTTCGTGAACGCTGGTTACTGTGTGCAAGTGGTCCTGCGAAGTGCAGAACACCTGGCTTCAACACGTGTAGACTTTCCAGGCGACCTCGAAGGAACGCTGTTGCATTCTGTTCGGCACTTATGATGTTGTAGGCGGATGTAGGTGATGTAGGATCCTGATAACTTCTCCTCTCCATTGAAGGCTGAAGATATTGTTTTGGCTGCTGGCACGGCGCTGGGCGAGGAGGCGAGCCCCTGCACCTGGCAGCCTCAACCTCCATGCCTGTGGTTCCATTCCCTGCTTACTCTAATTGAAGGCATGCATTCCCAAGGCAGCGGATGCACGGCTTGCAGCGGCCTCCCGTGTTCAGCAGCTCCGCGAAGCTGTCGCGCAGCATGGGGAGGCCATGCGTCTTGGTTCAGGCTTTGGATGAGATTTGAGCATTCTTGGCTCAGAACGCAGGCGCTTTCTGGGCAACTCCAAGGACAGGCCCACAAGCTGGTTGTCACTCTTATGACGAAACGGGGGCTATCTTCTAGGATTTTGCAGATATGTAGGGATTGCAAAGGGTCTGCAGTGATCCCTCACTGCATATGCCCTCCGGCTTGTATAGTGGCCTCGATGGCTCTGTTGCTGAGGCAACAGGCTGAAGTTCTTTACCTGGTAATGGAGGCGCATAGCAAACCGAGATTGTTTTTCCTTTCGACCTTTGTCGCAGGAAATGCTTTTTTCATGGAGAGTGACTTTTCTCTCCCTCCCACATTCGCGCACTTTTGCCAAGAAATGACCCTGGCAACACCACCTTCTTGAAAACAACACCACCTCGGATAGTAAGTTTTCAGTTTGGTTTCGCACCCAGTTAGAGGGCTGCAGCACCTTCAGGGCATACAAACAGATAGACACAATGCAATCCTTGCTATCGGGGCGAAATGCCAGGAACGTAACCGGAACTTGACCAGTACAAAAACCAGATATGTGCACGGCAAAGGAATTCGTTGCTTCCGAGTCTCCTATTGAGCTCCCTCCGATGCTTTCAAGCGTCTTGGCGCTCCCCAGCGAGCTTCCCAAAGAGCAGTAGGCGCAAACAAAAACACTGGACGGCTCAGAGCGCACACTGTCTCACGGTCTGTTGGCAGTGACAGATTTGGCACCAAGTTGTTGCAGGATGATGTCCTTAGCACCACCAGTGTTTAGAGAGTTCTCGCGGGAGTCGCCTGGCCGACTCCACTTTTGAAGATTTTTTGAATTTATCATCAGAGGCACATTTCGCTGCGAAACGAATGAAGGGGAAAGACGGCTTTCGCGATCCAAGTCTTCTTTTGGGAAGCTGGCATCCCAGAGGCTCTCACAGATCCCTGAGATGTCAAAAGGCCTTGAAGTCTGCTCCTTTGCCACTAGTGAAAGGCTGACTTGAGCTTAGGATTCTGTACCCCAACAGTGGAGAATCAAATGGAATGGAAAACGGAAAATGAAATGGATACTGAATGGTTTGCAGGACTCGAATGGCCCATGTCTTTCCAAGAGAATCTGCGAGCTTTTGCGCCAGGAGCTTGGTGGTTTGGTGCAAAATCCCCCCTTAAGTAGATAGAATATGGGGTAAATAGGGATCTTATTACAATATACCCAAAGCCATATTCTATTTACTTGAGGGGGACTATATCCCTACAAGTCCCTATAAAAGCCCAGTTTCCATTTCATTGTACATGTGCTTTTCCATTTGCTTGTCCGTTGTAGGGGCAAGATCCCTAAATCCAAATCTTCACTAAACCTTCAAATAGTGGTTTCCATTTTCTTTTCCATTGTCCCTGTATCGTATTCCTACATACATCATCATACATCCCATGGTATTGAACCTATAGACCCTATGTAATTCTTGTTAATAATTTTGGAAATTAGGTTTCAACTTGGCTTTCCATTATCCCTATATACCCACTAAATAATAGCCTGTATACTATAGTGGTTTCCATTTTCTTTTCCATTCTCCCTATTTAGCCCCTATATATACCAGTAGTTGCCATTTTCTTTTCCACTATTGCCCTATAACCCCAATTTCAACAAGTGTAATATAGCAGTTTCCATGTTCTTTTCCATTCTATCGAAATTATTTAGACCTCTGCTGAGGCTGCCTGCTCTGGCAGAACTCGAGATGGTCTGCAAGAAGCGGGAGGCACTGTCTCGACCTTCGGGATTATACCCCAGTAATGGAGAATCAACTGGACAAAGAAAATGGAACATGAAATGGACTCTGAGGTTTGTAGGAGTTTATAGGGATAGGTGCCAGGACAGCAAGTTGTGTGTGTACGACTGACGTTCGTTTTTTGGCAAGCGCAGCAGCTGCTTCCCAGCAGGTCATGTCAGCAGCTGAAGCTGTCGCTTCGTGCGGTGCTATTTGGGCAGCAACCTTGGATTGTCTTCTGTCTTGGCACCGCTGAGATGTTGCAGCTTTTCATGGCCGGGCTTCTATTTTGCGTCCTCAAGGCGCGGACTGCCCTCTGGAGACTGCATTCGGGTGGGGGCGTTCTGGTGCCTTGCCCCCAGCAAGCAAGACCTGCATGTGTTGCAGTCTCTCCATCAATACTGTCACGTCTAGCCCTACACTCCTGGACATGTACGTGAGACCAGCAGTGGCCGACTCCTGCATGCTCCTCGTGCTAGCCGTCCAAGGCCTGGCGGGCTCGATGCCTCTGAGACAGCGGCGCAGCTATGCCGTGATGGCTGCGGCCTTGGCATAGCTACATAGCCCCTTGACACGTGAATCAGCTGCAGAAACTCTTAGCTGTTAGTCCCGGAAGTTAGTCCTGGAAAGGCGAGAAGCGAGCGGAGGTTCTGGAGCAGGAAGTTAGCGTGAGAACCCTGGAGGAATCTTGCCTTTCGTACTTGTGTTGAGGGTTGTCGGCTGCTTAGATGTTCCCACCGAAGTGGGCCTATTTAAAACCGGATTACGACTGCACGGCTTGTGTAATGCAAAGTTGTAACTAAGCAGAAAAGCTGTTTCAAGGGCATCATGTTTGTGGAAGCACAGCCAGGAGCTTGTGGTGGATGGTCATCTGGGTGATCTCGAGCCAGCCGCAGCTGATGCTGATGCAGAGGCAGCCTAGCGTGACCTCAAATCATTTCAGATACACGACGAGCACACAGGCACAAAAAGGCACAACTCATCTCCCTTTTCCATGCAGATCGCATCTTCTGTGCGAGGCGGCAGCCTGGCGACGTGAGGCTTCGAGCCTCCAAAGGCAAGCGGCTTCGAGATTGCTGGAAACCCTCTTGTTCTTGGGTGTCTTGGAGCGTTTTGAGTCTTGCAGGCTCTGTCGACTTCGCCCGCCGCTTGCTCCACCCTCGCCGGCCCTTGCAGACCTGTGCGGACACCCAGGACTAGACAATGAACTGCGTCCGGGTGGAAAAACATAAGTCTCCTTAGCCTTCTGAGCTGAGACTAGCTCCGATTGTAGCCAAGTATGTCTGCTTGTGGAGAGTTTTCTGCTGCTGAGGCCGAGTGTTCAGGCTGTTTCAGCAGCAGGGCGCCTGGATCCTGCATGCTTGGGCATTCCGGATCTCTGCGAAGTTGAAGCCTGCTTAGCAACTTATAGTGTATTGTGATGGTCTGGTAACAGTGTCTGACTTGCGAAGCGGAGTAAGAACTGTTGTCAAAACAACGGGGGTGCGCTTCGACAAGCTTGCGTGTTGTGGACTACTTACCTGCCTCCGTGCTGCCCCTAGCCTGGCTCAGCAGTGGCTAGAAGTTGCCCCAGTCCCTTGTGGTTTGGGTGTCGATCTGTGATCCTAACATACCATTCTAGCTCGCACTCTTTACTATCCCCTTACACTGACAATCGCAGCTGACACCCGAACCTTGGGTGATTCCACTTCGTCCATCATGGCAGCTGTTGAAGCTCAATGGCAATGTCTTCCGATCAAAGTTAAACGAGAGCACGGGGCACCAGTATAGCACTGAGGATCACGCATACGATGTGGAAGATGACCTCGATCTCATCTCCCCCAGAATGCGAATGCAGAAGCACGAGGCCTGTCACCTTTGCAGCAAGCAAGCAGCAGGGTTTGACTTGGTGACGGCCCTGCACGCGTTGAACGTGTTGGATTTGGTAGGACTGGCTGATCTCCACCAGTCTGGAGCCTCTCCGGGACAGCTTCGAAGACAGCAGCTAAGCTGCAAAGGAATTTTCAGCCTACTCAAACTTCCATCACCACATCTTGTGATCAGTCATGTTATAGACACGATGGTGGCCATGATGATGCTAATGACCATCATCATCGCCATCCAAGTTTGAGGCAGCTTCCAGCAGCTCTTGCAGCAGTTCGCGGTGGAGCACGCGCAGGATTTCACGGCCATCTGGCCAGATGGATCCCATCCTCTGCTGCTTAGCTGCAGAATCCAATCAGCCTTGATTCTGTCTTGTTGTCGTCCGTTTAGATGTCCTGCCTTGAGCTGGTGATCCAGGCTGTGGACGCTCCGCCATGTGCCCAGAGGAGGGCATTCAAACGCATCTGGTAAGAAGCGACCACTAAACGGCCCTTTCCCTTCAACTCGAAGCATGTCACGATTCTGTCCCAAGGGCACGAAGAGTACAAGAGCATCTTTGAGTCCCAGTTAGAGCTGCTTGTCCGAAGGGTATCTGTATGTGTGTTGCAAGGGGCATGGGTGGAACGTGGTGGAACATTCGACGCTGTGCTGCTGAGGAAGACCCTCTCCAACATTGGGATGACGAGGGTAGCTCGGCTTGAGATTGATCAGCACCTCAGCGCTCGCCTAATCATTCTGTTCATCCAAGGGCAGCTTCCAGTCTGCCATGCAACACCTCCAGGATGTGCGGGCATCCTTGGGGGAAATGCAGGCATCTCACGGCTGTCAGCGTTGCATCAACGCTCTGAGTGACCTCCTACCAGGCGGATCTGGACTCCTTCCTCAGGAGCCTCACTGCTGCTGATGAATATGATGCCTTCCTGCAGGCGGCCTGCGTAAAGTTTGTCTCACAAACTTGCATACGTCAGCATCTCAATCCTTGAAGGTTATGATGAACGAAGTATACAGACAGCAGGACGGATTGTTTCCCATCATGTGGCGAAAGTGCCTCAGGTAAATCGGGGAGATTCCTGTTTGGTTTCCTTGATCGCGAGGTTTCGAGGCTACATGTGCATGGTTCATCTTTGAATGGTTAAGCTGGCCAGTCATGCGAGTGCTCCTGCTCGTGCGAGCATCGGGACGGCCAGATTTCCAGCCAGTCTGAGCAGTTTTGTTCCTGCTTCTGCGTGACAGGAGGCTGGCCTCGTAACTGCAGCTGTTCCGGACAGCCAGCAGATTGAGGCACCACCTGCGCATCTCCCAAGAGCCCCACATACCCGGACTGCACTAATAAGTTTATGGGCATTACATGTGCATGTGCAGAGCAAGGTGGGGCCATACATTCTTCCAATGGGTTCCCTCGGATGACACAGTCATTGTTCGGGCACAAGCAGTATGCAAGTTTGGTGCTAGTTTGGAAGTCTTCATTTGGGACAGTCGCTCTTTTTCGGAAAGTCTCAAGCCTCTTGACCAGGTCACCATTCCTTCTGGGTATGGAGGCCATGCGCCTTGAGAAAGTTCCGGCTGAACTGTGGCTGAAATGAGAAGGGGGAAGCAAGGCGTTCAGGCTCTGAGGACAGGACGTTGTGCATGCTCAGATGCCGGTCGGTTGCAGGCTTCGGCGCTCCAGCGGCTGTACCGGTGGAATATGGAGGCCTGAATCATTTCCGTCCAGCAGGAAAGATTGATTCACTTCAAAATGAGTAGCTGCATCTCTCACTCGGTGGTCTCCATGATAGAAGCCAGGTTCCTGGTGAGGGATCGTTGTCTTAAAGCTTGAACGGCTTGCTGCATAAGCCATAGATGCACATTGGATGCAAGGATGATGGCATGAAGCGTCACCTTGTTGAGGCTACCAGTACCAGGTGCCGATCCCTTCCGGCTACAGTTCCTGCCCCAGAAGTCCGAGTCAAAACTCAAGACCACCTTCGGAGCATTACTGTCCGCATCTTGCAGAATTTTTTGAGGTGCCGGGATGTCTTTCCCCGTGTCGGTTGTGGTGCCACCTCCAAGCTAAGGAATGCTGCCACGGCCTGAAACTCCCTGTAGGTGCTTGCGTTCTTTGAAAGTCCCCCTGCACTGACAAGCACAGGTCCTTCCGAGAGCGTCTGCTCAGCAGTGCCGAGACTTGCCCAGACTTCAAACATGCCACACTTGCCTGAAAATCCAACTCCAACGCGCGAGACATATGCCAGACTAATCTGGAATTCATCATGCAGAAAGCTTTGTTTTTTTTCATCGAGGTCATTCTGTGCCTGTACTTCGATTCTTGTCTGACCAAACCAAGGCTCTCGGCAAAAAAGTGGATGCGGGGCTTGATGATTGTGAACTGCAATCAAACCCTTGCTGGCTGATGTTGAGCCAGGAAGCACTGCCTGACTGTATGCGCTAGCGCTGAATCCTTGCTGGTGTTAGAGAGCTACAACAACTCGCTGGATCTGCAGCTCCCAAGGTCCCAAAGATATGTGCAGTGCTTCCGATGGGCAGCTTATGCAGCAAGCCGTTGGCTGCCCATGGGCCTTTAAGTTCTCACCACCATGGCCTGGCCATGATGTGTATTTTGCTATTTCGTCGAACATATGCTGGTGTCCCTCTCTCTGGCAGAGTTCCTGTCTGCGCTGAGAGCTTAGACGCCACAACCTTTACAGACTGAAGAAACCATCGGTGCAACTTGTTGATCTCTTGTCATGAGAAGGAAATGCAAAGGCTTTGAAACAGATTGATTACGGACCCAGGGATTCCTTCAGCAGCAGCGCGCAAGCACAGTGTTGGTGCTGCCTTCTCTTTGATAGGTTCGTTCGTTTGGACACTGGGCCACTCTAGAATATTGCGACAGTTTAGTTTGCTGTCTGAGACCTCCTTCACATGCAACCCTAACAAGATCTTGTCTGAGTCGTTTCTGAGCCCAGTGACCGCTGTACAAATCTTCCTGCAGATCAGTCCGCCACTGCCTGCTCGCACGAAGTGCGCATTGTTCTGGTCCCGTTGTCTGGAAGCAAGAGAACACAGAAATCAACACAGTATTAAAACGTTTACCTGTTTGTTGTTACAAGCCTCGCCGTCACCAAATGGTGGGTAGTGCTTGCAGGTTGGGCGGCATGCGATGAACGAGTCGTTTTGAGAAAGACATGGCACTCAGTGCTGTACAGCCTGCACATGGCAAGAAGTCTTGGCTTCAAAATCAATGATCGCAAGCCTGCATCCTGCGCTGTGGAGACTCGCAGAGCTGCATGAGTCTGTCCTCTTGCTCTCGTGATCTTGAGCTGATGATGTTTAATCCACAGACATTTAAGAATGCTTGAGGCTGCAGGCCAACAGCCGCCAGGCTACCAGGACATGTCCATGAGGATGCACATGCCTTCGCGACCGCTACCACTTATCTGAGTGGCCCATCTCTGGGTGAACGCTGAGACTTTTTGCACTGCAGTTCTCATACCCTGTAGTAACTCTGAAGTGAACACAAGCGTGACTGCGGAGGATGTCTGCCAAGAGGTTTCTGCCTTCGTGGCGGCTGCTGGAACCTTACTAGCCTTTGGCATCAATGCAACTTGCTCGAGCAACAGGATTAATTCTTCATATTCCTTTGTGGCCTTTGCTGCTCTCAGGTTTGCCGGCCTGACCGGATGCCTTGGTCTTAGCTTGCTAGCTGCTAGCAACTAGCTGCTAGGGTGCGTTTGCGTCAAGCTGTGGAAGTTGGCCTAGGCAACGGATCCTCCCCAATCCGGTCCAGCTCCGAGCCGCCTTGGATGTTGACAACATAGCTGAGCCTATCAGAAAGCAGTTGTCTTGGACAGGACTCCTTGTCGGATGCATCCGCCATGTCGGAGCTGCAGAATCTCTCTAGCCAAAGCCTTGACTTTGGACCGTGCCCATGCCGTTGCAGTGCAGTAACATGCAATGGGAGAAGGAGCAGCGATGTGAAAGAATGTGAAGCTGATTCCGAGGCTCTGCATCTGGCTTTGTCCTGCGCCTGGGAAGTCTTTGTAGGGCGCTCCTTGTCCAGTCATCTACGGATGTAGCCGAGGTTCGTAGGCTCACTTCCAGATTCCCGCTGCATGCTGATCTCATTGGACCAGTCGTCCTGGCAGTGCAGGTGCTGCTGTCAGCACATAGTGGAACCTCTACAGTGCCTCTGCCCCAGGCACTTGTGCATGGACTCCAGCTGGTGCCAAGAGCTCAGCTTCAGGACACCCTGCCGCCAATCCACACTTGGTCGCAATAATGACTGCATCCGTTAGATTGGTTTGCGTGTGGAAGATGACGTGCTGAAGGCACCGTCATCTTTGGCAACACCAGTCGGCTTCTGCTTTGAGTGTTCCGGCCTTAGGTAGGCATGGACAAAGCTGATGTGCAGCGAACAGCATCTTCCCCTTCCTCGGCAACTGGTGTGGATGGTTGCCCTAGGCCTCTTCTGCCAAGATAGCTGACGCACCGCAGTCCCCTGCAAGCGAGCCCGGAGGCACAATTCCCTGCAGCATTCAGGTTTTGCAAACAAAAAGTGCCGACTTGCATGCAGTTGCTTGTGCAGTGGCAGAGGTTTGCCAGCAGCACTTGGTCTGGAGGCTGCCTGGACGTCGTTTGTGAAAGGAAGAAGTCTTTGGATGTTTTTGGCAGGTTGTTTCCTGTTTCCGTGCTTGTTTGGGGCTGCTGACTAGGTGGATGACACGCTGGGCAATCCGGATGTCCTCTGCTGGTGGCTTCGCGGTAGCCTTGGAATTTGTGGCCAAGATTGTGTAAATGACTGGCACTGGCGGCTTGCACATAGCTTGTCTAATCTACCAGGCTGGACGACCCTCTCTCGGCGGCGGACTTTCTTGCAGGCTCCGCCTCCGCAGACTGCCTAGGCCCTAGCGAGAATGGAGACGTGGAGCCAACCTTTCAACACAGGGATAATCTGAGTACAGCAGTGCCAAGGTCTTGCACATGTTGAGGAGGCTCAGCATCCTTCAGCAGGAAGATGAAGATCTTCGAGCAGATGCCTCAGAAACTCATGAAGTTATCTGAATTCGGATCCGAAGCAGTGTCTCAGCCTGACAGCGTGTCTCAAGGCCAAGGAGGACATTGACGCGCTCACGCCCTTCAAGCTTGCTAAGGCCCACGAGAGGGTCGTGGTGTTGTGTTTTGAGTCTGTTCCTCTCTTTCGTGCTCTTCCGCACGTTTGTTTGTAGGTTTTCTTGTAACATGAAAGTGGGAATGAGCGGAGTGAGTTAAATCAGAAACTTCAGAAGCGAATGACCCACCAGCTGTTAACAAGAAGGCGATAGTGCCAGGCGATGCCAAGGTTGGCAAAGTTTCATTTACATGCGCGGTTTGTATCCTTCATCCTAGTCACCTGGTGTCGGAGGGCTTGTTCCAGAGCTTCACTAGCCAGGAAGCCTCCATGAACGACCACAACTTCTATTCAGCATTCTAATTCCTGGAGCTCAGGGTAACGCCTTCTCCAAGCAAAGGACCGTCTCGCACAAGCTATTCATTGTAGACATGAGCCTAGTTGTAGATACTCGCTGCGAGGGCGTTGGGGGGATGCAACTGCAGTCCAGGTAAAAACTGACGAGAAGAATGCCGAAGATGAGGAGCCCCGTGCTTGAGAGCAGAGTTGTTGAAAAGCGCATCCTAACCTGGCTGGCTGCTTTGGAAACAAGTCGGTTGGAAACCGTAGCATCCTCTCTTGGCGACGCTGACCCTGGTGAGGAGGCGGGAAGGCAAGAGACGCTGTTCCCAGGCAGTCGGGATGACTGGGATGTATCCTGTGCATAAGCAAGCCCAGCGTGTTGGGAGAGTCCGCGGTAGCGTTGGTATTTTGAGAGTCTGCCGCGTTTTCAATCTTCAGGTGAAGACCAAGAGGAGGCTTTGGCAGCCCTGGGTCTGAATGAGGACGCTTCCAGCATGACCTTAAGAGTGGGTTAGGGCTTCGTCGGATGAAGCTTAGAAGCTGGTACTTACAAATGATCTCGGATCTGCGGCAAATCCCAACTGCAGGATGGCTTAGTGGACGGCGAAGGCGCTTTTGAAGACTTCGAGGTCAGGATGTTAAATTGATTTGTTTCTGAAGGGGACGGAGCCGTCACGGGCGGAAGCAGCCTCTATGACCTGTGGTCCATTAGCAAGGCCTGCGCTGCCCTGTCACTGTTCTCTCTTTTGCCGGGTCCATCTTCGTCCAGGCAGATGGCAAGAAGAAGGCCAAGAACGGCGACAAACCTGGAGGTCAAGAAGCCAAGTCCTGTGCTAAGCGGGCCATCCGCTGATGATGAAGCTCAGCAGACCAGCGAGAGCTTTGCAATCCCAGGTTTCATCTACACCCGCAACAGATCGCCGACATCTGTGGGCTTAGCTGCACTCCCGGCATCTCTCAGCGGTTGCACCATGTTGTGGCGAAAGAACACGCGAATCTGTCTTACGTGGTCAGATCTTTGTGACATTGTCTTAAGGCTTGGAGTGTTTTGGAGACGAAGCACTTGCTGCGCAAGAGGCGAGACAACATACATTGGGGCCGCAGGGAGGCGGCTGACACTACTTGTAGGATTCCTTAAGCGGGGTACACTTGGCAATTGGAAGCACCCCAATTACCGCATCTCGGCACACAAAACAAATGTTACACAAGTAGATGCCGCTAGAGGCAGATGAGCTCCGCCTAGATTCCTTGGATACTTCCTTGGAGATGTTCGTGCGCCGGCGCCTCGAGGGCAGGATTTTCAGCCCTTATGACATGCCACGAATGCTACGTGGCAAAGTCCAATCGGATTACCAATCCGCAGAGTTGACGGTTATGTTGCTTTGAGCCCCAGGTCCCGAAGCAGTTTGCAGGTCTGAACTGAAGAGGTTCTCATAGCTGCTCAGGTTCGAGTAGCTGTTGTCACGCTTTCAAGCCTGCGTTGAACACACACCGACGAACACGTGGCTCTTTATAAGCCCAGTGGGTTGATGTAGCATCATAAGTATCATTGCTCCTGGGGTATGGGGTCTTGGCAAACCTCCTTGTCGAGGTCTCTGCGTTTGTGGCCTGGCTAATGACCGCGCAACGACGACCCTCTTGTGGCTGACCCAGAACGAAGACCCTTTGTGCATTAAGTGGAGTGAGCCTAGTCCTTGTTCAGCAGGTATTCTATAGCAGGGAGACGTGAAACTTTTCAACCGTTGTTTTACCACTGTTGGCATTTGACAAGGAAGCAGGCTTTTGGATTTCACGTTATAGTTATGCGCAAAAGACATATATGAACGCACCAAGGATTTTAAAACTGTCAATGTCAATGTACCCATCATATCATTGGTATAGTTTCTGGCGAAAAGCATCTGTGCAGGACTTGTGTTTGGCTGAAACTGTTCTGCGCAGACCTATCTGGTAGCGTCAGTAACTCAGTAACAGCACTTGGTTCACCAAGATAGCAATATCAATCACGCTGCTGATGCTAACATTCAAAATTTCAGTAGTGCAAGGAGGGCATTGCCAAAGACAGACGGTTGCCAACTGTCATCAGAATCGCTCTACGGATTTTCTGCAAAGGCCTGCTGCCGTTGCTCGTCGACTCTCACCGCTGGTCATGCCTTGGGCCCTGACAAATTGTTCTTAGAGGCAGCGGGCGTGAGCTGAGGCAGAGCCGGACTCGGTAGGACGCCCCATACTGCAACAGCAAAAGAAGGCATTGACGCAGCTTTGAATGGGATATAGCTTCAGGCTTCGACTTGTCCGGACCGCGAGGCAGTTGCAGCCTTGCACTCAGCCGCCTTTGTGGACAGTCGCTTCTACTTTTCTCCTCCTTCTGCAGCTCAATGCGAGGCCTGGACCGATGGTGCTGATGGATGCAGTCAGCCTGCCAGTCTGTGATTCCGCAGTGGGATAAAGGCCCCATTGTTTCGTTTGTCAGGAAAACATCGGCAAGAAGCGAACTGCGGCAGAAGCTCGGAGAAGCTGCAGCCTTACATTTACGACGGCTGTCTGTTGCCCTGTGCTCAAAAGGCGAAGCGTCCATCCGAGTCCCAAGCTGTTATGTTGTTGCTTTAAAGCCTGCGAAGGCCTGCACTCTGCTGCTGCTTGCGCGTTCTATGCTGAGAGCAGCCTGCTTCCCAGCTGGCATGCGTTGGAACAACTGCAGTGAAGCTGCAACAAGTTGTGGCCAGGCCCTGCTATTCTGGTACAGCTGGCTGTGCCTGGGCGCAACACAGAGTCTTGCAGGAATGTAGTTTGGCAACAGTCCGCGGATTTGTTGCAAGCTAGTCTCTCAATGTCATTGGTCTGCTACTACTTTTCTCTAGTCACCTGCAGCTTGCACTGATGATCTTCGGTGCCTGCATGTGCTACCATGTGCTCCCCCTAAAGCTTTCGAGAGGCCCCGCTCGCAGCTTTGCTAGCTCGAGTGCGGGAGCTGCTGGTTTTGGTCCCAGTCTGCAGCGCTGGCAGCATGTTCGAGCTTACAACGGTAGAGCCAAGACTCTGGCACTCACTCTATGTACCCAAGGCTCAATTTGAAGAGCATCCATCGCTGCTCGCAATTGAAGGCTGGGTACTTCCCCAAAATTGCCTAGATCCCTGGAGCAGAAGTGATTTTAGGACTTATCGAGAAGATGGTCGCCCTGAACCTCCTCCAGCCGAAGCCTGAACTCTCAATGCCAAGTCTACGGCAAAGGCTTTGTTTCTGAGGACCACGCCGATGGGTATTGTGACGATGCTTGAGTTGCTGCTCGGTCGGGTCACAGCCGATAACTCGGAAATTGTGCCATTTGGCCACAGACCGGTTACAGGCTCCTCTGCACTTCTTTGCCAAGGTCTGGGAGGAAGCAGCGAGCCGCCACGTCTCATTGCAGGTGCAGACGCAGCCGCTGAAGGCCTTCTGGACGTCTCTGGTAAAGGATCATAGAAGCATACAAGACAGATTTGAGATGAAGAGCCCGGCAATGTGACTGTCAGGCTTTGGTCGTGAGCTTGCGCGAACGGCAGCTACTTGAATGGAAAGGCCTGGGCTGTTCTTGGAGCTAAATCTTTGGTTGTGAGACCTGGCTTTGAAATAAACTTGGCAAAAGTCAGTAAAGTCAGATATGTTGCAGAGGTCTGCGGCAGATTCGGGAGCGCTTCTGGGAGCGCAACGGCTCAAAGTGGTGGCTTCACCTCATTGGTTTGCTCTCTGAGGTGCGGCTCCCTGATTGATCCTATTGGGTCCGACGGAGTTTAGATCTCTTTTCAAAGTGTGGCGTCAAGCACGAAGCGGAACTTTGCGCATCAAGCGCGATCATCCAACATCTGGCTCATGACATTATCACTTCACCTAGCTCATTTAAGCGACGGGCAGTTCACCCAAGAGAACGTGATTGCATTGCACCTTGTCATCCGCCCTGTCCAGCCTCCGCCACGAAGCTGTTCAGCTTTGGCCGAGGCAGAAGACTCGCGGAGCCTTGTGGATGAGCTGCTTCGCTTTGTTCGCACTGCTCCCTTGGGAGAATTCCGAGTGCGTCTGGAGCCTAGTTACATGCATTTTCAAGGTTGAGCTTGGTAGAGAGCACTTTAAGTGAGACAAGGTCGTGTTGGCCCAGGGAGACAGATCTGAGAGTGAAGGGGTTACTTGCTTGAGAAATACAGGTCTCGACGAGTGTGCTGTTCCGTTCAGAGACAAGACTTTTGGATTTGCCAGCAGGCACACAGTACCTGGCAGGGTCAGTAAGGTATGGGACTGAAGCTTTCTAAGCAGCATTGACAAAATGAAGATGTTGCTCAGGTTTGCAGATGCTTCGCGCGGCAGCTCGGCTTCAGATGGAGGCGCGGTTTGTTCTTCAGAGTAGGCTCCCTGGCTGCTTTGCATGGCCTTTGCTTTTGTTGCAAAGAGGCTGAAGGCAACGGGTCAGCAACCGGACTGGTGGCACATCATGTCCATTGCTCGGAGATCAGCTTTCCAATGTGATAGCCTGCTGCTCTGGCGGTGGCATGTCGGCATTCTGAAGACTTAACAGAAGAGTCTAGAGGAGCCGCAGCAGTCCCAGGTGTGGCATTTCAGTCGGAAGTGGCTCCCCACTGTCGAGAAGGAGCTTTCGAAGGCTCAACAGGCCACCTAGCACATGCACCACATGCAAGTCCAGGAAAGAACCTTGGCTAGTTGCTCGTCACAGATACGCCCTGCCCCAGGCCATGGAGAAGGAAGTGCAGGATCCTGGATGACTGTTCTCACAACACCTTTTTCTGCTTGTGGCAGGGATTGGGCCAGAGGTTGCAACACAGAAGGGAACAATGTAGGTGTGAACGCCCTGGAGAGGACCTGGTCAAGATTGTGCGCTGGGACCTGTCAAACTACCATGCCTTGAAGGCCTGGCAGCACGGAACAAAAGCCTTGAACGCCTGCAACTGTGATTTATGTCGCAAGATGTGAAAGGACTCTGCAGCCCGCAGCCACCGCCAGCTAAGCCGGGCCATCAAGCGCTTCGACGACAGCCTTCAAGAGTTCCTTGGGCTAAGTTAGATGTGATGGTCGTGAGGACTTGGAGGTTCGGGCAGTCGGGGTGCGGCCACTTGTCTTCAAATCACATATCTCAAATTTTCCGGAGCATCCGTGCAGTTGCTTAGCTGCAGGGGCCTGGCCTGTAGCAGGAGGCTTCACACGGGAGGCTTTCAGGTCGACACTTCCGATCTTCCAACTGGACTCAGACTAAAGGATAACAAGGCCAGAGAGACAACACATTGCTCCACACGTTAGCTCCCAAAATGCCCACATCGCCAAGGCATTTGCTACTACTAGACAAGAGGCATAGATTTAACCAGTGCCCACATGCAGCCGCTGAGAGAATCTGGTGCGGTTGCTGTAAGTTGTGGGTCCAAATTCCTGGGTCCTAACATCCTGCGCAGAAAGTAGAACCAAGGCTTGTGGACCTCGTTCTCTCCTCGGCTTCATCTCTGAGCTCCAACAAAATGACACCTCACCAAGGCAATGTCGGCACTTCAGGGTTCTGCCTTCAACTGACCTGGGGCTACTGTCAGGTTGTCCGATTGAATCTGCATAATCTGCTCAGCATGCTTAGGTAGCTCTTGTAAAATCGATGTATTGTGCCCAGACAAATTACGTATTTTTGGAGTTGCAAGGTCAAACGGTCGCGAGTCTAGTTAAGCAGCACCGATGCCAGGTGCCAAGTTCACGGCAGAGGCGTTTGCCATCACAGACACGGTGGTGACATCAGGGCAAGCCGCGAGTTGCTCAGCCAGTGGCCTTGCACGCCTGGTCAACCACATTGGCAATATCAAAGTGTCACCTCCTGCCGGTACTCAACAAGGCCGGTGGTCGGGTTAGCGACAGTGCAGAACCGAGGAATCCATTCTCGAAGGAATTGGGCTCAACACGCAGATCCGTCTGCTTGCCAAGGTGATGACTTCTGGAGCAATGCTCAAGCGGTTTTGGGAGCTCTGTGCACAGCTTACAAACAAATCCAGACTGGGGTAAGCAAGACATTGCTATGGCTTGCACGGCTTGCAAGCCGTTTTTTCTCCATGACCCAGTCGAGGCCCTCCATGCTCGGCAGCTTGACCCGCGTGATTGGGGAGCAGTTCTACCCAGATTCGCTTCCTGACTCGACTTTACAAGTTGGCATTGCCTCCGCGAGCTGTTTTGGGCCATGCTGAGGTTTTGTTTGTCGGCTGCTGCAGGCTCTGGAGTCCTGGAGGCACCCTCCGCGGCTGGAACTCTCCCGAGCTTGCTAGCAACTTGCTCAGGTAGCCGAAGACCTCTGCTCCGAAGCAGGGTCGCCCACCGAGCGCAACCCGTGAAGTTGCAAAGATGAGATTGTTGCTCGTTTATGTGTTGCAAATCCTCGCTGCAAGGTCTGTCATGGAGTCTTTGCAAGACCAGGAAACGAGCCTTCCGATTAAGCGGAGAAGACTTCAGGGTCTCAAGGACAGCGCATGACGCCTCTGTTGCTCCGTAATCGAATGTCAGTCAGCATAATTTAGGCCGGAGGATAGACTTGCCATTTAAGACTCAGCTAGAAGCTTTGCTTAATTTGCAGCAAGACTGGAAATCCAAGGCTGCTGCTTGCGAAGAGTTCTCAAGAGCTGTCCCAGAGGGAATGGCCACTTTCGTGGAATCATTGCCAAGTTCTTTCTATCATGACTGAGCAAGCTGCTGAATTCGTGCTGACGAATGTGCGGGTCTTGTTTCAGCTGACTTAAGACTTGAAATCTTCTTCTGCATGATCTGCGACGCTGCCACACCAATAGTGCATATCGCGTCGCGTGCAAAGGTCCCACAGCTTTCTCTCCCTGTATTCTTGATTCTTGTTGGTAGGAAATTTGCGGCAGCTTTGGATTTGCCAGCAGCTCAAAGTGAAGAGCAGCCGAGGTGTGCTGCACCATGTTGCAGATCAGGCCTGTAAAAGTGTATAGCACCATCCTTGAGGGACGTTTTTTTTTTGGTTGTGTTGTCGATGAAGGGGCTCAGAATGTACCTAAACCACCGTAATACCCCTTCAGTGTGGGGAATGCTTCATTGACTGATGCTCCTGAGCAATCTTTGGAAATAGAAGGGAGAAACTAATGAGGTTCCACGCCCTGTCCACGACTCCTCCTTCGATGTCGCTGACTTCTTTTGCTCCATGATTCCCGAGCCCTTCTTGGTAGTGAGTAGCTCAGAGATCGGCTGTCGGGCATAAATTCATGCGGTTATGCCCGATGCTCGAGGTGAAGGCTGAGCCGAAAGGTGAGCAGTCTGCGCCCAGCTAGCGGCCCAGGTTGGATTTTCTCGTGTTACGAGGTAGATTCTCGGTAGATTCTCAGATGGTCGGTTTGCGACGCGTTTGCAGAAACGCATAATTTTTAGGCATGCAGCCGGAGCATCGGCCCGTGAAGAGGCCCAGCACCATGCATCCACTGCCATACCGTACTGACGCTCCTGTTGATGGCAGGCTGCGCTCAAAACAGCAGGGCTCCCTGAACAGGCTGCGTGCGATTTTTGCTGTCTTCCGTGGCGTTCTTGGCTGAGGAAGCTTGGCGGCAGTGAGCCTGCACCAGCGCAAGACCAGTCCAGCGAGGCAGGTTGTCACACAACTGCTGCTTGTCTGGTGCACACTGTCACAGAGACCTTCACAGCTTTGCAGCCTCATGGGATCAATGATAATCTACCGGCCTGAGGCTTCGTTTTACACCTGTTCTCTTCAGAAGCATACTCGACAGTACATCATGACCTAGTAAAAAGCCGTCCCCCAACACCATCATAAAGCTCGTTGTTGTTATGCTGTTTTTGCAAGCCACGGACGAATCGTTTCCTCAGTCCACAAATGCAAAATGAATTGGAGCTGGTTTTTTGTTTATTGGGGTTCGGTGAACTTGTGAAGGTAATTGGTTCAGGTTTGGAAGTTGGAATAGGACGTACTTGCCTAAACAAGCACAATATCAATTTCGTTGGACACTTCATCGACCTCACCTACTCGTTGATTGCACTAGAGTGAACGGACTTTGAGGTCAAAGACCAAATTGTTGGATCGCAGCTCATTCCTAGATTATTTCGATGACTTAAGTTAGGTGGACACTGCTGCGCTCTGACGAATTCAGCTGATCGAGATCAATAAGCCCAATTCGTAGGTCGAGGTAGAAGATGGTTTAGATTATGTAATTTAAGGGGTCCAGGGCCCAGTTTGTGTAACCTGTGATTCAGTTGTTAGAAGTGAGACCAGGGCCTAGCATGCCAAGGCGACCCAAGTAAGCAAATGCATGGAATCCGCCTGATACCCTTTTATGCCAAGGCGAACATGAGAGTCATCTTATTGCTTAGATCGGGAAGGTCAAGGGATCGATCTAATTCATCGAGCTAATTGAGTCATCAATTAGATGATCAAGGGCCTGAGGTTGGTTCATCTAATCGATGGTTGAGTTTGCAAGAACCAGTACTACTTCAAGTCATGCCCCAGCCCATCTAATGTATTGAGGGGGAGACTGCTTGATACATGTTCTGGGTCCCTGAATTGTAATACGGGGAAGGTTTATTCATGTCGAGAAGAGAAATGCGCTCAATCCCACAAGCAGAAAAAAGAAAATGAAGTCTGGCGTGACAACAACGCAACACATGATTTCTAGTTTTACATGCTACTAATTTCTGCTTCAGCGACTGGGAGAAGCAGGCAGCAAGCTGCAAATCCTGAACATACACGCATTTCCCTCTTCCTCTAAGTTACTAAGGGGACACCTTCAAAGAAGGCATTCATGCGGGGGACCATTCAAACGCCCTTGAGCTATGTATAGTTCGAACATACGCACTGCACGCGTGTCATAGAAACACAAGATTAAGTAGTTAGATGAATATGAGTTAAGTAGATGAGGGCATAGGGGCAGATTTAGTTTAATTAGCGTGACAAATGGATGGACTCGAGTGCTTGGTTAATAAATCATCTCATTTTCCAAATAAGGAAAGCAATTCATCTGATGGGGCCTGCGTGTGGCGGTCACACTTCTTGGATATTTAATGTCATGTCTTGGAGTTGTAGATTAACCAAACTAAGACTTCCAGAAGTAGATTTCTGCTTCGTTACATGTTAGCTGACGAATAATAGTCAGATTAGGGGTAAAACCTGATATTATGAGTAGCCATGGTACTAACAGTCTGATTCATTTCTCAGAAGCAAGCAAAGGGCCCTTCACCTACTTAGTTGAGTTAACCGAATCAGTTTGATAATTGAGTTCAAGCTGAGATGGGCGAGTTTTGCGTATGGGATGCAGGGAATTTCCCTTGTAGAGAATTGTACTTGTTCGCAGGTTGGATGTAATCAACATTAGCTGGATTGCGGTCTGATGTTCTTGGAACTTTTTGAGCAAATATACATCCTTCCAATGAGATTCTGTTTGCACATATGTGCTGCAATATTCCACAACTTCAGCAGATGCGTCACATGTAGGTCAAATAATCAACCCTAGAACAGTCTAGTGCAGCCTCTTCGCTTGGGGCTAGGTTATTTGGTAGTTTCCCTAAATAAGGGGACCCCAATGTAATGTAGACCCCAGTATGCTGTAATCCTTATGATGGGGTCCTTTTGGGAAACTCTAAACCCTAAACCCTATAAATTATATACCCCTATTATAACCCCTGTAGACCCCTTTAAGGGGACCCCGGATTTTGGGAAGCCACCCCATTGCCAGGCGGCAAAACCATTCGTCGAAGACTTCAAAGTTGAGGTTGAACGAGCCTGGACTAGGCGGGGGGCTGCCAGCACCGGACTTCCAAAGCAAAGTGGCTTTTCCATAATTAGGGGTCCCCTCAAAGGGGTCCATACGGGTTCTAATAGGGGTATGTAGGGTTTAGGGTTGAAGGTTTCCCAAAATAAGGAGTACCATCTTGGGTTGGGGTCTACTAAACTACCACGTAGGACGGATGACTTGATGTATGAGATCCTGCATTTGGCGCGGGGCTCAGCATGACCCATCAGGTATTTTTGATTTGATGTTTTGCTAGCTAAAAGGAAGTCAAGCGCCATATGTCAGGCGCTGCGCTTGCATTCGATGAAGAGTCGGCCGAAGGATCTTACAGGCGGTGAGATGCAGGCGCCTTCAACGATCACCCTGCATTGCATCCCTTGGCTTTGGCTTTGGCGGTTCACTTGATCAATCGATTGAAGGTTTGGCTCGGTCTTGCAGCAGCTTCGATCCAAGCCGTCCGGTGCCACCGCGAGCGGTGCGTCGCTGCTTGCCCGGAATATTTTTTTAAAATCAACTTTGAACCGCGGCTCCACGGCTTTCTGTGCATGCGAGCATGCATTGAGGCTTTTCAGAATGCTGTGGCTGAACTTGACGACGTATGTGGTGCTCGGCACTCATCTGCACATTTGGTGAGACAAAAGGTGTTTCCTGATAGCCTCTTGTCCCTGCAGGCTGCGCTGGGAGAGGTGTCCTTGAAAGTGCCAGGCAAGTTGTTGCGTGCAGCCTTCGCAGAGTCCACCCCCCAGAGGGTCAGATTCGATAAGACGGGGGCTTGATGTTGGAGCGAAGAGTCCCTACTAAGTTGGATTTGGCTTCCCAGGCTTGACCAACTCTTGGAAGGCAGCAGCCAAGCTAGGCTGCTTGCAAGCTGCAAGGCCGAAAACATCTTGCGATGAGCAAATGTGCCGGCATTCAAGCATTCAGAGTTCTCCCTTGACCTGGGGTATGAAACTGAGCAGGCTGCCTCGGGCAATGAGCAGGGAAGCCCAGCTTCGTCGGGCACATGTGCTTGGTTGTAGCATGGCTGTGGCCCACATTGCAAATTTGTCAGGGCACTGCAGAGCGCCATCGCCAGCTTCGAGTCCACTGTCTCTTTTGCCCATGACTTGGCAAGTGATCAGTGGGTGGTGGGTGCAAACAAGTGTTATCTTGAGGTACGTGACTCCGAGGAGTTTCGATGCTGCAGGGCTGAGAGCCAAGCGAAGTAGGTCGCCTTGTGTTCTTCTGGAAAGTGCCAATGTGTTCACGAATCCCGATGGGGATCCTGAGGCCTCCCCTGAGTCAACTTGCTTGCATGTGAAGGCCTGGGATTTGCGGGGCTGGATATGCGTTGGTGACTCGTACGCGCTCATTCTTTCGATGGAGAAGTGTCTGTCATTAGGGAGGGCATGCGGCAAGCACCTAGTATCTAGCATCTTCTAAACACCAGGTTTTCTCACCTCGCAACTGCTAGGCAAGTTTCCTTCAGAGCTTGATTGACAAGGCTCCTTGGGTGGTGCTGTGATTCTGAAGTGAGTTGTGCTGCAGCATCCTGAATCATGTGCAGAAATCCTCGGAGCCTATTTGCACGTTGTTTTCTCTTGGCTCAAAACACATCCAGTCTGGCTAATGACTTAGCCCTGCCCAAAGAGGCAGAGCTCTTGCAGTGCTGTCGCTGCATACTTGCTTGCATCGCAGAACAAAAAAGCTGGTCCTAATTGTAGGTGATGAGCTGGAGACGATATGATCCATCCTACAATCCTTCTCGGTAACGACTTGAGCGACCGTCGGCCCGTTCCAAGTAAAAGGTAATTTTGGAGCAGGCCTGTCGCAGCTTGTGACTCTAACCGGAAAGAGCTGTAAGCAAGTCTATGCATGGAAGCAAAAGCACTGTCAAATCCAATGACGCCATGGCAATTGGTGAGGAGAACCCTCAGGAAGCGTCAGAAGATGGCACCTCAGCCTGCTAAGAAGCGTCGTTTCCAAATCCCAGCATTTGCTTTGGGCACTTATGTGGCTTCAGAGTTCTGACGCGTTCAAGGGGCGACTGGCATCTGGAATCCTTGCGCAAAATGTACGTTTGTTTGAGGCATCAACTTTGTACAGCAACCTTGGTGACAGAGGAAGCTGCTCACGTCTTCGGGTTTGATACAGGAGACAAGCAGATGTAGATCCAAAACACAAGGCTGACAGATCACTACTCAGGCGTAAGGTAATGCATCCAGAAACTGGAAACCCAACCTTTCCGTGTCACAGCCATCCACAGAGGCTCTCCAAGCTTTCTTGGCGTGGAGAAGTTGCCGGTTGAGACCAGTGTGCAGCTTCTCTGCACGGGCTTGCTGTGCTATCTTGTTTCTTTGCATGCGCTCCGGAATGAGTGGTTGTTGCGACACCTGTGCAAGACACGTTTGCGTGCAGGCCCCGCCAACAAGAGCTGCAGTTTGACAGCCACACCACTACAGAACACTATTCTAGCTAGTGAGAGATGACACCTGCCGCACATATCGGTGACCTCAGAGTCCTCAGGCCATCAACTGGTCGAGGACGCAGGAGCAAGTGAGCCGCACAGGGCTCTTCACCTAGACTGACAGCCTCACATTCCTTTCTCAAGATGCTGCTTACCAGTTTCTGTGAAAGGAATTGGTTTTAGCTTTCCTGAAGAGCATTTGCATCCACGTGGAGCATCTAAGAACGGACTGACTCTGTGTCCTGAGTTTGTTGCCACAAGATCAGGAGGCGGAGCGCGGCCAGCGAGAGCAGTGATTGCTTCAGCATCCGCAGCATCCTGTGCTGCATTGCACCTTGGTCAATCTCCAGCACTGTTGGCAAACCTGTTCCGCACTGTTGGACTATTCAGCGGACAGTTCTGAATGGACAATCAGGTCAGCTTTGGCATCACATTCTACTTGGGCGGAGTTCAAATGGAGGCTCCACATTGACATGCTGCAGCTAGCTAAAGACACTTTGTGTTCAGCCAGGTCTCCGTGCTGACCAGTCTTCCAGTTCCGCGGGCTTCGGAAGTCGACGTCACCAAGCTGCCGCACCTTGTCTGCAGAGTCTCTAGCTTTCCGTCGTCTGAGCTTTTTTGTGAGGAGTGAGTTCATGTTCTTGTAGCCAATGGAGTGTGAGCTTGATGCCAAAGCGTTGTGGTGTCTGATGGACTCAGCATCTGCCATCGTATACGAAACCGAACCTGCCTGGCTACAGTGATATTGCACTCACTATCAGATGCGGTAGTGTTCTTCATGCCCTGCATCTTGTGCAAGGGTCCAAGGGGCTTGGCTTGCCATCGATGGTGTACAATTAAATCAGCTTCAAGATGGCAACTCTGACCTACCTCTGTGTGCTTGTGTGCAGCATCAGTCATCCTCCTAGACGGGCGTTCATGCATCCATGAGGCAAGCTGTACAGCCGAGCTCAACGGCCTCGCCCAAGGTCCTGGCTCTCAGTCACTCTGCGTCTCTTGCGTCAGGCGCCGTTTTTGGGTATTTACAACACGAGGCTGAGTTGCCGATCACAACATCTCTGGCTGAGCAGGACTTCATGATAATTCGCAGAATCTGTGATTTTCCATGAATGATGTCTGGGAGCTGCGATTCATGGCGTCAATTCCAGACAGCAGTGAAAGCTTCAAAGAAGCATAGTAAGGCAATGGAGCCCTAGGGCTTCTTATTGATCAGGTACTTCGAGCTGTTTGAACTAGAGCTGTCAGTTTGCAGCAATGAGTGTTGTAGGCCAAGGCGTTCTCGTGCGTGTGTGTTGCCAGCATGCGGGCTAGCTCACACTTGCCCACCGCGACAAGCCCTGGGTCCAAGTGCTTTGAAGCTGGCCTAACCCTGCCTCTTTTGCACGGCTGTAAGAAGAGACTGCGCGTTTGTTCTATGGTCTTAGATCTTAGTTTTCGCGAAGCGGTCTAAACAGTCACGCGTGTCAGTACACTCCATTTGGCTTAAATGTAGTTGAAGCCGAGGAGTGCTGAATGTCTTGAAAGTTTTCTGCATATGAGTGATAGGACACCGGCTCGGCATCTACGCTTACAGAAGCGAGGACGGAAGCAACTATCGCCGCGGCCTAATCAACATACGGCTATCGCATGCTGAATGCAAGCAACATTCTTTGGCAAGGCTGCCGAGGCTACTAGCCCTGAGACGTCCACCACGGTCGCAAGCGAAGAGATTGGATATGTCATCCCCAGAAACGACCAATGCCCGAAAGGTCCCTTGGTGTGGTTGTGGTGCCAGAGGCTTTTGTGATGCGCAGTGTAGCTTCACCTAGTGGTCAGGTACTCAACAAGTCCCTTGTCTACATTTGAGATTCACCTCTGCTGGTGGAATGCATTCAGCAGAATCATCTTTTTTGTCACAGGAGAGGCGCAGAAGAGGTCAGCTTCTCTGCTCCCAGGTCATGGACATGCAGAGCTGCCTTGAGGGTGCCGCGTTTCTAAGGAAGAAGCTTGGCGGCCTAGAAAGATGTGGAATCAATTCATGTGGTAGTTCCCTAAACAGGGGGACCCCAATACAGATCCCAAAATATTACCCCCCAAAAAGGTAACCCTCATTTTGGGAAACCCCCCATGTTGTCGCTTATTGCTACACGGTATCGCCTGTGTTCTAAGTTAGGTTCAGATGCTTTGATGGTGCATGCCAGGAAGTTGATGTCAACCTCGTCGTTCACTGCAGAGCATGACCCTCCTGGCTGCATCTATCGAACTCAAGATCGGGCTACTCAGCAGCACGTAGAATTGCAGGTGAGCTCCTCTTGTGCCCTCTTCCCTCTCGCTTTAAGTATGGTGATTAACAAACATGCAGGGGCAAGGCTCTGCATCCCCAGAATTTACAAATTCAGGACATCTTCTTCAATGACCATCCAGAGGGACATCCGAATCAAGACAGGCGACCTGTCTGCCGAGGACTCACATGTCCTCCCCAACATGGATAGGCTCTCGGCAGCTCTCAAGAGTTATGAGCGTAGCTTTGTCAGGAGCGGTTGGCATGTCTGGCATCTCGCAGCAGAACATCAAACCCGTTGCAGCTTGGGACCAGGCCACTTGCCCTAGCTTTCACATAGAGCCAAAGAACTGTGCAAGTTGCCACACCTTGCTGCACCAAACTGGCTGCGTCTACCCTGTTGCTCTGAGCTTTGGTGAAGGTCCCGGAAGCGATCCGGGAAGAGGTGCGGAGCTTTCTTTAATCGGGCTTGCATGCGCCTCAGCTGATGTGACACCTCAAATCCGCTTCAGACGAGTGACTAGGAATCTCAAGGGGTCCTCAGGAAAGGGATGGCCACGTGCTCTGCATGGTGATGTAATTGGGTTGCCAAAGCAGGCCTCGCGCATCCGCCTTTTCTGCTTCGCCTGGACTCCATTTCGGCCAAGTGATGAGGCTTTGCAAATCATCTTGTAAGGCAGAGAAACCAAGACGGGTCTTCTATGGACAAATTGAGTAGCCACTGGTAGAATCTGTTGCTCTCATGGCATGCGCCTGCTATGGTTTCAGTGAGGCCGTACTGCAAGAGGTGAGGACGCAGTTTTCCAAATGTGATGGGCATGCATTCTTCAGCACCCTGGAAGCATATGCAGCCTTCTGGTTCTCCACAGGGAGAAAGATGTTTTGAAGATTTACATGCATGTCAGGAAACTCTTCTAGGAATGCTTTAAGCTGAAGGATTCATCGGCTCAGGTGACCGTCAGCCTCATGGTGATAAGAGCGACATCATCATTGTGGACGTTCCGGAGCAAAGAGTTCCACGAACTGATGGGCAGTGGTTGCCAGAACCCCAGGGCATTGAGTTGATAAACGTTAACGTTGTGGACTGTTAGCAGATGATGCAGGTATCATCGAAATATGGTTGGCCTGATGCCCACGTGGGCTCATTTGTTGAAGACTGGGCTGGCAGAGGAGTACGAAGCTAGGCTTTCATGCCGAGTCTGTCAATTTCTCTGGAACATGTCTGCGTGCTCCCTTGAATTCGCAGTAGCCGAGGACTGGATACTGAATGCGGAGCGTCGACCTGATTTGCTGACCACTGGCACATACCATTTGACATGTGCGGAAAGCAACGGCCAGAATGGTTGTGGATGCACGATGTTTGTTGCATGGCCCCAGCGGAGAATTCTTTTTTTGGCCGCAAGCGATTTCCGGAAATCCACCGTCGAAGATTTCCAGTCAAGGCAGATGCCAGCGTGTGGGAATCCATGCTCTTTTTTCAATGTTTTCTTTAGGCTTCTTGGCAAGTCTTGATGGTGCTCCTGCTGTCGAGTCCTTGGGCAAGCTTGTCGCACAAGTTTTTTCCAGGACTTTGTGGGCTGCGAAGGTTTCATCTTTGAAGCTCAAAGCTCAGAAGCCCAATCTTTAGGCGTCGGTCAAGGATAGTAAAGATATGAAAAGACATGCTCAAGCTTCAGCTGGTCCAGTGACAAGCTAAAGTGAAGCTCAAATACCAGTGTCAGCTTGCAGGGATTGTAGTCAAGCTCTGGTTTGGTAACTCCATGTCCAACAATGCACGGAAGGTCAGCTCTCCCGGCGTTCCGGGCATTTGTTGCTCGATCCTTTCAGAGCCTCCGATCAAATGTCTCCGGAAATTGTCGTTGGTGCTGCAATTCGGAATCTCCCGGAGTTTTGTATCTTCTTTGGACATCTTTGTTTGGCTTTTGCGCGCGCATTCATGCACCATGTACCAACTGTCGACGCTGCACAGTATTGGAAGAAACGAAGCCCTTCTCCTTCCTAACCAGCACAACTCAAAGCAAGGTGGATCAAGCTGGCTAAAATGAGAAAGAAGCCGCGTCCAAAATCGCAGAAGCAAAGCCAGAGCAGAACCAGGAGAAAAAGGGGCCTGGCTGTTATACAGGCTGTATCGCAGAGAACAGCAGCATAACTTTGTGTCAAACAAGGGCTTTCTCATGTTTTATTTGAAAAGTCCCTGCAGCTTTTTGGGCTTGGGCGCGCATGTGGTACCCAATTTTCCGAAAAAACATGTCCACAAGGCCCTTGCAGAAGCTCTACTTGGGTACCCTCAGCTTTGAGAAGTACACAGCTGATGCCTGGCATGAGGTTGGATCACTTCACGAGTCCGAGCAGATGCCGCCTGGGCATTGTCAGCCATTCAGCTGCAGTCGGGTCCCTGACGCTGACAAACCCACAAGAACAAAGATCCACAGAAGTAGTAGATTCCATTTTCTTTTCCTTTTATCGCTATATAACCTTTTTCCTTTGGCAGTTTCTATTTTCTTTTCCATCATCCCCGGATTTTGTGACTCCCGGACGCAAGCGGCCGCTTTTTGGTTTGGAAGCTCAGGCTACCTGCACAACCTGCGGAGCGGATCCAGCGGTGAGCAGCTTGTCGCACGAGATGCTCCCGGGGAGTGGGGAGTTCAAAGCTCTCAGTCCATGGCGCTTGAAGTTGATTTCTATTCCTTAGAGGGAAGCATGCAGGGTGCCTAAAGCCATTAAAGCCTGAATGGAATCCTTTGCAGGCAGCGGCTGGCTGGTGGCCCGCTGATGCTGATGTGGGGCAATGCTTTTGCCACCCAGCTGCAGCGAATTGCAGGAAAGAGCATCAGTGGGCCTCTCTCACTCGGATTCATTTTTATTGCTTCTGTTGGTGGGCAAAGGTTTTCAACAAGAAGATGGTCATCATGATGAGGGAGCAGTGGAAGTTTCTCGGGAAGACGGAGAAAGAGAAAACAGTCGGCGTTGGCTGCCCCCAGTTCATGCGCGGACGTCAGGACAGGCTCCTGATTGCGTGCATGAAGCACAATCAGAAATACTGATGGTCCTATGTTGTGGTAGGCTTCAAAGTTTTCAGGGGCTCCTGTTCAGGTTTCATGAGCTCATGCGGTACCCTCAAGTGTGTGGATCGCGCAGGAGTGGCCAGAACACTGTTCACAAGACATCGTGCAGCTTTGCTTTCTAAACACTTGCCATGTCTCAGTGGTCAAGGTCTGCAGCGGATGAGTGGCCTGGTGATGCTACTTCTAAGGTATCCCAACATGCTGGACGGAGTAATGCGAGGGGACGCAGAGGCAGGCACAAGTGGATCTCTGGCCGATACTCCAGCATCTTCCGTAGCAATTCACCTCCCCCACGAAGCCTTGAGCAGCATGTTGCGCAGAGCTGTTGCACTGTTGAGATGCTTTTATGAATTGATGAGTCAGGGCTCAATGGAATTTAGGAGTAAACATGTTTATCCTTGGCATGTTTCGAATCAACATATTCGAGGGGCTTTGGTATTGAAGGCCATCGGCCGTTCTGGCTGCGGTCAGCCGGATGCCATGAATGGGCCTCCCAGTTGCACTTAGGCTTGCCCCCTTGAGTCTGTAGCATCACTGCCTGCCGTATGCAAACTGCAGAGCGAGCTTAATTCAGAGGCGCTTGTGTTGTGAGGCGAGGGGTCCTCTTCCAATTGGGCTGCTGGGAAATGCAGAAGAACCCATTCGGCATGTCGGAGGAAGGCGCGATATCTGAAGTGTTTGGTCCGTGGCTTGTGGGACACATTGTTCTGCTGTCTTGTGCTGAGCTCCATCAAGCCGATTGCAAGGCGAAATGGATGCCATCCGTGAATTTGCCATCGTCCAGGGAATGAAGGACCTGGACGTGGCAGTCATTTAGCTCCAGGTTGTTTTCCAAGCATGAGCTCATTTCCAAGCCAGGCTAGTCTGTCTTTTGGAGCCACACGTGCCGTGTGCGATAAACATTCAGACTACTTTTCTTCTAATCAGTGCTCCAATCAAAGGATGTGTATCTCCATGTGTTCGAAAGCCGGAAAAGGGGGGGGTTCGTACTGAAAGACCCACAGGATTCGAATCATCGTTCCCGACTTTCTGCTTCGTTGCATGCCCACCCTTGGGTGAGAGGACCAAAGAGAGGCACAAAAGCGATATGCGGGAACTGACCAGGTGCCTGCTGGAACATTTACATGTACAACAGCATGCCAAAGCAATCTGTGTATGTCAGAAGCCGCATGAGTCGCGTGACTAAACTCGTTCCAGGCTGACAACGTCAAACTTTGGTGGTCAGCCAAGAATGTCCCAGACTCTTGCCTGAATGTTTTGACCGCCGACGCTGATAACATTTGTTGCAGCAGCATTGTCACGTCCTTCAGTTTGTAGCTGTCTAGTGATCCAGGCTGCTCTTTTGCATCTCTGTCATCAGGCGAGCAGCTGAGGTGATACATCATATTGTAAGTGCCGACGTCCACAAACTGGCCCGGGAGCTTCTGGACCCAGAGCCAGAACTCCAAAAAAGTGCTTGCGCGGAATGAAGGAGGATCACTTTAGTTGTGGAAGTTGAAGCAGTTACAGCACTTGGGGAGGCCACCGTAGCCGTGAAGCAGATGGACGAAGGCCAAATCAGGGTTGTTTTCTGCACCTGACATTTCAGCAGAAGAGGTTGAAGGCCTTCCTATGCGATCAGTTGGTAATCATACAGCCAAGACATCTATGCGTGACAGCAGGCCTGGCGGACGCTTCAGGCCTAGCATGGCCCTCAAATTCCTGTGATCATCTTGTTGGATCAGTTTGCTGCCCCAAAAGCATGAAGTTTGCACAGGGCTGGCACTGGGGTATGGGAATGGCGGAGGCCGTTATTTTTGAGTAGCAGTACGGGTGGACGGAGATTGCTGTATAAAGCTTGCAAATAACAAAATCTTCGCGATATTCTCCGTGTGAGGTTTGTGAGTCATTTCGGTATTAGCATTTGCAACATTACTGGGATTCGCTCTGTCCTTCTCTGCTGCGGCAAGCATTTGCAAGTAATTACCATTGGCTGTATTACAGTACCGCATCTTCACACCCTTCCAGACTTTTGCGCCCTACACATGTTGCGTGAGCAGCATCTTCACTTAAAGAGTACCTCATTCACGAGGGGCTGTTGCAAAGACAACGGCGTTGTTTTGACTCAGCTTGTTTATGCAAAAACCTCGACTGTATTGATTCACGGAGCCCAGGTGCCTGCATCGATGGCTTCATCATTGAGATCATCCAGCCAGGACACGGCACAGAACTGCAGTGGCCTTTGTTTGCTATACTTTGTTGCTGTTGTTTCTTGGAAAAGCTGATCGACGCGAAGGATCTCGAGTCAAACCTGTCGCAACTGCGGACGTGCTGGGGCCCTAATCTGGGACTGATCAGCCGTACAGCAAGAATTTGGGCCTCAAGCGCAGAACGTTGCGGTTTCCGTAGCCCATTTAAGCAGTGCCTGTGTGCTGAAACACAAATACTGCGATCCTAACCAGCAGCTGCTATAATTGATGTCGACAGTAAAAATCTTCCACAGCCTTCCAAAACAGGGTAGCGGATACTGTAGCAAACTGGACGCCGCACCCTGCAACCCAATATAGTTCCAGGTTTCATGACTGTGATGCAGCATTCTCTTCCTGGCCACTGCAGGCTTGCAACCTCCAACAGCTCCAGCTGCAGAAGCTCTGCGCCCTCTGCGTTTGCTCCTCCTGGCCGTGCAGCACGCTCGTGAGGCACATGGAGCCGATTAATGATGTGTGGGACTGGGAACAAGTTTGTTAAAGCTTTCGCCTCATGCTTGGGGACGCCAGCAAGGCATACAGTTCTGATCCCTCAATCTCCATCAAGGCGGCCACCCAAACGCCGCTTGGCTGCTGAATCATCCGATGGCACATAACAAGCTCTATGTAATTAATGTGGAGGGTGGGATCGAAGAATGAGGGAACGATCAACGCCATCGGTTCAGGATCAAGGTCGCAACAAGTGTGGATGTGGACGCCAGGAATGGTGCAGGATCAGAGCAAGCAGAGGAAGAGGCACCTTGGACCTGTATCAGTTTTCAAGTTCAAGCGGTTGTATTCTTGAGACTGCAGGAGGCACTGGCCGTGCCACAGCTGGGCCTAGGACGTGAACCGCGCCTCAAAGCTTTGTCTGTGCCTAAGGCCTGAGGTATCCTAACTGATGTCTCAGATTGCCCTCCAGAGCCTTGATGAGTCGGGTTTCACAGCCAGCCTGCGTCTGGCTGCCAAGGTTGGAGATCTTGCCAGTGTCACAGATCCAGGATGCTCTTCGGCACCTTGCTTGGCAGCTCATGCTAGGAACCATCTGCTGTCCAGACAAGCGCATTCGGTATCTTGAGCATTGTCAGCGCCAAGCATTTTTGACGGACTGGCCTTGTAAGATGGACTTGCGCATCCGTTGTTCATAAGAACGCTGTGAAGGCTTCCTTCCTAGAATATGCAACCATGTAGGATTCAGGCACGAACAAAGTTCAAGTTGTACAGCCGCGAAGGCAGCACCTGGAACAGATCCCGAGCTCGTGTGCCTCTCCATTGGCGCCTTTTGCCAAGCAGTTCTGCCCTGAGTCTGTGAAGGATTTTGGAGGGCCCGCCCGCAAAGGGGATAGCTAGTCAGCTAGTCTGTGCAATCGTTTCAGCCTAGCAAACCTCGCATCAACGACAGCAGGTAACCAAGCCTGCCTGCCAGTTGGTTTGAAGTGCCTGGCGTGGATTTCAGGAAGTTCCGTCACGAAATGCAAAAAGTCACAGTGGCAGCATTCGTGTTTCTGCTGGTTGTGGACTAAGGATCCTGCAGCTGGCCCGGGCCCTGCTGCTGGGTGGGCTTCAGGCACGAGAGAATCCCTTGCGCAAGTGGATGAGTGCATGAGACGTGCGCTTTGCCTGCCTGTAACCAGGCAGCCTTAGCCACAGCTGAGATTTCGCCTCGTGCTCGGTGAAGGAAGCAAAGGGCTAACGCGATGTCAGTGCACCGTTGCACATGAGGTTTGAGCTTCTTCGGCTGGCCTGCTTCCTGATGGAGACTTCAGCCTTAAGCTGCGATGTGTTAGCTTATGATGCTGCACATCATCTTAGCCCGCTTGTGGAGCTACCCTCCAGGAGAAGGGCCTAAACTCCAAAGAAGAGGAGGAGCAAGGAGAGGGTGAAGGCAAGATCCTTTTGCCGAACCTGTCGTGGCATTCAAAGAAGCTTCGGTGCTGAGGGGAAGGTGGCACTGAATGGCAGACAGGGACCGGTATGGGTGCCTCGGCAGTATTCAATTTGGCATGTTGCTACTGTGCTTGGGAATCATATGACGTTGAGGTGAAGGTGAGGGCCTGAAGGATGTCACCGATGAGATCGAGGAGCACAATCGGTTTTGAAAATGCAGATGCTCACAGCTGCCGATCTTGGTCTGGCAAGGATGATGCGCAGCTCGAAGGTACTCGGAACGAGCAGCAGGAGCAGCAGCTCCTACCTGAGTCTTTTAGTATGCAGAACAACAAGAGCTGACAACATAAGATGCGCCTCAGGCCTGAACCAGAACAGCCCAAGCCGAGCGAGGACAGGTCTTGGAGAGTGAGTTAACGAGCAGCTTCAGCTGACCCTGGTCGGTGACTGGCAAAAGCAACAGTTTTTGCACTGATGAGGGCAAGTTGGGCCTGATGCACTCGAGCCTTACAGGACAACGCAAGAGAGGTTGGTTTCGACCTGGACACTGAAGCCAAAGCGATGCCACAAGAGGCATTAGAGCGTCTGCGAGCATCATTGAGGGGAGTCTCGGTGTCCCTTGCCGTGGGTTGCTAAACTAAGACTCGACTGGCAGGATGATGAGAAGAAGCAAGATGAGGACAAAGAAAATGAAGACGAGCCAAATGCCAAGCATGTTCTTTCAACCATCGTAGCCTTTCCTGAATTAAATGAACCTGAGGCAAGATCTGGATCGACAGCAAGGCCGACGCCGCACCAAGCATTCGATTCGTGACGTGGCGGTGTTTTCTTCCGGCAGGTGATGTGGACTTATCAAAAGGCGGCATGCTCGATGAAAAGCTTTGGAACGGGGATGAGGAGGACTCCGCTGCAAACGAGAGCGGCCTTATCCCGGCTGCCTGAACTTTTTCGAGGATGACAAAGAAGACGATCAAGATGGCCTGCATCTCAAGCTGCGCTGAACAGATGCCGTACCAAACAGCTTCGTGCTCTTTTTTTGGCTCACTTGTTGCATGTTGCAAGCTCATCCAAACACTCGACTAGACTCATGAAGGTGACGCACCAGAGGAGAAGGAGAAGGGACCGCAAGAAGACATTGAGGTAGGCTGACCTTGTCTTTCCATGCCTGTTCAAGATCTCTCTCGGATCGTCCAGCAAGCAGGTAGCACGCTTTACTTCTGTGGACTGTAGGCGCATGGAGCTCAAGGCGAGGGCGAAGCCGCACGCTGCCTAGACTGCTGTTCCCAAACGTGTGCTGACAGAGGATGCGTACACGCCCCATCTTTTTGTTAGGCGGTTGCGATGCAGGGGCTGGGAGAATCTCAGGACACGACGGCAAAGGATGAGGAAGACAGTCCCTTCCCAACTTGCAGAGGTGAAGCTTGTGCGTTAGCATAATTCCAGAGAATCCCGAGGCAAAGCCAACAAAAAGCCGCCGCCAGAGGAGGACGCAAAGGCTGACAAGACTGATGCCAAAGACGCACCCGAGCAGGATGGTGGACGCTTGTACGGTTCGAGCCAGCAGGGTCTGTTGGTCACCCTTTGCCACGTCAGATATCAGGAGCCGCAGGAGCCTGACAAGACAGAGTTTGAAGACAAAGACGCGCAATTTGACGTGCAGATGCAGCCTCAAGGGCATGGTCCCTACTTGGTGATGCGGCCATGTAGTTGTGGTATCCTGCCTGTATCGTGCGTAGGCAGGATGGTGCCGAGGGCGAAGGGGACGGTGAAGGCTCAGATTTGAATTCGCCTCAAGCCGCCAAAGTCCGGATGTCTATAGGCAGCAGCCAAATTAAAGCTGTCTCAGCATGGTATGTGTGCACATGTTTGCACATTGGGTTTGAAACGTGTGAGCCATTTCACGGGCATGGGATTCGAATGAACGCGATACGGAGCACAAACAATCATACGGGATAGCAGACTCCTCTAGCATCTGCAATGACACCATGAGCTGACATCAAGCTCATTTTGCCTATTTGTTTCTGTCGGGATGCAGGTGAGGGAGAAGGAGAAGGTGAAGGTGAAGGAGAGGGGGATGCAGACTCGGACTTCATCAAGGCCAGCTGCACTTCTCCGTTCATTGTACGCAGCTTGTATCGCAAGAAGGGTTGGGATACGTGTTTGTTCGTAACAACGCAGCAGCCTCTAGCAGACAAACGGACCCGGAAATCCGTGTTGTTGGCATGTATCTTGGGTCAGCCATTCACCCCACTGTCGACTCGCATGTCTATGTCCACGACGATGGGTATACTTACAAGTAAGCTCGCAGTCCGACATCGACATGGATGGAGATGGCGATCGTGGTGACGATGGGGAAGGATCAGAAGGAAGCAAGTGCGATGAGGAGATGTTTGTTGCCGCTCATCTGCTGTGAGAGGGTTGCTAGATAATTTGGATTCAAGGACATTGGTGACCTCGATGCCGCTGATCCTGGCGTCTGCAACCCAGCATCTCCCCTCCCGAGCTGCAACGACATGTTTCTTTTTGGCTGCTTGCATTAATGACTGATGGGTAGACATGGGCTTTCGCAGGGTGGGTTTCAAGGTGCCAGAAGAGAAGATTCCGGAAGATGCCGGGGCTGAAGAGCTCGTTCCTCAGAGAAGTGCTGGACCAGACACATGGATTGACATCCATGGGATTGATGATGTGATGGCCTGAGCACGTTCCCAAGCTGAGAGATAGACCCCAAGACCAGCGTCATACTCAACGTGCCATATTGAATGTGCAGGTATTACAGAGCATTCAGAGAGAACTACACGGGACTCGAAAGTTTTCCGAAGCTCGACAATCATGTCTTGCGTAAGTTTTCACAGAAAAATCATGAAATGGAACGCAGCAAGCCCAGATGAACCTTGCATGGAGCTGGAACTGGCAGGCAGCAAGGCGTCGAACCCTGCGTTGTTGCCTCAGAAGCTGAATCAACCCAACGGTCACAACCCTTCTTGCTGGTTTCTGTCTAGGTGCAGGGTGAGCAGATTCCTGATCAGCAAGAACAGGAGCAGGACTGCGCAGCCTGTCGCAGCTCTGATAGCCTGCGCTTGTGACGGGAGCCTCGGCTGGCCAGGACCAAAGCAGCGAGAAAAAACCTGATGTCGATCCTTCGAAGGCGTACGGTCCTTACATTCGGGACTTTGGCGATCCAGAAAAAGCTGATCATGCGAAGCCGTCCTGGGCTCTTAAGGCAGAAGGCAGGGGAGGAGAAGACCCAGGAACCGCACGACTCTCGGTAGCGGCTTGGGCACACGAAAGACCAAGCCCGGAACCTGAAAAAGGCTGAAGCAGGGCGATCCTGGTGTCAACTCCTCCGGCAAGGTGTGCCTGCCTGCCTGCCTGTCCAAAAGGTTCCCAGCACAAATGTTCGGTTTGCATGGTATACGTTGCGTCGTGCTCTGGACATTGCCAATTGCGCTTGACACAGCCTTGCTCATTCCTCGATCCAGGACACCACAGCGCCCCAAAAGCAGCAGCAGGAGTGGGTTGTAGTGGGTAGACTCAAATGTCGTTCGCATTGTATCCTGCCTGCGCCCTTTGGTGCTGGCAAGAGCGAGGGAGGCAGAAGACCTTGCTAAACAGAAAACTATTTGGCCAATTTTTGCAGATACCGCGTGCAAGGCAACGAGGGCCTAGGGGTTTTCCTCTGAGTCAAAGCTGCCTTGTTTGGGAAACCCCCATCACCATCTGGCTACCTTGACAGTAGTTGCGCGCTGCGAGAACAAGTAGATTGTTGACAAGATTCACTGGGCTTTTGCATGGGCAGTCGTACGCACGCCAGAACCAGCGGCAGCTTGTTTCTGCGATTTGTAAGCCCTTGTGCCTTGTGCGTGGGCGCACGCCCAGCGCACGAAGTCTGAAATTGTCCAAGCACATTTCCGTGAGGATGAGCAGATGTTTGGCGGCAGCACTGGTGAAGCTGCCAACTTCGAGCCGCCGACTCGGGCGCCATTTACAGAAGGAGCACTCAGTAAGTACTTGGAGAGTCTATTCACCAAAAACAGATGATAAACTTCCATGGAAGCCCACAAACACTTGACAAGTCCATTTATTAACGGCCGTGAATTTGGGCCATGGGAACTCTGGCATCCTAAGGTCACAAGCTCAACAGGATGCACAGGATGTCTCTGCTGGTGATGAACGAGGAGGCCATTACTTTGATCAGACTTGCCAGAATTGGGCACAGCCAAGCAGACAGATGGCCCAGGTTCAACAGCGACTGCCACCGACTCCAGGGGCGATGCTGCCGAGATGACGTCGGTCATGTCCTTGGTATGACGGCACCTTGCACGGAAGTAAAGATTAGAACATGCTCTACCGTAGATCTTCACAGACGTGAGCGCATGACTCACCCAGTGCCATGTTCAGCGACGGATGCTCATGACAGCGACTGGTGTATATTGGTCTTGGTGCTGAGGCCAAACCGCAAAAGTCAAGTGCAGCTGACAAGAAGCATTGCTGACCTGTACCGGCACTGCTTGAGCTCAGACAGATTCCAGCAGTATCCGTGAGCACCCTCACAGCCTGTGCATTTGCTTTCCGTCAAGCACAGCAGCGCCTGCCTAGTAAATTAGACGATTCACGAAAGCTAGCGTAGCTAGGCTTGAGTGGTCTCTTGCCTTTAGCAATAGTCACGGCAGACAAGATCTGGAATCAGTGAGCTTTACTTACCATCGGAGAAGCTCTACTCATATACTCACATGTTCGCTATTGGCTTGTTGACTTTACTTGCCCTTGCCCCGCTCACCAAATTGGCATGGCCATAGCACGAATAACATCATGCTCGGTGGTTGCATCAACCCTCCCTCTCTTTCTGTAGTAGTGCTCACTGTGTCACCAGCCTTGCACAGTCATGCTACGTAGCATCAAACATCCCTACTCTTTCTGTGGGGTCCCCTGCCCCTCATGTCAATGTGTTCAAGTACGAGTGGCATGATGCTTGGTGGTTGCTGAAGACTGGGCTAGCTTTCACGAACCTTGCACCTCGCATGGTTCTCAAACATAGTGTCGGCATGGGTGGTTCATTGATCTGACGCTAGAAATCTGGATGTTGCACTGCGGTGCCCAAAACAGATCCTTCAATTTGAGAAGAACCCATGTGCCAGGCAATCTCCCGCAAAGCCGAGCCCTGCCGACGCAGGAGAGAGCGAGGACAGGAATTGCTGTTAACTGCAGAATGATGAACGAGGTTGGAGCAACCTTTAACGCCCCCTCCGCTCCTCTGCAGCATCCACAGCCCGCTTGGACAACCTCCACTTATTGCTACACTGGGCAGTCACAATAAATGGTATCCCGGAGTGACGTGCACATCCGGCTTTTAGCAGGCTGACAAGCGCGCAGCCATGCAGTTCGCAGGAGCGCCGCTTGCAGAAGCTTGACATTCTGCGAGAAGCCGATGGTGGCAAGGATGCTGGGCTCATACTCCGACACTCCAATGCTGCTTCACAGATCAAATACCTTAAAAGCCGTAGGCCACCAGCTTCACTTCACTTTCAGAAGTCAGGGCAGGGTTAATGACCCTAGCTGACTGAGGCGATGGGTGAGCAACAAGAGGCTGGTGCTGAGCCCGGGCCCTGAAGACCTGAAGACCTGCGAATTGAAGTCTAGCTGACGTTCAACAGGAGGGTAACGCCGAGGGCAAGGACGGAGGTCCGAGCTAGATGCGAGCCAAAGCTCACACTGGAAACTGACTAACTGAAAACATGCAATCGAAATTCTGACTTTCAGAGTAGCACCTTCCACAGCAAGGTCTATCGTCCTGGCAGTGATGTTGGGTCTACAGTGATGATATGGAAGCAACGGACATGCCTGCACCGCAGAGCAGCGTGCATTCTCAATACACAATCTAACGGATATGAACGCCACGGCATCCGACGGCCAGGTATCAAAAGCCTTGGGCTAAACGGGAACGAAAGGATCAGCGGATTGGTCGCGATGTTGACAGAAACCGGTTTCAGCACGGGACGCAGCATACGCGGCATTGGGCTTGGGAACGCTTTTGCATCCGGACCTCTCATCATGGGAATATTGGGAGGGGGGGGGGGGGTCACTCTCCTGCACCTGTTTCCAGATTTTTTTTTGGAGGTTGGGGGGTGGGGTCCAGGAAATATGCGACGGCGAGGGGCTGAAGCCGAAGCCAGGGGGCCTGGGGAGGGCACCTGCTTTGGGCTATAGATCAAAAACCCACCCACCCTTCCCTTCCCCAACGCAGAGCCCTGAGAGGTCGGCGGATTCGTGCAACAGTATGGGTTGCAATGTTAGTTGGTCTGATGCATGCCCTCATATATCGCGGAAGACAGGCTTTCCGCGTCAAAGGTCTGTGTTGTTTTCACTCTTCAACGTATGTAGGATCACGACCAACTACACGAGCTTGGCTGCTAGTCTGCCATTCAACAATGGCCCTTGACAGGCTTCGGCAGGCTTGTAAGAATGACTGGGGGGTGGGTTTGTGGCAATGTTCTTTTCGACGTTTTTTGGAGGTCTTATCAAGCACTGCGGCCAAAAGGCTTTCAGAAAGTACAGGGAAACATGTTGCATGCAAAGCTGAGAATACCGTGGTCTGGCTGTTTAGCTGCTGAGGCAAGGACTGCACCTGGCAGATCCAAAGAGCGGGCTGGAAGCTTTGGGCGAGTGCCAAGATGCCGTCCCACACTGAGACTTGTGAAGTTGGTTCGTGGCTTGATGCATCGCCATATCTCGCCGCACGTGGCACCTCTTGAATCTTACTATGTTCTGCTTTGTAAGGCGGGTGCAGACCAAAAAGCAGTGGGTGCAGATGGGCAGGCGGATCTGCCCAAGCTGCGGATGCAATTACTTTTTCTGGGCATTTGCCAGCTAAAGTAGCTAAAGGCGTATTCCCGACTGTAGATTGCAGTCTTGTCGGCATATGGACTATGTTGCATTACTACATCTGCGTGCCTTCCACAGGAGGCTGATGAGGATAGCAACGATGAAGCTCCGGCGATGGAAGAAGACAAGCCAGGCGCAAGTGAGTCTTAAGCAGGTACCTGCTGGTCTGCAACTGGCGTGCGCGACATGCACTATGCAGGAAGCCTTTGCATGGCATGTCAGGACAAGAGCAGAACACCTTGCTGTCAGCGGCTTAACTGGAAGGTGAATGCTGGCCACGCCACATGCCAAGTGATGGTGTCATGTTGAGCTGCGACAAAACGCAGTCTTAGGCCGAACATGCGACTTCAGGACTGGAAATTCTGTTCTTGTATCTACCGATCAAGACAGATGTCCTGTCACGGCACGGGTCAGCTGCTGAAAGAACCGAGTGTGACTGCTTCAATCTGCTGCAAGACTTTCAGAGACGCCTGTTCCTGTGCAGGAGATGGACGGTGCGCAGCCCCCTGATGAAGCAGGCAAGCTTCAAGAGTTCTGCCACGATGTCAAGGTCTCCATGTGTCCAAATGAGTCGTCCAGGCAAAGTCAGGGATGCAACGCAGACTGAAGTTGCCGATGATGAGATGCAGCTGGAGGCGGCCTTAGGCTGCCTTTCTCCGCTTCTCCGCTTCGTATCCGGGCACTTCCTTGGCCGTCGCAGGGCTTTCGCGGTGGTGCCAGCTCCGTCCACGTTGCTCCTGCAGCTCTTGCTTCAGTGCAAGTGCAGGAGGCCCGTGAAACGCATTGGCCAATTGACAAGACTAGGCAATTGCCACGGAGCGCAGCCCAGGGTTGCAAGCTGGCTCTGTTAGGCAACCGCTGAAGCTATGGAAGTCGATGATGAGGGTGAAGGTGGTTGGAGGAAGAGGTCTGACCAAGATGTCATGAGCTGAAGTGGTAGTTTCACTCGGACATCCGAGGTCAGAGCACGAAGCCATGCAGCTCTGGGGTCAGCATCAAACTTAGCAACCTTCATGAGGCTCTTTGACCAAGCTTCTCACAGCCAGCTTGTGAATTGTGTGAGCCAACCGCTTCCTATCTTTGTGCATTCCACTACTTTTCTACGACTCGCATTGTGTCTCCTGATTTCTGTGGTACTTATAGTGCATGTCTGCATAGCATGATCTTGTGCAGCGGAAATCCTACAGATTTTGTCCAAGGCTTGAGCGGAGCACCACGCCGCTGTCGGCTGCTCTCTGCGAGCAGTTGAGGAAAACAGTGCCACAGCAGTTGTTGCCGCCAAGCCAGCCGAGGGATCCCAACAACACGTGGGGTCCCCGCAGAATAAATCCCATGACTCCCATGATGGTATGGGCGCAAAAGGGGAAGCCTTGTATCATCTATTTGTTTCATGCTTGCCAGGACCATCCTCGAGCCAACTTTGAAAGGCCGCCGGTTCTGAAAGACCATGCAAACAGACTGCAGAGGGACGGTCTGCGGCCCGCAGATGGTCTGCTGGCTGTCCAAAACAAGACATTCCTTTCATCAAGGAGGTTAGATGAAGGGAATTCGATTTGGTTCTCCTGTGCGGCAGGCCGCTTGCAAGGCTACTTCCGAACGGGCAAGAGGATTTCGATGAGACGAGCTGCAGCCCTGGCGTTCGCCAGTTTTGTCAATGTCAAGGTTAGTAGACGGGGCTTTCCTTTCCGACTTGCCAGCTTTTCGGTAGACCCAACTGGACTTCAGATGATGCATCCCTGCCCAAGGTCATTCCTTTCATTGCCTCCAACTACCGCCGCGATAAGATCTGGCTGCGGCGGACAAAGCCATCAAAACGTGAGTACCAGGCTGTTGGAACTCGCTAGTTGAGACATGGCGGCCAGGTTTTTGATGCTAGGTGGAAGATAGGTTTGGCTTTGTCCACGGTGCAAGAGAGATTCTGACATCAGATTGTCGTGGCAATCGACAACTCTCGCAGCATGCCTCAGCCTTGGATTCATGTCCACCAAGACTAAGACTCTGTTCACCCAGAAGCTGCTCTGTAGGAAAGAGTGCGGAGTTGGCCCCAACGCCCTGCAGACTCTTTGCGTGCTGTGCCAGGCCACTGAAATCGCCAACATTTGAGCACATTATAGTAATCACATCTTCGCGGGCTGATCACAGAATGATATGGGGAGTGCCCGCAGGCACTGGCACAGCTGGAAGTGGGTGAATATGCCGTTCTTGCCTTTGGCAGCGCCAGGCTCTGAGTCCAGTTCATGCTGTTTCCCTTGGCTGACTTGATCTGGGGCACTTTTCCACGAAGAGGTAACAAGAGGGCAGGGCCTCTGCATGTTCGCAGGCTACCTGTGCGCTCAGGCAACGCCGCGTGTGCTGCTTCCCTTGGGCTCAGGGTCTCTTCCTCAGTCTCAGTGACTTGTCGGGCCACGGTAATCAATGGGACCGCTTTGCAGCATCAACGGGAGATAACGAGGCAGCCTCATGCCAGCAGCTTCAACTGGACTCAAGCTGGGCCGTTGCTCCGTGAGATGCGAGCTCAGAAGAAATGTTGTTTGTGGTCCCAGTCCAGGGGTCGGCCAGCTAATTATCATAGCTCAAGATGCCGCATTTGTTTGTCCAGGGCATCCAGGATTTTGCAGGTCAATCGGCTTAAGCTTTTAATTTGAGTAAAAGGACGAAAATGGGAACCCCCAAAAATGGAATCAGGAGAATATAGTAGGAATATAATCGGAATATGAGGACCCTGGTAGGTATGTTCCTATTATATTCCTGCTATATCCTTGAGGTTCAGAGGTTACCAGATATCACAAAAGCATTTTTTTGACTTGACCTAGGGCCGTGTGCAGGTGAAGCATTATACAGCTTTGTCAAGTTCTGCGTTCCATGACTCCCTGGTCACTGGTTAGGTTCACCTTTGAGGAAGAATCAGTCCAGCCTGAATCTCAGAGTTTTTTTGTCCACGTTTCGCTGGCCTTGCAGCAAACTCTGAACATCACCCTAGTCTCAAGCCAACACGGAGTCAACAACCGCAGGAGCCACAATCGCAGCTTGGCAGACCTGATGCGCCTCAGCTCTGAGCTGTTCGACGAGCCGCAACCTGAGGAACGGGCTTACGCAGGAAGTTCCTCCTTTGTGCTTTGTGCTCCTGGCTGCCCCACGTAACAAGGCGAAATGGCCCAAATCCTGCGAGACCGTTCAGCCGCTCACTCAGCCCGGCGAAGTCTCGTGAAAAGCCCAAGACCTTGTTCCCGCAACCCTCTCCAGTCACTAGCGTCTGCCTAGTTCTTATTGTTTTGGAGGGTTCGCGAGTTTGGGATGGTTTGGGTGATTCGGGTTGTGGATCAGCAGAATGTCCATGATTGCCCCGTCTGCCTGGCGAACGCCCTGCTCTCCACCTTCGGTGCTAAATGCTGAAGTGTGCCTGGCAAGTTTGCTGATTCATATGGGATGTCTGTCAAGTGACGCCGACGTTATGTTCTGCCCGGCGATCAGGAACACCTTTCATGTATTTTCAGCTTAAGTGTCAGGACGGAGTATGTGCACTTGTCTAGCCAACATGCTTTCATTCGGCATGGCTTCATGGGTCCTGAGAGTGCTGAGCTTGCGACAAGGATTGCCTTTAGGCGTCATGTTCGTCGAGGTACATGCCGGGATTTCGTTGTGGCTGCTAAGGGTGCTTTTTGGCACCCCAAAGCCGCCCTAACACACTTGAGCGCGCCCAACCCTGTTAAAGTGTGCCGCGTGGGCAACAGCCATCAACACCCTCATTAGCCAACTGGAGACATTCTAGGACAAAACATTGTGTTTTAGGTGTGTTGAAGACAGCAAAGACGCCAGATTGGCCAACCTCAAGAGATGATCGCAGAAGGCAATTTGCTCCACAAATCAAACTATCGCATTGCAGTTAGATCGATGTGATTGACCCGATCCCCAGATCGGTCAAAGGGAACCCAAGCTGTACTACGATTCAGTATGCTCCCCGTGCCAGGTTGATGCCGATGAGATCACGAAGCATGCTTTCCCACGCCGAAGTTCGTAGGGTTTTGGGCTTGCGTTCAGCTATGTTTGGGCTTATTGCTCATGTTTGTGATCTACTGGATTCCTAAAGAGATACGAACCCTAAAGTTCTTCAAATCGCAAAGTTGACTATCTCCAGAATACACTGCGCTTGCCAAGCTTTGGAATACCCAGCTAGCAGGCCAGATGAGCATCATCATCTCTGATGGTCGTTTCAACAAGAACAAAGTCCGCCCATGGGCATGGCTCTCAGATTATGCGTTCTCTTTTTTTGGAGCATGCCCAAAATGATGATCAAAACGCTAAAAAGCTAGGACTCTCGGAGTTTTGGGAGCTGCAGCATTATGATGCCATCACAGTATCCTGCCAGAGTTGTAGCATTTCCAGGGTGAGTGGTACGGCAAGGATTGCTTTAGCGTTCCTGAACATGCGGACAGACTCCACGCTTCTATTGCAGATATCAGTTGTCTGCAGGAGGTGCTTTACACAAGTTACCCAAGTTATGCTAAGTCACTAGCTCCGTTGTGCTGACAAGCTAACTGCTAACTGCTTTGGAATGACATGTCAGAGGTGCATGCTGCACTGGCGCGACAGCAGCTCCCACTGCTGATCATTGTTGATGCAGAGTCAGTGAGGGCCGAAGCATTGTGGGAGGTATACGGTGCCTGTATCAGAAGCATCCCTGAGATTTCGATCTCCTGTTCTGCAAGGAAGCGCCGGCAGCAAACGTGCGGGCCTTTATGCGCTACATGAGGCAAAGGCGAAGGCTCAGCTGCCTTGGTTTGTGTCTGTCAGCTGCCAGGATAGCTTGGGCGCTGCAAGCCCGAAGAAGCACGAATGGTATTACTATTGCTATTATTACTATTGTTACTGTTAGTACTATTCGTACTTTTATTGTTATGATTATTATCATACTCATTTCGTATTACGATTATTACACCTTATTACTATTGCTATCTTACTGTTACTACGATTATTATTACTATTGGACGAAAAATTCCAGCCAAGGCCTCGACTTCAAAAAGAAGCGTCTTTGACCTGCGAGCCGTGAGCTACGAGGGAGGCAGCTGCCAGGCCTTCCAAGAAAGCAGTGACATTAAAGCTTTTTGCAGGGTTGTTGTTAAGAAATTTCAAATTGTGGTTATAGCTAATCATACAAGAAACTAGATTTGTGTCCACATTGCCTTATTATGTTGACTTGACTTTAGTCTTGAACAGCAACCTAGTCTGATTCCGTGGCATGCTGCAGGTTGTGCCGTACTTGTCAGATTTTCCATTTCCCTACTACGTCGTCGTGCAGGATCGGCTGCCTTTTGCTTGCCTGCCCTTTCCGAAATGAGAAGAATTCTGATAAAGGTCCCTATAGTTTTGTTTTCGGAGAGCACAGGACCTGCAGACCCTGCCGGCTATCCTGAGTGATGTCATGAAGCAGTGGTCCTGGGCTTGGCTTTCACCATGTGACCATGAGAGGAATGACGCCACAAATGACGAGAAGTGCTATTAATCATTATGACTCAGAGGGTTTTTCGTGGTTGATACGGAGGGGTAGGCATTCTTATTCAAACCATCTTTCATCATCTCTCATGAAGTGCCAGTGCATACTAGTATGTCTAACACATGTTTGTGATTTACAATCTAGACGGCTGCTGCAGTCAAGCCTCAGCCAGGTCCACAGAAAGGGCTCCATTTTGGAGCCTTTCGATTCACGCAACAGCATGCCGCATTCCATGAACTTGCCGGTCGCTGAAGCCAAGGTTCGAGTTGGCATCAAGCGCCTAACCTTGAAGACAAGGCCACCGGCGGGGGGGGGGGGGGTTCTCGGTTCACTGCACTTCAGATTTGTGAATGTTCAAAGCTTAGAGTGCTTCTTGCCTCAGCGTTCTCATGGCTGAGGTTGCCTGGCGCTCCCGCATGGTCGAGGTGAGTCGGGTGGCAAAACGCCCCCTCGGGCTAGCGCGCGGCTGGCGAGGGCGGATTCTGCTGTAGCTTTGCTGCGCATTTGGGCAGCCTCTGTGCGATGGCCTCAGGCGGAAGCCCAAAACAGCAAGGAGCTAGAGAGACGAAGCTTCCAAGAGCTTTCCTGCCAGTGCTAATGCACTTGGCCCGTAAATGATCCTGGCCACGTTGCCAAAGATGCCGCCACGGCCGAGTGTGGGGTGCTTGACTTGTCGTAACAGGTTTCAACGTGATAACCTCCGTAAAGGGATTGTCCGTGCCCCGCATCCTCATAGCATCTCATAGCCTTTGTGCAGCCAGCGCTTGGACAAGCCGCGTGTGCCACGCAGCAACCGCGCACCGAGGCTGGCTCAGCAGTCAGAAAAAAGCTTCGTGGATTTCAGCGCGCAAGGCAGCACTTACTGGCGGCCGCAGACTGGCAAGCAGGAGTGTCGGAAGACAGCCTCTTTCGGCTCCTAAGGCAGGACGACTCGTTCTAAAAAGTCTCAAGACAAGTGATCTTGCCGGTGAGCAAGTACTGGTATGTACTGGTGTGAAGGTGAATACCTGGTATCTCCAGCGTGTGACAAGAAGTAAGAGAGTATTTTTGCGAGAGGATGCTGTTCAAATCGCCGGCCATGGCCGCCCGCCGGCAATGGCCACTACCTGCCATCAACTGCAGCACACAGCACTTGGCCTACCATTGACAATAACATACATATCATACACCAACAAGGCCGGTGGAATTCATAGGGAGCAATTGAGCGGCCCCGAGAATGCCCAATGTCGGTAGCCTATCCACTTCGCTGATGCCGCGAGCCCAGCTGCCTCCCAGCAGTCGTGTCTTGCCTGTCTCGCTATGCTACTGCAGCTGTCCAGGTCTGAGGCCGATGCCAGCAGCGAAGCTGTGCTGCCCGAAACATCGGTGCTTGGCTAAGCCATTGAGCCCGCCCGCTAGTTCTGAAGTTGCGGTCACTCCCCGCTGCCCGCTGCACCTTGAACCCGTGTCAGCGCGCACACGTTCAGACAGAAAGCTGCAAGTTCCACAGCAAGCTCCGTTCAGGTTACGTCAAACAGCTATGCCGTGCCAGCCTCCAGCCTCGGCCCCAACTTCTCAGCCTTGCAAAAGTCCGACAAAGTTCACGCATTCTACGCAATCTACACGGCAGAGGCCCGGACTCGGCCGGGGCCTTGCACCCATGCGGGGACTTGCAGTGTTTGTGGATGATCCGTCTTGAAGCTCCCAACAAGCAGCACCATGGGTGAATCGCCATGAGTTTCGTGGGCAGAGGAGGCAGACGGTTTGCAAGCGTGAGCATGCATCTTGAGGCGCAGTTTTCCATGGACTCTCCTACAAACGGTTTCTCGCACCGTGCTCAGGCAATGCCGTAGACTGCATAGCTAGTATGTTCGGGCGGTAATGCGGCCTGTTGTCAGATAGTTGCTGTGCTTGCGCTGTCACTTCGCTGGATGTTCGAGAAACTTACCTCAGGTCGCAACCTGCGAGCGTCGACATCGTCGAGCCTCGTCATCCAGCAGTGAACGGCAGCTGCCTTTGAGGGCTTGTCCGTCTGGGCTGGCAGCAAATGTTGTTTTGCAGACTAGGCCCTGTGGCTCCGGGCACTCCGAAACTGGCATCATCACCATCACAGTCGCGGTGCCACCCTGAAAAGCCTAGAAAACTGACGTTGCCCTAAGAAGTTTGCAGCCCAAGTACACTCCAAGCAGGGTGTGGCTAAGGATTCGCGAGGCCAAGGAACGACCATCGCCCAGCGGGCCAAGGCGTTTCCTGTCTTCGAGTTCCCACCTCGCAACTCAAACAATCATTGTTATTGGAATCCTTGAGGCTCCCCGATGTCTGCAGGGAATCGCTGCGTGGTTTGAGCAGCTGCATGAGTAATCATGGATCAGGTCCAGAAGATTCTCGGGTGATCAGTGAGAATACAAGAATCAAGTCTTTGCACCGTCTCCTGCAACTCTTGCAGTCTTTTGGCATATGAAGGTTCTCCAAGATAGAAGACCCGTCAGGCGGCGAGTCTCGGGGCTTGCCCGTCCTCCTCTCGAAGGGCGTTGGCTTCAGCGAGTCGAGGCCATGTCGGACTCTTCATAGCGCATGGGCAAGTGGCCCGCGAGAGGCATGTCACAGCTCGATGAACGAGTTGGAGCCCGATTTGAGAATACAATGTGAGACCATGTGCGTGGAGATCGCGAGGCTGACGTTCGTGTGTATTTGCATGGAAGGGAGTGGGTTCTCAGTTGAGGCGACCAGCAAGCGCTACAAGTAGCACTCGAGGTGCGAGCAGCCCAGGCCTGCAGCATGCTGGAGTTCACCTGCATCCGTTTCGTCCTGGCTATCCTGGCTCTGTGAGGTTCCAGCAGATCAGATCCAGTACCGCATCGGGCCCTGAGGCAGAACATGTCTCGCATGGTTGGGCTTGAGATATATGAAATGGACCAAGCCTTCCCGATATCCTCAATGCTCACCCGATCGTAGAATCAGCTGTGGCGCGATGTGTTTGGCAGGGCGAGCGATGCTGTGCAGGCGGAATTGCCGGCTGCTAGCAGACCTTGGCGGTATTGAAAGTAGCTGCCCTCACTCTGACAGGACAATCGCAGGAGGCCGACACCTTCTAGAACCGCATCCCGCACTGAGGTCAGAAGTTCAACCTGTGGGTTTTTGCTAATGGAGAGAGAGATAGAGAGAGAGTACAGAGTTTTTGAATTTTGAATGGCAGAATGCTTTGTTTGTATCTAGACCGGAAGGATGCATGCTGTCAGACTTTCTGCACCAGGTTACCAGTCGAAGTCGAGCAAAGTCTGACACTTATGACAAGTTGGAAGAAGAGGCCCAAGGGATTGAGACAAAGGGGCACTTAGATTGGTTTGCACCGTTCAGCCGTTTCTGTTGCAGGTGCTTTCCATGATGAGTGTATTGCAGAGGCCGCAGCGCACCGAGGCGTGTGCACCAGCATATCAGGCACACAAGGCGCTGGTGTTGTAGATGGTAGCAGGTGTGTTCCTTACCGAGGCGAGATGTCCCGCAGCTATGGGCCGGAACCTGATCTGTTGTTTCGTTGTTTTCGCCGGGATGGTGGGCTCATTCACCATGCTTGAGCTTCAAAAAGAAAATCAGAGAAGTGGAGAGGAATAGATTTTCCTCGTGGACCTGACGTATCTGGCTCCGAAATTGAATAGTATGCAATGAAATTCCAAGGACCCGTCAAAGCCTGTGATCGCCCGAGCTGGACAAACGAATGGATGTGGCCTCAGCGCTCGACAAAACCAAACTCCACGTGGCTTTTGTCACCCCAATATCCCTTGCCCCCCCATGTAACACTTCTTCGAGGCCGGCTCCGATCACCTTCGCCGCGGGTGCGGTGCCCGGCAGATGCCTGTAGAGCCAAGACAGGGCTGTGCCCGACTGACAGATCGCATTGAACAAGTTACTGCGCGCTCGGCCAAAGGACCCGCACTTGCGCACTGCGGATCGAGCTGCTGCTCGCCTTAGCACAGATGGAGGACGCTTGGAACTTCAATCAAAGGTGGTAGATGCAGAAAGCCTCCTGTCAGCAGACATGCGAAGCGCAGCAGACCAGCGTGAGGAGGACATGTCTCGCTCTCCGCTCGTGCTCGACAGTCAGCTGGGTGCGGGCTGCAAGTATCGCGTGCATTGGAATCCTTGTGTCGGAGTCTCTAGCGAGTATGATTCAGCACTTTTAGCTGAGATCTCCACTGCTAGCCTCGGGCCTCCTCAAGGCATCCATGTCACATGCATCAAGACAGCAGGTATCCAACGGCCACTCGCTCCTCTCGTCAGATGCCGCAAAAGGCCCCGGTTAGTTCGAAGTTTCACTTGATCTGAGCTCAGCTTGAAGAGTATGTTGAGCTCTGGCAGCTGTTGTTTGTTGTCCTCTGTAGCACAGTGAGGCCCTTGCGTAGTCGGAACTGTGGGTGTGGCAGCACGCGACTCGCCTTGGCAAGGTGCAGCGTCCACGGCTGAAGTCTGGGCCTCCGAGTGCCACAGGGCGAACAGACTTCTTTGCATTCCTGACAAATCCTCGTGGGAGAGCCTCCTTCCTTACTCCGAACCATGTGCAGCTGGGTGCAGGTGCTGTTGCAAGAAGCTGTTGGATGGAGTGGTACAGCATTTGTTGCCTTGGCAATGCTTCCAGAGAAAGCAGGCGTTTAGGACATAACGCTTGAAGTGTAGACATTTGGTGTTGAGGTTGAATAGGGTGTGGGGCTGCGGACTCAAAATTTAGGTTGTTCGTCGGCTTGATGTCATGGCGAAATAGTTCAGCTCCTAATGAAAACATCCAGGAACGTGGTATATGACCTATGGAACTTATCTATGGTCTCCAAATTCGCACACCCTATCTATATATATATATACATATACATATATATATATATATGCTCACCAATATTTATAAGGAACCCTATGTATACCCACCCAGATACCCATAAGACCCTGCCTCATTTGTTTCAGATGGTCTGCGTAGCCACTGCCTCTTGGAGTGTTTGAGTGACAGGTACAACGAGTCTGGACCACACACGGCGGCCGCCAGAGTCAACTAGCAACATCAGCGGCACCTCAGCTCAGGCCTCAGATTGAAGAGTGCATCAATCCATGGCGCCTCCTCACTATGGGTACAGGCACCGTTTTCGGACTGGTTTTGGAACAGTTTGATGAGGTGCAGCCTGTGTGCAGTGATTGTGCGGGTCACATGCAAACTCACGCTAGCAACCGCCGCTGCAAGTTCATTTTCAACTTTTTTGGTGCATGACAAAATTGTGTTTTCATGAGGTGGAACACATGGCTGGCCTTTTGCGGCTGTCGCAGGCTTTGGGAGAGGCGTGATTTGCATCTGGCTCTGGTTTTCTTTTCCCAACCTTGCGAGGAAACAGGATCAACAAGGGGTTGATAGGCCCGAGAAGTCGTTGACAAAAAATCTATAAGTGTGGCAGCGCCTGGTTGGAGCTCATTAGGGTTTTTGACAGCCTGGATGCAACAGGTCCATTATTCCAGGCACATGATGCAGGGTTCCAAAGCATCACAGTCCCCGGTGTCAGGTCCCTTTCTTGGGTGCTCAGCCCCAATGTACCCCAATTGCCCCCAAACCCAGTCCCCCAAACCAAGGGGACAAGGTCTTGAGTCAAGCAACTCTACCTGTCAAAGGCGCAGAGGGCACTGGAGCTGCAGACGGAGGTTGGGTTAGTTGTAGTGTTGCTTGTTGTCTTGATGATTGTCCTCAATCATTGTAAAGGTGAACTGACCTTGTCGGTTGTACTTAACATCATTCCTGCTGTTGCTTGTGCCATAGCTGCATGAAGCTACATCATTTTGGTATACTGGCTTCTCTACTGAAGGATAGGTTCACTCGGTGCCACAATGATGCTGCGCTTTCTGCTGCAGATTTCACACGGATGCAGGCCTTGCGCTGGCCGCAGCAAAATGCATCTCCGGTCTCCAAGGCTGGTGGCTGCCCAAGTCTCCGCAGCAGCGATCCCCGTCTTCTCGACTTCAGTCCTGCCACGTGAAGTACATGAGACTCTCATCGATAAGAAGCAGGTAGATAAGCCGTAGGCTTTTCGAGAACACTCGCAGAACGCGGCTGTGCGTTCAGGGACCCGAACGACGACCGTTTGTCGTGGTTGTTACGATTCTTGTTTTTCATTGGTTCCATTCGTGTTGTTTGATGATCATGCTTTGACTTGCCTGTTGCCCTCACAGGAGTTTGAAGTGTTCGCTGGCAAGTTGCAGCGGCAGCTTGCAGAGGCCCCGTGTGACCGGTCTCTGCATCTTGTGCCATGGAAATCAGGCCTTCTCGGGGCCTGCTGAAGACATCGTGTCTTCGATTTGATGTCTTCTTCTGCCTCTGTCCATCCTTTGCTCAGTTGCGACGGTAAGACAGGTGGCGCTGTTGCCATGACTCGGACAGTAGGTGTCCCTACGATTCTTTTTGGACCTTGCGAGGCTCAGACAACCTCAAGAGCCTTGGAGGACTACATTGCCTGAGTCTCAGCATCAGGCTTCTGACGCAAAGCGTCAGGTCTTGACCAGCTTGCGGCAAAAGATTTTGCCGTTCTTGCCATCATCTCCATCTGGCGGCTACTTATCAGTTTGTTTCTAATTGTAACCTTCCTTAGTATAGCCATTGACATTACATTGGGCTCATCATATAGTAGTTTCCATTTTCTTTTCCATTATCCCCATACAATCCTATATAACCCTATATACAGATATTCTCATGGTATTTTTCCGAGGCAAAGAGACCATCGCCACGAACCCCAGCGGCTGCGCCACGGGTACCGGAGCATGTGGAAGAACCGCACGCGGCGCTACCCGAGGTGCTTGCTCTTTTAGGTCGTTCCCAAAATTAGGGTCCAATTTTGGTACCCCTAAATGTTAGGTGCCTTAATATAATCTATAGCCAAAAGGGGTTCATAATTTTGGGATCTACCCTTTGTCTGTGGTAAGTGTATGGCGAAACAAGGGATTAGACAGGCACGACAAGGATTCCGTGGGGATTGCTCTGCCATGAGACATGGATCGTGACTGTAAGGTGCCCAAAGCCATTGCACTTCTGTATTTAGCTTCAAGGCAGCTGTAGTAAACAACTTGCTCGCACTACCAAAGTCAGTAGTCAAACTCGGTGCATGAAGAGGAGTTGCGGAGCACTACATTGCAATGAACACAGCATTGCTGTTGCTAGCTTGAATTGTGGCAGGCTGTGCACCCGCGGTTGCTGAATGGCAACCACATCACAAGTATGTCGATTCCAGAGGAGGCTCTGGTGCCGGGAAAATTGAATGTCGATGGGGTTCTGGTTCTCGTATATTGCGGCAGCTGTTGGGACTCCCTAATGCTCCCTGCCAGCAGGCGAAGAGCACCTGGCCCCAAACCTCAAGCTGGCACTTGCATAGCTGCACAAATCACCGTCCCCGCAAGGAACACCTTGACAATTTTCACTTTATGAGCTTTTTGTGGTGCGAATGGTTCGGCTTCGATATTAGCACGTGGCTGTGGTTTCGAGCCGCGAAAAAGAACACGAAATAGATGGGAGTGGGCTGCGAATCTTAACCTCGCCGGTGTACGCAACAAACGCGTGGTGGTAGCAGGGTTTCCGCTCATGTCAGACAACTCGTAAACCAGAGTAACACTGAGTAAGAGTGCTGTGGCAGAGGGCAAAGTGGATTGTGGTGGAGGGTGCGGGCATTTCCTGATTTTTTGATTTTGGCTCTGTGCAAATTGAATTCTTTCCAGCAAATAACAGGCGAAGAGAGAGCGTTGGCGTGTGTGGCCGTCCGCCCCCGTGAACGTATCCAGAGCTTCAACTCAATCAGCTGATTTGCACCAATGCGCTACACCCTTTGCTGCCAGGCCGAGGAATTCCTTGAGGAGAGATCTCGGCAAACCCAAGCTCAGGAAGCGCACGAGCCAGTTCGATCCTAAGGGTACAGGGTGCAGACCTGGTACGTGGTCAGGCTTATGGACTTTAGGATCAAGATCCTGTGGCTGTGGCAAAAGAACGGACCCCAAGACTTTAGACGCTTGCGCAGGTGAGATTGTAATCGCACCACAGGGTTATGGTATCGCCCAAGGGAGTACATAAGAGAACGGTAATGTGGTACTTGCAATATCAGGCCGCGGAAATCGCATGAGTTTCAGCACGACAAGCTTTGGAGGCATACGTAGGTTCTGCATCTACATTCAAAGCAGTTGCATAGATTTTGCAATCGTTTCGCAAGTAATCACAGGAGGGCATTTTGGAGTGACGTCTGCATCTGCCAAAGCATTCAAGGTTTAAGGTCCTCAATATAAGGTGATGGATTTTTTGCCTTCGGTGCTATAGAACAGCCAAAGTTTCCTTCTCTTCGCAACCACAGCTGGCTGCCATTGAACCACAAACAAGGATCAGGTTGAAGGTGCCCCACAATATTCGGAGTCTGCAAAAGATTAGTAGCACCCTCCTAGTTCTCAGGGCAGCGGCGGCGGTGGCGGTGATGTTGCAGGGGGTGACAGTGTCCGTGCTGTGTCAGGCCCAAGCATGCCAAGTCAATGCTGCGCTTTATCTACGGCTCTGTGTACCCAGTGCTTTGACTGTGACGTTGCTGGTGGCATGGGCATCTGTGGTTGGCACAAGCATGGGCTTGTTGGCACCTGGCAGGCTCTCACGGTGAACCAGACCGAGTGGATACTACAGAGCACAAGGCTTGTGGTTTTTGACATGTCAGAATTTTGCACTACCAGAACACTGAGAGCCGCTGTAAGTCACACTGGCCTCATCCCGGAAAGGCACCGGTGGCAGGCCTCGACGCCGAGCAACTCGCGACTCCTGCGACAGGCAGGCCGACATGCATCGTCGTATGTTGTCGCCCGTTGGTTGGCCCGCAGCCCCCCTGCTTCTTGTTTTAGGAGAATCTTCAGCCCCTCTGCGCGCTCCTCATATTTGGACCAAACGGTCTTTCTGCATCCAGTCAATGTGAGGTTTGCAAGACCTAGCAAGCGTGTGAGCGGTACATTATGTGGCTGTTGTTGTCTAGTCTTGTTAGCACAATCGTGCTTGGGTTGACGTGGAGCATCGAACAGCAAAGTCTGTCACATGAACGCATACCTACACCCTGATTTGCTTTTTTTTTTGCATCGAGGTCTCCACATTTCGCTGAGGGGCAGAAAGATGACGAGAAGCACTGGGCCCGGACATCCCTGTTGTCACCAAGCAGACGTTTGTGCATTGGAGTCTGCCATCCGGAACTTGGAGCACGCCTGCATCTCTCGATGACACAGACACACACGCACACTGTCATGCACAGTGAACTGCATGAGAGCCAAGAACTTACGCAAAGTACATCAATTCCAATTGGTGCTTCGCGAAATCAGCATGTGTCTGCTGGCCGAGTTCTGAACATCTGTGGGAGTTGCCGCCTCAGAGATTCTCACTGGTAAGTCAACATCGAAATTCAAGCCGCCATAGCCAGTATTGATTGTGTGTAACAGGAAGGTCTGAAACCAATCTGCTGTGATCAGGGTTAAGCCGAGTTGCAGGAAACACTGGTACGTACAGCTTTCGCTGAAAGCAAGGTTCGTGGTTCAGGGCCAGGTCCCTGGCGACGAGACAGCAGACACGCTCAGGAAGACGGTGACATGCTTCCCAGGCCCGTGAACACACTTCGAAGTCACACGTGCCACAGCACTGCTCTTGCTTGTTGAGGTGATGCGATGTCCCGTCTGGTTGCCAGTGGTGTTGCCTGTGTAGGGTCCACAGACCACAGCTTCTACTGACACGTTATAAGATTCAAGCCGTTATGTCCTGTCATAAAATGGCCGTTGTGCAGAGCGTTTCTTTCCAAACTTCATGGGCACTGATGTAAGCGAGTCAGAGCATCTGCCAGTTCATCGAGCCTAGGTCTGTGCGAGGGGACATCGGGTAGATCCAACAGTGCCGAATCAAGACGATTTGGTGTCCCCTGGTCGCACATTTTGCCACTGTTGACTTTTCAGCTGTCATGTCAAAGAACTGAGCACGGATTGGCCGCCAACGGCAGGCCAATCATGAAACAGCGGTGGCAGTAGACGACAGGAGCACCGGCACTGATCAAGCAGGCAGCCCCAATAGCTGAGGCTGGCGATGTGCTCGTGGGGCGATCAAGGCCGGGCCAAGCTGTTGTTGAGGCCAAGAATTGGCGCTTCCGGGCGTCTGGGCTGTTCCCGTCAGCAGTTGCGATTCGCCAGGGAGTGTCGCGCTGTACGGCGTTTTCGATGGCCATGGACCCGCTGGACATCGTTGTGCTGCGATAGCTCGAGGACACGACAGCCGCGATTTGTTCTAATTCTCTGGGCGCGAGATTGGAAGCAAGCATTTCCGTTGGCTATTTGCGTGTATTTATGCCTGATGAGTGCAAGGCTTCCTGCCTGAGCGAATCTTTGGAGACCCAGAGCTTCTCGTGAACCCACCAGAGGCTCCAGTCTTCTCCTGCAGCCGTTCTGTTTATGGTTGCTGCATCCTAGCCCGGTCTGCATCTGCAAAAAAGCATCGCGGTCCATGGTGCCAAAAGGTTCTGAAAGCGGCTTTCTCCGAAGCTCAGCAGGAGATGCTCAGGCACGAGAGCATGAAGCTTTCCAAGAGGAAACGCATTGTTGCTTCTTCAAGTCAAGTTGTTTTCGTTAGATTTCCGTATCCAATTTCAGCTCCTTAAGTGGTCAGGCATCACCAGACTTGTACAAAATCCTGTTGTCTGGCACCGCACTGTTGGTCAGCTCTTGCCCGTCCACGCGCCGCCCGGCGTATGACTGACTGACTGACTGACTGACTGACTGAAGTGGTCAGGCAGGTGCCGGCAGATGCGTACAGCAGTGGGACCACTGCCACCGTTGCGCTAGTGCTTCGGGGAGGCCCCTCCAGCTAGAGCGCTGCTGACTGCTCGAACCAGACCTGTGACACCCTTGCAAGGGACACTAAGTGCCGAGGACTCCTCAAAACAGGGTTTCTCCTACACAGAGAGAGACCCAGCGGCTCATGACTTGGCAGGCACGCAAAGTCAGGATACAGAGCCGTGCCCCCAGAGGATGCGCGTGAACGCAGAAGTCGCTTGCTTCTCCACACATACTGCGGGGATGTACGCTCGGGAGTAGTTCATGCTGGTCTTCTTCTGGAAGCCGTGCCAGCTTGTGCTCCAACTGGTAAGCACACTTCAACAGCCCAGGTCTTCTAAGATGACAGCTGGCACCACCGCGCAAAGCTGAGGTTCAGAGTAGTAGTAGTGCAGCGTGAGGGGATAGACGGATGGCATGAACTCTCATTTTATGCCACGTTATCAGCGAGATGGCCATTTCACCATTTCTGAGGACACCCAGTATCACAAAACCCAGCACTCATACAGGAAGCATGAAAGAACTCCGCGCGTTGAGGTGCACACTGCCCACGTGGGTGACTCTCGCGCGATCCTGGCCAGAACCTGACATGACCTCGCACGCTGCAGGCTAGATCCAGGCTTAGCTGTTTTTCAACACTTAAGGCTCGGCTGTCCGACGCGGCAAATGGCGGCAAGTGCTTCATAGTCGCAAGCTCAGTCCCTTCTCACAGGCACCGACATGACTTGAAGAGAAATCTGTCCTTTTCTGCTCGCGGTGGTTTCTCACAAGGTCAAAGAACTCACGAAAGATCACCGGCCGGACGATGAAGGGGAGGCTTGCAACCTGAGGCCGCCTGAGGCTCTCCGTTGACTCAACTGTGGACATGACAGGCCCAGCGGATCAAAGATGCCGGAGGGCACATCTGCATGGGCGGTGGCAAGCGCGCCCAGCACTTGGCGGTTTCGCTTGAGCAGCTCTATGAATCTTATACATGGACCCATGTAATCTTCCAAGGCCAGGGTCATTTGCGAGTCTGTCCCCGGCCACCCCGGCTTTGCGAAGCCCTGACATGCCTTGCAGTTCGTTTTGAGAGATGCTCTGATCTTTCTCCTTGCTGCCAGGCTCACTCGCTCGCTGGGTTTGGCTATTGGCCGTGATTGTGGCATCAGCGCTGAGCCACAGGCCTAGCCAAGCCTCGTACCTGCTCTCCCGGGAGAAGATGGAGGCTGTGTGCTGAGCCTCATGGCCAGGTGGTCTCTCATCAGTTGCCGGCTGACGCGGAAGCGCTTCTTATCTTAGGCGTGGTTGCGCATCAGGGTGGCAGCAGCAGGTTCAGATGCCGACATGTCACAATGTTGTAGGTTCAAGGATACTGCAGCGGCACTCTAGATAGACTGCGGGGTCAGTTGACCGAGCATTGCATTATGACCTCATCGCTGCGCGATGTTGCAGCGTTTGCAGTAGGCCTCTGAGAGGAGGACCTGATTGCTGCACCGTCCTTTCCCAGCTTGCTTCCAGGAACCGATGGCCTGTTCGAGTTTTGCGGGAGTCTGCCTGGCTTGTTGCTCCAGAGTCAGTCTCCAGCAGCGAAACCTTGGGCCCCAGATCAACTTCTTGAGTCTCCCTCCTGCTGTCCAGATATGGCATATGTCCGAATTGGACTAGAGCCCCTCTAACAAGCCCAGCTGGCAGGATCCTTGGCATGAGATGTGCTCCATCAAAAAAACCTTGAATGGTGAGATACCACACATGCAAGATGCGAATGGTGCTAATCTTGGAGCGGCAGAGGTCTGAAATCTAAATACATCTAAATACCAGAAAGCTAATTTTGAGCGTGCCGCAGTTTTCCCAAGCTACAACATGTCTAATACACGCGCGGGCTGCCAGACCGAACAGTGGCCGGACACTTGCTGAAGCACGGCGTCACAGAGCGGGCATTAGAGGAGGCACGCCCAGGAGGGTTTGAGAGGGTACAGGGATCAACCTGCAAACATCTGCCACCTATGCGGTATACGGTATACGTGCCAACGGAGTACCCACTGGCGAATCATGGATGGGGGACTCGCTTGCAAGATGCAACAGCAACTTTTGGTTCACGCTTCTCATTTGCTTCTTGCAAATGTGCCCGTATTGAAAACAATCTCCGAAATTTCCGAGTGGAGGATGTAGTCACTTGGGAAGAGCGGAATCAAATCACTCTGCTGCCTCAATGGCGCAAACACCACAGGCCCCGTGAAATTCACGGCCTTTGGCATTCAATGTGAAGGCAGTCTGCAATGTCGAGGGGTAGGGTTGATTGAGCATCCACCAGAGACGCCTAACGGTAATTAGTTGCAGATTCTAATGTTTTGCGCCAAGTTAGATTTTGAGATTGCAGTCGGCGCGCCTGTGGGCTGCAAGGTTGGTGCTGCGTCAGTTGTACCAAGGATTTTATCCGCTAACCCCTGGCAACGCTGATCGATTTGCTCAAAAACCAGTACTGTACTAAGTGAGTAGTTGAGGTGAGCTTGGAGTCCTAGCTCCGGCTTAGCACAGACTGAGCGCCGAAAAGCCCCGCAGTTGGCCAGAGATCTGAGACTCGAAGCCTTGGCAGGCCAGCACAGGAAGTAGCCTGCCAGGAGGGTCAAGCCTGTCAACTCGAGCAAGGTATGAACACTCCCACCACCGAATTTCTGGCAGCGCAAACACATGTGTAGACACATGACGCACGTTGATGTGAGGGAAAGGGTTCCTACAGCATCCTACAGTGTTTTAACACGCTCTCGCCTTCGCACAAACAGCGCCCAATTAATGCTAGGGCAAGCGCAGCCAGTGACCGACCTTCCACGAGAACTCGGCGTGCCCGAGTGGCCCGCGTGGCTCGCTGGTACGATGAAAGTCGGAACGTGCCCCATACAGGGTTAAGTATGATGCAGGCATGATACACCACACGAGCAATTGAAGAATAATGCATGTATACGCACTTATATGTCTCCAGTTTTACGATGCCTGGATCCTGGAGGTTGTGCATGAAGCGATGAAGCTATGGTCAGCAAACTCCTCGAACAGCACAGTGGTCATGATCTCAGCTCCCAGAGGAAGGAGGCAGTCTAAGGCGTACATTGGTTAAGCTTGATCATGCCTGAGTCTGGCCTGTGCCCTACCAATGTCTCAGGACGACGCCACAGCCATTGCAGCATCCTTGGGCCAATTGCATGGAAGTAGGAAATCATAGCCATCTTTTACTTGTTATGCCTGACCCGCACGCTTGCCTGATGCCGACTCATGACCCAATAAATGCCAGGCAATTTTTTGTAAGCAGAAACCCGAGAAACAAGTCGGCTTCTGGCGGAGTAGTTGGCGGCGTTTACTAAGAGCCTGCCAAGTGTGCCAACGAAAGTACACGGCAAGCTGTAAATGTATGTAATCGTCAGCATGGATGAGAGAAACCATCAGCCAATGGCATGACTATTTCAAGGTCATTGTTGCAACTGCACTCACCCGTGCTGGATCACAGCTGGACTCTTTCCGAGCCAACGACAGCCAAAACAGCGGCACCGCACTAGCTGTACGACGTTGGTTGCTCCTGGACCAAGCGCGAGAGAAGCAGGCTCAAGGACCTGGCAGGGCTTTAGTAGCACAAGAATGCTGCTTTATGATCCGAATGCAGAATTCAACTCTTTAACAAGCATCTTTCACAAGCTTGGCAATTTTATAGCGCTGATGGCAGTAAGCGACGCAAGCAGCGCATCATTCCCCGAGAAGGGGCGGAGCAACCTGGCCACGTGCCTCGATGGCTGTAGTGCGGCCTAGCGTTCACTCGCACTGGGTGAGATTTCGGTGGCTTGGACGGACACAAACAGGCACATCTTCCTCGAGTTTTTGACAAGAGCTCAGGATTTTGTGCTGCCTGCCCTTGTGCTGACCCAAGAAGACAAAGGAGTAGTGAGACCCAAGCTTCCAAAGATGTGACCTCCCGTGTAGCCAGTGCTGCAAAGCACGCCTACAGTTGCCACGAGCTGTTCGCAGAGAGTAGTTTTTTTCAGAGTCGTGGAACCAAAGCACGAAAGTAGTTGGGGTCAGGGGGCGGTTTCCGATTCTAGCAGCGCCTTACATGCAGGCCTTGGCTGATGCTGAGTTCAGAGGGCACTTGCAGAGGAGGCTAACTCTGCACAGCAGTAGAGCACACTCGACAAACGATTGGCTTGAAAACGCTCTTGTCCGGACCCTGGCGTCAACCAATCAGTTGCACAGACTGGGCCATCTAACCCAGCACGCCGCGCATCGATGCAACATCACTCAGCGCCCCCTCCCATAAAATTGGAAAACAACTACTTCGTGCTGGAAGGTTTTGCGTTCAGGCTGTGGATTCTGTCAGGCGACAGCCTGTGAGCGGCAAGCCCTTTTCGAAGGTGAGCCTAGCTCTAACAATGGTATCGGGCGTAGCATCCGAGGCAAAGCAGATGCTGCTCAGTTCCGCCGCTCCCTGGGCGTGGCAGGCATTGAAGTGGCTTCAAGTTGTTGAATTCGTCTCTGTTTAAAACACAGTGGACTGTAGAAGGTGTAGGAACTGCGCGGCAGGTATTTGGGAGCTCTAGCCAAAGAGCACGAAGGTGAGGAAGGCTGACTCCTTAGGGTCCTCGCAAAATGACATGGTCACTAGAAGATTTCCCCTTGTTGTCTAGCTACAGTCAAGTGTGAAATGAGGCTTACAGACGCGACAGGCAGCACCAGTGCTGGACCTCACGACGAAGAGCGTCGTGCGAATCAGCAGAAGCATGACTGTTGGCCAGCTGGCAGGAGGGCAAGCGATTCTTCACTGTGTTCCTGCCTTTGTGAGGAACGAATGCCTGAGAGACTGCTGTTCTTTCAGTTTGCAGGAGCTTTGCTGCAAACAGAACCATTCATGAGATCGAGCAAGGGCCGGCTAATTCTGGAGGCCATTGTTGAAATTGTCATTTCGCTATTCAAGAAGTCACGGAATCGTCGTGCATGCTGCATTCATCGCTTTCATCCCTGCTCTGTAGGCCGAAAACACAGCTTCCTTGAGTCTGGCCGTGAATGCTCTGGCATTGTGCAACAGGCTTCCTACAGCAGCAGAACATGTTACCAGTAGGTAGCACGAAGCCATGCGTCGGTGGTTTTTGCGCTGCGCAGGCGGCAGTCGAAAGCTGCAGCGAAACAGCGCGTCGCCTTCGTGCCCGTGGTTCGGGTGTTCCGATACGCGGAGCCCGGCAAGGTCGGAATGTCTGCCATGGTCAGTGTAACTGGAACGACAGCAGCAGCTCATGGCCCCGCGGTGAGGAAACCGTGCACCTGCGCCGCGCCATGCAGCTCCTGATGCATCCTTGGGATGCAGCCGTGCTGCAGACAGAAACGGCGCACGCAGCTGCCTCGGACATTGTCACTCGGCCGAAGCTGGCGAGGCCTGCAGCCGTGTTTTCCCTTCTAGTCAGCATAAGATCAAGCTCGAATTGGCTGAGCCAGCTCCAAGGTGAGCGTAAGAGGAGACACAGACTTGAGACGTCTGAGCGGCTTAGTGGAGTCGCGCTTTCTTCAATCATCTGTTGGAATCGGGGCATCCTGGCCGAGTGCAGAATAGCTCCCCAACAGCCGATGTTACAAAGGCCAGTACAAGGCTCAAACTAGGCAGGTGTCATGGGATGTGCTTGTAGTAGTTAGAGGAAGTCACATCTTCCTTGACATCTTTGCGAATCCAATTCGCATCATGTGGAATTACCCAGGAAGTTGTGGTGGTCCGGTGCATGGGAAACCAAGCCATCGACAAGATGGTGCTTCCGCTCGACTACTTAAGACTTCAGTCTGTGCACTTTCCGAGTGCACATTTCAACTAAACTGTCGTTGCTTGATGCTCGGAGAAACGGAGAAAGAAGAAAGGTCAAGGCGCTGGCCGCAGCGTGGCAGCGCTGTGCGCGCGTCCATGAAGGCCAGCTGAGCGAGGCAAGTGTGGAAGCCACACAAGGGCTTGTGAAATGACATGTTGTCACAGCAGACGTTCCAAGACGTGACTATATACCCTGAATCCTTCATAGTAGCTTCTGTTTTCTTTTCCATTATCCTTATGCAACCCTGCCCTAGACCACCCATGGCCTGCGAGGCCGGCTTTCACTGTTACATCGAGCATCAGCGGATGCCTGGCGTCAGTTCCCAAAAGCTCTACAGTGGCGTGGAGTGTACACTACTCCCTGCATCCGCATGCACCGACTACGTGGCGGAGTCAAAACTGCGGATTTTGATAACTTACTTGACAATGGCCTGATCTGACCCATGCAGATGCCCAACCAGGCAGCAAGAAGCTTGTGGCTTGTTGTCAGTTATCCAGTTATCCATCTCAGCATGCTTTAAGCAGTCACACCAGCACTCCAAGACCACACGCTCTGACCAATTGGCCTGTCGGACAGCCTCCTTTAAATATGCAGCATTCGGGAAGCACCACACATGTAGCCAGACTTCAACCCAAGCTTGACTGCAGCATAACCATCCAACACATCAAGCTAAGCAGACCTGGCTGCCACGGTGCCGAGAAGACGCTAACAACCCTGTCTCGAACTCAGTCCAAGCTGCTTTTCTTGAAGAATCACTTGTCCTGTATTCCCAGAAGCGACCATCATGTTTGACAAGTCTTCAGAAGGTGCGGGGCGGTGCGCGGGCACTATGGCAGCCGTGGCAACGGTTGATGATGACAAGGCGCAGCATTGGGATTCTTCCTTGCGAAGAAGCGATGAGGTATGCTCCCCGTTTCTAAGCATATCTTGCAAAGGAGAAGGAGCGGGTCATGTCGCTGCCGCAGCTGCAGAATCTCATGAAACGGGACCCAGAGGCAGGAAAGGAGGACTGTTCACAGCTGAATCTCTGCCATTGCCGGCCATGTAGGCATACAGCGTGGAGTTCGACCAGCAGTGGCATCATCCTGAGTAGGGGCCAAGACACGCGATCCATGTCCTGGCCATGGTGGTCGGTTTTTGACTCGTCAGATTAGCTTATGAAGCTTGAGAGGTCTCACTTCGACAGCCAGATGGAGATCTTCAAACTCAAGCCGCAAAAGCCGTCAAGCTCTTTCGCTGAGCAGGCCAGGCCTGTCATTATGCCAGAGAGTCAGTGGCGATTTAAGCTTGCAGTGGATCCAAGACTCAGCAACGTTTGCGTCAAGAGTGCCTCTATTTCTTGCTGCAGGTGATGTTTTTGGCACATGTGGCTCCAAGCTTTCCTGACCGGGCAAAGGCGCCGTCTTTGTTAATAACGTAGCTCAATGTCTGAAACTGCATTAAACTGTTAGAGCAAACAGAAGGCGAAGGCAGCATGTCTTGGTATTGAACCTTTGGCTCTGTAAGTCTATGAGCGGACGAGTAGCAGACTGATAAGCGCTGAAGTTCACAAAGTAAGGAAGGATCATATGGATTGCTCTTCTGGGCCCGGTCACATCAGCACCATTTTGCAAGCTTGTCCTGGTGCTTTTCTGGTAGTACCTGGACGTCAGGCTTTTCCGGACTTGTTGATCAGTCTGGATCTCAGGTTTGGCATCCGGTTTGCGAACTTGGCACAGTTCAAGGTGCTCTTCGAGCATCGCATGCAGAGCAAAACCCTGTCGATCTCAGGTGCCTTGAATGATCACTTCGAGGTGATGCACAGCAGCATGCGGACGACTTTGGTGCAGGCCCCTCTACCACAGCTCTGAAAGACGGAGAGTCGGAGAGCTTCATTACTCCTAGCTCATGATTAATTTGGGTGCCCCCCCGGTACTACAAGGAAGCAAAGGAAACATGATGCAAGATTATTCTAGGGTGTCTTTGGGTGACTCGACTCTACGTAATTGGGCTCTGACGCTCCTGAGACTGTGAAACCTGCAGGAGTTATGTACGAATGAGAGTGGGAAGGAGAAAGACAGCAGGAAGAGGAAGATTCACAGTAGGAAAGCTGCTGAAGCCGGAGTTTTTGTCGTTATTTTATTTTTCATGCAACTTTCCAGTGTGCCTTAAAATGACGAGAGGTCTCGCCGGCGAGGTCCGGAAGGAGTAGCTCCAAAAGCAATATCTACCCCTCAATTTCTGAAAACGTCTATAAGCTCGTCAGATTTCAAGATCGGCTCTTGAGTCACCCTTAATTCTTTAAGCCGAGTTCTTGATCAAGAAGCAGTGTCCTGACTTTGGGCTGAGATTTTTCTTTCAGGGTCTTTAAGCCTGCTCTCTGCCTTTAGAGTGCTCTTGGACCCCAAATCTGGCCCAACAAGTTTTTTTTTTGCGTCTAGAGGGCATCACAAATCAGAGCTTTTGCAAGTTACAAGGAGAGTTGCGTCCTCTGAGCATATGCTTGGACTACAAGGACGTTTCCCAGAATTAGCGGTGCCCTTCTGAGGAACCTCACAAGAATATTATAGTACTTGGGGGTCTATATTGGGGTCCCCTGTTTATGGAAACTATCAACTCTGAAAGTCAACAAAGTATCGATCAACTGCAGAACCCCTGTGGCACTTGCCTTGGCATTCGTGAGTAGGTCAGGCATTTCCAAGTTTTGCATTTTATGTGTGGCCAATGTGTAAATTCTATTGACAAGCAGCTGGTAGCCTGGTCCACATGATGTGCAGGCCTTGATCCTGCTTCGCAATCGAAATCAGCTTGATTCTCAGAGTGCAGTTCCATCTCACAAAGTGCTGCGCAACCAGTTCCAGACCAAAGGTTCCCGTGCAGCAAGACACTGCCAGTGTACTTCAAGCTCTTCAAGTCCCAGGCCTCTTTTTGGAAGCCCAGCATTCTACTCTCAGTCCCCTTTAGCATCCGGAGCATGGCTGGGCAGGACAAGGGCCTGCGGAAAAGCATTTTCACCCACATTGTGCGTGACATTGCGCACATGAACCAAAAGTCCAAGAACCAGAAGGTCACTGCCTCAGGTTCATTCTGGCACATGTTATTCAAGGCTGTGCTATACATTATGGACAAGTAAGGTTTGTGGTGGGCCTTTCTGCTGTGTGTCCCGCTTCTCTCGTGATGGCTTCCAGTTGGTTTAGCCTGTGCAAACCTGAGGTGAACTTTGAGCTGCGCGACTTCTTCTTCGCGCGGCTGAAGGAGGCTGAGACTGAGGCGCTGGTCATAGTTGAGTCGCAAGGATTGCTGCGTAGACAGGGCCACTTGAAGCTACGGAGTAACAGCTACTATTGTTCGCAGCTGGTGTCAAAGGAGGCTCAGCCTTGTCCTGTCAGGTATGCCGGCATGCGTGCGCAGTCTTCATTACGATGAAGCTTGACTGCATATTCAAGAGGACCTAGGTCCCTTCAGAGACACATCTTCCGGAAGGGAAATATGAAGTAGGAGCAGGCAGAAGGATAGCAGCCAGGAACAGCTCGCATCACATCACTGGTCGCCACAGTGTTTCTGCCGTTGCGCATTCTGAAAAGAGAAGCGCAGCCCTTCGTCCGTTCCGTACCGCATCATTCATGGAGCTAAGGTACCGACAAAATGCAAGCGACTGAGTCTGTGGAAAGCCGCCAGAAGCTGAAGGTTCCGAGAACTGGTATGCTGTGAAGGTTTGGTGTGACACGCACGTGGCCAACCTCATGAGCCAAGAGCCCAGGAGCAATGAGCCATCAGTACACTCTCCACATGCCACATCATACGTTGGAGCCTGCTGCTGCCGATGCTGCTGCCGCTGCGCCTGTCGAGGTGCTGGACTGCTGCACCCCGATTTGAAGATTGCAGCAGCAAGGCTCTTAGTTGCTGGAAACTTTGGGAGGCTCACTGGCTTCTTGCGTTCGCACAACTGATACGAACTGTTCATGTGAAGGCCTTGGCGCACTTGTTCCTTGGAAACAAGACGAAGGCTGAACCAGGGTAGCTCTCATGCGCTTTGCCGCGGTTTCTGCCCGATATTACCTGATGATGGCCTGGGGCAACTGCCTGCAAGTGTGGTGATGATACACGTCGTCAGGTAGAGTGCGTAGCTACAGCAACGCGCGATCTATGCAGGGGCTGGAAGGCATCCTGGATGAGAGCGAAGATGAAGAAGAGGATGACAACATTAATGAGGCTCGGTCCTGTGGGGCTTCCTCCTTTGCTCGTTTCGCTGCTCGGCTTCAGCTCGGAGGCCGTCATGGGCATCGTGGGTGCCAAAAAGACAGGAAACAGAATAAAGCGGCTCAAAAGAGCAAAGAAAGCATCCTGGATGCAACGGTTCATGTACAATCTTACATGATGACAAGGAAAAAGCAGCAATCCCTAGACAAGATCAGTTCCATGTTAGGCAAACTTGGCATAACCTTGTGCATGTCTGCCATTTGGAATTGCTTAGGCTGCGAAAAAGGCGGCCGGGGCCTTATATCTGCATCCTGCTCTTGAGGATGGCATCCATGCCTCACTGCCTAGTCTTAGGGAGTTATGTTAGGGTTATATAGGGACTGCTTAAAATTAGTGATGATAGAAAAGAACATGGAAACTTTAGGGATTATAGGGGTTATATAGGGATTACAGGGCTTAATCATCCTATAATGGAGAATCAAATGGGAAAGAACATGAAACATGAAATGGAAACTGGGACTATTTTGGGTTGTATCGGGGGAAAACTGGGCTTATATGGGGATAATGGAGAATAACATGGAAACTACTATTTAGTCTTTAGGTTTAGGGCTTGACTCATCCAGCATTGTGCGTGTGAGAAGGCAAGAAGGAACGGCAAGAAGGACAGCTCGGTGGTCAGCTTTGTGGCCATTGCTGGGAACTTACGGAGGTGCATATGAGCCATAATCTAAACTCCTGCAAGGGTTATTAGGGGACTACTGTAAGGGCTATTAGGGGGATACTAGGAGTTTAGACAATGGTGCATATCTTCACCTGCGGATCGAAGTGACACTGAGTGGAGAGGCTTCTTCCAGTGGGTGTGTCTGCATGGGTGCTCCAAGACCTTCTTAGGATTTGCTCAATGATCCGCAGACGCTTGCTGAAAAGCTCCTACAGCGGTTGAGCAAGGTGGGAGAGATGCTAGCGCGATTTTGAAAGAGCAAGTACTGTTGTATCATTGCAGTGGCACCTCCACGTCGTGTAGAAGTAGGTGCATTCCAGGCTGGCAGTACGGGTTCAAAAATCTGAAAGGGGACTTGCAGGTTCAGACGACTAAATGACATCACTGCGGTCGCTCAGCATTTGCATAGTTATTTGCCAGGGCGGCGAGCCCTTCCTCTTCCGCCTGCTAATGCTTCACCTCGTTGCCAGGCACACAGAGCAGACGGCAGGAATAGTAGTCTGAGTACGTAAGCAGCAGCAGAGTAGCCGCACGAACAACAACATTGACATCAGTGGTGTTGTGGTGGCGGTTGTGGCTGAGAGTGCGGCGGCGTAGCAGAGGCTGCGGAAGTGACTTCTCTTGCCAACTTGGACGGGGAGCTGCCACGGTGGCCAGCAGCACAACACAGCACCTCCCACTGCCAGCAAACGGAATGCAACATTCCCTGCAGGTGTTGTTGCCAGAACAGCCTTTGTCTCTGCTGCCAGCCGTGCTCACCCCTGAGTCCTCCAATCAAATCTGGAGCATTGATCGCTTTACTTGAATCACACTTTGCTCATTTGCTCGGTGATCCTGCGAGCGCAAAGTCTGGTAGCCATGCTTTGGTAGCCGAACCTCCGACACAAGCCAAACCAACAAAATGACAACAGATGTTAAATGGTTGAATCAAGTGCCATGCCAGGTTGATTGGACGGCACCAGCTGCAGGTCTTGAACCTTTATCCGCTCTTCGGCTGCAGATCCAGGGCTAAGAACGCTACATCATGCATCATCGGCCAGTGTCTCGCCTAATCTCTATTGGGAAAGATTGGCTGCGGGGAGAGTTGAGCATTATCATACCTAATGCAGATCCCACTTCTTCTCTTCGAATCTGGTCTGCCACGAAGCTTGTGAAGGTTCTTGCAAAAGTACCTGGTCCATCTCTCAGCCTTGCTCCATTTGCACTGGCAATCACAGCGGACCTGATTTGGCGGAAGGTCCCCACCCAGAAGGAGGTCACCAAAGTGATGGCTGCGCTGGTAGAGGCGGCGATTAGCTGGCTGCGGTATCCCAAAGTGATCCCTGTTTGGATGATGAGCGCTGTAGACTGTATTCTGGCAGCAGGGGCAGCCTGAAGCAGAAGTCATAAGAGTGGATATGTTGGGTCCTGTCCCCTGGATGGAAGAGGCATCGCATCCGGCAGTGCCGCCTGCCAGCCCGGCTGATTGCTACCAGTACTGGTATACCCCTCTGGCTTTGGTGCGCGATGGCACTTTTGCTTGCCCACCAGGATGATGTTCGACCCGTGATCTTGCACGTAGCCGCTTGCCAGCATCTAGACTGCTAGGAGCCTCCACGGGTGCTTTGTTCATACGCTTCCTGAATCACGAGGTCCGCTACTTCGTGACAGAGGCCAACTCTCCTGAGGTGATTGAAATTGGTGACGCGCCTATTCCAGTCAGACTTCGAAAGTCGGAGATGATTTGAAGAGCTTCATTTAGCCTGCATCCCTCCGCTACGGCTCTCGCAACCAATCTTTGCTCTTAGACCAGGCTGTTGATTGCGATTCAGTGTGTTAGCTAAGTTTGGCTTGATGGCCCAAGCGCGACTCTTTGCTCGGGTGGCATGCAATGCTCGGGTTTGTCGCAGCCCAGGCTTGAACACCATTCGAGAGGTCTGTGCCAGGCATGTGCTTGCAATTCACATGCTGCGGTCAGCTGCTTGCCTCACCAGCCTTGTTTGTCCTAACTATGCTTGCATGCTGTGATGATGGGAGGCTCACATGGAGCTTCAAGATTCTGTTTTTAGTTGCTGGTTACAATGTGGCAGAGCAGTTGCCTTGTGCAGGTCCATCAACATACTTACAGAAGAAGAGCAGAAGCCCCAGCATGGATTGGAATTCGGCCGTATCGCCTGGTGTGGTACTCCTCCCAATACAGTTCGCGTAGCATTTTCTTAAAGACAGTCCCTGAGCCGGAGCCGTCTGCTCTTGAAGGCTGACAGATCTGTGCAGCTTCAGAAAGCACAAGAACAAAGGCCAGCCGTTGATTCTTAAGGACTATTATTAGTAATCATTATGATTACTGTTCACTGTTACTGTACGTAATTATTATGAAGTATGCCACCTGGGGAACAGGCCATTAAGTCTTATCCGATTAATCTCACGCAGCTCCGTGAGGCGTTTCGATGGCAGCGCATGGCCCAGCATTTTGCTGTTTTAGTGATGCGTGCTCGACAGGGTGAAGAGGCACAAGCTGTAGTATGAGGGGGTTTGTCAGTAGCTGGTCCCGGTCACCCTATCGCCTATGTTGCTTGTATGAGTGCATTTCTTGTAGTCACCCTGACTGCCTGTCAGCTCATCCAAGTGATCTTGTAGGTGAAAGGTCTCATCAATACCTACCGGGAGCCTTGACCTCAGCATGGGGGACTGAACAACCTGCGGGCGTCGAATGCGTCGCGAAGTCTTGTGTGGCATCTTGAGTGAGGACATGGCGCACTGAGCCACTAAGCATGTCATGTCAAGTCTTTCTGATTCCAATGTCTCAGTAATCATGCGTAGACCGCAGGCTGCACCCTCAGCTTCTACACCGATCGCTGCGTGGCCGAGAAGCTACCATGGCGGTCAGCATGGGCCTCGTGGAGGTATGGTGGGATGGAAGGGATCCATGCCATATCCAGCAGTTGCAAGGAGAGCGATCGAACCCTGCGCATCTGTTTCCCACCCGCAGAGCCAGCTGAGGTAGAGGGGAGGTCCAGACTCCACAGTTTGGCGAGCTCCAGGCAAGTGACTGTTCGCAGTGTTATTCCTGGTAACAAGTCGGCCTCTGAGGCATCTGAGAAGATTGAAGGCCTCGAACTCCTTGCGTCCAAAAAACACAAGGCATCGTTAGCGAGAGGGGATGACATGTCAGTCATTTCTCCATTGTTTGGTGTGAGCTAGCATCGACTCTCGCATGGAACATGGTGACGCCAGCTTGTGGAATTATGATGCACCTGGAAGGTGGAAGATGGGACCGCCAAAGATGCGTCAGGTCCTTGGATCCAAGGCCATGCCAAACGAGCTGTCGACCTGACCGTCAACTTTTTTAACTGTCGTCTATCAGCATGCGCGAAAACTGTTGTTTGAGAAGTTCAGCAATCAGGAAAGACCTCATGGCCGAGAAGGTGGGCCATGAGATTGGTATGCTGGCAAGTCTTCATAGGTGTCGCAGATTTGCTTAAGCAAAACAGTCCCTCCAGCCATGGACATCCCCAGCCGCTATAGAGCCGTGGAAGGTGTTGAGCCCTGATGATTTCAAGCAGCTCCGAAAACTGCGGCTGCAGAAATCCATCGAGTGCGCCTGCATTGAGTATGACGTTCAGGGATGTGCTGATCCTTAGGAACCTTCTTATCTGGAGATGGGATGCTGTGTCCTAGGTCTTCTGAGATGGCAGGGCCTCTTGCTGTCTGCGTGGTTTGCTGACCAGGCTCCAGATGGGCCGGAAAAGACCAGCGGAGGAGACGCTTAAAGAGATGGGCCATCCTGCTTTTTGATAGCTCGCAATAGGCACAGGTACACTCATACATTTATTGGTGGCATTGAAGAGGAGGAAGAGATGAGGAGTGAAACCCTGCTGCACCAGGAGATGAGCTCTTCCTCAAACTCAGGTAGCAAGAGCCTTGGACGCTCCAGACTGTGGCTTTGCATGGTTTTGATTCTTGAAGTCCAAGAGAAGCTGCAGCATTTTGCTGAGCCGAGTTTTACAACAGGTGACTCCGATGCCGATGAGGAGGAGGACGAGCGCGGCCTCACAGGCAGGCTCCTCTAAGACTGCGTGAGTGGCTTCAGGCCAGAAGGTAGTCTTCCGATGAGGCTTGGGTTTCTTCTTCCTGCGGTTTGTAAGATGTTAAGACGCCGGGAAGGCACAGCTTCAATCAACAGTGGCGGCACATGCAACAGGACGCCTACCTGACCAAGTCTCCGCAGACATGCTCGCCGCTGCACCCAAGAGGGCGTTGGCATCTCGGAACCTTGCTGCTGAGTGTTGCTGAGAATGCGGGGACAACTGAAGTGTCATGCTGTTGCGAACGCTCCAAGCCCGATCAATGTGATAGCCGGTTTGGCACAGCAGGGTAGTGACCATGTTCAACAGGGCCAGCGAGAGTAGCACCGCCATCGGCAAGTCGCACCAGGCGAACCAAAGCAGAGCGCCTTGCCAGAGTTCACCTCTCAGTACTCCTTGCCTCACACCAGAAGCATGTGCCCTACGGATTCGGTGCAGGGTGGAAGCTTCTTCGCACATGACAGTCCATTTTGCATTTCCAGCCTCATGTTGAGGTGTGGGTTGGTGGTGTTGTCAATTTGTCTGACCAGGCATTAGCTGTAAGGTGATGGCGCAGAGATAGAATTAGCAATCTCTTTTTTGGATCCAGGTACATCAATAAGGTGTCTGCTCCGGGCTCAAGCGTACCTTCATTTTAAACATCGGCGCAACACACGAGCCTCATGATACTCTTCAGGGGTGTAGCCATCCTCGAAGAGAGACCTACTCAAACAGACTTGCAAACGTTGTGAAATACAGCTCACACTGATGAAACGCATAACAACTCAACAAATCAACGTGCAACATTGCCTGAAATGTGGCTTGCGAAGATGACCTCAGCCCAGCAGCTAACACCAAATCAGCAAAATCCGCCGCGAGTCGCGGATGGCTTGCAGATCGGCTTTGATCCTGCTTGCCCTAATTGTGCCTTGCATGCAGCTACTATTGGGCCACTACCATTGCCTTGGCCAGCAAGGGTTTGCGTGCAGGAGTGTTGTGGACGCATAATCCATCGTTGCAATGCGTCATGCCACGGGTGTGTCAATCTCTTGCAGAGTTGCAGACATCACGATTGACTGCCACGCCTTTTCCAAAGGACATTCCTGTCAGCCTGGCCCAAGTGTCTCGGCGAGGTTCTCGTTGCTTGCGTGAGAGGGCGGTAGAGAAAATCAATGCAGGGGAAGGAACATCAGAGAAAGCGTCATACGATGTCATAATGGACATGCTGCTGCAAGTGGAAAAGTCTTCGACTGGCACGGAAGGACAGATCCATTTGGAGCAGACTGAAGTTGGAATCTGCTGCTGCTGTTGCTGTTGCTGTTGCTGTTGCTGTTGCTGTTGCTGTTGCTGTTGCTGTTGCTGTTGCGCTGCTTGACCAGTACTGATACTAAGTTTGTTGTTGCTTGTTGTTCCTGATTTTCCATCTCAGGCGAGCTCGAACAGGGCACCCCAAGTTTCCCAGTTTTCGCAAACAGGCACCACGCCATACTGGCACAGCACGACCAACAATAGCCCTTATGCAAAGGAGTTGAGCTTGAGCTTCACGTTTCATTGGCTTTAAATTTCCAAGGTGGTGTTTAGGCCTTCTGCTGCTGAATGTGGGCTTTGACACAGATGCCGCAAGACAGTGTTTCAGTGTGCAGGCAATGCAAGGCAGACATAAGCTAAGGCACCCTTCATTTGCAACGATGGTTGTGTGATACCTGCAACATTTCAGAACGATGACCGCTGCGACTGCATAACGTGCGAGGATGAAATCTCCTGGGACTGCATGATCTGTGACTGTCCTACTGCATGCGGTCGATATTCAGACTGTCTTCCGAGCTACAGTCCGGGTTATGGCGGTCCGTCAGGTGGTGGCAGCCACATTACTGAGTGCAACGATGGCTTTGCCCTTCAGAGCTATCAGGTGAACAATGGTGATTGCGACTGCGCAAGCTGTGAAGATGAGGAACGCTGGACGTGTGAGACTTGCTACGGTGGATGCCCAGCCAGCAGCGGTACAGATCCCAAGTATTGCCAATGGTTTCAAGGAAGCTTAGCCGCAGCAGGGGATCAATCAATTCGCAGTATTGTATGGCTGAACTTGATGCAGTAGCAAGTATTCTCGGACCCTGAGCACGTAAGCATCAAAAGTCGTCTCGTCTTTTTCTTGCAGCGGCATTAGCGGTGATTTTTTGAATCCCTCTCAGGCGACACTTTCACGTGTCGCAATGGCTGCGGCATTGATGGCACGAAGATGAACAACGATTTCTGCGACTGCGGTGAATGTGAAGATGAGGGTAATTGGTCGTGTGATACTTGTGGCGGCTGCCCCACATCACTCTGTGAGGCTGGCATTCTCTGCCCCGTCACCTGGCAAGGTTGTATGATTGTTAGCGCAGAACAACTACTTAAGTGACTGTGCTTCTTCCGCCTCCGCCTCTTTTGCAATCCTGTTGACAGAACAAACAACATTTGAAAGAAGCACGCTGCCAAGCACTTCCTGGAGACTCCGGGAATCTGGGTACCTTTATCGCTTGTCGTGCTTGGGTGATGACTGATTAACTACGTGTTCTCAACACTTTGGAGCTACCTTTGTCGAAGCAGGGACCTTTCGTGAACAGTCAAAGATGCCATACCAGCATTTCGCAACTTGATCTGCCACAACGCGCAATCAGGGCTTGATCGCTCTTGTTCAGAAATTTGTCTTCCTGACTTAGCATGTCATGCTGTAGTACAGTAATTAAGTCAGAAGCAAAAACCAAGTCAGTGAAGCAAACCTTTTTGACTTCAATTGGCCTTTTGTGAACTTCACCTTTCTTTGTGCGCTCTTCTTGTGCTGTGTGTTCTTCTAGTTATCTGGTCACTTTGCTGTGCAGCGGTTGCTGCTGGCAAATGTGGAAGCTGCTGTCGCCGTTGATGTCGATATTGCCGTAGCTGTGCTTGTCATTTTCCCTTCTGCGGTTGCAGCGGCGATCTCTGCTACGGTGTTCGTGGCTGACAGCAAAGGTCCAGTTCAAATGCGACGATGGATGCCTGATCCCTAATTCGACGCGGAATGACAACAGGTGTGACTGCAGCGGATGCGAAGATGAAACTCGCTGGAGTTGCGCAGACTGCGACTGCCCGTTGACCAGCGAGTGTGGGACTGGCTTAGGATGCGGAGCATTGTCCGGGCAAGGCTTCTTCGCTTGTAAGCGATGCTCGATTCCTATGGATCAGAGAAATGACAATCACTGCGACTGTGAGGAATGCGCGGCTTCGCTTCTTTAAGACCTCAATGCTTTCTGTTTTTGGGCTTCCTGCTCAGTTCTATCTTACTCTTTCTGGTGCCAGCATCTGGAGACTCCAATATCTTTGATTCATGAAAGACCGAAGATTGCAATATTCCCGAGACATCTAGCTCACGAGGAAGACGAGGAAGCCTGGACCTGCGACACCTGTGGTGGCTGTCCCGCACAATGTGGCAGTGCAAGCCCCGTTCTGTGCGTGCCGCGGTGGTGAATACATGTTAATATGTTTCTACACTGCAGTTCCTCCATTGTTACATGCAAGGAAGCTTACAAAGTGCTGTGTGGAACCCAGGGAGCACGAGGGCCATCAGGGAGCTTCTTGACCCCTTCATATTAGGCCTCATTTAACAGCACCCTCAAGTCTTCCTCTTTGTGATTGGCTTCCGTTATAAGCAGGGCTAGTCTAGTCTAGTACGTACGTTCAGGATGTTCTTGGGCCAAACGAAGTGCCGGTGTTGTGCTCTGTCTGCCTACCTAATCTCCGAAATCAAATTTTGCCGATGACTTTTCATCTTCAGTACACCAAGGTCTGATGCAACATACAAGTAGCACAGAGACCTTACAACTGCTCAAAGGCATGGGTGGGTGCTATATCTTTAGCTCGCGCTGCAGCATGCTCGTTCGAAAGCAACTCTCTAGCCCGACCCTTGCCTCCCATAAACGAAGATCAAACAAGCACCCTGACAGCATGAAACAACTAAACACACATGCTACAGGGAATGGTCCAGTGGGTGCATAGTGCATGGCTCACACATGATCGAGAGCTGTGGTTTTGTTGAAGCGCAATTCATCACTGAGACTACGACTTCCACTGTCACCACCACAAATACCAACACTGGTGTGCCTCGGAAGCAACAGTGTCGAATGCCTTTGCATCATAGAAAACTCTTGTCTTGTGTTTTCAGTGATGGATGGTACTGTAACGGAAGCAGAGACTAGATGGCCAGGCTAGCCATCAGCCTCAAGGTCTGCGGTTTAGTCACTGAAGCACTCGGTTCTGCAACAGCCTGACAGTAAAGTGCGAGGGAGAGCCCCTTTGCTTGCAGCACAGCTGTCTGCTAAGACTACGACTGCCACTGTCACTGTCACATCTGACGAGCCTCGGCTGCAGCAGTGTTTAACAAGTTGGATCATTCGGACAGCATCTCTGCTTGTGATAATGCATGGCGCAAGAAGAGCGCAAGGCTTGACGGCATGGCAGGTTTCAAGCTGTTGAGAACATGGCTGTCAATCGGGTGTTAAAAGCAGTTGGATATGCAGCCGGGTCGACAGCAAAGATGGGCATCAGCAAAGCAAGACGGACAGAAAATTTCCATCACAACTTACCACCAAGACGACGACTGCCACAGTCACCGCCACTCAAACCGACACGGAAGCGCCTTGGATGCAATATTGCTGAGCACGTTTGTGTCGGCAAGCCTTTGCTGTCGTTGCTTTGAAAGATGGTATGAGAGCCCTGATGAGCTTGAAGGCCACGTCAAGATTGCAGGGTTTTCGAGAGTTTTGACGTTCAGCCAAACCCAGCAGTAGATAGCTGGGTGGCTGGAGGATGCTGCAGGTGTGTGCATTGGGGGAGCGTCTTTTCTATTTGCTCACATGCCAGACAATAAACGAACATGAAGAGCTTCTGGGTTGTTACCGCAGCCATGTGCTAAGGTGCCAACCGCAACTACGACCCTTTCCACTGTCACCACCGTCACCACTACCAGAACCTCTACCAAGGTGCCGGCAATTGAATCTGGAAGGGTTCGTTGCGCGATGTTGCACGTCTTTGCTGAAAAGCATGTTGAGTTTGAAGTCTAGACATTCTGGGCTGTAGTGGGCGCGTACCTGCTTCAGACTGGCATCTCATTGTCCCAGAATGAAGGAAGTTAGAACCAAAGGACATGGGGATCGAGTGTCTGGTTTTGGGCGTGCAGCCGCTGGCGACCTGACAACAAGGCTCTGTCGATAGCTTTGTTGTTTGCTATGCAGCCATTCGCTAAGGTGACGACTGCAACCTCGACACGTACAGTTGCACCGACCACTGCAACAGTCACTTCCACAGTCACTGACGTGCCTTTGACTAAAAAGTACTGAACATACTCATCCATGCCATCATGCACGTGCTTGTTAGCGTCTACCCGCTTCATCGAAGCGTGAACAAGCGCTTGATTGGCAGATTATGGCATCACCCAGGAACGAACCAAAATTAGTGATTTTCCAGTAAGTCTTTAAGAAACCCGTTTCTTTGGCATGGGAAAGCTTATGCATGAAGCAGTTGGTTTGCAGTTGCCTGACAACAAGCTGAAAGAGAGATTATTGTTGTTCTCCCAGTCACCAAGTGCTCAGGCAGTGACAACAACCTCGTCAGCGCCACCAGTGACAACTACGACTTCCACCCCGCGGCCCAGTACATTGAGGGCATTGGGACAATTCGCCCCAACCTCAGCTGTTTGGTCACTGAGCAAAAATTTTGGGAGGGGGGGAGGGTTCCTCCACCATCATTCACGAAGATCGAGCTCAGCCTGCCACGGCGACGCACGAGCAGAAGCTTGAGTGATGTACGCCACATGAGCAATAGTCTAAACTCCCTAAAGGAGACTATATAGGGGATTATATAGGGGACCACTACAGGGCTTATTAAGGGGGATACTAGGAGTTTAGACTATAGCTCACATGTAGCTGCATGCTCTTGGAAGTGCAAGCTGCATCGCTTCAATTCTGAGACTCAAACCTGATCCTCACATGTGTTGTCATTCCAAGGTGTCTTCATCAGGTGCAATGTGCGTGGATACATCTAATGAATCTAATGCCATCGTGTACTTAAAGATATGTAGAGGCTACGTGTCATGAATTTCTACATGTCATGTATTCACGCCATATGCAGTGAAAGCCTGTACATCACATGTTTCGCTTCTTGTCCGTAACATACTGAATTCCATTGAGCCATCCTTCAAGACATTGGTTTGACTCATTCAAGCGTAAACCCAGGGACGGCCTAGGTTGCTGATGAGCTCAGCCCTTTCGCGAGTCTGGCTCTCGACACAGCAAGCTCGGACCTGACCAAGACAGAGGTGCATCGGACTGAATCTTGTACACTACAGCTGGTCTGGGCAAATCGTGAACCATCCCAGCAATTGGCTTCCCTGAGCAGACCCAGATTTCATTTTGTTGGCAGCCCTGGGCACTGTTTGAGAAGCCCGAGGTTACTATGGTCCGAAATGACGTGCCTGCTGGCGTTATTCTTGGGTTCACGCTTTTGAAGAATCCATACGCGGCAGCCTCGAGCCTTGGCAAGAACACGCGGGCTATCTTGATTTTACATGCGTTTTCGTTGACTGATGCAGACAGAAAAGTTGGGATTCGCAAGCGAAAGCCAGTCATGGCGGGTTGGTCAGTACAGAAATCAAAGCAAACTTTCTTCTGCAAACTTGAAGGGTTGCATACTAAAACAAGGATGCCGACGCTGCTGCAAATAACGACAGCCAGCTCAAGCGGTGATGGTGCTGTGGTTTCTGCGTTCCCGAGTGCGCAACGCAGCTGCCATAACAGACTTGCGCGTGTTCTCTCATGTCATTGCATGGGACAGCACTCACCGTCCAATTCACCGCTCAGCAAGCTCTCAGAAGGCTGGCTAGATGTGCGGCATGATGTTCAATGCTCAATCACAAACTTATAACGCACATTGCCATCAAGTTACGCATTCGGCATCTCAGGTATGCGCAGGACCCATACCCAGCTCTTGTGGCCTCGGCCCTAGTGCCAGCAAGTTGCACAACACTAATTAACCTTTGTGTAAGCGTTGCCGCCATTGCGGCTTCCGAAAGTGTGCAGTTTCAGCAGTAGCTGCATTAGCAAGTGTGGTTATTTTGCAGTTCAGCCTCATAAAAAACCTAGACAATATGCCTGTCACATGGGCAGCTGATGAATGCTGGCTGCAGGTTGCAACCGCAAACCACTCAGCACCCTTGACATCGTGGCTACCTAGCACCGTTCCATACCGCCCCGTCGGCGGGGAGACGCTGATCTTGTTTGATACTGCTGGGTCCTGCTAATTGGTTTTGAAGTGGTGTGTTGCTGAAGCATGCGCCCTAAATGAGTTCTGGATTCCTAAAGGTCTGAGTGCAGCGGCTGGCTATGCCTACACAAACTGTCGAAAGGGAATACCTGATATGTGTTTGAGGATGATTCGCCTGGGCACTGCAAACGGAACACTGGGTGATCATTTCCTCTACGCTGCCCACTTGCATCATGACTTTCAGCCTGGCAAGATCTGCTTGAGACGGACAGCATTATGACAGATCCAAGGGCGTGCATTCAGCCTAGAAATGATTTTGCTGGCAGACTTGGCCAGCATGGAAATTTGGTCATCCTGTCCTGCAGCACAGGCTAGAATGGCGACTGTATCATCCCAGTACCGGATCGATGTGCTAGTGCCCCGGCTTCCCCGCAGGTTTACTCTTTTTTTTTACAATCAGGGAGATGCTCCGATGGGTGCAGAGCCTGGTGTGGAATCAGGTAAGATGTGACAAAAGTTAGAGAAGGAACCCACGGCATTGGTGACATGAAAAGCAGAAGCCTCTTTAATGTTCAGGGCTCGTCAGCTAACAAGCAGCAAGGAAAGAAAGAAGCAACATGAAACTGCGACAGACAAGAATGGTTATGATGCCCGTCACTTTAAAACATCAGCAGTACGGGCAGACGAGAAGCTCCGAGAATTGAAAGTCTCCAAAGCTGTCAGGTTTGTTGGGTTGAGTTGCACTAAAGCATCAGAGGCAAGGGCAGATGAGGCATTGCAAATTTGAGACATTGTTGTCACAGTTTCCTAAGCTGTTATCCTAGAGTACTACCGCTGCAAGCTGTGGACATTGCTGGCCCAACGCGTTTCCCAAACGTCATGTCACTTTTCTAACTTTGCCTCAGGGCGCACCGACATGAATCCACGAAGAATCAGAGTCACTCTGAATCACTGGCCTTATCCAAACAGACTGGTGTTAGACCCAGCAGGCTTGGCTGCATGGCATTCCCCTGCTCAGTTTCCAGCTCTGGCGTGAAATGCAGACAGAGAGAAAGATCATTCTGATGACACAGGGAGAAAGTCAAGGGAAGGTGAAGGTGAGCAGGAGTTGCTGTGCAAGTTCTGTTGAGGCGTGGACGTGGCGCGTTTGGTAGGGGCTGAGGTGAGGGTCTTGCATCCGTGATCATCCGTGTTAGCATCTCAAAAGTCTAGTTGATCATCCGCAGATCGTGGTGGAGTTGCATCATGAGCTGCATTTCAGGCTGTAGCTGCCGCCGGGAGAACTTACTGGAGGCCGACCTACAGTGCAAGTATGGAGCAAACTTCTCTTCTTGGATTGTTACATGGAGGTTGATCTCTAAGGGTCCTAAGGGAATTATTTGGGTTTCCTGCAGGTCTACAAGGGAAAATACAGTGGAAAGGGTTTTCCATAATGGCCATGTTGGGACCAAGAATCTTGATCAACTACAGTACCACATAGACGATAGCATCTTCATGTAGTAGGGCCATTGCCCCGCCCCGCCGCACCAAGTTTATTCCAATGAAGAGCTGTCCAGGAGATGGATGGCAAGGGCAAAGTTAGCAAACTGGCTCCTAGCTCCAACTTTGTCCTCAGTTGTTTTCTGTAAAGTCTGAAGGCTACGTGACGTCTGGTTGCCGTATCAGGCTGACGCAGAACACTTCATACCCTGCGGCGGCATCCTGTCTCCGGCTGCGCCCAGATGATTTGTGGACGCAGGAGATATGCACCTACGTATTTCTTGTCATGTCCTTCCCTGAACGCCGCGGTCTATCTGCACCAGCCATCCATTGCACTCTCCCTATTCCTGGATTGTTCCACGTGAAAGGATTCTGTGTACCGACCATCCGCAGCAGAGCTTCAAGCTGCCGGCATCAGCAGTGCTGCGGCGCCGCTTCTGCAATATGCCAGCAGTCGTTGCTGAGCTGTTGGTTGCCATCTTTGGCATCCTTCTTGAATCCATCTTTTGAGAGCTGGTTAGTTAGCCTTTGTGTTCTTTTTCAGCCGCTGTTTATGTGCGTCCAAGAGCATCCAAACACATTGTTGTGACTGCTGAGGACTTCAGTGCCTTCTGGTGTGCGTTGGAAAGGGGATTTGGCCTCCTCGGAATTTTGGTTCCTTTTGCTGCTTGATGTGTAAATGGAGGAGGGATGCAACTGCTGTTGCGATGCAAAGCCTGAGTCTCAGGGAAATGCCTTTGCTGGCCTAGGCTTCTGGAAGCACAACAACCACCACCACAACCACCACAACGCCAAGCACGGCGGAATCTTCTGCCCTAGGCCTGCAGAACAAGGCCCGCGGAGATTGTCCCAGCAGGATCGATCACTTCATGGCGCGCTGACGGATGCCTCTGCAGGTCCTCAACTTGACCGGTGACCTTGCCAGCACGCTGATCGGCCAAGTAATGGATCCATACCAAGCTGCCGCTCAGCAGCTGAGAGCTCCTTCTTTGGAATGCTTAGATCATCCAAGTTAATCCTGAACGCACAAGAATTGTGATTCGTGATTCGCGAAGGGGTGAGATCCCAACTGTCGTAGGCTGTCCGTTCTATGCCTTTGATTGCGTGGAATTCACGCTTGCCAACACGTGCCCGCGGTAAGAGGGGCAAAGTCGTGGGCAAGTCCTGTTGAGGTGGTCGTGTCCAAGCCAGATGCTCCAGCTGGGACATCGATTTCGTTGGTAAGCATTCCGTTTCCCGACCCGTGCCTTACCTGCAACACCCTGCAAAATGCTCCCACATGAAGGGCATGGCTTGGTGTTAAGTAACTTGCTTAGAGAAACCAGGATGTCCACTTCATCGTTCGTGAAGCTAGCGATGCCTGGCGACGCCACGGTGCCAATCGCAATGCCAGCATCGTAAGTCCCCTACTGCGTGAAGCAGCTGCCATGTTACACTCAAGCCAGAAACTTACAAGCAGCTCACTTGTTGAGGCTGACAAGCTCCATTAGCGCAGCCTACCCGGCTGTATCCGCGGCATCCTCAGGAAGGTCGAGTCTAGTAGACAGGGATTCAGCTTGCAATTCGCGACGTTTGCCAAGGTTGCAGAAGTCCAACTTGGCACGGTGGAGCCAGCTGCGGTGGGTTTGCCTGCAGCATTCGATGGCAATCCGGGAGCGCCCCCATGACAGCAGTTCAGGCTTTTGCACAGCTGATGCATGACCATTTCGAAGCTGAAGATGTCGTTGGCTGGCGCGGCTTCGCATGGGGGCTACATTACCATTACCTGGCACACCTTGAAGATGTCACTAAGGGCCGTCAGAACAGCTGAAGGCAAAGAGCTCAAGCTTGGCTACAAGATGGTTGAGGTACCTAAGTGGCATTGAGAGTCACAGAGGTTTGCTTGGAGCTTTGTTGTGTTATGCTGCTATGTCTTGGCAGGTGAGCGTCCTGGAGCTGGATCCTAGGGGTGGTGCAACAGTCTTGGAGCCTTGGTTGAACGTTGCATGCATCATACAAATCGTTCAAACACCTGTTGGCCCAACGCGCGAAGTCTGGGCGCATCACTGACAGTTAGTTGCCGCAGACTACCCAAGCAGTGTGGGAGCGTCGCTGGATTATGGGAGCATGGCATGGGAGGTTTGGACACGTTTGTATTCTGTCCAGAATTGAACGTAAGCGCCGTAAGCGGTGTCCCTGCGACTACTAGCAACTCGGCAAGGCCGTTCCCAGCTCTGTGGATCCCATCTACATCAGGCATTCCAAGTGTGTGGTGTCAAAGGCATAGATGGCAGGAGCGCAGAGTTTGAGGCTCCAAGACATGTCATGGCATTGTAAATTGTTGGTGCCATCGTCTGCAGGCTTTCCGATCAGAACTTCACTGACGCCGTCTGCGCCTTCCTCAATTCTGCGAACGAGTGGTCCGAGGACCCAACCGTGGACATCAGACATATGACGCAGTCCTCACCCATGTTTTACCTTGCAGGCGGGAACGGGAGTCCCGACGTCGAATGAGATTAGCGTTGCTTTCGGGCCCGATGTGACTTGGCTCAGCATTGCGGAAGCAGAATGATGTGCAGGCGTGCTGTCCATGGGTCAGGTTGCTGCTGCTGGAGGGTTCTGGTGCTCCGTGTACCACCTCTCACTGTTTGCCATCTTGGAGGCTGTCAACTTGGCTGTCTGGAACATCAAAATCGTAAGAATTGACCAAGATTTTTTTGAGCTTGAGAGCCCGAGGTCTTGTAGAACTTCCATCGAAACACGTGATTTCATGACTTCAAGGCGCCTGCAACCACTACGACCACAACCACTACCACGACCGTGCCGAGCACGTGGGCGCTAAGTGTGCAGAGCAAGGCCAAGGGGGAAATGGTCACACGACTCAAGCCCTTCAGGGCGAGCTGACGGATGCCTCTGCAGGTCCTCAACTTGACCGGTGACCTTGCCAGCACGCTCATAACGATCAGCCTAATAGGGGACCCATACACAGCTGCCGCTCAGCAGCCAACAGCCACCGGCTTTGGAATGCTCCTGAGAGTTGTGATTCGCGAAAGGGTGAGATCCCAACTGTCGTAGGCTGTCCGTTCTATGCCTTTGATTGCGTGGAATTCACGCTTGCCAACACGTGCCCGCGGTAAGAGGGGCAAAGTCGTGGGCAAGTCCTGTTGAGGTGGTCGTGTCCAAGCCAGATGCTCCAGCTGGGACATCGATTTCGTTGGTAAGCATTCCGTTTCCCGACCCGTGCCTTACCTGCAACACCCTGCAAAATGCTCCCACATGAAGGGCATGGCTTGGTGTTAAGTAACTTGCTTAGAGAAACCAGGATGTCCACTTCATCGTTCGTGAAGCTAGCGATGCCTGGCGACGTCACGGTGCCAATCGCAATGCCAGCATCGTAAGTCCCCTACTGCGTGAAGCAGCTGCCATGTTACACTCAAGCCAGAAACTTACAAGCAGCTCACTTGTTGAGGCTGACAAGCTCCATTAGCGCAGCCTACCCGGCTGTATCCGCGGCATCCTCAGGAAGGTCGAGTCTAGTAGACAGGGATTCAGCTTGCAATTCGCGACGTTTGCCAAGGTTGCAGAAGTCCAACTTGGCACGGTGGAGCCAGCTGCGGTGGGTTTGCCTGCAGCATTCGATGGCAATCCGGGAGCGCCCCCATGACAGCAGTTCAGGCTTTTGCACAGCTGATGCATGACCATTTCGAAGCTGAAGATGTCGTTGGCTGGCGCGGCTTCGCATGGGGGCTACATTACCATTACCTGGCACACCTTGAAGATGTCACTAAGGGCCGTCAGAACAGCTGAAGGCAAAGAGCTCAAGCTTGGCTACAAGATGGTTGAGGTACCTAAGTGGCATTGAGAGTCACAGAGGTTTGCTTGGAGCTTTGTTGTGTTATGCTGCTATGTCTTGGCAGGTGAGCGTCCTGGAGCTGGATCCTAGGGGTGGTGCAACAGTCTTGGAGCCTTGGTTGAACGTTGCATGCATCATACAAATCGTTCAAACACCTGTTGGCCCAACGCGCGAAGTCTGGGCGCATCACTGACAGTTAGTTGCCGCAGACTACCCAAGCAGTGTGGGAGCGTCGCTGGATTATGGGAGCATGGCATGGGAGGTTTGGACACGTTTGTATTCTGTCCAGAATTGAACGTAAGCGCCGTAAGCGGTGTCCCTGCGACTACTAGCAACTCGGCAAGGCCGTTCCCAGCTCTGTGGATCCCATCTACATCAGGCATTCCAAGTGTGTGGTGTCAAAGGCATAGATGGCAGGAGCGCAGAGTTTGAGGCTCCAAGACATGTCATGGCATTGTAAATTGTTGGTGCCATCGTCTGCAGGCTTTCCGATCAGAACTTCACTGACGCCGTCTGCGCCTTCCTCAATTCTGCGAACGAGTGGTCCGAGGACCCAACCGTGGACATCAGATAGATGACGCAGTCCTCACCTGTGTTATGCAGGCCGGCACAGGAGTCCCAACGAAGGAACAGATTAGCGTTGCCTTCGGGCCCGATGTGACTTGGCCCTGCTTGGCTCAGCACTGCAGAGGCAGAGTGATGTGCACCCGTGCTGTCCGTGGTCAGGTTGCTGCTGCTGGAGGGTTCTGGTGCTCTGCGTACCACCTCTCAACGTTTGCCATCTTGGAGGCTGTGGTTTAGTGGATCCCCAGCTGTGAATCTCAGGGCATCAGCTTGGTTCAGCGGCAGAGTTTCCTGTTTGCAAATGGCCTTCCCTGAGGCCGGCTCAAACGATGGGAACGTGACAGCTGTGGAGCTCATATCGGACAAAATCCAGCAGAAGGCGCTGGGATGGGATCCTTCCGGAAAGGTAGACCTGTGTAAGTGTGTAAGTGTAAGTATTGTTGGTGCAGGTGCCAGAGGCATCCAGAGGCTGTCACTACATTGAATCCGTCTAAATGCGTTCAAAGGACAGCCGAAGCAGAGGAGAGACAATTTTCAGAACCCATAAGGCGACCAGTTGCATCTGCGGCAGCAAATTTCAGGTAATCAACTGGACAGAGCCGCTGGCCAGCGAGGTTATCGGGATGTCAAGTGCCGACCCTTACGCTTCTGCCTCATGCCAGCACAAGAAGAACCTTCTAGTCTTAATCTCTATTTAGTCAGGCTGCTCTGGGACCCAGAAGTGCAAAAGCAAGTCAGACACAGATAATCTAGCAAAAGTGTGTTGGAGGGCCTGTATGAAAATGCCTGGCATCCCTTCGCGCAATCCCCAATACCCGCTCCACGTCTGAAAAGAAGCGCTTAATCCTAATAAAGAGAACGACATCTCAACCTTCCGATTTGCGGCACCTTGCTAGTATAGTCGTTGAAATATAGTAGTTTCCATTTTCTTTCCCATTATCCCAGTATAACCCCTATATATGGTCAGGCATCTGGCTTTCATGGCCCCCGCCATGTTATGGTCTGGGCGGGGGGGAGGGGAGGGCCGTGAACGCGCGGAATCTTCGTAAGAGTCCTCGGGGGGTTTCGCCTTTCGCAATCTCAAAAGCGCCAACAGTCACAGGGATGGCGTGTCTGCAAGGCGTCATCTTTGTGACTGTCGTCACGTTTGGAGTCTCAATTTGTGTACAAGACTTCAAACATGCCGACAGTTGCAGGGATGGGCCAGTTTGGGGCACCATCCTTGGGGGCTGTGGTAGATTTTGGTATTTGAACGTTTCTAATATCCCATCATGAATAGCTTATTCGTCCTTCTCTAAGACCCTCTAAAAACCTCAGAAACACTGCATAGGAGTGATAATCCATCTCTATATCTACACATCTATAGATAATTTTGTTCAATCCATGTAAACATCTTCTTTCATCCCCATACCATATAAACTTACAAATGGCCTCCATAGTTCCTCAGTTTGTGAGCCTACCAGCCACCCACACCCACAAAAGGGAGGGAAAGATCTAAAATCATGTTTCTTCAGTCCACCACAACCCCCCAACCACAGCCACCCGTAGGGCTGCGGGGTTGGGTGGAGGGAGGGCCAACGAGTACGTGACCATATATCCACTGCTCAATAGCTGTAGCCACTGGCACACGCTACCCTGCGCTACCCTGCCGCTTGTAGTTTCCAGTCTGTGAAGAGACATGTCTGATGCATGCATTCGGTTCTGTAAACAGGTCTGGAACACTGAAAGATTCATCACAATGCTGATGGCAGTCGAAGCTGAGGTGATAAAACAAGTGCCAGGACTACCTTCGGAAATCACAGCTGGGATCATCACTCTACCCTTCGCAGATCCGCCGCCTGTAAGCACACCAAGACCTACCGTTCTGACATGATAATTTCTTTAGATGGGGGGACATCAACATAGACCCCAAAAGACTCGGTACCCTTAATTTTCGGAACCTCTTGCATGTTCTTACTGGCTGACAGCACCAAGGATGAACACCGCCAACTACATGACACTGGCGCCACTGGGAGATGTACGCACGCTCATCGCCGTTCCAGTCGAGTCCCTTTGCAACTGTTCTAGCAGTTCGAAGTTGAGGGTGCAAGGGAGGCAATTCCTGAAGCGCTTTTTAACTCAGACATGTCTCCTTACATATGCTTGATTGGTCCGCAGTAGAGGATGCAGCCTTTGAGCTTCATCTTTTGAACAGGTTTCGGTCGCCTCTGACAGCTGCCTACCCAGCCCTAACTGCCGGAGCCTGAAGGACAGGGCACTACTGTAGCAATCATTCCAGGCACATCTGGCACTAGTGGCACATCCAGTGGCAAGGCTCTTTTGTTCCATTCAGCTTTGGCGTTAAGGTGGCCTCTTTTGCAACATCTACTACGGCTTTGGCTGCCTTGGGTGTGCCTGAAGTGCTGGTGGAAGGTATGCATCTTGGGCCCGAATAATTTTTTAACTGGCATCATTACAGTATGCTTGTTCCCAGCAATTCCTGCTGCTTCAGTCAGAGGGTCCCACATCCTCAAAGCCCAGGCTGGTTAACACCGAGCAGGATCAATTCCAGATCGGTCCACGAGCGCTTGAGGCAAGAAAGAACCGCATGCCAGATCGGAGTGAAGATTTGTGAGCTCAACTAGATGAGGTGAGTGTCGTTGACATGGTGTCAGTGACCAAGCTCGCCGTCATAGACGCTGGGCTGCATCCTGTGGAGCCTAAATGTGTGGCTTTGTTCTTGGCACCGTTTGTCAGGAAGTGTTTGATCAGACCAAGCCTATCTACCTCAGGCTGGGAAGCTGATTTCACTCTTTCCAGCAGTGCCAGCCTATTGGAAAGGCTGTCTGAGAACGCGTTCCCAGACACCGCCGTGTGCGCTTGGCTCAATGACCTGAACGAGTGGTCGCAGGAGCTTCCTTCTCAGAGTGTCTCCCTGACTGCCTTGTCGACGGTACACGCAGGTTGATGTCTACAGACCACCCCTAGCAGAGCTGGAGGAAGCCCTTGGCTCAGCAGCTTGGTTGCAGCTGGTAGCACGCAGCAAGACACAACTATCTCAAGCTGTGGGCCACCGAGTCGAGATGTTCGGGCAATTTCGGGCAGCTCTGTAGGATGACAGATGTAAGAAGCAACACCGCAACAAACGCACTGATTGCATGTAATAATTGGGTACCTCAGGAAACAGAAAGCCACGGCTTCTGGTGTGCAACCCGCCACCTCTCGGTCTTCGCTATACTTGAGGTGGGGCAGATATAGACATAGCCGTGAGGCGGACCCAAACCATTTCGTCACATTCGCTGGGCAGGAAGCGCCACTTACAGTGGTCACACAGGCTCCAGATGGCATCACTGGTTCGCTGCAAAACGCGGTGGGAGACTCAGCGGTCACTTCCTGTGCTATACCTCGTGTCAAGCAAGTTTCATAGAGGAGCAGGTCTATGTTCTATGTGTCCCGGGGCGATTGTCAATACGCGGAAGTGTGCCCGCATGGAAGGAATTCAGCAGGCATCCTGAAGATGGTCTTAAAGTAGACGTGAGCAGAGATACTGAACCTCAAATTTGATTGCCAGCACGTGAAGTAGATCCTTGATAACAACATATAACAACCACACGGTGCTGAATTTTGTGCGTGTCTCGCCCGTCCTGAATGCTGGGCACCAGTTCTGCGGCATTGCAAGTTTTCCTCGTGATTCTGGGGAGCAGCAACACCCTACAGAATTTCTCCATATAATGCCAGGTTCCATGGTATCTTCCATGTTCTCTTCCATTTGATTCTCCATTATTGGGCGCAATATGTAGCAACTGGACGTTTTGGATATTGTATAAGAAGGATTACTAGAGCAGTAGTCCATAATCCCCCATCTCATTCAAGCTTCCATTTCATTCTCCATCTGAAAACTAATCCCCAAACCTACCTGATCCTTGGATTCCTAGCTAGCCCCCCTGTATTCAGTGCATGATCCCTATATAGTCCCTATATGGTAGCAGTCTGGATGCTGGCTTTTGCACAGGTCATCGCCTTGTCGGGAACCATGTTTGATGAAGCGCTCGAAGCTAACCTTGGCTCGTCGTATGTTTCTGCACCTTGGCAACAAGAAGGAGTAAAGCTATCCCTAAACTTGGTTGCTGTTAAGGAACTTACTTTAAGTTACTAAACTGGAGAAACCCTCTTAATTACACTATATAATTGTATATACCCATTATGGTAACTCAATCTCCCCCTTGCCGGAGAAATGCTCTCGCCCTGAACCAAGATGGTCTTCACCTGGACCAATGGTGGCAGTATCAGCGGATCATTCGTCACCCTCCCGATGCCTGATCCGACCCCTGCTTGAGCAACACAATGCCATGCCTCTTTGCGTGTGGAAGTTTTAGTTATCGCTCGAGCCAGCAAGCTGCATACGCTGACGCAGATTAGACGACTAAGTTTTAGACAGGTGCCTTTCGGATGGGAGTGAGAGTAGATAAACTGGAACTGGCCTTTAGCCAACCACTCCCCTGGAACCAGAGCTAGTTGAGCGCACGTCTCAGGAGTCTTTCGTCAAACTTCGTGCACCTGCAAGCATCCGCGGACGAGGACTTCTTCATTGCCGTCCCAGCAGCGCCCACGCCCTGGCTGTGCCGCGCAATAGCTAAATGAGCCTTGCCATGACGGTCCGTTCCGAGGCTTTCCGCATCGCATGATGTTCTATCAGCCAGAGGCTAAGGTGGATGACAAGCAGAAGTCTGTGCTCGATTTTTTTGCATCATCTAGGGCAGTTAGACGGTTTGCACAGCCCGACCGGTGGCTAAGTTCGACTGATGTCTGCACGATGATGACAAAGATCATAACAACGAATCACAACCCTAGTTGCGGTTCTTGGCGCTGCGTTCCAGATGCCAATGCGAAGCATACGAGGTTGCACAGTTTGTGTATTCGACCAACTCCACTGCTGGCATCTCGCTGCCTCCAGAGCTTATGGAGCCCGGTGCGCAGCTTGGATGCGTTTCTAGCCTGGCCCAGCCTCTAAGCTAAAGGGGAAGGTGAAGTGAGATGAAGGGGCTTGTGTATGATCAAGTGACTGTGCAGCTCTAGAGAAAAGTAGTTGCAGGCTTTGCCTTGAGCAGAAAGCAGACGCCTGACCTGAGATCCCCTTGGACACGTTGATTTGACACCTATTTAACGTAAGAATGATGTTAACACTTGGATGGTGCTTCTGATCATGGCTAGCATGAGGACGATCCGGACAACGGATGGCCAAGCTGCCATCATGGGTCCCATTCTGCTGGAGGCATGATGATGACCGGGAAATTGAGTTGCTAAGTGGGGAAGTTTTGTCGCCAAGTGATAAGCTAATGTAATGGGATTGCCAATAATTTCACAACTGGAATCCATTGACCAGTTGCCCATGCAATTACCCCCATGCATGTGGCTGGCTGTTTCCGAATGACACTTAGCTGAAATTGGCGAGTGAGCTGACATCCTTTCTCCTGGAGGTCAGCAGGCAAATCTGATCACTCAACGCCAACGCGGCTGCTAATCCCATTTCGCAAATGAGTCAAATACCATTGTTGGTACCACATGAATCTATTCGAAGACCTGGGCAGGTGAGCGTGATGAACAGTGATCCGAGTCAGCCGCAAGCGGTGGAGCGCAGCGTTTGCTTTGCCACAAGTCAAGCCCCCAACCCACTGCCCGCGTCAGCACTGAACCAGCTGCTTCCGCATGTTGGTGCACGTTGCGTAGCGTGTGTTGCACCCTCAACAATTGCTTTGCCTGCGTAGCGGATCAAGGGCCTGCGGCGTTGGCAATCTTGAGTGGATCTGCTCGATTGCAGGACATCACTGGATTATCGCCGCCCATCTACTTGAGGCCGCGTTTGCCTTTCACTGGGGACTGGGAACGGTAGCATCATGCAGCAGCTGCAACACGGTTTGTTTTACATCAGAGGGCTCCAAGCAGTCTGTGAATTAAAAGTCTGCAAGGCTATCGACAGACAGCGGCTTTGCGGATACGGCAACGTGCGCCTTCCTCAATGGTTCTTCCTGGTCAAAGGACGTCGTGCTCAGTTGCTGACCCCACCTGACAGTCCGTAGGTTTAGCACAATTCCCCCACTGACACATGCAGGAGGGCACCTACAGGCCAGACCCCAGTGAAGTTGCAGAAGCCTTTGCGGGCTCAGCTCTTGATGCCGCTTTCCTGCACTCATGGATGTAAGATGCAGCGCAAGAGGCATCCAGGCATAAATGTTGCCAACGGAAGGAAGCATCGGACATGGCATGCAAAAGCTAGGTCTTCAAGGCATGAGTCACAAACTGATCCAAACTGCCCATTGGGTTTGCAGCCCCTAACGGTGCTACCCCCAGAACCTAGCTGGTTCCCATGCCTGAGGTCTCTTATGGTTTCTGGTGCGCCACAACTCACCTTTCCCTCTTCGCCATTGTGGAGCCAGTTCAGGAGGCCAAGCTACAGCAATGGTAGCTTGATTGAGGCTTCAGGGTGTGAGTAGCTCTCCGTCAGTTTGCGTGTCAGGAAGAGGCGGCCTGTGCCGGATTGGTGATTGGGAGTGATTGCGTTCCAGCGGCAATTCTCGCAGGGGCTATTGGGCGACTCGGCCATACTCTGCCATACTTGCCAAGCTTTGCGAGCTATACTTGCACGGTGTGGATGGTGTTCGCAATGTGCAGCCAAGGGGTCCTCTGGGTTGCTGCTGCCTCTGCGGCTTAGTGATTTGTTCCTTGCTCTGCAGAACAGACTATCGCCTTTCTCAAAGGGAAGAACTTCGTGGTGCCTGTGTATTCAAGTGGAATAGCAATTCTGCATGTGACAGCCGCGTCGAACCATCTGTCGACATTCGCCTATCTATTCAGTGCATGTGCCTACGCAATCACCACGCATCTTCTGCCATTCCCGTTGAGTCTCACATGTCTTTGCGCCTAAATCACGAAAGCCAGCTTTCTTGGAGCTTGCGGTAGTTCTCCGGCACAGATTCTTTAGGTTGGTGGAAATGTGGTTCCGGGTCAATTTTTGCGGTGTGTAATCAATTGTTAAGGTGTGCCGGGGGGCCCCTTCCCCCAAGGCCCTTAAGCAAGGCTTGCAGTTGCATTTCCTTCAAAGGCTGTTGCAATCCTGATTTCCGTTTTGGGACATTTGCTGCGACTTGATGAGACGCGTTGGATTTGCTGAGCTTCCATTGCTCTATGTCAAACAGTTTGCTACGGTTGATCCCTATTATTGTGCGATGTGACGCCCTCCCCAACTGGAAATAGTTGGAAATTATCTTGCTTCGGATGCAATGTGCCGGAAAGCCTGTGTTGATCCTGCACTTCTGATGATGCCGCAGCCTTGGAGCTACTTCTGCTATGGCAAAAACGTATCTTGAGTCCTTACGTACTAGCACGTGGGAACTCAGCCTTGGTGAGTGGCAACATCCTTGGGAAACGAATGGGAATCTCACAAGGCCCCAATGGAAGGGTGGCCCGGCCAATAAAACGGGGCTTTTTTTCTGCTTTGGTCCAGCGCTCGCGCTTAACTCCGCCAAGATCTGGAGCTGAGGCAGCGGTGTAGGCACCTTCAGTCCCTCCTGCTTACTCACATACATGGTCGAATCGCAATGAATGTAGGAATGTAGAGTTTGGCAGTCAGACAGTTTGCATCATGTTTCATGCACTTGCATCTTTTTCTGGGTTGACTTGTGCTTTCTTTTTTGGGATGACTTGCGATTTGCAATCTGTTTCTGCGCGCCCGCTCTCACGCGTCCAAATCCTGAAGGACGCGCAAAGAAGGTCCAGGCGTTCTAGGCATAGAAGGTTGAGGGGTATGTTCAAGGTTGAATTGTATCTGTCTCAGGCCAAGCTGGTTTTAGTGGGATCAAAGTTAAGGGGTGTCAGGCTCTGGGTTTTGTAAGTTTCAGTCGTCTAGTTTTGGTGTTCTGCGGGTTCGGGAGTTCCGGGGTCTTAGGATGTCGTTTTTTAGCTGAGAGCGTTGCGAAGGGTGTTTTGAGGTTTTCGTATGGCTTTCTAAGCTTAGTTCTTGATAATCAATGTTCCCCAGAAGCGTTGCGAAGGTTTTTTCCATGGCTTGATGTTTGATTGACGGGATGATGTGAATGGGATGATGTGATGAGGTTCTTGTACATTTTGCGAGAAGTATCGACCGGGATGTCAGGTCGATGGCCTGACACCTTCATGAGGTTGGCTCTTGCTATACTATACTAAGGAGGTAAATTTGAATTACAGAGTTAATAACCTGGATGGATGGAGTGATGGATGGGTGCATGTGTACATGGAGAAATGAACGGAAGAAATTATGTTAGATGTCGCGGTGCTGACTACCACCTTGCTGCTCCAGACGTTTTCAGGACACTCGTTGCATAAAACGGGCCCATTGCCCGGCAATGCAGTCCTCATTCAAAGTCTTTCTTGACTTGAAGGACTCAAGGCTTGCCGTATGGGTTCAGCATTTAAAATCAAGAAGTCAGAGTAGACAGTTTAGGCTTTGGGTCAGCACGTCTGCTATCCTTGGGTGTACATGGGCAATCAGCACATTTGACTTCGAAGTGATCAAGGAACATGACTTCTTTTTTCATGGACGCTTGACGCCAGCAAGGCTTCCTGACATGGGTCCAAGACATGTATTGTATACAGAATCAAGCTCATATGATGGCAGCGCAAGCAGAAAAATAAACAGCAGGCTGACAAAGACGCAGGCAAAGGATTCAAAGACAGATGCGCATGGGATCTCACAGGGGCGCGCGTTTCGGGCTCACTCCCGGCTTGTTTTGTGTCTGTGTGGCCATTCCTACGACTTTGTCGGTTTCCTGGATGAACACCGGAAACAGACGAAAGACACAAAGGGGACCACTCACAAACAGCACGAATTTTCAGCGTGCTTGTTTGGAGCTTGAGCATGAAGTCACTCCAGCTTGCACGCTTTCTTAAGCCTTATTGAAGCTGCTGAAGCATGGCGCCGCGCGGTACTGCAGCATGCTTTCAACTGCAACGAAGTTTGGAAAGAGGCAGTAGAGTGAAGGCAGACGCAGCCCCAGTTAGAACAGTTAGAAAAGGATCCAGGCATCCAACGCTATTGCGCATTCGTGCGGAAGACTTCCATCGTCATAAGGTCTTGAATGCATGCAGTTCTCATATATATGATATAGATGCTTATGTATATTTGGGTCTGTCCCACTTTCCCATCCAAGGTTGCGTCAAATGCAGGCGCCCGACCGCTGGAAAAGTCAAGCTGACGGATAAGACCGGGTCCTCTTACGAGCCTTGTGTCGCGAAAGGTGCATACCTGTGTTGTTACATTGTTACACCAAGACAAAGGTTGTCAGACTTCATTTCTTGTCTGGACACAGCTGCAGATGCCTCGAGTAAGGAATTTGGCTTCCAAGTGGTCAAGGAGTCGGCTCTTTCACGAGTCATGCGCACTCCAACCTCGAGGTCTGCAAAATCTGGCACAGGCCTCAAATCAGATTAGCCATCTTGATTGATTGTTAAGCTTGCGCTTTCACATGCGCAAGCAACGTGACGTTCCGAGTAGGACGGAAGGCAGCGAAGGACGCATGTTTTTCTTGTGTTTGCGAATTCATGTGGCACGTTCAAGCTGGCACCTGACACTTTGTAGGAATCGATAGGCGAACCATCAGCCTACCAGCTTCAATGCCTCCGTAGGGTCACGGAATTCCGCAAGTCGGGCTTCTGAGGCCAACAGTCCATGGATCCTGAAGAGGTGGAAGCGGCGACTGTACTTGCAAAGAGAGAAAATTTTGCTGTAGTAGGCCAGCGGCCAGAACTGCCTGTCCTGCCCGTCTGAGGTCAAGATTCACGTGAAGTGGGATGTGGACGTCGTGCAGCGGCAGCATTAGTATTACTGGCCATCAACGATAGCTTGATGGCATGCGCCGCTTTAGTCTTGAGTAGTTTGCACTTCAGAGCACGCAAATGGCGTCGAGCTGCAGAGTGCCTAAGGACAAAGCGCAGGAAGCAAACTTCGATTTCAGTGTAGGTGCAGATGGCATCCCGGCAAAATCCTGCAGACAAGGGCCACTGACTTCTGGCCAGGGTTTGCTTGTACCATGAGGCGAAAAAAAGACCGGAACTTTCCTCGCCGTCACTGACACTGCTGGCATACTCCCCACCACAGAAGTAAAACCTACGAAGTCCGAAAAGTCAGTGGATGATGCGCGGTGGCTTGTCGATTACTTGATTTGCGTTGCTTGAGTATCGCACGTCAGTACTGAGATAGACCATTGTCCTTCCAGGAGTGAGTCTCCTCGCAGCTCAAGGCATCGGATGCTTTCCGAGGCCACTGGACTGCAATAGAAGCACATCGTAAAGCAGCCCTCAGGAACTCTTAAATGCTGGAGCCCTCAACTTGCACGATTGGTCTGACTACCGCTGCTTAAGAACGCATGAGCTGCCTAGTGCTAGCGTCTCTAGTCAGCATGCAGAAGCCGTGCTCTCGGGATAATGCACCACAATAGCAGATAGTACTGTAGCAGAATCTCAGGGCCTATCCGCCTTTTTCAGGATACCCTGCCACGTTCCGTGAACCGTGAACGTGTTGTCATCTCGCGCAGGCAGAAGAAAGGGTGTTGCAAGACCTGTTTGCGGAGGAAAACCTGAGTGAGGATAATAATGAAGAGGACCATCGCCGTCTCGTAAGTTGAAGCAAATTGCGATTGGTTCTGCGGATGGCCAAGCATGCACGTGTCCAGCTATGGCAACACTCTCGTGTGAAGCGCAGGAGCCCGTTTCCGAGGTTCTCATAGTGGACAGTCCAGACAACGACTCTCCCGTCCGCATCAAGTCTGCTGTGGGGTACGAGGCGTTCGAGCATGGAGCGCATGTGGAGTATTGGTCTGCAACACACTCAAAGTGGTTTCTTGCCTGCAAGTTGTTGCGGTTTTTGCTTCCTTCGAGAGCCCCAGCTAGAACCTGTTGTCAGCTTATGATTCCAGCTTGGTCATGTTTGAGAGTCCTGAATTGCAAGCAATTCAAATAGAACGGGTTCTAATCAGTCACAAGGAGCACACGGGTTTTTATGCCAGCCTCAGGTTACAGGGCGCCGTTGATGGCCAGGGCATCGTGGTGCCGGCAACTCCTGACTTCCCAACCTACAACCTCAACTTGAAAGGAAAGTCCTCCAAGCAGAGGCGTGAATTTGCTCTTGGGCTGCAGGCTAGCGGAGCGGTGTTTTGATCGAAGGGCGGGGAAAGTGAACCAGGCTTGAACTAGAACCCCTCGCGGTGAAGCTGAGGTTGACTTGTCCTGCATCCGGAATCCGTTCAGAGAAGGGCACCATGTGAGCGTCAGGCTAGACTCCGAGGACGGGGCTTACCAGCACACTGCAAGCATCTTCCAGTCGTGCACTGCTCCACTTCTGAAGACTTGGATACCAGTCGCTTGGACCGCCTGGGGCATGTCATGCTCCAGAACGGGTAGGGTCCATGAGGAAAAGTGCTTGTAGTTGCAACCCGCTATGCCTGAAGAGGAGACATGGATTCCCGCGATCATCGTTGGCAGACAAAGCGTACCGCTAGGCACGGACTGCGGTTGGCTCCCCTCATAAGAAATAGAAGACATTCCTCAACTGGACCTCACGGATTGTGGGCCTTCTTTGCAAAGCCCATCCTGGAGCAACGCCTGTATCCTGAACTCCATACCATACTGTTGTTCTTAGCGCCCTTCAGATCGAAGTCCTTGACGTAAAGGAGTGCAGGCTGAGTTATAGCAGCGGTACATCTCTTGCCAGCCTGCCTCCAGCACACTTGATTTCAAGGTGTGGGCTAGTGCACTGTAGCGTTGAGGAGGCAAGATAGTTTCCCGTTGTGAAGCCTGAGAAGCAAGACCCTATGTGTTTACAGCGTCGGAGATGTGGAGCTGTGCCCATTAAGTGTGAGCTGCTTGTTAGGCTACAGGGTGCTGCTTGTCACAGAACCCCGCGACGGCGAGTGCCTCACACTGACAGCCGAGCCCTGGTTTCATTTTGAATCTTTTGGAGTTTGGGGCATTCAAGCTTCTTCAAGTTTTCCTCAATGCCCACGCTGCTGTAGTCGCAGGCGGGCCCAGCGGAGTGCCATGAAAACTGAAAGCTGTCTGAGGAGAGGGTTCGCAGCCGCTTCCCGGCTGGCCAAAGAGTAGCCACTTGGAGAAATGTCCAGCTTAGTAGATTGCGTCAAGAAGCGGAGACAGCCACCTAACTACTGCAAAGGCAGCATGTTCGAAACAGATGCTCCACTCCATTAAGGCGGTGTACAGAGGCCTTGAGAGAGGCTGGCAGGAAGGAGCCTGAGACTCAGTGACTCTTAGCCCCAAAGGGATGTGGCTTGAGGTGAGCAGCCTCCATCCCTTGTCAGCTTCAGCCTTAGGTGCCATAAATGACACCGCTCAGTGCTGTTGAGACAAGAGTTCAGCAAGATTCCGCTTACAAAGTTTGGTTTCAGCTGGCCTTGACTTGCAAATGAAAGGGGGTTGAAGGCTGATGAAGTTCTGGAAAATGGGTTAACCTGATTGATGCACAACTCTGCATCCGTCAGATAGCCTTGTGTGCAATCTTAGAGTTTCCACGCAAGGTGGTACGAAGTGATAAGCCGGATCACGAAGTGTGGCCGCAAGTAAACGTGGAGCTTCTTGCTTGCAAGCTGCGCCTGCTTCAGAATGATTTTGATTCTGTTGGCTCACAATTGCGTGCTTGCGATCCGAGGTTTGAGTCAGCAACGGAAGCTGAGAACGAAGTGGAGGAGTGCTTCCAGCACCTGGCTCTTTGTCGGCACAAATTGATCTGAGCAGTAGCCATCACGGCAGGTTGAAGGCAATTCAGTCGAATCAGTCAACTATCGAGCAAACGGCATGGTAAGTCAGATTCTGCCAAGCGGGGAATCCTCTCAAGATGCAATCACTGTGCCGGGAACGAACATCGCACCGCTCACCTACCATAGTCACCCATAGTCTTCATAACTCAGCATACCAAGGTGCAGATGGTTGTCCAAAACAACGTCTCCCCATCGAAGTCTGAGTCTGCCTCTCCAACCAGGGTGGCGGTGTAGTAGGCATTGTGTTTTTGCCCTTCATGGTTCTTTGCTGTAGATGGCTTCAGGAGCTGTACAGATGGACAGGTGCTTGTAGTTGTGCCTTTGCTACTGGAAGCCCAGTGCCGCAAAATGTTTTGCACTTCGATGCTCGCACAAGCCGACCAGGCCAAGCAACTTGCTTTCAAGGCAGTTTGCTAAGCCCGCATGGCACGGAGCGCACGTTGCGAAGGTTGGGCGAAGGTCAACTATGCAGCTACAACTAGACTCCATCTCATCATTGTGTTCATTTTGCCTCGGCTGCTAGGGCGGCAACACATGTAGTTTCGAAGATGCGCGCGGAAAGTCTGCTGCGCATCCTTGGTTGTCTCACCTCCCTACACAAGTCCGGCCTCCCCCCAGACATGTGCCAAACGGGATCAGGAATCAGCCAAGCTGTTCCGTTCCATCGCTAACGAGGCGTTTTCAGCATCCAAAAAGCTGCCTATGAGCGCAGGAGACCCAACTGCTCGATCATTGCGTTGCTGAGGTTATGATCATAGGTGGCTACGTGCCTAAGAGTGGGATTGAAGCACAAGCAACTGGGTCAATTGCACGCAGGGACTGAGCAGCGAGGTGCGAGCAGGCCGTACAGACTTCAAGGAGAAAATCCTTGAGCGCGCCAAAAACCGCAAAGGTGAGGAGCCAAATTCCTTGCAAGTAGTGTTTTGATGTGTCTTGGCTCTAAAGATAAAGCTTCAAGTCACGACAGCTAAAGGTGGGCGGACCAACAAAGAGAATGCTCGAAACAAGCCACTCATCATGACGCTGCACAGCCCGGCACCTACACTGCGTAGAAGTTTAGGATGAGGCGCCCTGAGATCAGTGATCAGTGTCTTTGCGAGGCAGAGCCGTCAAGGACAAGAAAGCCCGAACGGCCAAGCAGAAGCTTGCAACTCTACGAGGGCACATCAAGACATTGAGGCGCAAGCCAAGCCCAACCTTGACATTCAGGCTTCTGAGCTAGTGCAAGGAGAAGGAGTACAGTCGAACGCCCCAACCCCCCCCGGACCGGAACAACTGAAGTCTGCAAAAAGTCTTGGCATCTCGCGGCAGGAAGAATGCGGCGCATCCGAAGAGAAGGCGATGAGAAGCCCGCAGGTTTCACAGAGCGACTTGGAGACCCAAGTTGAAAACAGCAGCTACATTCAGATGCCCCTGGAGATCCTACGAGCCTTGCTGCAGCACGATACCTGCTTATCGAGTTGCCTTGCTCGGATAGTTCATGTTCTTGGCCCCAAGGATGCTAAACGCTCAGCTTCTGCGGAAGAAGTCCTTTCAGAAGCCTCCTCAACACTCACATCAGCATGAGCTCAAGAGCCCGAAGTATCCTACCCTTGCCTGTCCTGCCATATGCTGCCCATCTTGCGGCACGTAGCTGCCACTTTTAAATGGCAGCACCGCGTTCCTACAGGTGCCACCATGTGCTACTTGTAGCCTGCAGCATCAGATACTCAGACAGCTGGGAGGGCAGTGTGGATAGTCTTTGTAGGGCCGGCCTGACCGATAAAGGTCTTGAACCTCGGCAACACGGTAGCAGCCTTTCTATGAGTGTCACTCGGTATCCATACTGCTACAGCCTGCGATTGGTCGCCTTATTTGGAGCAGGTCCTTCGCTGCAGCACTGCGTCAGGAGGAGGCAACCAGACATATTCCTGACAGTTTGCGGATGCTATGGATGCTCCATGTGCTGTAGCATTGAGTACACCTACATGAAGTCAACATCAGGTGAAGTGAGACCATCAGCACTCCAATTCCCCCAACTTGCCAGGCACTGGAGCTGCGACTCAGGGCTGATGCACGGGAAGCGTACAGGACTAAGAGAGGCAAGAATGTGATGGGCTTCCTTGGCTGTCTGATGCATGCGCCTACGCTTACACTCTCTTAAGGCAGGTGGAGTCCGAAGCTCTTCGAGCGGCGATTTATTCAGAGCCCGGCCCTCAGAGCCTTGAATCTGAGAATCCATTCAAACCATGGCCGTGCTGAGTTGAGTTGATGAAATACCGCTTTGTTCATGCTCATGTGCCTGCAGAGGGCTCTCCAGCAATCTGCAGAAGAGGAGAGTGCCAGCGCCTTTGAGAAGTGCAATCCAAAAAAATGCATCTCCGACCTGAACGACTGCGGTCTGTGTGGGCTGTGTGGTGTGCAAAGCAGCTATTCCGGAAGAAGCATAAGATGGTTTCTAGTAAGCTGAAAACCCAGGCTGAGGCCTTGCTGCTCCAGCTCCAAGAGGCCGAGGCTCAGGCAGGAACCCCTAGCCGGCCTTTTCTCGTATCTATGTTGATGAGCCACGCAAAAGCTGCAGGTGTCTTAGGGGTTACACAACATTCCTCAGCTCGACGTGAAGGCAGCTGCCACCTGGGCGGAGTACGAAGAGCTCACTCCTCAACCTCTTCCAATCAGTGGCTTGACATAGCCAAAGATCATGCATCAGTACAAAGCTTGCACAAAATCCTATCTGATCAAGCATCTTGAGGCCTCTGGCGCAGGAGGCTAATGCACGGGCAACCCTCCGGCTCCAGTTGCAGGCACTGTCATCTGACCTTTCCATCGGGCAGAGGGCGCAGCTTCATGGTAAAGAATGATGGCTTACCGAGTTGCTGGATGCACTTGTACGTGCGTTGGCGTGGCAAGGAGCTTGAAGAGCAGCACTCGGTACATGCGGAAGCCGAGTGCAGATTGCCCAGACCCAAGATTACAGAGTTGCTCTCGAGAAGCAATGGCACTACCGCTGATAGGCATGCTACCTTTAGTCTAAGCATGAATCAAGCCACGCCCTTCTGTGCAGGAAAGTCCGTCATATGCTGTTGCAGGCTAGATGTTCTCGAAGCGCGACGGTCAGAAGTGGCGGAGCTTGGTCAGAACCACGAGGCTGGCCACCTCGCGATAATTGTGCCAAACTATCAGCGTCCCGCCACCTCCGCTGTCATGCCGTTGAGATGCACACAGAGGAACTGCTTTACTTGCATTTCATGTGGCTGGCTCCGACGCAGCTGGGCTCATTTTTCCTTTGACACAGGCCAGAGCATCCCCAGAACTCTCCACTGTAGCTTAGACACCCACTACCGTGCAATGAAGGCTTGAGGTACGGGGCTCCTCTACGCTGGCGCCAGCACATCCCCAAATCCACCCACCAAAAGAACAGGCTGCAACTTATTCTTTTTTTTCCCCGCGGACCTCTTTTGCGAAGGGACTCCAAAGAGGTCTCTTTAGGCTCAGTGCAACGAGAAAGCAAGACTCCACCAACATCATCTAGCCAACTCAGAGATTTAGAAGCAGTTTTCGTCTCCGGTTATGCTTGAAAATCTCGTTGCACTTGGCGATATGTTCGCGTGACTTCATCAGCCATGGACGATGGCTGGTCTCTAGGGCCCTGGGTGGAATTTTCCGCCCTGCTGGCCCTTCGGTTGCAGTGCTTGGTCTGCTTGGCCAAGCAGTGTCAAGCAAGTGAGCCCGCCCCATATAACTTCTGCAGCCTGCATGTATGCAGGAGGGTGTTACGGCAGCTCAGACGTCAAGCACTATTGCCCTGCCTTACTGAGAGGATGTAGGATGTGAAACGAGCACATTACTTCGAGCCTTCAGACGATTCTAAAAGAAATCTAGGGTACGGTGCCTGCTTGCAGGGTTTTGCACAAGAAAAGCCACGATGTCGATCAGAAAAAAAATGAGGTGTGCCCTTATCCCGCAAGACTGGCTTTAAGGGCCATCCCTGTACTGTAGACTAGTTGTGCATCAGTTCGTGCGAGTCCTTTACCACTTCTTCGCGTAATTGCAAGTCGGTTTCCGTCGGGCACAGCAGGGGTAGTCAAAGTAATTACTTATAGGGTTTCTGAGCGAATTTGCCGTAGCAAGGGTATGCCAGGATTATGAAGTAACATTCAATTGGTGAGCAGCAGTCTTCAAGATTGGCAGGCAGTGGTGCGCTTGCTCTAGCATTCGTTTCTCTATGGCTTCACGGCAGTACCTGTGCTATGAGCAAATTTCAGCAGGAATGCAAAGAAACCTTTGTCGAGCTCCCAAGTAAGTATGGACGAAATATTTCCTTACAGTGTCTTCCACCGGATAGTACCTTCTTTCTAAGAATGATACAGTCTTACTTCAATCAACCACCAGAAAACGCTGCTCGAAGTGAATAAGTTCAGGTTTTGGTCGCTCTTCATTATTTAGCTGGGCACAATCTAGGTGCTCAAAAACATGCTGAGTGACGCGCGTTGGGCTGTGGCGGCCCAAAGCAGCCAAACTTTGTGCTCGATTCGATTCCCCAAGGACCCTTCTTGAATTTGAGGATTCGTGGCTTTCAGTTCTCGAACTTCTTAGGCCAGCCCTTCTTGTCCTATCCTGAACAAAAATTCGGTATTGAGTTTAGTCAGAAAATCAAGAAACCGACGAACTCAGCGGAGGAGGCTCAAGTGGTCCCTGGGCACTCTCACTTTCTTAGCTTGAATTCCTTGCGTCGTTGGTACCGATGTTCTGTCAGCAGCGCACTGGTGATCTGATAAGTGGGTCAAAAGCTAGCATTCCCGCCGATGCAGCTGGAGGAGTAGCGTTTTGTAAACTTTTCTCTTGACGGGTAGGTAGCCAGATAGGTAGGCACGAATGTTGGTACGCAGCCTGTCATGCTGGCTGTTGGCGGGAACAATGACAAACTAGACAAAACCAGGCTGTCATATCTCTAGCAACAGTACCGTAGGCAAAATCAGGCTGTCATATCTCTAGCAACAGTACCGTTGCGACTTTCTCAGAACTACCCTCGTGGAATTTCTGGGTGACTCAGAAATCCTCTCATATAATGGGGTCATCAAGGGTAGCCCCATTCTCAGAAGCCCTGTAACAGTCCTGAATCTTTTTTGTTGATCCCCTGGCTACGTCAAGGCGAGCGCATTAAGCAGCGCCTGGCTGATGAAGGCCTCTGTATTAGGGCTGGGAGTGCTACAGGATGCTCAAAGATGATCCATATACCCTGAACATCGCGGAAGATCTACAGGGGCCGTAGGGTACCCCCTATTTGGCGAACACCCTGTGTGATGCTAACGTGGGCCAATACGAGCAAAAATCAGGAGTGATTGGATTGAAACATGATGGTGCGCGCGGTCTAGCCGGGACAGCGCTGATTGCAATCCAAGACTGGCATAGCACTGAAGTAGTGACCGCGGCCACGACATCGCAAGTAGAGGGTCTTGTGGCAGGAGGGATGGATTGCAAATTCTTGTGTCAGCTGTGGCTGCAGTAGCCGTGACCACAAAATTTCGAGCAACTGCCTGAGCTGCTCCTTCTGCAGCAGATTTTAAAGGAATTCGTCGCAGAGCTGAAGTTGACCCTGGTAATGTAGCTGGCCATACCTTAGCGGTCTGGGCCCCTGGACGTGGCAGGTACTGGAGATTTCCAGATTGATAGCCGTCCTGCTGTGCCTCTGAAGTTTCAAGTTGCTCGCGCAGGTTTGTGCGCCTTGTTCCATGCTGCTCTCGAACAGACAGTGTGCGCCCCAGTTTTGAATTGCAGCATGCGTCTGGTTCTCAAACATTTTGTGCAATGGCTGCAAGAATTGAGTCAGTTCACGAGGGTGTTCCCCAAAAGCTTCGCTTGGATGCCGAACCTGCAATGCCAGCTTCCATCAACAGATGTCGTTTACAAGCTTTATGCCTTCACAGCGGCGCATTCGCAAACCTTCAACTATTGAACCGCTGAGGCTCTGGCATTTGGGCGCTGCCGATCTTGTAGATTCCTCAGCATCTGCGGTCTGAAGTCAACAAGATGTGAAGTACAGATTGCCCCAGTGCAAGCAAACATTTCATTTTGTGTCCTCGTGACCTTGAAAGCAGGGATGCCCAAACAGCTCTTGATTCTCAGCCATGTCGATCAGGTACATGCAACCATTCAGCTCACGTTCTCGCAGAGCCTTGGTTGCAGGTTGACATGCACCTGATTGCATATCTTTGCCTTGGCCCGCAATTGCATCGGAGCCGCAGTGCAAGAGTCTGGCAGCAATGTGTCGCGAGAATGCTGCCATGAAGAGTTGCCAGTGCTGCATCGTCTTACCCTCTCATGCTCAGAGTGCCAAGGGTCACGCAAGACTGTTTGTCCTTGCCGCCGCCATCTTTGCAACTGGCGCCTTGGCATTCAGCGTCGCGCATCCATTTGTACCTCGATGCCCTGCCTTCTCGTTTTGTTAAAGTTTTCTTCTATCCGCTGGGGAACCAGACCTGTAGCTGCATTGCATGCAGTCCCACCGTTCTGAGGCATTCTACATCCGTGCCAGTGTACATTACTGCCTGATCACACTCTGTCACTCGGAGACATTATGAGCCACTGTCAGCCCGGCCACGTTCTACTCTACGTTTCAAGCCAGCACGGAGTTTCTCAAGAAATCACACCATGTAATGAACCCCTTAAGAGAGTAAGCACAAAGTAATCGCCTGTGACATTCATCCGGACTCGCCAAGGCTTAGTTGAAGTGCAAATAGCTGCCACGCTAGCAGCGGCCAGCCTACGAAACTTCAACTTTGCGAACTGGTTGGGGAAGGCCATCGACTGAGCATTTTCAAGCTTTGCGGAAGTGTTGGAATCATCTAAGATGTCCACAACCCGAGCTTGCTGTTGTCCTGCCATCTCATCGTGCAGCCCTGCCGTGACACTTTTCAGACATTGTGTGCCACTTCGTACAGGCACTTCCGTATAGCTGGGGGCTGGCTGCTGCTTTGGTGGTGCTCGACTGCTCCACGCTGGAGCAGAACACGAGCCAAGACTGCTTTTACGGGCACAAGCTGCATTGATTCTTCCCTACTTCTGTCTTGACGCTGCAGTGTCAGCTCGAACCAGTTAGACAAACAGACTCCTTGGAGTTTGCGGGATGGTAGGTCAGTGCGGCAGCTTCTTTCAACTCTTGCTGCACTAGCATGTGCAAAAACAAAACACGGAAGATAGATTGTAGCTGCTTGCAAGATGACTGCTGCTGCTGCTGCTGCTGCTGCTGCTGCTGCTGCTGCTGCTGCTGCTGCTCCGTCCGTTGCTGCATCAAGCATCTTCCTTCATGTGGTTTCTTATCTTTGCAATTCGAACAGCGCCGACCCATACCAGCCACCCTGAAATCTCGATCAAAGCAAAACGCGAGTCCAGGGCCAAGGGCCCCAACGACCTTGGACACCTATCTGACATGAGACCTGTTCAGTTTGGCTCTTGCGCAGTCCTGGGCCTCCGGATTAGCACGTACAGAAGCTGAGGATTGTGTTGCGAAACGGCATTATCACTGGTGCAGCACCAGAATCTCGGCTTTGTTTTGGATGAGGGTCCTACGTCCTATGTACCTCCCTGGTCAAGTTTGCAACTCAGTGCTGAGGTTGTTGCGGCAGTCATGGCTAGCTGCTTCGTGCTAACATTCATGCTGCATCTTGGCTTCACGATGCTTTCATGCTGGCCCAGCAAGGTTTGATCTTAAAGATTTCGTTTAGACTTCAATGAGAGGTGTGCGAGCGTCGAAGTCAAAGTCTGTACTCAGGTATTTGCTTGCAGTGGTGAAAGTGACCAACTTGCGATGTTCGCACGACGTGGTCTGGTCGACCTCCTTCCAAGCTCTGCTTTACCCTTTGAACTTCACCATGACTGCGTCACAGCAGCAACTGCCTTTAGCGTGCGGGTAGTTACTGACAGCTCCAGACAGAGAGCTTGTGACTTTTGGTTTTGCGACAATGGGATGGGTTAGATGGGATATGCGATCATTTGGAGGGACTGGCTTCTGAGTGGACTTTCTGTCATCTAAGGTGTTCCCCACTTGGTTCATTCACAAGTCATACATCAAGGCCCGGTATGGCTTCTTTTGTTCAGATGTGGCTGAAAACTGCTGTACATCTCTCAGACATACCTTGCATTGGAGCAGACAGGACTACGGGCGCGGGCTTCATCACTGGGTTGCCGCCGTGTGCCTCGTATGTCTTTCATGGCTAGCAACTGATTGTTATGTCACTTTGGCATGTCATGGCAACGAAGCATGACAAGAGCCCACGAATCCTCATCATGATGTCCTCAGCCTGGAAATGAGGTGCCTAGACAGCAACGGGTGGATAAATGCCTTGACGTACAGCTGGCAGAATGTGAGCAAGAACCAGGCCCCTCCCATGCAGTGGTTGGGACATTGGATCACACTTCTTGTTCTGAGTCAGCCAATGGCATGTGTTGTCCAGTGCCAATCAGTTCTTGCTTCGTCTTCACGATTCCTTATCCTAGAATGGTGCAAGAGATGTGTCTCAAGCACGTTTGTCCAGAGTGACTAGCTCTGTTGCTGCGCATGTGCGCGGAAGCGCTGGCATTGTGTTGTGATCTAGCCACCGAATTTTATCTCCACGAAAGCACCTTATTGAAGTATCAACCCCTAATAGGCGGATGCCATCGGCGAGTAATCCCAGCGTTCGAAGAATGAATCTTCTGCGCAACTAAGAAAAGCGAAGCCAAGAGGGCGCCAAAATGGCTGCGTCGCGTTATGAATTCCAAGAAGCCATAGGCTTCAGTGAGAATCAGTGCGGAACGATTCTCTGGAACGCTAGAGCATGTTTCAGACCACAGCCAAACGATAGTACTGACCCCTAAGATACGGTGTTGCAGAACCCTTGCAGGACGCATTTGGAGTCCTTCCTGGCTTGGATGTGTCACTGCTGCAAAACTCCGATGCCGTTGGCTTTGAAGTGCCATAGCTGCCTGGCAGCATGGATATGGACTAACCAACTCCGCTTCAATGAGTCGGGAGACACTTGTGGAGATGCTTCTCATGAATGCCTCACCATTGCCTTGCTAAGGTTCAGATTCGGCTGGATTCGCTTGCATCTTCCTCCAAGTCTAAGCTGCTTTGCCCTGGCTCTGCCACCTAGACAACCCGTCGGTTTCCGATCCCCATACATGTATTTCAGTGAAATCAAGTTAGATAGCTTGCGTCTAAGTATTGCTTGTGCGTAGTGGTTGGCTGGAGGCTAACCGATATCCCTCGGCCCACGCGGCAGAGGCAGCTAACCACACTGACTGGCGAAGCCCCAACCCACAGAGCTTATTTGCCATGATGCTAAACAGGTTTCTGTGCAGACCACACAAACATCCTTGCAAGTTCTCTGTGATCACAGCAGCTGCCTCTGTTTGATATGGCCTTGGTTCCAGTCGGCAGAGCTTTGCATGCGCAATGTCATCTGAATCCAAGATGTGAAGAATTAGCGCAGCTTGCAGAATTCCTGCAATTTGCTAGTGAGATGACAGAAGCAAGCCATGATCTTGCTTCTTCTCAAACTGTCTCGCACGCACCGTAGCACATGATCTTGTTCATACAACTTTTGAAGTCGATGGTTTTGGCCTTTGGTGCCACTTCAGCCAGCTCAGCTGAAAGCTACATGGATTTGACGACCTTTGCATTGCAAGGACCTTGACCCTTGGGCACGTACGCTGAGCGCCTTCTCCCTTTGAACGGAGTAGAGGCAACAAGTCCCAGAGGGTGTGTAGGAGCCATTGACCTCCAGATGTCACGTCCAGCAGGACTGAGGGGTCCTGCTTTGCCTTTCGGATATGCCTCCATACACTTACAGCATGGGATACAACCGTCCTGTTACAGACTGTTGTGTACAGCGCTACGAACGTTGAAGACGAAAGGTAGGACGTGACATGCTTTTATTGGTTTGCTCTTGTTCGATGTCTTGGCGATCACCTGGCACGCAGACCAAAATCAGTAGTACAGATTGCTGGATTACAGGCAGTACTTGGGACTGCGGCTAAGGTGTGCGCTGAGATAAGCTGAGCTTGTGAAGAAAGGAGCTTCAAATGTGCTCTATATCAGCTGCAGGACCTGTGTGCGAGAGAGACTATGAAGCCACCTTTTTTCTCTAGCAGCCAGATGGGAGCAGCTTCGAGGCATCGCTTCAGAAATGCAGGTCACAGGCATGTGCGAAGACAGTAGCGGCTTGAGTGACTCGTTGGATTTGTTGTAATAATATAGGCCTGACGGTAACAAGAGTAATAGTAGCAAGAAGCAGAATAACGGTTACATGGACTCGTTTGGACTCAGACATTCCGGCAAGTTTTGTTCTCCCTCAGCCGTTTCACAATCAAAGCCGCCAGCTCAACACTTCGGACTGGCCCTGCATGCACGATCCTCTGGCTAAGCCACCAGGTGAGGGCATGACGGAGGACCCGCCCTTGGAAGCCATACTTCCACCTAAATCAAGTTCCCATGGGAAGCCCGGTAGGCTGCTCAGATGTGGCTCGGAGCTTCCTGCCGCGGAAGAATTGCGCAGCCTACTGGAGCAACACCACCAGGAGATCATCAGCAGATTTGATGCACAAGCGCACATGCTGCAAGCCCTTCAAAAGCCGATGCCTCCACCTCAACCTCCCTTGCAGCTTCATTCCTTCGTAGAAGGGGCGTCAAAAGATGGTCCCATGCCAATGCCCGCGGTCGCTATTGCGCCAAGAGCGCGACGAAACTCCTTCACGCCCCTGCGATTTCAGACCTTCGAGGAGGAGGAAAACCGACGCAGGGAGGCAGCACTGCAGGAGACACAGATGCACAGCAGCATGGAGAAAAGCTCAGAGATAGTAAAGACGGGGTTCCTGACAAGGCTCGTCAAAAGCAATCGGTTCGAGCTCTTCTTCACTTGTGTTGTTCTCACGAACTCGGTCTTCATTGGCATCGAAGTTGAGCTGAGCTTGCAGAACTCTGGAGGCAGCGTCTTAGTGATTCAGATGGTGCAAGGACTGTACACAGCACTGTTCACCGCAGAGCTTCTGCTGCGCCTGTCTGTACATGGACGGAGTTTCTTCTGCAGCCCTGACTGGCTTTGGAACTGGTTAGACATTTTCATCGTTGTGACTTCACTGTGGGAGCTTGGCATTGACATCTTGACAGGCAGGCCCTTCGCAAGCATGTTTTTTTCTGAGCGCTGGCATGCCTGTGGCTGTAAGACACAGTTCTGCCAGTACTTATTGTTTATGTTGAGAGCTGCTGTGGGTATCTGGCTTGCAGCCTTGTGCAAACGCTGACTGTGGCCTATGTTGGCTAGCAGAGCTAGGCTTGACCTGTGTATGCTGCGTCTTGCGGTAGCGCTAGTATGAATGGCAGACAAGGGCTGATCATGGGTTGGGAAGAGGGGGTGGTCGGTATTGATCTGGGGAGGAGATCCACCTATTGATGTGCTCATTCATGAATGTTGTCTTTACTCCGCTCACGAAACCTCCCTCCTCCTTTCGCTGGTCGTCAAAGATCATGCATGGTGGCTGCATCCAGCCTCCCTACAAATTTTGCAGTGCTCACTGCCCTTGCATGGTCATGATTCAGAACATCATACTTAATGGCGAATCAGATCAAGCCACACGCGAATCCGTGCGGCGGATCAGCTTTCACATCAGATCACACCGGTCAGCAGATCAGATCAGCCAGATCCGCGGATCGGACCCAGGGATGGCACGAATCACATCAGCGCGAGGCACGAATCAGATCAAACAGGAAGCCAGATCAGAGCATTGCTCACGGGGACTCGGTAGGGGTTCAGGATTTCAGGTTTAGGACTTGGTTGGCCGATTTCGGGGCTTTGGGCTTTAGGTTTCGGGGCAGGGATTGGGGTGTTGTGTTTAGGATTTCGGGCTTCCGGTTTTTGTGAAGGTTCCATGGTTTTTGGGTCTATAGGGTTGGGGGTTTGGCTTAGGGGTGTTGGGTTTATGGTCTAGGGTTCGGGGTTTGGTTTTCAATTTGTAGGCTTCGAAATTTACGCTTTATGGTCTGGGGTTTAGGGTTTAGGGTTTCGGGGTTATGGACAAGGGTGGGTACGGCATGAGCAGGCCTGGGTGGAATTCAGGGATTGATGACTGTGCGTACGGATTATAAGGCCTAGGGCTTTAAGGTTAGGGCTTTAGGTTTATTTATCAGGGTTTAGGCTGAGGATTTAGGTTCTAGGGTTGGGGGTTCTGGTCTCGGGTTGAAGGTTTGTAGGTTGTAGGCGTCAAAGCATAGGGATTTATGGTCTAGGGGTGGGGGCTTAGTCTTTCCATGCGCCGACAATGCCAAGGGTGTTCTCACCAGAGTGGGAAGCCCAGCTCTATTGAAATCGGGCTCCGTTGTCGTGAGTTCTAAGCGCATCAACAGTGGTTCCCTCAAACAAGCGTCTACTACCAAGCCTGTGTCTGCTAAACCCGCACGTTCGACAGTTGCCAGCTCCGGTTGGTAAGGATTCTACTAGGGGTTCGTGGCTCAAAGCTGGTTCCTTGATCCCTGCCCCTGCCTGCCCTTAAGAAGAAACCTTACGTCACCCTGCAGGAAGCAAAAATGCAGCGTGTGATTCAGAAGGTATATGGGCTTTTAGTGAGCCAGCATCTGTGGGGACTACTGCTGGAGTAGCTGTAGTCTTATGTTCCAGGTTGGCTTTGTTAACTGCACATTTGGTCGGTTGCTTTGTATCTTTGTTGGAATTTTCGTGCTGGGTGCTACTTTGGGAACCATCAGGCTAGGTTGGTGGCTGGGCACGGGCTGCCTTTTCCTCATCAACCCCCGTAACCTCATCAACATCACCCGGGCTTACCTTGAACCATGTAGACCTCCACGAGTCCAGCGATTTTCAGTTGCGGGTTTGGGACGGGTCCATTTGGTAATGGTACTGATACGCTCTCCTACTTGGTCGGCCCATGGGCCAGTGCTGTCATCAGAGGGTGTTGCCGCGCACGTCCATCTGCCTTGGAGATGGCACGGGCCGCAACGTGATTGAGCTCATCCCGCCCTTGCCTCTCAAGCCATTGGGCAAGTGTACACGGACCCCACTGAGTTGGGACTCCTGAGAAAGACCATTTATGAGCTGCGTTGACAGTAGGCTGACCCACGCGTCGGCCCCGCCGCAACATTGGAATGCACTCAGCGGCAGTCTTTGCCGTTTGTATTTCACACTGTAATGGCGCAAAGAATAAACCCTTTGTTAACGCCACGTAGTTTCAAACGTTCCTCTTGCTTATTATCCTTGCGAACTTGGCGTAACCTGCGAGCTAGGCACGGCCATCCACAGTGGACTCACGCCAGGCAGAAGTGCACACTTCGACTGTTGCAGGCAAAGTTAACACGAGGATTTGGACAGGATTAGGCTTGACATTCGACCACGCAGCGTCCGCAAACACCTGATGTGCTGACACGCGCATAGCAGCATACTCCGCATCGGCGGGGGCATTGCAGTTTTGGATCTTTGGCTAAGGCAAAAGCGTAGGCAACGAGTTCTCCAGAGGATGACGGGAAGTTGGATGGCACCCTTGTCCGCTAAGAGCCACCGAAGAATGGCATTGTGAGGCCATGTGTGTTTTGCAGGCTCATACGCACGCGAAATCAAAGCGACAGGTTTCTGTTCATCAGGAATGGCATGGGCCGTAGTAGCCATAGCAATGAGTTCAGTGACATTGTCAAGCACGCTACTGCCAGTTTGACTCCCTCCAGCGCACTACTACGACTACCATTCATCAACGCCTTATTCAGCGCATTCTACGAGCTACTTTGGTGATTTGGCGCGCTTGTCCAGCGAGGCGGCTTGTTTTTGAGTTTCAATCTTCTTGTCAAGTTTGTTTTGATTCGATTTTCGGTGGTAGGAATCTGAGGTTTCCACTGCCACCGAGACCAACTGTTCGTGTTGTATTGCCAAGCATCCTGCCCCTCAAAATTCCAAATCATGTCGCGCAAATCTTGCAAGAGGTTCTGTGTAATTAGCCCACCGCCTTTCGCGCCAATGGATAAGACGTTGTTCGATCTCTTCAAGCAAGCTTGCGTCTTGCGAGGGTGTGGTTGCTGCAACCTGCGCCCACGTATGCGGAGGAACATTATTTACCCCCCCCCCAACTTCTCCGTATATTCATCAGCCAAAACTTCACTATCATCAAGGGCATCATCATCCTCATTCTCACGTACTTGCCTGAATATCCATCTGAAGATGGAATCCCCGATCTCCGAAATCTCTACAAAATCCACAAAACCAATGATGTATCACGTCCCAAATGATTTTGCAAACAAGGATGGCAGGAAATTTGTGACGAGGAATGGCTTCGGGTGATCCAGGCGGCCCTTCTTGATTTGCTTGATTGTGTGAAAATCAAAATGAAATTGGCGGTCTTTGGTGAGCGCTCTCCGTAAGATACGAATTTGCGTTGCGTAAAGCTAAGAAACACGCTCTTAGTGCAATGCTTGACCAAGGGCCACATGTTGACCGTCGGCCAAAGGAAGGGTTGACATTTTGCGTGTTGACTTAAGAGATAAAGCCTATAAGGAAAGTGCGAACAATTTTCCGTTTTCGGAAATTGCGTAATATCCGTGCTAAACTGCGAGAAATGCAGAAGCTTCAAAGACTGGGCCGGAATAACGTGCCTGAGCATCGTAACCTTGAGGCCGACGTCAAAAGATCGCCAGTTGCTCCGGCTGGAGTATTGGCTGACCAACATCCAGCAGGTTGAAAATGTTATTCAGTCCGAGCGAATACGGCTAAAAACTAGCAACTTGCTGCGTGGAAGGAGTCGTTGCGTTCTTCCCGTTTGCGTTGTTATAGACTGTAGACTGTTGAAGACGGCCGCTCTTCAACCGTCCCGCAGTTTGCGTGATGATGTCGAAGGCGCAGCAACCCGCGTGCGTCCGAATCCATGGGATCTTCTCAGATCCATGGGATCTTATCAGGATTTATTGTAACGGGGTGTGGCGTCGTAGACGGATTCATCTTGATACTCCTACTCATAAGGTTACCCGAACGCGCCGTGTGGCCAGCCTGTACATACCAGGCGCCGGACCCGCCTGCCTCTTGCGCTGCAGAAGAATGCAACGCCCAGGCTGCAGGCTTCGCGTGGCAAAGCTACCGGACCGGATGGTTGAATGGGGGATGAGTTAGTGGCTTCCCCTCAGCCTGTGTTCAAGCTTTTTCGTGTGAGCTCTGTGAGTGTCAGCTGCCTACCTTCTGCCTGGAGGTTTGCCAGACAAGTGCACTTTCCAAGAGCCAGAAACGTGCTAGACAATGATGGAGTGCCGCAGAAGAAGATGTCCGTGTGCGTGACAGACACGTGGGCCAATGGGAGTTCGGACGTAGATTTCCACGAAAATGATACCACCGAACTGCGACTGGCAGGAGGCAGTTCCTGCGTTGATTAAATACGTGCTGGTTATATACCAGTCCCCATCGATAGGAAGATGACGTATATGCGTGTGGGTCCTATGAGTAAGGCTGCTTATGGTCAGATCGTGCAAGCCCTTACTGTTCGGCAGAAGACCGAGCTTGAGCAGGTCATCGGCAATGCGCTGCATGAGCCTCTTGCTAGCAAACATTGCGCGTGTCGCGCGTGGCCCGCAGTTTGATGTTAGTTTTAGGGCATGCGAGTCACGTCTGTCTGCCAGTTGGAGAGTCGAAAACTTGGGCTGTCAAATACCGGCGCCGCGGTAAATTTGGAATGGATGGGCTGATGCTCTCAGCCGGGTGCTTGCGAGATTTGGTTGGGTCACTGCTGGAGTGTTGCAGTGGCCCCACTTGGCGTTCGATCTGCGCATGTAGCCTGCTGGAGAAATAGCCTTGACCTTCCATGGCATCAATTGCAGAAGTCGTGGCGCCATTTTCATTACCAGGGTTGGTTGGAGGGTGGTCGTCAAGAGGGTCAGATGCGGTTGCGGATCAAAATATTCCCTATACCGAGGAAAGGTGTGGACTTGCTCGTAATGCCGTGTGCGTCTCCACTGGTCAACATGCAGTTCTGAACGGGGCTTTCATGTCTTTTGCTGCATTTGAAGTTCTGAAAGGCCATTGTGGGGATGACGCGGGAATATTTGTAGTTGCCGCTTTGCCAGGGACTGGCAGGGACGCTCCATCACATCGTATGGCGCTGCAGTGCTTTGTCCATAGCGCTAGGGTCCAATCCTTGTACCCCCGATAATTGCCTGCAAGACAGACTTACGTGGCCAGTTGGCCGCTGTAGAGCTTACGACCAGGAAGTCTTCCTTACCTGGCACTGTGCGACGAGGCAACTTATCCTTGAGAAGTGACACGGTTGAGTATGCAACGTGTTCTGTTCTTGCTTACTTGTGACTGCGTGCAATGTGTGTGCCGTGACATATGCAGTCACAATGCTGCGCATCCTCTGTGCGAGTCGCTGCTGTTTCGGCATGATCTTGCTTGCATTATACCGGCGAATCCCTGGCAATTGGACTACCTGAATTGCAGGTCTTCGTCGACGACAAGTTTTCTTCTGATGCTGTTTTCGTCTTGGGCCCTGCCTAGCTTGTTCCTTAGCGGGTCCGGTTCCCCTTTGGGTTTAGGGGGTTGGCCGCTTGGAGAGCCCTCTGGGCGGTTCTTGGGTTTTGCCTGGGATCCCGGATCCTGGACCCTAACAGGGCCTGGGGGCCCTTTGTGCTTTTGTTCTTGGGGGTGTTGCCATCAAAAAGGAGAAGCAGGATACCTTGCGCATGATTGGCCCTAGGGTTGTTGGGGGCTGAGCTGTGCCTCCCATAATTGTCAGACCCAGTGCAGGTTTAATGGCTGCCGGGAGTTTTCGTGGAAGTTTAGGGGGTTTGGATGAGGGTGCGCACGGCCTAACCAGGCATGGGTGGGAGCTTAGGATTTGAGGGTTTAAGGGTTTGGGGTTTAGTGTTGGGCATGTAGGGTGTTGGGCTGTAGGCTCAGTTTAGGGTTGATTCGCTTTACTTTTCCTTGGTTTGGGGTTTTACGGTTCATGGTTGGGCTCCTTGCGATCCGATTCAACATTCCCCCCGGTCCGATCTATGGCCTGTTGTGCGCGATCCGATTCACGCTGCCCCCAATCCGATTCACAGGAGCCGTGGTCGGATTCGCGCCCGTCTGATCCGACCCCCGCCAATCTGATGGATGGTTGCATCACACCCTTTCTGAGCTGAAGTGCTGAAGACCTGGGAAAAGCGGCCGTGCTGGGCAGTGTTTGATTTGGCTAGGTGAAGCTTTTGAGTCCAAGTGCCCCTTGTTTCTGACAGGTCTGCTTGGCATCCCTGGTGGCTTGGGGAGCTTGGAGGGCATGACTGGACTCAGGGCCTTCAGGATCATTCGCGTAACGCGCATCGCCAAGACTGTCCGATTGCTGCACATATTCCGTTTTATTTTGGCGCTCCGAATGTTGGTTACATCGATCATCAACACCTTGAAATCGCTGCTTTGGGCGTTGATTCTGTTGATGCTGATCATCTACGTGTTTGCGGTACTTTTTGCACAAGCTGTTGATTCATATACGACAAACGGAGATCCTACAATACCAACTCATGATCTGCAGGTGCTCAATATGTACTACGGCAGCTTGGGAAAGACCATGCTGCATTTGTTCATGAGTATTGCAGGGGGAATAAGCTGGGTCGAGTTGGTCGGTCCCCTCGAGAAGATCTCCATTGCGTGGGTTTTGCTTTTCTTATTTTTTATATCTTTCACATATTTTGCAGTCCTCAACGTGGTCACCGCCGTGTTTTGCGGAAGCCTCAGTTGAGATTTCTTATGGTTTCCTGTTAGGACAGCAGAACGCATTGATGTAAAGGAGGCCACAAGCAACCACGATTGAACAAATCAGTGAAAGCCATGGGGCGGCTTGTAGTCTAAGGGCTTAGGTTTTATGGTTTGGAAGGTTGGATGGAAGAAATGCATGTTTGTGCTATGCACTGCTATGCTTTTGTTGCGCCTTGTCAGTGTTAAAGGGTGTTTGGTAAGGGTCATAGATTTTGCGAAGTCATGTAGCTTTGGCGGCGGGGCGTGGAGATGCAAATTGTTTTTCTTAGCACCCTTCACACACATAGCATGTTGAAGTCAAAACCCAGTGCTGCCTTTTTGCGAATCAAGCTTCCGAAATGGCAGCTGTTTCACGCATGCGTCGCATAATGGTACACACTGTGCCAGAAAAAATCTCAGCAGTTCGAGTGTTGCCAAATGCGATCAGTCGGAAAAACATGCTCAGCATGTTTTGCGCTTGTTTGAACCCAGGTCAAAGTGCCATTGAGGGGGCTCAGAACGATCATGCTGCAAAGGTTCAATCTGTACTTGCGGACAAGCAGTCGCATCTGGAGAAGGTCCGCAGGCTCTTCAGTCAATTCGGAGCTGATGATGGAGTCATCACGTACGGGATGTTTCAAGAGAAGATAAATGATCCGGCAGTCAAGGAGTATTTTGCGACTCTCGGTCTTGATGTTTATGCCGCTTGGACCATCAAAGCCAGCAGTTTTGAGTTGTTTTCACTAGCCGCCTGTAGAGATAACGCTTTTGCATGTCTTGGCGTGCGTATTGACTTGCAGCCAGGATGCATGGTCATTTTTTAAGCTGCTGGACCTTGATGGAGGTGGTGCTGTCGAGATCGAGGAGTTCCTCATGGGTTGTCTTCGCTTGCGTGGCCAAGCAACTGCTATGGATGTAGCAAAGGTCATGAACGACATCACTTGGCTTATCAAATCGCAAGGTCAGTTTCATACGTATGTAGAGGTGGAGCTCCAACACTTGAAGGAAGACCTTTTCGGCCGCAACAGCAACCGCACAAGTGTGGCAAAGTCAGCTCACACCCACTCGGAAGGCGATGACCGGTGATGGCTGCGCAGAAAACAAAAGCCCGAGACGGATCTAGCGTGCAGCATCCGGATAGTCACGCCCGACACAAGATGCTGTTGATATTCCTTGAAAAACATACTGGTAGCTTCAAGTTTTGAAGTGCAATCCTGCTTCAATATGGTACACCCAACTTCATAGCACGACACTGGTTAACGTATTGCCTTCTGCTACTCCTCTAAATGTCATGCTTAGTTTTGGTCGAGAGCCCCAAGAAACGCCTTGCTAGCTGAAGGCCCACGAAGAGCACCACGGCAACCTGCACCAGCAGGCAGGCAGCCTATCGGGTCTATTCCGCAACAATCGAAGCATTAAACTCACCACTGACAACAAGCTGTCTCTATAGTGCAGTTGTTACATACATGAGCCATAGTCTAAACTCCTTAAAAATGGTTATACAGGGGATTATTTCGGGGAGTATTATAGGGGTTAATAAGGGGGATGCTAGGAGTTTAGACTATGGCGTGTCGTCTGTGCCCCTTAGATCATTGAAATGAGGGGTTCAGAACAAGGAATGACATGAAAAACTTACTGATGAGCTTGCCACTGTCATCTATATATATATATGTACATTTGTTAACTTGTGCCGTCACAGACATGCAGTTGTCGGCTGTCGGCTATGCATCCACCATCCAGATGTTTTCCATTGCCAGCAGGTAGACGCATGTAATTAGTCCGTTTGCCCTGCGTCAGCATGCCAGGTCTTGAATGCGATTGATCTCCTCGAGCGCATGAGGGAAGAGCACTGTCAGCAGCAGGTGCAGTCCCCATCGTGTTTTCATATAGTATATTGAAGGCCGTACCTCAAACACTCGGAGACATCTCCAATGCCTTCTACGTTGCAGAAAGGTTGCATTGTCCCATGCACGGACTGGCGCCTCGCGACATCAGGCGCAGTAAGCCTGGGCCCAGACAGGGGAGTCCTGCTGTATCTTGTTGGCTGGGAAGGAGGACCTCAGCAGGCTAATGCACACTGCTTCGACCCACCAGCGCTGACCTCAAAGGCACTGTTTGAGCTTGTTTCTGGCTTCTCACCTCCCTTCGCAGGGGCCGTGTTCACGCAGCCTCGGCAGAGATTGCGCACCTGGTGGATTGCCTAAGATTGCCCGAAATGCTAGTCTTGCTGGAGGTTAGTAGGGAATAAGGGAAACGATTGTAACGTAATATATAGGGATTCTGTAGGGATTCCCTGCTAACCATCAACCAGCAAGCATGCCAACCAAGGGTCCCCAAGGTTGATCTTTGCAAGCCTTCCTTGTGCTCAGTGTGGGCCAAGGCCCTGGAGATGGAGAACATGCCCCCGCCTGAGATGTCATAGGTACTGTAGTCTAAACTCCTTAACGGGGGTTATATAGGGGATTATATACGGGACTACTATAGAGGTTATTAACGGGGATACTAGGAGTTTAGAATATGGCTCATATCCTTTCAGGTTTCAGTCATCGCTTGAGCAGGATTGTACAGTTAGTTACATGAGGACTGATGAATATGGGCAACAATTTGCTGCGGAGCTTCAAAAAGAGTCTCTCAGCCAAGGCTTGCTAGTGGTGCGAAGGCGAATGAGGACGGTCTTTCCAAGTACTCAATAAGGGGCAATTACTTGGGATTTAGATACTAGGCTTATGTAAGGCTTATACTATAGGAGTTTCCACTTTCTTTTCCATTATCTCATATATAACCCCAAGATAACCCTAATATTCTACCATTGTCTTGTTCAGAAACTTCGCGTTTTGCTGCCATCGCATTGCAGGTTGGCTGGCTCCAGCAAGAGCTGCAGGAAAGAGAAGAGCAGCTTGAGGCTTGCGAAAGCTACAGGGCAAGGAGTTATACGGCGGTATATCTTGGGGTTGTATGGGGATATAGGGATAATGAAAAAGAAAATGGAAACCACTATAGTGTTTGACCGCACAATGGTATGCTTCTTGAGTACTGGCTCCAGAGAGCTTTCAAATCCAGCCAGGTTGCATTTTGCAGGCAGCAGGTAATTGGCTTTGTCTAGCCTTTGCTCCAGCGTCCATGATGCGGCACACACCACATCTTGGAGAATTAGGGGCCTTTGACGCCATGTGGCCTAGCTGAGCACCGCCTCTGCATCTATGCACTGCAGCATCTTCAATGGCCTGGCGCCTAGTACAACTTGCCTCGAAGCTTGGTAGTTTCCCAGAATTAGGGGACCCCAACATAGACCCCAAAATATTATAAGTCTATTACAGGGACCCCCCAAAAGAACCCCTAATTTTGGGAAACCCCCACTTCAGTTCGAGAGAAGTTCCTGCCACTCAATAAAAGGGGCACGGACCTGGACAGCAACTGAATACACAGAACAAGGTGGGCTTGAAGGTTAAAGAGGCCCAGGCCAGCAGCTCGTAAGTTCAGGCTACCAGGGGCCCTGTGACTTGAGAAGGTTGCTGTTCAATATGGAACGTAAATGAAGTTACTATCAATATGGCTCTAGAAGACAATATGGCTTCCGTAAGATGGTAAAGTGATCTAAGTTTCTAAACAGCAACCCAATTATGACCGCCGTAACACAGCTTCCAGGCTTTGCGCGGTGTGGCAGCCATTGCGCCTTGACGAAGACATATCAAGCTGTGGCAGACGCGCTGGGCTTTGGCACATCCGCATCCATTTCACAATGAGGCTCTTCCATGCCCACCAAAACGTCAGGAGTTGGACTGTTCAAAGGACAGACTCGAAGATTTTGATGCATCACGGGGCAATGTGCTTAAAGGCTGAAATGCATGGTGCTTGAATGTGGAAACAACGCCGCATGTCATGGGCGTGCTGAGATCACATGGAAGGGAAAACCGAACAGTCATGTTTATTTATGTATCTGCAAGCGCAAGATTGGGTAGTCTATTGCCCCGGAATCAAGCAAGGCAAAAACAGAAGAAGCGCACCTTGGATGCAGCGTGGGATGGAGCATTTGACAATGCTTGTGATTGTGCTCATCAGAAAGAGATTGGCTTGGATTGCTTTGCTGTGAACGCTATTCGTTAAAGCTCACCCGTCTTATCTCCCTTACTTACGGGCACCTGAAGCATTGACTAAGCCTTGTGTCATGGGAAACAGCTGAAGGCATGATGTCGTGAGACAGATTGGAATCATAATGTGTTTGCTGAAGTCCAAGGCAGCGATATCCCACACCTGGGATTATCTATGACAAGGTCTGCAGAGGGAAGCTGCGAAAACTCAGCCAGACTGCCTCTGGTGTAGTCATGCGGTCCCATTGGTTCTTATGCCCATACGCCAGGCCTCGCAGTTGTACCTCGAAGATCCATCATACTGGAATTATTGGGCTCCTCAGCATGCAGATCAGTCCCAGCGTCCTCCCCTGGAGTTTATCGCAGCTGAGCTAAGGATCGTGCTACCAAGCCAGGCTACCCTGCTGATGCAACTTGCCTCGAGTGCGGTTTGTCGTTCTGCTGTTGTCGAAGCAACAAAAACACATACCCATGAGAAAGCGCTGCACAGCTTATCTTCCAAACAAGCAGCCTTTTTTTTGCACGGCTCAAAGAGACATGCTTTAAATGAGGGGGAGAGCAGGCAAACAGAAATCCGACTAGGGAGTTTGTCGATGAGTCTGCTTTAGCATGTTGGTGGTGGGCAGGAAGGTGCAAAAAAGCGATGCTTCAAGACAGATTCACCGAAAGCACACTGTGAGGACCAGCTGGAAAGCTACGTAACTTCCCCGCCAAATATTTGGTGGGAACAGCGTGGCTGGGATGGAACTTACTCCGCATTGCACTTGTGCTGGAACATCCTTGTCCCTACCATTCTGGCCCCACAGAAATTGCGTGAGGTAGGCTTTGGCGCGATAAATGGAAGCAGTTGGGAGTGGGCGATGAGGGTCAAGTTACTTGGCGTCTTTAAGAGTCAAGAGTCATTTTCTGGCAACGGAAAACTGGAAGCTAAGACTACCTTCCCGTATGATGGCCGACCACCACCTGGCTGGAGCCCCTGATGCGCTTGGAATGCGTTTTCCCTTGAAGCAGTCTTGAATCCGTTCTTCTGGAAATCTTTGAGGCACTTAACATGAATACTTAGATGATAGCCCACTGTAGAAAGCGCGATAACCATGACAAGGAACGGCCGCTGTGTCAAGGAGCCTGGGCTGCTGAAAGCGGACTGGGGGCGGCCAAAGCTCTGGTGGGAATGGCTGGAGGGGCCGCTGCTTGACTCACTTGTGCCACCTATTATGATAAGACTTGAGATCCTCGAGAGCGTTTCTGGAACAACTCTGTGGCCCTTCAGGCCCGACCCGCTGGACTGGAAGAGTGGGCTGAAATCGGCGGTCAAATCCATGGCCGGCGACTTTCTCAGCAATTTCTTTGACAATGACAAGCACCTTAGATGCAACACGTGCTTTGAGGGAGTCCGCACTGTGTGTGGCAGCTCTGTCACAGCGCAGCAAGACACGCGTTGCAGCAAAAATGCCACTATACCTCACATGGTGTGCGTTCAGAAAGCGTATTTGGCAAACACATCTCCCCCCACTTGTCATTCCAACGTCCCGTGACCAAGCATACTCCATCAACAACCGCGAAGCTGCAAATCACTACCGAATCGTTGCCCACTGAGTGCAAAAGAAGTGTGAGCGCCTAGGTGCACTTTGCCAATCGGCCTGGACACTCCCATCTCCAAGTACTGGAAGGAGTCGGGTCAAGCTGGCTTCCGAGCAGCACATCATCACGCGTCGGTCTTGATCTTCAAGCTCGGACACTGCTTCAGGTGCTCCTTTCGCCTTGCGGCCTTTGAAGCCAGTTCAAGCCAGCTAGTTCAAGCTGCTAGAGCAGATGCTGCAAGCATCCAATCCCTAAACTATCACTATTACTACTAGTCTGGTTATTACTAGAAGTATCACGATAACGATTATTACTCTTACTCTTACTTTGCTATATTATAACACTATTATGATTATTATTTAAGGGGCTGCGCCCAAAAACGGGCAACGCAGGCAGCGCATTTTCTTGGGTTCCTTCCCAAAAACACTCAAAATTACCACATCTGGCCCAAACCCAGGTTCTCGGGCCCAGAACCTGGGTTTGGGCCCAGAAGCATGGGTTTGGGCCAGATGTGGTAATTTTTTTTAGTTTGACGACTCCTGGTGCCAGCCAAAAGCCATCATAAAGCACACGAAAAAACACAATGGCTGCAGCCTGATACGTCCAATTGGTGAAACGGAGCCCCAATGATGCTGATGATGCAGGCCACGGGGGCCAGCATCATCAGCATCATTGGGGGCCCGTTTCTCAAATTGCGCGCCTTCCGGTACCCCCCCCAACCTCCAAAAAATGGTGCTCGGGCCCAGATATGCCTCGGAGGCTAGTTTTCAAAACGGTCTGTGCTCATGATGCACATTTGAGGGGTCTGGGGTCTGGGGGACCCCAAAAATGCTTCAAAAATCCCTCCGTGCCGCTGGGATTCGCTTCCAAAACCCATGTCAATTTTGGAGTGATCTTGGAAGGGGGTCCGGGAGGGCCCCTTGGAGAAACGGAGGTCCAATGATGCAGGGTCGGCGGCAC
>CBDBUY010000003.1:0-135656 GCA_965212145.1 Cyclobacteriaceae bacterium | reverse complement strand
AAAATTTCCTTCTTCCGAGCAATCAAAGCTTCTGAATCATCACCGGTGAAATAGAAAAAATCTTCCTCCTCGTCATAGAAATTCTCCAATGCCCTGACTGTCAATTTCTGAGCGAGCTCAAGAGATTCGTACTCAAACGTCGTTTGATAATAATCTACGAGCCCTCTAATTACAGCTGCATAATCTTCCATGAAACCTTTCATGTCAGAAGTAGGCAGTCTATGTAATTCATCACCCTTTATTAGCGACTTTATAAACGACGCATTGTTCTTAGCCAAAGCCAATATTTCATCGTTTCGAGTCGCCTGGTATGCTTCGCACAGTCCGGAAAGTGCCAGCCCGTTCCAGCCAGCGATTAGTTTGGAATCCAGTCCTGGCCGAATCTTGTTAACCCGTACGGTAAGAGCCTTTTCCTTGAAACTTCGAACGATGTTCTGAACTTCCTCAACCTCCAAATCAAACTGGTCCGCAACTTCCTGATCTGTTAATTGCTTTCTAAGCGCATTCTTTCCGTGCTCCCAGTTCCCATCCGCCTTAACATCATAATATGCCTTAATCAGCTCAGCATCATCCCCTGCGATGACTTCAACCTCCTCAATAGTCCAGACGTAAAACTTGCCTTCCTCCCCTTCACTATCCGCATCTAATGCGGCATAAAAACCACCGGATGCATCCAACATTTCACGTTTCAACCAACCGATTGTCTCTTCAATAATGGTCCGATACTTTTCATCCTTTGTCATTTTGAAAGCCTGAGCATATAAAGACAAGAGTTGGCCATTGTCGTAGAGCATTTTCTCAAAGTGAGGAATATGCCATTCTTTGTCCACGGAATAGCGGGAAAAACCACCTCCCACCTGATCATAAATTCCACCATCCGCTATTCGATCAAGGGTGAAAAGAAAATGTTCTTTGGCTCCCTCATCACCTGTTCGGTGAGCGTAAAGAGCCAACATTTCCCAGATGGAGGGCATGGGAAACTTAGGTGCCCGATCCAAACCGCCGTACAAGGGATCGAATTGTTTTTCAATAGTACTGTACATGAAGTCTGTCATCTCCTTTTCGAAAATGAAATCCATTTTAATCAAGCCGTATTGCTCCAATTCTGATGCGCCTATGGCCGATGCAAACTGCTCTGCAGATTCCTCTATTTTTTGGCGGTTTTCCTTGAAAGCTTCCGCTATACTAGAGAGCAGCTTCTGCCAATTTTCTTTGGGGAAGTAAGTACCTCCATAGAAAGGTTTTTGATCCGGGGTGAGAAAGACATTCAATGGCCAACCACCATTCAAACCCATTTTCTGTACAGCATCCATATAGATCTGATCCACATCAGGACGTTCTTCCCGATCCACTTTGATGTTGATAAAATGCTCATTCATGATGGCTGCCGTGGCAGAATCTTCAAATGATTCATGCGCCATGACATGGCACCAATGACAGGAAGAATAACCAATGCTTACTAAAATAGGCTTGTCCTCTTCCTGAGCTTTTCGCAAAGCTTCATCACCCCAAGGATACCAATCCACAGGGTTTTCAGCATGTTGAAGCAGATATGGACTTGTGGAATTGGCGAGACGATTGGTCATATCGGATGTGGGTTGGCAGGCGATAAGGCCGGCTAATGAAAGGAATAGAAATTTTCTCATGGTTATCATCCGAACTCATTTCGGAACCGGATACTTAGGCAAGCTTAGCGCGACTTATGCCTTTAATTGTTTCTTTAACAAAGATACTTCCTCTGATACGTCCACCTGACCAGACAACCTCTTTAATCGGTCAATTGTCTTCTTGATGAATTTCTGGTGTTCATGGGAATGTGGGTGAATTGGCCGGTGATCAATAGAGGCCCTGATCTGGCGCCACTCTTCTACAAAAGCCTTGGTCTCTGATTTAAAGTAAGTCTCTTGAAATTTCTGCCAGATGTAATCAATGGCTTCCTCGCTCGGATGCACACGGTCCTTAGCATAAAATCGATAATCTCGGAGTTCATCCATCTGGATCTCATACGCTGGGAAATATTTGATCCAGTCGGGAGTCCAACTCAGAGTTTGAACAAACTCAATCAATCGGGCCTTGCTGCGGTTGTTCTCCACCAAGCCGTCCCGAAAATACCTGACCGGGCTGACGGTAAGCATTGTTCGGAGTTTAGGGTTTAAGGTTCTGAGGTTTTGAAGGGCTTCTGACAGTGCAGCCTTCATATCCTCGATTTCCAGCAGCTCTTTGGTGAATTCCTTTTGGGGCACTTTATGACAATTGGCGACTATCTGACCAGAAGATTTCAAACGATAAGCAAACGAACTACCCAAAGTGATGATCAGCCACTTGGCATTTTGAAGCTTCTCCTGAAGCTCCCTTCTTTTAAATGAAATCTGATCTCTCAGTTCCGGCTCGGTCAGTCCGGCAATCTTGCTGTGAGCCTGCCAATGATAAAAAACACCCTGATTCTGAATGGTCCTAGATTTGTCGATTTGATCGCTGAGGATTTCAGAAATGGAGAGTGGGTTGTAAATGGTTCCGAAAGGATTTGACAGGCAATCGAATTTATGCTCCTCCAGCTTATTCCCGATGTTGTCTGCAAAACAAGAGCCGATCAGGACGATGGAATCCTTGACAGAGATTTTATCAGACGATTCGGGGATTGGGAAATTGAGGTGGAACATTCCGTAAAGTTGAGCCAATAAAAAACCCCGACCAAAATGGACGGGGTTTTCGATAATTGCTTTGATGCTTATTCAGCTGTCACATTCAAGGTGATTTCGTGTTGCACTTCTTTGTGGAGATCGATCTCCGCTTTGTGCTCCCCTACTTCCTTGATGTTGTCTACGCTGATTTTCTTTCTATCAATATCAAAACCTTTTTCCTTCAAAACATCGGCAACCTGAATAGCTGTGATGGATCCGAAGATTTTGCCGCTTTCGCCAGCTTTGGTTTTGATCTCGATCGTCAAATCACCCAATTTATCAGCAATAGCCTGCGCATCATTTTTAAGCTTTTCAGCCTTGTGTGCAGCCTGACGAATGTTTTCCTCAATCATTTTACTATTCGAGTTGTTCGCCAAAATCGCCATTCCCTGAGGAATAAGGTAATTTCTTCCATACCCGGGCTTTACAGTGACTGTGTCATTCTTGTAGCCCAGTCCTTTGATGTCTTCTCTTAAAATTACTTCCATGATCGGCTTACTTTAAAGAGTCTGCAACATAAGGTAGGATGGCCAGGTGTCTCGCTCGCTTAATCGCCTGAGACACTTTACGCTGATATTTCAGGCTGGTGCCGGTGATTCGTCGAGGAAGAATTTTTCCCTGCTCATTTACCAATTTCAATAGGAAGTCTGGTTCCTTGTAATCAATGTACTTGATTCCACTTTTCTGGAAGCGGCAGTATTTCTCCTGCTTCTGTTCTCTGTTGATGGGTTCGTTCTGAAGTGTCATGCTTTTGCTTCTTCTTTAGTTTCTACTACCTTTTTCTTTTTGAACGCTCCGCCTCTTCGCTTCTCATTGTAAGCAAGTGCGTGCTTGTCCAACGCGATGGTCAAAAATCTCATGACCTTCTCGTCTCTTCTGTACTCCGTCTCGAGTTTTGCAATCAAATCAGGAGCCGCCTTAAATTCAAAAAGCTGGTAGAACCCAGTTGTTTTGTGATCGATGGGATAGGCCAGCTTTCGCAAGCCCCAATTCTCTTCGTTCACGATCTCCGCACCACCTTCGGTGAGGACATCCTTGAATTTAGCGACAGCATCCTTCATCTGAACATCAGACAAAACGGGAGTAAGAATGAATACCGTCTCGTAATTTTTCATTTAAATAATTGGTTTTTAAAAATGAGGTGCAAAAGTAGCTAGAATAGCTATAAGTCCATAATCTAAAAGCTTAGATTTTTCACATTCTAATCTAAAGTGAGTCGTGATCTCCAGAGTGTGACCTACTTCACCACAAAACTGCCTGTACCCATCTGGTAATCATCGGTGTAAACCTCCACGGTGTGCTGACCCAAATCGTATTCACTGCCCTTATTGTACTGAACAGATACTCTTTGCTGGGTGCGATCAAACAAGATTTCCTTTTTCGCAGTATAAAACATTTCTCTTCCTTCAAAATTGAATGAGCCGGAACCACTGGTTACATCAAACAGCACATTGCCATCCGGGCCAATCAACCTGACCAAGAGTTCTTTTCCTTCAATAGGTGCTACAGCATTCTCATCCACATTGAACTCAATTCTGATTGTAGAGATATGCCGGTTGCGGAATTCATCTTCTCGCTCCTTGCCTCTGTCATTGATTGCTACAATTCGCATTCCTGATATTTTCAGTCTGGAGGCAATCGCTACTTGCTCTGTAAGTTGTTCCTTGGTCTGAGCGATGGATGAAATGGAATCTGAAAGTTGATTCTTTTCAGTTTTAAGTGTAGTATTCTCCGTTAAAAGGACTTCATTCCGCTCCTTCAGCACAACGATTTCCTTGTCCTTTAGAATCAAAAGTTCTTCATATCCAGACACTTTATCACGAAGTGCGACAATCGTGTTTCTGTTGGCCCGATTGGTCGTCAAGAGTTTCTTTTTCTCATCCTCCAATTCAGCTTTCACTATTAACAGGTCGTCAATATCTGCTCCCAACTTGGTTAGCTCGATGATTTTTTGATCCAACTGACTGCCAATGGAATCCAGTTGCAGGACCGCCTGATTCAAATCTGCCTGTGTCGTCTCGACCTCTTCCTTAAGTCCTCTATTTTGAATGAAAAAGAACAAAAGCACTATCGCAAGCACTACGACAATTCCGATGAAAATCGGCAGCTTGCTCTTGGGCTGCTTAGGTGCAAACTCCTCTAAATTATTTTCTTCCTGATTTTCAATATTGTCCATTTCAATTTCTGATTTAGCCTGCAAAATTAGATCAATTAAAACTTCAAAACGAAGTGTTGTTTTTCTATTGGATAATTTGGGAATACCAAACCGGCCTGAAAAATATCAACCGTCAACTTGAAATTTGGATTCGAAAGAATATCCTTCCAACCTGAGGTCATATCCTCTGACCAATAAATGTCGTGAATGACAATGCACTTCACATCTGGGACATGCTGCATGATCTTTTCGACGCAAAAGTGAACCGCTTCACTACGATGGTCGGCATCCAGAAAAATCAACTCAGGTTGATACTTGACAATCGTCATTTCCAAAAGACTCTGAATATCGCCGTAGAGCAACTCTATTTTCGGATTTCGATTTACGTTCTTATTCGCTAAATCGTGGATAATCTTGGATCCTTCTATGGACACGACCTTTTCTACACAATTAGCCTCTGCTAAATATTGGCAATTGATCCCCAATGAAGTCCCTGTCTCCAGAACAGTCTTGATTTCAAGTTGCTCGCACAAGAGTCTTAGGAAATTCGAAAATTTGGGTTGACTGGACGCTCTCTTAGCGACATCCCCAATCGTGGCTCTCCTTGATCTGCCGGTTTTGACATCAGTGATATCAATCACCCGAGAGTCTTCCAGAATTTCCTTTCTCTTCATTTCGACCATAGGAATGAGATTGCTGGCCGGTCGTATGGATTTCTCAAACATTTCGTACAGAAGAGGCGAATGCAGTTTATGAGGGCCAACAGCCTTTAGCCAATACTGGAAATACTGACTTGCAGTGTAAAGTGGAAATGACAAGGACTAGTTCAATTTGAAAGGAACCACCATGGTGAAGGCCGGAATATTCACATTGAACAGCTTGCCATCCATGATCCGCTCCATGGTGTAGAAACCAGACATCCTTCCGAGTCCCGATTTAAGATTGCACCCAGAGACGTATTGGTGAACTTCACCAGGCTCAAGAACGGGTTGTTTACCGACTACACCTTCGCCATCCACCTCACGCTTTGGATGGGTGGTATCACGGATGTCCCAGTGTCGAGCAACCAACTGAATCGTGTGATCGCTAATGTTCTCGATAGTGATTCGATACGTGAACACAAAGTGGTGCTGTGCTGGTGAAGAGTACTCCGGCATGTAGTCGGTCTCCACGGTCACTTTTACCCCTTTGGTCGTAGTAGTAATCATTCCTTGGCAATATTTTAAATTATCAATGAAATTGCAACATTTTGTGAATTTTAAACATGCCATTGAATGCAAGTGACTCTAGAACCAAGCTGGAAAGGACAATTAACTGAGGAATTTGAAAAACCATACTTTCAGAAGTTGGTGGATTTTGTAAAGGAAGAATACGGATCCAATACGATTTTCCCACCTGGCCAAATGATCTTCAATGCCTTTGACTCTTGCGCATTCGATGACGTGAAAGTGGTGATTCTCGGACAAGATCCCTACCACGGCCCGGGTCAGGCACATGGACTGTGTTTCTCGGTTCCGGATGGAGTGCCGCCTCCTCCCTCGTTGGTTAATATTTACAAGGAAATCCAATCAGACCTAGGCATAAATCCGCCGAAATCCGGGAATCTACAACGCTGGGCAAATCAGGGTGTTCTGCTGCTCAATGCCACCTTGACTGTTCGCGCACATCAAGCAGGTTCGCATCAGCAAAAGGGATGGGAAGAATTCACAGATGCCGCCATTCGGAAATTGGCAGAAAAAAGAACTGGAATCGTGTATTTGCTTTGGGGATCTTATGCACAGAAGAAGGGTGCTTTCATCGATCCTAATAACAATCTGCTTCTTAAGGCCCCACATCCGTCACCATTATCGGCGCACCGTGGGTTTTTGGGGTGTCGTCATTTCAGCAAAACCAATGAATTTTTAACGCAAAATAGTCACTCAAAAATTGATTGGTAGTTCTGACATAACCTCCTCATTCACAGCGAAAAAGTAACTATCTCTTCATTCATTTTCATAGCTCATTATTTTTATTTAAATTCAACGCCCTTATGAATTATTCGAGCCTTACAACCTGAAAGTAAAAGATGAGTTTAACCAGCTTACCCGTCCAGCCTATCAACCGAGAGCCGAACAAGTTTTCTCCAAGATCCAATAACAATTCTCCAGCCATAGCCGATGCAGCCCTTCAAAAGGAATTCAGTGTAGCATCTGCACTGGCCAAGACAGTAAAAGCTAGCCTGTCTCCGGACATGTCCAGCATTTGCGAGAGTTACCTTGCTACCAAGCTAACAGCGAAAATTCGAGGACTGGCTAAGTACGCAGAGGGAAAATCAGGCTTTCGTCCGTTCTTTCTTTCGAAGTATGGTAAAAAACTTAAGGGATTCGATTTCAATTCAGATGCACCCTACCGCAAGGTGTTCAAAGCTAAGTATCATGTTAAAAAAGGTTCAAGACATGGACAGGTGATTGTTCACTTTCCTGCCTTTGTTCCAGCCAAAGATTTGAAAGCTCCAAACGATGCTAACTATTTCAAGATCTGTGCCCGTTTGGTGGCGCTCTCTGATTTCAGTTTTGACAACACCGAGCAAGCTTATCGCCAGCTGAATAAGGAATATCATGGTCGCTATGCCTCTTTTGATAGTGGGATGTTACCGCTACTGAAAATGCCTCTAGATCCACTCACTTCACAGCTGAGTCTGGATCAAAAGGAACTTCCCGACGGAACGTCACTCTTCCTAATGATGGGAGTTAGTTTTTATACCTATGAGGGAGGGCGCTTCAAGCACATCTGCAAGGAAAGTTCGCTGCACTTAGAGCAAGTCTTTTAATCCTTCCGTTCCAGATTTCGTAAAACCTTTCATGCGTTTTGCTATTCCATTAGCACTGTCATTTTTGAGTCTCTTCACGAGCGCTCAAAGCAATCTCTTCGAAAAAGCAGAAAGCCAGTATGTTCTGGGAAATCACCGTGAAGCTCTAGCGACTATCAGCAAGAAAATCGATCGATCAGGTAATGCCGACGACTATTTACTCCGAGCATTGATCTATGCGGAGCTGGACATCCGAGCAAATGCCCATGACGATTTTGTCCATGCCATTTCCCGAAATCCGGATCATCTGGAGGCCTATTATCATTTTGCCAATTTCCTGACCGATTCGCACGATTACGAACGAGCTGTTGCAGCCTTGGGTGTCTTATTGGAAAAATCAGAAACCGCTGAAACACAGGGAATATTTTTTCGAATTGACCGCTTAGGTGACCAGAGAGTTCAAGTGAGTTCCTTGACCAACATGCAAGCCGATATTTTAATGTCAAGAGGATTGGCTTTTCAGGGTCTGGGGATGTTGGATAACGCCCTCACGGATTTCAATGCGGCTATTTTCATGCACGAGACGGCAGATAAATACGTGAATCGTGCCAACCTTTTCAAAGACTTGAATCAGGAGAAAAAGGCCATCGACGATTTGAAAAAAGCAGTCACTCTCAATCCCAAATATGGACTGGCCTGGTTCAATCTTTTTGCCCTGGACACGAGCACTGAATTACCGAAATTCCTTAGAGGAAACAATGAGTTTGGTCCCATGATGTCAGCACGTGCAGTGGAGGCCATGGAACGTAAACAATACAACCTGGCCGATAAACTCTATAAAGCGGCGATTGAACTGAATCGGGAAGATGACCTGCTTTTGACCAATGCGGGCCGATTGGATTTAAGAAATGGCTTCAATCGGGCCGCTCTGAAAAAATTTATGGAGGCAAACGAATTGAATCCCGAAAGGAAGGAGGTCTTATACCTAATTGGCAATGCCTACTTCGGATTGAGAAAGCATGCTTCAGCTATTGAGTATTATGAGAAATATCTGCGCCACTCACCTACCGCACCTGACATTTGGTACAACACCGCCATGTCCTACCTGGAACTAAAAAAATACGAGAACGCCTGCGACTGTCTGGTCAGGTCTTCTGAATTAGGCATGAGTCAGGCTGATGCATATCTGGAGAAATATTGTACAAATGAGTAGTTCAGTATCTTTGTAATATGACAACTACCCAAAGTTTGAAGATAGATATGCACACGCATATCATTCCAGAGAAGCTCCCCAACTTCGCTGAGAAATTCGGATACGGAGACTTCATTCATCTTATGCATCATCGTGAAGGATACGCTCGAATGATGAAGGGCGATAAGTTTTTCAGGGAGATCAAAAACAACTGCTGGGATCCAAAGGTCCGAATCGAAGAGTACAACAATTTCAACGTGGACGTTCAGGTAATCTGCACCATCCCGGTGATGTTCAGTTACTGGGCCAAAGCCGAAGACTGCCTTGATTTGTCTAAATTCTTAAATGATGACATTGCCGAAACCGTCCAGAAATACCCGAAGCATTATTTAGGATTGGGAACGGTTCCCATGCAGGATCCTGAATTGGCCATCAAAGAACTCGAGCGGCTCAAAGAACTAGGATTCCCCGGCATTCAAATCGGGTCCAACATCAACAACCATAATCTCAGTAAGCCAAGGTTCTTTGAATTTTGGGCTGCTTGTGAGGAACTTGGGATGGCCGTGATGATTCATCCATGGGAAATGATGGGAAGTGAGCACATTGAGAAATACTGGCTGCCTTGGCTCGTGGGAATGCCTGCTGAAACGACCAGAGCCGTGACCTCCATGATTTTCGGTGGGGTGTTCGAGCGCTACAAGAACTTAAGGGTTTGCTTCTCTCACGCAGGTGGTTCATTCCTTGCCACTCTCGGCAGAATCGAACACGGGTTCAACTGTCGACCAGATTTGGTAGCTGTCCATAATAACGTCAACCCTCGCGAATACCTTGGGAAATTCTGGATTGATTCTATCACTCATGACGAGAAGTACCTGAATTACTGCATCGACATGATTGGATCGGAGAAAATCTGCCTGGGTTCTGATTATCCTTTCCCATTGGGAGATTTGGAGATCGGTAAGTTCATTGAAGAAATGGAGCTACCTCAGGAAGATGTTGACAACATTTTCTATCGATCCACGCTGGACTGGCTCGGTCTTTCCTCCGAAAAGAATGAGGAGCAGTTGCAGAAAATCCTCGCACAGAAGTAGGTCCCAAGAAAATCGTAAAGCTATATTTGCAGCCCATTTTGCACACGCAGTTCAAATGCCTTCATAGATGGTCTTTTTATGAAGCAGTAAGAATGCTAAGTAGCACAAAAGGAAATTGAAAATTATTTGCACGCGTAGTTCAACTGGATAGAATACCAGATTTCGGCTCTGGGGGTTGAGGGTTCGAATCCTTCCGCGTGCACTGTAGCCTTCCGTTTTTCGGAAGGCTTTTTTATTTCAACAAACCGGACAAACAGCTGTCGAACCCCAGTTTTCATAGTGGAACATGGTACATAATTCCACAATTTCAATATGATCTTTTGGGAAGCCTAGGCATGTTAAACGATGGGCCTTCTCACACAAAAGGTCCCGACTGAAGTTCCCTGTTGGCGGTAAATAATCATCAATGCACTCCTGAGCATCGGAAGTCAGAGGATAATCCATCTTTTCTATTTCTACCATTGGGATTTCGGGATCACAACTTGAAGTTGATATCAAGATTAGTCCAATAATAATTGCTACCGAGGCTTTCATTTAACGCTGAATCTATCCTTAAGTTACTCAATAACTTAAACTGAACCCGGAACCCAGATTGGATTTCAACCAATTGTCAGGACGATGATACTTGACTTGACGTCAAAATATGCCAAGTGCTCCACCCAATGCGGTGGCCAACCCGAGAAAACTCAAAAATCCCATGATATCAGTCACGGTCGTGAGAACTATAGATGAGGACTGAGCCGGATCCTGCCCAAAGGCCTTGAGCATAATGGGAACAACTGCCCCGGAAAATCCCGCGATGACCATGGATAAAACCATGGATGTACCAATCACCAGAGCCAAACCAAATGAGGATGCCCAGAAATAAACGATAATCGAGGTGGTGAAGGCCACAGCTAGCCCATTGATAAACCCAACCAGTACTTCCTTCTTGGCAACTTTCCACCATTGCTTAGTATGGATTTCTCGAAGCGCCAGCCCTCGCATGGTCACGGCTAAAGCTTGTGAACCCGTATTTCCTGACTGCCCAGCCACCACCGGCAGAAATACAGCCAGGACCGTGATTTTCGCAATCGTATCCTCGAATATTCCAACAATGGAAGCTGCAAGGAACGCAGTGGCCAAATTGATCTGCAACCATGGCAGTCGTTTTCTGATCGCAAACCAGGGGCTTGACAAAGCCTGCTCCTCCCGACCGGCTCCAAACATGGCCAAAACATCTTCGGCGGCATCCTTCTGTGTCGCAGCAATCAGCGCATCATTTCGGATAATCCCAATCATCCGGTTTTCATGATCGGTTACTGGTAAACTCAGGAATTTCCCATCCTGAAAGAGTGTAACTATATCTTCTTCTAAAGCCATCGCCGGGATACTCGGGCTAGGCACTGCCAACTCATTCAGTTTTCGATCCGGATCAGAAATGGCCACCGTTTGCAGGGGCACTTTGCCAACCAGCTTAGAATGGTGATCCACAACATAAACCGTGGCAATGGTTTGATCCCCGATGTTCCGGAGGTCATTCAAAACCTCCTCACATGAAAGAGATGGATCAAACGTGAGGATGCGCGTATCCATAAGATGCCCGGCCGTATTGGGTGGGTAATTCAATAATTCCTGAATGATCTTAACATCTCCTTTTGACAGCAACGCGAGTTTCTTTTCAACAAATTCGTGGCGAATCCTTGAAATCAAAATAGCGGCTATGTACGCATCGAGCTCATCGAAGATCCGGATGAAAAGCTCATCACTCATGTCCTCCAAAACTTTCGAATTTGTGTGGGCATGAAATCCCTGAAGAATTTCACCACAAGTGTCGGGTGGTAATGCTTCCAAATAGCCTAAAATCTCTTCAGTGGAAAGTGAGTTTAAAACTGACGCAGAATCCACTGGAAATTCCACCAAATACTGATTCGCTAAATATTTTTTTACCTCAGTTGTTTTCATCAGATGAGTCTTTAAAGTCAGTGGAATCAGAAGAGTTTCCGAATAAGCTGGACAGCCCAATCAAGTATAAATCACCCAAGGCATTGCCTGCTTTTATCGCGGATCTGCTCATATTTTCTCTCCCGCTTTTGGATTGGATCAAATTATTAAGGCTGACCGTGCCAAGAAAAAGTCCCTCTGTCGAAACCACCGGCCTTTGGCTAAAAGCATAGTCCCAATTCTCAAGTGTGTCCTTCACAGGCATCTCAGGGAGAAAGGGCTTGCACTCACCTTTTATTTCCTTGATTTTAAAATTAGGATCACTACCTACAAGCGTTTTGACATCCGTGTACCCTAAAAGCTTATGGCTTCTATTCAAGACAAATATTTCATTTTGCACTCGCTTGGATTTACGTACCCGTTCCAAACACTCAGCAACGGTGAGGTCTTTGTGTAAAGTGAGTACGACAGGATCCAGATGTGCGCCAAGAGAATCCATCGAGTATTCCAATGAGCGACGAAGCTTACCGGCTGCATCTTTATCCACCCCTGTCAGTATTTTCTTTCGCACTGATTTTTCAACTTTTCGCAAGAAAGTATCTGCGATCAGGTGCGGCAATTCATTTACAAGTTCGGAGGCATAGGCAGCTTCCACATTTGTCAGAACAGCCACGGCCTTGTATGGTGCCAACCGGCCCATAATTTTTGCAGCATCTTCCAGTGAAAGGGTTTGAAGAAATTCACACAAGGCCTGAGTCTCCAAATTCTCGATGATTGCCAAAGCCCTGGCCGGATGATCCTCCAGGAATCGCTCAATAAGTCGCTGATCAGTATCAATCATCTTTCGATTTGATTACGGTTACTTTCGACTCATTAAAATCCTTGGCAGGAATATGAATGAGCCCGGTCTTTGTTTCAATAGCCACATCATGGTCGGTGATTTTCACTATAATCCCAACTTCATCTCCAACTTTCACCGTAGTGCCCAGCTCAAATGACTTTCTGGCATAATAGGCGCCCAGCACATTGCTAATGGAAGTTTTAGCACCCAGTGCAAATGATAAAGATGCCCCGAACAAGAGTGAAGCAATCACGACAATAATCAGGTTAGACAAAAACCCAATATCAATACCCAATTGGTCAATGGAGATAACTACTGCCACGAAAAGTATGAGAAAACGAACTGCCCTGCCAATGAACCGTCCATTGGCCATGCCTGTGCGAGAAGCTGAGGAGCTAACCAAATCGCCTGCCAGTCGGCCTCCGATGACCCCTGCAAAAACGATGATCACAGCGGCCAGTACGTTGGGTAAATAAGTCAATAACTCACCGAAGAGTAAGGAGAACACATTGACTCGAACGACCTGCAGACAGATTGTCAACGTCAGAAATATTACTATCCAGAAAAACGTTCGCGAAACGAATCTGGATGTGACAGTGAGGTTCACGCTCAGCCGGTCAGTTTGCACTTTTTCATTGATCACTCGATCCAGGTAAAGGATGAATTTTCTAACCAATCGTCTAACCAATCGAGCCAGAAAATATCCCAGGATTGCGATGAGCAATGCGAACAAAAATCGCGGTAGCAATTCTACCAACCCAGAAATAATCTGATCGAACAATCGCTGTATTTCTTCTTTCATCTTTTCACATCTATGGGCATATCTATGATCAAGTTAGACGCTATTCTCCTCAGATTTCGAAATAACGAGCTCTAATTTCGTCACTCGGATTCCATCAATCTCCAGAATCCTCGCCTCTACTCCGTCATCCAGTCCGACCACCTCATTTGCTACGAGCTTGTGGCCGATATTTTCAACAATCAGCCCTGAGATGGTTCCCGCATCTTCAGATTGAAGGCTCAGATCAAACTTCATGTTGAGATCATCTATGGACACATCTCCCTCAATCAGATATTTCCCCGCGCCGTGTTCTAAGATTGTCTCGGTCTCTAGGTCAAACTCGTCCTGAACATTGCCCACCAATTCCTCCAAGACATCTTCTAATGTGACGATACCCACCGTGGTTCCATGCTCATCCTGAACGAATGCGAAGTGCTGTTTAACCTGCCGAAATTCCTGCATCAATTTACCAATCAGCATGTTTTCAGGAATCAACAATGGGGGCCTTGCATACTGAGCCAAATCAACCTCCGCTCCTTTTTCATGTCCCATCAGATCCCGGATATGAATTACCCCGATAATCTTATCCAGTGAACCCTCACACATCGGAAACCGGCTGTGGCTTGAACGTTTAGCGAACTCCAGATTTTCGGAAAATGAATTCTCCGCATCCAAAAATTCCACATCGTTTCGGGGTTTCATGATCTTCCTGGCCACCTCATCGTCAAATCTGAATACAGCATTCAATAGCCTGTGCTCTGTCTTACTCAGCTCACCCTTGGCGTAAGCTATCCCGAGGGACGCTCGGATTTCCTCCTCATTTAGCGGTGTATCATGTTCGTCAGACTCGGTTATTCCAAGCCACCTCAGAAAAATATTGGTAATTCCATTAAGCACATACATAAATGGATAGAGGATCATATAAAACCCCTTCAAAATCATGGCCGTGCTTTGCATGACCGGACTCGGTCTCCTGATCGCATAAATCTTCGGGACCTGCTCTCCAATGACGATATGAAGCGCGGTGATGATCGTAAAGGCAATGGTAAAGGCAATTCCGTGAATGATATTGGCGGACTGAATTCCGAAACTTTCAATGGTTGGAGTGATGAGGTGAGCGATGGCCGGTTCACCGATCCATCCGAGTGCAAGAGAAGCCATTGTAATTCCAAGCTGACAAGCCGAAAGGGCCATATTCTGGCGTTTGAAAATCCACATCACGGTTTCCGCAAATGGTTGCTTTTCCCTGATCATCGTTTTGATTTTGCTCTTGGTAAGCTTGACCAAGGCAAATTCGGCTGCTACGAAAAACCCATTGAGGATAATGAAAACGACCGTGAGTCCTACATTAAACCCATCGGCAGCATAATTGGCTTCTTCCATGAAAATGATATTGAGATTCCTCTGTAAGGTATAGGAGTTGAATGATGATTACACTATCATGAATATGGCAGCCACGGCCGTCATGGCAATAATAAAATAGCGATAGGCCCTGTCCGTAATTCGTTTGACGATTTGGAGTCCAAGAAAAGCACCCAGACCGATAATCGGCAGAAGTGTCAAATCAATCAAAACCGTTTGCTGGCTAATGGTCTTCCAAGCGAAAACATGGAATGGAACTTTAATCAAATTGATCATTAAGAAGAACCAGGCAGCCGTTCCGATAAATTCATTCTTGGGCATTCTCATAGCAAGCAGATACAGCGCCATAACAGAACCCGCCAGATTACCCACCATCGTCGTAAATCCCCCCGCAACACCCGTTCCAGCTGCAAACAACCTGCTTGTCGGAACTTCCCTATCTCCACCTCTCTCTTGCCAAATCATAATTCCCAAGCTGACGAAAATGATCACACCCATGATCAGACGGAACAATTCATCATCAATAAATTGTCCCGTAATCGTTCCTAAAATAATTCCCAACAGTGCATAAGGAATTAGCTTCCATAAGTGATTCCACTGAGCATGCCTATGATAATACACAACTCCAAACACATCTGCCATGATCAAAATTGGTAGCATCATGCCACTGGAATTCTTTCCTCCAAAAACAATAGCCAGAAGAGGCACGGCAATCATCCCTACCCCATGAACGCCCACTTTGGCCATGCCTATAAAAAGTCCTACGAGCATAAAGACCATGAGCTCTGTCGTGGTGAATTGAAATTCGAAAAGGGTAATCATCTGGAAATTGTGGTAACGCAAGTTGAAGGAAAATCCATATCTTGATTTCCCAAACCTAAACCTATGCAGATAAAAGAATCCCCGAAAGAATATGATGTAGTAATCGTCGGATCCGGAGCTGGTGGAGGCATGGCCACCAAGGTGCTCTCTGAAGCCGGACTCAAGATTGCCTTGATGGAAGCGGGCCCTCACTTCGACCCAAAGAACCCTGAACAAATGACCCAGATGAAGTGGCCGTGGGAATCCCCCCGACGAGGTGCGGGTGGGCGAACCCGACCATTCGGGGAGTTCGATTCTGCGTACGGTGGTTGGGACATTGAAGGTGAGCCATACACCAAGGAAGAAGGGACGGATTTCGGCTGGTTCCGATCCAGAATGCTGGGTGGACGAACCAATCACTGGGGGCGGATTTCACTGCGATTCGGACCGAAGGATTTTAAACGAAAGAGCATCGACGGACTAGGTGCGAACTGGCCCATCGGATATGAGGATGTGAAGCCTTATTATGACAAAGTCGACAAACTCATTGGCCTATTTGGCACAAAAGAAGGAATCGAAAACGAACCAGATGGGTTTTTCCTCCCTCCTCCAAAGCCGAGACTTCATGAATTGTATTATACAAAGGGTGCGCACAAGGCAGGGCTTCCAGTCATTCCGGCCAGAATGTCCATGCTTACCAAACGGATCAACAAAGACCGAGGCGTTTGCTTTTACTGCGGACAGTGCAACCGAGGCTGCAATGTATATGCAGACTTTTCTTCCGGATCTTGTCTCATCTTCCCGGCACAAAATGGCAGTGGCCAAATCGACTTATACACGAATGCCATGGTTAGGGAGGTCATGACGGATTCTGAAGGGAAGGCAACCGGCATTTCCTACATCAATAAAGACGACCGACGGGAGTACGAAATTAAAGCGAAGGTGGTGGTGCTGGCTGCATCCGCTTGTTCATCTGCAAGGATTTTATTGAATTCCAAAAGCTCCAGACACCCAAATGGTCTAGGTAATAACTCCGATCATGTTGGACGATATCTCCACGATTCTACTGGAGCTAGTCGTGGTGCATTCTTACCCGCTCTCATGGATCGAGACATCTACAATGAAGACGGTGTTGGCGGCATGCATGTGTACACGCCATGGTGGCTTGACAACAAGACATTGGATTTTCCGCGTGGGTATCATCTGGAACAATGGGGCGGCATGGGCATGCCGAGTTACGGTTTTGGGTTCAACCCCAACTACCTGAACGAGTTTACACAAGGTGGGAAAATCGGAGGGTACGGCAATCAGCTCCGAAAAGACATCCGAAAATTCTACGGATCATGGGTAGGCCTTGCAGGTCGTGGTGAGAGTGTTCCCCAGAAGGACAACCGATGCACAATTGATTCTAAAGTTGTCGATCAGTGGGGAATTCCGGTATTGAAATTTGACTACAAATGGACGGACCATGAGATCAAACAAGCGGCCCATATGCAAGACACTTTTGAGGAAGTGTTCGACGGTATGGGGGCCATCCCGATGGGTGACAAACCAGGTGCTGATGAGAATTATGGATTGAATGCGCCAGGAGTTATCATTCATGAAGTTGGCACTACCCGAATGGGAGATGATCCCAAAACATCCGTAACCAATAAGTACCAACAACTCCATGACGTGAACAATGTCTTTGTCTGTGATGGAGGTTCGTTTGTGTCTCAGGCAGACAAAAACCCAACCTGGACCATTCTGGCGCTTTCCTGGAGGACCTCCGAATACATCATTGACCAACTCAAACAAAAAAACATCTAAGCCATGGACAGACGCGAATCCATCAAGTCATTATTAATCGGTTCCATCGGAACAGGGGCTGCTATCACGATTCCTGGGTGTGCGCCCGGTGAAAATGTCCAGCAGGAAATTCCGACATCTGCTCCCGGGCATTATGGCCGCACGCCTGAAGAAAAGGAGCGGGACGCCAAAATCAAGGCCGAGGAGTTTTTGAACGAGCATGAAATTGAAACTATTTCACATTTATGCGACCTGATCCTCCCTCCCACTGAAGGCTATCAATCGGCAACTGCGGCTGGTGTACCTGAATTCATCGACTTCATTGTGAAAGACATGGAAGGACATCAGCTACCGATCCGGGGAGGGTTAATGTGGCTGGATAATTTCTCGAATGACCGGTTCAACTTGCTCTTTAAAGCATGTTCGGTTGATCAACAAAAGAAAATACTTGATTTGATTGCCTATCCAGAGGAAGAGCCGTCTGACTTAGCTCCAGGTATTGCCTTTTTCGATCTGATCAGGAATTTGACGTTGACCGGATTTTACACCACGAGAATGGGCATTGATGAACTTGGATACAAAGGCAATACAGCCAACGTCTGGGATGGTGTGCCGGACGAAGTGCTGAAAAAGCACGGATTGTCATACGATGAAAATGTCACCTACGTCAATCAGGACAAAAGAAACGATCTGGCGGAGTGGGATGATGATGGTGAAATTTTAACCAATTAATGATGAAGAAGCTTTGTTTGATCCTGATCGTCTGCACCCTTATTTCCTGTTCAGAACAAACCGACAATTCATCTGAGGAAGACTGGGAAGCCATTTTTGATGGGACTAATCTGACCGACTGGACGCCAAAGTTCTTCCGAATGGATATGGGTGAAAACTATAAAAACACTTTTCGTCTGACCGACAGCCTCCTGCACGTCTCATACGATCAGTACGATTCGTTCAACAATGAATTTGGTCATTTATTCTACAAGAAGAAATACTCGCATTATCGCTTACGAACCACCTACAGATTTCTGGATCGTGACCTGAAGAACCGCCCCGATTGGGCATTTGCCAACAATGGCCTAATGCTGCATAGCCAGCATGTGAGCACCATGACCAAGGATCAGCCATTCCCTCTTTCTATTGAATTTCAGCTGCTGCAAGGAGAAGGACGACCAACAGGGAAATTCTGTACCCCAGGATGTGAGGTGGATTATGAAGGCAAGCGATACCCAAATCACTGCCACAATGAATATGAGGGTCCTGAACACCCCTTAGAAACCTGGGTGGTTGCAGAGGCCATCGTCTATGGTGATTCATTGGTGCATCACCTGGTAAATGGAGACACGGTGGAAACCTATACCAATCTGAAGATCGGAGGCGATATGTCGGCAGGACTTGACACTTTGAAATTCAAATCCGGGATGCCACTTTCGGAAGGTTATATTTCGGTTCAAGCAGAGGGACACGACACCCAATTTCAGAAAATCCAGGTGCTTGATTTGTGCGGATGCATGGACAAAGAAGCTACAAATTACAAGTCCTATTTCGTCAAAAGCGGTCCTGAGAAATGCCTTTATGACTGAACGATTGACTTGGGAATAGTGAGCACGAACCTGGCTCCATATGGGGTCAAAGCTTTTGCTTCAATTACCCAACCGTGTAACACGGCAATTCGCTTACATGTCGATAATCCTATTCCATGCCCCTCCTCTTTAGTAGAGCTATCACTTCGATACTTGGGTTCGAAAATCTTCTTAGCATCTTCGGGATCAAACCCAAGGCCATTGTCCTCAATCGAGATTTGAATAGCATCCTTGGTGTCCTCAGTGAGTACTGTGATATTGTGTTCTGCGCCTTCTCGTTTAAACTTGATTGCGTTGGAAATCAGGTTGTAAAATAACTGATAGATTTTGACGCGTACGCCCTTTGAAAGCGTCGGCAGATGATTGATCGTCAATTGGATATTTTTATTTGAAATCCGATTATTCAAACTATTCAGGACGTCATCTAGCACATCGTTTAAATCAATGGACACCTCATCAAGACTGAGCTGATCGGTAACCGAAAAGTCCAGAATGGATTTAATGAGGCCAAGAGATCTTTCAGCTTGTTTCTTGATTATTTTGGAGGGTTCCAAAAGCGGCGTATTTGAGGACTGATTTACCATCAACTCAGCAACTGCCTGAATGTTTGAAATTGGCCCTTTTAAATCATGAGAAATCATCTGGTCATATGATTTCAATTCGCCATTCAATGCCCTAAGCTTCTCGGTTCGACGTTCTACCATTTCTTCCAACTCAGATTCCCTGTTTTCCAGAAGTTCTTGATTTACGCGCAGTTGCTCTATAAGTTCAACTTGGACTTTTTGTTTTTCATTTTGTTCTCGTTTCAGCCGAACACCCAGGCCAACGGAATAGAATAAAACTTCTCCAACTAATCCGATTCTTACAACAATTGCATCAGTTTTATTCACATCCCAAAATACGCTATCAAGAATCACCGAGATTAGAAAGCAAGTAGTTCCAAAAGCATAAAAAAGCGTATCCAAATTCTTCAACCTAATAACCCTAAGAAGTACTATAAGTGCTATCAGGCAGTTGACAACTATCAGAACTTGCATCATTCTGGTAGTTGTAAACATGCCTACCGAAAGCAACATTATTAGTCCCACAATGGAGAATCCGAAATTTATTTTGACCACTACCTGAAATAATTTAAACCATCTTGGAAGAAGATTCTCAATGTCAAGAAATGCACAAACAAACAGGAAATAAAAGGCCGCTGTGAGCGGGACCAGCAGCATGCCAAATCGCGTATATTCAGGATATTCAGGAAGAATTTCCGTCCTCAAAATTCCAGTTAGGAACAGGAACACTGCGGCCAATGATATTAAATAAACTGCATAATAAAGATTTGCAAGCTCCCCTGATGTGAAGTAAACAAGGAGGCTATAGAGAAGCATTATGAAAACAACTCCAAGGAAAATATTGTCACCCCTGAGCTTTCTAAAGGCGCTCTCCCAGTGACCTTCAGAATTCATGAAATAGGGATCGATTTCAGGATTCTCGTGTAAAATTTCCTTGATCCTGACATAGACTGTTCCACTTTCACCACGTCCCAAGGTCACCGGAACTGAATAGCCATCTCCTTCCAACGTCTTCTCGGAAGCCTTGCGTAAATACCCGGCCTTCTCTTTGGTAAATTCACCATCCTTTTTAAGGAAAACATCGATTTCATCATTCTTACCAACGTAGAGCACCCAGTTGAAGATGGATTCGGACTGGTTCTCTACTTGAAATTTGAACCAATAATTCCGATATGGTTTCTCAAGCATCCCGTCATTGTAGGTCACCCAATCGTCAGATGAGTACTTCAAGATGACCTTAACATCTTCAGTATTCTCGATTCGGTTCAGAATCTGGATGTGGGAATTTGTGACTTTCTGTGTTTCCGATCCAATTAGCACAAACGGGCTCTGACCAATGGCTCCATTTGAGCTCAAAAGGCATAAGCTACCCGTTAGAAGCAAAAGAAAACGTTTAAACAACATGGCTGACGGCTATTACAAGATAGCTATTTTCAATCAGCATCTCATGCTTTTCAACTTTGTGGATCAGAGTCCGGGTACTCGTAAAGATTAGTTGAGGTTGACTTTGAGTACCAAATTTTCAGTTAATCCATCCGTCTGAAGGACACCTTCTTTATACGCTCCCCAAGGGCTATTCGCTACATAGAATAATTGGTTTCCAACTACTACGCCCAAAGTAGGCTCGCCAAGTTCGGATGTTGCTTTTTCCAGAAAGTCAATATCCTCCATCAATCCATTTTTTCTCAATGCGATCCTTGAAACTCTGAATGGTCGCACGCCATTCTGGATGGCAATCAGAGAGTTTTGATAGAAGTACAATCCATCAGTTCCCTTGGTCAGGTAATTCTCCGAAGAAATAGGTTTCAGTACTCCAGTCTCCATTTCCATTCTGTAAATCCCGAGTTTGTAATCGGCGATGTAAAGGACCGTTTCGTCTTCGTTAAATGCCAATCCCTGCAAGTTGAAAAGGTCATCCGAGAAATCTTTGAACACTTCGAGCTTATCATTCTGCAAGGTGTAAATAATCGGTTTCATACTATCAGAAATGAACGGTTTTCCAGATTTAGAAAATATCAAATCACCAAACCAGTGACCTCCCTCAAGCTCCCAGCGGTCGACTAATTCACCGGATTTCAGATTGAATTTTAATAGGGCCGTTTTTCCTTGATCGCTTTCGCTGTAGTTTTCGTGTTCGTTGGTGGCGACCTCACATCCCCATAGAAAACCATCCTTGACCTTCATCCCCATGACTGCCCAGCGACCATCGATGAGAGTTGAATACTCTTTATCCATGGGATTGAATCTTAAAATTTTCCCTTTGCGAACGCTGTTCAAAAAGAAATGACCCGTTTCTGGATCATGAGCGACCGATTCGGGGTGTAAATCCAATTCGCTATTTGTAAAAGCGACCTCACTTGATTTGATCACAGCATTCAATTTCTCTTTCAGCGTCAAAATGGATGACAAATCCATCTCGGAAAAATCCTCGTCACTTTCTGGCTCAAAGCCTGCATTGATGTTAATGGCCACTTTCAGCTTTTCAATGGCCATGTCGTGTTGGTCGTTTTTGGCATACGCCGAAGCGAGGTTGTAAACAATCGTTTGATGCATCGGAGAAAGCGAATCAGCTTCTTTCATTTTCTCGAGATAAGTGAGGAAATCACCACTTTTATAGGCAGCCATCCCGGCGTTGTAAACGTCTCTCAAACTCTGTGAGAAGGCGCAGGTCACAACTAATGTCAAGAATAAGGTGGTCAAAAGTCTCATAATTTATTGTTTGGCTCCACCATAACAATCTCCTCTCGATCGACCATTACCTGACCAGCCGGTGCTCCCTTCACTTTTCTCACGAACTTTTTTGGAGTGAATATGACGGGGCAAAGAGAATCTGTCTTGCGCTTTGAATAATAGGCGGCCAATGCAGCAGCTTTTTCAATTACGTCTTTTGGGAAATTCTGGCCGGGGTGCTCCTTCACCACGACATGCGAACCGGAAACATCCTTAGCGTGAAGCCACAAATCGTTCTTACGAGCAATTCGCTGCGTCAGCTCGTCGTTGGACTTGGCGTGTTTCCCTACCAGAATCTGCCACCCGTCCACCTCAAACTCAAAATAGGGTTTTGGTTGATTCCTGTCTTTGGCATTTTCCGGGAAAAACTCCGATTCGAGTTTTCGTAGCATCCGCAAATCCTCAACCTCAGAAACCTTCAACTTTCTATTTTCCCATAGGTCCAATTCCTCCTCCTTCTTCTTCAAATTCGTTTCGAGCATGTCCATCTCGATCTTTCGATTCTTGCTCTTCCGGTAATAATTCTCAGCATTTTTTTGAGGACTCAGCTTGGGATTGAGTTTGATTTTCACCTGTTCGTCAGAGTAAAAGTCCTTCAACACAACTTCCTTCTCTCCTTCCCTCATCTCATGCATGTGAGCCATGATCAAATGCCCAATTTCTTCGGGACTCCTACCACTCTCCAGTTTGCTTTTCTTGTCTGAAGTTTTCTTTAGATAGTTTTTCGTTTGAGTGATTTTCTTCTCAATTCGATTTTCTAGAGAAGTTTTCTCCTGAGCAAAAACTGAAACCCGGTAAAAATATTCTGAGAACTTGTTCGTGATGTCGATCGGATCCGCGCTCGCAAAGCAATCCGGCATTGTTCCGAAATGCAATCTTGGTTTTCCTTTCTCAAGACAAATGGACATGATCGGGTCGTGGAGCATTTCTAAATCCTGGTAATCATTCGCTCGTCCCCTCAAGCGAATGGTTAATTCAGAGTCCAGATTTTGGTCATTGTTCAATTCGGACGGAACGATCTCCATGTCCCGATCTAGATTATTTCTAAAGACACTGGTCACTTGATTCTTTTCAGCCAGAAGGATGTTCGACCTAGACCCATGCATTTTAAAAATCAGAAATAGGTCCTGCTTAAACTCGATCCTAAAAGAACGCTCATGTTTGTAGCAAAAAACCGCCTCAACTGGGTGATCAATCAATTTGTCAAACAAATCCACAGAGTTTCTTCTGGCTCTGGCAAAATTCTCCTGCACCGAAAGTATGCCGGCATTGTTTCCAAAATCAGCCTTGACAAAGAGCTGCTTATTCTCATCCGCAAAACCTAAGATCAGTTCATCCTTTTGCTGAGAAAAACACTCCAGGAGTTTCAGACCTCTCAATTTGCCATCAAGTGCCTCCGCCAATCTTTTCTGAAAAAACCAAGTGTGGTACATTCTCCTTTGCGAGTTTTGCAGCAAAGCTAACTGAGATGTCCAATCCCCTTCGTCCGTTTCATCTGGCAGTACCTGTGCATGATATTTCATTGGCCCGTAGATTCTACGGTGAAATCATGGGATGTGCTGAAGGTAGATCGAGTGATCACTGGGTAGATTTTGATTTTTATGGCCACCAATTCGTGGCGCATCAAAAGGAGGGAATGAAAGCCGATCTCCATGAAAATCCCGTAGACGGACTTCAGGTTCCCGTGCCACATTTTGGGGTGGTGTTGGACTGGGATGACTGGGAAGAATTGGCTGATCGTTTCAGAAAAGCCAATCTCAATTTTATCATTGAGCCATACATCCGATTCGAAGGTCAGCTAGGAGAACAGGGCACTTTCTTTCTGAAGGACTTCTCGGGAAACGCTTTAGAGTTTAAATCTTTTAAAAACATGGATCAATTATTTGCCAAATGAAAACAGCAGAAATACAGACTGAAAAAGGAACAATGAAGGTGGAGTTCTTTGAAAAAGATGCACCGAAAGCCGTTAAAAACTTTATTGACTTAAGTGAAAAAGGATTTTATGATGGATTGACTTTTCACCGAGTAATTCCGGACTTTGTCATTCAGGGAGGGTGCCCAGATGGAACAGGAGCCGGCGGGCCCGGCTACACCATAGATTGTGAACTAGATGGTGAAAATCAATACCATGACAGAGGTGTGCTAAGTATGGCTCATGCAGGAAGAAACACCGGAGGATCTCAGTTCTTCGTTTGCCATAGTAGGAATAACACTGCGCATTTAGACAGGAATCATACGTGCTTTGGCAAAGTCGTTGAGGGATTGGAAGTCATAGATGAAATAACTCAAGGTGATAAAATCTTGAAAATTCAAGTAAATCATTAATCTACCTACTCGTGGGTAATTGATTGGAATTATGTCATAACAATTGCGTGTATCAAAATTTATCAGCACCTTTGGTTGCATATCACTTTTTATAAACAAGAAAATACACTGAAATGAAAGGATTCCGAAATATTCTAATGACTGCTGCCTTAGTTACTACTGGAATATTGATGAGTTGTGGGGGAGGAGATAACGGACCGGGTTTAACCGATGGACAGAAACTACTCAGAGCGATTGATGGAACTTGGTCTGTGAATACCACTGCAAGTAACACAACCGAAGTTGAGGGGACACCGGATTTATCAGGTCTCTCTGTGACCGTGACTCCTAACACTGAGGAAACCGGAGCATCATATTCTTTTTCAGGAGGATCTAGTTTTAGCTCCAATTACTTCACTGGAGGTTCATTCTCTGTTAGTGATGCTGCCGTGATTTCTGGTGCTGCATTGAATGCGGCCAGCGGATCTTCATTAAACGTAAATACGGTGACCATCGTGGAGGCTGATTCTAAAATCACGATTTCTGCCTCCGTAGAAGCGTCTAGTGCAAGAGGCGCTGGAGTAGGAAATTGGGTTTTGGTTTTTGATGTGAACTAATCCTATCAAATAAAATAAAAAAGCCCCTGCCTTATGGCAGGGGCTTTTTTTATGTCTAGATGAATGAGCCTTTTTTTCTTTATTGAGTGGCTACTAGTGCGGCAATCTATCTCGAAGCAGCCCATACATATACGTACCGAGCATCGCAGAAATGATCACCACTCCGATCACTCCGATTCCATTTCCTAAAAGAATAAACAAAGGTCCGGGGCAAGCACCTGTCATAGCCCAGCCTGCTCCGAAGAGTGTTCCTCCAACCAAATAACGCGTGACTCCTTGCTGTTTAGGCGGGATAACAATTGGTGAGCCACTGCTGTCTTTCATTCCTGTTCTTTTGATGAATAAAGTGATTAACACCCCTATCATCACCGCCGACCCAATAACACCGTACATGTGGAAAGATTCGAAGTGGAACATTTCGTAAATCCGATACCACGAGATGATTTCAGCTTTGGTCAGTGTGATGCCGAATAATGTACCGGCCAGTAAAAACTTAATAAATTTCATATCCGGTAATTAAAGGGTGAGCAAGTGAGGTAATAAGAAATGCGTGACAAGCAGTCCACCTACAAAAAATCCGACGACTGCAATCAATGAAGGAAGTTGAAGATTACTGAGACCACTAATCGCATGTCCTGAGGTGCAGCCTCCGGCGTATCTTGTCCCAAAGCCAATCAAAAATCCACCAAGAACCAGCATGATCATTCCACGAGTGGTTCCCAATGACTCCCATGTGAAAATACTCCCGGGCACTAGCTTGCTACCATCTGTTTCCACTCCCAATGCCATCAAGTTTTGCTGAGTAGCTTGAGAAATTTGAATGACACTGTCATCTATGAAGAATTGATGGGCAAGGAACCCTCCTAAGACGAGTCCCCCTGCAAATACCAAGTTCCACATTTGTGACTTCCAGTCGAAATCAAAAAAATCGCAATGCTTCCCTGCACCAAGAATGGAGCACATGGTTCGCAAATTGGATGACAGTCCGAAGCTCTTGCCGAAATAAAGCATGAGAAACATGACAAAAGCAATGATTGGCCCGGCTACATACCAAGGCCATGGCTGACTGATAAATTCGATCATGTACTATTCGTAATTTTAAGATGTAACCGAAGAAGTCCTCGGAAGGTTGGTTTTTTTGATGGAAGCATAGCCACCTGCCACGTCCACGACATTGTGGTAACCTCGGCTTTTCAAAATCGAACCCGCAATGACGCTTCGATATCCACCTGCACAATGGATGTGATACTCTGTATCCTGATCCAATTCATTCATGTTCTTACTGATAAAATCAAGGGGAAAACTTTCTGCAGCTTCCATGTGCTCGGATTCGAATTCGCCCGGTTTCCTTACGTCCAGGACATTCAGGCTGCCAGCCTGCATTCTGTTTTCCAGTTCATCAGCAGAAATCGATTCCATCGAATCGGTCTCCTTTCCTGCCTTCTTCCAGGCCTCAACCCCTCCTTCTAGGTATCCAAGGGTATTGTCGTACCCTACTCGAGAAAGTCTGGTCACCACCTCCTCTTCTCGTCCTTCTGGCGCCAGAAATACGATCGGTTGTTGCAGATCGGGAATCAATGCTCCTACCCAAGGGGCAAATGACCCATCGATTCCAATAAAAATCGAATTAGGAATATGGGCCTGTACGAAATCCTTCTGTGATCTGGTATCCAAAACAAGTGCTCCTTCGTGATTGGCATAAGCCTCAAACGTATCAACGTCTAGAGCCACGTTTCCTTTCTTCAGGATTTCATCCAATGCCGCAGCACCTGATTTATTCATGGCAACATTCTGCGCAAAATATTGAGGTGGAGGCAAGAGTCCGTCAGTCACCTCTTTGATGAATTCATCACGAGTCATGTCTGCTCGAAGAGCATAGTTTGTTTCTTTTTGATTGCCGAGCGTGTCAGTAGTTTCGTTGCTCATGTTCTTCCCACAAGCAGATCCGGCACCATGAGCTGGATAAACAATTACGCTATCAGGCAAAGGCATGATCTTAGATCGCAAACTATCAAAAAGAAAGCCCGCTAAATCTTCCTGAGTCAGGTCGCCCTTCTGGGCTAAATCAGGCCGTCCAACATCCCCTATAAACAACGTATCTCCACTGAAAATTGCATATTCTCCACCCTGTTCATCAATCAACAGATAGGTCGTGCTCTCCATCGTATGGCCTGGAGTGTGCAGAGCCCTGATCTTAATCTTTCCCAGCCTGAACTCCTCGTTATCCTGTGCTTGATGAAAATCGAATGTCGGATTGGCTTTAGGGCCATATACTATGCTTGCACCCGTTTTTTCAGCTAAGTCGACATGTCCTGAAACGAAATCTGCGTGAAAGTGCGTCTCAAAAATGTACTTGATCTTCGCTCCCTCTCGCTCGGCTTTTTCGATATATGGAGCCGACTCCCGAAGCGGATCTATGATTGCCGCTTCTCCTTCACTTTCTATGAAATAAGCCCCTTGGGCGAGGCATCCTGTGTATATCTGTTCAATTTTCATTTTCTTATTTTCTTTCAATGCAAAGGTACGTTTGTCCCCATTTTTCAGTGTAACCATTGTTACTCTTCATGCTGAGTCGCGTACTCGTTAAAATCTCCTTTTTGCTTGGTGGTGACGTATTTTACCGCTTCATGAAGGTCGATAAAAATATTGTCCTCCTTCACGGTATCCATAAAACCGGTCCGATGCACAATGTCTCTCACCGGGCCTATCATGTCACACAGAATAAACACAATTTCCTTTTCATTCAGTGTCTGGATCAAGTCCCGCAATCCCTCGATGGCCGACGTATCCAGATGGCTCACTGGGCCGGCATCCAAAATGACGTACTTCGTTTCATCATCAATATTTCTAATCACATAATCTTTGAAATATTGGATATTAATGAATGTCAATGATGCATCGAGCCTGAGCAATAGCAGCCAGTCCCAAGTCTGAAGATTTTTAAAGCGGCGAATATTACGATACTCGTGGTGATCCTTGACACGGCCTAGTTGTGCAATATGCGGATACGCCATTTTGTAGATAAGATGTAGTACTGCTACTGAAATTCCAGTAAGAATTCCTTCCACCATTCCCACGTTTAGAGTAACCAGAAAAGTAATCATCAGTAGCGCAAACTCGACCTTGTTCTCTTTCCAAATTGTTCGGACAAACTTGATGTCAATAAGCCCTGCCACAGCAACCATAATAATGGAAGCCAAGATCGCCTTTGGTAAAAAGTAGAATAGCGGAGTAAGAAAAATCAAAGTGAGCGCAACTATACCCGCACTTATCAAAGAGGAAAGTGGAGTGTTAGCTCCGGATTCTACATTTACCGCTGTTCTTGAGAACCCACCTGTCACTGGGTAGCTGCTAAACATCGAACCAATGAAGTTAGCCGCCCCAAGAGCAATTAATTCCTGACTAGGTCGTACTTCGTGATCTCGCTTTTTTGCCTCAATAGCTTTGGCCACCGAAAAAGCCTCCATGAAAGCTATGATGGCGATTGTCATAGCCAGTGGCGCCACCTGCTGAATATTTTGCCATGTGATATTCGGCAATGAAAAGGTCGGAAAACCAGATGGCACTTCTTTGACAATATTGACTCCAAGCTCATTCCAACCGAAAATGCTGACCAAAGCTGTAGAGATAATTACTGCTATGAGAGAAGCCGGAATTTTTGTCGACCATGATTTGATCAGCACGATAAGGACGATTCCAACAACCCCAATGATCAACGAAAGAACATGAGCATTTGTAATCACTTCGGCCAAACTCCCAATCATTTCATAGGCGCGAGTACTCCGCTCCATTTTGACTCCAAGCAGATTCGGCAACTGACTTAACGCAATGATTATAGCAGCCGCTGACGTGAACCCACTGATAACCGGACGAGAAAGCAGATTGGTGATAAACCCCATCTTGAAAATCCCAAGCAACAACTGAAACGTCCCCATGAAAAATGCTACCAGTATGGCTAGGGTGATGTATGCCTCAGAGCCTTGTTCGGCCATCAGTCCAACTCCGGCGGCCACTAGCAAAGAATCCATCGCGACAGGTGCCACAGAAAGCTGTCGTGATGTTCCGAAAATCGCATAGATAATTTGCGGAACGACCGCTGCATAAAGTCCATAAACCGGTGGCAGTCCTGCGATCATAGCATAAGCCATCCCCTGTGGGATGAGCATGACTCCAACAGTCACCCCAGCCCGAACATCGCCGGAAAGGAGTTCCCTGGTGTAACGAGGAAGCCATTCGAGAATCGGAAAATATTTTTGGGCACTCACAGGTCGCAAAGGTAATCAGCCCTGCACGAGAAGATGAGTAACAAATGTCACACTACAGAATCTCAATCTGATTTCGTTTTTGTTCGATTCTTTCTTCGTTTTCCAGCTTCTTTAGCAGTCTTGAAACAACCACTCGGGAGGTACCCAACTCTTTGGCTATTTGCTCGTGTGTGAGGTTAATTTCAAAAGAGCCGGTTGCTTGCTTGGTGTCCAAAAGGAAATTATACAATCGCACATCCAATCGATCAAAAACAAGGCTATCGATGGTGCCTAATAACTCATCGAAGCGTTGCTGATAAGAGTTAAACACAAATCGACGAAACTGTGGATATCGAACGATCCAGTCATTCATCCCTTTCATTGGAATCATCCAGATGAGTGAATCAGTTACGGCTTTGACCTGAATGGCCATTTGACGATTTTCTAAACAACAAGTAATGGACATGGAGCATGTTTCTCCGTTCTCAAGGTAATAAAGGAATACCTCCCTTTGGTCATCCTCATGTTGCGAAACCTTCAGAAGACCCTCAATGACTAAAGGCATTTCTTCACCGGGATAATTCGGATCAATCAGTATTTCGCCTGCCTTAATCTGAACTTGTCTTCCATAAGACATCCATTCCTTGATTAAGCCTTCATCAAATCCCCTTTCTTCTAAAAACTGTTCCACAGGTTGCATCTGATAAAGATATCGGAGTTGAACAACAAAAAAACCCTGACTATGTCAGGGTTTTTTGAGCCTCCTGTCGGATTCGAACCAACGACCCGCGCATTACAAGTGCGCTGCTCTGGCCAACTGAGCTAAGGAGGCCTGCTTTTTAAAAGCGACTGCAAATGTAATTGGGTCAATGAACATTCCAAAAACCCAAATGCATTTTGTTAATGTAAATAATCTAATTGGCGCTTCAGCGCTTCCAGTTCTTCCTCGGCCGCCGCAATTTTCTCTTCTATCTCTTTCTTCAACTGATCAGCATTCTTGCTTTTCGCAAAAAAGTCCATGTTTGTTCGCCAGTTGTTGATATCATTCTGCAATCCCACAACTTTTCTCTTGATGGAATTCTCCTTGCGATTGATCTTCTGATTCCCGTGCGGGCTATTCTTAAGCTTGCAAACGTCGAAATGAATTCTCAATTCAGCTTTATCAGCATCGGAAAGATTGGGCGATGACAAAATCTTCTTAGATATCGTATCGTATTTATCCAACGTTTTACCAACTGCATTCCTCGGTACCAATCCAATTTCAGAGAAGCTATTCGCTAAATCATAGACCTTATCGAGATCAATTTTGTCCGCCTTGGCCAAATCGTCCATTTGATCAAGAACCGCACGTTTCTCTTCCAGATTCTTAATGAATTCTTGATTTTGTTCAGCGTTCTGTCCTCTTCGTTTTTCGAAGAACTCGTCACAATGTCCTTTGAACTCTTCGTAAACAGACTTTCTGAATTTCTCCGGTACCGGCCCTATTTCCTTCCAATCACCTTGCAGTTTTTTGAAATCGTTGGCCGTCTTCTCCCAGTCGCTGCTTTTTTTCAGCTCAGCGGCCTTGGCGACTAATTCCTGCTTCTTCTTCAAATTGTCTTCTCGCTGGGCATCCAAGCTTTTGAAGAACTTACTCTTATTGGCGTAGAACTTCTTGAAGTTTCCCCAGAACGCCTTGTTAACTGCCTTTGCCTTCTCCCGAGGTACACCGCCGCAGACTTCCCATTCTTTCTGGAGAGCCAGTAATTCTTTGGTTTTCTTGTTCCAATCCTTAATGCGGTCGGAGTTAAACTGAGTCAATTCTTCTGCTTTTTTCGCCAGTCCCTCCTTTACTACTAGATTCTTAGCGAATTCCTCCTTTTGCTGCTCTGTGTATTCTCGTCGGTGTTCGTAGACCTTGTCTGAGGCAGCTTTGAATCTTTGCCAAAGCGGCTCCTGATCTTCCTTTGGAACCGGGCCAATGTGCTTAAACTCCTCGTGAAGCTCGTTTAACTGAACAATGGCACCCTTCATATCCTTGGATGCATCTAAAGCTTCCGCTTTTTCACAAAGTTCCAACTTCGCCTCCAGGTTCTTCTTTCTATCCAGATCCTTCAGCTCAAAATAGATCGTTCGCTGATCGTAAAACCGATCCATTAGGGCGTGATAGTTAGCCCAAAGTGTACGGTTCTGACCGCCAGGAACCGGCCCCACATTCTTCCACTCTTCCTGTAGTTTCTTGACCTTATTGAAACTGGTCTGATCCTCACCATCCACAATCTCACGGATCATGTCGAGAATCTGAGTCTTCTTAATCAGGTTTTCATCCTTCTGCTTTTCCAGCTGATGAAAAAAGTGGGATCGCTTATGTTTTTGCTCTTCATAAAGAGCATTGAATTCTTTATCAACCTCGTCACCCTTGAATTCGAAATCACCCTCTTCATTACCTTCGACAGCCAGAAACTCTTCTAGTGCTGCCTTCCTTTCTTCCTCAAAATTGGTTTCGAAGTGTGAGCCGATTTCTTTGAAAATATGATCGACCTTCCGAAGATTTTCTTCCTTTCGGATTTTCTTCAACCAATCCAGTAATTCTTCCTTGGAGGCACCTTCCACATCGAGAGAATCGTATTCATTCTCTTCATGATCTTCGTCTTCATCTTCAGGGTGTAGTTCAGAATCGGGAAGGCTCTGCTCATCAGAAGGATCTGAGACAGTATCTACATCAGGTTTAACGTCGGACTTCTCCGAGACTACCTCATTCGATTCCTCAGGTGAGGAATCTTCGGGTGGGTTTGGTTCTTCTGATTTAGCATCGGCTTCTGGCACAACCTCAACGGGTTGTTCAGTCTCTGATGTTATTTCAGGTTCGGATTGGGTTTCAGCGGGTTCTTCGGTTTTCACCTCCTCCTCTTCTGCCTTCTCCTCTTTTTCTTTTGGTAATTCAGCCTCTTGCTGAACAATTTCCGCTACCTCGTTCGGGGTTTCCTCGGAGGAAGCGGACATTTTCTTATCATCCTCCATGCAAGCACATTTATCTCTTATTACAAGCAAAACTATGAAAGCCCGTACTAATTGAGCCTCGGATCGATTGGATAGTTGGAAATTAATTTGAATTTGCCTCCCATCTGATTCAAAACATGCTTCCAGAGGTTCTGAGGAGGGGTTTTGAAAATTAGATCAGAAGTCACATCCTTGAAGACGATCCACGATTTTTCCTTTAGTTCACCCAAAAGCTGACCTTCGGACCAACCAGAGTATCCAATAAAAAATCTAATCTGGTCTTCTTGCAATTGACGGGTGTTCGCTAATGAGGCTAGCTTGTCGTAATCCCCACCCCAGTGAATATCCTTGATAATTTCCTGAGATTTCTCAATCAATTGATCCGACCGATGAATGAAATGCAATGTGTCCTGCTGAACTGGGCCACCGACATACAGCTTAGAATCTGACTCGGACAGGTCCTCCATCACATCAGCCAACCCCACCGCAGCTGTTTTATTCAAGACAAATCCAATAGTTCCGTTTTCGTCATGTTCACAGATCAGTATGACCGTGCGTTCAAAATTTGGATCAGGCAGATATGGCTCAGAAATTAACAGATCACCTCTTTGCGGTTCTATCAATTCATCCGATGAGAAAAAATCAATCAATGCAATGCGGCTTTAATGGGTAAACTCTGGATGATTTGGGATTCTTCCTTGATCATTTCCTCCAGTCTATCATAAACATCTTTCTCCGGGAAATACTGTAGCGCCATTTCGATAAAAACCTCTCCATGACGTGCTTCTGATGCCCAAAGCTGCTGGTAGAATTTCTTCAATTCGCCTGCCTCCAACGCTTCATAAACCTTCTTGAAGCGCTCGGCACCCCGTGTTTCCACCAATGAAGCCATGATCAGTCGATCCATAAACCGCTCTTCCCGCCCTGACCTCAGCAATTTCATTAGACGATTAATGTACTCGTCCGGAGGAATGGAGTGATTCAACTGGAGCCCTCTTTCGGCCAGTAATTCATATACCGATTTAAAGTGCTCCATTTCCTCGATTGCCGTGTCAATCAGCTCGGGCAGAATCTCCACTCTATCAGGAAATTTGGCCACAAAGCTCAAGGCCATGTTGGAGGCTTTTCGTTCACAATCGGCGTGATCCTTCAAAAAGGAATCAAAATCGTCCATGACTGCCTCGATCCACTCGGGAGGACTTTCTACCGCTACATCTATGCGTTTTTGCATAACTCAACTCGTCTTTGGTTTACCTTTGAAGGCTGCTGACAAACATATAAAAAAGGACATGGACATTTCATCCATTAGGAAAGAATATAAACTCAAAACCCTCTCAAAGGAAGATGTGGCCAAGAACCCCATAGACCAATTCAGCATTTGGTTTGATGAGGCACTTAAGGCAGAACTTCTCGAGCCCACGGCCATGGTGCTCGGAACCAGTGATCCAGACGGCACTGTTACTCAGCGTACGGTTTTATTAAAAACCTTTGACGAAAATGGATTCGTTTTCTACACGAATTACACCAGCAGAAAAGCTCAGCAAATGGACGACAACCCGAAGGTGAGTTTGCTTTTCCCGTGGTACGGATTGGAACGACAAGTTGTTATAACTGGAGCCGTAGAAAAAATCAGCAAAACTGAATCAGCTAAATATTTCCAATCTCGCCCTCAAGGAAGTCAATTGGGGGCCTGGATCTCGAATCAAAGTGAGATCATCAGCTCTCGCTCCGTCTTAGAAACCAAACTCGCGGAAATGAAACGCAAATTTTCAGAGGGTAAGATTCCAGTTCCTGATTTTTGGGGTGGCTATCGAGTAAAGCCTGTTACAGTTGAATTTTGGCAAGGCCGTGCAAATCGGTTACATGATCGCATTTTATACTCACATTCTGATTCGGATTGGAAAATCGAACGGCTGTCACCTTGAGCAACGTCTATTTCGAGAGGTACGCCTGGAAAGAACGAATATTCCCTGATTATGTGCCAAGCCAGGACATTGAACTAATAGTGGTCATTCCATGTCACAATGAACCGGATATTTCCTTAGCTCTGGACAGTCTCAATAAATGTCACTTCGAGCATAAATTTCTTGTCATTGTGGTCGTGAACGAATCTCTGGAAGACCCAAAGGACATCAGTAAACAAAATCTCCAGACGATTGCCGAGATACAGAAACTGAAATCACTGCTCAATTACCCTGTTCTTGTTTCACATGAAAAATTCAAACCAAAAAAAGCGGGAGTTGGCTTGGCTAGGAAGGTGGGTATGGACGAAGCGGCCTGGATGTTTGAGCAAATTGAAAAAGATGGAATCATTGTGTGCTATGACGCGGATTGTACCTGTGAACCTAATTACCTCCAAGCCATTCAAGATTTTTACAGCAAGACAAATAACAAATGCGGAATCGTATTTTATGAGCATCGTCAAGAGGAGCACGAAAAGGCAATCGTCAAATACGAATTATTCCTGAGGTACTATGTCGATGCTTTACGTTGGACTGGATTTCCTTATGCTTTTCAGACCCTCGGATCGTGCATTACTGTGAAATCCAGAAGATATCAAAAGGAAGGCGGCATGAATACTCACAAGGCCGGTGAGGACTTTTATTTCCTTCACAAGGTTATCCCGAATGGGAAATTCGGCGAGATCAACTCGACCACCATCCACCCGTCTGATCGCGTTTCGGACCGAGTGCCATTTGGAACTGGTCATGCGATTAACAAATACCTAAATGATCCTGACGATCATTATTTGACCTACTCCCCTCAGATATTTCAGGACTTGAAATCCTTCATTTCCGAAGTATCATTCGGCATGAACAAGTCAGGCTACCCTGTAAGCATTGCATCGTTTCTTGACGAGAGTACTTTCCAAGTGGCACTCCAAAAAATCAAAAAGGAAAGCACTGACGAGACATCATTTCGGAAGAAATTTTTCGACTGGTTCGATGGGTTTAGAATTTTGAAGTTTGTTCACTTCGCCAGAGATCACTTTTACCCAAACATTGACCTGAATGAAGCCGTACTTTGGCTTGATAATGAATATTACGGGATTGGCTTATCTCAGGATCAAAATCAAAGTTTGAATGCCCTAAGGGAACATAACAGGAATCAGAAGTTTGAGTGATCTGTAAATTTCTATCTCTCAGTTTTGGTTACTTTGCTAACCAATAACAACGTCCATGAGAAGGCATTATAAAGGCATAAGTATTAATACCTCCAAAAACACCCATGAAACGGTGTTCGATTTAATCAAGAGCGATCCTACCAAAACTGTGGTGGATGTCCCTGCCGGCGGAGGTGCTTTCATCCAGCGATTGAAAGACAATGGCTTCAACAGCATCCTGGCCTTTGATATTGAAAACATCCTGGAGATTGAACATGATCAATTTGTCCAGGGAGATATGACCAAGCCCTTCCCCATGGAGGACGGGTCATGCGACGTGGTAGTCTGCATCGACGGCATAGAACATATCAGCAGACAGTTTGATTTTATTTCTGAAGTCAATCGAGTCCTAAAAGTGGGTGGTGAAGTGGTCATTTCAACCCCAAATATCAGTAGTCTAAGGTCTCGTTGGAAGTGGTTCTGGACAGGGCATCATCACAAGTGCAGTTCTCCACTGGATGAAAATAATCCAAACCCCCTGCATCATATTGGGATGATCTCATTTCCAGAGATGAGGTACTTACTCCATACCCATGGTTTCAAAATTTCTGAAGTCACCACCAACCGGATCAAAGGAATCAGCTGGATCTACGTGCTCTTTTTACCCTTAATTTTTTTGGCTACAAAGAGAATCTATTCCAAAGCGGGCAAGCGAGAAGGCACGAGGGAAATCAATCGAGAAATCATTAAAACGATGTTCTCGAAGGAAATACTTTTTGGAGAGACCTTGATCGTGAAAGCAGCCAAAAAGAGCGTTATATAAATCGAATCCTAGCAAATCTTTTCAGGAAAAATGCAACGTTCTTGATTCTCATGTAGTCTAATAAGGGTAACAAAGACTAACATGAAAGCCACAATCTCTTTACTCTGCATTCTCCTCCTTCTTCAAACTTCAGGTCAATCGGTTCTCACAGCTGAGCAATGGCAAGAAGATTTACGTATTTTACGAGAAACCGTTCATTCGGATTACCAGGATCTCTTTGTCAAAACCACCCCGGAAATTTTTAACGAGGAAGTCGAAAAGCTTTCAAATCAGATTCCGAATCTTGAAGATCACGAAATAGCCATCGGGATGATGAAAATCATTTCACTTTTTAAATATGGTCACACAGATGTTGGAACTCGTGGTTCGGTTGTCACCCTAAGACATCTTCCACTCAACCTTTATCATTTCTCGGATGGCATGTACGTCCAGGGCACCAACAAGGACCATGAAAAAGCTCTTGGCGCAAGGGTCATTGCCATTGAGAATACGCCCATTGAGAAAGCCTTAGAGTTGGTTTATCCGGTTGTACCGGCAGAAAACGATCAATATTTCAAAGCCTTCGGCATTAATTACCTGCGCATTCCTGAGGTTCTGCATGCCATTGGCATTACTGAAAACTTGAAAGATGAGATCGTTTTTCAGCTTGAAAAAGATGGCAAACCTTTCACTCAAAAATTCAAAGTACTACCTGCAGAAGAAAGACCGCCTGTTAAATACAGTCTAATCAGACAAGAGGGGGATTGGCTTGATATCCGGGATCAAGACGAAACTCCTCATTACTTAAAAAATCTCGATCGGAAATTTCATTGGGAATATCTGGAGGACAAAAAAGCGGTTTACGTCCGGCAAAGCTCAGTTTTTCATGAGGATGATCTTACCATCGCGGACTTCTATGAGGAGGTGTTTGAGTTCATCGACAAGAATGAAGTTCAGAAGCTGGTCATTGATGTGAGATTAAATGGGGGCGGCAATAATTACAATAATAAATCGGTGATTCGGGGAATCGTCAGGTCGAAAAAAATCGATCAGGTCGGAAAATTTTTCGTGATCATTGGTCGCAGGACCTTCTCTGCTTGCCAGAATCTGGTCAACGAATTTTCTAATTACACGAATGCTATTTTCGTTGGGGAACCAACTGCTGAAAACATCAATTTTTTCGGAGACAACCGACAAGTGGAACTCCCAAACAGCAAGCTAACCGCCTATCTCTCTTTCGCCTGGTGGCAAGACAAACCGGTATGGGAAAATGGCCCTTGGTTGGCTCCACATCTTGCCGTGGAAATGAGTTTTGACGAGTATCGGACCAATCAGGATCCAGTATTACAAACAGCTTTGGATTTTCAGATGGGAGAAGAAGGTTTTGTGCTGGATCCAATGCAATACCTCACACAGCTTTTCGAAACGGGACAAATAGATAAGGTACAATCAGAAGCAACACGACTCGTCAATAACCCAACTTATAAGTTCTTTGATTTCGAGGGACAATTCAACCGCACTGGCTACAACCTGATGGGAGACAACCGAATGAAAGAGGCCGTATTTGTTCTTCAGATGAATGCTCAACTTTTCCCGGAATCAGCTAATTGCTGGGACAGTCTGGCCGAAGCGCATCTCAAGTCAGGTGACAAGGAAAAAGCTATCGAACTCTACAATAAGGCCATTGAATTAGATCCGGATGGTCCAACCGCTAAAAATGCCAGAGAAATGTTGAAATCGATAGAGAATCCTGATAGTCATTAATGAGCTGAACAAGTTTTCCACAATCAGAGGCTCGACTTCTCTTTTGACTGGACGAATGATTTAATTTGTCTTGCACTTTAGAGACCACCATGTATTTAATCTTCGACACTGAGACCACAGGACTTCCCCACAATAAAACCGCTCCTGTCGAAGACTTGGACAACTGGCCCAGGCTGGTTCAATTGGCGTGGCAATTACACGATGCTCAAGGCAACCTAATATCCTCAGGAAATCACATTGTGCGGCCGGATGGCTTTACGATTCCTTTCAATTCCGAGAAGATTCATGGCATTTCTACAGCAAGGGCTCAAGAAGTGGGCGAGCACCTGGACGATGTGCTGAAAGAATTCTCGAAGGATGTTGATCAAGCGGACGTACTTGTTGGTCACAACATTGAGTTTGACAACAAGATTCTGGGCGCTGAATACCTCCGTTGTAAAACGGCCAACATCCTGGAGGGAGTCCCAAACATTGACACAGCCGAAGACACCAAGCAGTTTTGCCAACTCCCGGGCGGCCCAGGTGGTGGATTGAAGTCACCACGTCTGCTTGAATTATATGAAAAACTTTTCGGTAACCCGTTCCAGGATGCGCACGATGCAGCCTACGACGTGGATGCAACAGCAAAGGCCTTCTTCGAAACACTCAAGAAAGGGATCATCGAGCCATTTGTGGAAACAGACCTCTCCACAATTGAGTACGAAGCTCCGGATTTATCTGAAGCCAATTTCGCTTGGATTCGGGAAGAATCTTCAGCCAAATTGGGTACAGAAGAAGTAGACGCCAAGGACATAGAAGGTGCTTTTTGTCACCTTCATGTACATTCTCAATTCTCCGTACTTCAGGCAACTCCTAGTGTTGAGGCAATCGTGGAAAAGGCCAAATCCCTTGACATGCCGGCTGTGGCGATGACCGATCTGGGTAACATGTTCGGAGCGTTCAAGTTTGTTCGAGCTGCACACAAAGCTGAAATCAAACCGATCGTAGGCTGTGAGGTATTTGTAGCAGAGGAGCGAACAAAAACCAAGTTCACCAAGGACAATCCGGACCGTAGGTTCCAGCAAGTTCTGCTAGCTAAGAACAAGACAGGATACGAAAACCTGGCAAAACTGAGCTCATTGGGCTACATCGAGGGACTTTACGGCCTTTACCCGCGAGTCGATAAGGAATTAATCAAGCAATACAGCGAGGGTGTCATCGCCCTGAGTGGTGGATTATCAGGAGAAATTCCAAGGTTGATTCTGAACGTCGGTGAAACTCAGGCGGAGGAAGCTCTGCTTTGGTGGAAAGATGTCTTCGGTGAGAATTTTTATATCGAGATCAACCGTCACGATCTGGAGGAAGAGAATCACTTGAATCAGGTTTTGGTCTCTATGGCCAAAAAACACGACATCAAACTTGTGGCAGCCAATGAGCTCTTCTATTTGGATGAAAAAGATTCTGTCGCTCACGATGTATTGATTTGCATAAAGGAAAACGAAAAACAAAGTACGCCCATTGGACGGGGACGAGGCTTCCGACCCGGACTTCCAAATTCGAAATTTTACTTCAAGTCTCAGGGTGAAATGAAGGAGGCTTTCACCGACTTACCTGAGGCCATTGAAAATGTCTCTGAGATCATTTCCAAGATAAAGGATTACAAATTGGAGCGAGATGTGCTGCTACCAATTTTTGACATTCCTGAGGAATTCAAAGACCCTGAGGACGAAAAGGATGGTGGCAAGCGTGGGGAAAACGCCTACCTGCGTCACCTAACCTACAAAGGTGCCGAACAGCGATACGACGTGGTTTCGGATGAGATCAAGGAGCGAATTGATTTTGAGCTGAAGACCATCGAGAACACTGGCTATCCCGGCTACTTTTTGATTGTACAGGATTTCACCTCGAAAGCCCGCGAAATGGGCGTGGTGGTTGGTCCAGGTCGTGGATCAGCAGCCGGTTCGGTGGTGGCATACTGCATTGGGATCACCAATGTGGATCCCATCGCTTACGATCTCCTTTTTGAGCGATTTCTGAATCCTGACAGGGTATCCCTCCCCGATATTGATATTGACTTTGACAATGAAGGCCGGGAAAAGGTCATCAAATATGTCATTGACAAGTACGGATTTAGTCAAGTGGCCCAAATCATTACATATGGTACCATGGCACCCAAGTCAGCTATCCGAGATGCAGGTCGCGTGATGGAGTTGCCGCTACCAGAGACGGACGCCATTGCCAAGCTTGTCCCAGAACGACCGGGCACCAAATTTTCCAAAGTCTTTGAAGAGATTCCAGAGTTAAAGGAACTTAAAAACGGCAAAGACCTCCCCTCTCAGGTATTGAATCAAGCCGTGGTTTTGGAAGGCTCCTTGAGAAATACGGGGATCCATGCTTGTGGCGTAATCATCACTCCAGAGGACATGACCGGCCTGATTCCGGTGGCCAAGTCCAAAGATTCTGAGCTTTTACTGACGCAGTTCGATAACAGCGTGGTGGAATCTGCGGGTATGTTGAAGATGGACTTTTTGGGACTGAAGACCTTGTCCATCATCAAGACGGCCGTGGAGAATGTGGAGAAAAGACACGGCATCAAAATCGACATTGACGCACTTCCGCTTGATGATGCCAAGACTTATGAGCTCTTTGCCAGAGGGGAAACGAATGGAACTTTCCAGTTTGAATCCCCCGGAATGCAAAAACACCTACGCGCCCTGAAGCCGGATAGGTTCGAGGATTTGATCGCTATGAACGCCCTCTATCGACCCGGCCCGATGGAGTACATCCCCAACTTTATCGCTCGTAAGCACGGCAAGGAGGAAATCACCTATGACCTTCCAGAAATGGAAGAATATCTGGCCGAGACATACGGAATCACGGTTTATCAGGAGCAGGTGATGTTGCTTTCTCAGTCCCTTGCTGGATTCACCAAAGGTGAAGCCGACGTGCTCCGAAAGGCGATGGGTAAGAAAATCTATAAGCTCCTGATGGAGCTTAAGCCCAAGTTCATTGAGCAGGCCATGGCGAAAGGTCATCCAGAAGATAAACTCGAAAAAATCTGGAAGGACTGGGAAGCATTTGCCGCTTATGCATTCAACAAATCTCACAGTACCTGCTACGCCGTACTGGCCTATCAGACAGGTTACCTAAAGGCGCACTACCCGGCGGAGTTCATGGCCTCCCTCCTCACCCACAACTTGTCCAATGCGGACAAAGTGAGTTTCTTCATGGAGGAATGTCGAAATATCAACGCCCCTGTTCTTGGACCTGATGTTAACGAATCAGGAATCAATTTCATGGTGAACCAAAACGGCGAAATACGGTTTGGTCTGGGGGCGATCAAAGGCACTGGGGAATCTGCCACTCGGGCGATCATCGAAGAGCGCGAGGAGAACGGCCCTTTCAAAGACTTTTTTGATTTTGCCTCCAGGGTAAATCTGAGAGCTGTTAATAAGAAATCCTTCGAAAGCTTGGCCAAAGCCGGCGCATTTGATTGCTTCCCTGAGTACCATCGTCGGCAGTACGTGGATCCGGATGAGGATGGGCAGACACTCACTGAAAAGGCCATTCGCTATGCCAACAAAATGCAGGAAGAAGCGGCCAGCTCACAAGCCTCGCTGTTCGGAGGCGGTGGCACGGAGATTCTTTCTAAACCGAAAATTGGGCGAATCGAGCCTTATGGTGACATTGAGAAACTCAATATTGAAAAGGAAATGGTCGGGCTTTACATCACTGGGCACCCGCTAGATCAATACAAATTCGAGATCAATCACCTGTGTAACGCCACTCTTGCCGATCTGAAAGAGCTGCAACGAGGAAGGGAAATGCGGATCGGCGGGATCATAAGCGACATCCAGCACCGGGTTTCCAAGAAGGGGAATCCATTTGGGCAGTTCACCCTCGAAGATTTTAACGACAACTTCACGTTCTATCTTTTCTCCAAGGACTACCTCCAGCACAAACCGATGCTTGAAAAAGGCTGGTTTCTTTACCTAACTGGTTCCGTCCAAAACCGATGGAACGGCGAAGAGTTGGAATTCAAGATTCACAACATAGAGCACCTCAGTGAAATCCGGGAAAAGATGACCAAAGGCTTGGAGCTGAAAATGCGACTTAAGGACGTCAATGAAATTGTGGTAAATGAAATCGAGCGACTGGCGAGTGAATATCCCGGCAAATGTTCCCTAAAACTCAGCGTGATTGGTGCTCATGAAGATCGAGCCATTCAACTCGAAATGGTCAGTCGGAAGTTTTCTGTCGATCTGAATGATAAATTAATGAAGGATTTGAAGTCCTTAGAGGATGTAGAGGTCAATGTAGTTGCAGGATAAATCCTTAACAAATCGTGGCATCTCGAATGAGATGCCACGAATTGATTTTCTTGAGGTCATAGAATTTGCTAGTAAACGACCCGTCTGATGGAGAACGAAAAGAACAGTGGGGTGTCGTCTGTTTGAGGTAAGAAGAAGAACGAGAGCCTTGTCTGTGGTTTCTTTACCAATTTTCCTACTGCTGCCTCTAGCGTCGTGAATTCAATATCGAAGCTGAAACCGGAAGCATTGAAGACTTCACTCTGTTCTCCCTCTTCCGGAAAAATCATCTGATAGCTTGGGGACCAGTTAGCATACAACACCACGCCTTTCCATTGCATACCCGTACCTTTACCTACACCCATCCCTACACCCAGATTGAATGGTATATTGAGCTGCTGCTGGGTGGATGTTATAGAACTAAACGAACCATCAGTGCTCGAAACTTCCGTTTCAAAATAAGAAAATTCAGCTCCTATCTCATATTTAGTTGCAAACCAGTTATTGAAATTTCCTTGGTTATCAACAGGCAAACTCAACGAAACTCCCCCAAAGCCGAAAGCGCCGTTGAATCCCGTCCCAATCATCGTAAAAAATTCGTCAGACATTTCCATATACGATACACCCACGCCCCACATGCTGCTCCCCACTGATCCTCCTCGCTGCTTCCAGGCGTCAATCTTTTCCTGAGAAGCCGCATCTGCCGAGGACGAAGAAATACCTACCTGACTAAATACCGAAAATGAAAAAAAGAAGGCCAGCGTGATTAAAGTGACTTTACGACCCACGTGTGGTTGGTGACTTTTAGAATTCATGTTATTAATAGTTGGTTGAAACACAATATAAGTAGATTATTTATCAAAGCTATTGAACATAACAACCAACCGAAATACCTCTTTAGGGGTATTCTATGTACATATCTAACGGTTAAATCGATGGGTTTACTGTTTTAGAGATGCCATTTAACGCCTTCAAAATCATTTTTTAAGTTTGAAAGAAAAAGAAATGAAATCAATATTAATTGGAATTGGTTTGCTCGTCTCCTTATCAGGATTCTCACAGGAAATACCCTATCCGCCTTTAAGCCCCAGGGGTACGATCACACAAGTGATAGGCAACACGACATTCGAATTTGATTATTCCCGTCCCTCGGTAAGGGGACGAGAAATATTTGGGGAACTGGTGCCTTTTGGCGAAGTATGGCGAACAGGAGCCGATGCTTGCACTACAATTAGTTTTAACAGGCCTGTCAAGGTATTTGATCAGGAAATTCCCGCAGGGAAATACAGCCTATTCACCAAACCCGGTCCGAGCGAATGGATGATCATGATAAACGAGGATGCCGATCAGCGAGGGACTCGAGATTATGATTCAGGTAAAGACGTAATCCAGATTCTGGCTGAGACAGAGAAATCCAGAAGATTTTATGAGACATTCACGATCGATATTGAGATGATCGACAACAACGCTCGCATTTGGCTTTCTTGGGCAGAAACACGTGTCGCATTCCTTCTTGAAACCTCCACCAACGATATTATTAATGCATTGATCAAATCTGAGTTGTTGACAGACAAAAGTCAAGATGCTGATCAGTATTTTGGAGGAGCCGATTTTTTGAAACTTCGTGGTGAGGACAATGTTATGGCCTATGAACTCGCCACGAAAGCGGTGAAGCTAGACCCGGATTCAGAAGCTTTCCGTAACCTGAAAATAGAACTGGCAGAGAAAATAGAAAACTATGCAGACGGCATTAAAGAGATAGATGCTTTGATTGCTATGCTGCAATCGATAGGCAACCGGGCCAAAGAAATCTCAGCGCTCAAGGAAAAACGTGAGGATTTGACGAAGCTGCTCAAGAAACAGAAATAGGAATTTCTGTGTCCGATCCCAAAGATTAGCTTTGCTAGCCTAATTTCACTGGCATGACCACTATTCGCATCGGGGGTGTCCCTGAACATTTCAACCTACCGATCAAACTAGCCATGGAAAGTGGGGCCTTTGCTAGTCAAGAAATCGAAATTATCTGGTCAGACTTCCCGGGAGGTACTGGGCATATGACCAAGGCTCTGCGAGAGGATGAACAAGACATGATTATTGCCTTGACAGAGGGAGTGATCGCCGATATCATCAAAGGTAGTCCGTCCAAAATCGTGAGTCAATACGTGCTTTCGCCCCTCATCTGGGGCATCCACACCGGCAATACAAACAAACTTCAATGGGCAGACCAGATATTCGATAAACAACACGCCATCAGCAGATTTGGATCTGGGAGTCACCTAATGGCCATGGTAAACGCCGACCGAAAAGGTGAACATCTTTCCGAAGATCAATTCAAAGTGATCAATAATCTGGAAGGTGCCATCGCTTCCTTAGACGCCTTGGAGACGGATGTTTTTTATTGGGAGAAATACACGACCAAACCGTATGTAGATGCTGGCAGACTGAGACGAATAGGGGAATATATCACCCCTTGGCCGTGCTTCGTGATTTCTGCATCGGATCAGATCCTGTCCGAGAAGGCAGAAATCATCGACAAGGTTTTGGACGTCATCAATGAAAGCTGTCGTGCTTTTATGAAAACCAAATCAGTGATAGAACTCACTGCTAAGCGATACGAACTCGACAAAGAGGATGTAGAGAAATGGTACCACAAAACAGAGTGGGCCACCAATAGTTGGGTCTCAGACAAAATGATTGAGAGTGTGATCTACCACCTCAAGGCCGCCGAAATTATTGAAACAGATCAGGAAATCCCCGAGATCATCTGGAAACGGTGATCAGCGCACCACGCCTATACCGGCCTCCCAGAGACGTTGATTGATGGCCGGAACCTCCTCTTCGATAATCGCATCGGCGCGTTCCTTCAGCCTGCCCCATTGTGCATCCAGTTCCTTTCGCCGATCTAAAGATGATTGATTCACTCTTGGCAGAGAGCTTTCAGTCTGATTAATCAAAAAGAGGTAATTAGCCGTGAACTTGTTCGGGAAATTCTCTACATCGTCATAAGCCTGCGACTTGCGCTGGATCAAGTCCTCGTCCCAGGCCTTCATTTTTTTCACTAGTTCGCGAGCATCCGAAAGCAAGTCAGTTTTGTCTTTTGGTATATCCTCCATCACCGTCTCCAACTTCTCTCTCATTTTCAGCATTCCATTGACGATTTCGTGCATTTCATTGAGGTTCGCCTCCACTTCATTCATGAATTGATCATACACCTGATATCGCTCTCTTGAAATGTCATACCGTGGGTTATCCAAAATCTTAAATGCCTCATTCAAGCTTTGATCCCTGAAACTGAGCGTCACAGTATAATCGCCAGGAATGGCCTTATGCCCTCTGAAACTCCCTTCGATGTAAGCATCAGGAGCCCCTTTCATGATTGGGTAGCGCATATCCCACACAAATCGATTCAGGCCTTTTGCTTTACCCAGTGATGGAGTCGAGGGAGGTCCACCTGCATACGACTTATAGTCAGGGTCTTTCTTAGATGTAAAGGTATTCACCACCTTCCCGTTGGCATCCTTAATGACCATTTTCACATGAGTAGTGTCAGCCAGTTTATCCAAACGATAATACAATACCACGCCATTTGCCGGGTTTACACCGTTAAACAGATCTGTACCGTCGGATGAATTACCGTTCAATGGACTTCCCCAATTGCCGATAACCGCATCAGCTGGTTTGAAAAGGTTAGCCCTATTGGAATTATCAAATTGTCTAAGCAACTCCACATCATCGAATATCCAAAAAGAACGCCCCGCAGTGGCCACCACCAAATCACCATTTTTGATGAGTAAATCGGTGACCGGAACGACCGGGAAGTTCAGTTTTAGTGGTTTCCATTCTTTTCCACCATTCCATGAAACATAGATGCCTGTTTCAGTGCCTGCAAATAACAAATCTTTGCGCACATGGTCCTCTCGTACCACTCGGGTATATGCCCCGTAAGGGATACCTGAGCTGATATTGGTCCATGATTTACCGTAGTTACTTGTCTTATATATCGCCGGCGTATGATCGTTGAATTTGTACCGAGTAGTCGCGATGTAAGCGGTGGCCGGATCGTGTGGAGATACATCAATGGCATTTACCAAACACTCCTCCAGTCCCTTGGGAGTGACGTTTTGCCAAGTTTCTCCATTATCTCTGGTGACATGAACCAAGCCGTCATCGCTACCTGTCCATAAGACGCCTGCTTCATGAGGAGACTCAATGACATACGAGATGGTTCCGTAATTCTCCGCTCCGACGGCTTCATTCGTGTATGGGCCTCCACCCTTACCCTGCTTTTCCTTTTGGTTACGAGTCAAATCTGGAGAAACTTCCTCCCAGGAGTAGCCCAGATCGCGAGTTCTCAATAGTAACTGTGCCGCATGGTAGTACGTATCTTCTTCGTGTTGAGAGCGAATGATCGGCGCATTCCAGTTGTACAAATACCTCATCTCATCGGCCTCCATTCCGAGATACTGAATAGGCGCAGACATGATCTGGGTGGAAGCCATAGCATCCATGTTCAAAGCCTCAATGGTTCCCAGGTAGCTTCCCCCTAACACGGTCTTCGGATTATCCGGATCGTAAGCTAGAAATGCACTTTCCCCGCCAGCCGAATAGGTCCAGTTTTGTTCTGAAATCTGATATCGATCCAGGGCTAAACTCTCGATCCTGACAGACGTATTGTCCTGCTGACCTCCGTAAATCCTATATGGAAACATATTGTCCACGCTTATTCGATAAAACTGAGCCGTGGGCATATTGTCCTGTCGGGACCAGGTCTTGCCTCCATCAAAGCTCACGGCCGCTCCCCCATCGTTGGCGATGACCATGTTCTTTGAATTGTTCGGATTGATCCACAGATCGTGAAAATCCCCGTGCGTTCCGGTTATTCGCGACCAGGTTTTGCCTCCATCGATGGACTTCAAAGCAGGCGCACTCAACACATAAACCGTGTTCTCGTCATTCGGGTCCGGAAAAACCTCGATGTAATACCAAGCACGCTGCACCAACCGATTGTCACCGCTGATCATCGACCAGTTGGCACCCGCATCTTCAGATACAAATAAGCCACCCTGATCTTTCTCGGTATCGCTCTCGATAAGCGCATAGACTTTTTCCGGATTAGCCCTGGAAACGGCAATAGCCATCTTCCCTTTTTCTTTGGGTAGTCCCTTCTGAATTTTCTTCCAGCTTTCACCCCCATCGGTTGACTTATACAATCCACTACCCGGACCTCCACTGATTACCTTCCATGGCAGGCGCTGATGCTCCCACATGGCCGCATAAAGCACTTGCGGATTGCTGAAATCAATGGTCAATTCAGAGCATCCCGTCATATCGTTCACATAAAGTACCTTCTTCCATGATTTACCTCCGTCAGTGGATTTGTAAATACCTCGATCAGCCGAATTGCCGTGCAAGGGGCCTTGTGCAGCCACGTAAACAATGTCAGGGTTTTTTGGGTGGATGATAATTCTTGCAATGTGCTGTGTACCCTGTAGTCCGATCTTTTTCCAGGTTTTTCCAGCGTCCGTGGACTTGTAAACCCCATCCCCATAGCTGGTCATAACTCCTCGGGGAGCATGCTCACCCATACCACAATAGACAATGTTTGGGTCACTTTCAGAGACAGCCACAGCCCCTACCGATCCTGTTCCGAAATAGCCATCCGAAATGTTCTTCCATCGCTGACCGGCATCATCCGTTTTCCATAGCCCTCCCCCAGTAGTTCCCATGTAGTAGGTAAGCGGATCACCTATTACGCCGCTAGCCGTCACCGATCGTCCTCCTCGGAAGGGACCGATGTTTCTAAACTTGACGGATTTGAAAGCAGAATCAAGATTTTGTGCGATTGCGCCTAATGACAGCAGCAAAAGCACTAGAAGTGTGCCGATTGATCTCATGATTGGGTTGATGTTTGACCAACCAAATTAGATCAATCCATCGACTCAAAAAAGAAAAAACCTACCCGTTCCTGATCAATCCGATATATAGCCCCTCCACGACCAATTGATTATCTGGGGTGGCCAACATGGATTCAAAATCCGGATTCAAGGATTCGAGCAGAATCTGCTCTGGATTAATCCGCTTAAATCGCTTGATGAATGGACTCTCATCCAAAGCCCCAATGACGATCTGACCATTTTCCGGTCGTTCGATTTTCGTCCCAATCACCAGGTCATTGTTCTTAATCTCAGGAAGCATTGAATCTCCATCGGCTTGCACCACAAAAGCATCTCCCGCTCTGCCTTTCAATAGTCGTGATGAAATCCCGATGCGATCCTCAGGATGGCCTGATAATATGGAACCATCGGGCCCACATTTGGCCTTGCCATACATGTTCAGATAAACCAGTGGAATCTCAGGAACCGTCATGGTCACGTACTGACCCGGTCTCAGCGGACTGGGTTTCAGGTAGCCTTTTTTCACCAATTCATTGTAGTGGTGCTGCACCACCGAGACTGAGCTGACACCCAATTCTTCCTGCACCTCCCTGCGCGTCCAGCGGCGCTCACGAGCCCGGTGCGTGTGTATCTCCAGAATTTTTTCTTGTATCGGATGTAATTTCATTATTGATCGTTTTTCTTGGTTCTAATTTACGTAATATTTCTAATATTGTTCTATTATTTATAGAACATGAAATTAGCGCCGGGGTATTACGAGGTTGTTAGAGGAAAGCAATTCCAAAAAGAGTATCATTTGATGCGTATCTGGATGGAAAATGACAAGCGGTACGTTCAGCTGGACCATAATTATCCTCAAGAGCTGAATGATGACGATGAGCGCTGGTTGGTTCAGGATTACCAGATTCACCGCCAGTTCTCCAATCGTAAACCCATCGAAATCGTAAGTCCACGAGTGACATTTCAGTTTACCTTAGACGGTGGTGGCGAACACAAAATGACCGCTCGAAACTGGCATCAAGTCATGAGGATACTGGAGCAGTTTCCCAGACTAAAGAAATCATTATTTCAGGGGTGGGGAAAAAGAGATAATCGATGAGAAAAGTCGAGCAGGCACAACTGTAAATTGTCCTCAGCGTTTCTGATCAAAACGGCTATCTTTCTTACTAATGAAAACCCTTCTATGTAAATCATACGGTCCACCAGAGAAACTTAAGGTCGGGAAGATTGAGAAGCCCAGACCAAAGTCAGGTCAAGCGATGGTGAAGATTCATTCTACGGCAATCAATGATTGGGATTGGAGTTTGGTGCAAGGCAAACCTGGAGTGTATCGACTGATCTTTGGACTATTCAAACCCAAGAATCCAATTCCAGGAATAGAGTTGGCCGGTACCATAGAAGAGCTTGGCGGTCAAGTGGATGAATTTCAAATTGGGGATCGCGTGTATGGGGACATATCGGGTCATGGTTGGGGTACGTTTGCTGAGTATGCAGCTGTGGAGATCGATTCCCTCACGAAAATTCCGGACAAAATGTCTTTTAATCAAGCTGCTGCTTTGCCACATGCGGCCATGCTTGCCTGGCAGGGTCTTGTAGATGTTGGTGAAATCAAGAAAGGACAGAAAGTTCTAATAAATGGCGCTGGTGGGGGAATGGGCGTTTTGGCCATTCAAATTGCTAAGACTTTTGAAGCGAATATTACGGGAGTTGACTCTAGCGAAAAACTTGAACTGATGAAATCACTAGGATGTGATCGTGTGATTGACTTCAGGGGGGCTGACTGCACGAATCTTGGCGAAACTTATGACCTAATCCTGGACGCAAAAACCAAAAGACCTCCACGTCATTTCTTAAGATGCCTGAGAGAGGGTGGCTCCTATGTTACTATTGGGGGTGATTTGTGGCGACTTTTCCAACTAGTCTGGGCCCGAGCAATGGGCAAGAAGAATCTCCATATTGTGTCTCTTCGTCCCAACAAGGACAATGATCAAATCAATGATCTATTCGTTGATGGTAAACTTGCCCCGGTCATAGACGGGCCTTACGCTTTAGAAGAAGTACCCATACTAATTCGATATTTTGGGAAAGGAAGTCACAAAGGAAAAATCGTGATCCAGATCGCTTAATAACCCCCATCGTCAACTTCCTCGACGGCTTCTGCAGCCTCCTCGTTCCATTCATCATTTCTATAGGAATTTTCAGGAACAACTCCTTCAATCAATGCCCACCGGTTACCAATCAGCACAACCTCAAATCGAACTCCGATACGCTGATCACCATTGCTCATAGGTACAATAGTTGTCAATAACACATTGGTCTCCACATGAAATGGCCCCCTCTTTCGCATTTCATACGTCTCAAATAGGTACTTGGCTTTATTCCAGCTGAATCCATTTTCCTCAGCATACTTCATCAAACGTTCATAATTGGCCGTTATATCCGTCAGCTGCCGGGCATCAAATTTTTCAAAATTGTCGACCAGCCCATTTATCTCCTTGAGTAGCTTGTCAATTTCAGCATCCATGCCCTTCCCTTTGTTTTGGTTGAGCACTTGCTGGAAGTCTATTACTTCAGATTTTTTCAACCTCATTGACAGCAGCGCATCCGGCTCGCCATTCTTCACGGCATCAAAAACTTGCTGAATGGTAGGACGAATGTCAACCGTTGGTTGATCAACCTGTGCGGATACGACAAATGTTAGGAGCGTAAGTCCTGAAAAGAATAAGTTTCTCATGATCCTTTTTACTTCAAGTTACGAAATAATGATTTTTTGAATTCACAAGCCATCTTAGGGGAGAACCCATTAAATCTGGACTAAGGATTACCATGAAAGCCCTTCTCCTGCTCCTTCTCTCCTCGTTTATTTTGACAATAAGTAGCTGCTACACCATTGAAGAGGCCGACAATGTCAATCAGGATCGTATCGCCACCTACTACGACACAGAGTTCAACGCCACTCGGAATGCCATGACCACTAGGCTGGATTTTAGGTTTGGTCAAACTCCGCTCAGATTAAACAATCCGATCTTTTTTGAAGATTACCGGCTATACGAAAAAAGTGACGTAATCACGGGTTTGCACTATAAACGTCAGATTCATGATGTCCTCGAAGGATACTACCAGTGGACAGACGAAACCGGAAAGGATTATATAAATCTCATCGAGCTATTTGATTTTGATTTGGCTCATCCCGTTTCGAACCTTCAAAAAGGAAAATATTATGACCTGCCTTGGCAGGGTGACCAAATACCATACGGGAATGGATATTTTGTCATTACCATTCAATCTTTTGAAAACGGATTGACCTGTGTTTTCAATGTCGGAAATAAGATCGAAATCCTGCCGGAGCACTTAACTTCCCTACCAACAGGACCAGCCACATTGATCATTTCCAGGAAGTATTCTGAGCCAATTGACGAAGGGACTCAGGCCGGAGGTGAGTCCACCGTTTCTTACAAGCGAGAGTACGAAATCACCATTACCGAATAAATAATCAATATTTAGGCTTACCTTACGGCCGTAATTTTTAGAACCTTTCGGGTTCATCCATTTTATTTTTTTATAATGAACATTTTTGTTGCACAGCTGTCTTACAATACCAAGGAAGACACGCTAAAGGACCTTTTTGAGGCCCACGGAGAAGTAAGCTCTGCCAAAATTATTTTTGACAAGTTTGAGAACAGATCCAAAGGATTTGGATTTGTAGAAATGCCAAATGATGACGAAGCTCAGAATGCTATCAACGCACTGAACGAGTCAGAATTGGAAGGCAGAAACATTGTAGTTAAGCAAGCACGACCAAGAGAAGATAGAAGATAAACTAGCATTGTTTTAAGATGGAAAGGTAACTTGGAACTAACCCCAGGTTACCTTTTTTTATGCATTGACGAATCTCGTGCCAACACCTTTTCTTAAGTGCCTGGTTCTCTGCCTCTGATTTATTCATTTCCAGGATTTTCCAGCAAACTTTGAGGATTGACTCCTGATGTGCATTTCTGAATTTCTCCTGAGTTGAGGCGTGAGAATTCTTCACGACCCGCTTCTTAACCAGGACCTCATCTGAAAAGCTGTACTCGAAGTGCCGCGCAGACCTCACCCAGAAATCAAAGTCCTCAAACGCTAAGTTTTCGTCATAGCCGTTCAATTTCTCCATGACTTCTCGACGAAACATCATCGTAGGCGGACAAATCAGATAACGACGGATAAGCTCGCGGTAAAGATCGCCTTCAGGAATTGGGTCGGTGAATCTGGCATTGTGCCGACCCATCGAATCACCATTTTCCCTGATGATCTCAGCATCCGAAAAATGAACCCCGGCTCCCGTTTCTTCAAGCCTTTTCAACCCTTCCTCCACCCGACTGGGCATTAGCACATCATCGGCGGCCAAGTCGATTAAAAACTTCCCTGAGGAAGACCTCCAACCCTGATTGAAAGCAGCGCAATTTCCTTTGGGTTTGATGTTATTGATGAACATCATATGGGGATGTGACTTCAAAAAATGGCCAATCACCTCCTTGCTGCCATCTGTGCTCCCATCGTCCACGATGATTAATTCGATGTTTTTATGGGTCTGCCACAGAACTGATTCCAACGCCTCATTGAGAAATGGGGCATGATTATGAGATAAGCAAATAATGGATACTTTTTCCACATCGTGAAGGTCGGTAATCGTAATTAAATGATCTACAAGATTTCAATCCTCAAACTCTGAACTTTTTTTCTGCATTTACTGTTGCCATCCCACTATGAAATACGCTTTACCAATCTTAGTTCTCGTGGCTTTTGGAGCCTGTGCCCAACCCAAGCAGGAAAAGCCCAACACTTTCGGGTCTATCAAGAAAATTGAAAAATCTGAGTCGGAATGGAAAAATGAGCTCAATGATTTCGAATATTATGTGCTCAGAGAAAAGGGCACTGAAAGAGCCTTCAGTGGAAAACTCCTGAATGTCAAGGAAGACGGTGTTTTCGTGTGCAAAGCTTGTGACCTTCCACTCTTCAGTTCAGAAACCAAATTCAAATCAGGAACGGGCTGGCCTAGCTTTTGGGATAAAATTAACGACGAAAATGTCGCTGAGGAAGTCGATAAAAGTTACGGAATGACCAGAACTGAGGTGCTGTGTGCTCGATGCGACGGTCATCTTGGCCATGTGTTTCCTGACGGACCGAAACCAACAGGCCTCAGATATTGTATCAATTCGGTTTCATTGAAATTCAAACCAAAAGAGCAGAATTGATAAATTCTTCAGCTCTTGTCTCCATGTAAGAGACATCATTCCATTTCAAGGTGAAACCGACATGCCCGCCCACTTCGGGTGTTTCTAAATAGACTTTTTCACATTGCTCGGCACTCTCAAAGGGATAATTTCTTCCCTCGAGCATGGGATCATTTAGGGCGTTGACGATCAGCGTTGGAATTTGAATTTGATCAAGAATGTGGTCAGTTCTGGCCTGATTCAAAAACTCACGCTCTGTCTCAAAACCAAAAACCGGTAATGTGAACACCCTATTGAAATCACCAAAATCGTGAATCTGCTCCCAATCGGTTTTCAGTTCGGGGTATTGATCCTCCTTCAGGACAATCTTGTCTCTTAGCTTTCTGAGAAATCGCTTCTCGTAAAAACGATTATTTTTTCGATTTATCGCTGAAGAACTGTCCTCCAAATTGCACGGAACAGAAAAGCCAACGGCCGCTTTGATCCGAGGATCAGTCTCGTTCACGGCTATATATTTCAGCATCATGTTGCCGCCCATGGAATATCCAATTAATGCAATGGACTCATAAGAATCTTTCAAAGCCCTTGAAACAACGGCCCCAATATCAACGACATCACCATGTTGATACGTTCGTTTGGCTTTATTCACCTCCCCGGAACAGCCACGACAATTCCAGGCCAACACATCCCAATTCCTGTCATTAAAATACTTGGCAGCTCTGGTCATGTACTGACGATCCGAGCTTCCCTCAAGCCCATGGGACAATATGATTAACCGATCATGTCCATTTTTCAGCCAGTCCAAATCCAAAAAATCATCATCGGGGAGCGTGATCCGCTCGCGTTCGTATTGTACTCCCTTAGTTTCAAAGAGCATAGAGGGCACGATGGTCTCCAGATGATTGCTAGCCAAATACCATGGCCTTTTCGTGTAACCTGATTTTTTTAGAACTGGCATTTTCGAGATACTTGCGGCAAGAATAAGGGCTTATTTGCAAGCTTTGAAAACTATGGGTAAAAAAGGCATTGGGTTTTTGGGAGGTTGGTTGATTTCACTCCTCACTCTCGGACAGACGGTGGAAGTTCTGGATGCCAAAAATGAACCTGTTTCTGAAGTCTTTATTTACCACGACAAAAGATCATACACGGCCTTTACAAATGATAATGGCAAAGCTGACATCAGTCATTTTCCCCAAACAGGTTACTTCCATTTTCAACATCCGTCATTCGAAGACAAACGCGTTTTAGCAGACAGTTTACGAGCCGAGAGCTTTAGAATTACGCTGAAGGAAAAACTAGTTTGGTTCAATGAGGTAGTTATTTCTGCCAATAAATGGGAACAAGATGAGAAGGATCTATCACAGCAAATTTTATCTGTGGAGCGAAAGTCTATTTCGTTTAACAACCCGACCACTTCGGCTGACTTGCTGAATCAAAGCGGGCAAGTATTCGTTCAAAAAAGTCAGCTAGGTGGTGGCAGTCCAAAGCTTCGTGGTTTCTCTGCGAATGCCGTCTTATTGGTCGTTGATGGAGTGCGAATGAACAACGCCATTTATCGGGGTGGCAATCTCCAAAATGTCATCAACATTGACCCGAATGCCGTTGCGTCTTCTGAAGTAGTGTTCGGGCCTGGATCGGTGTTGTACGGAAGTGATGCACTAGGCGGAGTGATGGATTTTCACACTGTCGACCCAGCCTGGAATCAAAACGGAACCAAAGTAGACGGAAACCTAATGACCAGATGGTCTTCAGCCGCCAACGAACGAACCGGGCATTTCGACTTGTCTCTTTCTCGTCGAAAGTTCACCTATTTTGGGTCGATCACCGGAACCTGGATGGATGACTTAAAGGCAGGCTCAAACAGATCGGATAAATACGAGGGGCATTTCCTGCGACCTAACTACGTGGATCGAATCAACGGAGAAGATCAATTGGTCAACAACGATGACCCTAATCTTCAGGTTGGTTCCGGATTTGATTTATTTAATGCGGTTCAAAAATTCAAATTTCTCCTGAATCAACATTCGGAAATTTCGTACAGTTTCTATTTCGGCACAACCTCCAACATCCCTAGGTATGATCGTTTAGTGATCACGAAACCAGGAACTGATTCATTGGAACACGGGGCATGGTATTACGGGGCTCAAACCTGGCAAATGCACTCCCTGAGGTTCAACCATTACGATAAAAGGAAGCTTTTCGACCAGGCTAGAATCACTGCTGCATTTCAGCGATATGAAGAAAGCAGGAACGATCGGGATTTTGGTGATGATCGGCTTAGAACCCGGACAGAGATGGTGGACGTTTATTCCATGAATATTGATCTGGACAAGGAGTTGCCAAAAGGAGATCTGTTTTACGGCTTTGAAATGGTGCACAATGAAGTGGCCTCCTCGGGATATCGGGAAAATTTGGTCACAGGGCAAAGAACAGATGTCGAAACCCGCTATCCTGACAATGGTAGCCAATTTACCAGTGTAGCGGCCTACGCCAACTGGGTCACGAGACTGAGTGACAAATGGACCCTCAACTTCGGAGGTAGATACAATTTTGTCAAACTGACTGGTTCACGATCTAGCGACAACTCTTCAGTGCTGGACTTCTCAGAAATCAATTTACAAACCGGAGCGCTTAATGGCTCGGCTGGATTGGTCTACTTACCAACTGAAAAGACCAAGTTCGGGTTCAATTTCTCCACAGGATTTCGATCTCCGAATGTAGACGATGTAGGAAAAGTCTTTGAATTTGATGAGGACGAAAATGGCCAGCCGATCATTTTAGTTCCCAACGAATACCTAAAACCCGAGTATGCGTACAACTCTGAAGTTAGTATGTCAACGAAATTTGGGCCGGTGACTTTGAATGTGGTGGGCTTTTATACCACGCTGAATAATCCGATCCTACGTGGTGATTTTCAGGTAAATGGTCAATCCACTGTTTTTCTAGATGATGACGGTGATGCTAGCACTCCGGACGTGGAGCACGGTGTAGTGGCTCAGATCAACGGCAATCAGGCGTTCATTTATGGCGGAAGCGTGCAAGCTAGAGTACGAGTCTCGGAGGTTATTTCCGGATATGGGACAGCCAGTTTCTCGGATGGTGAAGAATCCAGCGGCGAACCGCTTAGACACACAACACCCCTCTTTGGAAGAGCTGGTCTGACATGGAACAAGGAGGATCATCGTATAGACTTTTATGCAGAATTTAACGGCCCGAGATGGCGCGATGACATTCCTGCTGCCGAGATTGAAGACAAGCCATACCTATACACGGACGAGGGATCACCTGGCTGGATAACTTTCAATCTGAAGACAAGCTTTGTGGTCAATGATTTCCTCACGCTGGATGCAGGCGTTGAGAATATTTTCGATGTGCATTATCGACCTTACTCCAGCGGAATAAGTGCACCTGGCAGAAATTTCATCATTGCCCTCAGGGGATCATTCTGAATCCCAATTTTTCTTGTTTCTACCTAGATCAAACACTCTGGAAATATTGAATCCGAAGTGAAGTCCGTCTTGGATAAAGTCATCTGAGGTCTCGCCAATAAATCCGGCTTCAATCATTTGTTGGGCATTGGTCAAATGCAACTGAAAAACATGGCCTCCCGTCTCGATATCAAAACCCACGGCAAATGAATTGTACCGCTGGTCGTTGTAATCAGATAGCTGAGGATACCACTCCACATTGAAAGACGTTCGATTCGTGATTTTCAGCCTTCCTCCTACTCCCAATGCGATTAAGCCATTGTCATCATCATTGGTTGGCACCAAATTTCGCTGAACCAAGGTAGGCATCAGCTGCATCGAAAAACTGGAGCTGAATTTTCTCGCAATAAGCAACTGTCCGGTGTACTTAAACCTGTGCTTCCGCTCTACAAAATCAAGGTAAGGGGCAGAAACAAAGGCCATCGAGCCAAAGGCCGTCAGCGTCACAGGAGTTTTCTTGGATTGTCTAAAAAGTCGATACTTCGCATAAGTATCCACATCCTGTGAAAAGGACGAGCGTCCCAACCCGATGTTCAAATTTTTCGCCAAGCCATATTCCAGTGCCAATCGAACATTGGCATTATCAAGTCCATAGAAATTATTGATTCCTCTTGGCTCTCCAAATCGGTGACTAATCACGGCCTCCAGTACTTTATGAGAACGAATCTCAACCGTGTGACCGTTGATCAAGCGAGTACTTTTAAACGTCGCTGAAACATATTCATCACCCTCTTGGTCATCCAGCAATGCCAGAAGCTCGTCTTGAGCCATGAGCTGAAAACAAATGAAGGTGGAAAGCAGAAAAAGGCTAATTCGGTTCATAGGTGAATTTTACGGTCACTTCTATTTCTTCGGCAATGTTGTGAAACAGCGCCCGTGGTATTTTAATCTTGTAGTCCTCGAGCAGCACCGTGAATACGGCCTCCGCTTCAATTTTATCACCTGATTTGGTCATGGTCCCAGTGGCAGACATCTCCTTTTTCACACCGTGCAAATTCATTGTCCCCGATACGGTCACCTCGTTTTCACCTTCTGAGAGATCAGTCGTATTCATGGTGCCAAGAAAAAGACATTTGGGGTACTTGTCAGACTCCAGGTAATTCTCGTTGAAATGCTCCTGCATCAGAGACTTCTCAAACGTGAAGCTCTTGATGGGTACCGAAAAAACCATATTTCCTGTCTCCAAATCCATCACACTGGAAGCGTCCTTGTTGATGGCTTCAATATCCTCTATGGGTGCATCCGAGAAGAAACGGATATGAGATTCAGTAGCCTTGTATTTCTGAGCATTTGCTCCGAGTGTCAGAAACAGGCCTAAAATAAGAGCGATTCTTTTCATATTAATTGTCTTTAGCGCCATCATTGACCCAGCACTCGATGAGATCTTTCTGGGTTTGAGATAAAGGATCTCTACCCGCTGGTGGCATAGTTCCGTTATCCACCGCCCGAACTTTAATCCTATCTGACTCTGCTCTTACTCCTGCCTTTGTTCTGAAGTCTGGTCGTGATCCGCTGCTGCCGTCATGACAACCGCTTATTGCGCAATTCGATGTAATGATGGGCATAACATCAATATCCAAGCTAGTACCTGTAAGCACTGTCTCGGTCATTGATACTTCGCATCCATCATCATCCATTACCGTCACTGTATGATCACCGGAATCTACACCAGTGAACTGATTGGAGCTTTGGAAGCTTCCCTGGTCTAATTTGTACATATATGGGCTAGTTCCACTACTCGCCACCACATCGATGGTCGCGTTACTCTCTTTACACCCTGAGGTCGAGCTAGCAATGGCACTTATCGTCAAAGTGCCCGGATCTGCTTCGATCGTTGCTGAAATTTCATCAGTACAACCGTTCAGATCCATGGCTGTCACCGTGTAAGTACCTGCAGGAAGATTGAAGGTTCCGCTGGTTTGGAACGTCGTGCCGTCTACTGAGAACTCTGTGTTTCCTGAACCTCCAGTCGCTGAAACGACTAATGTGCCATTTCCTGAACACGAAGCGTTGGAAGTACTTGAAACAGAGATTACCAAATCTGACCCGCCACAATCCAGAATGGATTCCTCAGAGTCACCTCCACAGGAAATGAAAAACAAAAGGCCGACGAGGGATAAAAGAAGAAGATAATTTTTCATACGTCAAGAAGTTGTGTGATTATCGCTATTACAAGTTACTAACAATTCAATGTATATACACCTATACATCGGACATTGGATTTTTCAGAATGATCTTTTTATCGGCTTCCTGACTTTTGAGACCTAACCGTACTTGATCTTGTGGTAAAGAATAGTGCCTGAGAGTACGAATGTGATGGAATTAGCGATGATCAGCGGCCAGTTGAGAATGAGAAATCCATATATCAGCCAGAGTGCTATGCCTAAGCTAAAAATCAAAAACATCGGCAAAGACAAATCTTTCGTTTGTTTGTCACGCCAGGTTTTCACGGCTTGGGGCAGAAAAGCGATGGTCGTACAAGCTGCCGCTATAAATCCTAAAATTTCAATCCTATCCATTTTATTTTGTCAAAGTTTAAAGGTCAGTTCATCTCTTCAATCCATTTCCGGATCAATGCAATCCCCTCTACGTGCTGCATCTTGCGTCCTAGTTCGGGCATCATCTCTCCGGGCTCCATTGTTTCTATGCGGTGTACTAAAATAGATTCATTAGGATTACCCGGTACAATCCCGAACTTCAAATTAGCTGATCCCCGACCAGCGGCTACTGGTGGTTTATTAACTCCCAAACGATAAGGCTCCTTTTCTGACGCCAACAAATACAATCCCGTATTCTTCGCCGGGCCTTCCTTTCTATGGCAGTGCGCACAATTGATCTCCAGCCAGGCACGCGCACGAGAATCAAGAATTTCAGATTCATTTTCATAGTCTGCTAATCTTGGAAGCTCCTCAGAAGGCAGGTCAATCAGACCTCTCGCCGACCAGCTTGAAAGTTGTTCTCCCCGATTCAACTGTCGAATGGTCGGTCCAATGGACACCAACTTGCCGTTGAACTCGTGGCAACTCTTGCATTGTGGTTGTGATGGTATGGAATAATTGATTCGCTGCAATTCCCCATGCTGATCTGTCCATTCTACTGGCACCTCGGCCCCAAGCACCAATCGCTCAGCCTCAGTCTGTTCGTCATTCCATTGATACACGATGGCATCCCACTCATCCTCTTTCTTGATCAAAAGTCGTGTTTCCAGAATTTTCAAATTCTGTTCAGGGGCATTAAAATCTTTTGGATAATAGAAGTGCTTGACCAAAATAGATTCATCAGGGAAATCTAAAACTTCATTCGCGTCATAACCGATTTTGGAATTCTCAGGCAGACGAATGAACCGAGCTTTGTGTGCGTAATCCGAAAATAAGGGCGAATTGATTTCGTATAAGAAAGCATCTCTAGAGGGACTGATAAAATCCGTCATATTATCAAAAAGCCCCCACTCACTAAGGAATTTTGGGTAGTCGTCCTTTAAAGTGACGCCCAGACTTACTTCTTGAATTTCCTGGGGCGGTTTTTTACCGCCACACGAGGCAAGTAAAATCGCAAGGCAAAGTGACCTCACCATATTTTCCCGATTTCCTGCATTTCACATGCAAACTTGCTCCAATCTTTCGTCAGACCTGCCAGATCATTCGCTCCATCCAAATCCATAAACGTGATGTCTCCATTTCCGCTCAGGCACATCTTGAAATCGCTCTCGGGATAAATCCCATCAAAGGCAATGTCCGGCGTATCAAAGAAAAATTCCGAGAAGAATAGCAATCCAAAATCGCTCGAAAAAGTCGGCAACAAATACTTGTTGGAGAATCGATTGTCGTGGATGTTGATATCGTTCGGAAATGGGTCATACTTAGCGTCCACGGTATTTATCGCTGAGTCAAGCCGTGATCCGCCTTCAGCTTCCATCGCTTTGACCAGCTCGTAACTGATGATTCCCGCTCCCAAAGTGCGGTTGTCAACGATATCGTTTTTGAAAACTTCAATATTCCGAGTGGCCAGGAGCAACACGCCAGTACCCGATGGAACTGTGGCAACAATGTTCCCAGCCGGTGCGAAGTTTCGGTAGTTATTGGATTTTACCGTGTTGCCAAAAACCCTCGTTGTATGTCCCGTCTGAGTCAACCCGGGTAGATCAAAAATCAAAATTCCGCCCGTGTTGTGATGAGCATTGTTCCCGTAGATTTCCACCCACCTGGAGTTTTCACTTTCTATGCCCGCAACGTTGAAGAAAACCTCATTGTTTCGGATGATCACTGAGTCAGATTGCCCGACATAAATGCCTGCATCCGACGAACCAATGGCGATACTCTCCTCCACGATCACCCTGGAGCTCAGCACCGGGTAAAAGGCATAGGCGCCATTTTCCTCCTGCGGCTCACCAGTCCATTCGGAACGAACCCTCGTGAAACGAATGCCCTTGGTGTCGGTCACTTTGATATTGTCACCTTTTGAATCCTGAATAGTAAAATCTTCAAAAGCAAGATTTCTGCAATTGGCCGCTTTGATTCCCTCAGCTCCCGCAGATTGATTGGCGAAGGACAGCACCGTTTTGTTAATCCCCGCTCCTTTCACGGTGACGTCTGTCAGTCCATCAATGATCAGCGGCTTGGTGAACATGAAATTGCCTTCTGGCAATACGATGACCTCTCCCACTTCGGCTTGCATCAGTTGAATTTGCAGGTCTCGCTCGATCGATTGCCAGGTAACCTCTTCGGTAGAATAAGGAGAGCAAGATGCGAGGACAATTGCCCCTGCCAAAATCAGAATTCTCATAGCCAAGATTAAAATCCTAAGTTACCGGAAATCTCAGGCAACATGAAAATGTATCAACTTCCACCCAGTGCCAATTGCCATTTCCAGGCATCTCTCATCATGTCCGCCAATCCCAGCTCGGCCTGCCAGTTTAAAACGTCATTCGCCTTGGTGGGATCACCATAGATGCTTTCCACATCGCCTTCTCGCCGATCGACAATTTGGTATGGTACCTTGATGTCGTTCACTTTTTCAAAAGTCTTGATGACCTCCAAAACCGAATAGCCCTCACCGGTCCCGAGGTTGAATGTATCGAATTTTCCCGTTTCGGTCTTAAGCGCCTTCACATGTGCTTTAGCCAAATCGACGACATGGATGTAATCCCTGATCGCCGATCCATCGGGTGTATCATAGTCCCCTCCAAAGACGCTCAGTTCTTTCCGAATTCCGGCACAGGTCTGGGTAATGAAAGGCACCAGATTATTCGGCGTACCCTTGGGCAGCTCCCCAATCTTGGCCGTTTTGTGTGCACCAACCGGGTTGAAGTACCGGAGAGAAACGATATCATAACCAGTTGTCAAGGAAGCGCTTTGGAGGATTTCCTCACACATTTGTTTCGTTTTACCATAGGGAGATGGAGTGTCTCCAAACGGCGTTTCCTCAGTGACCGGGAGTTTGTCTGGCGATCCATAAACCGTGCAAGAAGAAGAAAAAACGAATTTCTCAACCGGGTGAGATTCCAAACATTTCAGCAGATTAATCAGCCCCAGAACGTTCACATCATAGTACAACAGCGGCTTCTTCATGGATTCACCGACAGCCTTTTTTGCTGCGAGATGAATGACTCCTTCCACGCCGTGCTTCTCAAAGAATCCATTCAAAAAATCTTGATCTCGTAGGTCTCCCTGCTCAAATGCGACTGACTTACCTGTCAGTTCTTGAATCCGATCCAGGACGAAAAGCTCTGAATTAGACAAGTCATCGAGGATGACAATGTCGTATCCCTGCGCTGCAAGCTCTACGGCCACATGCGACCCGATGTAACCGAGTCCTCCGGTAAGTAGTATTTTCTTCATTTTGACAGCTGTGAGTCTAAAGTACTTTAGATCTGATTAATAGTAGTGATTTAGTCCGGTGGAGAATGGTTCAGAAGGCGTATTGCTATATACGGTTATGCATACTTGAGGAGATAGAGGATGATTTGCAACATGTGTTGAAGATGGCTGGCCATTTCAATAAGCAGGCGCAGATCATTTTTTAAAACAGTTTTTTCTGTTCCCACCGAAGAAACCTTAAGTGCTACAGAATACAATCCAGTGTTGGCTTAATAAGCCAGATTATGGCATTGACTTGAGCAAAGGTTTTATTGATTTAAATTATTAAAAGGCCATTGTTTAATGAATGGCATAGCATTCGTAAATGTGTATATAGTGCTTTATGAATGGTATACCATGCACTTCAAAAAAAATAATTAATATAAAATTTGCATGACAAACCATTCATTATACCTTTATAGGTAGTTTATTGAATGATATGTCATACACCAATTGGTATTCCATGAGTGATAGGGCCCTGATAGAGACCATTGGTGCCTTTATCAAGCAGCATCGCATAGAGCAAAACAGAACACAGAACGAGGTGGCTAAACAGGCAGGAATCAGTCGCTCTACGTTGAGTCTGTTAGAAAAAGGAGAAACGGTAACTGTTCCTACGCTGATTCAGGTGCTTCGTGTTCTGGAACTCCTGCATATCATGGACAGTTTCCAAATCCACGATCAAATCAGCCCGTTACAATTAGCTAAGCTCGAACAAGATAAGAGGGTTAGGGCACGAGGTAAGAAAGCACCCAACGACAAGCCCGAAAGTGAATGGTAAAAACCGCAATCGTAAAAATTTGGAATGAGACCGTTGGTGCCGTAGCATGGGATGAAGATCGTCAGTTGGGCAGCTTTGAATATGATCCTGGTTTTGTTACAAAGGGATGGGATCTAGCTCCATTGCAAATGCCAATTACAAGCAGTAGGCGCATTTATTCCTTTCCCGAACTCCGGAAGCCAAAGGATAGTGAGTACGACACCTTTAAAGGCCTTCCGGGTCTTTTGGCTGACGTACTGCCGGATAAATACGGCAACCGGTTGCTCGGTACATGGCTGGCTCAAAATGGAAGAGCAAGGGATAGCATGAATCCTGTAGAGCAGCTCAGTTTCATCGGTACTCGTGGAATGGGCGCACTGGAATTTGAGCCCTCGACATTTACTGCAGACAAAAACAGCTTCAAGGTAGAAATTGATAGCCTTGTCAGTGTGGCTAGAAAAATGCTCTCGGAAAGAGAGGAATTCAGCACGGACATATCTAAGGATGAAGAAAAAGCCATGCTGGAAATCCTGAAAATCGGAACTTCTGCCGGTGGTGCCAGACCCAAAGCGTTGATTGCCTATAATGAAAAAACCGGGGACGTGCGCTCCGGCCAAACCAAGGTTCCAAAGGATTACGATCATTGGCTGATCAAGCTGGATGGGGTCAGCGATGAACAGTTTGGGGAAAGTACAGGATACGGCAGAATCGAATATGCCTATTACAAAATGGCCACCGAGGCTGGAATTGATATGATGCCCAGTGAATTGCTTGAAGAAAATGGCAGAGCACATTTCATGACCAAACGATTTGACAGGGACAAGGGAAACACCAAGCACCATATTCAGACCTGGTGTGCCATGAATCACTTTGACTTCAATGAAGTGACCAGCTACAGCTATGAGCAGCTATTCCAAACCATGCGTGAATTAAGACTTCCCTACCCGGCAGCTGAAGAGCAATTTCGCAGAATGGTTTTTAATGTGATCGCCAAAAACTGTGATGATCATTCGAAGAATTTTGCTTTTCGTATGAAAAAGGGAGACAAGTGGGAAATGAGCCCGGCATATGATCTCTGCCATGCTTACCGACCTGATAGCATATGGGTTAGTCAGCATGCATTGAGCATAAACGGGAAGCGAAAGAACATCACCAGATCGGATATGGAACAACTAGCAAAATCCATGAACATAAAAAAGGCATCATCTATTATTGATCAAATTAATGATGTCGTAAAGCGATGGCCAGCATTTGCCGAAGAAGAAAAGGTCCAACCAAAGAAGCGAGATGCCATTCTTTCAACCTTAAATACATTGTAAGTTTAATAGGCGTTTCCATTAGATTTTCTTGCGGTTTATGATCCAGTGTTGAATCCCTCGTGAATTTCGCTTCATTTACTAATACGCAAAAACCATACGCTAAGCCCCTAGTGAACCTCCTTTCTCTCGGTCTCAAACCCACTACTCTGGTTAGTACCCCAAATCATATAAAACAAAAAAGACCCTCAAGGAGCCTTTTTTATTTTGTGGAGTCGGAGAGGACCGAACGTTAAGAAATGATCCAGTGGATCATTTTAGTGAGGGGCCAGCTTGCAGGGGAGCCCCTCCGACGGAACGAAAAAAGCCTCGTCTAAAACGAGGCTTTCGAGTGGAGTCGGAGAGGATCGAGCGTTAAGAAATGATCCGGTGGATCATTTTAGTGAGGGGCCAGCTTGCAGGGGAGCCCTTGACAAACCAGCCTTGATTTCTTTGTTTACTTTCTTCATCAAGGAAGAAAGTAAAGGCCTCACGGCCTGAGTGTACTGATTATCAGCATTCTGGAAGCCGAGCTTGATTTTTTCGTCCTTTTGCATCAAGGCAAAAGGACAGCCACTCCGGCTCCAGGAGAACCCAGACAAACAGACCAAAACAAGCGATATGAACAGCAGGTATTTCATCTATTTCTTAGAGTGAAAAAGGCAAAGCAGTGGCTACATTATGTGGTTTTGAAAGCATGGTTTTAGTGGTTCTTTTTAGTTACTCGGCTTTAAAGTCCTGAGTTGCAAACACAGGACAGCTTAGGGAAGCTGAAGGCTATTTGATTACTGATAAAATGTGGATAAAATCTCAGAAGGAACCTGATTCTCAGGAATCATTTTCTCAACCGTGCCATCTAAATGGTATCTAGCCACCAGGACGTAATTCTGACGATAATAACTTTCAAAATCAGCACCGTCTATAACTTCCTCAGAATAGGAAAATTTTAGGAGATCACTTTCTCCTTCAAAAACAACAATACCCAGGTAACAGCTATTGACTTGATTGTCTAATCCATTGCGGTGCTGGACACAGTCACCTATTGATTGATGCTTAATAAAAGGTTGAATGGTCGATTTTAACTTAATATTCAAACCAAATTCGGTAATAAGATAGTTATCAATTTTACTGAAAGTAGATCTATCCATTTTAACATGAGTCGTTTTGACATGAATAGCCTGATCTGTCATTTCGTATTCTCTCATCAAATACCCAATGATTTCATCTTGATCTTGATGTAAATAGAATGCGGTGGTTCTTTCAGAATTGCCGACTGAACAGCTAAAAGCTAATGAACCTATCAAAAAGAATTTTAAATACCTCATAATCAATTTCCTGTTGCTCTTTTCTGATGCCTCTTTCCAGCGTCATAATTTTTCTTCCGCTCCTTTTCAACATGCCTCTGCACAGATGACGGGTTGAAGACAGATTTTAGCTGATTAACAAACTCATAATATTTCCTAGCAAACTTAGATTTCTCTCCCTGTGCAAGGTGATCCTTGTATCCTTTATAGTTTTCCTTTTTGTTCTTTTGGCCTTCATTATAAACCCCTTGGCTTCCGTTCTCTTCAAAAGCTTCTAAATAAGCAGGAATATAGGGATCTAAATGCAAAAACACTTCATGACCAATTGTCTCAGCCATATTCAGATCAGAGTCATTTGACATATTCGTGTTTATGTTGGTATAGAAATTAACCTTACCTGGATCAACATATGGCCCAGAAAAATCGTCTCCAATAGGAAGGTCGGTATACCCCTCATTCCCTATTGATTGATACTCTCCAAAATTCCAGTTGTGCTGAGCAAATTTCCCATCTTCGGTAAATTCAACTTCTCCAACTTTATCACCCTTCTTTGCAAATTGGCTAATAAACGCATTCCCCGCCTTGGTCTTGGCAAATGTTTCTAATGCTTTCTGGGTCTTTTCATCCAGTTTGTCATAGCCTACTTGATTCCATTTTTCATTCTCAGCATCATATTGCCAGTACAAGATATCCCTGCCTGTGGGATCGATAAACTTCATTGGATTATTTGCAAAGGAAGAGTAAGCACTAATGGAGTAGTAACTTTCTGTATGAGGATCCATCGTTGTAAATCTTCCCAACCAAGAATCATACATTCTCGCTTCAAAATCAAGAACACCCCATTCTTCCTGCTCTTCCTTTCCATTATACTTATACCTCTGCGGCGTACTATAACTCCTCGTAAAACTATTAAACGTCAACCCAAAGGGATAGTAATCATCCACTTGCACAATGGGCGTCTTGCTATGCGTGACCGTCAGGTCATCAAAGTCTACCACACTCGCTGCATTCGTCTCATTGCTCACATACGTTAAGAAATAGCCGTTCTCTTCTATCACAATGGGATTGGCGAATGCCACATTCTCCCACAGGTTCTTGGCCGCCCCGGTTATCTGCACAAACCCGGAAGTCACGAACGTCATGTCTTCATCGAAGAACATGTAATTGAGGAATGCCTTGGGCACGTCCTCCTGCGCACTAGCAGATTTGTTGGCATTCATGGCTGCCACTGCGCTCTCATCCAATGTGGAGTTCGACACACTGGCGCCCTCACCAGCCGCCGGACCGCCCTCTGCGCCCATCAGGATCTGCGCCAGCATCTCCGCCGCACTCAGCATCGCATCTGTGGCCGGATCGTTCTCGTAGTACGCCTTCACCGAGAGCTTCACCGTATCGCCCTTGTCCACCCCAAACATGTGCTTGAGTTCTACTCGGCCGTTGAACCAAAATCCCCTGGGCACCTCCGCCTGTCCACGCCCAATCTCCGCAAGGAGGCGGCCGGGCTCTCGGCAGTCGCCGGCCAACGCCACACCTGCAACGGGCTCCAACAATGCCTCCATCCCTGGTGCGGGTGCAGTCGAAGGTTGAGGATATGGGAAGGGGTTGCTCATTTTATCTTAAATAACTGAATTTTGATTTTTAGCAAAAAATTCCATCCTATGATTTTTCATGTTTTTCATTTTTTTAGTTAGTCAAAACCTTACCCTTTTACCGCCACGCTGGATTTCTTGCGGGACAAGAGGCTAACCTTCTAATAGTCTGGAATGTTTTCTTTGAGTCTATAAGCTTCGCCTGACGATATTAATTCTTGTATTAATTCATCATCATACCTAAAGTCTTGAACCTGCCAATTGGTTCCTGGTCTATAAAAGGTAATATTAAAGCGAATGGGTTGCCTTTCATACTTCATCAGATATGAAAACATAATCATAGCATTGCCAATTTTTTTTGTTACGATTAAATCACTTCCTTTTAACATGCCAATTTGAGATGTCAATTCCAATAATCTGGTTGATAGTGATTCAAAGTTGTTAATCCATGGATTATATTCGAATAAATACTTCAGACCTTGGTCGACACCTTCTTCACTGTAAATCTCCAGAAACTGCGTTACGATTTTTTCTGGATCCTCCAATTTAACTGCATCGGACTGAGATCCACAAGAAAAATGAGCCAATACGAGGGCTAGAACGAATAGGGATTTTACGATTTTCATATTATTGTTGATTATTTCGTTGTACTTCTTCTACTTTTCTATTCTCACTACTATTTAGATCAAAAACGTCGGTGACATAAGCCGAAAAAAGGTTAGCACTCTCTTCGATATAATTGACGAAGGCTTGCGTATCCGCTTTTACCTGAAATGCCAAATTACCTAATGATAGTCCGAATCCAAATTTACCTAATGAAAGAAGTGAGGTGGAGAATTTTCCATCACCTTTCTTACCAGAAGCATCAAGTGAAGTTTGTGATAATGACGCATCTGATTTTGCATCACCATTTTCGTTATATACTGTTGCGTTAGGTCCCGTAATTGAACCATTTAAGCCATAACCAGTAACAGTGGCAGCCGCGGATATATTACCTGAATTCATATTCATTCCAAAATCTCCATCCGAGTCACCGAAAAAGGAAATTGAACCTGTTCTAGCATGCAGACGGGTCTGAATAGGCCCTATCGTGGCATCAAATCCAATGCCTCCTCCTTGTACGGTAATACTACCTGTGATCATATCTTTTGATTCCTCATTAACTTTTCTTGCCTGGGATTGAACAGGTTCTGACAAAAGAGATCTTATATATGGATTGCTTTTAGATTCTAATGACTCTAACCCCTCCAATTCAACATGGCCAACTAATTTATTCTCACTAAACGCATATGGACTATTATAATAGTAATCTTCCGCCAAAGGATCCAAATTAAAGAACCTTCCAATTTCAGGCTGATGATTTCTCCATTTAAAGGCTATCCATCCTGTTTCTTCATCGGATTCTTGGTCTTGAAATTTGAACCGTACCTTCTGTGAGTAGTTTCTGGAGAATCCATTGTACTCAAGTCCGAAGGGGTAATAGTCTGAAGCAAAAACAATCGGCGTTTTCGCGTGCTCTATCGTCAGGTCATCAAAATCCACCACACAGGCAGCATTGGTTTCGTTGGAGACGTATACCAGCGCATAGCCATTTTGTTCTATCGTGATCGGTGCTGGGAATTCCACCGTTTCCCAGAGGTTTTTGGCCCCTGAGCTGATCTGGATAAACCCAGACGTGATGTAGGTCATGTCCTTATCAAACAACATGTAATTGATAAAGGCTTTCGGTACATCTTCTTCGGAGCTGGCAGACTTGTTGGTGTTCATCGCCGAGACGGCACTTTCGTCCAGCGTGGAGTTGGCCAGTGTAGCACCTTCCCCGGCCACATTTCCTCCTTCGCCACCCGCCAGTATGGCCGCAAACATCTCGGCAGCAGACAGCATGCCGTCCACAATCGGGTCATTTTCATAATATGCTTTCACGGAGAGCTTCACCGTATCTCCTTTGTTCACCCCAAACATGTGTTTGAGTTCTACTCGGCCATTGAACCAAAATCCCCTGGGCACCTCCGCCTGTCCACGCCCGACCTCCGCAAGCAGGCGGCCGGGCTCTCGGCAGTCGCCGGCCAACGCCACACCTGCAACGGGCTCCAACAATGCCTCCATCCCTGGTGCGGGTGCAGTCGAAGGTTGAGGATATGGGAAGGGGTTGGTCATTTTATCTAATGTTATCAGATCTCCAAGCCCTCAATCGCCGGGCGGCTCCTTCATTTCTTTTCCTTAGATGAAAAGAAACGAAGCAAAGAAAAATCAAGCCAGCATAATCACCTATCAGCCGCACATGACCCGTACACGCCCGGGTATGCTGGCCTCCAGCCGCACCGATCGTTTGATCTAATGGCCTTGACGGCCAATAACATCCATTGAAGTTTTGCTCAATCGCGCATAGCGCGAAGGAATGGCCTAGGAGGCTTTTGCGAAAAGAAAATGAGGCTAGACCTGTATTGCGTTGAAAGCCATGTTTGAACCCCAAGGCACTTGGGGTGAGTTTGGATTTCATTAGACAATCAAACCTCATTTTCCGCAAAAGACGCCAAGCCTTGACTTCTTTGTTACTTTCTGTGTCAAGACAGAAAGTAAGGCCTCCCCGGCCTAAGGGGAGCATCAGGGCTATATGTCGGACACTTTCTATCATTTTATCTTAAATAACTGATTTTTAGATTTAGGCAAAGGGTTTCGTCGGGTTTAATATCGTTTTGGTTTTACTATTCTATTTCGTCACTCGGGACACCCTAGCGCATGTGTTGGAATATTTTCTTTTTACCCACAAGAAGCACAATTGAAATAACGTAAAGAACAATTAAGACCACAGAAGTTATTGTTGACGTCCTTAAGGAATCATCCTGTTTGTCGAGTTTATTCTCGATATGATTCACAAAATATTTGGATTCTTTAAGTCTATTTAGTGAGTCAGAAATTACTATAACATTGTTAACACCATTATTGATGTCAATTTTCATTTCATTTCCATCTTTCTGAAGATAACTTATTGTATCGAGTTGAAACCAGAACAAAAGACCGGTAATCAGAACAACAATGGTTATCAAGATTTTAAATAATCTCATAGCGTACAACTTTTAATTTTGTTTATTTGAAACAGGGATTTCCTTCTCATCTTCTTCTTTTTTATCACTTTCTTCTTGATTATTGAAAATAACGTTATTGTTATCATCAACAGTAACTTTTATAGATTTGTTTTTCTCCAACCATCCATTGATTACAGAAAAACCGGAATAACCATTTACCTCTCCTATCTTAATTACAAATCCTCCATCAGCACCTTCGCTTGATCCCTGAATATTAAGAATTCCATCATCCATATTAAATGACAATTTGAAATCTGTCCCGTCAAAATCACCTGATAGGCTAGATCCATTCTTATTTTCATTCGAACTCAAGTCATGATTAACATAATTGGAATCACCAAATGCAAAACTATCAAGAACCCTGTCGATCCATGTTCCCCCCGTCTCCCTGTATTTTTTATTTGATATTTCACCTGATGATATGTCATAGTCAAAAGACATCCCGTCATAATTAGAGCCACTTTCAGGAACTTTCGATAAGGTCTTGTTATAAATTCCATTTTCTTTTACGTGCTTCTTTCCACTTTTATCATAAGTAATTGTGGCGTCCTTATTTTCTTTATAAATGAATTTGCTGATGGCAACTTTAAGTTTCTCCAATCCTTCTAGCTCTCTATGCCCTGTTACCGCATTCTCACTAAATGCATAAGGTGAATTATAATAATAATCCTCGGCAAGTGGATCCACATTAAAGAACCGCCCTATCTCCGGTTGGTGATTTCTCCATTTGAAGGCTATCCATCCGGTTTCTTCATCGTGTTCCTGCTCCTGGAATTTGAACCGTACCTTCTGTGAGTAATTTCTGGAGAACCCATTGTACTCAAGTCCGAATGGGTAATAGTCTGAAGCAAAAACAATCGGCGTTTTCGCGTGCTCTATCGTCAGGTCATCGAAATCCACCACACAGGCAGCATTGGTTTCGTTGGAGACGTACACCAGCGCATAGCCATTTTGTTCTATGGTGATCGGTGCTGGGAACTCCACCGTTTCCCAGAGGTTTTTGGCCCCTGAGCTGATCTGGATAAACCCGGACGTGATGTAGGTCATGTCTTTATCAAACAACATGTAATTGATAAAGGCTTTCGGCACATCGTCTTCGGAGCTGGCAGACTTGTTGGTGTTCATCGCCGAGACGGCACTTTCGTCCAGCGTGGAGTTGGCCAGTGTGGCACCTTCCCCGGCCACATTTCCTCCTTCGCCTCCAGCCAGTATGGCCGCAAACATCTCCGCAGCAGACAGCATGCCGTCCACAATCGGGTCATTTTCATAATACGCTTTCACGGAGAGCTTCAGCGTATCTCCTTTGTTCACCTCAAACATGCTCTTGAGTTCTACCTGGCCGTTGAACGTACTACCATCGCCGGACTCATTCGTATTCAGCCGGGCTACTTTAGCCGAAGTATTGCCTGCAGGGGGCCCGTTTCGCTGCACAGGATTGTACGGTTCAAACAACGGATCTTCCACTACGTAATTGATGTCTTCCATCGTGGCTTTCACCACATAGCTCTCAGGTGTGGTGCTATATGTGACGCGTGTGTTGCCCAGGTGGTCTTTCAGGTGATACTGATAGTCCAGTTCGTTGTTTACCACATCCACGACCACTCTTCCTTCTTCGTTTTGGATGAATTTCAGTGTGTCGTTTTCGTAGAAAAACTCACCCACATACGCTCGCTCCGTCCATAGTGAGTCGTTCTTGTACACCTCCTGCTTGAGCTTAATCCCGGCCGCATCATACGTATACAATATGTAGTTCTGCGCATCGCATTCGACCTTTTCTACTGGGGCTCAAACCCTGAATCGGACTTTGCGTTTTTTAGGTCGTAATAGACTCCCCGACCCTTGTCCCATCAGCTCAAAGCTCTTTCAAAGGCAGGTGCTTTAAGCTCCTGTTCAGCTCTCGATATCCCATATTTATTTGCAATATCAGACCATTTTCTAACTGAGCTTTTTACAGTTTTAATGATATCACTTGTTCTTTTACCATCCAGCCTGAAATATTCATGAACCTCCATGGCTAGATCCAGGTCAAGCGCATTGTCATCATCGGAAATGTTCAACTTCAAACCAGTTCCGGTTTCAACCGGATTGATATCGAAAGCCGGTGATAAGATCCACCCTCCATTGGTCAAAATGAAACCATGATTCCTCAGGTGATCATCAGTATTGGAAACACAAATATTAAAAACAATCCTCCTCCAGAGCTCTTCCAGATCAGCTGTCACGTTGGCTCCATTACTGGTGATAAATTCAACCAATTCCAGGTAGCTCACTCCAGCTGCAGCATCTGCTCCATCGGTATAACCAAGCTGAGTCATCGCCGATGTGAAGTGTAAACGCTTGCCGTTTGAAGTTCTGTCAAACCTTTTAGTTAGAAAGGTATGGTGATCACTAGAGAACTTTCGAGCCTGGCACTCCGCCATGTTAACACTGGCGGCTATGGCCATATCATAGGTGACCATTTCCCAGGCACCAATGTCACCTTCATCTTTTCGACTTGGAAACTTAGCAATCCAAAGATGGTTGTCTGGATCAAGGACACTAGCTTTTGGTCTTGCCCCTCCGAGGGACGATCCAGGATTCACCAACATATTCAACCACTGTAAGTACTGCGGGTTGTCAATTGCATCCTCCTCTTCAAGTCTCAAGCTTATTTGTTCAAGGTCTCTGATGGATGTCCATGGTGGACTGGCTTGTCTTTCATCATCGCTCAAGAATGATCCTTCAGGATCAAGCTTAAATCTCAGCCCACCCATTCGATGACCATCATAAACACCTAATAAATAATCGGTCTCGAAAAGCTTGTTTCTCTCTCTGTCGTTCAGTCTGGCTTCAGCTGCTTCTCTTCGCTGCATAAGCACTCTACCCCAGCGATCAGGAGAGGAGTCAAGGAACAGGCCGAAATTAGATTTATTTTCTTCATTTAGATACTGTGGGCCAGTATATAACTGCAGATCAGGATCTATAGTCTGTGCATGTTTTGACTTTAGCCAGATGTCGTCATATTCAAATGAAAATATCTCTTTGCCCCTAAGTAGCTCAGACGAAAGGATTCCCATAAAAAGAGGGCCATTGATCTCCTCCCAGTCCGCATATACATATATTTCTCGCTTTGCCATGGCTAGTTCTTCTTAGGTGCGCGCTCTTTCGTTGACAGTCCAGCATCTTGGAGCTTCCTACCAAGTTCATCATCCTTTGCTAGTGCCAATAGGTCCTTTTCTAGACCTAATACCTTGAGTACATTGAGGTAATGACCGATACTTACTGTTGGCTTTCCCTGTTCGATTGATATCAGTGTATTCCTTCCAATCCCTGCTCTCTCCGCAACCATTTCTCCACTAAGCTTACGTCTTAGCCTTGCCAGCTTGATTTGTTCACCAACGGTTTCAAGAATATGAATTGTTTTTGGGAGCAAAATGGCACTCTTTTTAGACATAATATTTATTATATAGTGCAAATATATATGATATTGTTTATTATAATAAACATTATGATGCATGAATCTCACTGCGTTCGATTTACTCATCCGCACAAACCATACGCTAAGCCCCTCGTGAATTTCGCTTCGCTTCATTTCAAACCCTCTACTCGGGTTCGAAACCCTAAATCAAACAAAATAAAAAAGACCCTCAAGGGGCCTTTTTTATTTTGTGGAGTCGGAGAGGACCGAACGTTAAGAAATGATCCAGTGGATCATTTTAGTGAGGGGCCAGCTTGCAGGGGAGCCCCTCCGACGGAACGAAAAAAGCCTCGTCCATAAGACGAGGCTTTTGAGTGGAGTCGGAGGGATTATTCATTCAAATTGAAAATAATTGTAAATCAATTACTTAACGTGTTTTATCAACTAGTGGTGAAACATAGTTGAAACATTTAGAGCGTCAAATCCACCACTTCGGCCTCCACAGCATTTTCATGCACCGAATGAATGCCATGATCTCGGGCGGAAGTGGTTGTGTACATCTGCGAATTACCAATGACCTGATGATTGGTGGCCATCAGTACGAAGTAGTATCGACCATCCTTAGATTCTTTCTTCTCAAAGTTGCTTTCATCCTTTGAGTGCGAAGCAACTGAATCAACCCCATTTTGGCAACTTGATTTAGCGGTGTAACCTTGCGAGGCAAGTATGATTTCTCCGTTCCCTGCTTTTAGGTGGAAGTAGAACTTCTCGCCCTCTTTGTCTTTGAAAATTTCAAATTTAGGTTTCCCCATGATTTTGGTGGTTTAGTGATTCCAACAATTTAGGAAGAATCTAATTCAACTCTGTTAACTGAATGTTATTTCCCCCTCCCAATCCTCGGCTTCCTGGTAAACTGAAAGCCCAGCTTGGTCACGAAAGGTCTGGAGTACATATCATTCGTTCGCCAGGTGAAGTCGTAGAGTAGCATGATCTGCATCCTGAGGAACCGGATGTTGAATTCCTTGCCAAGTCCTGCCAGCCATGCCTGCTGCCACTCCGGTTGTGTCAACCCTTCGTCTTGCTTGGGTTTGCTGAAGAGCGACTCGTTGATCTTTTGTTCGAGTTCTGTGTATGCGAAGAAGTCCTTTGGTAGATCATATCTTGAAAAGACACTTCTGCCCCAACTGTCTCCGGTGAGCAGAGTATTTCGCTGATCAAATTGCTCCCTGAACGTAAAGCCCACACCAGCCAGCCATTTGACTTTGATCCAATAGCCCAGCTGTAAGCCAAAGTCCACAATGAAGGGATCAGTGCTCGTGACATTCAAATTACCTCCGAAGTATATCCGGTCCCTCAGCGATGCTTTCTCCAGACTGTTTCTCTTTGTTCCCTCTTCCGGTTTTCGCCTGTCCGGCAGCTCTGTGAACTTGTTCTTGAGCAACCTTTCCCTCACCTGCTGTTCTGCAAATTCGTCCGGATCGGTCATGGCCATTTGTGCCATCATCACGGCATCTCCCATGGCATTGGGGTTTTGTGGGCCTCCGCCAAAAGCAGTCACTGGATCAGGGCTTGCTTGCTCACCAAGCGGAATGTCCCCTGACATCATGCCTGCAAACGTCTCAAGGTCTTCGGGTGTGTACTGGTACTTTGTACTGTCTATCTGATCGAGTAAGACTTCCTTGGGGTTTGGGGGTGGATTGGTCAGGTAGTGAACAGCCTCAGGAGGAAAGTCTCCATTGTTTAGCACTTTCTGACCTACCCACAGGGAGTCTGCTTTCCGATAATTGTACGCTATGCTATCTGGCAGTCCCGTCCAATCCATGTCTTTTTTTAGCTCAAAGGACACATTCCTTTGCATGTATATGCTGTCCAGATAGTAGTTCTTGCCATGCCTGTACGCTTCGTTGTATTTCTTGCGAATCTGCATGGCTTCTTTGTAGTCCCTGATCTGTGCTTTCAGCTGAGCGGCTGAGGGCATCCTTGGCGGATTCGTGAGCATTCTTACGGCTTCAGGAGGCAAATCACCGGATGCGATGATTTTCTGAGCGCACCAAAGCGAGTCCGGGGTTTTCTTAAAGTCATGTACCAAAGAATCCGGCAGTCCTGACCAGATAGAATCGGTTTTAAACGTGAGATCGTATTCCTTCTGAACGTAGATACTATCCAGATAAGTGACCTTCGTAGAATCGAATTTATGATCGAATTCCTGCTTGATTTTCAGGTAGGCCCGGTAGGATTCCAGCTGTTGTTTTCTGGCAATGATCTGGGCTTTCGTTCGCTTGGGCTGGCCTAACCAATACTTGTGTTTTCCTGTGGCTGTGACGTTCGTCTTGAACTGAGCTTGGGAGCAAAGGGAGAGGAGGATAAGCGATATGGTGATGCACGCTTTCATAAAACATTATTCCAAGCCCTCAATCGCCGGACGGCTCCTTCATTTCTTTTCCTTAGATGAAAAGAAACGAAGCAAAGAAAAATCAAGCCAGCATAATCACCTATCAGCCGCACAAGGCCCGTACACGCCCGGGTATGCTGGCCTCCAGCCGCACCGATCGTTTTTCCCAATGGCCTTGACGGCCAATAAGATCCATTGAAGTTCAGTCCAATCGTGCGAAGCGCGAGAGAATGGCCTGTTTGGGAATGGCGATCAGGAAGTGAAGAATGGAAGCGGCCAAAATACTCAACTGTCTGAGGCGACCAGAGGGAGACGAGTTTTGAGGATTTTAGCTTCCATGATGAACTTCCCGCCATTGACAAACCAGCCTTGATTTCTTTGTTTACTTTCTTCATCAAGGAAGAAAGTAAAGGCCTCACGGCCTGAGTGTACTGATTATCAGCATTCTGGAAGCCGAGCTTGATTTTTTCGTCCTTTTGCATCAAGGCAACAGGACAGCCACTCTGGCTCCAGGAGAACGCAGACAAACAGACCAAAAAAAGCGATATGAACAGCAAGTATTTCATCTATTTCTTAGAGTGAAAAGGGCAAAGCAGTGGCTTGGGTTTAGGAGTTACTTTTAGTTCGTCACAAGTCTCGCCTACTCCACTTCCTTCGCTGGAAGACTTGCGCCATTAGAGGTGGCAGGGATTGTGCGTTTTGAAAGCATGGTTTTAAGTGGTTTTGTGAGTCAGTCAGCAAGCCTTTGCCGCTCGGAAGACCTAGTTTTCGCTTTTTTTGTAAAAAAGAGTATCTACAATAGTCCCATCTGTATAAACAAACTTTTCATTCAAGTTCCCCAGTGAATCATAAAATTCAAAGACACCATTTCCCTGAATATCCTCCCCCTTGATTTCAAGGCTACCACTCGGATAATATTGAACATATGGTCCAGAAGCAACACCATCCAATATATTGTATACCATTAATAGATTTCCGAGACTGTCATACGTTTTCCAAGTATCATTTCTAATCCCACGACTTATACCTCCCTCACTCATCTTGATTCCATTTGGATAAAACCACATTTCATAGCATACTGTGTCACCCCGGTATTCTCTTACCATAGAAGCAACATCAATTTTTGAAGAAAGGGCAATATTTCCACGCTTAATCCAATTCTTACCCGGATCAATTCTTATAGTATCTCCCTTTGCCGTGAATTGAAGTTGATATGGCTGAGATGATTCGCAGGAAAGTAACATCAGAGTAAAACCTAGCAAGCCTATTTTCAGAAACAAATTCATATGTAAATATTTAAAACAATTTAGTGAGTCTTTGTCGTTCCGCCAGACCAAGTTGTGTCACCATTTTGAACAATGAATGATGGAATGTAATAAGTTGTTCTAATTCTACCTGTTGTTGGATCTTTAGACGACTTTATTTTCTGACTATCCAATTTGATAAGGTGAGGTTTAGGGTTTGAAGTGGTCGAACTAGGTCCTGATCCTTCAATGATCAAATCAGCTGCAGTTTCACCTGCCAAAAAAATCATTTCAGTGGCTGCCTCCCAATCACCACTTTCTCCTGGTGGGCCATTAATTCCTAATCGCTGCTCTTGAGACACGTCTATTTCCCCATCAGTGTTGGCTTCAATTACCGGAGTTCCCCCAATGTCACCTTCCCCATCCAAAACTTTACCAACCATATTAGTTTTATCAGTGTTTGTGTCAGGATCATGATCACCAAAAACATAATCTTGAGCAGCTTGCAGTCCATCAAGAATGGCATTGCCTGTCAAAGTAGCTGCATCCGATATTGTTTCTCCCGCGTTATTTAAAGCTACATTTGCGTCATTTAACAATTTCTTCCCTTTATCCATGATAGCCTGAGAATTTGCTTTCATTTCTCCTACGGCTTCCTTTAATGCGCCCCAGCAATCGCCATTAGGACAATCGGGCATCATTCCATCAGGGTCAATAAATCTGATCGGATTATCATATGCATAACTATATGTTGAATGTCTTCTCATCAAATCAGCTGCTGGATCAACCATCAAAAACCTTCCAATTGCCGGATCATAATATCTAGCCTGATAGTCATAAACTCCCCAGTCTGTCTGGAACTCAAAACCATTATACTTAAACCTCTGCGGCGTACTATAACTCCTCGTAAAACTATTAAACGTCAACCCAAATGGATAGTAATCATCCACCTGCACAATGGGCGTCTTGCTATGCGTAACCGTCAGGTCATCAAAGTCCACCACACTCGCTGCATTCGTCTCATTGCTCACATACGTTAAGAAATAGCCGTTTTCTTCTATCACAATGGGATTGGCGAAGGCCACATTCTCCCACAGGTTCTTGGCCGCCCCGGTGATCTGCACAAACCCGGAGGTCACGAACGTCATGTCTTCATCGAAGAACATGTAATTAAGGAATGCCTTGGGCACGTCCTCCTGCGCACTGGCAGATTTGTTGGCATTCATGGCTGCCACCGCGCTCTCATCCAATGTGGAGTTCGACACACTGGCGCCCTCACCAGCCGCCGGACCGCCCTCTGCGCCCATCAGGATCTGCGCCAGCATCTCCGCCGCACTCAGCATCGCATCTGTGGCCGGATCGTTCTCGTAGTAAGCCTTCACAGAGAGCTTCACCGTATCGCCCTTGTTCACTCCAAACATGTGCTTCAGTTCTACTCGGCCGTTGAACCAAAATCCCCTGGGCACCTCCGCCTGTCCACGCCCAACCTCCGCAAGCAGGCGGCCGGGCTCTCGGCAGTCGCCGGCCAACGCCACACCTGCAACGGGCTCCAACAATGCCTCCATCCCTGGTGCGGGTGCAGTCGAAGGTTGAGGATATGGGAAGGGGTTGGTCATTTTATCTTAAATAACTGAATTATAGATTTAGGCAAAGAGTTTTGTCGGGTTTAATATCGTTTTGGTTTTACTATTCTATTTCGTCACTCGGGACACCCGAGCGACTGTTGGAGGTAATCTGAAATTACTCAAGTCCCTTGCCCAACAACGAAAACATTGATTTCTGACATCACGCCATCAACAGATGGTTCGTCATTCCAAACTTCATGTTTGAATTTTATATAATGTTCGTTCAGCCCTAAATGGACGGGTGCGAATTCAAACTTAACTTTACTTTCCTCTTTAGAGAAAAAATAAGTGGTGTCCGCGTTTAAATTCTCACCTAGCACTCGACCGAATTCTACTTGAACAGGCCCTTCCAGATTGAAGGTCAAATCGACCTCAACCTTAATTATACTACCCAATTGAACCGAATCACTAGAGATATCAATGATTGGAACAATAGAATCAAGAAGTAGTTCACCTTGCTTGTCATACTTTTTTAAGTATGCTATTTCTCCTCCATCCCCATACACTTTCAACTCAATCAAATTGCCTTCTTCTGAATAAAAGAAACTGGTATCAACCCTCTGCCCATTTTCAAAAAAAGCTCGATATTCTATCTCCCCTGACAAATAATAAATCACCAATTCTCCACTTTGTTTTCCATTTGAGTAGCTGGAAATCGATTTCAATTCTCCATTTTCAAAAAACATTTTCTTAAAGCCATTTTTAGAGCCATTTTTATATTCGACCTCTGATCTTATTTTACCATTTTTAAAATATTCAATCTTGACTCCATCTAAATATCCATCATTCAAAAAATACTCTGCTTTGACTGAGCCATTTTCATAATATTCTTTTTCAGCTTTTCTGCATGATGAACAAAATGCTAGTAGTGAGAAAAAAATTAGCCAATTAATTACTGCCATCTCTTTGTTTTTCAAGTTGCTTTTTTGTCGTTTCTGTTTCTGGAATGAAAAGAGTATCTCCATTAATCACGACTTCATGTGATCTTTGACCGGTGGTCTTGTCTTTTCTTCCATTACCTTCAATGAATAATGTATCGGGTACTTCTGTTGGCTCAAGTTCAACAACTTCACTTTTCCCATCCTTATCGTCATTGGGCTCAGGTCTTTGCCCGGCTGTCGTAACATATGTTTCGTCACCGTCCTGACCCTCACCTCCTTCTCTGTTGAATTCGGGATCACCATCAGCCTGTCTATCATCATGACCATCTTGTTGTTCTGGGAAATTCGTTGGTTCGGTTATCGGTTTTCTAGATCCAAATGTATCATGCATTAAATTGTAAAACCACTTGTCCCCATCACGCAGTTTACTGTTAACTTTTTTCTTTGCTTGTTTGTAAGATTCTTTGGCTGCAACTGGGTTTATATACCATACTTCCAGACCCTCTAACTCCCTCCCATTTACCACCTTGTTTTCACTAAATGCATATGATGAGTTATAGTAATAATCCTCCGCAAGTGGATCAACATTAAAGAACCTTCCAATCTCAGGTTGATGATTTCTCCATTTGAAGGCTATCCATCCTGTTTCTTCATCGTGTTCCTGCTCCTGGAATTTGAACCGTACCTTTTGTGAGTAGTTTCTCGAGAACCCATTGTACTCAAGTCCGAAGGGGTAATAGTCTGAAGCAAAAACAATCGGCGTTTTTGCGTGCTCTATCGTCAGGTCATCAAAGTCCACCACACAGGCGGCATTCGTTTCGTTGGAGACGTACACCAGCGCATAGCCATTTTGGTCTATCGTGATCGGGGCTGGGAACTTCACCGTTTCCCAGAGGTTTTTGGCCCCTGAGCTGATCTGGATAAACCCGGAAGTGATGTATGTCATATCCTTATCAAACAGCATGTAATTGATAAAGGCTTTCGGTACATCTTCTTCGGAGCTGGCAGACTTGTTGGTGTTCATCGCCGAGACGGCACTTTCGTCCAGCGTGGAGTTGGCCAGTGTGGCACCTTCCCCGGCCACATTTCCGCCTTCGCCACCCGCCAGTATGGCCGCAAACATCTCCGCAGCAGACAGCATGCCGTCCACAATCGGGTCATTTTCATAATACGCTTTCACGGAGAGCTTCAGTGTATCTCCCTTGTTCACCTCAAACATGCTCTTGAGTTCTACCTGGCCGTTGAACGTACTTCCATCGCCGGATTCATTGGTATTCAGGCGGGCTACTTTTGCAGAAGTATTGCCCGCAGGTGGTCCGTTTCGCTGCACCGGGTTATACGGCTCAAACAGCGGGTCTTCCACTACATAATTGATGTCTTCCATCGTGGCTTTCACCACATAGCTCTCAGGTGTGGTGCTATATGTGACGCGTGTGTTGCCCAGGTGGTCTTTCAGGTGATACTGATAGTCCAGTCCCCCCTCAGTCCCCCCAAAGGGGGGATGCGGGATGACCACTCTTCCTTCCTCGTGTTGGATGAATTTCAGTGTGTCGTTTTCGTAGAAAAACTCACCCACATACGCTCGTTCTGTCCACAGTGAGTCGTTTTTGTACACCTCCTGCTTCAGCTTGATCCCGGCCGCATCGTAGTAGTACTTGATATAGTTCTGCGCATCGAATTCGACCTTTTCTACTGGGGCTCAAACCCTGAATCGGACTTTGCGTTTTTTAGGTCGTAATAGACTCCCCGACCCTTGTCCCATCAGCTCAAAGCTCTTTCAAAGGCAGGTGCTTTAAGCTCCTGTTCAGCTCTCGATATCCCATATTTCTTTGCAATATCAGACCACTTACTAACTGAGCTTTTTACAGTTTTAATGATATCACTTGTTCTTTTACCATCCAGCCTGAAATATTCATGAACCTCCATGGCTAGATCCAGGTCAAGCGCATTGTCATCATCGGAAATGTTCAACTTCAAACCAGTTCCAGTTTCAACCGGATTGATATCGAAAGCCGGGGATAAGATCCAACCTCCATTGGTCAAAATGAAACCATGATTCCGCAGGTGATCATCAGTATTGGAAACACAAATATTAAAAACAATCCTCCTCCAGAGCTCTTCCAGATCAGCTGTCACGTTGGCTCCATTACTCGTGATAAATTCAACCAATTCCAGGTAGCTCACTCCAGCTGCAGCATCTGCCCCATCGGTATAACCAAGCTGAGTCATCGCCGATGTGAAGTGTAAACGCTTGCCGTTTGAAGTTCTGTCAAACCTTTTAGTCAGAAAGGTATGGTGATCACTAGAGAACTTTCGAGCCTGGCACTCCGCCATGTTAACACTGGCGGCTATGGCCATATCATAGGTGACCATTTCCCAGGCACCTATGTCACCTTCATCTTTTCGACTTGGAAACTTAGCAATCCAAAGATGGTTGTCTGGATCGAGGACACTAGCTTTTGGTCTTGCCCCTCCGAGGGACGATCCAGGATTCACCAACATATTCAACCACCGTAAGTACTCCGGGTTGTCAATTGCATCCTCTTCTTCAAGTCTCAAGCTTATTTGTTCAAGTTCTCTGATGGATGTCCATGGTGGACTGGCTTGTCTTTCATCATCGCTCAAGAATGATCCTTCAGGATCAAGCTTAAATCTCAGCCCACCCATTCGATGGCCATCATAAACACCTAATAAATAATCGGTCTCAAAAAGCTTGTTTCTCTCTCTGTCGTTCAGTCTGGCTTCAGCTGCTTCTCTTCGCTGCATAAGCACTCTACCCCAGCGATCAGGAGAGGAGTCAAGGAACAGACCGAAATTAGATTTATTTTCTTCATTAAGATACTGTGGGCCAGTATATAACTGCAGATCAGGATCTATAGTCTGTGCATGTTTTGACTTTAGCCAGATGTCGTCATATTCAAATGAAAATATCTCTTTGCCCCTAAGTAGCTCAGACGAAAGGATTCCCATAAAAAGAGGGCCATTGATCTCCTCCCAGTCCGCATATACATATATTTCTCGCTTTGCCATGGCTAGTTCTTCTTAGGTGCGCGCTCTTTCGTTGACAGTCCAGCATCTTGGAGCTTCCTACCAAGTTCATCATCCTTTGCTAGTGCCAATAGGTCCTTTTCTAGACCTAATACCTTGAGTACATTGAGGTAATGACCGATACTTACTGTTGGCTTTCCCTGTTCGATTGATATCAGTGTATTCCTTCCAATCCCTGCTCTCTCCGCAACCATTTCTCCACTAAGCTTACGTCTTAGCCTTGCAAGCTTGATTTGTTCACCAACGGTTTCAAGAATATGAATTGTTTTTGGGAGCAAAATGGCACTCTTTTTAGACATAATGTTTATTATATTGTGCAAATATATATAATCTTGTTTATTATATTAAACATTATGATGCTATGAATCTCACTGCGTTCGATTTACTCATCCGCACAAACCATACGATAAGCCCCTCGTGAACCTCCTTTTTTCTCGGTTTCAAACCCTCTACCCGTGATCGAAACCCCAAATCATATAAAACAAAAGACCCTCAAGGAGCCTTTTTTATTTTGTGGAGTCGGAGAGGACCGAACGTTAAGAAATGATCCAGCGGATCATTTTAGTCAGGGGCCAGCTTGCAGGGGAGCCCCTCCGACGGAACGAAAAAAGCCTCGTCTAAAACGAGGCTTTGAGTGGAGTCGGAGAGGACCGAACGTTAAGAAATGATCCAGTGGATCATTTTAGTGAGGGGCCAGCTTGCAGGGGAGCCCCTTCGACGGAACGAAAAAAGCCTCGTCTAAAACGAGGCTTTTGAGTGGAGTCGGAGAGGACCGAACGTTAAGAAATGATCCAGTGGATCATTTTAGTGAGGGGCCAGCTTGCAGGGGAGCCCCTTCGACGGAACAAAAAAAGCCTCGTCCCTAAGACGAGGCTTTTGAGTGGAGTCGGAGAGGATCGAGCGTTAAGAAATGATCCGGTGGATCATTTTAGTGAGGGGCCAGCTTGCAGGGGAGCCCCTCCGACGGAACGAAAAAGCCTCGTCCATAAGACGAGGCTTTTGAGTGGAGTCGGAGGGATTCGAACCCTCGTCCAGCTAAGGAATCGGCAAACCCGCTACATGCTTAGTCTTTCATTGAATCTCGTCCAAAGAGCTGGGGAAAGACACCCTACCCAAAGAACCAGTCACTTAAATTTCACCCCGTGTCCGTGACGCTACCCGGAGCTATCCCTAAATTTCGACACCTCATAATCCAAACTTAAAGGGCAGAAGTTCAGTGAGATGTGGCAGGGGGAACCTATGTGGCTCAACCCTAATCAATTTTAAATCCTAAGATCTAAAATTAGGCTGCCATGGCGTAATTAGATTCGCCAATTATAATTCGAATGAAGTGATCACGGATGCTCATTCATCACCCGACATGCTGGCGTACAGATTTCACTTCCTGTCAATTCCAGTCGACCCCAATAAAACAAAGAACGGAATACAAAGATAAGGGTTGACAGGTTCCCTAAGTTGGCTCTTACCCCCAATCTCTGAAAAGAAAAACTTTAAAACTCTGTTCGTTTGGGGTATAATAGCGGCGTGAAATTCTGGTCTGCTCTACTTCTCTGCTTCGCACTCTCTGCATCGGGTCAATCTTACGAGCAATCCATCTCACAAGCTGATAGCATGACCCGACGGTTTAAGAACAGCTTGTTCAATAAAGCCATAGTCGCAGGCATCTATTACCAAGGGAAGGACACGATCATTGCGAATGGGCGGATCAATACGTTCGGAAGAAAAGCAGATAAAGACGATGTGTTTCAAATTGGTTCAGTAAGTAAAACCATCACGGGCTTCATTTTCACTCGAGCGCTGCAAGAAGGCTGGTTCAGTCTGGACGATTCAATAAGCCCTTACATTCCTTTGAAGGAAAAACATCGTCACAAGTTCGATTCGGTCACTTTTAGGCATGTCGTCACCCACACCAGCGGCCTACCCAATAATACGATTGACGTGTTTGGGCCTACTTTTCTTGCTGGAAATGCGATCGGATTGACAAAAAATCAACTCATACTGGTACCATTAGGCGCGCATCCGGTTTTGGTTTATGCGCCATGGCATTCGATTTTCATTCCGCCTCTCCCCCACTTCACGACCTATGGTCCGGGTTCTATGCGAATGGATCTTCGATGGGCCAAGTTGAGGAAATACGGCAGATACAAATACTCCAACGTGGGATTTGGGCTGCTTGGAAACATCCTGGCAGACCATTACAACACGAACTTCGAGGGGCTGCTTCAAACCAAATTCTGTAAGCCACTTGGTCTCAAGGAAACCTCCACCCAACCCAGAAAACTGCCAAAGAAAAGCTACGCAACACCACATGATTTTTTCGGCATCCCCACGGTGCGAACCCAGTTTGCTGAGGGAGGCATGGAAGGTGCCGGAGACATCAAAATGTCAGCGAAGGACATGATGGTCTATCTTAAAATGCAGTTCGATGAGGATCACAAGTTTGCCAAAACGGTACAGTTTCAGCAAAGGACCTTGTTCGAACAGGATCATCCGAAGCACCCGGAAGTCGCTGAAATCGGTATTGGATGGCTCAAGGATATCGAAGAAGATGGCACGGAAATTCTCTGGCACCACGATCATTTACTGGGCACAAGTGCCTTCATTGCTTTTCAACCGGACAAGGAAATTGGCATTTTCCTTTTTGCCAATAATGCAAAGGATCGCAAGCTGACCAAGATGGGATTTTGGTGGCTCAGGGAGCAATTAAAAAATGCCACCCAGGATTGAGTGGCATTCTAAAGTAGTATCTGTTAAGCTATTTATCCAAACCCTCCCCTGCCCCTCGAAGGAGGGGATTAAGGAGTTTTCTTTTAAAGCGTGATACCGATTGTGAAGGCATTCAGCTGCGCACCTCCGGGTCCTCTACCTTCCTCGAATACTTCATTCAAATCGTATAAGATGAACATGTCAAAAGACTGGAATCCAACCTGGCCTCTGATACCGTAGCGGAAGTTAGACAGGTAGAAGTGATCTCGTTCTTTGATGCGATCAGTATCGCCGCTTTCCTTGAACACGTATTTTGCCGTGCTGCCCATGCGGTATCCGGCATATACTCCGGCACCAATTCTGAATCCATTTCGTCTGGAGCTGCTGAATTTGAATCCATCTCCCATGGTTGTTTTTACTCTGCGTGCGCCTTTCCCAAAATCGAGCATTGGCACCACGCTGAGATTCACATAGGTGGCAGAAATTTTACTTTTTAGCCCGGCAGTCTCGGGATTCACTGAATTGAATTCAATGCTGTTATCACCCTTCTCTATGCGAATGTCAGAGTTTTCCAACTTCCAGTTGTACCAGTTGACTCCTCCGCCCCATTCCAGGTAAATCGGCCCGCCAACCCAAGTTCGGTTGAGGAAATTGGCGCCCAGGTACCATGAACCCCAAGGTCTCACGGCATAGTCCGCATCACTTGCAGAGGGCAATGTGTTTCCTTCGAGCCAGTTGTTGGTTCCCACATCCACGTTGAAATAATTTCTGGTTCTGCTGCGATCATTGTCAACGTACGAATAACGGGTGATCACATCGTCATCATCATCGCCCCAATCGTCGTACTCGTCGAATTCATCGGGATCCATGAAGAGCTCCAGCCCTCCCACTCTGATTCGTATATTGTCCAGTGCTCTTTTGTCCACGTAAACCGTGTCACCCTCTGATATTCCACTGCCAAAAAGCACCGTAGGGCTCTCAATCATGTAATTCTTCCCTTCGGTATTCTGAATCTCCATTCGATCCACGTCAGCCTTTTGAACTGACTTATTCAGATCTTTAATCATTTCATTGACATCATACGCAAGAAGTCTTTTCAGTTCCTCCTTATTCTTGGTGTAAATGATGATCCGACTACCGTTTTCCAGCTCGATGATCACCGTGTCCTTTTTCGCTTCGTTCATGAAGGGATTGGCTTGTGTGCCCAAAGTGGCCATCGCAAGCATTCCCATCAACAAGAGTTTATTCATCATTTTCATGGTTGTCCTATTTATAGTTGTCCTTTATTTTGAGTTTAATTTCTGTTGAGGCTAAGCAGCTGATTCTTGGTGTCCCTGATGCTACCCCATAGTTCTCCCGGGCTCATGTCCTTGGCTTTCGCCCAAATCTTCTCAATTCCCTTTTTGTCATCTTCCACCGACTCCACTCCGGCCAGATAGGTCATTTCCACTTCTGGAGTCATGAGCGTGTGATTCGGAAGAAGCTCCCCAGTAATGAAAGTCGGCTCCACCAAATTCGGCTTAATCGTTTCCAAAGCGACCGGCATTTCCATTTGACTTTCCTCAAAGGCTACTTCGGCCACCTGATTGCTTTTGAAGTCAGGATTTGAGCGTTTTTTCTCAATCCTCGGCTGAATCACACCAGTTTCTTTCTGCTGTTCAAATTTCAATTCCGGCCATCCGACAAGTTCCATATCTGGTCGATCTGGTGCACTCGCCAAGTGGCCACCCGGCACACCTTCAGATTGCTGATTCCAAAGAAGGAAGCCTGCCGCCATTAAAATCACGACCGAAGCTGCAATGCTCATCCAAACCATCGGCTTAGCCTTCGATTGAACATGATCGTTCACCAGTTGCCAAGATTCCTGGCTTGGCTGAATCTCGTGCTGCGCCAGTCTCTCCCTGAATAATTGATCTAATTTCTTATTTTCCATAACTCGCCACGTTTTTTAAATCATTCTCTATTTCCATCAATTTTTTCTGAAGGAGTTTTCTTGCCCGATTAAGTTGAGATTTCGACGTACCGGCACTGATGCCCAACATCTCGCCAATCTCCTCGTGCTTGTAGCCCTCGATCGCATACAGGTTGAAAACCGTGCGATAGCCGACCGGAAGTTCCGTGATAAGCTTCATGAGTTCTGCCGTCTCAATCGACTCAGCAATGGCCTCATAATTGGGTTCTTCCTTGACTGAATCAATGTCCGTGCTCAACGCCATGTTCTTGTTCTTTCGCAAGTACATCAAGCTTTCGTTGACCATGATTCGTCGGATCCATCCCTCAAAACTCCCCTCCTCTTTAAACTGATGAACGTTTTTGAAAACTTTGACCATGCCACCTACCATCACATGCTCTGCCTCCATGCGATCTCTCACATATCGGAAGCAAACCGACAACATCATCGGAGCGAATTTGTCATAAACCTCCTTTTGGGCGGCTGACTTTCCCTGCTTGCACTCTCGGATGAGTTGTTGCTCTTTCACGGATTTATTTAGGCGTAGCATTGGTCGCGTTTCGATAGGTAGATGACCTGTTTACGAAAATGGTTGCGCGCCGATATAAATTTTTTGTACTAGCTTAATTTTTAGCTCGTTAGGCCATTGTAAATTACGGCAACTAGCATATCAATGAAAAGACTATTCATCTTCCTTCTCCCTATTTCGCTTTTTGCTCAAGGCATCCAATTTCAGGATTTGACCTGGGAGGGCGCACTTGCCGAAGCTCGAAAATCCAACAAGCTTGTATTCGTCGATGCATACGCGACCTGGTGCCAACCGTGCAAGGTGCTGGAAAAGTACACGTACACCAATGAGGATGTTGGCACATTGTTCAACACCTCTTTCGTCAATGTGAAATTTGACATGGAGAAATACCCCGGCCTGGAACTGGCCGAAACATACGAAGTGGACCTCTATCCTACTTTGCTGTTTGTCAATGGACAAGGCGAATTGGTACACAGAGGATGTGGGGCACTCGAACCTCTTGAGTTGATCAATCTGGCCAAAACGGCTCTGACTCCCGATGAAAACCTGGCGAGCATACGAAAAAGCTACGAAGAAGGAAATCGATCGATGGAAGTAATGGAAAAGTACCTGCTTGCCTTGGAGAATGCCTGCAGAAGTGTAGACCCAGTATTGGATGATTTCTTCCTTGACATTCCAAAGGAGGATTTAGTAAAGGACGACAATTGGGGAGTTCTGCGGGATTATGTTTTCGATGTATATGGGGAGGAATTCATGTTCCTGCTAAAGAATCAAGAGACTTTCGAGAAGGCACAGGATCCACTTGAAGTGCAAGACAAAATCTTTGATACGTTCATGCTGACGTATTCGGAATTGGCCGATTCTGATTTAGCTCTTTTTGGGATCAAGTCCTTATCATACCTAGCTAGTCAACATGAATTTGATCGCAAAGAGGAACTGATGGACTACCTGAGATTTGGAATGGGTGAGTTGATCGAGAACTGGAGTATGTATGCCGATGGGGCCATTGGGTTTATGCGACCTGAAGCCGAAGATCCAGAGCTGATTCTGGACATTGCCTGGAAGTTCTACCTCTTCGTGGATGACAAGGAGCAGTTACTCGCAGGACTTAACTGGATCAAGTATGTACTCGACAATGCCGAGCCTGATCCTTCCTCTATCGACACGTATGCCTCACTCCTCTACAAACTTGGTAGAAAGGAAGATGCAGTAAAGTTTAGTACGCAGGCCCTGCAACTGGCTGAGAGTTGGGAGATGGAAACCGAACATTACGAGTACCAATTGGCAAAATTCAAAAGCGGCAAGTAATCATGTTTATACAAATCGCTCTTTACGTTTTCTCTGTCGTTTGTGCCATCTGGGTGATATACGATGTGTGGGTCTATGGTCGCCAGGATACAGGCATTAAAGTTCTATGGACCGTGTTGGCTCTGTTTTTCAGCGTACTTACCGCTATTGTATATGCGATCGGGAGAAAGCGGAGGTAACTACTTCAACCAAAGCTGCCGAAAATCCCCTTTCTCATCATACTTCTCAGCTTGCCATTGGGTATCGAACTTTTTGTTGCGTCGGTCATTGCCCACTCCGGCCACATACATCCAATTGCCCCAATTGGAGGCACAGTCGTAATCCACCAACATCTTTTCAAAGTAATCGGCACCTAACCGCCAATCCACTCCCATATCATGAACCAGGTAGCTGGCAGCATTCTGTCTTCCACGATTGCTCATAAAGCCGGTTTTCGACAACTCAATCATGTTGGCATTGACAAAATCGTCGGCTGTTTCACCGGCTATCCATTGCTGTAATTTCTCTTCGTCTTTAGGCCAGTTTATTTCTTTATCCTGTATCCCTCCCACCTGAAAAAACTTCGAACCAAACTTAAGGCTGGTGTACCGGAAAAACTCCCGCCAAAGCAATTCGAATTTGAGCCAGTAGGTGGAGACATTTTGTTTTTGTTCACGCTCATACCTTATGATTTCCTGGTAAATATGAATTGCCGAAAGGCAACCAAGTGCCAGGAAGGCAGAGAACTTGCTGGAGAAATCTTGACCTATTAATTGATTGCGGGTCCACTTGTAAGACTCAATTTTTTTCGAATCCCAGAGGAAATGTTTCAACCGATCCAGTCCTGATGATTCTCCGCCTTCAAAAGGATGAGCCGAACGAGGATCAATTTCTGCCCTTGACTTAGGTAGCTGAAAGTGTCCAAAATTATCATCCGTAAATGTCCCCCTGATCATTAATTCCGATTCTCGTGGCATCCAATGCTTCTCTACCTTTTTACGAAAGGAAGAAAATCCGAAAGGGATTCTGTCGATGGAATACGGAGCATCCTCCGGGTTGATTAAAAACTGATCTTCCCTAAGAATGAGGTCAATTTCATTTGGCAGATGAATCTCTTCCTGAACATCGTTGTAGCCAACCTCCTTGCTCGCATAGACTATATTTATTCCGAGTTCTTCAGAAAGCTTGCTGATTATACTAACTGGATCCCCCTGAAAAAGAGAAAGTTGGCCATCATGTGAGCTGATCGAATTGGCCAGATCAGTCACACACTCCATTAAAAATTGCTTTCGATGCAATCCAAAGTCTGACAAGCCCACCTTGCGATCCATAGATTCATTGGGAGGAAAAATGAAGATCGGGATTACCTCTTTGTTTTCGATCAGCGCTTGATTCAAGGAAGGACTATCGTGTACCCTTAGATTATTTCGAAACCAATAAATCGCCTTGCTCATAGTATTTCCAGATTATCCAAGTAAAGAGCTGCTTGCTCGAAAGTTTTCGATTTCTCTTCAGCGTCCATTTTATCCAGGATTCGGTACATCATGGTCATTCTGTGATTGCCCTCAAGCTTCTCCCTGTTTCGATTTAGGAAATCCCAATACAAGCTGTTAAACGGGCAAGCCTTTTCACCGTGACGAGGTTTATGGTTATAAAAACAATCCTTGCAGTAGTCACTCATTTTGTGAATATAACTAGCCGATCCAGCGTACGGTTTGGTCCCGACAATGCCTCCATCGGCATACTGACTCATGCCACGGGTGTTGGTGATTTCCACCCATTCGAACGCATCAATGTAAATACCCAAATACCATTGATCGATCTGGTCTGGGTCGATTCCGCACAGCATCGCAAAATTTCCTGTGACCATCAACCGCTGAATGTGGTGAGCATAGGCATGTACCAAAGACTGACTCACGGCATGCGACACACACTTCATCTTGGTATCTCCCGACCAGAAGTAGTCGGGCAATTTCCGATCAGCCTCAAAGAAGTTCTTGACTTTAAACTCAGGCATTTCAAGCCAATACACTGCTCTCATGAATTCTCTCCAACCCAGAACCTGCCGAATGAAACCCTCAGCCTGTGAGATGTCAATAGCGTCATTTTCATACCACTCTTTTTCAACCGCTTTGATGACCTCAAGGGGTGAAATCATTTTCACATTCAATGCAAAAGAAAGTCGGGAGTGAAACAGACTCCAGCCACGATCGGTTAACGCGTCTTGATAATCACCGAATTGTGGCAGTAAATTCTTGATGAAGTAGTCGAGAACCAGTATGGCCTCCTCTCGATCCTTTGGCCATGGGGATCTTTCGGCAGTGATTTCTCCGATGTAATTCAGGCCTGCATGTCGAATCTCCTCCAGAATATCGGAAACATCATGTGAAAACTCCAGTGGTTCCGGTGGAGCAACATCTTTCGGGAGTTTCTTTCGATTGGATTGATCGTAATTCCACTGACCAGTAACTGGCTCATCGCCATCCATTAGCACATCGAATTTCTTTCTAAGTTTTCGATAGAATGGCTCCATCACATAGCTCTTCTTGCTCATGAATGTTACCAGTTCATCACGCTCAAGCAGGAAATGTTCAGAACTCGCTATGTTCACCTTGACTCCTAAATCGTTGAGCTCTTTTTCAAAAAGTTCTTGTAATCTCCATTCGTCCGGCTCCTGATAAGTCAACGATTCAGCGTCGGTTTCTTCGATAATGGATTTCAGGTTTGCCCTAAACGAGTGCTGGTTATTTTTATCGCTGATGTTGAAATACCTGACCTGATGTCCTGATTCTTTGAGCCAATCCGCCATGGTCCGCATTCCATGGAATATTCCGACTATTTTCTGGATATGATGCGTGACGTACTCGCTTTCAGGCATGATTTCCATCAACACATAAAGCACGGAATCGTCAAGTTCCTTGAACCAGCTATGTTGTCGATTGAGCTGATCACCAAGAATGAGTCTTATTTCTTTGATCTCCGGCATTTTTCACTGCAGTATTTAACTTCCTCCCAATTCGATTTCCATTTCCTGCGCCAGGAGAAGGGTCGACCGCAATGGACACAGGTTTTCGTTGCTAGTTTTTCTTTGAATCCCTTCAAACCCGAATCGTGGAAAGTCCCATATCCAAGCCCACAATCTGTCCGGTCATGCCCACAGCATCCTCGACTAAAAATTTCACAGACTTGGCCACCTCGTCTGCCGTCAAGATACGCTTCATAGGTTGTCGCTGAGCGATGTTTTCCCGAGCTTTATCGTTCCTGAGTATTTTCTCTGCTAAGGGAGTATCCGTGATATTCAGAGCCAGGCAGTTTACACGAACACTCTCGGCTAATTCTGCAGCCAGCGTTTTTGTCAGACCCTCAACACCAGCTTTTGCAATAGATACTGAAGCATGAAAAGGCATGCCTTGAGCCACAGCCACTGTACTAAACATGGTGATAGACGGGCGGTCTCCTTTCTTGATGACAGAAAGGTATTTTTTGATCGCTCGAACAGCTCCCAACACATTGATGTCAAAGTCGCTTTTGAAGTCTTCTTCGGTTAGCGAAGTAAATGGCTTCAAGTTGATGGAGCCTGGAAAATAAACAACTGCGTCTGCCGCTGCAACATCTGGGAAGTCACCCTTCAGCACATCAACTTCATGATGTTCAAGGTTTTCGTGATCTATGTCAGGTTTGCTTCGGCTCAGGTTAATGACTTTTTTCGTGTCCAGATTTTGCTTCAGATAGGCCAGTCCAATTCCGTGACTACCTCCAATGATGATTTCAGTGCGCATGATGTTCTTGGTAATATTCGGCCTTGGCGGCAAGGATTTTGTTTAGAAATTTTTGGTCAAAAGAGCGACCTTGGTAATTAGAGAGAGTGATTTTCTCTGTCCCACCAAAGAGGCTGAAGTAGTTTGGATCGGTTTTGAAAACAGATAACTGACCGAAGGGAATGGCCACTGCGAAAACTTCCAGACGGTACCGCACCCTAATCAAAACCCCCTTGGGTCGGATCTCGATATTGGCAAAATTCTGTCGGAAATTCTCTTTGAATATGTCTCCCAATTTCCCTTCGGCGGACTTGACGATCAATCGCTCCGAGCCGATTCCTGACCATCTCTTTTTATTAAAAACGCCGAAAGGCTTGCCAATGAGCTTGTTGATCTCATAGTTGGCTTGCCGGTTGTCATATGTGAGGTCAAAAACCATGACACCTAAAACCATCTCACCGACTTGGTAGTTCCGGGTGGAAAATTTTACTTTTCAGGCATGAAAGGAATCAATTGGAAAGATCATATCATCAATCTGTTCGTAGTGATACTCGGTATCAGTGTAGCATTTTATCTTGAAGGGTATCGTGAAACCCAGTCTGCAAAAAAGCTTAGCGCGAAATACATGATATCCTTGGGCGAGGATTTGAAGGAAGATCGAAATCTGTTGGATACTTTAAATAAGATCAACGACCGCTTACTAAGCAACTTAAACAAAATATCAAATGCCTCGGTGGGAGCTCCGATTAATGAAGATTCCCTGTCCATTTACCTGTACAGCATCATGTACAATCCGCCATTCACCCCTCAGTCTACATCTTACGAATCCATGAAAACTTCAGGTCAAATGGATCTGCTCGCGGATTTCGAAGTTCGCAAGAAAGTAATCGAACTTTATGAACAGTACTATAATGGCATGAATCAGTTTGACGATGCAATCGCTGAACATTTAAGGGATTTTGTGAAGCCTTATTTTGTCGAAAATGCCAGATACACCGGGCCCAACACTCTGGATCCGGCCATTCTTAATAATCCTCAGTTCAGGAATATGATCTTCTCGTACAGATCGCTTTTCGCCCAGAAATCAATTTTTTATGAAAATGTCCTGACTCAGGTTGACAGCACATTGAGCATACTCAAATAAGCTTCTCCCACTGGCTCATGGCCCGATCGAGTTGCTTTTTCTGTTCCAGATAGTCCTTGTTTAAGCTCTGGAATTTTTCCTGATCTTCATACACTGAGGGATCAGCCAGCTGTTGCTCTAGATCTGCAACTTTTGTCTCTAGCTCTGCGACCTTCTCCTCTATTTTCTTCAGTTCTCGCTCCTTCTGTTTGTCCGCGTTGCTCGTTTTGGGCTTCTCTTGCTTAGGTTTTTTCTCATCTTTTTTGGGAGTTGGTTTTGGCTTGGTTTTGACTTCCTTCTGGCTCATCCACCACTCAAATTCCTTGTACGTGCCCGGGTATTCTTTGAGCTCATAATTTTCGATGTACCAGATTTTATTCGCCACATGTGAGATGAAATCCCTGTCGTGTGAAACGAGCAAGAAAGTCCCCTCATACTGTTCCAACGCCTGAATAAGGATGCTGACTGAAAGCATGTCCAGGTGGTTGGTCGGCTCATCCAGCAAAAGAAAATTGGCTTCAGAGATCAGTGTCTTAGCCAGGGCTACTCTGGATTTTTCACCTCCAGACAATACCTTGATTTTCTTGAAAACGTCATCTTCTGTAAACAAGAAGCACCCCAGCACGCTTCGCAATTCCTGCTCAGATTTTCCGGTTCCCTCCATTTTCAATTCCTCGATCAAATCATTGTTCACATCCAGCGCCTCTAGCTGATGCTGGGCGTAAAAACTGGTGATCACATTGTGTCCCGTTTCTATCTTTCCGTCGAATTTCTCGTTACCGGCCACCATACGAAGCAAGGTAGACTTACCTTTTCCATTGGCTCCAATCAAGGCAATCTTGTCCCCTCTTTCGATATGCAGGGAAGTGTCCTTCAGAATATTCAGATCGCCGTAGGATTTGCTCAACTTTTCTCCTCTCTTCACATGTCGACCAGACTTGGTGGAGAAATTGAACTTGAAGTTGACCTGCATGTTCTCGTCCACTACGGCATCTACCTTCTCCATTTTGTCGAGCATCTTGGCCTTGGACTGCACCTGCCTGGCCTTGGTGGCCTTGGCGCGGAAGCGGTTGATGAACTGCTCGGTTTGCTTAATTTTTTGCTGCTGATTCTCAAAGGCGTTCTGCTGTAGCTCGTTTCTCAGCGCCTTTTCCTCCTCGTAGAAATCGTAATTTCCTTTATAGACATGAAGGTCTCGTCCATACACTTCCACAATTTTATTGACTGTGGAGTTTAGAAATCTTCTATCGTGAGACACGATGATACAAGCTCCGTCATAGGATTGCAGGTAGTTTTCCAGCCATTGAATGGACGGCAAATCCAAATGGTTAGTTGGCTCATCCAGCATTAATAGCGACGGCTTCTCTAAAAGGAGTTTGGCCAACATAACTCGCATTCTCCATCCACCGGAAAATTCCTTGAGTGGACGTTGAAGGTCAGCTGTTGAGAACCCAATTCCTTCCAAAATCTCTTCTGCACGGGATTGCAATACATACCCCTCTTCCGCCTCGAAACGCTCCTGAAGCTTGGTGAGCTTGTCCACCAGTTTGTCCTCGTAATTTTCCTCCATTTGCTTGATCACCGCATCGATCTGATCCTGGAGCTTCAAGGTTTCTTTGAAAGCTTGCATAGCCACATGAAGGATGGACTCATCAGATTCGTATGAGAGTAAGTCTTGATTCAGAAAACCAATGGTTGTCTCTTTACTCTTTGAAATTTCTCCTTCGGATGGCTGTGCATCCCCGACCATCATTTTAAGAAGCGTGGACTTGCCAGTGCCGTTCAGGCCAATCAGGCCGATTCTGTCCTTTTGATCAATGAAAAGCGAGGCATTTTCGTACAATGCACGATCGCCGAGGAAGTAAGAAAGATTGTTGACGGAAATCACGGCCGCAAAGGTAGAAGAACGCCCCGCCTATCCCAGCGATTTCATGTAACAAACAATTCAACATGTCAGGAACACTCAAATAGATGATCCTGCGAGAACTACACTCGACCTATCTTGGTTAACTTTATGACACTAAAATTACCCAAAATGAAAACCATGTTACCTCTTTTGCTTCTAGTCATTTTTATTGCTTGCGGACCAAATTCCGAAGAGCCACAAGACGACCACTCCGAAGAAATTATTGATGATGGGAAAGGCGGAGAGGAAGGAGAGCCGACCGTGAATGCCGCATTGGTAAACGATGATGGCCTTCAGCTAGATAAAATTCAGTTACCTGATGGTTTCAAAATTGGCGTTTTCGGTAGAGTGAACAACGCCCGATCACTGGCAATTTCTCCTAGCGGAACTCTTTTCGTTGGCAATAGAGGAGGTGACAATGTATATGCCTTACGAGACACAAATGGGGACATGAAAGCCGATGAGCGATATGAATTGGCCGCTGACATGCGCATGCCAAATGGGGTGGCTTTTAAAGATGGAGACTTGTATGTTGCGGAAGTGAGCAAGCTGTGGAGGTTCCCGGATATCGAAAACAATCTGGACAATCCACAGAAAGAGCTCATCTACGAAGATTACCCCACGGATGGCCACCATGGCTGGAAATACATTGCCTTCGGACCCGATGGGAAACTTTACGTTCCGGTGGGAGCGCCATGTAACATCTGCGAAAGTCAGGACGAAAGATATGCTTCTATCACTCGAATGGACCCTGATGGTACAAATAGAGAAGTCTATGCTCATGGAGTCAGAAATACCGTTGGATTCACTTGGCATCCGCAGACCGGTGAGTTGTGGTTCACTGACAATGGCCGAGACAACATTGGCAGCTCGCAAAGCGAAACCGACAATTCCCCACCGTGTGAACTGAACAGAGCAACGGCTGGAGGCCAGCACTTCGGTTACCCATACTGCCATGGCGGCACGATCTCCGATCCGGACTTTGGAGACAAAAGAGATTGTAGCGAATTCGTGGAACCCGCTCAAAATCTCGGGCCACACGTCGCTCCACTTGGGCTGAAGTTTGTGGATTCTGAAATGTTCCCGTCTAACTATCAAGGAAAAATCTTAATTGCAGAGCATGGCTCATGGAACCGATCAACTAAGATTGGCTATCGCGTACAAATGGTCACGGAATCCAACGGCCAGGGTCAGAGTTACGGGACCTTTGCATCTGGATGGCTTGATGATGCTTCCCAATCGGTTTGGGGCCGTCCTGTTGATCTGATTTTTGCAGCGGATGGCTCGATGCTCTTATCGGACGATGTGGGAAATGTAGTTTACAGAATTTGGTACGAGGGTAGCTAATTCACTACCCTACTTCCACCTTAATTTCATCTGTAAGCGGTTTTCCAATACAAAGTAGACGATATCCTTCGTCCAACTCATCTTGAGATAAGCCTTCAGCATCATCAGTGGTGATATCTCCCTCAAGGCACTTTCCACGACAAGCGGTGCATAGACCACTTTGACATGAATAAGGCATGTCTAGCCCTGCATCCAATGCCGTTTCCAATATGGAAGCATTCTTTGGAACGGGCACCATATGCTCCTCTCCTTCAAGGATAATGGTCACATTGCTGCCTTTATTTTGTTCCTCGGTGAGGAGCTCCTTTGGAGAAGTCACACCTGCGTCAAAGCTTTCGATATTAATTTTTTCTTCAACTATCCCGGCACTCTTCAATCCTTCCTCTGCCACGTCCATCATGGGCTGAGGGCCGCAGATGAAGAACTCCGCGTCTGCCAATTCATGCGTTTCTACCAGATCATTCACAATTCCAGGAGATGATCGACCTTTGATAGCTGCCAGTCCGCCTTCATCTTCTTCCAAGATGTGAATCAATTTGAATCTGTCTACGTGTTCTGATTCCAGTTTCGCCAATTCATCCTTAAAAATGATGTACTCTTCAGACCGATTGGCAAAAACAAGTACCACCTGGCTATTTGGTTCCTTCACTAAAATGGATCTGAGCAACGAGTAAAGTGGCGTAATTCCACTACCTCCTCCAATGAATGCAACTTTCCGAGATTGACTCTCTTTGAATTCCGTCGTGAACATCCCCATGGGCTCCATCACTTCCACCTCTTGTCCGTTTTCGTAATTGTCGTTCACGTGATTAGACATTCGGCCATCATCCACCCTTTTGACCGTTACTGCTGGATATTCATCCTCAAAAGGATTTGAGCAAAGCGAGTAAGCACGACGTACTTTCTCACCATCCACTTTATCAATAAGTGTGATGAACTGGCCCGGTTTATACTTAAAGTCTCTGTCCGGTTTTTCGAATACGAGGTTGACTGCATCCTTTGCGATCGGAATCACTTCTCTTATCTTCATTTTGAAGAATCGATCGTCAGATTTTTGCTTTTTCTTAAAGAGACTAAATGCCATGGATTCGAATTAAAAGTCGCAAAGTTAACAGCACTCCTGTACAAATAAGTTCGATCCTCTATTTTTGCATCTTAATAGCAAATAATGAATTTTCATCCCCTTGAAGCCATCTCACCGATTGATGGGAGATACAGATCAAAGGTTTCCAAACTGGCCGATTTCTTTTCTGAAAAAGCGCTGATCCAGCATCGTGTGGAGGTTGAAGTGCTTTACTTTCAGGCGCTATGCGAAATGAAGCTACCGCAACTGAAAGGAGTCCCCAACGAAGCATTAGAGGAAATGAAAGAGCTCTATTCCACCTTCACTTTCCGTGATGCGGAACGGATCAAGGACATTGAGAAAACTACCAATCATGATGTAAAGGCTGTCGAGTATTTTCTGAAGGAGGAATTTGAAGATTTGGACCTGGTTGAGTTTCAGGAGTTCATTCACTTTGGCCTCACTTCTCAGGACATCAATAACACTGCTATTCCATTGAGTCTGAAAAGGGGGATGGAGCGAGTCATGGTTCCAGAACTGGTCAATTTGATCGCATCGTTATCTAATCTGGCAGAACAATGGAAAGACATCCCGATGCTGGCTAGAACGCATGGTCAGCCTGCCTCACCGACGCGTCTGGGAAAAGAAATTCAGGTTTTTGTCACCAGACTTCAAAATCAGCTGAGTGAAGTAATGCGAATTCCATTTGCAGCGAAATTCGGTGGTGCCACTGGCAATTTCAACGCGCACCATGTTGCCTACCCGGATATCGACTGGCATGCCTTCGGTAACAAGTTTGTGAATGAAAAACTGGGATTGACGAGAAGTCATCCTACCACACAGATTGAGCACTACGATCACATCGCCAATCTCTGCGATGCGATGAAACGAATCAATACGATTCTCCTCGACTTGAGCAGGGACGTTTGGCAATACATCGCGATGAACTATTTCACGCAGAAGACGAAGAAAGGCGAAATAGGGTCTTCTGCAATGCCTCACAAGGTGAATCCAATTGACTTTGAAAATGCCGAAGGGAATTTGGGTATTTCCAGCGCATTATTCGAGCATCTCGCTGGCAAGTTGCCCATCAGCCGGCTGCAACGAGACCTGACTGATTCAACGGTTTTGAGATCAATCGGTGTTCCTTTAGCTCATAGCTACCTGGCATTCCAGTCCATTTCAAAAGGACTTGAAAAACTTCAATGCAACCAAGCTGCTATTGAAGCCGACCTTGAAAATAACTGGGCAGTTGTGGCAGAAGCCATTCAGACAATTCTGAGGAGAGAGGGCTACCCGAAACCGTATGAAGCGCTTCTGGATTTGACGAGAGGGAAAGGGAAAATCGATGAAGTGAAGATTAAAGACTTCATTGAAGGATTGAACGTGAATGAAAAAGTGAAAGCGGAGTTGAACGCTATTAGTCCTTTTAACTACACTGGAATTTAAACATCGGCAGCTCCGGCCAGAAGATATAATACCGCCATTCTGATTGCCACACCATTTTCAACTTGTTGAAGAATGATGGAGTGATCAGAATCTGCCACATCTGATGTAATCTCCACCCCTCTGTTGATTGGTCCGGGATGCATGATCACGATTTCCTTCTTCAGCGAATCCAGCAGTTGTTTATTCACTCCAAAGAATCTCGAATATTCACGTAAAGAAGGGAAATAAGACATTTGCTGTCGCTCCAATTGAATCCTGAGAATGTTGGCCACATCGCACCATTCCAAAGCGGCGCGGATATCATTTTCCACCAAAACTCCCAGCTCACCAATGTGCTTAGGCATTAAAGTAGCCGGTCCGCAAACCATCACCTCAGCTCCCAGAGTTTGCAAAGCAAAGATGTTTGAAAGAGCCACCCGTGAATGGAGAATATCTCCGACAATGACCACCTTCTTTCCCTTCACATTTCCGCATTTCGCTCGAATAGAATAAGTATCCAATAAGGCTTGAGTCGGATGTTCATGCGTTCCATCTCCTGCGTTGATAATATTTGCATCAATGTGATTGGCTAGGAAATGAGGCGCTCCTGGGCTACTATGCCGCATGACCACCATATCGACTTTCATAGCCAGGATATTATTGACAGTATCTAGGAGTGTTTCTCCCTTTTTCACAGAAGATCCTGAAGATGAAAAATTGATCACATCAGCCGATAGTCGCTTTTCCGCGAGTTCAAAAGATAGTTTAGTTCTGGTCGAGTTCTCAAAGAACACGTTGGCTATGGTCACATCCCGAAGAGAGGGGACTTTCTTAATTGGCCGATTGATAACATCTTTAAAATTATCTGCAGTCTGAAAGATGAGCTCTATGTCCTCCCCATCGAGGTTCTTAATTCCAAGCAGATGTTTCGTTTTCAATTGGCTCATTCTTCTCGGTTAATTAACCAAACGTTATCTTCTTTATGTGTTTCATTCCATTCCACCAAAACCTTCTGAGAATCAATGGTGTTAACACTGCGACCCACATAATTCGCCTCCACAGGCACATCACGCGAGTGCAACCTGTCAATAAGAACCAAAAGCTCGACTTTGGACGGCCGACCGAAAGAATTCATCGCATCAAGAGCGGCTCTAACCGACCTGCCAGTATACAGGACGTCATCAATCAAAATGACGTTTTTATCTTCGATGAGAAACGGAATATCAGTTTTATTTGCCTGGATGGGCTCATCTCTTCTTCGAAAATCATCCCTATGAAAAGTTGTGTCAAGAAGTCCAAGCTGAATGGTTTGCTCAGTCATCTCCTGTAACCTCTGTGTAAGTCTCTTTGTTAGGAGAATACCACGAGGTTGGAGCCCTAACAAAACAGTGGTGGAGAAATCGCCGTGATTCTCAATAAGCTCCTGGCACAACCGACTGATCGTGACCTGAAGTAATCTGCTATCAAACAAAAGCCGATTTTGCATGGCGATTTCCGGCAAAAGTAATAAAAAAACCCCCTTGCATAGCAAGAGGGTTTCCACCTGTGTTTGATTATTTTATTCTTCTGATAGTCCGTTGGTGATCAGGAAGTTCTTGTACAATTCCTGAAAATCTTCCACCTCAGGAGCCATTTTAATTGCTTCCTCGTATTTAGTAAGGGCATCAAGCAATAGACCTTTTTCTTCGTAGAAAGAAGCGTAGATCAATTTGCTCAAAGGCGAATCTTCAGCTACCTCACTCTTAAGATTCTCTAGCTCATTATTCAATTCCTCGTCATCAGTTGTTCTTTTGATTCCGATATCACCTGTTGTGATGCTCTCGTCGGATTTATCTGTAACTGTGAGGATATATAGCCCAACACCCAAATCATCTTGAAGTTCTTCAGTGGTGAAGTCTAGTTCAATAGACGTCTTGTCTGTCTCAGCTTTAAAAATGGTCGTCGCTTCAATGTTTTTAATTATGACGACATATGATGCGTCCTCTTTAGCAGATTCCCATCTGATAACCGCGTTATCACCGACTACTTTTACTGTTCCATCTGAACTTCTAAGCAAAGCATTCAATGTTCCATCAGCAACAGCTCGGGAAACCGCACCTGTAGCATTCATTCTAGATCTATAGCTTCCGGTCCCTTTCTCATTCATTTTGTCGTTAACGAATTTGGCATATCGGCTAGCAACGCTTGTTTTTCCAGTAGTCACTTTTTTCTCCAATTCGGTCACAGCCATAGTTCCGGCCTTTCTAACCTCGATGGTCTTGCCACTCTTATGCATCAATCCAATGTATGCACCTTCACCGGCTACAAGTTGATCACCAGAGTTTAGAGTTGCTCCGGTTTTTAGGGAAACAACCTGGCCTGTAGATTTTTTCACCTTGTTCGTGCCTTTATTGGCCAATACCCTGAAAGTATACCCCTGCCCGAAAGTTGTTCCGGCCAAGAAAAGCAGAGTGAGCGCGAACGCATAGGTGGTAATTCTTTTCATAATATTTTGCATGTTTTGATTTGGTCAAATAGTCGATTGGGTTTAAAACAATAACTGTGCCTAAAATTTAGATACTCGGAAAAGTTCTTTTCTTCCTTCCCTTGTTAGTGAATTTTTCACCACGCCAAAGTACACTTCCAGGGAATCTCCAGCAAGCGCCACCACTACAAGAGCAAGAGTTAAATCAAGCTTGAGGCTAAAGAAATCCATTACATAAATCATAATGAACAGAATAGCCAGGAATTCCACAGCTTGAATCAACTTAGTTATCCCGTCGTACCATCTTGGTATTTTCTTGTAGATCCATGTGAATGCAGTCACATTCAAGAAACATATAATAATGGCTAACAATATCGATTGCCAGAACTCCAGCTGAGCAATGTAATCCTCATTGAGAATCATTGTAATAATGTTTGCGTGGATTACTCCTCCATACATATCTGGAAAAGCCCTGCCTACATAAGTTTCATTTAGCGGAGTAAAGTATTTATCCTCGAGTGCCTCACGATCACCCAGAACCTCTCCCATGAAGCATAGTATAATGATTTTGTTCGTTAAGATTTCTGGAATGTATCTCCTCTCGTAATTCATCGTCTCCTCGTTGAAATACGGTTCCAGAATTTCGTAATGATCTATGGCAAAGAACATGCTTCCAAATTTTGTTGCGCCATAATCAATGATATTTCCACGATAGTTAATCACTTCCACTTCATTCGAATTCTCTAAGAACGACTCTGCCTTTTCCTTATCAAGGTAGGAAGCCAGCTTCACGGCAAATGCAGGCACATTCTCTTCTTCACCTTTGGGACCTATGGGAACTGCTGGGAAGAATTCCCTGCACATCTTTAAATCTTCCTGTACCTCAGCATCGGTGATTAGATTCACGTGCGCCATCTCCGCATTCATGTTGAATGTTGGCCAGGAGGTCTCCATATCAAAAATATCCAAGCTGTCGTCATAAAGCGCCTTAATTGGCATGACAAGGTTTTCAACCTTTCCCAGATTTGCTGCAAGTAGCGAGTCTCCTATGGGATCATCCTCCTTTGGGATGTAGAAAAATGTATCCATTCCAATTACGGCAGGATCAAACTGACTGATGGAATCAATCATCATGGCAATTTCAAATCTTGAGCGATTCCCGATATTGACCAGAACCACCCTTTCGTCCACTACCGGTTCATCCCGCAACTGAGAAAACACAATGTCGGTCATCTCCATATCTGCAAATGCATCTCCGATGGGATCGAAAATGTCAAAGATCTTGAAGGCCGTCATACTTGCAAAAAGCCCGATCAGGGCAAATATGAATGCACTTCCCAGTATTACATCTAGCCAAAATCGTTGAAATACGGAACGTTGTTTAGGCGCTGATTTGCGGTCGGACATAGGTTTTACCTTTAATTTGACCAAATTAAGCAAAAATCAGCCACTTAATAAGGTATGACCAGCATTGGTGACAGGAAATACTCCCTAAAAGAAATAGTAAATGGGATCAAATCTCAGAAGAGAATTTGGCTAAGCAGAGGGATTACGCTGGTTGAGAGTTCCCTTAAATCCGATCAAAAGCTCTCCGCAGAGCTCTTGGACAAAGTTGTTTCCACGTCGGGCAACAGCCTGAGGATCGGCATTACAGGGGTGCCTGGTGTAGGTAAAAGCACTTTCATTGAAGCTTTCGGAACTCATTTGACTGAGCTAGGTAAAAAATTAGCTGTGCTTTCAGTGGATCCAAGTAGCGCAATGACGAAAGGAAGCATCCTTGGAGATAAAACCAGAATGCAGGAATTATCAGCAAATCAAAATGCTTTTATTCGACCCTCTCCTGCTGGATCTACGCTGGGAGGCGTGGCAAATAGCACTCGAGAATCTATTCATTTATGTGAGGCCGCCGGTTATGATGTCGTTATAGTTGAAACTGTTGGCGTTGGGCAATCCGAAACATTGGTGAAGGAGATGGTGGATTTCTTCTTACTTCTGATGCTCCCAGGAAGTGGGGACGAACTACAGGGTATCAAGCGAGGTATCATGGAAATGGCGGATGGAATTTTCATCAATAAAGCTGACGGTAATCTCGAGCGAGCGAAGCGAGCTCGAAAAGACTTCCAAAATGCCTTGCATCTGTTTCCTCCCACGACTTCTGGCTGGAAAATTCCTGTGGAAATGGGCTCATCTATCGAAAAGACGGGAATTGAAGAAATCTGGAACCAAATCAGTTCGTTTGAAGAACTGACCACATCGAGTGGCTTTTTTGACGAAAATCGAAAAAACCAACAGATCAAATGGTTTCACCAATTGATCAGACAAAAACTAGAAGAGGACTTTTTCTCATCGGAAAATACCAAAGAGGAGATAAAAAAAGCGGAAGCTCGAGTAGCCTCCGCTGAAGTTTCTGTGCGACGAGCCGTGGAAGAATTATTTTCCTAAATCCATAGAGACACCTAGGAGATAATTTCTCCCCATCGTTGTGAATCCAACAATCGCGTCATACTCGGTATCAAGTAAGTTATTGATCGATCCGGTCAGTGCGAATCGTCCAAACCGCTGATTCACTTTCAAATCCACTAGGCCAAAACTGACTGTGGAAATGCGTTCAAAGGTATCAGGGTCGTTTTGGCTTCTATGGCCAGTCCAATTGTAGTCCAGAGATAGAGACCCATTTTCATCGTACTGATATGAGGCTCCAATTCCGTATTTGATTCGTGGCACTCGTTGGCGCAGTTGTTCCCAGATGTTGTTCAGCCAGGTATATGTACCTCTCAATTGGAAAGCATCAAACTTCTTGCTAACATCCAGTTCCAGTCCTTCCACTCTTAACTTAGCGTCCCCGTTGAAATACGAACTGTTATTAAAATCCATGAAATCAAAAAAGAAATCAATCGGCTGCTCATCTATTCGTTGGAAATAGACGGCATTGATCTCCAGCCCGTTTTGGTAAACGCTCAACCCACCATCAAATGTCTGTGACAGCTCAGGATCTAAATCAGCATCCCCGAAAGGTCCATGAAGCTGGTAAAGCGAGGGGGTTATATAATTCGTAGCATAATTGGCCAGAACTTTAAGAGTGGTCGATCCCAAATCAAAATAATAGGACGGGTTCACATTGTAAACCGTCTCAGCTCCGTAATCGCTGTGATTGTTCAGTCGAATCCCGGCTTGCAGGTTGAAGTTCTCGATGGAACCGGCAACTGATAGAAATGGTGCCTGGCTCGTGAAATCCACCTCATCCTGTGCCGGTTGTGAATAGTTCAAATCCTGAAGGTCTATCCCCGCTGTTATTGTCAGGTTTTCGTTTAATGACTGATTTATTTGAAAATTCACCTGTCGGTTCTGAGCTTCATAATCATCTTCGAAACCGCTATAGTTAAACCGCCTTTCCAAATTGTTCGAGAAAACGCTCGCAATAATTTTTGTGATATCCGTCTGATAGGTTCCACGCAAACCCAATCGATTCTGGAAATAAATGCTTCCGCTTGTGATATCATCGGTATAGGCGCCACCATCGAAATCATTTTCAAAATGATCCATTGATGCTGATCCTTCTAAATTCAATTTATCCGTAAAGTCGTACGCTAACCGAACACTCGCATTCTCAGATTTCATGCCGTCCTTCTCAAAGCCCACACCATCTCTATCTTTCGCCGCTGAAAATCCTTCAGAATTTCGATAGCGCCCCGAGAAACCGTAAGTCACCTTGTCAACCCGTCCTTTCGCGTTTACTGCCCCTCCGAAAGTTTTGAAAGATCCGGCCTCTAGTGAAGTCGACCCAGTCAATTCACCACTTTTTGCAGATTTGGTCTTTATGTAAATCACAGCTGCGGCAGCTCCGGAACCATAAAGTGAACTCAAGCCTCCTCGTAAAATCTCGATAGATTCGATGTTGTTCATATCGATTAATCGCAAATCATAGGTCATGTCAATCCCGGAAGGATCGTTGAAAGGCACACCATCGATCAGAATCAAGGTGCGCTTACTTCCGGCTCCCCTAACGAAATAATCGATGTTCGTTCCGGGTGCACCGAAATTCCCATCCATTTGGATTCCTGGAACACTATTGAGCAAATCGGCCAAGGTGCGAACGCCGCTCTTCTGAAGTTCTTCTTCAGTAATCTTCACGATCATTTTCCCGGATTTCTGCTTGGAGGTCTCCATTCGGGACCCGACATACACCAACTCATCCAAGTAGGTGGTTTTCAAAGAATCCTGTGCCTGGACAGTGATTCCCGCACACAAGCATGTGACTAACAAGAGGTTTTTTCTCATAGAAATTTTACACTATGAGCCTCGATGAATAAGGGTATAACCTTTCGATTATCCGCCAGCTTTCACCCGAAGCATCAGATTAAACATAGACTCAGGCAGGTCTCCTGGCTCGTCCGATTTTGACTCCCTTCCCAACCGCCAGCTAGCGATCAGTGGATTCTGTTGTCAAAACAATTACGGACTTACAGTTGCGGGGACAGCTTCGGAGTTCTCGTCCGACGAAGATTCATCAGAGGCGGGTCACCGAATTCCCTTTTAACCCCGACTATGAAGTCGGGGACCAAAGTCATCGCAATATTAGTTGATAAATTTGAGGCCATGAGAAAAAACTGGTTTGTCCTCGTCCTATTCCTAGTCGGTTGTTCGGTCCCGGAAAAACAGGCAGAATCGAACGATCAAAGCGTCGAGTATGCCAAGGCATTTCATTTTGAAAATGAGAATAATGGAAAGATACTCGTCGTTGATGAACCCTGGCCAAATGCTCAAACCAACAAGAGATACCAATTAAACAAGCCCTTGAGTAAAGTAGTCGTCACTTCAACGTCTCACTTACCCTATTTTGAAATGCTAGGTCGGGCTGATGCGGTGATTGGCTTCCCGAATGTGAACTATATAAGCTCTGAAATCTTTCGACAAAGAGCAGCGGACGGACTAATCACGGATTTAGGTCCGGATGGAAACATCAACATGGAATTGCTATTGGCCATACAACCAGATGCGGTCATTGCATTCGATATGGGTGGCGAGTCTGCCACCTTAGATAAAATCGAGGAAGCCGGGATTCCAGTTTATTTCAATTCGGATTTTCTGGAGTCCACTCCTCTCGGTCGTGCCGAATGGATCAAGTTTTTCGGTGCGCTCATCGGTGAAGAAGAAAAAGCAGACTCAATTTTCACAGACATTTCGAACGAATACAATCGATTGGTAGGGCTCACGAAAAATGTACAACAAAAACCAATCGTATTGAATGGTGTCGTTTACGGCGATACCTGGTTCATGCCGGGTGGCGGGAATTGGGCGGCTGAGTTTTATGAGAATGCCGGAGGAGAATATTTGTATTCGAATGACACGACATACGGGTGGCTTGAGCTGAGTTTTGAAGCGGTTTTTGATAAAGGGAGAATTGCCGACTATTGGATTGGGACCTCTTCTTTCAATTCCAAAGCCGAAATGCTTGATAGTGAACCTCGGTATGCTGATTTCGAGCCCTTCAGAAATGACAGGGTTTACAATTACAGCAAGCGAAGAAACCCAACTGGAGGGTATGATTTTTTTGAGTCGGGGTATGCTCGTCCTGATTTTGTATTGTCGGATTTAATTAAGATCCTGCACCCTCAGTTACTCCCTAAGTACGAAACCTATTATTTCGAAAAGCTCAAGTGATCCAGACGCAAATCGATACATCCGTCAAGAAATGGCGAGTCACCTTCATTGGATTGTTTCTGGCATTGCTGGTGATTTTTTCATTGAGTCTATTCGTGGGATCAGTGACTATTCCATTCGCTGAGACTGTCAAATTCTTATTGGGAAGAAATCTCGATAACGCCGGATGGGAAGCGATCCTATTGAATTTTCGGCTTCCAAAGGCCCTCACTTCGATGTTGGTGGGAAGTGCCCTGGGAATAAGCGGTCTCCAAATGCAAACACTTTTCCGTAACCCATTGGCTGGGCCATTTATCTTGGGAATTAGCTCGGGCGCTGGACTAGGCGTTGCATTGGTGATTTGTCTCGGTGTGTCATTCGGGTTCTATTTCGGGCTTCCTGATATCGCTCGAAATTGGATTTTAGTGATCAGCGCAGCATTCGGCAGTTTTTTGGTTCTTTCTGTCATCGGGCTGGCAGCCCTGCGCGTAAGAAGTGCCGTCACCCTTTTGATCATCGGACTCATGTTCGGGTCGCTCGTCAGTGCGATTGTGAGCATCATGCAGTTTTTCAGTCAGGCCGAAAATATCCAGGCGTACATCATTTGGTCATTTGGTAGCCTTGGAAGTCTCTCTTGGGATGAACTCGGCATTTTCATTCCGATTGTGATTCCTGGTCTCGTCTTGGCCTTTGTTCTGAGTAAACAATTGAATGCGTTGCTTCTGGGTGAAAACTATGCCGCCTCCATCGGCATGGATCTAAAATCAGCCAGATTGGCGATCATCCTGAGCACGAGCCTCCTTGCCGGATCGGTCACCGCATTTTGCGGCCCAATCGCTTTCGTCGGGCTGGCCATTCCGCACTTGGCTCGGATGCTGTTCAATACGTCTAATCATTTGCTACTAACACCGTTGGTGATTCTACTGGGTGCCATTTGCATGCTGTCATTTGACCTGATCGCTCAACTACCCGGCTCTGATGCCACCCTGCCTATTAATGGGGTGACCTCATTATTGGGTGCACCGTTTGTTATTTGGCTAATCCTGAAGAAAAACAACCTCCGTTACTCCTTCGAAAAATGATGCTCCTTAAGACAAATAACCTGATTATTGGATACGGAGATAAGGCTCTGGCTACTGATATTAATCTTCAACTTGAAGAAGAACAGCTTGTGGGATTAATCGGTCAAAATGGAGTAGGTAAGTCAACGCTCCTACGAACTTTGAATGGATTTCAGCGGCAGCTCGCTGGAGAAATTGAAGTGATGGGCATCCCTTCAGATTTACTCACATCCCACTCAAAAGCCAGAAAAATAGCCGTTGTATTAACAGAAAAACCAACTGCTCAAAACCTCACGGTCTTTGAATTAATCACGATCGGCCGATATCCATATTCCGGTTGGCTTGGCCAATTGTCGGAAGATGATCATGCGGCTATTGAACAAGCCATTGAGGATTGCCAAATACATTATTTGCTGAACAAAAGGTTGTACGAACTAAGTGACGGGCAATTGCAAAAAGTGATGATCGCTCGAGCACTTGCACAGGACACGAATATTCTTTTCCTGGATGAGCCAACTTCTCACCTGGATCTTCGGAACAAGTCGGAGGTACTGGAACTTCTAAAGGAGATCACCAAATCCGGCAAGGGGATCATCATCTCCACGCATGAAATCAACCTTGCAGCTAAAGTCTGCGACGAATTCTGGGGAATGGACTTCAATGAACCTTTACTGGTCGGAAAACCTAGCGATCTAATTAAGTCCGGAAAAGTCGAGAAGTTGCTGCATCTTAAAGCTGGCGTGCTTTGAGAACTGGGTTTTTAGCTTCAAATATTTCCTCGATCATTGCATTTTAAAATTCGGAAACTTGAAAGACCTGCACGGACAAGCCATCCTTGATTATTATAATGGTGATGAAGACGCTACCCTCATTCTCCATAACTCCTATGGAGAGCCGGAGGAAATGCCGGTGGCTGTTTTCTTCCGTGACGAACTGGAATTCACCACGTTGGAGCATCTGGGCTTAATAGAATGTCAGGGGGAAGTGCTGGACTTGGGAGCCGGTGCAGGTGCCCATTCTTTGGTCCTACAAGAACGAGGTTTCGAAGTTCATGCACTGGAAAATTCAAGAGGCTGCCTCGAGGTGCTGAAGAAATCCGGGGTTAAGAATTGCCTGCTTGAAGATTACAAGGATCATCAAGCAAAATACGATACCGTGCTTGTGCTCATGAATGGACTCGGTCTGGCGAGCCAATTGGATGGGGTTCCCGGTTTTCTCAAAAAATGCATGAGCCTTCTTAACCCGGACGGACAGCTCCTGATCGACTCCTCCGATATCAGCTATTTGTATGCTGATGGACTTAAGAAACCTGCAGGCTATTACGGTGAAGTCAGTTACCAATACGAATACAAGGGCCAGAAAGGCGATTGGTTTGATTGGGTGTATGTGGATCAAAACAAGCTTGCCGGGATTTGTTCGGAACTATTGCTTGAACTGGAAATCCTGATCACAGATGAAAATGATCAGTACTTGGCGAGGATTGGACAGAATACGAAATTTAGGAGTAAGGAGTAACTTCTGAATTCCATGTTCTTAACTCCTGAACGCCTACATATTCCTCCTGTACTGTCCTCCTACCTCAAACATGGCGTGGGTAATCTGTCCGAGCGTGCAATACTTGGATGCCTCCATCAATGCCTCGAAAGTATTTTCGTTGTGCAATGCTGTCTGCTGAAGTTCTTTCAGGATTTGTTCTGCCTTGTAGGCATTGCCTTCCTTCATTTGTTCCAGATTGTAAATCTGCTGTTCCTTCTCATCTTTCGTGGCACGAATGACCTCTTTTGGTAGGATGGTTGGAGAGCCTTTGGAAGAAAGGAACGTGTTCACGCCGATGATAGGTAACTCACCCGTGTGCTTTAAGGTCTCATAGTACAACGACTCCTCCTGGATCTTTCCACGCTGGTACATGGATTCCATAGCCCCCAATACACCACCACGTTCAGTGATTCGATCGAACTCTACCATTACCGCTTCCTCGACCAGATCAGTCAATTCTTCGGTTATAAATGAGCCCTGCATGGGGTTTTCATTCTTCGCCAATCCCAACTCCTTGTTGATGATCAATTGGATGGCCATAGCACGGCGAACGGATTCTTCAGTTGGGGTCGTAATCGCTTCGTCATAAGCGTTGGTATGCAGCGAATTGCAGTTATCGTAAATCGCATAAAGTGCTTGTAACGTGGTTCGGATATCGTTGAAGTCAATCTCCTGAGCGTGCAACGAACGACCGGAAGTTTGAATATGGTATTTAAGTTTCTGGGATCGCTCATTAGCCCCGTATTTCAGCTTCATGGCCTTAGCCCAAATTCTCCGCGCCACCCTACCAATTACTGCGTATTCAGGGTCCACACCATTCGAAAAGAAGAAAGAAAGATTCGGTGCGAACTCATCAATATGCATCCCTCGGCTCAGGTAATACTCTACAAAAGTGAACCCATTAGCGAGGGTAAACGCCAGTTGCGAAATCGGGTTGGCGCCCGCCTCAGCAATGTGATATCCGGAAATGGATACAGAATAGAAATTCCGAACCTGCTGATCAATAAAGTACTGTTGCACATCCCCCATCAATCTCAGCGAAAACTCCGTGGAGAAAATGCACGTATTCTGAGCCTGGTCTTCTTTGAGGATGTCGGCCTGAACGGTTCCACGCACCGATGAAAGTGCCTTAGCCTTGAGTTTATCGTAAACCTCCTTAGGCAATACCTGATCCCCCGACACACCCAGCAACATCAAGCCTAGTCCATTGTGTCCCTCAGGCAAATCGCCTTTGTAAGCTGGTCGCTGAACTCCCGCTTTTTTGTAGAGCTCATCGATTTTCTTTTCAACTTCTTCCTCCAGCCCATTTTCCTTGATGTAAATCTCACATTGCTGGTCAATGGCGGCATTCATAAAGAAGGCACAAATCGTGGCAGCTGGCCCATTAATGGTCATAGAAACCGAAGTGGCAGGATTGCACAAGTCAAAGCCTGAGTACAGTTTTTTCGCATCGTCCAGACAAGCGATGCTCACACCGGAATTACCCACCTTGCCGTATATGTCCGGACGGTAATCAGGGTCTTCGCCATAAAGCGTTACAGAATCAAAGGCCGTTGACAATCGCTTAGCCGGCATGTCCAGTGAGAGATAATGAAACCGTCGGTTGGTGCGCTCAGGCCCACCTTCCCCAGCAAACATTCGGGTTGGATCTTCACCCTGTCTCTTGAATGGAAAAACACCTGCCGTGAATGGAAATTCTCCCGGTACATTTTCCTGCAAGCTCCACTTGAGGATGTCACCCCATCCTTCGTATTTCGGGAGAATCACTTTCGGGATCTTGGTATGAGAAAGCGACTCAGTGGTCGTCTTTACTTTGATTTCCTTGCCTCGCACCTCGTAAGTGTACTCCTCCCCTTCGTAGTTCGCACGCTTATCATCCCACTCCTCCAGAATCTTCAAATTGTGCGGATCAAGGTCTAGTTTCAATTGCTCCTTCGCCTCATCTATGGCCTTCAAAGCAGCTTCTTGATCCTTCAGGATTTCGCTGGATTTTTCCAGTGCAAAGAGCTTTTGGGCAACTTGTTTTTGCTCCTCGGTTTTTTCGTTGTAGCCACGAATCGCCTCCGTGATTTCCGACAAGTACCTGGTTCGCTTAGGGGGAATGATGAACACTTTTTCGCTCATCTCCTCGGTACTCTCGAAGGAAGACTTCAATTCCGAACCAGTCTTTCCGGCAATCAAATTCATCAGCGCGAGGTAAAGCTGATTCATCCCGGGATCGTTGAACTGTGAAGCAATCGTGCCATAAACTGGCAAGTCCTCCTCTTTGGCTTCCCAAAGTCCGTGATTTCGCTGGTATTGTTTTTTCACATCTCGGAGTGCATCGAGTGCTCCGCGCTTGTCGAATTTGTTCAATGCAATGACATCCGCAAAGTCCAACATGTCGATTTTTTCCAGTTGGGTCGCTGCACCGTATTCTGGGGTCATCACGTAGAGCGATGCATCCGAGTGGTCGGTGATCTCCGTGTCAGACTGCCCGATCCCGGAGGTCTCCAAAATGATCAAATCGAACCCAGCAGCCTTCACGACATCAATGGCGTCCTGCACATATTTGGACAGAGCCAGATTGGACTGACGTGTCGCAAGCGAACGCATATAAACCCGCTCATTGAAAATGGCATTCATGCGGATCCTGTCGCCTAGCAGTGCACCACCTGTTTTTCGTTTGGAAGGGTCTACCGAAATCACAGCGATGGATTTATCCTGAAAATCCATCAGGAAACGACGAACCAATTCGTCCACCAGGGAAGACTTCCCCGCTCCTCCCGTGCCTGTTATTCCCAGAACAGGAGTATTAGCCGCTTTTTTTCGAAGCGCCTCCATTTCATCCTTGTGATCTTCCGGGTAATTTTCTGCTGCCGAAATCAGGCGAGCAATGGCGTTGTGATCTTTCGCACTTAATCTCTTTACCTGCCCATTCAGGTTTTCCCCGATCGGGAAATCACTCTTTTCTACCAGGTCATTGATCATACCTTGAAGACCCATTGCTCGCCCGTCATCCGGTGAGTAAATTCTGGATATCCCATATTCATGCAGTTCCTCGATTTCTTCCGGCAGAATGGTTCCACCACCTCCACCGAAAATCCGGATTTGTTCGGCTCCCCGTTCTTTCAGCAAGTCGTACATGTACTTGAAATACTCCACATGACCGCCCTGATAGCTGGTGATGGCAATGGCCTGCGCATCTTCCTGTATGGCACAATCTACGATCTCCTGCACACTGCGATTGTGCCCAAGGTGAATCACCTCACAACCGGTCGATTGGATGATTCGGCGCATGATGTTGATGGCTGCATCGTGCCCATCAAAAAGGGATGCCGCCGTGACGATGCGGATGTGATTTTTGGGGTTGTAGACTTCTGGAGCCTGCTGCATGTTGTCTCAGGTTTTTGGGTGGGCAAAGTTAGGAAGAAGCGCCTTCTTCTTTACCTCAAGGTGATAACAATCGGTTGCTGAGATTGGTTTGGTAGGAATTTCACTCAAGCCGTGAGATCTCGGGGAATCTTTTTCGCTCCGGCCGCCAGGCTCTTCTTTTTTGACAGGCCCAGATTCCTCGTTAACTCGGAACAGGCTCGCAAAAAGGCTTGTGGAAAATTGAAAAGCCCTCGGCTTACCCGCTGGCCATATCCGCACAGGCCAAACGGCTCCAGCAACACGGCCTTCTTCGCACAATCCGCCCAATTTTCCGGCTACCGCGCCACCTTCCAAAAGACATCCTCCCCAATCGCGCAAAGCGCGAACAATGGCCTTATGAAAAGGGCGTGAAGAAAATCCTGAAATGAAGCCTACAGAACTACGGCGCATGGTAGGGAGTGCGATGGCCGATTGCCGGAGTTCAGGCGAAATGAAGGATTTTTAGCCTTTTTCATACAGCCTTGACTTCTTTGCATACTTTCTGTGTCAAGACAGAAAGCATGGGCCTCCCGGCCTGAGGGACAGAATATCAATAACCCTCCTTCAACCTCTCTACAATCCGACTCACCGCAGGGCAGACCAGGGTATTCTCAAAGGTCAGATCCATGATCTGATGCATGCGCTTTCTGTCAGTGTGGGGGTATTCCCGACAGGCTCTCGGACGGTCATCGTAGACACTGCATTTGTTGTCATTGGCAAGAAAAGGACACGGCGCGCTTTTCAGCACAAAATCACCGTCCTCATCCATCATCAGGTATTTCACGATAAAATCCCCTGATTTCATGTTAAGAGCCTTGGCCACCCGATCAATGTCCGACTGAATAAAAATGGGGGAAGTGGTCTTGCAGCAATTGGCGCACTCCAGACAGTCTATCTCTTGAAAAACCTCCTCGTGCAGCTGATGAAACTGCACATCCAGGTCCCTTGGTTTGGTACGCTTCAGCTGCTGCAGGAATTTCTTGTTTTCCTGCCAATTGTTCTGAGCGGTGGTGAGGTCTTGGGGGTAGGGCATGATCTACAAAGCTATAAGGGTTGGTCGTTTTAAATCTTAGGTATTGCAGCAATTCCTAACTGACTTACTTTTGATCTTTATGACTCAGGAAGCAATCATTCAACAAACCATCGATTTTGTAAAGAAAACCATGGATGGTGCAGAGGGCGGCCATGATTGGTGGCACATCTATCGTGTGTGGAAATTGGCTAGGCACATTGCCCAAACCGAGAATGTGGACGGTTTCGTCGTGGAGCTGGGTGCCTTACTTCATGACATTGCCGACTCGAAGTTTCATTATGGTGACGAAGAAATAGGTCCTCGACTGGCACGCGAATTTTTGCTTTCGATGCAGGTCAATGGAGATGTCGTTTTGCACGTTGAACAGATCATTGCGAACATTTCTTTCCAAGGTGGCAATCATGAACAGCTGTTCTCTTCTCCTGAGTTGAATGTGATCCAGGATGCAGACCGCTTGGATGCCATTGGCGCCATTGGCATTGCGCGTGCCTTCAACTACGGCGGACACAAGGGCAGGGAACTGTATAATCCCGAAATAGCCCCCAACATCAACATGACCAAAGAGGAATACAAGAAAAGTACTGCCCCGACCATTAATCATTTCTACGAAAAATTACTCCTCCTGAAGGACCGGATGAACACCGAAACCGGTCGGAAAATAGCTGCCCATAGACACGCTTACATGGAGCAGTTCTTAAGTGAATTCTATGGTGAGTGGAAAGGTGAGCTGTAAAGGGTTCCTACGCACTGAATGAAGACACAAACCTTGGCGGTTGGAATAGACCCTGAAACAAGTTCAGGGTGACCATCTCGTTTAATAGGGGTTTCTCCATGAGGTTGAATGACGCAAAGGGTCTAATACTTAATAGCAATAAAAACTGCCAACCTAGCCCCGACAGAAGCGGGCACGAAGTAAAGCGGATGGCGGGAGTAAGGTAAATGAAGGGCGGTGGGGTGTCGCTCCTATCACGTACTGTAGTCATGCTGAACTCGTTTGAGCATCTAATTCTAGACTGAATAATAGACCCTGAAACAAGTTCAGGGTGACATGCGAGAAAATATTTTCACCTCCCTGTAACATTTGCGACCTTCGAAGGGTCTCCTTATCAGCATGTCGTCATTATTTGAACAAAACATCCTGCCTGCCTCACAACGAATGTATCGGTATGCGTTCTCCATCCTGAAGGATGCGGACAGTGCGCACGATGTAGTGCAAGAGTGTTTGGCGAAAATATGGAACAAGCGATCGGTGCTGGACGAGGTGGAAAATGCAGAGGCCTGGGCCATGAGGATCACCCGAAACCAGTGTTTTGACTGGGTGAAAACGAACCGGTTTACGATCCTGCCCCGGGAGCAGGAAAACGAACCAGACCAGGTGAAGGCGGATCACGACACGCTGATGGAGGATCAGCAAAAGTGGCTGGAGCGAGTGCTGGACACCCTGCCCCAAAAGCAGCAGGAGGTTTTTCACCTCAGGGAAATCGACGGGATGACGTATCAGGAAATTTCCGAGATACTGAGCCTGAGTTTGTCGGAAGTGAAAGTGAACCTGCACCGTGCCCGCACGAGGGTGCGAACGTCCTTACAAAAAATTGAAGCCTATGGAATCGCGAATTGAAGAGTTACTGAGCAAATACTGGGAAGGTGAAACGTCCCTGACCGAGGAAGCGGAGCTGAAGGAATATTTCAAGGAAAACCCATCGCTAGCTCCTATAGGATTGTATTTCCGATCCGTGCAGAAAACGGCGGAGGTGACTTCTGAGAAGAAATTCAAGCATCCGGGCAGACGATTTAATCGGACGAATTTGTCCATCGCCGCGACGATCACGATCGGCATTTTGGTGGGGGCTTTCGTCTTTCAGGATTCCAACAAGCAAAACGATTTTGAAATTGAAGATCCGGAGCAGGCGTATGAAATCGCACGGACGGTGCTGATGAAGATGTCCTCCAACATCAATGAAGCGCAGATACACACGACACAATTGAAGAAAATAAATAAAGCAGAAGAACTTATTAAAGAAGAAAAATTATGAAAAGGTTAACAACACTTATGATCGCCCTATTCCTGTCATTGGGTGCATTCGCCCAGGGCGAAGTAGTGACGAAATATTTCGACAGATTCAGTGGAGACGATAGCTACGTGAAGGCCTCCATCAGCTCCAAAATGTTTTCGCTCTTCACTGAGTTGGAAGCAGGCAGTGAGGAAGAAAAAGAATTTCTTCAGGCCGTGAGCAAACTGAAAGGCATGAAAGTACTATACGGAGACAGTGTGGCCAACGCGGGTAAGCTGTACAAAGAAGGCGTGGCGGATGTAAATAAAGCCGGGTTTGAAGAACTGATGACCGTACTGGATGCCGAGGAAAACTTTCACTTTGCCTTAAAAGAGAAAAACGGAATCATCTCAGAACTCGTAATGGTATCTGGCGGCAAGAAAGGCTATGCCATGATCAGCCTGTTTGGTGAGATTGATTTGAAGAACATCTCTAAAATTGCCAGAAGCATGCAGGTTCAGGGATTGTCGAATCTGGACAAAATAGATGACGACAAGAAGAGGGAAAAGAAAAACTAGGACATTGAAGATCAAATCATTCATCTTCGGACTAATGCTAATGGGGCTCACACAGCCCCTATTGGCACAGGAGAGCATTTTTAAGGATTATGCAGAGGACAACAGTGCAAGGCGCTACTGTCTTTATCCTAGCACCCTTCGCATGATCAACATTCAGAAAAATGAGGCTTTCAACGAGCTGGCCTCCTCCTTTGAAAAATTCCTGATTTACCAACTGGACTCGACAGCAATTGTGGAGAAGTCCTACAAAACGATGCTGACCAATTTCAGCAAGGCCGGGTACGAAGAGTACATGTCCATCTTTGGGTCAGGGAACGATGTGGTGATATTGGGTAAGGAAATGCGCACAAATGAATTAACCGGAGTGATGAGCATTGAGGATCAGTCGTATGTTTTCTTTCTAAAGGGAAATGTCGCCTGGCAGAAAATCCCGGCGATCATACGTACCATGTCAGACGAAGACTTGTTTAATGTTTTAGATGTACCCTCCGAAAGATGGGATTAACCCTTGAGGTCAGAGCGCTGACCAAACACTTTGGTAAACTTACGGCTGTCAACAACCTGGATCTTACGATCAACAGTGGGACAGTCTACGGCCTCCTAGGCCCCAATGGCAGTGGCAAAACCACCACACTTGGGATGCTGCTGGACGTTGTAGCTCCATCTTCAGGGCAATACAAATGGTTCGGCGGCCAATCGAATATTGAGAGCCGAAAGAAGATTGGCGCTATTCTGGAGACGCCCTGTTTCTATCCGTACATGACGGCCGTTCAGAATCTCAGGATCGTAGCGCACATCAAGGAAGTTTCCACGGATCGGATCGAGCCAGTGCTGAAGCAGGTCGATCTTTTTGGACGAAAGGACGACAAGTTTAAGACGTTCAGTCTGGGCATGAAGCAGCGGTTGTCCATCGCGGCAGCCCTGCTCGCCGACCCGCCTATTTTGATTCTGGATGAGCCCACCAATGGACTGGATCCGCAGGGAATAGCGGAAATACGAGCTTTGATTAAGGAAATTGCTGATCAGGGAAAAACGATCATTTTGGCCAGTCACCTGTTGGATGAAGTGCAAAAGGTTTGTACGGATTTCTGTGTGCTCAGAAATGGCGTGAAACTTCACGAAGGGCCCGTTCGGGATATTTTAGGTGAGACCAACACGGTGGAAATTGGTGCAGATGATATGGAGCAATTGAAAGGGGTCATTGGCACTTTCGAAGGGACTGGCAAAGTGGAGCAGTTGGAAAATGGATTGTTTATCGACCTCAATGACGGCTTTACTTCAACTCAGGTCAACAACTTTTGCTTCGAGCGTGGAATCACACTCAAGAAACTGATCACCCAGACCAACTCATTGGAACAAGAGTTCCTTAAAATTTTGAAAGAGCATGATTAGAGCGTTCAAACTGGAATGGCTGAAACTCCGCAACTACAAAGTCTTCTGGATTTTGATGGGGATGTACCTGTTTGCGCTGATCGTGATTACTTCGTTCGGAACCTTTTTTCTGGAATACTTAAAGTCACAGGGAGCGGATTTCGAGGGACTGGACCCTACCCTTTTGCCGATCTATGACTTTCCGGATATCTGGCAGAACACTACCTATCTGGCATCTTTTATTCGTGTGTTGCTTGGGTTCATAGTTATCATTTCGGTAAACAACGATTTGTCCTACAACACGCTTCGTCAGAATGTTATCGACGGCATCAGCAAAAAGGAATTTGTCTTAAGCAAGTTGTCCTTGATCCTGTTTTTAGCGGCCTTCAGTACACTATTCTTGTTCATTTCCGGCCTGACCAATGGGTTCATTTATTCCAATGTGCAGGGAGCCCAATTTGTATTTGACGAGATGGAATTCATAGCTGCGTACTTCCTGGACATAGTGGTGTTTTGCTCTTTCGCTTTCCTTGTGGCCCTCTTGATAAAAAAGGCAGGATTCGCGATCATTGGGCTGTTCATTTATACCATCATGTTTGAGCCGATTGTGGCAGTTTTCCTGCAGCATCATCACTGCTGCAAAAACACAGGTTGGAGTGAATTCGCCAGCTATTTGCCTGTTCGGGCCATGAAAGATTTGATCGCTATTCCTTATCCAAAGTACATTTTCAGGGAAATCGTGGATTACGTGCCGATCAAACCGGTCTTGATCAGCTTGGGCTGGATGGGGCTCTTCTTAGGAGCGGTTTATTGGCGATTGGTTAAGCGGGATTTGAAGTAAGGAAACTTGATCTGCCCGAATTCGTTTTGGTTCGACATGAAAGGATTCATTTTAGGCACGTTGCTGGCTGCAGCTCTTCTCTCTAATAGTCAAACTCCACAATTCAGTCCCTATTTTTCTGCGATCATCGTTAGCGATGTGGAAAATTCTGTGGAATGGTACTCACAGGTTTTTTCGGCGGAGGTTGTAGCGCGTTATGACAATGAGGAGCGTGGCTTCAAGATCGTCAATCTGGATGCCGGCAATTTTCTGATCGAATTACTGGAGCTCCGTGATGCCAAAGCCAAAGTAGGTCGATCGCAAGGTTTTTTCAAAACTGGCTTTTTAGTGGATGATATTCTGACTTGGGAGAAGCATCTGAAGAAACTAAATGTCGAATTCCATGGAGATATGGCGTACGATGAGAAGATCAAAAAACGCATGCTAATTTTCAAAGACCCGGACGGAAATTACCTACAGCTTTTCGAGGATCATGAGTAGACCGCTCTAATAAAAAGGGTTAAAATGGCGAATGGTTGTAACCTTTCCCTGAGGAGTGAGTAAACCCTCTAAAACCAATTCTCATGAAAAAGCTGTTCACTCTTCTCCTATCCCTGCTGATGATTCAGGGATTCGCCCAGACCGATGAAACTGACAAGTCCGAAGGTCTCAAGAAAATTCATTCGTTTGAGCCCGTTCATGATCACTTTTCTGGATTCGACCATTTCGTAGATGTGGATGTTGACATTCCGGATTTCGACTTTGATTTCGAAGGAATGGACTTTGATGTTGACTTTGACCATGATTTTGAATTCGATTTCGATTATGAGTACGATGAAGATTTTGACTTTGACTTTGATTTCGACTTTGAAGAAATGGACTTTGAATTCTCAGAACACTTTGAAATGGACATGAAAGAGTTCCATGAGCAAATGGATGAAATGAAGGAAGAAATCCGAGAGATGATGCGAAAAATCAAAAAGAATTAGGACTGAACATATTTTCACGAAAAGCCCAGACGCAAGTAGTCAGGGCTTTTTTGTTTTCAGATGGATGCACTTCGCTAAATTCGCTCCATGAATCACACCTTCTTGAGAATAAGAATCTCTCGTGCCTTTTGGATGCCAATGCTGCTAGTGCTCCTCACAGGTTGTCAAGAAGAAGTTAATGCCCAGCGTGGGCCAACGGATCTCACTATTTTCTTTATTAATGATCCGCATTCTCGGTTGGAAAACTTTGCCAAGATCAAGCACATTGTGGACGAAGCAAGAAAGGAAACTGAGGTTCTTTTGGTGGCGGCTGGGGATATTTTTTCAGGAAGCCCGATTGTAGACCAATATGAACAAAAAGGTTACCCCATCATAGACATCATGAACCGGACAGGATTCGATGTGGTGACAGTGGGGAATCATGAATTCGATTATGGGACTGATATTTTGGATGACCGGATGGCTCAGTCTGAATTCGAATGGATTTGCGCCAACGTAAATACTGATGGAAGTGATCTACGGCAGCCGAATCCTTTTTACACAGCAGAGGTTGGAGGACTAAAAATCACATTTCTAGGCTTGGTCGAAACAAATGGAAAACCAGGAACTTTCATCCCATCTACTCATCCATGGAGAGTTGCAGACTTAGAATTCAGGCCATATTACGACGTAGCAGCGGAGTATAACGAACTAAAAAAACAGGAGAGCGCTGACCTATATATTGCACTCACCCATTTGGGACTTAGCGCAGACAAGCAACTTGCAGAGTTCTTTACATTTTTTGACATGGTCATTGGAGGGCATACCAATAATGAGCATACTGGGGCAGTTAACGGCACGCCGGTGCTTATGGCGGGAAAATATTTGAGTCATCTGGGCCGTATTGATCTCTCGATAAAAAACAGAAAAATTAATAGTTGGGACGCTTCCCTGATTGATCTATCAACGTTTGAAGAAGAAGATGCTGAATTGGCGGTGGTGATTGATTCTTATCAAAATGCTCCGCAATTCGAAGAGGTTGTGGGCAATGCTACCTCTCATCACAATAAAACCGAGATTGGCTGCTTTTACACCACAGCTTTAATGGATTACCTTAGCGTGGATTTATCTATCCAGAATACTGGCGGTATACGTGACGAATTGAACGAAGGAGAAATCACAAAAATGGAAATTTTCAATATTGATCCTTTCAACAACGGTACTGTTATTTTCACCAAGACAGTCTCCGAACTCTCAGAATTTCTCATCGAGTCGGCATCAGGATTCCATATCACAGGGGTGACTATTGAGAAAGACGGGCAAGAACTTTTATTCAAAAAAGATGGACAATATCTGGGTAACAATGATCAGGTCACCATTGGAATCAATGATTACATTCCAGCGGTCTACGACCAATACTTTTCACTAGACGATGCTGATATCAAAGACAAGACAACAGCTGAAACACTGATCGCCTATTTAACAACAATCAATGCAACAGTAGATCATGAAGGGTGCAATCACTATTTCAAGTATTAGAGGTTTTAACAGGAAAAGACCCCAGCAAAGCCATTCATCGAAAGAAACAGACGATTAGCCGAATAAACAGAGGTAACCGACCAGATTCATGTGAGTTTTACATATTGAGAACTTCATCATGAATACGCTAGGGATTGGCTTAAGGAAATTTTTGCGAGATAAACTTCTGACCTTGAAATTTTCATATCGAAATAATCTCCGTTTTGGGAATTCTTTTGAATTGGAAGTATGGTTTGTAGCCTCTACCATCGCTTTCATCAGGGGTTTTGCCGGAATCATCCTTAGTATTTCCAGTCGACAGGTCTATGGAATTGAGCTGCTCGTAGATGTACTACTGACCCTCGGGTTTGCGGCGGCTGCTTTCTTAATTGCCACAAATAAAGTTTCAAGAATTCACCCAGCGATCCTCATTTCACTCACTATTTTACTCGCAATAAATTTTCTGCAATTTGGAGGGGTTGCGGGTAGCACAGAATATAACCTACTTGGTCTAGGTGTATTTGTGGTCCTTGCCTGTGATAATAATTCCATCAAATACGTGTTACCCACATACATCGTAATATCACTCACAGTGTTAATCGATGGTTATTTGGAAGGGGTTCTCACACAGGTACTATTTCTAGAAAAACTACAAGGAGCCGAAGATTTCTATTACACCTCTGCGGCAATCGTAATTCTCATTGTTTTCTATAAGTACGCATTAATTCGGGAAAGTAGCAAGCTTCTAGCCGCGAAGGAAGACCTTGGATCACAATTGGCCATTGTCAAGAAGAAATGGGAGGAACTGAGCGATCAGAATGATGAAATAAAGGCTTCAACAAAGGAGATAAACAAAGAATTTGTCCAGCAAACCAAGGTATTGATTGATCATAACGATTCCATTGCCGATTTTGCGTTGAATGCGAGCGATCAAATAAAACCAAAGCTCGAAAGCTTGCTTGCTGAAGTTGACGAACTTGATGGACGTCATATCCTGAAGAAAATCATAAAAGATTCTGCATCAGATATTAAACAAGTGACTGAGGATATCAGTGAGCAAGTAAAAAATTATGGCTAACGAGCAAAATGTATATCGGATATACCAAAGGCAGGTGTTCCGTTTTGGGATAATATTGGGTACGTTATATTTATTTTTGAGACTCTCTCACAACTTGCTAATTCAAGCCGATCAAGGAATTCTAGCAATCAACGTTGGAGCAGTTACAGTTTTAGGTCTGTTATATCTCCTTCACAAGAAGTACTTCCAACTTGCCACGTCAATTTTTTTCCTCATCTGCCTTGTGTTAATGGGTTCCGTATGGAACAATTATGGAGGATGGAATGGACCTGTTCCTTATACGATAATGGTTTTACTGATTTTTATTTGTATCAGTACTCGAGGATGGGTTACGCCGTTTCTCTTGATTTGCTACGGCCTATCCATTCCTTTCTTTAAGCAATTTTCGGCATTTCCTGTTAACCCCAACTACTCTAGTTTATCATTGAGTTTTGATTTCTTAGTAAACTCAATCCTCCTTATTGCGATTACTTTGTTTCTGAAGCAGAAATTCAATAGAAACAAAGTCGCGATTGAGATGGCAAGCAAGCAAATTCAAGACTCCAAAGAAGAACTACTGCTACAATCAAACCTGCTTCTGAGTCAACAGAAAGAAATTGTAGATCTCAAGAAGCAACGAAAAAGGCTGCTTGATGTGAAAAAAGTTGAGGTTAAAGAAGCGGCAGATCAGCTCGCTCATTACAGATTTATGAACTCACATATTTTGCGATCTCCTATTACGAAAATTCTGGGAGTGGTTGATCTGATTAAATTAAATCATCCGGATGATCCTGAGATGGAACAACTCAATCAGATCATGGGTAAAGCTCAAGACATGGATCAAGAAATAAGAAAACTAGCAAATATTGCAAGCCAGAGCGCTAATTCAGGCTAATCAAATATATCAACCCCCAATGTAGCAAATCGAGGTTCTGAAATAGAAGGTCCCATCACAAATTCCAACATCAGTGTTTCAGGCTTGTCATCAGCTAGAAACACCTTGTAATGTCCTTGACGAACCACTTCTACTTTTACGATCTCTCGATGGCCCAGATGCTCCTGGACGTTTTTCATCATTGAAACTTGCTCCCTGGGCGAAAACTGATCCGCGAAATCATCCGTCAAATGATCTTTAACAAGCGCTCGGAACTCATCATCAGATTTAGCTTGAGGTAGCTTATTCAGGAACGACCGGATCGTCACACTTAGAGGAGAATCAGGCAAATCGTCAAGAACCATCATGGGCTTGCTCGTAATATCCTGTGGCTCGTAATCAGCGTTATCAAGAATACGAGCCACCTCAATGGCCACATCAAAGAACTTCCTATCCGACTTATTACACATGACATAAATCACCCGGTCTTTGTCGAGGAACCGGAGATAATCCGCAAAAAAGACCTGGTTGCCTCCATTGTGTTTTACCAACTTTCCTCCATCATAATCCACGACTACATAACCATACCCATAAAAAGAGTCACCTCCAGGTTCGGGATTGTGTTTAGTGAAAACCTTATTCAAAGATTCCTTGGATAAGATCGAGCCTGAAGTCAACGCCTTGTCCCATTTAATCATGTCCTCAGCAGTGGAAAGTACACCTCCATTTCCAATGAGGTGGTAACTAACCTCTCCTTTTTCCTTGTAGCGATCATAGTTTGATCCCCAAGGCTGATCGCCTTTTAAGCCAAATGCCATGTTCTTCTCTTTCCATTTTGGCATCAAGTAGCCCGTATTCTCCATCCCAGCAGGCTTAAAAAACTCCTGTATCAAAAACTCCTCATAGGACTTACCGGAGAGCTGTTCCACGATCATGGCTGCCAATGTGAAGCCAACATTTGAGTACTCATAACCTTCTCCAGGATTAAACAAAAGTTCAGCGTTCATGGCTCTTTGTTGAAATTCCCTGGCGCTTAGGATTTCGTAATCATCTCCCACAGCTCCCGGTAACCCAGCCCCATGCGTCAGCAAATGATGGATCGTTATTTCAGCTTTGTCAACAGGCACATCATCAAAATAATTAGAGATTTTGTCCGTCACTTTCAGCTTCCCCTCCTCCTCTAATTTCAGAATTGCTACGGCGGTGAATTGCTTGGTGATTGATCCGGTTGTGGATATGGTATGCATCCTCCACTCCTTGGACTGACTTTTATCCATATCACCAATCCCTACGGTTAACCATGGCTCACCATTTTGGCCAACTGCGATGATTCCTGAAAAACCGCTTTCTTCAAGGACGCGGAAATATTTTTCTAATGTCTGATTTTGCGTGTAGCCGATGTTGGCGATGAGCAGAAAAACTGAAATTATGGAAGCCTTTTTCATGATCGTTGAATTTGATTAGTTCAATTCTAAGCAATCCAAAACGATCAAAAAATTATCCTAACAGCACTTAACAGTGCTTAACACTCGATAACACTTCTACACTAGAAGCACCCCTGCAATGGTGGCAGTCATCATGGTCGCGAGTGTCGCAGCTATGAGCGCCCGGAATCCCAATCTCGAAATATCAGCTGATCGTTGGGGAGCCATGCCACCAATTCCTCCAATCTGAATGGCAATAGAACTGAAATTGGCAAATCCGCACAAGGCGTATGTGGAAATTACGATAGACTTTTCACTGAGAAGGTCACCAGCTTTCATGTCGGCTAGACTCAAGTAGGCGACAAATTCATTGATCACAATTTTCTGTCCCAATAACGATCCTACCTTGACAGTCTCCGACCAATCCACGCCCATGATGAAGGCAAATGGCCTGAAAATCTGTCCCAGAATGTACTGAAGTGAAAAGCCGCTGAACGCGCCATCCGTGGAAGCAATCACCCAGGCATTGAGCCCGGTAACATTCCCAATTCCATCCACCAAGATCCAGTTCACGGCAAAAATGATTGCAATAAAAGCGAGCAACATACCTCCTATGTTCAAAGCGAGTTTAACACCGTCACTTGCACCTCGTGCGAGTGCATCCACGAAATTCACTCCCAGCCCTTCTTTGCTCACTTTCATGGACTGGTCAATTTTTTCTGGATGCTCTTCTGGCAAGAACAACTTGGCCATGATGATGGCCGCTGGCGCATTCATGATGGATGCACTCAACAAATAAGTAGCAAAGCGCGCCTGTTCAACAGGGTCACCTCCACCAAGAAAGGAAACGAAAGCACCCAAAACACTCCCCGCTATAGTAGCCATTCCACCCACCATAAGGCAGTTAAGCTCTGACTGAGTCATTTTGGGGATGAATGGGCGTACCAAAAGTGGAGCCTCAGTTTGCCCTAGGAAAATGTTCCCAGCCGCAGAGAGGCTTTCTGCTCCGGACAGCTTCATTGCTTTGGTCATCACCCATGCAAAGACCCAAACAATGCGCTGCAGAACTCCTAAGTAATACAATCCGGCCGTGACCGATGAAAAGAAGATAACCGTCGGTAGTGCCTGGAATACGAACAAAAATCCTAAACTATGCTTGACGTCAGGATTTCCAACATTGTTTTTGGCCAAATCCCCATAAAGAAACTCAGCCCCATTTAGGGAGAAATTCAGGAAGGTCACAAATGCTTCGCTGACCATTCCGAAAAGTCGCTCCACAAACGGAACGTATCCGATAAGCAACCCGAAGACAATTTGAATTAGCAACCCAGCCCACACGATGCGCCACTTGACCTTTTTCTTATTATTCGAAAACAAATAGCCAATGCCCACCAGCACGGCCAAGCCAAGTATCGCCCGTAAGTATTCCATTAATTTCTTCGGTTTATTTCGTCGCGGATTTTCGCGGCTCGCTCGTAATCTTCCGCTTTCAAAGCATCATTAAGCATTTCTTTGAGCTTCTCCGTAGGCAGATCCTCAATCTTCTTAGGGTTTAGTTCATCTCCCGATGCAACGGCCTCTTCCACCGTAACAATTTCATCGTTCTCCTCGGTCAAGACAATACCTGCTTCTGTCAGAATGTTCTCGTAAGTGTAAATGTTTACGTTGAATCTAAGTCCAATCGCAATCGCATCCGAAGGTCGCGCATCTATCTCAATGGTCTTCCCATTTTGAGTACACACGATTCGGCCGAAGAATACCCCTTCTTTGAGGTCTGAGATAACAATCTCCTCAATCTGAATGTCAAATTCTACACTGAAAGACTTGAAAAGATCATGTGTCATCGGACGATTCGGAGTGATATCCTCAATCTCAATGGCAATGGCCTGAGCTTCAAACATACCAATGATGATGGGCAGCCGTCGACTACCTCCAACCTCGCCCAATACCAGCGCAAACGAACCGGATTGGGATTGACTCGAGGACAGTCCCAGTATTTCCAGCTGTATTTTTTCAGATGCCATTTATCCCTGCTGTGCCTTAATTGCCTCGGTTAATTTAGGTACAATTTCGAAAGCATCCCCCACTATGCCGTAATCGGCTGCTTTGAAAAATGGTGCTTCCGGATCCTTGTTAATCACTACAATGAATTTTGACGAGTTCACTCCTGCCAAATGCTGAATAGCTCCAGAAATTGCAACGGCAATGTATAAGCTCGGGCTTACCTTGATCCCTGTCTGCCCAACGTGCTCGTGGTGAGGTCTCCAGTCCATGTCTGATACAGGCTTTGAACAACCGGTTGCTGCACCAAGGGTTTTGGCCAGCTCTTCTATCATCCCCCAGTTTTCCGGGCCTTTCAATCCTCGTCCGCCTGATACCACGATATCAGCCTCCGGCAACAAGACATCACCCTCAGCCTTTTCGGTCTTAGTCACTGTCACTTTGAAATCGCCATCATTGATAGCCGGTGAGAATATTTCCACCGAGGCAGAACCGCCATCTGTTTTGATTTCAATTGCATTCTTCTTGATGGAAATGATTTTTTTCTCTCCACTCAATTTCGTGTTGGCAAAAGCCTTACCTGTGTAAATGCTTGTCTTGACCATGTCACCTGATAGCACTTCACTGACGTTGGCCGCCAAGGCAGCATTCACTTTGATCGCCACTCTGGCTGAAACCGGGTCACCAAGAGAGCTTTTCGCCAAAACCAACATGTTATGATCGCCTGCATTCATGGCCTCTGCGATGGCAGATGAATATGCCATGATATTCGGTGTGGCTAGTTTTTCGTCCGTTACATGAAGTACTTTGGAAGCGCCGGCAGCACCGATCGCGTCAGCGTCTTCCATGTTTCCAAAAACGATTGCGGTTGCATCGCCAGCAACTTCCTTTGCGTAGCTCACCGCCTCCAATGAGGATTTCTTTACTTTTCCTTCGTCTAGTTCTACAAATACAAGTGCTGACATCTTAAATAACTTTTGCTTCGTTTTTCAATAGATTAACTAACTCGTCGATGTTATCTGCATCGATCATTTTCACTCCGCTTTTCGCTGGTGGCAATTCGAAGTTGTCGACGGTAGTCGCCGGCTCATCACTGCTTGGATCCACTACGTTGAGCGGTTTGGTTCTCGCTGACATGATTCCTCTCATGTTGGGTATTTTCCATTCAGCGATTGGCTCCTGACATCCGAGAACCAATGGAAGATCAGCCTCCACATATTCTTTTCCTCCTTCGATTTCACGAGTCATCTTCGCAGTACTTCCCTCAATGTCCAATGTCATCACAGGAGAAAGTGAAGGAATTCCAAGCATTTCACCGACCATTCCGTGTACCTGACCGCCGTTGAAATCAATAGATTCACGACCCATCAAAATCAAATCGTAAGAATTTTCCTGAGCGATTTTGGCAATCTGTTTAGCTACAAAAAATGCATCCTCGGGGAACGCATTTACACGAATGGCGTCATCTGCTCCTATCGCCAAAGCTTTTCTTATCGTCGGCTCAGTTTCAGCTTCTCCAACATTCAGCACAGTGATGGTTCCATTAGTGGCCTCTTTCAATTCCACTGCTCTAGCCAACGCATAATCATCGTATGGGCCGATGATGTACTGGACACCATTTTTGTCAAACTTGGTGTTGTTATCCGTAAACGCAATTTTGGATGTGGTATCCGGCACATGCGTGATGCAAACAAGTATCTTCATTTTGTCAGAATCTGAGTTTAAAACGTATTCGAATTGGGGTGCGAAGTTAGTAAAATCTTTGGGCGAATGCGACTAGCATTAAGCTCGATCCCTGACATAAAATGCTAGCTTCGCGTTGTGCTAAAAAATCTTTCAAAATTGGAGCGAGCCAATGTTCTCACACACGCTCCCGGAGCTCTCTTCGGGATCATCGGATTACCATTGCTGCAATCGCTGGGAGGTAGTTGGGCTACTCTGGTTTTTTCGCTGACATTTATCTTCATGTTGTCAGCCTCCTCTATCTATCACTGGCACGCTGATGAAAACCAAAAACGCAAATGGAGAGTCGTAGATCACATTAGCATCTATTGCCTGATTGCCGGAACCTACACCGCTTTCATCATTGAATTTATGAACAATTCCCGTGGCGCCTTAATCCTGGAAATCCTATGGGGTTGTGTGCTGGTTGGTTCCATTCTGAAAATATTCTTCACAGGTAGGTTCAAAGTGGTCTCCACCATCATCTACCTGATCATGGGCTGGATGGCCATTTTTGCCATTGGTGATTTTCTGGAATTGATACCCACGCAAATTCTCATCTGGATAGGAATCGGAGGAGTTTTTTACACGGTAGGCACGCTGTTTTACCTATGGAAAAGGTATGAATATCACCATGCCATCTGGCATCTGTTTGTGCTCGGTGGAGCGTTATCTCACTGGTACGGCGTGTACCTTTCAATTCAATAAAAAACCCGAAAGCGAAGCGCTCGGGTTTTTTATTTTTCTTTGATTCATTCTTATGAACTCGGAAAATCTCCGCTCTCAAGAATCTCCTTAATCTGCTTGGTGTGTCTGACTGTATGACCAGACATAAACAAAACAACCTGATAGCTGTCTACCAACCCAAAAGGAAATTCGAAGTATCGATTTCTGAGATCCTCGTCTGTCGTTTTCACAAACTTCATGTTGTCCTTACGTCTGGAAACAAATGCGTCCAAAGTCTCCTCGTATGATCCAAAACTGTTGGTCGGCTCAAACTCCTCTCTGGTTTTTACCTTTCGCTCTCGGCTGCTGATCAATCCCACAACCTGATCGTCGGTCATATTAACTTCAGATCGCCGAGCTGGATCTGCGGGTTGTTGCAGCGTCATTTCCACAATGCCGAAAATGTTCTTCTCAGAAATGGCAATATGCTCGACACATTCTGCGATTGACCAGGCATCTTCAGCGGGCTTGAAGTTCAGCTGATTAGCACTTAAGCCTTTGATTGTTTCCAGTAGCTCCGCTTGTGAATCCTTCAAGCTCATCAGGGCTTTCTTTCGTTCCTCTTTGGAAATTCCCTGAGCCAGCACGCTCCCTGAAATCATGATCAGGGCAATGAACAATGTAAAAATCTTTTTCATGGTTTGTTTTTATGGTTTGATAAGATAACGATTCTAGATGCTCTAAATGGACAGCCGACGTAAAATTTTTCTGAAAGGGTCATGTTCAATAACTCCCACACCAAACTCCTTCGAAGTTTCTTCTACACCATACATCAACATCATCTATCTTCGCCACTTTTTTCAGCAAAGACAGTCCATGAAGAAGCTACTTAACAACTTCACTTTCAACCCAAAAGACGATATTTTCTCTGGTCTTACCGTTGCACTTGCATTGGTTCCCGAGGCGGTTGCTTTCGCGTTTGTGGCGGGCATAGATCCGCTAGTAGGATTGTATGGTGCCTTCATGATGGGGATAGTCACCGCATTGTTCGGTGGCCGACCAGGAATGATCTCAGGAGCGACTGGAGCCATGGCGGTGGTGATGGTTCACCTGATCCAGCAGGGTAATCTGGTTGGGGACAACCTATCCAACCCAATCAATAATCTCGGCTTGCAATGGCTCTTTATCACACTTTTGATCGTTGGAGCATTTCAGATGTTGGCCGGGGTATTGCGTCTCGGGAAATTTGTTCGCCTCATCCCTCATCCAGTGATGATGGGCTTTGTCAATGGACTGGCTATCGTGATTTTCTTGTCTCAGCTGAGCATGTTCATGTCAACCGAAAACGACGTGACCAAATGGATTCAGGGCTCGGAGCTTTATATGATGATTGGGCTCGTTTCACTTACCATGGCCATCATGTTTTTCCTACCCAAGCTGACCAAGAAATTACCAGCGGCCTTGATTGCCATCATTGTCGTGGCAGGGATTACCATTTTTGGTGGATTAAATGTCAGCACCGTTGGCTCATTTATTCTTGATGGTGGAGGGACTGGTTTGGAAGGTTCACTGCCCACTTTTCAGGCGGGCATTTTCGATATTATACATACCATGGATGGGCATTGGGGACTAGTGATTTCCACGGCTTTTTTACTTGCGGCCGTAGGTTTAATAGAATCATTAATGACGCTCAATTTGGTAGATGAATTAACTGAAACAAGAGGGAGTGGAAATAGAGAGTGTTTGGCACAAGGTGGTGCCAATATGCTGAACGGGCTTTTTGGTGGAATGGGTGGATGTGCCATGATCGGGCAGTCTATCATCAACATCAACTCCGGGGGAAGAGGTCGATTGTCGGGATTGGTAGCAGCAGTAGCTCTGCTTTGCTTTATTCTTTTTGGTGCTCCATTGATTGAGCAAATTCCAATCGCTGCACTGGTTGGCGTCATGTTCATGGTCGTCATTGGCACGTTTGCGTGGAGTAGTTTCCGCATCATCAATAAAATCCCGAAATCGGACGCATTTGTTTTGATTACAGTATCCGTGGTTACTGTGTGGCAGGACTTGGCGATTGCCGTGTTCGTGGGTGTGATCATGTCGGCATTGGTGTTTGCCTGGAAGAACGCCACGATGATTCGAGCACGGAAAAGATTAAAAGAAGACGGCACCAAAGTTTACGAAATCTGGGGGCCGCTATTCTTCGGTTCGGTCCAAGCTTTTAACGGCAAGTTTGACGTAACAGATGATCCTGATCAGGTGGAAATTGACTTCATGGAATCCCGAGTGTCGGATCACTCTGGTGTGGAGGCGTTGAGTAATTTGGCCGCCAAATATTTATCCGCTGGGAAGAAGTTGCAGCTGATTCACCTCAGTCCCGAGTGTAAAAAATTGATGTTGAAAGCGGATCCAAGTTTTGGCGAGGTTATCACCTCATCGGTGGACGATCCACGATCGTTATCACGTGGTGACCGATTTGCTGGATAAAGAGGTTTAGCGGAGCATTCGGGCTGGAAGCAAGAAGAGCGCTTTAATAAATTCCAACAATCCTTCAACGGCAAAACCCGAGGATTCTAAATGGCAAAGCAAGAAGCCAAAGAATCGGGTATAGCATGGCTATCGTCAGAGCAATAGGCCAGCATAGTATCAAGAGAATAAACCAAAGCAGTAGTTTCATGTCTCCTGTAACGCAGGAATGCGACCTTGGTTACCCCTGAGCTTCTAAACAGAGACTTGCTTAGAATGTTCCGTAGAAAGTAAAACCGAAAGAGCTGGCGTCATAGGTGGTTCCGGATTCTCATCCTCGTAATTCATGGATGTGTAAACCAATCCAAACCATTTATAAGCCACTTCGAACATCGGTCCGGCCGTGCTTTTAAACTCAAAATCATCACCTAGTCCATCCGCCTTGAATTTGAATTGATTTTGATGCGCCGCAACGCCCACTCCGAGTCGCACGGCATCTTGAATGACATAATTCAATGAGGCATGCAAAGGGATTCTCGTTAAAGTGATGTTTGCGTTTTCTGCCGAAGTGGTCACATATTTATATCCGATAGACCCTCTGAATCGAACCTCCTCAGCACACTGGAAAGGCAACCTCCAGACCACCGTGTATTGATCCACCTTGTCCGGCCCTGATTGCTTGATCATCCCCATTGGTGAATAGAACTTTCGCCACTTCGTCACCACCAAACTCGAAGGCAGCACCTAACAGAAATTTGACTGTTTTTTCATCTTCCTGAGCTTGCACAAATGCAAAAACTCCAACGAATAAAAGGGAAAGTCCGATCTTTTTCATGTGAGTGAATTTTGATTGCGAATGTAATAGTTTCTAGAGTAATCTAGCAAAACGATGTAAATTGGGAGGATCATAAAAATCATATGAAAACTTCAGTCTCTCTGCTGTTCATTGTCATTTCGGTGGTTGCACTTGCTCAAAATGAACTTGAAGATATTTTCTCTGAAATCGACCGGATTGAGGAAAATTTCGAAACTCAAAATCCTATCTGGGAAGGAAACCATCCGGACGTGTTTCCGGTGATGGATGTCAAGAAGCTTCTTCTCAAACACAAATTTGCTTGCAGCCCAGTTGGACCGATTGGAATCTTTGGAGACCGACAAACTCTCCATCCAAGAAAAAATTAATCTCGAAATCAAAATACTTCAGCTTAGAGATGATATTAGCTCTGTACAGTTCAAAAGATATCTGATCACCATTAATGCAGAGGGTGGCCGTTTTAGCTCTCCGGTATTTTTCCTTTCCAATCTACCCTTTAGCACAAGTGCAGATTATCAATCTTATATAGGATGGCTGCCCACCTTCGCTGAAGTGGTGAAGCAGGAACATGAGTTACTCACGCAAGGGACGAAAGAGGGCATCATGGTGCCGAAAGTTATCGTCCGAAATATTATCGATTTACTCGAACCGTGGATTTCCGATTTGGAAAAGAATACTTTTTATCAACCGGTTCTGAATTTCCCAGAAAACATTGATGAAACCGAGAAGGCGAGATTTAGAAATGAGGTCGCGAGAATACTTCGAAACGACATTCAACCGGCTTACAAAGACCTTAAGACATTCTTTGAGAAAAAATACCTAAAGGCAGCTCCGGATAAAGTTGGCGTGTTGACGCAAGCGAATGGAAAAGAATTCTACGAAAACCGAGTGAGACACTTCACGACCTTGAATATGAGCCCAGATTCAGTTTTCAACCTTGGACACCAGAAGTCGCGCGGATTAAAAGTCAAATGAACCGGATCATTGAAGAGCTGAACTTCAAGGGCAGTTTTCAAGAATTTATCGATTTCTTAGGACGGATCCACAATTCTATGCATCTACTCCCAAGAACTTCTAAGCCGAGCTGCTTGGATCAGTAAGCGCGCCGAGGGGGAACTGCCCAAGCTGTTTTCAGAACTGTATGAATTGCCATTTACCGTTGCACCCGTTCCCGACAACATTGCTCCGACCTACACAGGTGGCAGGTATGTACCCGGAGATCGTAAAAACAACAAACCCGGAACGTACTGGGTCAACACATATAATCTACCAAGTCGTCCTCTTTACACGCTTCCAGCACTCAGCCTTCATGAAGCCGTTCCTGGGCACCATCTCCAGATCATGATGGCTGCTGAATTGGAAGATTTACCTGAATTTAGAAAAAACTACTACATCAGCGCGTTTGGTGAAGGCTGGGGACTGTACTCAGAGTTTCTAGGAGAAGAAATGGGCATTTATGAGACCCCATACGAGTGGTTTGGCAGATACACGTACGAAATGTGGCGAGCATGTCGATTGGTCGTGGATGTCGGGATTCATTATAAAGGATGGACCAGAGAAGAAGCTGTCAAATTCATGGCTGATAATACGGCACTATCACTCCATGAAGTGAATACAGAGATCGACCGATACATTGGATGGCCGGGACAAGCTGTGAGTTATAAAATTGGAGAACTAACCATTAAATCCTTGCGAAAAAAGCTGAAATCACT
>CBDBUY010000002.1:0-185191 GCA_965212145.1 Cyclobacteriaceae bacterium | reverse complement strand
CTTCATGACAAAGCAAAACCGCACTGGGAGCTGATTCAGGATTACGATCTGATTGACTTTGAACTTGGTGTGAAAATTACCGGAGCGGGGTTTCCTGTATATAAAGGAAAAGGAGCTCGACTGGTTCGAGGCTTGGTCAACTATTTTCTGGATGCCGCCGACAAGGCCGGTTACCTGGAAGTACAACCGCCTGTGGTCATCAACGAAGAATCAGGTAAGGGAACGGGTCAGCTTCCAGATAAGGAGGGCCAGATGTATCACATCTCAGATTCTGACTTGTATTTAATACCTACAGCGGAGGTGCCAATTACAAATATGTACCGAGATACCATCCAAAAAGTGGATGACCTGCCGATCAAGAATTGCGGATACACGCCGTGTTTCCGTCGAGAGGCTGGGTCATGGGGAGCCCATGTGAGAGGTTTAAACCGCCTGCATCAGTTTGACAAGGTGGAGATTGTCCAAGTGGTGAAGCCTGAAGACTCTTATAAGGTGCTGGATGAAATGGTGGCTCATGTAGAAAGTCTGATCAAATCCCTGGAACTGCCTTATCGAATTTTGAGACTGTGTGGTGGTGATCTTGGGTTTACCTCTGCGCTGACTTATGATTTCGAAGTATGGTCTGCGGCTCAGCAGAAGTGGCTGGAAGTAAGCTCTGTCTCAAATTTCGAAACCTATCAGGCCAACCGCCTGAAGCTTCGGCACAAAAATGCAGAGGGCAAAAAAGAGCTGGCGCATACCCTGAACGGAAGCGCACTGGCACTCCCTCGAATTATCGCAGCTATTCTGGAGAATAACCAGACCGAGAATGGAATTAAGATGCCGAAAGTTTTAGCGTCGTATCTGGGATTTGGGGAGATTACCAAATAGGATGAGTTTAAATTAGAGGCGTGACACTGCCTCTAATTGCACTAATTATTTGTGGAGCCATCGGCTTCATCATTCTGGCCACAAACTACCTGAAACTTCATCCGTTTCTGGCACTGATACTTAGTTGCCTGCTGGTTGGATTCGCCACCGGCATGGACAGCTTGGTTTTAGTCAAGACCATCTCGTCTGGATTCGGTGCTATTCTTTCCGGAATCGGTCTGATTGTGGTTTTGGGAACGGTAATCGGTGTTTTCATAGAAAAATCCGGCGCGCTTGATTCCATCACTGATTTCGTCCTTCAACTTCTTGGTAGCAACCGAACAACCACGGCGATGGGGTTGCTCGGAGCAATAGTGAGCATACCAGTATTTTGTGATTCCGCTTTCGTGATTTTATCCAAACTGAGTCACACTTTGGCCTCCAAGCAAGGTAAATCCTCGGCCTCCATGTCTCTGGCATTGGCCACCGGACTCTACACTTCTCATACGTTGATTCCTCCGACCCCCGGCCCCATCGCAGTGGCAGGCAACCTGGGAGCGGCCAACCACCTTGGCGTCATCATCCTTGTTGGAATCGTGATTTCTATCCCTGTATTGATTGTCTGTATCTGGCTTTCGAATCGATTTGGTGGTAAGATTCAGATTCATCTTGACAATGAACAAACTCCTTCCGCTTATGAAGAAAGAATGAACATTCTTTGGGCCGCTACGCCCATTCTTGTCCCGATACTTCTAATTGCCGGATCTTCGATTTTTAGTCTACTAGAGGTTGATCTTTCAATAGTTTCTTTTCTTGGGCAGCCGATTATTGCTTTGATAATTGGAAGTCTGCTGGCCATGATCCAGGCGCTTCCAAAGATCAAATTCCGAGATCAGAGTGAATTATTTGGAAGTGGAGTTGTTCAAGCCGGACCTATAATCTTAATCACCGGAGCGGGTGGCGCATTTGGAGCGGTTTTGAAAGCCACACCATTGACTGAGCTATTATCAAATCAATTTGCGGGAGGACAAATGAGCTTCGGATTGCTGCTGGTTTTAGCTTTTGGAATTGCTGCGCTGTTGAAAACTGCGCAAGGATCCAGCACTTCGGCTTTAGTCATTGGAAGCGCCATACTTGCCCCTTTTGTCTCAGATATGGGCATTGAAAGTCCGCTTGAACTGGCGTTGCTGGTCTCGTCGTTTGGAGCGGGAGCCATGGTCGTCTCGCATGCCAACGACTCCTATTTCTGGGTGGTCACCCAAATGAGTGGTTTTTCGATGAAGCAGGGATACCGGTCGTACACCTTGATTACTCTTGCTCAAGGGATAACTGCGATAGCCACCGTTTTTATCCTCTATTTGATTTTCGTTTGATATCCTGAGCGATTCTTCTCCCGGCCTCAACAGCCAATACCTTTGCATCTGAGAATGAATCCAATTTTAGTTCATCTGCCAACTTTGCCAGTTCGAATCGATCAAGTTTATCGAGAACTGCATCGCCTGTTTTCTCAAAAATCCCACAGACGAGGTAAATTGATTTCTCACCAGCCGAGTGAATTATTGGAGCGATCGCCTTGCCATGGGCCGTTTGGTGATCGATTTTTCCCTCTCCGGTGATGACCACATCTGCCCATTTGATCCTTTCTTTCAGATTCAAAAGTTCAAAGATGAGTTCGCTTCCACTTCTGAGTGTTGCGCCTAGAAATTCACACAGGCTCAAAGCAACCCCTCCCGCCGCTCCGTATCCACTCTTCTCGAAAACCTCTGACCCTGTAATGCCGGCCACCAACTCAGCATAATGCCGCAAGTTGTCATCAAGCTCCGGCAACTCATTTTCTTTCGCTCCTTTTTGCATTCCGTAAGTGAACGATGCACCTTTCGGGCCGCAAATCAAATTGTCCACATCACTGGCGATTGTTATTTCAACGTCTCCGAATTCGTCCTTTTCTGGTCTAATGATTTCACTGATTTCGTTCAGATTTCCGCCCACGGGACTGAAACTCACACCTTTCTCATTTAGAAATTGAAACCCAAGTGCCTCCAGTACCCCAGCTCCTCCATCATTCGTGGCTGATCCCCCAATGCCCAAAATGATTTTTCTTGCGCCGAGGTTGATCGCTTTTTTCATCGCCTCACCTAACCCGAAAGAACTTGTGTGGGTTGGGTTTCTTTCTTCAGAAGATAAAGTTGCAAGTCCAATGTAAGCTGCCATTTCAAGGATGGCGGTCTTTTCCTTCTCCTGATAAAAAAATGAAGTTTCTCGCTCATGGCCAATGGCGTCTCTGACCTGGATTCTAATTCGCTTTGCTCCCAGAGCAGTCCCAATGATTTCCATGCTACCCTCACCTCCGTCGGCCAAAACGGAAGTTTCATTTTTTGCATCTGGCAGCTTTTCCAAAAGCCCAATAGTCAGTTGTTCTACAACCTGGTCTCCTTCCAGAGAACCTCGAAATTTATCGCATGCGATTAGAATATTCACACAAGAAAGCTAGTCAACCGTTCGAGTAAAACCCAATTCAGCTGTCTTGGAAAAGTGGTGCAATCGCTAAATTGTAAGTTCGAATTAAAAACAACGACCATGAAAAAATTACTATTGGCTTTTATCGGCACTGGAATTTTTATTTCGTGCCAACAAGAACAAAAAGCCGACCCTCCGGTGACGGTGGATGCCTATCCTGAAACCATGAAGGTGGACACTGTCGATAATTACTTCGGCGTGGAGGTCCCCGATCCTTACCGATGGCTGGAGGACGACATGTCCGATGAGACGGCAGACTGGGTTCAGAGGCAGAATGACGTGACCTTCGCTTATCTGGACAACATCACTTACCGAGAAAATCTTAAAAAACGTCTGGAAGAATTATACGACTATGAGCGGGTTTACGCTCCAACCAGAAACGGCGACTGGGATTATTATTACCGCAATGATGGCCTTCAAAACCAGAATGTTCTTTGGAGAAAGAAGCCAGACGAAGACGGCCCGGGTGAGATTTTTATTGACCCGAACAAGTTCAAGGAGGATGGGACTATTTCTTTAGCCGGAACATCTTTCACGGACGATGGAGCACTTTTCGGATATATGATTTCCATTGGCGGATCCGACTGGCGTAAGGCTTTGGTAATGAATACCGAGACCAAGGAAATGGTCGGTGATACACTCCACAATATCAAGTTCAGCGGCATCTCCTGGAAAGGGAACGAGGGTTTCTACTACAGCAGCTATGATAAGCCGAAGGATGGAAGCGCACTTTCTGCCATAACCCAGTACCACAAGATGTACTACCATAAACTCGGCACGCCTCAAAGTGAAGACGAGTTGGTTTTTGGTGGAGAAGCCCAACCTTATCGATACATTTTTGGTTACCTCACCGAGGATTATCGCTACTTGGTCATCTCTGCAGCAGTTAGTACGAGTGGAAATGTCCTTTTCATTAGAGATTTGAACGATCCTAATTCGGAGATCATCACCGTGGATGAGGACATGGAAACCGACGAGTATATTGCTCACTCTGAGGGAAACAAACTGTTCATCCAAACCAATGCGGACGCTCCAAACCAGAGATTGGTTAGCACTACTATTGCGGATCCCACCATCTCAACCTGGACCGATGTAATCCCTGAAACCGTAAATGTTTTAAGTATTGGAACAGGTGGAGGGTATTTCTTCGCCAATTACCTGGTGGATGCCAAAGACGAAGTTCATCAGTTTGATCTGGATGGCAACCTTGTGAGAAAAGTCGAGCTTCCAGGCATTGGAAACGTGGGTGGCTTTGGGGCCAGAATGAGCGAAAAGGAGCTTTATTATTATTTCACATCGTTCACCACTCCGACTTCCATTTATAAATATGACATTGAAAGCGGCGAGTCAGAATTATATGAGCGACCAGATGTCAAATTTGATCCAGATCTATATGAAACTAAGCAGGTCTTTTATGAAAGTAAGGATGGGACGAAAGTCCCGATGTTTATCACCCATAAGAAAGGAATCGAATTGAATGGAAAAAATCCAACCTATCTCTACGCGTATGGCGGATTCAACATTAGTCTGGGGCCAAGCTTCAGCACATCAAGAATTGTCTGGTTGGAAAATGGTGGAATTTACGCTCAGCCCAATCTGAGAGGTGGTGGCGAATATGGCGAAAAGTGGCACAAGGCAGGCACCAAAATGCAAAAGCAGAATGTTTTTGATGATTTCATTGCTGCTGGAGAATACTTGATTTCAGAGGGCTATACCTCCAGTGAATATTTGGCAATTGCTGGAGGATCCAATGGCGGACTTTTGGTTGGGGCTACAATGACCCAACGACCTGATTTGGCCAAGGTGGCATTCCCTGCCGTAGGAGTGTTGGACATGCTTCGTTATCATAAATTCACGGCAGGTGCTGGCTGGGCTAGTGATTATGGTACATCAGAGGATTCGAAAGAAATGTTTGAATATCTACGCAATTACTCCCCTGTTCATGCACTGAAACCAGGGACTGCCTACCCAGCGACGATGGTCACCACTGCGGATCACGATGATCGAGTAGTACCGGCTCATTCGTTCAAGTTTGCCGCAACACTGCAAGAACATCATGTGGGTGACAACCCCGTTTTGATAAGAATTGAAACGGATGCGGGACATGGTGCGGGAACTCCAATCACTAAAACCATAGAGCAGCAAGCAGATCGTTATGCTTTTGCCTGGTACAACATGGGCGTACTACCAGATATTGCCAAAGAGAAATTGTAACAGATCAACATCAAAAAAAGGGTGACCGATACGGCCACCCTTTTTTTTAGTCCTTTATTCTGATTAAACTTTTGCCGACTTGACAGTTTTGATGATTCGCGCAGCGATCTTGTATGGATCACCGTTTGAAGCAGGTCTTCTGTCTTCCAACCAGCCTTTCCAGCCATTTTCAACAGTGGCAATAGGAATTCTGATGGACGCTCCTCTATCAGACACGCCATAAGAGAATTGATCGATTGATTGAGTCTCGTGCGCACCAGTCAATCTCTCATCATTATAAGCACCGTATACCGCGATGTGCTCGTCCACTACTGGTCTAAATGCCTCACAAACCGCCTCATACGTTTCTTTGTTGCCAGCATTTCGCAACACAGAATTGGAGAAGTTGGCATGCATACCCGATCCATTCCAGTCACCCTTGACAGGTTTTGGATGCCATTCTATGTAATAGTGATACTGCTCTGTGATTCTTTCCAAAAGATATCTTGCGACCCACATTTCGTCTCCAGCCAATTTCGCTCCTTTAGCGAAACATTGAAACTCCCACTGACCAGCAGCTACTTCCTGATTAATACCTTCTACATTGATCCCGGCCTCAAGGCACAAATCAATATGTTCTTCGACGATCTCACGACCCCAAGTGTTCTTTCCACCCACTGAACAGTAATACATTCCCTGTGGACCAGGATACCCTCCAGGAGGGAAGCCTAATGGTAAAAGTGTTCTAGAATCCATGATGAAGTACTCTTGTTCGAATCCGAACCAAAAGTCGTTATCATCATCTTCAATGGTAGCTCTGCCGTTTGAAGGGTGAGGAGTTCCATCTGCACTCAGAACCTCGGTCATCACTAACCAGCCATTTTTTCTTGCTGGATCAGGGTATAAAGCCACCGGTTTCAACAAACAATCGGATGAATTTCCTTCTGCTTGTTCTGTCGATGAGCCATCGAATGACCACATCGGACAATCCTCCAGCTTCCCACTGAAGTCTTCTACCAATTTCGTTTTACTCCTGATGTTCTGAGTTGGTTTGTACCCATCAAGCCATAGGTACTCAAGTTTCGCTTTTGCCATAATTTCTTGTTTTAGCGGTTCAATTTTTTCAAGAGATCCAGTCAATTAATGTATTTCATCTAATGAATGGATCATTTTCTAGGCAAAAGTATAACGAAATCAAGCTTTTTGTATTTTTTTCGTTCATTTTTTATCCGCAAACGATGCAATTATCATAATTACAATTATTCTATCTGCATTTTCATAGCAGCAAACACTCTTGTGGCTAATAATTCAATACTTAGAGGTATTTATTAGCTTCGTTTTATGGATTTCACGATCAGAAAGGGAGAAAAAGATGACATCCCAGCCCTATTGGATTTAATTGTAGAACTGGCGGTTTACGAAAAAGAGCCTGATGCCGTTGTTAACACCAGAGAACAAATGCTCGTTGATGGTTTCGGAGATCAACCAGTTTTTGGGTCGCTGGTCGCAGAGGTAAATGGAGCCATTTTTGGAGCATCCATATATTATTACAGGTATTCCACCTGGAAAGGAAAGCGACTTTATCTAGAAGATCTAATTGTTAATGAAGGCTATCGTGGGAAAGGAATTGGCAAGGGACTCTTTGAAGCAACCTTGGAGATTGGCAAACAAAATGACTGCACAGGAATGATGTGGCAGGTTCTGGACTGGAATGAACCAGCGATAAATTTTTATAAGAAGTACAAAACCAATTTTGACTCTGAATGGGTCAATTGCAATATTGATTTTTAGACCTCTTCGAGAACCGACCGAAAAGCGATGCACCTCTGACCGAAACGCATCATATGTTTTTGCTGCAAGCCTGGAGCCTCGACTTTCAGGTACTGATCTAGGTGCCCCATGGTCTCCAGCTCATATTGTATAGCATAGGTCGGACCTGTCGCGTCAGGCTGATCATTCAGCATCTTCATTATCCTATGTGACACAAAGAATCCCGTATCCATAACTTCCGGAATATGCTCAGACTTCATCCAAGTCAACCATTCCGATTCTACTTCACTATCCACGCTCACTGTAACATTATATAAAACCATTTTAACTCTCTCTAAAGCGGTTATTTGTTAAATATTCAATTAAACTGTTTTGTTATCATTTGATAATATAAAAAATATACTAGATTCGCTTATAACCTATTTGTAAGTGGCTTCAGACATTAACCATCAACCACTGAAATCACCAATTTTTTAATCCAAAACACAACGAGCAATATGGCACAAAAAAGCGAAAAAGAAGAATGGGCGCCAATTGAAGGTTTCTCTAATTATGAAATCTCTTCCAAGGGAAAAATAAGAAGCAAAACCAGAAAAGTATGGCACAAGGGGTCTCAGGTTCACATGAAGATCCGAGGCAAGATGATGAGACAAAGATGGAACAAAGTATGCAAGTGCTACTTCCTTGATTTGATCGATGACGACAAGAAAAGAAGAACGGTTTATCCTCATAAGGAAACGGCAAAAGCTTTCTTGAAGAAAAATGATCAGGAGAAAACGATGATTATCCATAAGGATAACAACCCACGAAATAACTCAGTGAGCAATCTGGAGTGGATGACCCCTTCCGAACACATGAAGTGGCAGTTTGAAGTTGGGAATAAAAACAACTTCAAGGTGTGGAAAACCAGAAAGAAAAGATACAAGAACGGGTTCAAACCTGACACGGTTCTTCCTGGCCGACCGAGAAAGAATCCGGTTAAGGCTTAGTCTAAAAAAGCGCACAACAAAAAAGGAACCCTCGTCAATGACGAGGGTTCCTTTTTTTATGATTCGTAAGTTTTAAGCTGTTGGATCTACATGGACAAACGATCTGTCCTTGTAGCCTTTCTGGAATTTCACTGTTCCATCCACTAGCGCGAACAACGTGTGATCCTTACCGATCCCAACATTGTTGCCAGGATGATGCTTCGTCCCTCTCTGTCTAACGATGATATTTCCAGCGATGGCTTTTTGACCACCGTAAATTTTTACACCGAGTCGTTTACTTTCCGACTCCCGTCCGTTTTTCGAACTACCTACACCTTTCTTATGCGCCATGGTATTATCCTTTTATGTCTTCGATCAATACTTTAGAGAAGTCCTGACGATGACCGTTCTTGACTTTATAACCTTTTCTTCTTTTCTTCTTGAAAACAATCACTTTGTCTCCTTTCACATGCTCCAGAATCTTACCAGAAACAGAAGCTCCTTTTACATTGGGTGAGCCAACCTTCACTTTGCCTTCATTGTCAACCAATAAGACTTCTTTAAAGTCAACCTTACTTCCTTCGTCACCCTCTAAAAGAGGCGTGTAAAGGAACTTGTCTTTCTCGGCTCTGAATTGTTTCCCCGCTATGTCTACGATTGCGTACATTTTTTCTCTATTTTCAAAAAGGATTGCAAAGGTAAGTGAATGAATTCAATTTTCAAATGCACTTTGCAGGATTTAAGTTGTGGAAAACTTTTTCATTTTTTTTCAAAAAATCCTAACCCCATTTGCAGCTCAAATTTAATGAAGTGCCTCTTTCCAATTATTGGATTAACCCTCATATTTTCAAGCAATTATCTCATTTTTCGAGCTTCAAAAAGTCCTATGTTTTAACGGATTTCTGGCTTTGGATTTTATCCACCTTTTATTAACATTTGTACACGGCCTTTGGGAAATCTGAACCACCAACTAGGTCTTTTCCATTTTTTTATAACGTAGAGTTAAACCACTGAAATAATTGGCCAGAGGCGTGTTTTACGTTGAACTGAACGTATTGTTGAACTAAAAATATAGCTGGAAAGAAGCGCATGAACGATTTTGTAGAACCTATCCTTCAAGAGAACAAAGATCGATTTGTTCTTTTTCCAATTACTCATCACGATATCTGGGAATTTTACAAAAAAGCCGAGGCGAGTTTTTGGACTGCTGAGGAAATAGACCTGAGTCAGGATTTAAAAGACTGGAGAGAGTTAAACGACGGTGAGCGACACTTCATCACTCACGTGCTGGCATTCTTCGCCGCTAGTGATGGAATTGTTAATGAGAACCTCGCCGAGAATATGGTTGCAGAGGTACAGTATACTGAGGCCAAATTCTTCTACGGTTTTCAGATTGCCATAGAAAATATCCACTCTGAAACTTACTCCTTATTAATAGACACTTACGTCAAAGACCCTAAAGAGAAAGACAAGTTGTTCCATGCCATCGAAACCATGGACTGTGTTAAGAAGAAAGCCGACTGGGCTTTGAGATGGATAGACGAAGGAAACTTCGCTGAAAGATTGATTGCGTTTGCAGCTGTAGAAGGAATTTTCTTCTCTGGAAGCTTCTGCTCAATCTTCTGGATGAAGAAAAGAGGGTTGATGCCGGGACTGAGCTTCTCCAATGAATTGATATCCAGAGACGAAGGTCTACACTGTGATTTTGCTTGTTTGCTATATAACAATCACATTCAAAACAAACTTCCGAAAGAAACTGTTACGGCCATCATTCGGGATGCTGTAGAAATAGAAAAAGAATTTGTCACGGATGCGCTTCCAGTCAAGCTGATCGGTATGAATTCAGACTTGATGTGCCAGTACATTGAATTTGTTGCAGACAGACTCCTATCAGAGCTGGAATGCGACAAAATTTATAACTCAACGAATCCATTTGATTTCATGGAAATGATCTCTCTCCAGGGTAAAACCAACTTTTTTGAAAAAAGAGTTGCAGAATACCAGAAAGCGGGCGTTATGGGAGGAGAAACTGACAGTAAATCATTTTCAATGGACGAAGACTTTTAACAAACCACCACCAAAACATTTAAGAAGACTTAATCACACGCACGAATGCTAGTACTTAAACGAGACGGAAGGAGAGAATCCGTAAAATTTGACAAAATCACAGTCAGAATTGAGCGACTGTGTGAAGGACTGAATCCGGACTTTGTGAAGCCGGTAGAAATCGCTAAAAAAGTTATCGATGGATTGTACGATGGAGTTTCAACCATCGAGCTAGATCACCTAGCAGCTGAAACCGCTGCTTCCATGGTCACCCGACACCCCGATTTTGCGAAGCTTGCTGCGAGAATTGAAATCTCTAACCTTCATAAGGTAACTGAGAATTCATTCTTCAATACAATGAAAAGACTGTACACCCACATCAATCCTAAAACGGGTGAAAATGCAGCGCTCCTTTCTACCAAGATCTTTGGCATCATTCAAAAGAATGCGAAGAAATTAGATGACGCCATTGATTACGATCGTGATTACAACTACGATTATTTCGGTTACAAGACTCTCGAGCGTTCATACCTAATGAAGCTTGATGGCAAGATGGTAGAGCGGCCTCAACACATGCTGATGAGAGTATCTGTTGGTATTCATGGAGAAGACATAGACTCAGCCATTCAAACCTACAACCTGATGTCTGAGAAGTGGTTCACACACGCCACTCCTACCCTTTTCAACGCCGGTACACCTAAACCTCAGCTTTCTTCTTGCTTCCTTCTCTCTATGCAAGATGACAGCATCGATGGTATCTATGACACGTTGAAGCAGTGTGCTAAAATCTCTCAATCTGCAGGAGGAATCGGGCTAAGCATCCACAATGTCAGAGCAACAGGCTCTTATATAAAAGGGACCAACGGCACATCAAACGGAATCGTGCCTATGCTCCGAAATTTCGACATGACGGCTCGTTACGTAGATCAAGGTGGCGGAAAGCGAAAAGGAAGTTTCGCCATTTACATGGAGCCTTGGCATGCAGATATTTTTGATTTCCTTGATCTGAAGAAAAATCACGGGAAGGAAGAAATGCGTGCTAGAGATTTGTTCTACGCCATTTGGATGCCGGATCTTTTCATGGAAAGAGTAGAATCCAACGACAACTGGTCTCTTTTCTGTCCGCACGAATGCCCTGGGCTATTTGATGCCTATGGTGACGACTTCAAGAAATTGTATGAGAAGTACGAAAAAGAAGGCAGAGCAAGAAGAACTGTAAAAGCACAGGATTTGTGGTTCGAGATTTTGGAATCTCAGATCGAAACTGGCACGCCTTACATGCTTTATAAGGATGCTGCCAACAAGAAGTCGAATCAAAAGAACTTGGGTACCATTCGGTCTTCCAACTTGTGCACAGAGATCATGGAGTACACCTCCAAAGACGAGGTGGCAGTTTGTAACCTAGCCTCTATCGCTCTCAATAAGTTTGTGAAAGAAGATGGCACCTATGATCATCAGAAGCTATATGAAATCACTAAGGTGGTCACTCGCAACCTGAACAAGGTCATCGATGTGAACTACTACCCGGTGGAAGAAGCCAGACGATCCAACATGCGTCACCGTCCAATTGGAATCGGAGTGCAAGGATTGGCCGATACGTTCATGCTAATGAAGTTACCTTTCGACTGTGATGAATCCAGAAAACTCAACAAAGAGATTTTCGAGACGATCTATTACGGCGCGATGGAAACTTCTATGGAAATGGCTCAGGAAGAAGGAGCTTACGAAACCTTCGAAGGTTCTCCGGTTTCTAAAGGCATCTTCCAATTTGACATGTGGGGTGTGGAGCCCGACTCAGGAAGATGGGATTGGTTTGAGCTGAAGCAAAAAGTGAAAAAGAATGGCGTAAGAAATTCTCTACTTCTTGCGCCTATGCCGACGGCCTCTACTTCTCAGATTCTTGGAAACAATGAGTGCTTCGAGCCTTACACTTCCAATATGTACCTGAGAAGGGTTCTTTCTGGAGAGTTCATCGTGGCTAACAAATACCTGATGAAGGAATTAATCGGGCTTGGATTGTGGGATGACAGAATGATGAACCGCATCAAGGCGGAGAACGGATCCGTGCAGAACATCGCAGAGATTCCACAGGACATCAAGGACAGGTATAAAACCGTTTGGGAAATTTCTCAGAAAGCGATCATTGATATGGCTGCAGACCGGGGAGCTTTCATCTGCCAGAGCCAGAGCATGAACATCCACTTGCAAGATGCCAACTTCGGTAAGATGACCTCCATGCACTTTTATGCCTGGAAGAAAGGCCTCAAGACAGGCATGTACTACCTACGAACCAAGGCAGCTACTGATGCCATCAAGTTCACGGTAGAGAAGGAAAAGCAAGAGCAACCAAAAGTTCAGGCGGCCCCAACAGAAGCTGAAATCAAAGCACAAAACGAAGCTGCCATGCAGTGCTCACTCGACGATCCGGAAGGATGCGAGATGTGCGGAAGTTAAGATTTACTTGTTTTCGAAAATGGGCCCAACTTGAAAGAGTTGGGCTTTTTTGTTCAGCTAATTTAGCGCTAACATGCATCGGATGAATCGCCAAATAGTTTTTGTCCTTCTACTGACTTGTTCTGCAGTTTCCCGTGCACAGGAAAGGCCCATCCATTTAGGCACCAAACTTCATCCGGCGGGAAGCATTATTCCACACAGTGAAGACATCAGACAATTGGCTCAGGGAGTGCCGCGCGGTTTTCAACTGGAAGTGAGTCGGTTTAACATTTCCAAAGAATCCTGGGAGAGCTGTCATTGCTTTGCCAGAACGGGTTGGGCACTCTCAATCTTCGATTATGGCAAGCCAAAGCAACTTGGACAATCATATAACCTGATCTATTTCGTGGAGCCTTACCTGAAGCCTTCAGGACGTCTGAAGTTTTCCTATCGAGCCGGTATGGGTCTATCTTATCTGACCAAAGTGTATGACGAGCAAGCCAACCCCGACAACCTGTTCTTTAGCAACCAAATAAGCGGTCTTTTGCTGGTCGGTCTACACGCCAGTTACGAACTCAACCCCAGCTGGTCTTTGAATTCTGGTGTGAGCTATCAACACATTTCTAATGGCGGCCTCCGCCAACCGAACAAGGGCATGAATTTTCCGACGCTGACAATCGGCCTGGATCATGTACTGCGGCCATATGAAGGGGCATTACCGGCTTACTCGATTCCACCCACCGATAAATCCATCAGGTTTTTTACTAAACTGATATGGACCAACAAGACGGTAGATGCGGATGATGAATGGCCGGAAGTTCAGAAAAATGTGGTGGGATTGGAAGCAGGAGTGTTAAAACCAATATCTCCCAATCACGGCTTAAGTATTGGTGTGGAGATGCTCTCGGATGGTGCGTGGGAGGAGCAGGCTCGGCGACTCAACGAAGATTACAGTCCCTTATCAGGCAATGTCTTGATTGGGCATCATTTTCTAATTGGACGATTTTCGTTCAGCCAGCAAGCGGGCATTTATACACTGAAAAAGTATCCAAGAACGCCGGCTTCCTGGTATCAGCGATACGGCTTAGACTACATGATGACCGATCACATGCAGTTTGGCTTCACGCTGAAAGCCCACGGTCATGTGGCTGAAATTATGGACTTGAGGTTGGGGTGGGTTTTTTAAAAAATAAACGGCACAGGGCACCTCAGCCTTCTCGCATCCAGTGGCGGCTTGCTTGGATCGGCCAGGCTGAAGGAATAGGTAAAGGAAATCTCATGCGCCCCGCCGGTACCGATTCCCAAATCTGAAATGGTGTAATCAAAGCTGTAGCCGATGGATGTCCGCTCCTGCTTAACTCCAATCATAAAAATGATGGATTCGGAGTTGGCCACTCCTTCTACTTTTCTCACGGGAATCCCCCGGTACCAAGCGCCCAGTAACAAAGGATCCAACGTCACAAAGGCGCCCAAATCCAGCTGATCAAATTCTCCCTGAGATCGGTAACTGAACGTGGGCGTAAGACTTCTTTCTCCTTCTTCCCTACCCGCTGGTCTTCTGGAAACGCCCATTGGAATGCGATACCCACCGTGAACAGATACCCTTCTTGGCAAGGATGAATTCTCTCCCGTCAGGGACTGATTCGGTTCGGTCAAGTGGTGCACAGCTCCACCAATCCACATGTTTGGGTTGTAGAAAATCCCTCCAAATGCCAGATCGAAAAACCGGGCTTTCTCTCCCGTATCCAACGTTTCGGCGGAGACAGGGTTTACCTGGCCCGTCGCGTCGAACTGATCCCCAAAGGTCAGTTTCCCGAAATTGATATCCCGCATGGTGTAGGCCACCTCCACACCCGGCCTGAAAGTCCAGAGATAGTTGAGTTGGAGCTGATAGGCATATTGCAGACCGATGGTGTTGGATTGCAGCCCTACGATTCCCTCCCGATCTGAGGTCACGATCATGCCCACGCTGGAGTATTGATCCTCGAAGTGATTATCTATATAAACGGAGTAGGTTTCGAACTGTGCCTCTATGTTTGGCCACTGATTTCGGTAGTTCACCCCGAAGCTCCCTTTTTGGTGAATGCCCACCAAAGCAGGATTCAAATAAAGTGGAGCCGCATAATATTGTGAAAATTGAGGGTCTTGGGCGAATGACTTGTTCCCCAAAAAGACGATCACACAAAAACACAAAACCTGCCTTAATCGCATTTCAACTGTTTGAAGCTTGAAAATTATATAAAAATGAAGCGTCTGCTATCATCATGTACTGTAACGTTCAGAATAACGTTAGAATTACCTACCTATTCTTACATTTGTTACATTAGGAAGGACATTTGAATGCAAAGCCACCCCTACGGAAAAATGAACGCTGGATTTATGGGCCGATTGGTCAGGTTTTTTATTGGATGGTTGATGGTGAGTGGGGTGCTGGCGCAAAACATCTCGGAGACAAACTGGTATTTCGGTAATTCGTCCCAAAATCTCGTTTTTGATCTAAACGGCAGAGATGCCTACTTGCAAAACAACCAAGCCACACCTTTTGGCACTGGCGGATCGGCGGTGATCACCGATCAGTTCACAGGCAACCTCCTCTTTTATTCTGATGGGGAGCAAATCTTTGATGGGGGTCACAATCTAATTTTCGGTGGCCTTTCAGGCAATTCAGCCATCAATGTTCCGGTGGCCACAGCTCCGGTGAGCGCAAGTCCCGGCCAGTACTATTTATTCACCAATTCGGGAAATGGCGGTGTGAATGCAATAGAGTATTCCATTGTGGATGCCAATCAGGTAGGAAACGGCTCGGCAACCTTTCCTCTTGGTGACATCACCAGCATAAATCAACCGACAGGTCTGGCCAATCCCGCAGAAGGCATGATCATCGTTCCCATGGGTGATGGGGATACTTTTTGGTTGATCACACAAGACCGTACGAATTCCCAATACCGTGTCACGAGGCTAGACGGTGGAGGAATAGGTGCAACAGTTCCATATGATTTCACAGGATTTGCACCTGGTGCAGAGGCAGCTCATTTCAGCTTCAACGCAGATTCCTCCTATTTGGCAGTAGCACCAAAGACGGCCAATCGAAACATCAGATTGCTGGATTTCGATCCGGCTACAGGAGTTCTCGCCTTTAACAGGGTCGTTCTGAACACCGGATACGACGATGGTCAAAATGAATCGGTGTACGATATAGAGTGGTCCGGTAACGGCAGTAAGCTTTATCTCTCCAGGTTTGGGTCAGCTGGGAATGAAGCCAACCTGTACCAATTTGATTTGGGCGACACGACTGAGCTGATCAATCCGGTTTTGAATAATTCCATTTTCCGTAGCTATGGACTGCAACGAGGACTGGACGGTCGGATTTATCATTTGTATCAGCAAGCCAATGGATCACCATTTAACCTCGGGAGAATCAACCAACCTGACAGCTTGGTTGACAGTGTAGCTTATCAGCCCATTGTGTTTATGGATGATTTTCAGGGTCGGCAGTTTCCGAATTTTGCTGCAGGCTATAATTTCACCTTCATCAGCTTGGATTTTGCTTATCGTGATTCTTGCCAGAATAATCAAACAAAATTTTTTCCAATGGTGGATCCGGTTCCACAGCAATATTTCTGGGACTTCACAGGTGGCTCTGTTTCAAATGACGTTGCTCCTATTATAAACTTTGGTACGCCAGGAAATTACGATGTGTCTTTAACCGCGACAATTAATGGAATTTCTCAGACCACCTCTAAAACCATAACTATTACCAATAACAGTGCTATGGTCGATCTGGGCAATGACACAACGATTTGTGTGGATGAGGTTTTGTTGCTGGACGCAGGTGATCAGGCAGTACAATATTTATGGAGTACGGGAGAATCTAGTCGATTTATCAGTGTAGATACTGCGGGTACCTACTGGGTAGAAGTACTGGGTATTGAAGGTTGCCCTGCTTATGATGAAATTGTAGTGAGCGAATATGGAGTACTCAATACCGTCAATAATCAATGGTATTTTGGTGAGAGAGCGGGAATCGAGTTCACAATGGGTACAAGACCCATAACCGATGATAACGTCATGGACTCACCGGAAGGATGTGCTTCGATCTCTGATATCAACGGTGACCTTCTATTCTACACGAATGGATCTTCCATTTGGAATAAGGATCATCTGGTCATGCAAAACGGTGATAGTATTGGGGGTGATAGTACGGCAATTCAATCCGCTCTCATTGTGCCATTTACTGACGAAACCACGCTGTTCTATGTGTTTACTTCAGAAGAGGTCTATGGTACCGGTGAATATCAGAATAAATTGGCCGTGGTAGACATGAAAGCCGATTCGGCGCGTGGTAGGGTGATTGTGAAAAATATCGCCCTTAATAATCATGGAACTGAAAAACTTTCTTCAAGTTCGTCAACCGGTCTCGGTTGGCTGGTCACCCATGAATTTGGAAACAACATTTTTAGATCAAACTTTATCAGGGATCTTGGAATCGGACCCACAATTTATTCACCAATAGGAGAAGTTTATGATGAAACCGATGAAATACAAGCCTCGGGTGCCATTAAATTTTCCAATGGAAATCAACTTATAGCTTCAGCTCTTCCTAGAAGCTCTGGAAGTTTTCTTGAAATATTGGATTTTGATCAGACCACAGGTGCCATATCAAATCCCCGATTAATTGATCTTCAGGAGAATGATCCTGTTTACGGCCTTGAATTTTCACAGGATGTTTCAAAACTCTACGTCACGACAAACGCAGCAGCCGGATCAAGACTTATTCAGTATGATTTAGACAGCATCTCGGCTGATAATGCCGCCACTGATATCCAATCGACAAAGTTTGATGGCTATCCTACCGGAGCAAATTACGGCTCATTGCAAATGGGGCCTGATGGTGTCATTTATATGGCCGTTGACAATTCTACATTAATTGGGACAATTTCATCCCCGAGTGGCGATGATGCAGGCGCATCTTTTGACCCTGAAGGGTTTGATTTGCTAACCCGTACGTCCAGACTAGGTCTTCCTAATTTTAGTCAAGAGGAAACTTCGAATGTGACCGGACCTGGCATAGTGGCTAACGTAGGTTGCAATGGTCAACCTACATTTTTTTCTGGGATTGGTCGCGACAATTCAATAGAAGAATTCACTTGGATTTTTGGTGATGGCACGTTTGCCATCGGACAGGATACTGTGCATACCTATGCCGAGCCTGGCGATTACACGGTACAACTGATCCTTTCAAACCGATGTGATCAGGACACATCAATCTATGAGACAATAACAATTTCTACCAATACTGAGCAACCGCAAGTTCCTTTGGATACCACAATTTGTGACCAACCAATTGTGTTGTCTGCTTGGCCGGTAGATAGACAAGGGTACTCCTACACTTGGAATACAGGAGAAACCACCCGAGAGATAACAGTGAGCCAGCAGGCAATAATTAACGTTTTTATAACCGATCCAAACGGGTGTCAATCTGAAACCGTATTCTCCTTTGTGGCGGACGGAAGACCGGAAGTGGACTTGGGGCCAGATAATATTTACTGTTTGGGTGACTCGCCACCTGATTTGGACGCAGGGAACCCAGCCGCATCCTACGAATGGCGTGTGGACGGAGCGGTCGTGGGGTCTTCCATGACCCAGGCCATTAACACATCCACCTCCGGGACTTTTGATTATACGGTGGCAATTACCGACCCAAATACAATGTGTATTGGCCGAGATACAGTACAAATTCAAATTCTGGCATTACCGGATGTGTCCATCACGCCGACTCCAACGCAGGGCTGTGGCATGGACGATGGATCCATGGAATTGCAATTCAATACCTCCGGGAATTTTGATTACGAGCTACAGGGTCCAACGCCGATCGGTCCGAATAACGTGGACGGCCCCACCACTGTAAATCATAACCTAATGTTTGCTCCAGGCAATTATACGGTCAATGTGACCAATACCGTCACCGGGTGCCTTTATACTGAAATTGTTCAGATTGAAGATCCTACAATGACTGTCACGGCAAGTTCCACAGGAAACTGTAATGGGCAAGTGGAAATAACACTGGCAAATACCCCGGCAAATTTTGACTATGAAATTCTTTTAGATGGTAATACGATTCTCACAGGCAGCAATCAAACGGTTTTCTCAGGACTTGATCCCGGTCTTTACTCCATTGAAATAACCGAAGTTGGAGGTGCCGGATGTGTAGAAACCGAAGAATTGGATATTGTAGCCGGTGACGAACCTGATTTTGCATTCGATGCGCAGCAATCAGTATGCGGAACATCCGGACCAGTTTTCGTGACTGATCAAAGCGGAGGAATGGCCAGCTATTCCTGGACGGGCCCGTCCATTGTGGGCTCCAATCTCAGCGAGTCCATTACAGTAGATCAGGCCGGAACCTATCAAGTAACAGCTACCCAGACGGGGCTTTGTGATAGAGTTGAAGACATAGAGGTCACCGTAAACCCGAATCACGGAGTAACAGCAGAAGCGAATGGAGATCCTTGCGATGGTGAAATCGTATTGTCGGCAGTAATCACCGGTGGCACAGGCCCATACACTTATCAATGGAGTTCTGGGCAGCAAACCCAGCAATTCACAACCATGACTTCTGACAATTACTCGGTTACCGTCCGTGATCAAGCGACCGGATGTATTGTGACTTCCAATTCCGTGGATGTCACCGTGGAGGAGTTATTAGAAGTTGATATTTCAGCCACTCCTGATTGTGACAATAATGGAAGAATCTTCCTGGAGGCCATTCCTACTTTCGAGGAAGGTGTCACCTACTCCTGGACTGGGCCAAATGGAGGACTGTCCTCTACGGCCAAACAAATCACGATAAGCCAGGAAGGGACTTATTCGGTCACGGCTACAAATCCAGCAGGTACCTGCTCTGCGACAGATGATTTTGAAGCGATATTGACGCCTATTACTGAAGATGATTTGATGCTTGAGGAAACTGCCAATTTTTGTAGCCTAAACGCAGGTGATCCCGGGGTTGAATTGAATCCCGGAACATTCAATTCTTACGAATGGACCCGCGTTCCGGATGCAACCATCATTTCTACAGATCCTGTTCTTTATGTCACTCAAAATGGCACGTATGAAGTAACGCTATACAATGGCTTTACCTGCACCACCGATCGAATTACGGTCCTGGATGACTGCAAGCCAGTGATTTTTGCTCCGAATGCATTTACGCCTAATGATGATGGGTTGAACGACACTTTCTCCGTAATCCCAAACCCCAATGTTCAGGAATTCAACATCGTAATTGCCAATCGCTGGGGAGAGCCGGTATTCAAGGCCACAGATCAAAATTTCAAATGGGACGGAACACTGGAAGGAAAAAAATTACCACAAGGCACCTACACCTACCGAATGAGGTTCCAAAGCACTGTTGATTCCTCTGTTGGTTTACAAGATCAATATGGAGCGGTAGTTTTGCTCCGATGAAGATCTTAAAATACTTGCTAATAGCAGCTGGCATTGGGCTGATACTCTATTATTCGCTTTCTGGAGGCAATGATGACCAGGATTATAAAGAAAGCGTCCAGGCCGATCGACTCAAAAAAGAGAAATTTCTTAAGTCATCGAGTGAAAGTCCATTCGTCATGGGAGGATTGGAAATGCAGCCGTTAGCATATTTCCCAATAGACACAAAGTACAAAGTGATCGCGAAGGTCGAAAAAATCGAGACCAGACAATTCGTAATGATTCGAAATTCAGATGGCACTAACCTGAGATACCTAAAGTACGCATGGCTCCATTTCAAAATAAACAATTCAAAGCACAAACTTTTAGTATTGAAGCCTATGTTCGGGCTGGGGTTGTTTCTTGGATTTGCCGATAATACAAGCGGAGAAACCACCTATGGAGGGGGAAGATACTTAGACCTGGAACAAATCAAAGGAGACCGAATAACTTTGGACTTCAATCTGGCTTACAATCCCTACTGTGCCTACATCCCAAATTATACCTGTCTACTCCCTCCAAAGGAGAACATTCTGGAGGTGGCCATTGAAGCCGGAGAAAAAAACTACAAAAATAAAGAATAATTTTAGGGGGAGTTGGATCGTCACGCGCCTAACATCATATAATTCAAAATAATATTGATTTATTGCAATTATGAAAAAACTACCCTTTCTACTAATTACACTTTTATTCTTGGCTTCTTGTGGAGAAGATGAGCCTGTGAATGACGTAGTTTCTTCGGAAGAAGCAATTGCTGCATTGGAAGACATTCCTGCTCAGATGAGTGAAGATCTCATTGATCTCATAGAATCAGACGGGATGTACGGCATGATGGAAGCCTCCTATTTCATGGATCATTTTTTGGATTATTCTACTCAGGCCAGATCGGATCGCTCCAAAGACCAAATTTTGGGTTTGTATCATTTCTTCGTGAAAAGCCCCATAAGTAAGGCAAGGACAGATGACCCAAACACTGATGAGACTCCATCTGGATTGTTTGAGTGGGATTCGGTCAATGAGGAATTTGTGTATGACCCGAATTATGACGGAACCGATCTAATTCTGCTTTTCCCAGTCGGAGATTCTGAAACGAATAATGGAAAGTTCAAACTGGTTGAAATGACTGAAACTGACACTGGGCTTCCAGAGAGCGTTGAACTGTACGTGTACATAGATGATAATTTGATGGTCGAATTGGATTTGGACATCGACTGGTCTTCCTTCGACTTTCCTGAAGATGGAGAAGTCTATCTTTTCCTGAAGCCATTCACGCTCATTGCACAATACAACCTTACAGATGGTTTAGAAACAACCTTGAATGTGACTCTTGCGAAAGGAGACGAACAAATTGTTTCGATTGGACTTTCCGCCAATGCACAAAATATTTTCAATGATGAACTACCTAAAATTGAGGGGCACATCGAATATCGCTGGGTGAAATTTCAGGGCTCAGTCGATTTACAAGGAATGGAGGAAGCATATGAGTCAGGTAACGACCCAAATGAGTACCTCAATATTGACCTTAAAATCGAAGGTGAAAAAGTAGGAGCATTGGTACTGATCCTTGAAACCCATGACGATTATACGGATTACTACCCTTACATAGAGTTTTTGGATGGAGAATTATTCTCCCTTGACGACTATATGGAGAACATCATAGCAAGTCTCGAAGAAGAGTTGAATTCTCACTCACTCTGATTCGTTTTTATATAGATCAGAACCCCGATTCTTAATTGAATCGGGGTTTTTTCATGTTAAAAAACATTTGACACGCTCAGCTAATACACCTAACTTTGCGCATTCGCCGTTATATACTCAGAAAATGAATGTTTTGAGGGGCGAATTTGTTCTGTAATAAGAGCAGCGAATTACTCAGCTAAAAATTAAAATAGAATATGCGGCAGCTAAAGATTACCCAGTCAATTACTAACCGAAGGGAAAGCCACACGTTGGAGAAATACTTCACCGAGGTGAGCAACGTCCCAATGATTACTCCAGATGAGGAGGTATCGTTGGCAAAACGTATCCGTGAGGGAGATGAATTGGCATTGGAGAAATTAGTAAAAGCCAACCTTAGATTCGTGGTATCTGTGGCCAAGCAATATCAAAACAGAAGCTTGCCATTGAATGACCTAATCAATGAAGGAAACTTGGGATTGATTAAGGCTGCCAAGAAATTTGACGAAACCAAAGGTTTCAAATTCATCTCCTACGCTGTTTGGTGGATTCGTCAGTCCATTATGCAAGCATTGGCTGAGCAATCCAGAATTGTTCGTCTTCCTATGAACAAATCAGGTGCGATCAATCAGATCAGACGTGCCTACGCCGAACTAGAGCAAAAATACGAGCGTGAGCCAACCGAAGAGGAACTCGCTGAAATCCTCGAGATGAAGCCAAACGAAGTGAGAAACACACTTGGTGCGGAGGTCAAGCAGATGTCGATGGATGCACCGTTTGGTGAAGACGAGTCGGGTTCACTTTTGGATGTTTTGGAAAATGAAACAACAGGGCCTACTGATGCAAACTTGGTTTTCAATGACTCATTGAAAGTAGAAACTCTTCGTGCACTTTCTACACTTACGGCTCGCGAGCGAGAGGTCATCATGATGAGCTTTGGTATCGGGCATGACAATCCATTCACTTTAGAGGAAATTGGTGATGCGATGGGCTTGACTCGTGAGAGAGTTCGCCAGATCCGAGAAAAAGCTCTTCAGAAACTCAGAGAGCCTGGCAAAAACAGAAGGTTGAAGGAATTCTGCGCCAGCTAAGTTTTAAGTTAAAATTTTTTTTTACCCCATCCAGATTCGTCTGGGTGGGGTTTTTTATTTCCCAAAATTCCGTTTGTAACCTTTTTGACCTTTTCTGGTAACTTATCCGAATTAACCAAAAAAACGAACCTGGTGAATTTGGAAACAAGCGACGAACAAGTAATGACCAGAGTAAAAAATGGTCAGCTTGAGCAGCTAAATGAACTTTTTGATAGATACAGCAGGCGGCTTTACAGCTACTTTCTGAAATCGACACTCTCAAAAGATGACAGTGACGATCTGACTCAGGAGTTGTTCATCCGAGTAATGAAATATCGAAAGTCCTATAAAGACGGTCAGCGATTCGAGATCTGGGTCTTCCAAATTGCCAGAAACATGGTGAAGGATCACTTCAAGAAAATGAAAGTTCATAAGGATTATTTCAATCCGGTGGAAATTCTACCTGAAGTGAGCGAAGAGAGTGACAATGGTCAGGCGGACCGTGAAGGTCAGCTTTATAAGGCCATGAACAAGCTCCCCGATGATAAACGGGAATTACTGGTTCTCAGCAAGTTTGATGGGATGAAATACGAACAGATCGCTACGCTGAGAAAAACCACAGTAAGTAACATCAAGGTGCAGGTGCACCGAACAATGAAGGAATTGAAAGACATCTATTTTGAAACGAACTGAAATGGACATCAAAGACGAACAATTAATCGAGCTACTAGAGGGCAACTCCAATCCAGAATTGGAGAAAATGATCGAGCAAAATGCAGCCCTACAGAAGAGATATTTCGAACTGAAGGAGGTTCTTGATACGATCGAGGAATCAAGAGATCAAGAAGTTCCAGCGCACATTAAAGGAGCCGTGCAGCAAGCCATTATCGATGAGCAGGCAAACCTACAGAGTGGATTTGGATGGAAGCACATTGCAGCGGCAGTAGTGATTTTGATCATAGGATTCAGCCTAGGTAAAATGGGGCAATCTCCAGCAGTAGATAATTCTCAGGAATTAGCCGCACTTAAAGATGAGATTTCATCACTGAAAGAAGCCACTCTGACGAGCTCATTAAAAAGGTACTCCGCCAGTGATAGAATTCTTGCAGTCAATCGAATTGAGCAATCAACAGACATTAAGCCCGAACTATTGGCGACACTAGTGACCACACTTAATTCAGACGAAAGTCCCAATGTACGATATGCTGCATTGCAGGCATTGACCAATTACATGCACATGGATCAAGTCCGATATGAGATGGTGAAATCTCTGGAAACCCAAACCGACCCGCTCATTCAAATTTCGCTGATCACCATTTTGGTAGAAGCGGAAGAAAAAAGTGCACGCGTTCCCATGAAGAAATTATTAGAAGAAAAAGAAACACTCCCTGAGGTCAAAGAACAAGCAGAAATAGCCCTTAAAGTGCTGATTTAAATAAATGTGAAACGATTAAACTCAATAATAAAAATGAAAAAGCTATTAACAACAGGACTAATGATCGCCATGGCCTTAACCGCCATTGCACAAGAATACCAATATGCAGTCAAAGGCAATGCGGGTGACACATGGGTACATGTGAAAATGCTGGGAGCCGATCTGGAAATCGAAGGAACGACTGGCTCAGAAATTAGAATCTCCTCCAACGATTATGAGGGCGTACCCGACAAAGCCAAAGGCCTAAAACCTCTTTCTTCTGCTGGACCAGAAAATACCGGAATCGGCCTGAGTGTAACGCAGGATGGCAACACCATTACCATCGTAGGAACCAATCGCGAAGCGGACAATAGCGAGTACAAGATGTTTCTACCGAAGGATTTGAACCTGAAAGTGGATTATGGTACCTGGAACACTGGAGACCTAATCATCCGAAAAATGGCCGGCGAAGTGGAAGCAAAGGCCTTCAGTAGCGACTTGGAACTCCACGATGTTACCGGACCAATCATCGCACACACTTTGAGTTCAGATTTAGTGGTGACCATGACCTCCCTGAACCAGTCGTCTCCTTCTTCTCTTTCTTCTACCAGTGGAGATATTGAATTGTCCATTCCGGCCAGCACCAAGGGTACATTCAAGATGAGCTCGGTTTCGGGAGGAATCTACACAGATCTTGACTTTGATCTAGGTGATCAAAAAGTGCAACGCATCGGGGGTATGAACTCAACAGGTAAACTCAATGGTGGAGGCGTAGAAATCGGAGTAAGATCCGTGAGTGGCAATGTTTACATCCGCAAGCGATGAGATTCCTTGGAATAGTTCTTTGCGCGATCGCCCTGGGGGCGATCGCACAATCTAAAACCGTGACAGAGACAGTCTCTGTCTCCGGACAAGAAAGGCTGGATTTGGAATTCACCTTCGCTGATGATATCATCTTCAAAACGTGGGACAAAAAAGAAGTAAAGGTGGAGGTTCAAGTGAATATCCAAGACGGAGAGTACAATGATATTTTTACATTGGAGTCGGAAACCACTGCAAACACTATCTACATCGAAATGGACAAAGACATGTGGGAAAAGGTGGAGAAGGATGAAAACGGAAACTGGAACAATTGCTGGCGATCAGAGATTAATTACACGGTCTACGCGCCTAAGAACCTGGAAGTCAAAGCCAGTACCATCTCGGGAAATTACCTTCTAACTTATACAGGAGCCCCGATGAGACTTAAGACCATCTCAGGAGAAATAGACCTCACTGTGCCGACCTCAGCGGGCATGGACTTTCGTGCCAAAACGATCTCCGGAGAAGTTTACACAGATATTGAGATAGAATTCCCTTATGGTAAGGATGGCCTAAGACAAATTGTAGGACAAAATGTAAGAGGCCGAATCGGAAAAGGCGGTGAAGAGTCTGCCTTTGAAACGATCAGCGGCAACATCTATCTAAGGAAAGGCTAAAGATTTCATATTCATACGCGCACCATGGGAGCTTTCTTCGGAAGGCTCCTTTTTTTGGAACCTCATCTTCCTTAAAGCTGTTAGGGTATATGTTTTTCAATTCATCCCCCAAAAAGAAGCTTCAGAAACAATACAAAAAATTGATTTCGGAGGCACACAAACTTTCCACCTCCAATCGATCTGCCAGTGACCAAAAGTACGCTGAAGCTGATGCAGTGGCTAAAAAAATAGAAGCCCTTAATGACTGATCGGGATCAGGACAGAATCATCGAAATGGCCTGGGAGGATCGAACGTCTTTTGAGGCTATCAAATTCCAATTCGGGATTTCCGAAAAGGATGTCATCAAGCTGATGAGAAGTGAGTTAAAGGGCTCAAGTTTCCGTCTTTGGAGGGAACGAGTTAACTCGGGAGTTTCGAGTAAACACCTACAAAAAAGGTCTTTAGAAATAAAAAGATTCAAAAGCAGTAGGCAAAAAACAATTTCTGGCAATAGAATTGCTAAACGGTAGTCACTCAACCGAAACATGAATTACTTATCCATCATTTTACTCCTTTCTGTGTTTTCAGTCGATTCAGAACGAATTGACTTTGGGTCCAACAAAATAACTACCTGGGAATCCGTCAATGATGGAGTGATGGGCGGTCTTTCGCAGGGCTCTATCCAGTTCGAAAATGACATCTTAAAATTCAACGGGAATATCTCGCTTGAAAACAATGGGGGATTTGCTTCCGTGCGGAGCAAATACCGCAGCAAAGACTTGACTGACTTTGAGACAGTCAGCATTCGCTACCGCAGCGAAGGCCAAACCATGGGATTCACGCTGGAATGTTACCGGCAGTGGTACATGCCAGACTACAAAGTCAAATTACCCGCTACAAACATGGAGTGGACGGAGGTGACATTTTACCTCAAAGACTTCAAAGAATTTCGTTTAGGACGGTACACCGCTAGAGTGATCGACGAGGATCAACTCAAACAAATCATCCGTCTGGGCATTATAACTATGGACAAAAAAGCGGGCCCATTTCAAGCAGAAATCGACTACATCGAATTCAACTAGCCACCCCTACCTTTGGCTCCATGAAGCCAAATCCGTGGAAAACGCTCTCTTCTAAAATTAAATACGACAATCCTTGGATCAAGGTGCTGGAGGAACAAACCATCAATCCGAGTGGAGCTAAAAGCATCTATGGAAAAGTGCTTTTTAAAAACATCGCTTTGGCCATCCTCGCATTAGACGAAGAACAGAACACTTGGCTGGTAGGTCAGTGGAGATACTCGCTCAATCAATATTCGTGGGAACTTCCTATGGGAGGAGGACTTCTGAACAACGATCGTCTGGAATCGGCCCAGCGCGAACTCCGTGAGGAAACCGGAATCACTGCCAATCAGTGGGAAGAAATCATCAAAATCCACACGTCTAACTGCGTAACCGACGAGGTGGGCTATGGATACATCGCTCGTGATCTGCAGTTTGGCCCTACAGATTTCGACGAAACCGAAGATCTTGAAATTCGGAAATTGCCCTTTTCAGAGGCGGTGAAAATGGCATTGAACAATAAAATAACTGACAGCCTGAGCTTTGCGACTATTTTGAAGGCTGATAGAATTCTTTAAATTCCTATTTCTGCTCGTTCAGTGACCAGTCGTAATCCATAAAATCAATGTCCGCATCCTTATCCAATTTGATCGGCGCATACTGATTGATATAACCGAGCAGAGAAGTCTTTTCTTTAAAGTCGCCACCGTACCAGCTGAAAAGTTTGGAGAGTTCAGCCTGTTTTGAATTGGTGAACTTGTTCTTCTCCGGGTTTCCAAGAAATTCACGAGCTGCAGCAGCCAATTGCTCTTCCAATCGATCTGCAAAGAAGGCTTCATTCTGAAGCTTAGGACACGACATAGCCGCACATACGAGTACAAAGTGAATTCTCGGTTCTTCAAACTCCTTTCGGATAATGCCGTGCTCTATGTTATTTAGGTCGTACTCCTCCCCTCCTATTTTGATAAACTTGATGTCCCACGCCGTGCTAACAAAAGGTATTTTCAACGCCGGCCCAATGTCCTTGATGCTCTCCACAGGATAATGCTCCACGATTAAATCCAACGTGTAGGCATTGTAGGCATTGATCCAAAAGGCCAATTTTTCATTCTCATGCCAGGATTGCTGAGGTGGATTTTGCTCCAATTTGGACAAATACCTTTTAAGCGAAGCTTTGTCCTTTTTCAAACCGGCATAGTCGACCATGCCTTCTTCATCCACATATTTCTTCAGAATTGCATCATAGTCCTTGTGATCTGGAGGGTTGGATTGAGGGTTTGTTGCCACTGTTGGGCTGCAAAAAGAAAGGATCATTAATCCGGAGAGACCTAGAATGAATTTCATATTTACGATTTTGTAAGACATACGAAGCTCTACAACGAAATGGATGCCAAAGTAATTCCAAGCGTAGCTAAGTGTAGCTAGGGAGACCTTTGGGTTTTTATTGTCAATAATGTGAATTGACCTCCTGACTCCATCAAAAAACCCCGTCAATCATAGATCAACAGGGTTTTTGTACCTGAGGCCGGAATCGAACCGGCACTCCTTGCGGAACACGAGTTTGAGTCGTGCGCGTCTACCAGTTCCGCCACTCAGGCAGGTGTTTTAGCAAACGGTTGGCAAAAGTATTTAAACAGGTATACTATTGCAACCTGCATGAATAAAACTGCGCAACAATATCCGGGATTCTCAGCTCGCATGCTGGCACACAATATCGATCTGATTATTCTTTTACCTTTTTTCTATCTGCTTGGGTATTTCATTGAAAACAATTGGATGCTCTTTACCTGGTGTTTTGTCTTGTATGTGTTCTATCATTCTGTTTTTGAATTGACGAAGTGGAAGGCAACTCCGGGAAAAAAATTGCAACATATCCGGGTTTGTCACGAAAGCGGTGCTGATCTAGGAATGGGGCAAGTATTTCTCAGAAACGCATTCAAATTGATTTCAGCTTTGATTCTCTTTATTGGTTTCGTGATGATTGCCTGGGATCCAAAGAGAAGGGCCTTGCATGACCGGATCGTAGGTGCCGTTGTTAGATTTTATGGCTAATTCTCCTTTGAGAAAGCAAAACATTTTATCTTCGGTACTTATTAAGAATCACTAACCCTATGAGCGGAATTAAAAAATTCGAGAGCTTTTTTGAAGGTCTAATCTTCTGGAGCAGATGGGTGCAAGCCCCTCTTTATGCCGGTTTGGCGATTGGCGCCTTCCTTTATCTTGTCAAATTCTTTCAGGAATTGTATCACACGTTTGAAAAAACGATCGAGCTTCATGAGATCGATATGATGCTGAAGATCCTGAGTTTGGTGGATATTTCGATGGTAATGAACCTTGTGGTCATGGTGACCATCGGGGGTTATTCGATCTTTACCAGCCGTATAGATGTGGACATGCACGAGGATAAGCCACTTTGGCTTGAAGGCCTGGATGCCGGTCAGTTGAAGATTAAATTGGCCACCTCCCTTGCATCAATCTCCGGGGTACAATTATTGAAAACATTCATTGATTACCGCGAGGCTCAGGAAAAAACGAGTACCGAGGAGGTGATCATTGAGATTGTGATTCACATGGTGTTCATCTTATCGGCCTTGTTGCTGTCGCAAACTGAGAAAATCACGCACAGTTATCACAGTGTTGGTGTTACTGAAACAGATGAAGGCGAGGGTGACGAGGACTCCCATGGCGTGGGTCATTCAGGACACTAAGAAAAGAAATTTGCATTAATTGAAAAAGGCTCCCGAGGGAGCCTTTTTCTGTGCGCACGAGAGGAGTCGAACCTCCACGACCAAAAACGGTCACTAGGCCCTCAACCTAGCGCGTCTACCAATTCCGCCACGTGCGCAAAATTGCGGCAGCAAAAATAGATGGAAGTATTTTAACCGACACAACAGGTTTACACCTTTTCCCAAAGAACATTGGCATACCAAGACTGATCGTCTCTGAACTCGGTTACAGGGCTGAACCCGGTGGCCTGCGCTAGCTCATTTAGTTTCTTGCTGTCGTATTTTTTTGATATCTCCATAAAAATAGCCTCCCATGCCTCAAAGTGAATTATCTGATTGGCCACCTGTACTTTCTGATCTTCCGTGCTGATCAAGTAACTTCTGCATTCACCTGTTTGTGGGTTGTAGTAGGGATAGTGCTGGAACTTGCTGATATCAAAATTCCCGTTTAGTTCACGGTTGATTCTTTTTAACAGGTTGAGGTTAAATTCTTTGGTGATACCCTGCGAGTCATCGTACGCACGTAGGATGATGGATGGATCCTTCTTGAGGTCAACACCCATGAAAAGGAGATCCCCGGTCTCCAGGTAATCACCGAGTTTTCTGAGAAATGCCACATCGCCATCATCCCCGAAATTCCCAATGTTCGATCCAAGGAAGAAAGCGACTGTTTTCTCACTTGGCTCGTGAATCCTGGAAAGCGCCTTGAAGTAATCCCCCTGGGCAGGCTGCATGGTCAAATCCGGTATTTCACTTTTCAGATTGTCGGAAAGCAGATTCAGAACGTTTTTGGAGATATCGATTGGCGAATAGGTGAATTTGGCTCCACTTTTCATGAACTCCTTGAGTAGAATCTTTGTCTTGGATCCATCTCCCGCACCAAGCTCTACAAGTCTGAATTCCGTACTTGCTCCAAAAGATTCGAGGATTTCGTGCTTATATTTCTGAAAAATCTCTCGCTCCTTGTTCGTTAAATAATACTCATCCAGCTGCATGATCTGTCTGAAAAGATCATCGCCGTGGGCATCATAAAAGTACTTGGAAGGCAAACGTTTTCTTTTGGCCGTGAGTCCGGTAATTACGTCCTGTTCAAAGGCTGAAAGGAGTTCTTGTTCTTTGGTCATAGGTTAGAGATCTCTCGCCAGTCTCATGCCGGCAAAATGCCAACGAAGATGTGGGTGAAAAAAGTTTCGGTACGTCGGACGGATGTGGGTTTTTGACGTGCCAAATGAACCACCGCGAAGGACCATTTGATTGATCATGAATTTTCCATTGTACTCCCCAATGGCTCCAGGCGGTGCTTTGTAAAAAGGATAGGGTCGATAGGCGCTAGATGTCCACTGCCAGACATTGCCAAAGAAAGCTGGTTTGGCTTCCTGAACAGTGGAGAAATGTCCATTTTCCAGGAAATTACCCTTGATGTTTGAGGAGAATTGTTTGGCCGCCACCTCCCATTCGAATTCTGTCGGGATCCGCATTCCCTTCCATCGAGCAAATGCATCCGCTTCGTAAAATGAAACATGAACCAACGGGTCATCAAAATCGATGGCTTGCAGACCTCCCATGGTGTATTCCATCCATCCCTCTTCATCTCGAACCCAGTACATCGGAGAACTAATTTCGTTTTCCTTCACCCATTTCAATCCTTCATCCAGCCACAGTGGGCCATTTTCATAGCCCCCATCATCCATAAATTCCTTGAATTCCCCTTTCTTGACTAGTTGAGAACTGATCTCATAATCATGTAAGAATACCGTATGAGCCCCTTTTTCATTATCAAAATGAAACCCATCACCTACAAATCCTACTTGATAATTTCCACTCGAGACATGATGCCATTCAGCATTGGGCTTGATCTTTTCTTGAGGTTTCGGGTCAATGTATTTTGGGAAAAGTGGATTGTTTCCGAGTATGTATTTGATGTCATAGAGTAACAACTCCTGATGCTGCTGCTCGTGATGAAGTCCCAGCTCAATGAGTTCAGCCGGAAACTCAGATTGCTCCATGAGTTTGACCATGTGATCATTTACATATGACCGGTACGCCAAAATCTCCTTTACTGTGGGTCTGGTCAGAGCACCGCGCTCGTCTCTCTGCCACCTTTCACCTGCTTGGACGTAATAACTGTTAAATAGGAAGTAAAAGTTTGGGTCAAAGCATTCATATCCCGAAAGATATGGCTCCAGAACGAACTGTTCGAAAAACCAAGTGGTGTGCGCAATATGCCATCTGGGAGGACTGACGTCAACTACTGGCTGAGCCACATAATCCTCAATTTCAAGCGGTTCGCATATTTTTTCCGTCTGCTGACGAACCTCCAGGAACCTGTCTTTCGTGATCTTACTTGGAACAAATAGTGACATGAGATGGGAAGTTAATAAGAGGTGAGTTGGCTGAAAAGTGATAAAAAGAAAAACCCCGGTGGATTCACCGGGGTTTTAATCACTAACCAAAAACTCAATCAACCTAACCTTAATCACTACATTGACACATTATTCATATATCGTGCCAAAAACTATTTTTAAGATTTTAAATTCGATCCTGTATGCAGATAAGACCGGAAGATGGCGGGCCGATTTATGCTGAGACAGATTTATCTGCCTTCATTGCTGAGCCATGGAATGCACTCTCCTCGCTGGCCATACTATTACCCGCCGTTTATTGGGCGATTAAGCTCAGAGGAGACTTTCGCAATTATTCGTTCATTTTTTATTGCATTCCACTACTGTTTCTAGGAGGACTTGGAAGTACTTTATTCCATGCCTTCAGAGCCTCTAGATGGTTACTTATGATGGATATTCTTCCCACAGCGATTCTTACGCTTTCGGTGAGTATCTACTTTTGGCATAAAATACTTCCGAAGGTATGGCAGGTTCCGGCCATAGTTATTCCGTTGATTTTCGTACGCATGATGGTATTTCAGATTTTGCCAGCTCCAGCCTCTATCAATACCGGATATTTCGTAACCGGAGTGATGATCTTTCTTCCGATTATAATACATCTGATAAAAACATCTTTTTTGGATGTTAAAGACATTGTGATTTCGGTCCTTTGTCTGGTTTTAGCTCTTTTCTTTCGCGAAAGAGACCATGGCTTGAGCGAATGGCTTCCGATGGGCTCGCACTTTATTTGGCATCTTCTCAGCGGAATTGGAGCGTTCTTTTTAGCTAAATATCTTTATAAGGTTCGCCAAAATGAGATCATCCAGAAAACAGTGATATAGCCATAAAATTTACAAGGCATATATGACGTCATGTTTGTTAAAATTCATGGATTCCTGTATTTTCGTTAAGAGCAAGCAAATGCCGAAAGTTCTTCTTTTGGTCAACCCAACACCTAACCAACCACTATTGCTTCGCCATTATGCGTTTTCCAGAATTGGAAGGACAACACTACCCAAAATGAACCCAAGTGGAAACTGAAGCAATTAAGACCCCAATTATCTATTTGATAGATGATGACTTTATCTATCATAGTATCACTGAGATGCTTCTTGAAAGAGCCTCTAAGCCATGTGAATTAAAATCTTTTAACAATGGACGTGAAGCTTTAGAGCAGCTTCGTCAAGATTCAAAAAACCCTGAATCCATGCCCGACTTAATCCTATTGGACATTAACATGCCAGTTATGAATGGATGGGATTTTTTGAGCGAATTCAATCTATTAGCATCTACACTTCCCAAGCAGCCGAGAATAAATATGATGACGTCATCGTCCCTTGATAGCGACTTGGAAAGAGCTATGCAATTTAAAAATGTAGAAGGTTTTGTGACTAAACCGATTACGTTAGACCAACTGGAAAATCTTACTGAACCCGCCTCTGTATAATGACGAGCCCTGCAAAGGTCAGCAGGCCATTTAGGATCAAAATTTCAAATCCAAATTTGTAGCCCCAAAGCCAATCCTCTGAGTTTACATTAATGATGAATGCCATTATTGGAGCCAGAACACATACAATTGGCACCCATTTATCATTTGGTGATTTTTTGGTCAGAATTCCGAAACTGAAAAGACCCAAAAGTGGGCCATAAGTATAGCCGGCGGCTTTAAATACATTGGTTATCACACTATCATCGTTAATTCCACTAAAGATCAGAATCACCATAAAAAGCAGGAAAGAAAATCCAAGGTGCACCCCAATTCTTGTTCGCTTTTTCGATTCAAAATTCTCTTGCTTAAACCCTAAAAAGTCAACGCAAAATGAAGTCGTCAGTGAAGTCAATGCCGAGTCGGCACTGGAATATGCCGCTGCTACGATACCTAGTAAAAACACAACTCCCCCAAGCATTGAAAAATGCTCGGTTGCCAGAAATGGAAACAAATTATCTGATCTATCTGGCGTTACCAGATTCAAAGCTTCGGAATACTGATAGAGTAAAATGCCAAGTGTTAAAAACAGAAGGTTAACAAAAATCAGAATTACTGAAAACCAGAGCATATTCTTCTGAGCTTCCCCAATATTCTTGCAAGTCAGGTTTTTCTGCATCATATCCTGATCCAGTCCAGTCATCACTATAGCGATAAAGGCACCAGCAAAAAATTGTTTGAAAAAATTATTGCCGCTTTGCCAATCCCATTCGAAAATCGCGCTCCTTGAATCGGAACTTACACTCTGAATTAGTTCGCCCCATGTCCAATCCAGTTCTCCCTTAATGAACCAGATACTCACCCCTACAGCAAGAAGCATGAAGGCGGTTTGGAGAGTGTCTGTAAATACGATTGTCTTGATGCCTCCACGAAAAGTATAAAGCCAGATCAATAGAATCGTGGTGAGAACCGCCACCCAAAAAGGCAGTCCAAAAGAATCAAAAAAGGTAATCTGTAAGACACCAGCCACAAGGAAAAGCCTGAATGACGCACCGACCACTCTGCTTAGTAAAAAGAAAAAGGCTCCTGTCTTGTATGACCAAAATCCAAACCTCGATTCGAGGTAAGTGTAAATCGAAACCAAATTCAATCTGTAGTAAAGTGGCATCAAAACAGTCCCAATGACCAAATAGCCTAGCAAATAGCCCAGTACCACCTGGAAATAATGAAAATTGGAGTTGGCCACTTCACCAGGTACGGAGATAAATGTAACTCCGGAAAGGGACGCTCCTATCATTCCAAAGGCAACCAGGTACCAAGGCGAAGAGCGATGGGCGGTATAAAAGTCATCCGCATTGGAATTTCGAGAAGTAAACCACGAAATACCGATTAACAGCGCGAAATAACCGATAATGATACTGCCTACAAGTATTGGACTCATTAGAAATTTTTTGAACGTGTGAAACTAATTTATTTTTGCACCATGAAAATTCATTTTTCAACGGAATGGTCTTTTGAAGAGGAGGTATTGGTCGAGGATATTTCCGATTCTGAGGAAAAACATGACCTAATGGTATATAATGACGACTTCAACACGTTTGATCATGTCATCGAAACCTTGATTAGGGTTTGTAAGCATGAGGTCACTCAGGCAGAACAATGCACGTATCTCATTCATTATAAAGGAAAGTGCAGTGTGAAAAAAGGCTCATATGAGAAATTGAAACCAATGCGCGAGGGAATCACCGATGCTGGCATAAAAGCAGCCATTGTTTGAATGGAATACCCATCTAAGCTCGTTGAATCAGCCGTGGAGGAAATTTCTAAACTTCCCGGTATCGGCAAAAAAACGGCTCTTCGTCTTGTGCTACATCTTTTGAAAAGGCCGGAAGAAACTACAGAATCCCTTTCTTTCGCATTGAGGGAACTCCGAACCAAGATTCAATATTGCGAAAACTGCCACATGATCTCGGATGGGCCAGTTTGCTCTACTTGTAAAAGTTCGTATCGAGATGGTTCGATTATTTGTGTAGTGGAGGACTCTCCCGATGTTTTGGCTATTCTGAACACTGCTCAATACAACGGCCACTTTCATGTGCTAGGAGGCAAGATATCTCCAATGGATGGCATTGGACCTGAACATATCAACATCGACTCACTGATCAGGCGAGTAAATGGCCATCAAGTGGTCGAAATCATCCTGGCACTAAGCGCAACCATGGAAGGTGATACCACGGCGTATTACATTACGAAACTCATGAAAGAAAAGGGAATCAAAGTGACATCCATCACTCGAGGAATTCCGGTAGGTAGCGAAATAGAGTATGCGGATGAAGTCACTCTAGGTCGAAGTATCGTGACGAGAACTGAAATTACCGATTAGGGGTTTTACTATTGATCTTGTCACTATTTTTACTCGAAACAAACACCGATGAAAAGACTTTCTGTTCTCTTGGCTCTTGGGTTCATTCTTTTGAATTCACAGCCTTCTACTGCGCAATTACTCAATACTAAGCTGCAAGTCCTGGTTGTTAATGACCTTGGCAATGCTGTGGAGGGAGCCAAAGTTTCTCTCTACAAAACACAGGCAGATTATGACAAAAGCGAAAATGCCGTTCAAACGGAAGAAACAAATGCCAAAGGAAAAGTCAATTTCAAGAAACTCGAGCCAACGGCCTACTTCATGCATGTAGAAAAAGGTGAATTGACCAACATTGGCAGAGGTGTCAAAACAACCAAATTAGTAGCTAAGAAGAAAAATAGACTGAACGTTGTTATAGAATAAAGTGCTTCGTATCTCCATACCATTTTGCTGTTTTATTCTATTTGCTGATTCCTTTAGGCCAATCGAGCCAGTTTCACCTATAACTCTCGATATAGAATCATCCATTGGGATCAAAGATGAACCTTACGCTCGAGTAAAATTTGAAAGGTCGCAAGTTGTTGACCCGGCAACTGGTACAATTCCAACAAACATTCGTTTGAAGGAAATTGCACTTTCTAAAACCCATGAGTCCAGAGCCACCTTCGACCAGAATAGGGAAAATGGCACAATACAAACTCAGTGGAATTTTGCCGGCCCCTTTAATGTAGGTGGCCGAACCCGAGCAGCAGCCTTTGATATACTTGATTTGAGTGGTAACACGATTGTTGCTGGTGGTGTTTCGGGTGGTGTCTGGAAATCATTGAATGGAGGTAGTACATGGTCAAGGAAATCGGATCCTGAACTCAGAAACAGTGTGACAACAATTGTCCAGGATACACGGATTGGTAAAGGACATATTTGGTACTACGGCACTGGAGAACTTCTGGGGAACTCAGCGAGATCTGGAAGTCAAACACCATATAGAGGCGATGGAATATTCAAATCATTGGACAATGGGGAGACATGGACTCAAATCATTTCCACAAAGGACTCAGACCCTTCAAGATTTGGAAGTCAGTTCCAATATATTTGGCGTATCCTAACGGATCACACGGACACTGATAATGACGTACTTTTAGTAGCAGCGTACGGGGGCATTCTCAGATCTGAAGATGGCGGAGATTCGTGGCAAGTAGTTCTTGGGGAGACTCTTAACAATTTATCAGAGGACGTGAATCTCAATGAGGTGCAGGCCCCCTTCTACACTGATTTAGCAAAGTCCCAAGATGGTAATTTCTATGCATATCTCAGTGATTTTACATCAGTAGATTCAGATTACCCAGAGGCTGGAATTTATTGGTCGGAAGATGGAATAGAATGGTTTCATATTTCTGAAGGGTTAACGAATGAAACGCTCAATCGAACAGTTCTGGACGCTAATAATTCAACAGCTTTTGCTTTTGCCACGTCAGGTGATCTTGAATTTCTGTATAGATACGATTTGAATGGAGTGGATGGTTCCGGTGCGCCAATTGGGGCATGGACCGATTTGAGTAATAATCTACCGACATTTAGTGGAATAGGCGCGTTGAACACGCAGAATGGATACAACATGACCGTCAGGATTCATCCCTCAAATCCAGATCTGGTATTATTGGGTGGGACAAATCTCTATAGATCAATTGAAGGATTCTCAGCTAAAACCGGCATGAGTTGGATTGGTGGTTATAAGGAAGACACTAATGGAATTGTTTACGAGAATCATCATCCTGATCAACATGAAATATTCTTTCATCCTTCTAATGACAAAATAGTATTCAATGCCAACGATGGAGGTATTTATAAGACTGACGATATTTTTGCTCGTGAGGTAAATTGGACATCACTTAATAACGGGTATGCCACCTCTCAATTTTACACCGTGCATATTCCAAAAAGTGAAGACGAAGACATCATTATTGGCGGCATGCAAGATAACGGGACCTATGCTACGCTTAGTAGTTCGCCCTTGGAATCTTGGACTCAGGTTTTAGGTGGAGATGGATCATATTGCTCTACGGTTCCTTTCGGACTCTTCTGGTATTTCTCAGCACAAGATGGTCAGATTTATCGATTTACTTATACCGACGATGATGTTCTATTTGCAAGAGTAGATCCACTCCCAGGCCCCCAAGCGACGCAATCGGAATATATTTTCATAAATCCTTTTGTTCTAGATCCACTGAATTACAACATCATGTATCTCGCTGGAGGTAATGCCATTTGGAAAAACACTAATCTTGCTCAAATTCCGAATGGTTCAACTCAACGAACAGATGTAAATTGGCTGATGTTGAACCAGTCCAGACTAGACTCTGGATTGATCACCTCAGTTGAAATTTCTCACAATTCGGAATATCTGTTCTACGGTACAAGTACTGGCGAACTCTACAGACTGAGTAACCTAGGAGAACAACCTGAGTTTGAATTCCTGGAAGATTTCGGGAATTTGCATTACGTCTCATCCATTGCAGCGAATCCTGGCAATGACAGTGAGATTGTTGTGATATTATCTAACTACGGAATAAAATCAATTTTCCACTCGGTAAATGCTGGAGCTACTTTCACAGATATTTCAGGAAACTTGGAAGAATTTCCTGATGGCACTGGAAATGGACCAAGCATTCGATCTGCTGAAATTGTCCCTATAGCCGATGGATCGACTCGATATTTTGCCGGGACAAGCGTCGGTTTATATAGCACCGACCTACTAGATGGCATAAATACGCAATGGTTAAAGGAAGGAGAATCCACTGTTGGGAAATCGGTGATTCGCGCCATGGACTATAGACCGACGGATGGCACAATGGTTCTCGGAACACACGGAAATGGCATTTTTAGAGCACAGATTACTGGAAACCAGAGTATTGAACCTACAACCGTGAATGCTCCGAATCGTTTTATCGCTTCAAAGAGTTTCCCAAATCCTTTTTCAGACCAAACCAAAATTGAATTTGAAATTCCGGAAACTCAATACCTAAGGGTGGATATTTACGACATGATGGGTAACCACGTAAAGAATCTTTTCATTGGGCCACAATTTGCCGGGAAAAGCTCTGTCACCTGGGATGGGAAAAACCAGCACAATGAGTTTGTTGAAGACGGCATGTACCTCTTCCGAATTTATTATGACGGCCTAATCCAGGGTGGACGTGTGGTATTTAACCGATAGTTACCTGAGCGTATAAAGCAGCAGGCCATAGGCTCCCACCATCACCCAAAATTCATCGATGACATCAATAAAAGGGAGTAATCCGAAATACATGGCAATGACAATGATCACCAGAAGAACGGATATCAGCCGGAAGGTGTTTCTAGTTTTTTCACTCATAGAATAGAAATGATTGGTTGGTTGAGTAAAAATAGAAATTAGGACGGAACTTTGCGAAATGGCCCAAATCGGGGAAAATATTGAACTGGCGATCGATAACCTGAATGCAGGTCAAATCATTGGGCTGCCCACAGAGACCGTTTATGGTTTGGCAGGCAATGCATTGAACGAAGACACCATTCTGAAAATCTATGCTGCCAAGAATCGCCCGAAATTCGATCCCTTGATTGCCCATGTAGATTCAATATCTAAGATTGAGCCTCTAGTTCAGTCCATTCCAAAAGAGTTAAAAAAATTAATGGATGCCTTTTGGCCGGGCCCATTGACTGTTCTTCTTCCTCGAAATAACAAAATTCCAGACTTGCTCACTTCAGGTTTAGAAAGAGTGGCATTTCGAATTCCAAATCATCCATTGGCCATAGAAGTTTTGAAGCAACTTTCTTACCCGCTGGCCGCACCAAGTGCTAATCCCTTTGGTTTTGTGTCTCCGACAAACGCTCAGCATGTGGCCGACCAACTGGGAGACAAAGTCAGCTACATCCTGGATGGAGGAGAATGTCAGGTTGGAATTGAATCGACGGTTGTCGGAATGGATGATGGAAAAGTCGTGATCTACCGTCTCGGCGGGCTGACCAAGGAGGAAATTGAAGGTGTAATTGGTGAGGTTCAAGTTCAGCTCAATCGCAGCTCAAATCCCGAAGCGCCGGGCATGTTGAAAAAACATTATTCGCCGGGTATTCCATTAGTCATTGGGGACATTGATCATGAAATCTCAAAGGCGAATGGGAAAAAAATAGGCGTCCTGTCTTTTTCAAAAAGTCATGACATCACAAACCAGATCATCCTATCACCGAAAGGCGACCTGAACGAGGCGGCTAGACGAATTTTTGCCGCTCTCAGAAAGATGAGGAATTCTGATGTAGAATTAATCATAACACAAGAATTCCCCGATTATGGACTAGGTCGTGCAATAAATGACCGACTTCAGCGTGCTGCGGCACGATGAATTTGGCTTTTTGTAGAATTCGGCTTTGTTTCGCACAAAATTCAGAACCATGAAAACCATCAACGATTTTTCCTTCGCAGACAGAAAGGCACTGATCAGAGTCGATTTTAATGTTCCATTGAACGACAAATTTGAGGTAACCGACCTGACAAGGCTCAAAGCAGCTGTCCCCACTATCATGAAAATTCTAGCGGATGGAGGGAATCCCATCTTGATGAGTCACCTAGGTCGACCAAAGACCGGTCCGGAGGATAAGTTTTCATTGAGGCATATCATCCCTGAATTGAGTCGATTGCTAGCGACAAACGTGGAATTTGCCGCCGATTGCATCGCAGATGAAGCGGTAGAAAAGGCAGCTAATTTATCAGAGGGTGATGTACTGCTTCTGGAGAATGTGAGGTTCTACAAAGAAGAAACGGCGGGTGATGAAGCCTTCGCTGAGAAACTAGCCAGGCTCGGAGACATCTATGTTAATGACGCCTTTGGAACGGCTCATCGTGCTCACGCCAGCACGACCATCGTTGCAAAACACTTTGACGACAAATGCTGTGGCTATGTGATGCAGCAGGAACTGGACAATGCCAAGAAAGTGCTAGAAAGTCCGGACCGTCCTTTCACCGCGATCATGGGTGGAGCGAAAATTTCTGACAAAATTATGATCATCGAAAAGTTGCTCGACAAAGTTGATAATCTGATCATTGGAGGCGGGATGTCTTACACCTTCTCCAAGGCGAAGGGCGGCCAGATAGGAGATTCGTTACTTGAAGCTGATAAAATGGAGCTGACCAAACAACTGGAGAAGAAGGCGTCTGAGAAAGGGGTGAAACTTTATTTACCGTTGGACACGGTTATTGCAGATGATTTCAACAAAGACGCCAAGGTAGACACGGTAAAAGCAGGTGAAATTCCGAACAACTGGCAAGGACTGGATATCGGACCTCAGACAGTGAAGCTTTTTTCTTCCGTAGTAGAAAACTCCAAAACAGTTCTCTGGAACGGGCCAATGGGTGTATTCGAATTTCCGGCCTTTGCCAAAGGAACGGATGCCATTGCAGAATCAGTAGTAAAGGCTACTAAAGCTGGAGGTTTTTCACTGATTGGCGGAGGAGACTCGGCTTCTGCGATCAACAATCTTGGGTATGGTGACGATGTGAGCTACGTGTCCACCGGTGGCGGTGCATTGCTTGAATACATGGAAGGCAAAGTGTTGCCTGGGGTGGCGGCATTGGATTAGGTTTATAAGCAAGAACATCCGAATAGATCCACCTCCTCCACCCATAGGTTGACGAGGTGGTTGCCTATTTTCATCAAGAGTGCTCTTTCAGGATAGTTGATCCCTTTGCTGATCGGGAAGGTGTCTGAGTAAGTAAAATATAAGTTATCCACTCCTCGAAGTTTAGCAAATACTCGCTTGGGTTCGAACTCAAACACACAATCGTAGCATTGATATTCGTATTGTATGCGCCACAATGAGTCTATTGTAGGAGCGGTCTGAAACTCAAGATCCAACCTGTATGGAGTCATCAGAAGTGGTCGATCAGTTTCCTCAAATACTTGCCTTGTTAGCTCCCAATAAAAATATTCGTCGCACTCGCTTTGATAGAAATTGAATGAAGAAAATCCTGCTTCTAAAATGCGGTTCGTTGTGATGGCATAGATAGGCCCGGTTAATTGTGCTTTCACCGAATCGAACAGATCAGGGAACCTAATATTTCGTGTTGTCGCTGTGTGGTCAGTATTGTCGGCAATTCTAGCCATAGCCTTAATATGCAAGGGGTTAGATCCATACTGGGGTCCTATAACGACGGGATGACCTGGTGTCAAATTGAAGACGGGTAAAATTGGACAGGTAGAAATCAGGTCACCACTTGTTTTATCTCTAGTTAGCCAAGTCCGCATTGCAGAAAGAAATCTTCGGTTCTCAGGAGAAATATCTTCTGACTTTTCAGCCGGTTCCAGCACTTCCTTCCTAAGGAAATCAAGTTTGATGTCATGAAGGCTATCTTGTAGTGTCCAGTACTGATTACAGATTTCTTGCAGAGAGTCCTGAGTTTGCTTAACCGGATTTTTAAGGTTAACCGCAGATTCGGTCTTCTCATCCACATGCATGGCGTTCCATTGATCTTTGGTGAAGCTCTTATCTGCTGAATTTTGATTGGATTTCTCGCAGGAAATTAAAAGCCCTAAGATGAAAAGAAGTAAGACAGCCGGAACAATAAATTTTCGCATCACTGTGCGGTTTGATTCCCAATGGCCCTTACAGAATCGAAATAGAAATAGCTCATGATTGCTAAACCGGGATCAATATTTCTGCATGAAGAAGACGTACCGAGATAGACCCAAAAATTTATCTGCTCATGCGTGAAGTCAATTCGAAACTCATCTAACCCATACGTCCTTTGTTCGATCAACTTAATGCAGGAATCATCAGGCGATGACTTTAGGATTTGCTGATGCTCAGCCGCGATTTGATCATTCAAGTATTTTTCAATGACTTTGCTACTTTTTCTGAATAGCTCGGGTAGTTGTATCCTTTTGAGTGAGTCATCGGTCAGGATGAGATCAGCTTGCCAGGAATAGCGCCCCATGTAGTCTGGCGTTCCAAAAGAAAGGACTTCCAATTCCTTATGTGTGCAGCGTTTAACAATAATGGGGTCAATAATCAAGGTGTCAATGTCACCCCAAGGGTTATGAACTTCTAATTGCTCAATGGAGATATTTTCATTTGAAAAGTGATGTATGGCCAAGGTGTCCTGTTTCAGGTAAAGAGCTTTTATTTCTTCATCGGTCAAATCATAAAGTGAAGAGTCATTTTTTTTGATTTCTGGCTGAGCCCGAGTTGGTGGAGCCTGATCACCTGTATTTTCATGCATCTTATGCCACTCTTCTTTGGAGATAGAGCCTGTTGGTTGGGAGCAACCGGAATAAATGACTATCAGTATTAGTGCTTTGAAAACTGACTTGGCCAAATCATTGAAAGACACAACGTTCATTGTATCAAATATAACTCATTTGTGTTTTTCTGGTCACCCTCGTCAGTTGACGGTGTTAGAACCAACTATGGCCATGTTGATTGAGCTGAAGCCTAGTAGTTAGTGTATTTAATTTCAAGAATTTTCTCCGTTTCCGGAGAGTACTTAATGCTGATACCATAACTCATTTCTTCGGTTGTGAGCACTATTTTATGGTATCCATTTCCTTCAATAATAGATTGTCCAACTCCCAAAGCACTTTTGAGTGGTGACACATCCGATCCCAGCGAAAGATTAATTTCTTTAATTCGGAAGACGATACTTGAATGGCCCGAGGCTATACTTAAAATTTCGAATTGGCCACTAGATTCGTCTTGGAAATAAATGGCTAGACCCTCTTCAATTAAATAACTAATGCCGGAAGCCGGCCGGTTTTCATAGGAATAGGTAAGTTCATCGAAGAGTTCTTGCATAGCAAGAGGTTCTCCGTTCGTGAGCTTTATATCCTCAATCGTCGCTCCGTTTATGGATATTGCATTGAATTCTGATCTCGCGAGAACATTTACATCCTGACAGAAGGTCGCTAATGAAATCAGTAAAAGGAGTATGTTCAAAAGGCTTTTCATGGTTTGTTGTTAATCACATGTCTCTAAATTATTGACGTTAACGCTAACAACGACACCTTTCAAATACCTCATTTTTTGAGCAGTTGGTAACCCTCCAAATCAGTACTCATGAAAAAACTACGACAACTCCACAGGATATGAGCCATTCGGCTATTCTAGGGCCGGTGAATGAGAAACTCAAATAGTATGGAAGTAAAAGGACAATGGCCACAATATAGGTGAACCCGAACTTAACTACTTCCCCTTGAAATTTTGAATCAATACGACCATTAAGGATCATATCGAAAGATTCGAGATACAACCTTGGTTTGAGAATCGAATTCGAGTATTAGTTTGGTGTCCTGAAATTGACCTCCAAGGCTCATTGGGATGGACAAATAATTTTCACCTAACCAATTGTTATAAAGGGGATAAAAATTCGCAATTTCAGAAATATTATCACCTACTGAAATATAATTTCCGTCAATCCCGACTTTGAATTCGGAGGTGCGAATGTCAAAGGCATCAAGTTTATCATCCAAAGTGAAAATTTCACAAGAATTATACTTTAGTTTCTTAGCCCATAATTCATCCATTTCGTAGAAGTATTCCTCAATCAGGTTGGGCTGTCCTAACAGCTCTATTATCTTGCTTAGAGGGTCATTGAATTGAACCACATTTCCGTTATTTCTGGTAATTTCTAAATTTGGAATTTCAATGGATTCTTGAGTTAGCCCATGTTGTCCTCGAACAGAAAGAGTGATTGCCAAGATTAATAAAGATGTTAAAGTCTTTTTCATGTCAATTTTCAATTTAAACAAGGGTCAAAAATTATTAGTCCTTCTTCATTGTATGCCGTGCTTAGGAAGTTTTCCGGATTACTTTTTTCCCATGAACTACCGATTTTAACCATGGCCTGAAGGTGTAAATGCGGCGTGACTCCATAGCCAGAGGCGTTTCCAGTTGTGCCAGTCCTTCCAAGTAGCATGCCAGAATTAACTTCTTGGCCGACTCGTACATCAATGAAGTCAAGGTGATTATACTTCATTCTAAACTTCATGCCGTCAGAGTTTGTTGACTCAACGATCACATAATTTCCATACGAATTACGGCCATAAGCCATTGGATTAAAAGAATCCCTAATTTGAATTATCTCTCCTTGAGATGCAGCAAAAACGTATGATCCAGCTGGAGCCGTAAGATCAATTCCATCATGAAATTTTTTAGTCGAGAAGCCACCACAACCATTACCTATTCTAGTGCATCCAAATCTACCACCATTTATTCCCGATGCACCTGGTGAAGTAATCTCCATGTTAACTAATGGATCACCGGAGCAAGGTATATCATCAAGACATCTTATAAATTCCTCTGTCTCTAAACCACAACAAGGAGAAGCAGGACAAACATCCGGCACACAATTCTCATTCTCGTCCAATACTTCACCCTCCCCACACCTCCTCACACACCCATCAGCTCCGTCAGAGAAGAACCCTTCTCCTTCATTGCAGCTATACACCACGCTTGGGGTGCCTGGGCCTCCGCCGGGGTAGTCTTCACCACTTGCACCCGGTCCGGCAATTTGAATTACTTCTTTGATCGTACAAACCTCAGCGGATCGGGAGTCTGGTCTACAGTCATGAGGAATGTCTCCCCAGCAGGTGTAGTAAATGGTGGTTGTGCAGGAAAAAACAAACTCATCGGTACGTTGGCCTTCAGGATTTTCAATGATCGGGTATTCACCAACGAAATTCCCGTTTTCATAGTTGAGGTATCGCAAGGGAGTGCCGCTCCAGTCTTCCACAATCAGATATCCAGTGAAGGCGTCACTGATGTTTGTTTTAAAAGCATTCACTCGCTCGAAATGGATTTCTTCATCAACCATGTACGCGAACCCATAAACGCTACGCTCACCAGCTGAAATCACATGCCCAATCTCATTGCTTATATAAACGGGCTCTGCAAAATCAATTGGAAAGACCAGTGCGTCACCTAGAGAAATCTCCTCGTAGCAACCATCCTCCCATAATATGTCAAACTCAGGGAATGACGAATCCTCACGAGTGCTTGTATTGCCCTTGGACTGAAAGTAATACGATTTTACATCTTCAATTTTTAAACTTCGTTCCAAAACAGGGTCAGCATCCATGCAGCTATTCAAAATAGATACTAAGCAAAGGAGTAGAAGTGGAGGTGATTGCTTCATACTGTGAAGAGGTATATGCTAATATGGAAAAAATATAGATGACAAAAAACTATTTGGTGTTTTTTTTAAAAAATGAGCAATGATGAATTACTACATTAGATTCTTGGTGCAATCAACAAAAAGGACTTGAGGCTTAATCGCATAATAGGATACACTGAGCCAAGGAATGGGCGAGAAAAAATGAAATTTACTAGGAAAGAGCCGTCAACCCCTCATAAATCCTCAGGGCCACCCACGCATCTGTCGCGGCATAGACCTGCTGTCGCGAGGTGAGTTCATCGTTTTCCCAATTGGAAACTTGCTGGCTTTTGGATAGTCGTCTGTCCAGAAAAAAGGCGGTGAGGTTTCTAAGTCCGTAATACGGAACCTCTTTTTCTTTGGCCAAATCGGCCAGCTCAATAAATCCTCGCGGGGAAAATGAACTCATTTTTTTGAGGTCTTTGAGATCATCTGTGATGGCCACACCAAGTTTGGTGATCTCGAAATTTTCAAGGAGTTTTTTAAGAGGTTTGGTGAAGCCAAACTTATGAACCTGAAAAAGATAAGCTTCTTTTTCTGTGGAAAGTTGAACCAATGCCGGATCAAAATATTCTCCCTTTTTAAAGGCAGGTTTCTTTTCGGTATCGAATCCCAGAATGCTGGATGCTGAAAGTCTCTCACAGGCCACCTCACAGGATTCCTTGTTGCCTACAACATGAATTTGTCCTGGGAACTCAATCAGTGGCAATTCCCTAATCGACTCTTTGGTAACTTCTTTCAATCCTTGATTTTTTTGATTTTGTAGCCGACGTACGCCACGAGAATGGTCATGATTGGACTAATCAAATTGAAAATGCAGTAAGGCAGATAGGTGAATGTAGCCACGCCCAGAACCGTGGAATGGTAAGCTCCACAGGTATTCCATGGGACGAGAACAGAGGTCACCGTGCCGGAATCCTCGAGCGTTCGACTCAGGTTTTCAGGAGCCAGATTTTTCTCACGATAGATATCAGCGTACATCCGGCCCGGCACCACAATAGCGAGGTATTGATCAGAGGCAGTCAGGTTAAAGAACACGCAGGTGCCAGCTGTAGAAGCAATCAACGAACCGGTGGAGTTTACCATAGTAATGATCGCCGCGGCAATTCGCTTCAGCATGCCGGATTTCTCCATCACGCCACCAAAGATCATGGCAGCTACGATCAACCAGATGGTTTTCAGCATGCCATACATTCCCCCTGCGCTCAACAGCCCTTCATCATCCAAAGACTTAATGCCAATCTCAAAGGATATATCTCCAAACAACGCCTGCATCATGCCCATAAACCCGATGAAAAACTTAGGAGCTTCTTGCAATCCACCTATCCAAGGCAACAAGATGCCATCGCCTCCCACACTGCGCCCCACTTCCTCCACCAGATTTGGCTGGAAAATAAAAGCGAACACAATGGCCAGCAAGGTTCCGATCAAAAGAGCAGGCAATGCCGGCATTTTCTTAACGATGAGAAAGACAACAACCGCTGGAACAATGAACAGCCACCCATTGATGTTGAAGCGATTTCCAATAGCGTTCAGGATCAATTCTTTTTCCTCAAGGCTTCCGGTTCCGCCCTGGACAAATCCAACGATCAGGAAGACAACCAGCGCGATCACGATGCTAGGCACAGTCGTGATGGTCATGTATCGAATGTGCGTGAATAAATCCGTTCCGGCCATTGCTGGAGCAAGATTTGTCGTATCTGACAATGGAGACATTTTGTCCCCAAAATATGCTCCCGATAAAATCGCCCCAGCGACCCAACCGACGTTAATGCCTAGTGTCGATCCAATCCCGATCAACGCTATTCCCACCGTGGCGGCAGTCGTCCAGGAACTTCCCGTGGCTATTGACACGATAGAGCAAATGATACATGCTGCGAACAGAAATATCGTCGGGTTCAAAATCTGCAAACCATAGTAAATCATGGCTGGCACCACCCCGCTCAACATCCAGGCTCCTGCAAGTGAGCCAATCAACAGAAGAATCAAGATTGAGCCCATGGCAGAGCTGATCGTTTTCACAATTCCATCCTGAAGTTCGTCCCACGAAAAACCTAATCTGAACGCCACAATCGAAGCAACAGCGGCCGAGAGAATGAGCACAATCTGATTGGAACCATCCAAGGAGTATGAACCAAACAGCCCTACATTCAGTGACAGGAGTAGGATTAAGAAAATAACCGGGATGAATGCTTGAAGAAGTGTGGGTGTCTTGTGTTCAGCCATAAAATTTCAATTGCCCGAAAATAAGCAAATTATGAGGATTGATCTCTCCGATGTGTGAGCCTGTACCAAACCTCCAAAAACCAAAGGGTCACGGGAAGATGGTAGAACCAAACCCTTGCAGCTCTGATGTATTTTCTTCGTTGTTTTTTCCGCACCCAGCTCTTTTTGTAAAAGTTCGAGGGGTGTTGCGCGCTGTGATCCGGCTCCAGCCCTTCCAGCTCTTTTTCCCAGCTTTCGTCCTCCTCGTATCCTAAATCTATCAGATCTTCAGTGATGGAGCCATGCTTTTCGATCTGTCCCAAAACCCGCTCTTTGTGCTGTCGCCAATTTCCGATACTTCCCCCACTCACCGGGCGCACGTCTCCTAGAGCCATCTGAGAATCTGACGAAGGCTTGGCCACTTTGTGATACTCTGAGAATTTGTGTTTTTGAATAAGGAAAGGATGTTTCTTCTGAATCAATTCCTGAATTCCATCAGGATCATTCACTAAATCACGATACCGAATCTGCATAAACCTGGGATGATCTTTCAGACGTTTAGCAAAGGGCATGAAATTGAACCAATACTCCAGGTTGCTGTAATACTGGTCTTTATTGCTTCGGTGCATGCTCACGATCATGTCTCTCGGGTCTCGCAGCATATAGATGACATGCAGATTTTTGACCCATTTGAGGATGGGTTCGATCACCACAATGTCCTTGGGAGATTTTGTGAGAAATACTTTGCCGTTCCTTGGAGGACACTTGGCAATGCGATCCTCATGGTCGGTGTGTAGATCAATCTCAAAAGAGCTGATCATCAATTCCGTGAGCAATGTCGTGCCCGTCCTGGGCCCACAGCCAACGATGTGAATTCTCTGCATTATTCCTCGTCCGGATATGGGATGAAAATGAAATTGGTGAATTCCTCGTCCACGATAAACAAGCAGCAAAATTCGTCGGGATTTTTATAGACCTTCTTGAAATCATCGTCCTTCTCTACCAACTCACGCTGCTCAAATTCCTCCAAAAAGGAAGCGTAATAGTTCCAGGAATTCTCTGAGCGGCCAGCTTCATAAAGTAATTGACCAATGGGAATTTCTGTCTTAGAAACTGGGAAGATCGGATACTCTGAAAATCCTCTTTTGCGAATTAGATAGGCAGCCTCCTTCAGATTATCGGAGACTTTCACAAAGTCTGATGAAATCTTACCTAAATACTTTGGGTCTAATTCCGGGTCGTTGTGCATGTCTACTTGGCTTTGAGCAAAATTACATTTTCCACGTGATGCGTGTGAGGGAACATGTCTACAGGTTGAATTTTCTCAACAGTATACCCTTCGGCCAGAAATTCCAGATCTCGTGCTTGAGTGGCCGGGTTGCAACTCACATAAACCAGTCGGTCGGGTCGGATGCGCACGATGGTCTCTACTACATCGATATGCATTCCGGCTCGCGGTGGATCTACAATCATTACGTCGGGTTGACCATTTTCTGACACGAAAGCATCGTTTAAGACGTCTTTCATGTCTCCTGCGAAAAAAGCCGTATTGGAAATTCCGTTTATTTCAGAATTGACCTTAGCATCTTCGATAGCCTCAGGCACATACTCCACTCCCACTACCTTTTTGACTTTCTTCGCGATGTAGTTTGCGATCGTTCCCGTTCCGGTGTAGAGGTCATAGACAAGCTCATTCCCAGTCAATTCCGCCATGTCTGTGGCGATTTGATAGAGTCGTTCAGCTTGCGTTGAGTTCGTTTGAAAGAATGATTTCGGCCCGATTCGGAAGGTCAGATCCCCCAGCTTTTCTTCGATGTATTCCGTACCATGGACACACACCACTTCCTGATCAAAGAAGGTTTCGTTCTTTTTTTGGTTGATGATGTAATTCAATGAAGTGATCTCGGGAAATTCGGATTTCAGGAAATCCATTAGTGAATCAATGGCCTCCATTTGTGGTTCAAAAACCTGAATGATGACCATCGTCTGTCCGAGCGTGGTGCGGACTATAAGGTTCCGCAAAAGACCATGCTGATCTCGGATATCGAAAAAGCTGAGGTCATTTTCCAACGCATATTTCTTGATGGCCAGTCTCAGCGAATTAGATGGTTCTTCCTGCAAATGGCACTCTTGTAGGTCCAGCACCTTGTCGAAACGCTTTGGCACATGGAATCCGAGTCCATTGCGTTCCAGCTCGCCTTCCGTACTGATCTCCTTCTTGGTCAACCATCGCTTATTGGAGAACGTGAACTCTAGTTTATTCCGGTAATACATCGTCTTTTCTGACCCAACTATAGGCAGCACCTCGGGGAGATCCAAACCGCTAATCTTGGCCAGATTTTCTTCCACATGAGACTGCTTGCTGTTTAGCTGTGCCTCATAGGATAGATGTTGCCACTTGCAGCCCCCGCAGGTACCGAAATGCTGACAAAACGGCTCTACTCTTTCATCGGAAGCTTTCTTGAGGTTCACGATCCTGCCCTCGGCAAATTTTTTCTTTTTGAAAGTGACTTCCACGTCCGCAATGTCCCCTGGTGCCCCTTGTTTGACGAACACGACCAGTCCCTCATGTCTGCCTACCGCCTTGCCGTCTGCCGAGATGCTAGTGATCTCTAAATCCGTAATGATGTCTCCCTTTTTCATAAAGCATGCAAAGGTATGTTTGATCTGCTTGTTGGGTAAGGTAACTTTGCGCCTTCATGAAGGAATTTGAGCTGCTAGAATTGCCCAACGGCATTCGAGTTATTCACAGACAAGTGACGGATACCAAGATCGCCCATGTGGGGATCATGCTGGACATTGGCAGCCGGGATGAATTGGAGGACGAACAGGGGCTTGCGCACTTTTGGGAACACATGGTTTTCAAGGGGACCAAAAAAAGAAAGCCTTATCACATCATCAACAGACTGGAGTCGCTGGGTGGGGAGCTAAATGCCTACACGACCAAGGAAAAAATCTGCTTTTACTCTGCGGTTCTTGACAACCACTTGGACAAAGCGGTCGAACTTCTCTCGGACATCACGTTCCATTCTACTTTTCCCGAAAAACACATTGACCGTGAGCGCCAGGTCATTCTGGAAGAAATGGCCATGTACCGTGACGCACCAGAGGATTCTATTCAGGATGAATTCGATGAGCTGATCTTCCCGAATCACTCCTTAGGTAAAAACATTTTGGGCACGCCCGAAACGGTCTCAGACTTCACTAGATCAGATTTCAAGAAATTCTTAAAACGAAATCTGGACACCCGAAAAATCATCATGTCAAGTGTAGGCAACTACTCTTCGACCAAGGTTTTTCGTTTGGCCAAAAAGCATCTGTCTGAAATACCGGAAACCAAACGGGAAGAATCCAGAGCACTTTTTGAGGGGTACACACCTGTCAGAACGGAGCAAAAAAAACCAATCACTCAAGCGCATTTCGCACTCGGGAAACCCGCATTCGAGCTTCACCATCCTGAGCGAATTCCGTTTTTCTTTCTGGTCAATCTCCTGGGAGGCCCGGGGATGAATTCAAAGTTGAACATGACCCTGCGCGAGAAACATGGGTTAGTTTACGGGGCGGAGGCCAGCTATTCGCCTTATCAGGATGTGGGGCAGTTTGGGGTGTACTTTGCCACAGAAGCCAAGCAATTGAAGAAAGCTCAGAGGCTGTTGCTGAAAGAAATTGACTTACTGAAACAGAAGTCGCTTGGTCATTTACAACTGCACAAGGCCAAGCAGCAGATCAAGGGGCAGTTGGCGATGAGCGAAGAAAACAAGAACGCATTTATGCTCATGATGGCCAAGAGCATGCTGGATATGAACAAGCTCCCAAACATCAATGAGCTTTTCAGGAAGATTGATAAAATCACGGCGAAGCAGCTTCAAGGTCTGGCCACTGAAACACTCAATGTGGACGAAATGAGCAGTTTGACCTATTTGCCGGAATAATTATGGAGTTCTTGCCACCGGAAATTCAGCAATATTCTGACGATCACACCACTGGTGAAAATGAACTGCTTGCTCGAATCAATCGCGAAACCCATCTGCATGTCCTAAAGCCACGAATGCTCTCAGGACATTTTCAAGGGAGGTTGCTCAGTCTGCTTTCACAGATACAGCAGCCCAATAGAATCCTGGAGATTGGCACGTACACTGGATATTCTGCCATTTGCATGGCAGAGGGTTTGACAAAGGCTGGAAGGATGATCACCATCGACAAGAATTCCGAGCTGGAGCCTAAAGTGAAAACCTATTTCCAAGAGAGTGGGTTTGCAGATCAAATTGATTTCAGAATCGGGAATGCTTTGGAAATTATTCCTGATCTTAATGAATCGTGGGATCTGGTTTTTATCGATGCGGACAAGGAGAATTATTTAAACTATTACAACTTGGTCATTGACCGGGTGCGCTCCGGTGGACTGATCATTGCCGACAATGTCTTGTGGAGTGGAAAGGTCATCCAGGAATCATCCAAGGATAAAGACACAGTTGCCTTGCGGAAATTCAACGACGAAGTGCACAACGATCCAAGGGTAAGCAACGTTCTATTGCCGGTTCGTGATGGCTTAATGATTTTAAGAAAACTATGAGAAGAGTACTGGTCTTACTACTGTTTTTTACCTGGCAGCTACATGCCCAGAATGCGCCCAAAGTTCCATCTCAACTCCGCTTTGGGGGCATGATTTTAAAGATCACTCCGGGAGGTCAGAAAGAAATTCAAAAGCACGTTGACGCTCTTCATAGTTCGCCGAGACATCATGCCGCCATGGCAGATCGGGCCCGACTTTATTTCCCAATTATTGAAAGAATTTTTGCTGAAAAGCGCGTGCCTGATGCCATTAAATTTCTTGCCATTCAGGAAAGCGCACTGATCTCAGATGCAGTTTCTTCTTCCAATGCGGTTGGTTATTGGCAGTTCAAGGATTTCACCGCCAGAGAAATGGGCTTACGGGTGGATAGAAAAGTAGACGAAAGAAAAAATATCGTCTCGGCATCTGAGGGCGCAGCAAAGTACCTCTCGCAGAACAATTTCTATTTCAAGAATTGGATTTATGCGGTCATGGCCTACCAGACAGGTCGAGGAGGTGCACAGAAGCATGTCAATAAGGCCAATTTTGGAGCTCGTAAGATGACGATCGACAAGAATACGTATTGGTACGTCATGAAATTCTTGGCCCATTATATCGCCTACCGAGATTACGTGGACGGCCCCAATTCCGAGGGTTGGCAATTGGCTGAATTTAAAGAAGGAGCCGACATGGATCTGGATCGCATCGCGAGAGAGCTAAAGGTGGATGCGGATCAGCTGAAAGAATACAACAAGTGGTTAAAAGGAAAAGTACCTACTGACAAGGAGTACACGGTGATTATTCCCGTGCAGGGAGACATGCCGAAAGGACTTGTGGCTTATAACCGGCCGGATCGTGATCGGATCAAGGAAACCGCACCCAAGAACTATCCAGATGAATTGATACCGGGACTGAGTGAAAGTCAAAAATCAACTATCATAAAATTGAATGGTTTGAACGCTATCCTAGCCAACGAGGCAGATGACGTGGCTTCTATTTCAGCGAGGGTTGGACTCTCAGAGTCTAAATTTAGGAAGATAAATGACATGTCGCCCGAGGACAGGCTCATTCCCGAAGAGTTCTATTTCGCTCGTAAGAAAAAAAGCAAGGGCGCCATTGAATTCCATATTGTACAGTTCAATGAATCACTCTGGGATGTGTCTCAGCAGTATGGAATTCGACTTAACAAACTCGCGAAGAGAAATAACCTGACCATCATTGATGAAGTGAAGCCCGGTCGAGTGCTGCTGCTTCAAAGCAAATTGGGCAAAGACGAAAAGCCAAAATACGTGGAAATCGAAGAGCCCAATTTTGTGAAAGAAGAACGTCAGGAACGTCTGGAGGAGGTGAGCGTTCCACCATATGCCCCAGCAGCGGAGCAGTCTACTAAGGTTAAAATTCACACGGTCGCCAAAGGCGAGGGCCTCTGGGTCATTGCAAAGAAATATGAAGTGTCTGTAGCGGACTTGCAACGATGGAACGACTTGGAAAACCCCGATGACATACAGGTTGGCCAAAACCTTCAGGTCAAAGCTCCCATCACTGAGAGAAAGGACGATAAAGCGGTAATTCTCTACGAAGTGGCTCCAGGTGATAATCTTTATCAGATTTCCAGAAAGTTCGGGATGTCAGTGGATGACATCCTGGAACTGAACGACCTCAGCTCAGCGGATCTTTCTGTAGGGCAGAAACTCAAGGTTTACAAGAGCGGCAACTAACCATGCCCAATTCTTACTTTCAGTTTAAGGAGTTCCTGATCAATCAGGAAAAGTCCGGAATGAAAGTGACCACAGATGGATGCGTTTTTGGAGCGTGGGTCGCTGATAAGTTGCCAGAAGACAAGCCAAAATCCGTCTTAGACATAGGAGCTGGAACCGGGTTGTTGAGTCTAATGATTGCCCAAAAGTCCAAGGCAGATATCCAGGCAGTCGAGATTGACCAAGGAGCATTCGAAGAGTGTCAACAGAATTTTAAAAATAGTAAGTGGTCTGAGCGGTTAAGTTCACAGAATATCAGCATTCAAGATTTTAAATGTGAAGACCGTTTTGATGTAATCATTTGCAATCCGCCGTTTTATACCGGCAACCAACTTGGCAAGTCCGGCTCAAAGAACCAGGCTCAGCATGCCAATCACTTGAGCATGACAGAACTTATTGATGCTGTCAAATTACATCTGGCGCCAACCGGGCGATTTTTCGTCATGTATCCAGAAAACGAGTTTGCGCGGTTCATGGAACGGACACAACAGCAAGACTTGTACTGCGTGGACAGTTTGGATGTTTTTAATAATTCCCAAAAGGGAATATTCAGAACCTTAGGAGAATTCTCGTTTGACCAGAGCGCGCTTTGCGCCAGTGAACTGATCTTAAAAGAAATTGATGGACAATATTCATCGGGATTTCGAAAGCTCTTGAAGGACTATTATCTGCACCTGGACTAGATTTGATCTCATGTCAACGTCTTGGGATAATGTAACGATTCGAACTGAGTTAAAACCAGGAGACGTTGGATACCTCACTTACATGCACGCTACACTCTATGATTTCATGCCGGAGTTTGAGCTGTATGTCGCTGAAACTTTATCAGATTTTGTGAAGAATCTTGATCAATCTTGCGAGCGCATTTGGATTGCAGAAAAAGAGGATCAAATTGTTGGTTCTATTGCCCTCAAGAAAACAAATGACTTTGCACAGCTTCGTTATTTCTTACTCGCCCCCGAGTGCAGAGGAATGGGGCTTGGCAAGCACATGATGTCCCTTTTCATGGATTTCATGCAAGAGTGTGGATACAAGAAGTCTTTTCTTTTGACCGAAAGCAACCTGCATACAGCTGCGGCCTTATATGCGCAATATGGGTATCAATTCAAGTCTAGCACTGTCACGGATTACGGTTTAGAAGAAAGGCGCTACGAACTCATCATGGAATAAACTCATTATTTGAACCTAACATGTTTCTACATTTTCGGTCCGAAAAATTGAGATTACCAGGGAAGATCCGCTCTTAGAAATTTGACTCTGTTCTTCTATTTTTCTGGTGTTCGTCTTTGGAGCATTTCACTCCAGCGCGCTTAGTTAAATTTGAATCGAATTAGAAATTAACTCTCATCCAAATATGGAGAAATTCGTTGATGTTAAAAAGCTCATTGAAAGCAAGAACAAGAAGCTCGCCGGGTGGATCCCTGGATTTGTCGTACGATACATCCAGCGAATTATCCACCAGGATGAGGTCAATGAGTTTTTCCACCAGCATAAGAATTCAGATGTCTATGAGTTCTGTGCAGGCACAATTGATTACTTCAATTTCCAGATCGGAATAGTTGGCAAAGGGAATATCCCAGCACCTCCAGAGAATTGCATTTTTGTAGCTAATCATCCCCTTGGCGGCATGGACGCCATCGCTGTAATCGATGGATTCAAGGATGTCCGGAGGGATATAAAATTTATCGTCAATGATTTATTGATGAACGTCAGAAACCTGAGCGATCAGTTTGTCGGCGTTAATAAAGTCGGTAAAAACGCCAAAGAGTCTTTGAAACGCGTGGAGGAGCAATTCGCCTCAGATACCGCAACATTCTTGTTTCCAGCGGGCCTTGTCAGTCGAAAAATCAACGGAGAAATTAAGGACTTGGAGTGGCAAAAGACATTCATCTCAAAAGCCAGAAAATATCAAAAACAAGTGGTCCCCGTCTATATCGAGGGCAGACTTACCAATCGATTTTATAGACTGGCCAATTTCAGAAAGTGGCTTGGAATAAAGATCAACTTCGAAATGTTTTTCCTTGTCGATGAGCTCTTCAGACAAAAGAACATGAAAATGGATATTATTGTTGGTGAACCCATCCCAGTCTCAACATTCGACAGATCTAAACAAGATAAAGAATGGGCTCAATGGGTTAAGGAAGAAGTGTATAAATTGGGAGACAGATCAGCTAAGCAATGATAGACAATAAAGATTTGAATGATATCATCCCACCTGTAGATCGCGATGTTCTGGAAGGAGAGCTTTCTGAGGATCGCTTTGTCAAAAACACGAACAAGGGCGGCAATAAGATTTACATCATTAACCATCATAATTCTCCTAATGTGATGCGTGAAATAGGCCGTTTGAGAGAGGTCTCCTTCAGGCAGGCTGGAGGAGGTACGGGGCTTGAGTTGGACATTGATGACTATGATACGAGTGATCGGTGCTATGATCAGCTTGTGGTTTATGATGAGGAGGAGAGAGAAATTATCGGAGGATATCGGTTCATAACTGGGGAAAAGGCCTATTCCGAAGAAGATCAGAGTTTCTCGCTTTCCACAGCCCATTATTTCGATTTCTCAGAGAAAATGAAAATTGATTACCTGCCTTATTCAATTGAGCTTGGCAGGTCATGGGTACAGCCCAAATTCCAACCGGCAAACAATCCACGGAAAGGCGTTTTTGCTTTGATGAATATTTGGGATGGTTTGGGGTGTCTTGTTGTACAGTATCCTGAGGTAAGGTATTTCTTTGGAAAGGTGACTATGTACACCAACTACAACAAGGAAGCGAGAGATATTTTGCTAGCCTTTTTGGAGCACTACTTCCCTGACGATACGGGCTTATGCCAACCCAAGGCGGAACTTCAAATTGGTTTTGACAACAAACTTTTCAAGGAGCATTTCGGTGATTATACGCCTTATCAAGATGGATTCAAGTTGCTTAATAAACTGCTTAAGGAAAGAGGCGAATGGATACCGCCGCTGATCAACATTTACATGAACCTTTCCTCCACCATGAAGACCCTGGGAACGTCCATAAATCCTGAATTTGGCAGTGTAGAAGAAACCGGCCTGTTGGTCACGATCGCCGATATTCATCAGGAAATCAAGGATAGACATATTAACTATTGACAGCAATCGCTGAAAAACAGAAAAGCCTGATCGATGATCAGGCTTTTTTGATTTTTATGATATTTCGTAATTAGTTGATCGCAACTCTCTTGAAATCAGAGACAGTCAATCCTTTGCTCACACCATCCAAATATTGTGAAATTGAGACAGAATTGTCTTTCACAAATTTCTGGCTTAACAGCGTGTTCTCAGAGAAGAACTTGTTCAACTTACCCATTGCGATTTTCTCGATGATATTCTCAGGCTTTCCTTCTTGTCTGGCTTGATCTTTTCCAATTTCGATTTCTTTCTCTACAACTGAAGGATCAACACCGTCTTTGTCAACTGCCACAGGATTCATAGCGGCAATTTGCATCGCCACGTCTTTCCCAGCTTCAATGACGTCAGTGCCATTTACGTTAGCCAAAGTCACCAATACGCCCAATTTCTTGTTGGAGTGTGTGTATGGAACAACAGCCTCTCCTGAAACGATCTCCATTGCAGTGATCTCCAACTTCTCGCCAATTTTACCAGTCATCTCAATGATCTTCTCAGCGATGGTCAACCCACCAAGCTCCATTCCTTTCAATTCATCAACGCTTGACGGCTTTTTGTCGAAAGCAATGTCAGTAATCGACTCACCAAGAGCTACGAACTCCTCGTTCTTCGCTACGAAATCAGTTTCACATGTGAAAGCCACCAAGATACCTTCGGTGTTATCACTGTTGGTTTTTGTGAAAACGACTCCTTCGGAAGTTTCACGATCTGCTCGGGAAGCAGACACTTTTTGTCCTTTCTTTCTTAGCAACTCAACGGCCTTGTCAAAATCGCCATCGGCCTCAGTAAGTGCTTTTTTGCAGTCCATCATTCCTGCACCAGTCATTTGGCGCAGTTTGTTTACATCTTGTGCTGTGATTGCCATTATTCTTATGTTATTAAGTTCAAACAAAAATTGATCACACGGCGGTATGATCAATTTTCAAAAAATCTTGGTTAAAAACTTTTGCTTATTCAGCTGGTGCTTCTTCCTTTTTCTTTGCTTCTTCCTCCTTGCGAGACTGCTCTTCCTTGTCAGACTTTCGCTCAGATAAACCTTCTTCAATGACAGAAGACATGTACTTCACGATCAAATCGATTGATTTGAAAGAGTCATCATTGGCAGGAATCGCATAATCAGCTTGATTCGGGTCAGAATTTGTATCCACCATTGCGAAAACAGGGATATTCAATTTCTGAGCTTCAGAAACAGCGATGTGCTCTCTCTTCACGTCTACCACAAACAATGCCGCAGGAAGTCTATTCAGATCAGTGATCCCTCCTAGAATTCTCTCCAGCTTCGCTCGCTCACGTGTGATCATCAATCTTTCTCTCTTTGCCAGGTTATTGAAAGCCTCATCTTTCATCAACTTATCGATGGAAGACATTTTCTTCAATGACTTTCTGATGGTAGCAAAGTTGGTCAACATACCGCCTAACCATCTTTCAGTCACGAAAGGCATGTTCAACTTCTTAGCTTCCCCCTCTACGATCTCTTTTGCTTGCTTTTTAGTCGCAACGAACATGATCTTTCGTCCTGATCGAACGATAGCCTTCATGGCTGCAGAAGCATCATCAAGAGACTTAAGTGTCTTATAAAGATCGATAATGTGGATGCCATTCTTCTCCATGAAGATGTATGGCGCCATCTGAGGATTCCATTTTCTGGTAAGGTGTCCAAAGTGCACACCTGCGTCCAATAAATCTTTGTGCTCTAGTTTGCTCATCAAATTATCGTTTACTGAATTGGAATCTTCTTCTCGCTTTTCTTCGACCTGGTTTCTTTCTTTCCACCATTCTTGGATCTCTCGTCATGAAACCTTCTGACTTCAATGCCGGCTTGTGCTCAGCATCAACTTCCACCAATGCTCTGGAGATAGCCAATCGAACAGCTTCCGCTTGCCCGGTTAGTCCACCACCGAAAACATTGACTTTAACGTCAAATTTTCCGTCTTGCTCCACTTTTACAAGTGGCTGCTTCACGATTGTTTGAAGGATTTCTGATGGGAAGTAGTTCGCTAGTTCGCGATTGTTAACCTCTATTTTTCCTTTGCCAGCGATCATGTTGATTCTAGCAACAGAGGTTTTTCTTCTACCTATAGTACTGATTGTCTCCATTCAGTTTTTAAAATTTTATTTCTTTCGGTTTCTGAGCTTCGTGCGGGTGCTCAGCACCTTCGTATACATGAAGACTCTTAAATAATTCTCTTCCAAGTCTGGTTTTAGGAAGCATGCCTCTGACGGCCTTCTCGACCAATATGGTCGAAGACTTTTTGTCCATAACTTCCTTTGGAGTTTCGTGTCTTTGTCCACCAGGGTAACCTGTGTGACGGACATAAACTTTGTCAGTCCATTTTTGACCTGTCAATCTCACTTTATCAGCGTTAATGACGATCACATTGTCACCACAATCTACGTGTGGTGTGTACCCAGGCTTGTGCTTTCCGCGGATGATCTTAGCCACATCGCTCGCCAATCTCCCAAGTACCTTAGAATCAGCATCTACCACAACCCAGCCTTTATCGACTGTAGCCTTGTTAAGTGATGCCGTTTTGTAACTTAAAGTATCCAATTTCCTAACTGTTTAATGCCCTGATTTGAAGACCCTCCTCAAAAAGGGACACAAAAATAGAAGTATTTATTTGTAAAACCAATACACGGCCCGTTTACTAAGTGAATTTTCCTAGTTGTTTCACTAAAACAGCGAAATCCTTGGGGTAGGGGGCCTCAATTGTTGTGGTTTTGTCAGTTTTTGGGTCGAGAAATGACAAAGAAAAGGCATGAAGTGCCAACCGTCGAATCATCGGATTTTCATCTTCATATTTCTTTTGATTGAAATTTCTCTTCAATTCAGACAAGTATGCGGGAGCTCCGCCGTAGAAAGAGTCGCTCACAATCGGAGCTTGGTGATACGCAAGATGTACCCTGATTTGATGCATCCTTCCGGTAAAAGGGAAACATTTAACTAAGGTGTGCTTTTTGTAAATCTTGAGCGTCTGGATCAAAGTGAGGGAGGGTTTGCCATTAAAATCAACTCTGGACTTGCTGCTGGATGAATAAAGCGGCTCATCTGCTTCTACGTTTTGAAAATCATGAATGCCATTAACGACGGCATGATAAACTTTCTTCACTTCGCGTGCTTCGAGTCTTTGCGCAAAATATTTATAGGCCTCCTCGTTCTTGGCAACTGAAAGCACACCGGAAGTCTCCTTATCTAACCTATGACAAGGCGTAAAACTCTTGTCTTGTCCTTTTGCCAAGCTCAAAACCGACATTTTGCTAGATCGATCGTCTAGTGTCGAAAGACCTGCCGGTTTATTTATGAAAGCATAATTCTCGTCCTCCTGTATCAACAGGTCCTCCCAGGAAATCTTTAGGGTGTTTTTAGTCGTCATCGTCATCCATCGGCAAAGGTACTGGACTGCCCTTGATGAGCTCGAAACTAAAAGTGGATCCTTTGTTCACCTGACTTTTGACGTTCACCTGAGATCCATGACCCTCCATGATGTGCTTGACGATGGCGAGTCCAAGACCCGTCCCACCTCTCTCCTTTGAGCGGCTCTTGTCCACGCGGTAGAATCTTTCGAAGATTCGCGCCAGGTCTTCTGGAGGAATGCCATATCCTTCGTCTTTCACCTTACAAATAACATTGGATTTCGTTTCCTTGAAACTGATGACAATCTCCTTGTTCTTTTTGGAGTACTTAATGGCGTTAGATACTAGGTTGGTCAAAACCTGTCGAATTCGTTGTAGATCAGCGTGCACAAATACTTCCTGATCCTCAGGGTTCTTCAATGTGATTGTCAGTTTCTTTTTCTCCGCCTTCCCTTCCATCTGATCTATTACCTGAAGAGCCACAGAAATGATATCGAAACTTTCGAAGTGCATGGTGATCTGACCACTTTCTATTTGAGAGATAGTCAGCAGGTCTTGCACCAGGATGTCCAGGCCATCCAAACTTCTGGCTGCTTTTTTAAGGAACTTGTCCCGTACCGTCTTATCCTTGATGGCCCCATCTAATAAGGTGTGAACAAAACCCTGCGCCGCAAAAAGTGGAGTTTTTAGTTCGTGAGAAATATCCGCAAGAAATTCTCTCCTGAAGGTTTCTAGTTTCTTCAGCCTTTCAATCTCTTCCTCTTTGTTCGCAACATATGAGCCCAGTTCATTCTTGATTCTATTCAGCGGGTTGAATGTTTTTCGAGGCACGAGCGAAAAATCTTTCTCTTGTATTTTTTCCAGCATCTCATTAATCGTATTCATATGTCGGAAAAACAGCATGTCTAGCAAAATTCGGATGAGAATGTAGCTGGAAGAAAAAGCAAGTAGCCATGCTATGATCAAGCCCGTTTGATCGATGGATGGCACCATCCAAAGAAACGCCGTAGTAATTGATGCAATGAGAATCCCTGTAATCAGGGAGATGGAACGGGAACTGATCATCCCTCCATGCCGAATTTATAGCCGACTCCTTTGACAGTTTGGATAAAACCCTCTCCGATCTTCTCTCTCACCTTCCGAATGTGAACATCCACCGTTCTTGCCATGACGTACACGTCCGAACCCCAAATCTTATTCAGAATTTCATCTCTGCCATACACTTTGCCAGGATTTTTGACCAGGAAGTAAAGCAGTTCGAACTCTTTCTTTGGTAGATCTATTTTCTTGCCCTCGACACTTACAGTATAACTGGATCGATCAACCACAAGGTTACCTGCCTGGATTTTTTCAGATTCGTTATTGCTCTTCGACTCTCGTCGAAACATTGCATTGATGCGACTAATGAGTGCCCGTGGTTTGATTGGTTTGGTGATGTAGTCATCGGCACCCATATCAAAAGCAGCCACTTCTGAATACTCCTCAGACCTTGCTGTCAGGAAAACAATAAACGCAGAGGCCAGCTCAGGGGTATCTCGCAATTGACGACAAGTCTCCACGCCATCTTGCTTGGGCATCATTATGTCCAGGAGAATAAGATCTGGCAGAAATTCCTTTGCCAGTTCAACAGCCTTGATCCCGTTTGAAGCGGTCTTGACTTTGTATCCTTCTTTTGAAAGATTGTATTTCAGAAGCTCCAGAATGTCCGACTCATCATCGACAACAAGGATTTTTTGAGTTTTATCAGCCATGCGGCAAAGGGTTCATGAATCGCGATTCGATATTATTCAAATTTAAACCAGAAAGCAATTCCAGCGGTGAATGGTAATGATTTCTTAATACTGCTTCTTACTTACCGTGCAAACTTTTCTGAGCCGAAATAAATTCCTTGAGATTTCCTGCATGCTCATGCACTAAAATGGCTTGCAAAGAGTCCTCCGAGGAATGGTACCTCATAAAGGACATGAAGTATGCATTATTAGGAATCGACCCGTCGAAAATGTTCAAATATCTATCGCTGTGAAAATCGATCGTGTCGAGTTTTTCAATAATCTCTCTAATGGCTGAATTCTTCATTGCCATTTTTTCTTCGATTGTCATTCCTTCTTTGAATGAACTATATAAGGAGTCTAAATGGTCGGCTCCCAGTAGGAGATGTGCGGTGAACCACTTGCTGTCCTTCTCGCTGAATAAATACTCATCCAGATATTCAGAGCTATCACCGAATTCCATTTTAAGAAACTCTTCCGCGCCTTTTGTCCCAATGAAACTCGCCAAATTCTCGTTGAATTCGATTTCGTTTTCCACGAATATGGTCGCATGAACCAGTTCATGGATAATTAATTCTGCCAGCCCCCCTTCCGATCGCGACAGCATGTTGGAAAGAATGGGGTCCCTAAACCATCCGAGCGTTGACCATCCAGAGACCGTTCGAATGCGCGTATCCCAGCCGTCTTCTATCAATTCTTTCTCTTCCGTTTTTGCTCGGTCTAAATCAAAGAACCCTTTGTAGGGTACACTTCCCACAATTGGGAACCACCAGGTTTTTGGTTCTAAGGCAAATGGCTCGCTTGCCGAGAGGTTCCAGAGGATGGTCTTGCCTTTTTGATCGTAAATCTGCGTGTAGTTATCGTTATCTGATAGCCCGAGATCTGTGACCGCAAAACTCCTGACTTTTTGAATCAACCGAATTTTTGACTTGAGCGAGTCCGGGAAATTCACATCTTTCAATACTTCCTCAACCGGAACTGATTCCCTTAGGATTTTCCACTGTCCTGCACCTTGTTTTATTCCGTAAATCAGAAGCTCCCTTTGCCAGCTGAACAGCACTAATAAAATAGCTGTGACAGTTATGAGGATTTTTTTGTGCACCAGTCCAAGTTATTTCTAAATTTTTAATCAGCTTTGAAGGCTCGAAAAAAATCCTAAATCACAGAACATCATGGCGGAAAATGCAGAAAAACTGAAAGCCCTTGCGCTTACCATTGACAAACTGGAAAAAACGTACGGTAAGGGTACCGTGATGAAACTCAGTGATGAAAAAGTGGTAGACATCCCGGCGATTTCCACTGGTTCTTTGAGCCTGGACATGGCGCTTGGAGTCGGAGGTATTCCTCGTGGAAGAGTAATTGAGATTTATGGACCCGAGTCTTCAGGTAAAACCACACTAACGCTGCATTGTATAGCCGAGGCACAAAAGGCCGGCGGACTTGCAGCTTTCATTGATGCAGAGCATGCTTTTGATAAACAGTATGCTGAAAATCTCGGGATTGATACAGAAAACTTATTGATCTCACAGCCTGATAATGGCGAGCAGGCATTGGAAATTGCTGAGCACCTGATCCGATCTGGTGCACTGGACATTATTGTGATTGACTCTGTGGCTGCCTTGGTACCTAAAGGTGAACTAGAGGGAGAGATGGGTGACAGTAAAATGGGACTTCAAGCGAGACTAATGTCCCAAGCGCTGAGAAAACTGACCGGCACGATCTCCAAGACTGGTTGCTCATGCATTTTCATTAATCAGCTTCGGGAAAAGATAGGAGTGATGTTCGGGAATCCTGAAACCACCACCGGAGGAAATGCCCTTAAATATTACTCCTCAGTTCGGCTGGACATTCGACGAATTGGAGCCATAAAAGAAAGTGGCGAAAATAGTGCTATTGGAAACCGAACGAGAGTGAAGGTGGTGAAAAACAAAGTAGCGCCTCCGTTCAAGCAAGTGGAATTTGACATCATGTACGGCAGGGGAATCAGCAAGTCCGGAGAAATTCTGGATATCGGCGTTGAGCTGGACATTATTCAAAAATCCGGTTCTTGGTTCTCCTACAATGACGACAAGTTGGGTCAGGGACGAGATGCTGTAAAGCAATTGATTGAAGATAACCCCGAGCTAATGGAAGAGCTCGAAAAGGCAATCAAAGCGAAGATTGCTGAGGGGTAGTCCTTATGCTGATTGACTGGATGTCTGGGGATACTTGAACCGAAGGTAAATAAAGCCCACGCCTGGGATAATTAAAATCTGAGCAATCGTGAATGCAATCTGCCAGCCACTAGTTAAGAGATTTCCATCAGATGAAATCAATAATTGTTCGCCAATAGGCCCTTGGGAGAACACTACAATATTTACAAGATTCCAACCAAGATGCCATGCAATGGGGACAAACAAGGAATTTGATCGCACGAACGAGTAAGCTAAAAACAGTCCCCACAGGCCAGTAAGGATAAAAATGTAAGTCATCATCACTGGATTGCCCCACAATCCATAAGAGAACCAATGGTAAATCCCGAAGGTTATGGCGGAAAGCATGCAGGCTTTGCTAACACCCAATTTTTTAATGGCAACATATAAAGTTGCTCCTCTGAAAATCAATTCCTCGAATAGGACAGATTTTACTACCCAATACGAGCCACTCAGAAAATCTTGAAAATCATAGTCGGGATTAATAGACCAGCCAGCCTTGGCACCAAAAGTTCTACTTAAAACATATGCGGCGCACAACACACCCGCAATTCCGAGACCTTCAACCCAAGCGACTATTCGGGATTGATTGGGTCTGAGACCTAGAACGATCAGATGTTCGCGGCAAACAACCCAAAGTATCAACCAATTGAGAAGGATCTCAATTAAGATTCCCAGCATCGATTTGTATTTCTCTTTATTGTGTCCTTATTGCTATCACTGGATCCATCCGAGATGCTTTGATAGCGGGAATAATTCCGGCAACCACTCCAATTATGGAGGATACGGTAATTCCAAGTAGGAGATTCCCCCAAGAAAGCACTAGATCCAGAGAACCCAGACTGATGAAACTCAACAGCCAGACAATTAACAATCCAATCCCCCCTCCAATGATGCATAGGAAGATGGACTCAAAAAGGAATTGGAACAAGATGAAGTAGTTCTTAGCACCAAGAGATTTTTGGATACCGATAATATGTGTTCGTTCACGCACCGATACAAACATGATGTTCGCCGTACCGAACCCTCCTACCAAGATGGAGAATCCACCAATGAACCAGCCGGCAATTTTCATAACAGTGAAGAATCCGCCGAATAGTTTAATTAGCGCCTCCTGCCTATTCAATGAGAAATTGTCTTTTTCTCGGGGTTTCAAACCACGGACCTTCCGAAGCAATCCCCTGGTTTCCCATTCTAGCTGTTCCAGATTAGTATCAGTCTCCAGGCCTTTCATACTGATGAGCGTTTCGATCCCATCCGTACGGCCGCTGTAATACATCTGCTTGATGGTCTTGTAGGGAATGTAGACGCTTTCATCTTCACTATTTCCTCCTAAAAATGCCTCACCTTGCTCTTTAATTTTTCCTATGACATAGAACCTTCGGCCCTTGATCTTAATAACCTTTCCGACCGGATCACCATCCCTAAAAAGCTCGTCCGCAATTCTGTGCCCGATGATCGCGACATTTCTTCCACCTTCATCTTCCTGCGGTGTGAAATATCGCCCCTTCTCTATCTGAATTTCATAAACGTCTTTGTAACTATGAGATACCCCGAACATGCTTACACCCGTGCTGGCACTACTTTTATACTTAATGATCTCTCCACCTGTAGCAGCGAAAATGGTAATACCCTTAACGTTTTCGAGGTTGTCTCTCAGGAATTCATATTCCTCGTAAGTCGTAAACGGCCTTCTGAAATAATCCCACCAGGCGAAGTTGGGTCCAAAGTCATATGGAAAACGACGAATATCCATATTCTCCTTATTCAGCGCACTTAAGCTTTCATTGATGCTGCGTTCCATGGAGTCAACTACTGTAAGCACGGATATAATGAGCAGGATTCCGATAGTAACGCCAACCAAGGACAGGATGGTACGTAGGAGATTTGATCTTAGTGCATTGAAGGCAAAAAGGAAGCTCTCTCCAAGTAGTTTTAAGAATATCATCATTGTTCTGACGGCTTAAGCCCTAACAAGGTTAAAATTAAACAAAACATTTTGCTACTTTTGCGCTCCTTATTTCGAACAAAATTCCACAATCGGTTCTATGAAATTATCTGCGTTCAAATTTGACCTCCCTTCAAGTAATATTGCCTTGTATCCCAATGAGAATAGAGATGATTCTCGATTGATGGTCGTGCACAAGGATACTGGTGAGATAGAGCACAAGGCCTTCACCGACGTTCTGGATTACTTCGACGATGGTGATTTGTTCGTTCTTAACAATACCAAGGTTTTCCCTGCTCGCCTGTTTGGGAATAAAGAAAAGACTGGGGCCAAGATAGAAGTGTTCCTTCTTCGTGAGCTAAACAAGCAAATGAAGCTTTGGGATGTGCTTGTAGATCCGGCAAGAAAGATCAGGGTAGGTAATAAATTGTATTTCGGAGAAGGGGAATTGGTGGCTGAAGTAATTGACAATACCACCTCGAGAGGCAGAACCATTCGATTCTTGAATGATGCCACTGAAGAAGAATTTTATGGATTGATAGATCGACTTGGAGAGACCCCTCTTCCTAAAGAAATAGATCGACAGGCTGAAAGTGAGGATAGAGAAAGGTTTCAAACCATATACGCCGAGCACATTGGCGCAGTGGCTGCTCCTACGGCCGGACTTCACTTCACTAAGCAGCTCATGAAAAAGATGGAGCTGAAGGGAATTGACACTAGACCTGTCACGCTGCATGTTGGTCTTGGAACCTTCAGGCCTGTAGATGTTGAAGACCTTACCAAGCACAAAATGGACTCTGAAAACTATTGGGTGGAGGAGCCGACAGCCGAGCGGGTGAATCAGTCTCTTGCTGACAATACGAAGATTTGTGCAGTTGGAACTACCGTGATGAGAACATTGGAATCATCAGTTTCTGCCAATGGCCTTTTGAAAGCCAACAGTGGCTGGACGGACAAGTTTATTTTCCCTCCATATGATTTCAAGATTTGTGATGCGCTGATCACGAATTTCCATCTACCTGAATCCACGCTGCTTATGATGGCTAGTGCGTTTGGGGGATATGATTTGATCATGGAGGCATATCAGACCGCCATCAAGGAGAAGTATCGCTTCTTCACCTATGGTGATGCCATGCTGATCATATAAGTATGAAAAAGTGGGCCATCATCGTTGCAGGTGGCAAGGGACTCAGAATGGGTTCCGATATTCCAAAACAGTTTCTCGAGATCGATAGCAAACCGATCATTGCTAGGACAATTGAACGCTTCCTGGAATTCGATCCAAATATCCAATTGGTGGTGGTGATTCCTAAGGATCAAAAGTCCATCTGGCGGGATATTCAAACCAAATATTTTAGTGATTTCTCAATTCAGCTAGCACATGGGGGTGAAACGAGATTCGACTCAGTAAAGAATGGCCTTGATAAAGTCGATGATGGGCTAGTAGCCATTCACGATGCGGTTCGGCCTTATGTGTCCAGTGAGACCATCCTGAGCTCATTTGATTCTGCAAAAGAGCACGGCTCAGGGGTGGCAGTGGTCGAGCTGAAAGATTCTATTCGGGAAATTGCGGGACATACTTCCATTTCAAGGGATCGCAGAAATTATCGATTGGTGCAAACTCCGCAAACATTCCAGGTGAAGCTTATTAAGGCGGCTTATGATTCTGCCAGTCTAAAAGACTTCCTGGATGATGCCTCAGTCTATGAGTGGGCAGGGCATGAGGTTCATCTGGTGGATGGAACCTACAGCAACATTAAGATTACAACTCCCGACGATCTGGGATAAAAAAGAAACCCCCACCAATCGGTGAGGGTTTTTAATTTCCTTTTTCTTATTGATTAATATTCATCCTCATTGAAGAAAAAATCTTCTTTGGTAGGATAATCCGGCCAAATCTCCTCAATTGTTTCAAATGGGTTTCCGTCATCCTCCAGTTCCTGAAGGTTCTCTACCACTTCCAATGGAGCACCTGAACGGATCGAGAAATCAATCAATTCATCCTTAGAAGCCGGCCAAGGGGCGTCTTCAAGGTAGGATGCAAGTTCTAAAGTCCAGTACATAAATCCTTTGTTTTTGACACGCTCTCCGAACGTGGCTGCAAAAATATGTTTTATAATGAAAAATCAAAGCCCAATTTTCAGGCCTCACTTTTTTCCAGAATCTCAAGTAGTTTTTCCTTAACAAGAATCTTGTTCTTCTGCTGACCCAGTTTGCGCTCGAGCATCCGTTTAGTTTTGATGTCATGGCCTGCAAACTTCTCCGCATTCTCCTCATACTGCTCCAGATCCACTTTGTCACGACGAATGAATTCGTTCAAAAGTTTCTTTAATATATTATTTTTTTCATCTTCTGACCTAGTCTGAAAGCCACGATGTTTCTTAGAAGCTAGATTCTCTAGAAAATCACGTTCCCAAATCAGGTTTATTCGCTGCATGACCTCATGCCTGTCTTGCTTCAACTTTGGGTCACTTGTTTTAAAAGACCCCAGGCTCTTTCGATACCTCTGTAGCATTTCCTTATCTATAGCTTTTTCTCGGCTATATACTTTTTCCAACTCCTCACGCATCGCATCGAAGTTCGGAGGCGGAAGTTCTTTTCTCCCTTTGAGGAGATTGTTGAATTTATGGTTCAATTCCTTGTACTCACGCGCCGGAATGTTACCCACCTCACCCCAAGCCGTTTTCAACTCTTTGACTTTATCAAATCGCTCTTTCCCTCTTAGTGACTGGAGATCGTCAGCTTGTTTTAGAATGGCTAAATATTTTTCTTTTCTATGATCTGTTAGCCTTTTCTTATCCTCATAGAAGGCTTTCTTTCGCTCGAAGAAATCTTCAATAATTCCCCAAAAATCCTCTTCTAATTGATCGTGAACGTCTGATTTGGCGTTTCCGGTTTTTAGCCATCGCTGCTTAACGTCCTGAACTTTGTCAGTTGACTCCTGCCAGTTAACTATCTCTACACACTCCTTTAGCTCAGTCAGAAGAGCCGTTTTGATTTCGGAGTTTCGCTCGCGATTTTTCTCGATGATTTCGTTGAGTTGAGCCTCATACGCAAGCAGCACTTTCTGCAGTTCCAAATAGTCACCCAGCCCTTCATGATAAACCACTTGTTCTTTAAGATGTAGAAGCTTCATGAGATACGAGCCTTTGTTTTCGGCCTCATCAATGGTCTGGACAAGCTGGTCAATTTTCCCTTTAAAGTCGTTAAATTTTTCTTCGAAGTAATGAATTGCGGCCTCAGGTCCATCCTCTTTGATTTCTCCAATTCGCCTATCTTTTTGATCTCCCCAGGCTGAAAGGTACAGGTCGTTTCCTTTTAAGAAACCGTATGGTACGTCAATGTCCTTCAATGAGTTCGGTGGTTATTGTAAGTGTGATTTTGGTGGTAATTTCGACCTCTCAATCAAATCTAACCATGTCTGACGAAAAGATCATTTTTTCCATGGCTGGAGTGAACAAGATTCACCCACCAAAAAAACAAGTCTTAAAAAATATTTATCTATCCTTTTTCTACGGTGCGAAAATAGGGGTCTTAGGGCTAAATGGGGCCGGTAAGTCGTCTTTATTGCGAATAATCGCCGGGAAAGACCAGGAATACGAGGGTGAAGTGGTGTTTTCTCCCGGATATTCGGTCGGTATGCTGGAGCAAGAACCAGAACTCGATCCGGACAAAACCGTGGGTGATGTAGTGCGTGAAGCAGTTGGGGAAATACAGGAACTTCTGAAAGAATATGACGAAGTAAACGCAAGCTTCGCCCTGCCAGAGGTCATGGACGACCCTGACAAAATGAATAAGCTTATCGAACGACAAGGTGAGCTTCAGGAGAAATTAGATCAATCAGGGGCTTGGGAAATCGATCATAAATTGGCTCGGGCAATGGACGCCCTGAGAACGCCACCTGAAGATGCGGTAATTAAGAATTTATCTGGAGGAGAGAAAAGGCGAGTTGCCTTGTGTAGGCTGCTGCTTCAATCACCTGATGTCCTTTTATTGGATGAACCAACCAACCATCTGGACGCTGAGTCGGTTCTTTGGCTTGAGCATTTTTTACAGCAGTATTCGGGAACAGTGATTGCCGTAACGCATGATCGTTATTTTCTTGATAATGTAGCAGGATGGATTTTAGAGCTTGATCGAGGGGAGGGCATCCCATGGAAAGGGAATTATTCTAGTTGGTTGGAGCAAAAAGAAAAGCGTCTGTCCCAGGAAGAGAAATCCGAAACCAAGCGACAAAAAACATTACAACGAGAATTGGAATGGGTGCGAATGTCTCCGAAAGGTCGTCAAGCCAAGGCCAAAGCCCGCTTGAACGCGTATGACAAACTGGTGGGCGAAGACGCCAAGGAGCAAGAACAGCAACTCGAATTGTACATTCCACCGGGTCCTAGGCTTGGAGCCAAGGTAATTGAGGTGAAAGGTGTGTCAAAAGCTTATGGAGACAGGCTTCTGTTTGAGGACTTGACCTTCAACCTGCCTCAGGGAGGGATAGTGGGAGTGATCGGACCGAACGGAGCAGGTAAGTCCACGCTTTTCAAATTGATCACTGGAAATGAAGAACCGGATTCCGGAAGTTTTGAAGTAGGGGAAACTGTGGAGATGTCCTACGTCGATCAAGAGCATACGAAGCTCGACCCGAATAAGACCGTGTATGAGGTTATTTCTGAAGGGAATGAGATCATTGATCTTGGAGGAAAGGAAATGAATGCCAGGGCGTATGTGAGCAAATTCAACTTCTCAGGTTCGGATCAAGGGAAGAAAGTGGGAACGCTTTCCGGAGGAGAACGGAACAGGGTTCATCTCGCCCTCACTTTGAAAAAGAGCTCTAACCTAATTCTCTTGGATGAGCCAACAAACGACTTAGACGTCAACACCCTTAGAGCACTTGAAGAAGCATTGTTCAATTTCGGTGGATGTGCGGTCGTGATTTCTCACGATAGATGGTTCTTGGATCGTATTTCAACCCACATACTGGCCTTTGAAGGGGATTCTCAGGTGTATTGGTTTGAAGGAAACTTCTCGGATTACGAGGAGAACCGCAAGAAACGATTGGGTGATAAAGAGCCGACGAGGATCAAGTATCGAAAATTAGGTTAGAAAAAAGAGCGCCTTTCCGGGCTCAGAAAAGCGCGGATTAGTTGTCCGATTTTTTCCAAAACAGCACTACCAACCTTGCTGACATCTATAGAAATAGGCACTTCGGCGTTTATTTCCGGGTTTAATGCCTGAGTGGCCATCCAAGAAAAAACGCCCAAGAACCCGACAATTATGAGGGTTTGAACTAATGCTTTGTGTTTTTTCTTCATTCCATTTCGAAGGTACACACTGTTAGTACCGAATGGAATGAAATTCTTACAATCGGTTGATTACACGGCTAGAAACTCACAAACCTTTTCAGCAGCCATCCTCCCCTCGGCGATCGCCCAAACAACGAGAGACTGTCCACGGCGCATGTCGCCTGCCACAAAGACTTTATCAACTGATGTTTTGAAGTCCTCATCTTTCACATTGCCTCGGTTGTCGAGTTCAACTTTAAGTTGCTCCATAAGGCCCTCCTTCTGTGGGTGAACAAATCCAGCGGCTATTAGAGCTAGTTCACACGGGATGACTCGTTCGGTCTTTTTATTTTCCTTGAATTTTCCGGCGGTGAACTCCGCATCTACAACCTTCAATCCGGTGAGTTTTCCATCTTTACCTACAAATTCTTTGGTCATCAGCGCCCACTTCCTGTCCACTCCTTCTTCATGTGAAGTGGAGGTACGGAGAGTCATCGGCCACTCCGGCCAAGGGTTGGTCATGGTTCGATCTTCAGGTGGTTTACCCAAGATTTCAATCTGCGTCACAGATTTTGCTCCATGACGATTGCTGGTTCCTACACAGTCAGATCCTGTATCTCCTCCTCCAATGACTACAACATTCTTTCCTGTTGCCATGACCCGCTCTGGGTCATTTTCTGGCAATCCAGACACTTCACGGTTTTGTTGAGTGAGGAACTCCATGGCAAAATGCACACCTTTCAAATCTCTGCCTGGAATTGGTAAATCACGAGGAATCGTACTTCCACCAGCCAACACAACTGCGTCGAAATCACGAACCAATTGATTGGCCTTGATGTCCTCACCGATATTGGTTTGGGTTTTGAAAATCACCCCCTCGGATTCCATCAATTTAACTCGACGTTCTACCACTCCTTTTTCCAATTTGAAGTCAGGAATACCAAAGCGAAGCAACCCGCCAATCTCCAAATCTCTCTCAAAGACCGTCACAGTGTGTCCGACTTGATTGAGCTGATCCGCTGCGGCCATCCCGGCCGGTCCCGAACCTACCACAGCCACATTTTTACCTGTTCGCTTTTCCGGAATTCTTGGTTTTTCAAAACCAAGATCAAACCCTTTTTCAGCTATCGTTTTTTCAATATGCTCTATAGCCACTGGTGGCTGATTGATCCCAAGAACGCATGATCCTTCGCATGGTGCAGGGCAAATTCGTCCAGTAAACTCTGGAAAGTTGTTGGTAGACTTGAGAATGCGAAAAGCATATTCCCAATCTTGATTGTAAACTGCGTCGTTAAAGTCCGGGATTTTGTTTCCAAGCGGACACCCGGAATGACAAAACGGAATGCCGCAATCCATGCATCTGGCCGCCTGATTTTTTGTTTTATCCTCCGGCCAGGGCTGCTCAAATTCCTTATAATTTTTGACGCGTTTTTCAACTTCCTCTTTGCTCGGAAGCTCTCTGTCGTATTCTAAAAAACCTGTTATTTTCCCCATAGCTTAATAAATTGGCGTCATTGGAATTTCCGATTTCTTCTGGTCCAGAATCTCCTTGTATTTTCTTGGAATCACCTTCACCATGTGATTGATGTATCGGTTCCAATCCAAAAGAAGTTCCTGGGCAACACTACTTGCCGTATGCCGCAAGTGATTGATAATCAGATGTCTGACTCTTGCCACGTCTTCATCGTCAATGGAATCAAAAATCACCATCTCCATATTACAATTCTCCCTGAGATTACCTCCCGGATCCAGCACATAGGCGATCCCTCCGCTCATTCCTGCCGCAAAGTTTTTACCCGTTGCGCCAATCACAAGGACTGTACCTCCGGTCATGTATTCGCACCCGTGATCACCCACACCCTCAACTACAGCTACAGCTCCCGAGTTTCTAACTGCAAATCTCTCACCGGCGATTCCATTGATGTACACCTCACCGCTTGTAGCTCCATAGAGCGCTACGTTTCCAATGATCGTATTTTTTCTTGCCCTGAAATGGACATTTCGTTTTGGGTGAATGATCAAGCGACCACCTGACAGTCCCTTGCCGACATAGTCATTGGCGTCACCCTCCAAAGTGAATTTTACGCCCTTTGCCAGGAATGCGCCGAAACTCTGACCTGCTGAGCCACTAAATTTCAATTTGATCTGATCCTCAGGCAACCCATTGCTTCCATATTGCTTAGAAATAATGCTGGAAATAATTGACCCAGTGGAACGATCTGTGTTTTTAATGTCATAATCAAACATCGCTGTTTCACCAGCCGCTACCTCGTCTTTCACATCGTCCCAGATCTTGTAATCCAAGACATTTGAGATCATATCCTGCTGTTTACGAGAGTTATATCTCGTATCGTTCGTTTCAATCTTCTTAAGCAAAGGTGAAAGGTCGATTCCTCGGGCATCCACAGAGTCGGTTTGCATGAGCATATGGCTCTGACCGACCATCTCATGAATGGTTTTAAAGCCCAATTGAGCCATTATTTCACGAAGCTCCTGTGCCATAAACTTGAACAGGTTCACCACATGATCGGGATCTCCAGTAAACAACTTCCTCAGTCTTTCATCTTGAGTAGCAATCCCCACCGGACAAGTATTCAGATGACATTTCCGCATCATGATACATCCTTCCGCGATCAACGCGGCTGTCGAAACGCCCCATTCTTCAGCTCCAAGGAGCGTTGCTACCGCAATGTCGCGACCTGTCATCATTTTCCCGTCCGACTGTAATACAACTCTACTCCTCAGTCGATTCATGACCAAGGTTTGCTGTGCTTCAGATAAACCCATTTCCCATGGAAGGCCGGCATGCCTGATGGAACTCAAAGGCGAAGCGCCAGTTCCACCGTCTGCACCAGACACGAGAATTGCATCAGCGAAACCTTTTGCCACTCCGGCAGCAATGGTTCCCACACCTGTTTCAGATACCAACTTCACATTGATACGCGCGTCGGGATTGGCATTTTTCAGATCAAAGATCAGCTGAGCTAAATCCTCAATAGAATAGATGTCATGGTGTGGGGGAGGAGAAATCAAATCCACTCCTGGTGTGGACAATCTCACCCGACCGATCCATTCATCAACCTTATGACCCGGCAACTGTCCGCCTTCTCCTGGCTTAGCACCTTGCGCGATTTTAATCTGAATTTCGTCGGCATTGTTGAGGTAATGAGAAGTCACTCCAAATCTGCCTGATGCCACCTGCTTGATGCGAGAAACTTGTCGATCTCCATTTTCAAGAGGCGTGTATCGAATTTCGTCCTCACCACCTTCACCGGAGTTGCTTTTTCCTCCTATCCGGTTCATGGCGATAGCCAGTGTGGTGTGTGCTTCAAAAGAAATCGAACCAAATGACATGGCACCTGTGGCAAATCTTTTCAGGATATTCTCAACCGGCTCCACCTCCTCGATGGGGATGGATTTCCCTTTGTTGAATTCCAGCAAGTGACGTAAGTTGACCAGCTTGCTCTTAGGGTTATTAATTCGCTCAGAATATTTCTTGTAGAGTTCGTAATCCTCCAGCTTGGTTGACTTCTGCAACAAATGGATGGTTTCCGGATCTATCAAATGTTCTTCCTGCTCACGTCTCCAGGCATAAACCCCACCGTGCTTCATTTTAGCATCTTCACCAAACGCCCGATTGTGATTGTCACGAATGTCTTCCTCAAAATGAGCGAAGGTATTTCCCTCAATTCTTGATGTCGTCCCCTTGAAGCATTTATCAATCACCTCAGAAGACAAACCAACGGCCTCAAATATTTGCGCAGCTTGATAAGACTGAAGGGTGCTAATGCCCATTTTGGACATGATCTTCAAAAGGCCTTTTCCAACAGCTTCGACGTAATTGTTAGAGATGACATCAAAATCCAGATTCTTCTCCTCAGCGTATTTTTTCAGGTCACTGAAAACCAAATATGGCATAACTGCACTTGCGCCATAGCCGATCAACGTAGCAAAATGATGCACTTCGATCACGTCAGCTGCGTGTACAACCAAACTAGTACTTGCCCTCAGTTTTTGATCGATGAGGTGGTGATGAATTGCACCAAGTGCAAGCAAGGATGGAATTGATAATTTATCCGCAGAGGTCACACGATCGCTTAGGACTAGAATGGTAGCTCCGTCTCTTACCAATGATGCAGCCTCCTTGCTTACACGATCCAGCGCATCGGCTAGTTTTTCTTCTTGACCGAAGGTGGTGTGAACCACCTTATGATTGAAGCCCTGTCGATCCAACTCCAGTACCTTTTGGAAAGTGGCTGGTCGCAGCACCGGACGGGTGATATGCACCTGATGGGCATGCTTTGGTTCTTCTGCGAGGATATTTCTCCCTTCACCTAATCTGGTGAAAAGGGACATCACCAATCTTTCCCTGATGGGATCAATGGGCGGATTACTGACCTGCGCGAATATTTGCTTCAGGTAGTTGGCGGGATGCTGTGGGAACTTACTCAACCCTGCCAAAGGCACTTCCAGCCCCATACTTCCAATCGGCTCTTTGCCGTCTAGCGCCATAGGAAGTACGATTTTCTCAACGTCTTCTACAGTATAGCCATTGGCAATTTTCATTCGCTCAACGTCTTCGGCCGGAACGAATTTGGGATCCTGAAATGGTCCCGGAAGACCTCTTAGTTTGATCCGATTTCGGGTCACCCAGGTGTCGTAAGGTTTGGACGTGGCGATTTCCTCCTTGATGTCCTGATCATATTTGATCAAACCATTTTCCAGATCGACAACCAGCATTTTGCCTGGCTGCAATCGGCCCTTTTCCTTGACTAGTTTTTGATCTACAGGCAATGCGCCCGTTTCGCTGGCGACAATCAGACGATCATCGAAAGTGATTGTGTACCGACAAGGTCTCAATCCGTTTCTGTCCAGCGTGGCACCAATCAGATTTCCATCGGTGAAGCACAAAGCGGCAGGGCCGTCCCAAGGCTCCATAATGGAGGCGTTGTACTTATAGAACGACTTGGTCTTGTCATCCATCTGGTTATTGTACTGCCAGGCTTCCGGCACCAGCATCATCATCGCGTGCGGTAGCGGTCGACCTCCCATCACGAGCAGTTCAATAAGCTCATCTAGGTTAGCTGAATCCGACCAGCTCATGTCACAGACTGGAAGTAATTTCTTTAGTTCATCTTCAGTGAAAAGGGTCGACTCCATCAGAGCTTCCTTACTTTTCATTTTATTGATGTTTCCTCGTATCGTATTGATTTCGCCATTGTGGGCGATGTAGCGAAAAGGTTGTGCCAAGCTCCACTTCGGAAAGGTATTCGTAGAAAACCGAGAGTGGATGATCGCAAAAGCCGATTTCAAATCTTCATTCTGAAGATCCAGATAATAGGATTTCAGTTGATCGGTTCGTAGTTGGCCTTTGTAGACAATTTGTGTCGTAGATAAAGATGCGATGTAAAACTCCTCAAAATGCTCCGACAGGACTCTTGATGCATACTTTTTGAGTACATATAGTTTCCGCTCCAGATCCTTGCCTCTCAACTTTCCATGACATAGAAAAGTTTGAACAATTTTCGGTTCGTTTTCTCGAGCTGTAGGTCCAACGAAGCGATTATCCACCGGAACATCCCGATCATGAATGATTTGGAAGCCCATTTCTGTTGCCAATCCGTGGAATTTCGCCATGCACTCTTCCCATGCTGGTTTAGGCAGAAAGAGCATGGCTACTCCGTAATCACCTCGATTAGGAAGCTTTTTTCCAGTTTCAGCGAATTGAGTTTCAAACAAACCATGAGGCAATTCGATCATGATACCAGCGCCATCGCCGGTTTCAGGTTCTGCTCCACAGCCACCTCGATGCTCCATATTTTCGAGCATCAGAATGCCGTCACTCACAATCGCATGTGACCGCTCTCTCTTGATATTTGCCAGTAACCCGATCCCACAAGCATCGTGCTCATACTCGGGTAGATACATGCTGTCTATAGTCGTTTTTGTAGTCATAATCAACAATACAAAAATTACGAATTATTCAATGAAATCACACCATGTCAAATTATTTCACTCGTCGAAAACGAATGAATTAAATCCGATGCAATAAATCGGGTTAATGTTGAATATTATTCAACAGAACAAATAGCTCTTTCGGACTATTTGTTCTCTGGTCGGAGCTTTCTTACAGCCGCACCAGCTTGCCACATTTCAGAGTTTCTCAACTCATCAAGCTCTTTCTCCAATCCGGCTCTGTAATCATCTTTCTCGTTTGCTTCGATGGTGATTCTCGCTTCATTGCCGGTTTCCACGCTTTCGTAGAGGTCAGCCATAACCGGAGCTACTGCATCACGGAATTTTTTCCACCAGTCCAAGGCTCCTCTTTGGGCAGTTGTTGAACAGTTGGCGTACATCCAATCCATGCCATTTTCAGCCACCAAAGGATAAAGTGACTGAGTCGCTTCTTCCACTGTTTCGTTGAACGCCTCAGAAGGAGAGTGTCCTTTTGATCTAAGTAGATCGTACTGTGCTGCGAATAGTCCTTGGATTGCCCCCATCAAACTTCCACGCTCCCCAGTCAAATCACTATAAACTTCTTTCTGGAAATTGGTCTCGAATAAGTAACCCGATCCTACGCCGATCCCAAGAGCGATCACTCTGTCACGTGCATTTCCAGTGTAGTCCTGATGTACGGCGAAAGAAGAATTAAGGCCTTTTCCAGCTACGAAAAGTCTTCTCAATGAAGTTCCAGATCCTTTAGGTGCTACAAGGATCACATCCACATTTTCTGGTGGTACAATCCCTGTCTGATCCGTGTAAGTCACACCAAATCCGTGAGAGAAATAAAGAGCATCTCCTTCGTTTAAGTTAGCCTTAACAAGTGGCCATTTTTCGATCTGACCTGCATCTGAAAGAAGGTATTGAATGGTCGTGCCTTTTTGAAGGGCTTCTTCGATTTCGAATAGAGTTTCACCCGGTACCCAGCCATCTGCAACAGCTTTGTCCCATGATTTTCCGCCTTTTCTCTGCCCAACGATCACGTTGAAGCCATTGTCTCTGAGGTTCAATGCTTGCCCTGGACCTTGCACACCGTATCCGATGATCGCGATGGTCTCGTCTTTCATGATTTCCCTTGCTTTTTCCAACGGAAATTCTTCGCGGGTTACTACTTGTTCATCTGTTCCTCCGAAATTGATAGTTGCCATTTCTTCTTAGTTAAATTGATTCTTGTTAATAGTTTTTGATACTTAATTCGTTTGACTTACTGTTCTCAAGTTCCTTGATGTAAGCCTCTGTTTTTCTCATTGATTTGGATAAAGCCACTCTGCCTGATCTTGCAAATTCAAGTAGGCCGTGTTTTTCCAATTTCTCATACAAAGCGTGTGTGTCTTGCTTTTTTCCAGTCTTCTCAATTAGAATGTGATGTTCATTTTCTTCCAACACGCGAGCTCCATTTTCATTCACGAATGCGTCCAAATCTGATCGATTGGAAAACGCGTCCGCCTCGATTTTATACAAGGCGATTTCCTGATAAAAAATCTGATGATCGTCATACACGAACGCTCCGAGCACATCGATCAGTTTTCTGATTTGCTCACACACTTTGTCTACCTGTGCGCGTGTACTACGGATAACCACCGTGAATCTACTCAGTCCTTTGACCTCCGTGGTGGAGACGTTCAGACTTTCAATATTGATTTTACGGCGCGTGAAAATGATCGTGATATGGTTCAACAATCCCGACTTATTTTCAGTCAAAATGGATAATGTATAATGCTGCTCCTCCATCATTCTAATCTTATGTCTGAAACCGATGCTCCGGTAGGAATCATTGGGAAAACATTCTCTTCTTTCTCCACTACTGCTTCAAGGAGTATGGGTCCTTCGGCAGCCAAAAAACGATCAATTGATGTTGCTAAATCTTCTCGTTCTTCTACTTTGAATGCGTCAATTCGGAAGCCTTTTGCTACCGCCACAAAATCCGGATTTACCAATTCTGTGGAAGCATATCTTTTTTCGAAAAACAGCTCCTGCCACTGACGAACCATCCCCAGAAAGTTGTTATTGAGGATCAAAATCTTGACTGGAATTTGGCTCTGAAAAATGGTGCCCAATTCCTGTATGGTCATCTGAAAGCCTCCATCACCAATCACCGCGATTACCGGTCTTTCTTTTTCACCCATCGCTGCTCCCATCGCTGCTGGAAGCGCAAATCCCATGGTTCCTAAGCCTCCGGAGGTAATATTTTGACGCTTGTCTTTAAACTCATAATATCGGCTAGTTACCATCTGGTGCTGTCCAACATCAGTTACGATCACTGCCTTTCCATCTGTCTTTTCAGAAATCATCGTGATGATCTCAGCCATTTTTAGACCGCCTTCTGTCGGGTGCATTTCTCCTGCTCGAATTTTGTCATGTTCGATTTTAGTGCACACCTGAAATTCCTCCAACCACTTTGGGTGCGAGTTCCGATCGACCTTTCCAATAAGTGAAAGGAGAGCAACTTTCGCATCGGCATTAATACCCACGTCGGCATGAACGTTCTTGTTGATTTCCGAAGGGTCAATTTCAATGTGAATGACTTTCGCCTGCTTGGCGTAGGTTTTCAAGTCTCCCGTGACTCGATCATCGAAACGCATGCCCACAGCTATCAATACATCGCATTCGTTGGTCTTGACATTTGGGCCGTAATTGCCATGCATTCCTAAATACCCAACATAAAGTGGGTGATCATTGGAAATGGCCGAAAGTCCAAGCAGCGTGGAGGCCACCGGAATGCCGGTGCGTTCTGCAAACTCCACCAACTCCTTCTGCGCATCGGATAAAATCACACCCTGCCCCACCAACATCATTGGCTTCTTGGCCTGATTGATCAGCGCGGCAGCCTGTTCAATCTTAATTTCATCAATCACCGGATATGGGTGATAGCTTCTGATTTTTTTGCAGGGCTCGTACTTGAAATCAAACTCTGCGAACTGAGCATTCTTAGTAATGTCAATAAGAACCGGTCCGGGTCTTCCTGTTCTGGCTATATAAAATGCCCTAGCCAGCGCCTCAGGAATTTCCTCTGCCTTGGTCACTTGATAATTCCACTTTGTGACAGGCATGGAAATACCAACCACGTCGGTTTCCTGAAAAGCATCTGTTCCCAACAAATGATCTGCGACTTGTCCTGTGATACATACCAATGGCGTGGAGTCAATCATTGCATCAGCGATACCGGTGATAAGATTTGTCGCTCCAGGTCCTGAGGTAGCCATACATACGCCGACTTGTCCAGTAACCCGCGCGAGTCCTTGAGCAGCGTGAACAGCCCCTTGCTCGTGACGAACAAGAATATGATTAACCACATCCTGATATTGGTATAAGGCATCATAGATTGGCATAATAGCCCCACCTGGATAACCGAAAATGGTGTCTATTCCTTCGGCTTGCAGGCATTTAATCACAGCCTCAGATCCGGATATTTTCACCGTTCCAGATTTCTTTTCTTCTACTTCAAGTGTCGATGTATTCATATCGCCTCTATTCATCGGTTACACAACCTTCCGAAGCTGTTGCCACGGAGTTGATATATTTTCTTAGAACTCCTTTATCAGCGCGATAAGCCGGCTGATCCCATTCTTTTCTTCTTTGCTCCAACTCCTCATCTGTCAACTTCACCTTCAATTCGTTTTTCACTGCATCAATGCAAATGATGTCTCCATTTCGGATAAGACCGAGCGGGCCACCTTCCTGAGCTTCAGGCGTAATGTGTCCAACCACAAATCCGTGTGAACCTCCGGAAAATCTTCCGTCAGTAATCAGCGCCACGTCCTTTCCTAGACCTGCTCCCATAACCGCTCCCGTCGGCTTCAGCATTTCTGGCATTCCAGGAGCACCTTTCGGGCCTGAATAGCGAATCACGATGACCTCACCTTTTTTAACTTCTTTGCCAATGCCTTCGATAGCTTCGAATTCATCATTGAAGCATCGAGCTGGTCCTTCAAAATGCTCTCCTTCCTTTCCTGTGATTTTTGCCACAGCTCCTTCCGGGGCTAGATTTCCATAGAGAATCTGTAGGTGTCCGGATTTTTTAATTGGCTCACTGAAATCATGAATTACTTTCTGGCCATTGGCCAAATCAGGGTAACCTTCAAGATTCTCTGCTAATGTTTTTCCAGTGACAGTCAGGCAATCACCATGAAGGTATCCCTGCTGCAACATATTCTTCATCACTGCCGGAACTCCACCAACTTTGTGCAGATTCTCCATCAAATATTCACCACTCGGCTTCAAGTCAGCTATAAATGGTGTAGTGTCAGAAAGTCTTTGAAAATCATCCAAGCCAATAGGAACATTCACCGCCTTCGCCATAGCAATCAAATGAAGCACAGCGTTAGTTGATCCACCCAAAATCATGATGACGCGAATGGCATTCTCGAATGCTTCCTTTGTCATTATATCACTTGGGCGAATGTCTTCTTTCAAAAGGTGATAAATGGCCTTACCAACTTTTGCGATTTCATTTTGCTTGGCATCACCTTCAGCAGGATTAGACGCTGAGCTTGGCAGGCTCATGCCCATTGCCTCAATGGCAGATGACATAGTATTGGCGGTGTACATTCCGCCACAGGCTCCCGGTCCCGGGATCGAGTTTTTGATGATGCCGTCGTAATCTTCATCGGAAATGTCATTCCCTAATCGCTTTCCGTATGCCTCAAAGGCAGATACTATATTTAGATCTTCACCTTTCCATTTCCCTGGGCGTACCGTGCCACCATACACTAAAAGAGAGGGACGGTTCAAACGGCCCATCGCCATCATTGCGCCCGGCATGTTTTTGTCACAACCAACAACCGATACGATTCCGTCATAGAATTGAGCATTTGCCACTGTCTCGATAGAGTCAGCAATGATGTCACGAGATACAAGGGAATATTTCATCCCAACAGTACCATTGGACATGCCATCACTCACACCAATCGTGTGAAAGATCAGACCAAGCAAGTCGGTTTCATTCACGCTTTTCTTCACCTGATGTGCCAGGATATTGAGGTGCATGTTGCACGGGTTTCCTTCAAAACCTGTACTCACGATTCCTACCTGTGCTTTTTTCAGATCATTTTCGCTTAGTCCCAAGGCATATAATTGTGCCTGAGAGCCCGGCTGAGAAGGATCCTGAGTGATCGTCTTGCTATATCGATTTAGTTCGCTCATTTATTTCTTACCTCGTGAAACCACAGAGGAAACTTTTGTTATGCAGTTGCTGATGCTTTTTCTTTTACAATTTCAGCCAGTCGATCTCCAACTTCGGAGGTGGATTTTGGCTCTTCTTTATTCAAATCTTCGGTGAGGTAGCTTTCATCAATAATTTGGTTCACAGCACTTCTGATTACGTCTGCCTCGGTAGTCAAATCAAGAGATTCCAAAAGCATCGCTGCAGAAAGTACGGTTGCTATTGGGTTCGCGATGTTCTTACCAGTAGCCTGCGGATATGATCCATGAATCGGCTCGAAAACCGAAGTATGAAGACCTACAGAGGCAGAAGGTAAAAGTCCAAGTGAACCTGTAATGACGCTGGCTTCATCTGTGAGGATGTCACCGAACATATTTTCGGTCACCATCACATCAAATTTCTTTGGCCACTGGATCAACTGCATAGCCGCATTATCCACGAACATGTAATCAGTCTCGATATCTGGCTGATCTTTTTCCATTCGCTGTGCTACTTCTCTCCAAAGTCTGGAAGTTGCCAACACATTGGCCTTATCAACTACAGTGAGTTGCTTTCTTCTTTTTCCAGCGTATTCGTATGCCAGTTTTAATATCCTTTCGATTTCAGAAACATTGTAAACACATGTGTCAAAAGCTGTTTTTCCGTCCTCAGCACGCCCTCTTGGTTCACCGAAATAAATTCCTCCTGTCAGCTCGCGGATCACCACAAAATCAGCGCCTTCCACGATATCTTGTCGTAATGGGCTTTTGTAGTTCAATGATGGGAAAGTGGTAACGGGTCGGATATTGGCGTAAAGGCCAAGTTTTTTTCTCATAGCCAAAAGACCCTGCTCAGGTCGAACTTTGGCCTTAGGATCGTTATCATACTTTGGGTCACCTATTGCTCCGAAAAGCACAGCATCCGAATTCATGCATATTTCGTGGGTTTCATCCGGATAAGGATTTCCCGTGGCATCAATGGCTGAAGCTCCTACTTCACCAAAAGTGAACTCAAAGGTGTGGCCAAATGCTTCACCGATAGCATCCATAACTTTAACAGCCTGCTCTACAATCTCTGGCCCGATTCCATCTCCGGGCAATTTTGCAATCTTATGATTCATGTACTTTTTCTTTATTCTCAAGTATGTTCAACATCCTCGTGGTGGCCTTGATGGCAGCAATTGCCTGATCAGAATCCAACCCCTTGGTTTTAAATATTTTATTGTCCTGCTCCCAGTGAATCGTGGTGACTACCAACGCGTCGGTGTTTCCTCCAGGAGGAATGTGTACTTCGTAATCCACCAATCGCGGGAATGAGCGACCCAGTCGTGTGTAAATTTCATGGAGGGCGTTCATAAACGCATCGTATTGTCCATCACCTGAAGCTGTTTGCTCTTGCACTATCCCCTCTATTGCTACTGAAACTGTTGCCGTAGACTTGAGCCCCTTAGCTACTGAAAGGCTGTAATTCATAATCTCGACAGTAGGGTCGGCAATGCTGTTTCCAAGTACGTCATTGATAATGAAAGGGAGATCTTCCTGCGTGATTGCTTCCTTCTTATCACCCAATTCGATGATTCGCTCAGTAACTTTATTGAGTTCCTTTTTAGTCAGGTGAATCCCGAGTTCCTCTAGATTTTTTTGAATGTTCGATTTACCGGAAAGCTTGCCAAGTGCATATGAGTAGTTCCTTCCAAAGCGATCCGGGCTAAGCTCTGTTTGATACAGATTGTCCTTAGTATCGCCATCGGCGTGGATACCGCTCGTTTGGGTGAAAACAAATTCTCCTATGAGCGGCTTGTTCTGAGGGATTCTAACTCCTGAAAATGACTCAACAACCTTACTTACTTTGTAAAGCTTGGATTCGTCAATATTGACTACCACTTTCAGGTGGTCACGCAAAATTCCCATCACACTCGAAAGCGGAACATTTCCTGCTCGCTCACCTAGCCCATTCAGAGTTGTGTGAATACCGTGAACGCCTGCATTGATAGCTTCATAAGCATTGGCTACAGAAAGGTCGTAATCGTTGTGTCCATGGAAATCGAAATGAACATTTGGGAATTTCTCCACCATTTGACGGCAGAAATCACCCGTCTGAACGTGATTTAAAATGCCTAAAGTATCTGGGAGCATGATTCGCTTCGCTGAGGTCTTGCTGATTCCCTCGACCATTTTGAAAACATAATCTGGTGATCCGATCATTCCGTTTGACCAATCTTCCAAATACACGTTTACCGTAATTCCGAGCTTATCTGCAGCCTCTATGTTGTCGATAATGTCCTGAAGGTGCTCATCAGGTGTTTTTCGCAATTGTTTTTCGCAATGCCTTTGAGATCCCTTACAAAGTAGATTAATGATCTTTCCCCCTGCTTCCTCGATCCAGTTAAGGGAAACCCCATCATCAACGAAACCAAGAATTTCGATTCGATCCAAAAAGCCCTTTTTCTTAGCCCATTCGATAATTTTTCTTGATCCCTCGTATTCTCCCTCGGATACACGCGCAGAGGCAATCTCCAATCGATCCACCTTCAATTCTTGAAGAATGAGCTTGGCAATAGACAGTTTTTCTCCGACGGTGAAAGATACACCGGAAGTCTGCTCGCCATCGCGAAGGGTGGTATCGAGGATTTCTAAGCTCATGCTCTTGCTTCCTCGAAAGCTTCTATTTTGTCTTTGAGATTGATCAAATAATCAATGTCGTCATACCCATTTTGTAGGCACTCTTTTTTGTAAGAGCTGATGTCAAAACCGATTGACTCCCCTGTGCTTACATTGGTGAAAGTCTGAGCTTCCAGATCCACTGCAAAGTGTGCATTCGGGTCAGCTTCAATTGCCGCAAAAGCGTTCTTGGCAAATTCTGCAGTCACTTGAATCGGCAGAACGCCATTGTTTAAGCAATTTCCTCGGAAGATGTCTGCGAAGAAACTGGACACTACTACTTTGAATCCATAATCATGAACTGCCCAAGCGGCATGCTCACGGCTGGATCCACAACCGAAGTTTTTTCCTGCTAAAAGAATTTTTCCAGAATATTTCACGTCGTTCAATGGAAAACCAGCAATAGGGTTACCGCTTTGGTCATATCTCCAATCTCTAAAAAGATTCTCACCGAATCCTTCTCGTGTTGTTGCCTTCAGGAATCTTGCTGGGATGATCTGGTCAGTATCCACATTCTCTGTTGGAAGTGGAACAGCCGATGAAGTAAAATTTGTGAATTTGTCGTTTGCCATCTTTCTAAGTAGTTGGATTTAGGTAGTTGGTACTTGGAGCAGTGAACGCGGATCAATAAGTTTTCCTGTTACGGCTACAGCTGCAGCGGTCAACGGACTTGCAAGAAGCGTTCGTGAACCCGGGCCTTGTCTTCCTTCGAAGTTTCTGTTAGAAGTAGAAACGGCGTATTTTCCTGAAGGAATTTTATCATCATTCATCGCTAGGCATGCAGAGCAGCCTGGCTGGCGAAGTTTGAATCCTGCAGCTTCCAGCACCTCTACGATCCCCTCTTCTTGCGCTTGTTTTTCTACTTGTTTGGAACCAGGCACTATCCAAGCTGTGATATTGTCAGCTTTCTTGCGGCCTATTACGAATGCTGCTACTTCTCTTAAATCTTCGATTCGACCATTCGTGCAGCTCCCAACGAATACATAATCAATTGGCTTGCCGATAAGCTCATCACCATCGCCAAACCCCATGTAGTCAAGTGCCTTTTTGTAAGATTGCTGCTCAGTAGGTTCTATTTCGGAGATTGACGGTATTGAGCTTTTCACTTTCGTGCCCATTCCTGGGTTCGTGCCATATGTGATCATTGGCTCGATATCAGCTGCATCGTATTCTACTTCACGATCGAACACTGCTCCATCATCGGTTTTCAATTCCCTCCACTTAGCAACGGCTGCATCAAAATCTGCTCCTTTTGGGGCCATTTCTCTGCCTTTGATATACTCAAAAGTTTTTTCATCTGGTGCAATCAAGCCGCCACGTGCGCCCATCTCGATACTCATGTTGCAAACTGTCATTCGACCTTCCATAGAAAGGCTCTCGAATGCCGTTCCGGCGTACTCCACGAAGTAGCCAGTTCCTCCACCTGCGGAGATTTTTGAGATGATATACAAAATCAAATCTTTGGCGGTCACGCCCTCCCCAAGTTCGCCATTCACCGTAATGCGCATTTTCTTAGGCTTAGGCTGCATGATACACTGAGAAGCCAAAACCATTTCCACTTCACTCGTTCCAATTCCGAACGCAATTGCTCCAAAAGCGCCGTGGGTAGATGTATGGCTATCGCCGCAAACGATGGTCATCCCTGGCTGAGTCAGTCCTTGCTGAGGTCCAACTACATGTACAATTCCCTGATAGGGATGATTCAATCCGTAAAGTTCAATTCCGTGTCGTTCGCAATTTTCGGTCAACTTGTCCACCTGGAATTTTGACAAGGCATCCTTGATAGGTAGGTGTTGGTCAATCGTCGGGATGTTATGATCCGGCGTAGCGAACGTTCTGTTAGTTCTAAAAACAGACACTCCACGCTTTTCGATTCCAGCAAATGCCTGAGGACTCGTCACTTCATGGATCAGGTGGCAGTCTATATAGAGAGCACTCGGTCCACCTTCAATTTCACTCACCACATGTGAGTCCCAGATTTTATCAAATAATGTTTTCGGTTCCAATTCTTGTTGTCTTTTAACTTATGAATAAACTGCCGCCAATTCTTTCAAATCAACATCCTCGATGACGTCTTTTTTATCTGCCAAATCGAGAAATGCTTCGTAAACAGGTTGTAAATCTTCCTTGCTCAAGTCCACACCGATTTGTTTCAATCTATGATTTAATGCTGCTCTTCCACTTCTGGCCGTAAGTACAATCTGTGACTGCCCCACTCCCACTTCTTCAGGGAAAATAATTTCGTAGTTATCTCTGTTTTTGATAAACCCATCTTGGTGAATACCAGATGAATGGGCGAATGCATTGGCTCCCACAACAGCTTTGTTCGGCTGAACCACCATGTTCATTTTCTCCGAAACGAGTTGACTGATCATGTGAAATTTCTCCGTATGGATACCCGTTGTGAATCCCTGATCGCCGTGTTTCTTCATGATCATCACGCATTCCTCAAGCGAGGTATTACCTGCTCGCTCTCCGATTCCATTGATGGTACACTCGATTTGACGGGCACCATTTTGAACTCCTGCAAATGAATTGGCGGTGGCTAGTCCTAGGTCGTTGTGACAATGAGTTGAGATAGTCGCATTCTCTATTCCTTTCACATTATCCACTAGGTACTTGATTTTCGCTCCATAAACTTCCGGAAGACAAAAACCAGTGGTATCAGGAATATTCACTACCGTCGCGCCTGCAGCGATAGCAGCTTCCACCACTTTGGCCAAGTACTCATTGTCAGTTCTTCCAGCATCTTCTGCATAGAACTCCACATCATCGGTGAATTTTCTGGCCATCTTCACGGCCTTGACTCCAATTTCTATGATGTTCTCTTTGGTGGTTTTGATCTTGGTAAACACATGCTGATCTGACGTGCCAATGCCCGTATGAATCCGTGGACGGGCCGCATGTTTCACAGCTTCTCCCGCTGCTTCAATGTCCTTTTCAACAGCTCTTGAAAGAGCACAAACTGTAGCGTTTTTTATGAGTTTTGCGATTTGAGTAACACTCTCAAAATCTCCTGGACTTGAAATCGGGAAACCTGCCTCTATGACATCTACTCCTAACTGCTCCAACTGCTCTGCAATGAGGAGTTTGTTCTCCGTATCAAGTCTGCAACCGGGCACCTGCTCACCGTCCCTTAATGTTGTATCAAATATTTGGATTCGATTATCCATGGTTTTATTGGGTTTATCGAGCCTCAAAAGTAGACACCTCTTATAGGCCATATCGAACCTATTAATTGATTAAATACGATTTCTAAAAATTTAAAAAATATTCTTATGTGTTTAGAATTAAATAATTTAGTGTTTTAACTACAATGTCTAAAAATCGATCTGATACCCTGTTCACCTTAGTGAAGTCACTTTCAAAGAGTGAAAAACGGTACTTCAGATTGTCGCAATCGAGTGCGGGTGACAAGAAATTCTTGCGGCTTTTTGAATTGATGGAGTCTCAAAAGGAATTTGATGAGGAGGCGATTCTTCTTACAGAGCCTGATTTTGACCCTGGTCAGTTCTCGAATCTCAAGGCCCATTTGTACGCCAAAATACTCAAGTCACTGCGAGATTTTTCACTCAAGTCAGTACCGAGTATTGAGATTAGGGAATTGATCGATGAAGCTCAGATTTTGTTCAACAAGAGTCTATACCAGCAATGCGCCAAACGTTTGAAAAAGGCGGAAAAACTGGCCAACGAAACGGACAACCTGGAATTGCAATTGGTGATTCTCAAATGGCAAAAGCAAGTACTCAATCACACGCTTGATAGGGAAAATCAGCACTATGTGGACGAGGTTGTAAACAAAGTGAGAGAGGTTAGCGAGCGCATCAATAACATCAATACATTCTCTAACCTGCAAGCGAAATTGCAAGCGTTATACCGAAAGACGGGCTACATCAAGAACGAAAAAGAATTTCGACAAATCGAATCCATTTTCACGTCCAACCTGCCTTTGGTCACCGAGGGCAAGTTGTCAGTTACTGAGCGGATAAACCTATATCACCTCTATATCGGGTACTATTTCTTCATTCAGAATTTCGAACAAGGAATGCGCTATGCGGAGAAATGGGTGGCCATTTTCAAGAATAAGAAGGTATTACAGCGGGTGGGTTTGGAGAGCTACATTACGGCGTTGAATTACCTGCTCATTGCTCAAAACAAGCTCCAACTGTATCACGAATTTCAAGACACGAAAAAAGAACTTCGCACATTAAACAAATTGCACCCTTCAATGTACAATGAAAACATCCGACTGAAGATGCTCAAGTACACATTCGTACATGAGTTCAATAGTATGTTTCTGAGTGGTGAGTTTGATCGTGGGGTGGAGCTCATAGAGCGGCTTTCTTCCGGACTCGAGGGTTTTATCAACCAACTCGATGCGCACTCAAGGGTGATCCTTTTCTACAAAACAGCCTGCCTGTACTTTGGGAACAGTGATTTTAGCAAAGCAGTTTTTTGGTTGAATAAAGTCCTCACATCCAGAGAAGTCGACCTTCGGGAAGACATCAATGGGTTTGCAAGGATTTTGAATTTGATTTGTCAGTACGAATTGGGTGATACGGATTTGGTCCAGTATTCCATCCGCTCGACGTATCGCTACTTGCTGAAACGGGACGACCTGCTTGAATATCAGCGATTGGTCTTGAATTTCCTGCGAGGGTTGCAGCCGACATTGACAGAAGAAGAGGTAATTGAGCGATTCAAGGGACTCAAAGAGCGAATGCTGGAGATTCAGGACGATCCGTACGAACGGGGATTTGTGTATTTCGATATGGTCTCCTGGTTGGAGTCGAAGATTGAAGGCAGGTCGATTATGGAAGTGATTAAGAATAAAGTCTCACAGCACCCAATCATCAGCTGACATTATCCAAAACAATTCACTCGTCGACAGGTAAATACTATTAGTCGAACATACCTTATTTTTTGTATAAATGCCTTTTCACTTAAGTGAAAATATAAGTTTAATTAGGTTTATCTGTACTTTTGACGTTCGCACACTTTTGAAAACATGGGCAAAATTATCGCTGCAATAGGGGTTTTCATGTGCTTATCCGCACAATTGAGATCTCAAACAACTTTCACCTCCGTTGAATCTGGCAATTGGAACGATGGAGCTACTTGGGGAAATACAAGTCCCGGAATACAGGGCACGGATTGGCCAGCTAATACCGATAATGCCGTTGTATCAGCAAATCACGTGGTTACACTCACAGCTGCGAGAACCGTCAACGATCTAACAATTAATGATGATGGTGAATTTCATTTTGATGGAAGTGTACTGACGTTATCAGGGACTGTTACCCCTGCGTACATATCTGATCAATCTGGAAACTGGAGTGATGCCGGCACATGGCTAGGCGACCCAGGCACTCCGACCGCTACGGATAAGGTCAGAATTAGCCGTGATCATATTGTCAAACTCACGGCAGATGTCACAGTTGCGACCCTCATTGTAAACGCAGGCGGAATTTTGGATGATGATAATAGTGGCGAATTGACCATCACCTCCGCATTGATTCTAAATGGTGAGAGACAGGGAAAAAAGAAAACGATTCTAAACGATGGAGTGGACTTGTCCGGTACGGGAAATCACTACAGTGATAAAGAGATGGAAGTAATGACCAGTGCTACTGTAGATATTCTAGTCGGAACGAACCTATCGATCACCGATGATTTCGTCCTAAGCGGTGGTAGTACAGTTACCAATAATGGGAACATCACCACCAAAGAACTCAAAGACAATGGAGCTACAGATACTTGGACAAATGCGGCAGGCTCAACATTAATATCCTTGAAGGATATCATGAAAAACGGAGGAACCCTCAATGCCAGTGCTCCCGGAAACACAGTCATCTATGCAGAACAGGGTGATACCGATATCACCATACCGTTAGCTAATTCTTATTATAATCTGCAGTTAGCCGGGTCTCTCGTGAAAACGATGCTAGGGGATTTAACCATTCTGGGTGATTTAACAATCTCAAGTACTCTTGACACTGATCCAGGAAATAATTTCGATCTCACTGTAGAAGGCAACTGGAGTAATTCCGGCACATTTATTCCCAATAATTCAATGGTAACATTCGATGGAAGTACTGAGCAGACCATCTCAAATTCCAATGGTGAAATATTTTACGATTTAACGATCAACAAAGCTTCTGGAACATTGATTTTGCATGATGACGCATCGGTCACCAACACCCTCACAATGACTTCAGGAAATGTAAATACTGGAGTCAATGTACTGACCCTTGGGGACGCCACAACAAACGAAGGAACTTTAAGCCACACCTCGGGAAGCGTAATCGGAGGATTTGAACGCTGGATAGCGGCAACCACCGTATCAAAATTGCTATTCCCTGTAGGCACCTCCGCTCTCTACGTTCCGGCAGAACCGACATTTACAGATATCTCCAAAACAGGCGGGACGGTTACAATAGAGTTTGTTGAATCAAATCCCGGTAACTCAGGCCTCAGTTTAACAGATGGAGCTACGACCGTTTACAACACTTTTGTGGAAGGGTTTTGGAGGTTATCATCAGACAACAGCTTTGATGCGGGATCAGGTTTTGATCTGGATTTGACCGCTACGGGAATGACTTCATTTTCTGTTGAGGCTGCTACAAGGATACTTCGAAGGGACAACACCTCAAGTGACTGGGTGGCTGAAGGTTCACATGCCAGTGCCATTGGAAATGTAGCCAAGCGAACAGCTTTGACCTCTCTGTCTTCGGATTTTGCCTTAGCTGATGACACTAATTGCACTGCTCCAATCACATTCGCGATTACGGGGAGCAGTGAAGTATGCACAGGGGACACTGGATCCACTTATTCGGTAACATTAAATTCTGGGAATACATACTATTGGAGTGTAACCGGCGGAACCATTTCTGGAGCCTCCTCAGGAGTTGACGTGAATAGCGTGAATATCGATTGGGGAGCCACAGGCATGGTTGGGAATGTTAATGTTTATGAGGAAAATGGATGTACAAGAAGCGACGATGTGGATCTTCCGGTGAATATCAATACCCTGCCAACATCAGTAATCACGGGAAGTACTAACGTAGCGGAGGATCAAACAGGAGTGACGTATTCTGTGGAAAGTAATGCCGGCTATACATACACTTGGACAATCACAGGGGGTACTCAAGTGTCAGGAGGTACAACTAATATTATTACTGTCGATTGGAATGACGCAGGATTAGGAACAGTAAGTGTAGTTGCAAGCAGCAGTTGTTCTCCCGACTCTGATGCAGTCACACTATCTGTTGAGATTTATAAGAATACACTCAGTGTCCAAACTGGAGACTGGGATGATCCAAATACCTGGGACTGTAATTGCGAACCAACTGAATTTCAAAGCGTAAATATTCTTGATGGTCATCGGGTGACTCTGACAGGAGACGTAGATATTCAGAATGTAACAGTGGATGCTGGTGGAGTGATTAATCAGGATGATAACAAACTAAAGGTTAATGGTAATCTCATATTGAATGGCACTATTACCGGAAACACCGGTAATAAAGCAGTTGAGTTCAAGGGGGGTGCTGGATCAACGCTTGATGGCTCGGGAACCTTAAGCTGTTCTGGTGACTTGGCATTGAAAATCAAAGGTGAAGTCAGCATAGAATCAACGGCTGACCTACTGATAATTGGAAATGTAGAGGTCGATGATAAAAAAATTGTAACAAATAATGGTTCAATCACCTTCAATGACAACATAGAGGGTAAAGGAGATGATTCAATATGGCTTAATGCAGAAGGTTCCTACTTGAAAGTAGGTGGTGAAATTTTTTCTACAAAAGGGATTTTAAAAGCTTCGGCAGAAAATAATACGGTGGAGTACGCTACAACGGATCCTCTCGGTGCTACAATTACTACTCCTTTAAATGCCAAGTATTATAATCTTATTCTTTCAGGATCGATAGACAATAGCACTCAGGATGACCTTACGATTCTTGGCGACCTTACCATCAGTAGTGGAGATTTTGATGTAGCCTCAAATGCCAACGATCTGGTCATAGAGGGTAGATGGAATAATTTAGGAACATTCACTGAAGGAACGCAAACAGTTACCTTCACTGGAACCAAGGCTCAGACTATTTCCAGTTTGACCGGGGAAACTTTTTATGATCTGGTAATTAACAAAGCCAGTGACAATGTGACCCTCGCTAGCAATGTCACCTCTTCTAATTCTTTCACTCTTACCAGTGGGGTCGTGGCTACAGGAACGAATAAACTCACATTGGGAACCTCAGCTGCCAACGAAGGATCACTAGTTTATACTGATGGAATCGTGGATGGGCAGTTTGAGCGATGGATTGATAACCTCACAACGACGCAATTGCTGTTTCCCATCGGGACCTCTGAATTCTATCGACCTGCAGAAATCACCCTCTCTGATGTGACGAAATCAGACGGTACACTTTGTTTGCAATTTGTCCAGAGTAATCCAGGGTCAGAGGGTCTTAGCTTGACTGACGGAGCTGAGACCATCTACAACACATTTGTTGAAGGATATTGGGATGCACAAGTTAATAATGGATTTACCTCAGGCACATCCTATGATTTAGAGCTCACTGGAGCTGGGTTTTCCTCTTTTACGATAGATGCAGACACTCGACTTTTAGTCCGAGCAAGCTCCTCGGATGACTGGGTAGTGGAAGGCAGCCATGTAGCTGCCGCAAGTGAGGAAGCCAAACGAAGCGGACTAACAACCATGGCAGCTCAATATGCCTTTGGGGACAATACAAATTGTACACCACCATCAACCCCAACATTCACTGGCGTGACGGATGTGTGCAAGGGCGATACAGGTGACACCTATTCGATTACCAGTTCCACCACTGGCTTGACGGATTATACATGGTCAGCAGTGGGCGGAAGCATTGCCAGTGGGCAAGGAACCGGCACTGTGACGATCAATTGGAGTAACACGGCTCAAGAAGGTTCTGTTTCTCTATTTGTTATGAACTCATGCACGGTATCAGAAACGGCTACAACGGGTGTGAATATTAACAGCATTGCACCATCCACAATCAATGGAGATCGTGTGGTACCTGAAAATGAAACTGGAGTGGCATACTCCGTTGACTTGAGGTCAGGTTACACCTATTCCTGGACCATTAACGGCGGCACTATTACGAGCGCCTCTTCGGGAGTAGATTTAAATAGTGTCACAGTGGATTGGGGTTCTGCGGGTACTGGACAACTCAGCGTGACTGCCCAAGCTCCCGGTTGTACAGTGACGAATCCGGTGACAATTAATGTTGATAAATATGTTGTGATAAAAAGCAATGTTGTCTCTGGGGACTGGAGCGACCCAAATAGCTGGGATTGCATCTGCGTACCTGGAAACGGTGACAATCCTCAAATTCAAAATGGACATACGATTTCCATGGACGATGATTATACAGTGAATAACCTAATAGTCGATGCGGGAGGTACACTGGCTATGGATGCGACGGATAGAACATTGACGATAGATGGTGATCTGACTGTTAATGGAAGCATCACGACTCCTACAGTCAACTCTGCCTTAAATGTCATTATATCCGGAGTGGGTTCTGAAATAGGTGGGATAGGGACTATAAGTCCAAGCAATGGCATGGGCGTTGGATCAGTTCAAATTACAGGTGGTAATAAAACTATTTCTTCAACTGCTGTTCTTTCTGTCTCCAATGCTGATTTCCAATTTGGAACTGGAGGGATTTCTATAACCAGCAACGGCAGTGTTACTATTGATATCGACTTGGTTGGAGTTGATGCAACTAATTTTTGGACCAATGGTGCAAACTCAACTTTGGAAGTTGCGGGCGCGCTCCTGGATAATGGGACGCTCACGGCCTCAGCAAATGGGAACACAGTGAATTACAGTGGTGCTGCTCAAAACGTGAAAGTCCCAACTGGTAATCAATATTTCAATTTAACAATCGGCGGAACCGGCACTAAAACTCTTCAATCCAATACAGACATAGATGGAGATTTACTGATTACAGGCACAGGGGCTCTCGAAACTACCGCGGCAAACAATTATACAATTACACTGGCAGGAAACTGGACTTGTAACAGTGTAGCCGCGGATCCATTTATGGAGCAGATGGGGACGGTAACCTTCGATGGGATAGATGAGCAAACTATAGCTGGAAATGGACCCGAGCGATTTTATAATCTCACTTTTGATAATTCCTTATCCGGTAATGCGGTGTTGGTCCAGAAGCCAATCAACGTGACAAATTCTATGACTTTAACAGACGGTCAGGTAGTGACCGATGCAACGAACATAATTGATATGGATGCCAATTCAACACTGTCATTCGTGGCAGGTAGTTTTATTGACGGGCCTCTTATTCAGCGTGTTAATATAGCACTGAATACAACGCTTGAATATCCCGTGGGGAAAAATGACGAAATGCATCGTGCAGAGCTAACCGTCTTACAGGCTGACGCAACCAATACCCCCTACACAGTTGAATACTTCCCAACAGCCCCATCCTCTAATACTATTCCAGGCACTTTAAATCATGTATCTGGATTGAGCTATTGGGACATCAGTAAAGGGTCATCTGTGGTCATTTTAAATGGCACTGTCACCTTTGATTACACCGCGTATGATGAGGTCGAAGAGGTCAATGATTTACGAATCGCAAAAGAAGATGGAGCCGGAACTTGGAACGACCTTGGAGGTACAGGAACAGCAGCTCCTAGTGGCTCAATTACTTCCACGAATAATTTCACGGAATTCAGTGAGTTTACCTTAGCCAGTACATCTACAGATAATCCATTACCTGTAGAGCTGATTGAATTCAAAGGAAACTCGAAGAGGTCACAGGTGCAGTTGACATGGGTGACAGCTTCCGAGTTAAACAACGACTATTTTGAGGTTTACAGGTCTACAGATGGTGACGAGTTTAATAAAATAGGAGTCGTTTTAGGTCAGGGAACCACTAATGAAATTAGCTATTACAATTTTATAGACTTCAATCATGGATATGACATCTTGTTCTATAGATTGAGACAGGTAGATTTCGATGGACAATTTGAATGGAGTGATATTATTTCGGTTCGTACTTCAGCCCTCTCTGAAGCGAGAATTTTTCCGAATCCCATTACTCGGAACACGCGAGTTGAAATCAACCTAGATCCTGAGGTTCAAATTATGTCTGAGATGTTTGATTTAAATGGTCGAGAGTTGTTCAGGAACTTCGGAACGCTCGAAGAATTAAACGCGACTCTGAGTCAAGAGATTCCCAACATGGATAGCGGATTTTATTTGTTAATTCTGAAGGTCAGAGAAGAAACTTGGGAATTTAGACTCAAACGCTAGTTAGGCATTTATCATTGTCATTAAGTTGCTTTTCTAGTTTGTATAGGAATATGCGATAGATACCTAGCTTCGCATCCTCAGTGACCCTCAAAGAACACCTTCGTAAAAATGTCGTCTTGGCCTATCCGGTGGTGATTGGACAACTTGGGCACATCATGGTGAGTGTTGCAGACAGCATGATGGTGGGTCGCGTTGGAGTCGTACCCTTAGCTGCAGCAACTTTTGCGAATGCCATTTATACGATCTTATTGCTATTCGGAATCGGCGTGAGTTATGCCATGACGCCATTGGTTGCGGCCGAGGATCCAAATAATAAATCCCAATTGCTGAAATATCTGCAAAACGGATTTCTGATGAATACCGGGCTTGGGGTGATTTTGGCGATACTGGGATTTACTGCCAGTTTCTTTTTGGATTACTTCGGTCAAGAACCTGCGGTAGCTGATGAAGCCAAGTCGTACCTTCAGATCATGTCTGGGTCGATTTTTTTAGTTACCCTCTTCCAAACCTTCAGGCAATTTTCTGAAGGGCTGTCTGACACTAAAAGTCCAATGGTCGTCTCCATTGTAGCAAACCTGCTGAATGTCTTTTTAAACTGGGTGTTCATTTTTGGGAATCTGGGATTCGAACCGATGGGCTTGTATGGAGCCGGGCTTGCGACATTACTTTCCCGGATTCCAATGGTCCTCCTGATCATCATACTGATTTGGAGTAAAATGACAGGGTTTAAGTGGCAATTCGAATGGGCCGGAATAAAGCAAATGCTCAAAATCGGGATTCCTTCAGGCCTTCAATACATCTTCGAGGTGGGCGCATTTGGTGGAGCGGGAATCATGGTTGGTTGGATTGGAGCAGAGGCCCAGGCCGCACACAATATCGCTTTGAACCTGAGTGCGATTACATACATGGCTGCCACAGGAATAGCTGCCGCATCTACCATAAGAATTGGTAACCAACTTGGCCTGAAGGATAAGCCCAATCTTCGAATGGCTGGGTTCACAAGCTTCGGGCTGGCTGGAGCTTTCATGGCCTTTTGGGGTGTGATGTTCATTGTTTTTAGGAATTATCTACCGACATGGTATGTGGACGAACCAACGGTGATCTCAATTGCAGCTGTCCTGCTAGTTATCAGTGCAGCGTTTCAGATTTCGGATGGTCTGCAGGCTGTGGGGCTTGGTGTATTGAGAGGGCTGAAAGATGTGAAATACCCAACCTGGATCACGTTTGTTGCGTACTGGGTGCTTGCCCTTCCGATGGGCTATATCCTGGCCTTTCCTGTTGGCTGGGGAGTAAACGGCGTTTGGATTGCACTTTCAGTAGGACTGACCTTTGCGGCGGTTTTCCATATGGTGAGATTCAATCGGCTGAGTAACAAGCTGATCTTCGGATAATATCCCTCCCTGGGTTAGTTAAATAATTCTCAATCCGTTTTTGGTTTTTCCATCTCCCATTTACCTTTCTATGAGCAAAAACCAACCCCTATGGACAAACCTCGCGTCATCAAAGATTTTGAAGCTCTGGATGTTGCCATTCAAGAGCAGATCAAACTCAATTATCCTGAAGGGTTCGAAGACAACCTGATCAGATTCACAAACAAGGAAGGGAAGTATGTTTCGGCACTTCCTTACGAAACCGAAGATAAATACTATCTGGTGAGAATGACTGTGGAGCGCGCTCAGGAGCTCGTGGAAGAAGACGATGATTACGGCGATGATGGTAATCTCAAAGACGAAGTAAAGGACGAGTACGAGGAAAAATATGAGGACGAAGATTCGAATTCATAATATCCACAATTAGGTTACATTCGGGGGCATGAAAAAACAGGCTGCCCTGGGCTTTATTTTCGTCACTGCGCTGATTGATATCATTGGCATTGGATTGATCATTCCGATTATGCCCGACCTGATTCAGGAAGTAACCGGATTGGCAGCAAAAGATCCCAAAGTTGCCCGTCTTGGAGGCCTGCTAATCACCATCTACGCTGTAATGCAGTTCATTTTTGCTCCCATTCTAGGCGGACTCAGCGATAAGTTTGGAAGAAAGCCGGTGCTTTTGATTTCGATGTTTGGATTTGCGGTTGACTACATAATAATCGCTCTAGCACCTACCATGGTTTGGTTATTCATCGCCAGAGTAATCTCTGGAATCTGCGGGAGTAGTCTAACAGTTGCCAATGCGTATATCGCAGATATCAGTAAGCCGGAGGAGCGAGCTAAGAATTTCGGGATGATAGGAGCGGCCTTTGGAGTTGGTTTCGTCATCGGGCCTGCTCTCGGAGGGTTGTTGGGAGAGATTGGTACGAGGATTCCGTTTTATGTGGCAGCCGGACTATCGGTACTCAATTTCTTGTACGGTTGGATTCTGGTTCCAGAGTCGTTGCACAAGGAAGATCGCAGGGAGTTTAGCTGGAAAAGAGCTAATCCATTGGGGACCCTGGTTCGAATATTTTCATTCAAAACGATCATAGGTTTACTTGTATGCCTAATGTTCATTTATGTAGCTGCGCATGCCACACATTCTAACTGGGCATATTTCACCGAGTACAAATTCAACTGGGGTCCGCAGGAAATCGGACTATCGTTGACATTTGTTGGAGTCATGATTGCCATTGTGCAAGGCGGACTGGTGGGGCCGGTTGTGAAGAAAATAGGAGAAGTCAATGCCATTTACATCGGTTTGTTCTTCAATGCTTTGGGACTTTTCTTAATGGGTATCATCTCGGAAGGGTGGATGGTGTACGCAGTAATTGTTCCTTATACTTTCGGTGGATTTGCCGGCCCATCACTGCAGTCCATCATGACGAGCCAGATTGACAAAAACGCACAGGGAGAGTTTCAGGGTGGCTTGACCAGTTTAATGACGGTGACCAATGCCATTGGGCCTCTGATCATGACGTTTCTTGTCTTTAGCTATTTTACAGACCCGGATATTGGATACGATATGCCTGGCGCGCCATTTTTTTTGGGGACATTTTTAGCAATCATTGGCGGGCTTGTTGCGTACAAGAATTTATCAAAATATCATTCTAAGAAATCAACGGACCCATGAGACCATTTCTGATACTTTTAATATTTTCCCCATTTTTCGTTTATGGTCAAACTCCTAATGAGGTGCTGGAAAAAGCTGTCGATTATCATGATCCCGAAGGAAAATGGAAAACACTGAAGGCCACTTTTACCTACAAAGAGACCCGACCGGACGGTGAGGATCGAAAGACAATTCTGGAATTGAAAAACGGGGCGAATTGGCATAAACTAAATCGAAACGACGAGGAGGTTTATGTGGTGAATGGCAAGGGAGACGTGGAGATTCTGAAGGGGGATGGAGATGAGGCAAGAGGGAAATTACTCCGCAATTATTACGTTTTCCTGTGGGGTTTGCCCATGAAGCTTTTGGATAGAGGAACTCCAATTCAGTCCGAGTTGGAGAATAAGAAAATCAAAGGGGTTAATTGCTTCGGAGTAGTGGTGACGTACGAGAAGGAGACCTATACGTTCTTTTTCGCAAAAGATAATTTCCGCATGGTGGCTTATCAATTCTTTAAGAATGACGATTCAGGAAAGGGCGAGATGATTCATCTGGAGGAAGAGGTCAGCGCGCAAGGGATCAGAATTCCGAAGAAACGCGCTTGGTATGAACTCCCCCAGAATAAGTATCTTGGTACCGATATTCTAGAGCGAGTTGAATGAGTCAGGTTTTGATTTTATTATTTCTTGGAGGTGCAGTGATCCTGTGGATTTATGCTCTTTGGGATATTGCATTTGTTCGCTTTTCCTCGGCTTGGGAGAAAACCGGTTACCTTCTTTTTATCCTACTCTTCCCTATGGTCGGCCCGATCATTTACCTGGCATCCAAACGACAGGCAAGCAAGGAAAAAAGAACTTTTGACCCGGGTTTCAGAGGATGAAAATAATCTAAGTCCGATTGTGGTCTGAACTTATTTGAGCCGAATTGGCTTTTTCAGTGAAACAATGCCATGAAGCGAAGAATATTTATCGAAAACTCAGGCAAGGCCGCTCTACTTGCAAGTTTAGGAGTCTTGGCCGCTTGTGGTGGTGACTCTGATCCCGGCCCCAGCCAATCAGGCAGTGTGATGATAGATCTTTCGGTCTCTCCGTTTGATCAATTACAAACAGAGGGTAATTGGGTGTTACATCCCGATGAAAATATCATCCTCGTGAATGATTTCGGAACATTGAGAGCACTCAGTTCGGTGTGTACGCACAGCGGTTGTTCCCGGAATTGGTCTTTCTCAGCAGAAGCCAGATGCACTTGCCATGGTTCCAAGTTCAATAAAATGGGTGAGGTCACCAACGGTCCAGCAATAGGCAACTTGAAGAAATTTGATATTGAGGTTAGCGGTGATAATGCAGTGGTCACCAAATGAGTTGATTAGAGCAGCTCAAACCAAAATGTCAAAAACATGCAGGCCATGGCAACCATCAACCAGCAAGCAATCAGGATTTCCTCGTTAGAGAATGATGTTTTCATTGCAATTTAAAAAGGATTTGGTTTTAGATAATGTCCCTTCGAATATCATTAACAACGACCGTCTAGGTTATTTAGTTACGCATCTAGCCACTAAATAACTTCTTCAAGGCAAATTGGTTTTTAAAGTTCTAATATTTGCACTTGAAGCAATCAGTATGAATGCATTGAGATTTCTGGGTTTTGGGTTTTGGATAATTAGTGTTTTTGGTTTTAGCCAGACACAATTTATCGACATAACCAATACATTCTCATTTTCAGAATTTAACACGAGCCCGGAATATGGTGGAGGAATTTCTGCAGAGGATTTTGATCGTGACGGTGATTTAGACTTCTTCATTAGTGCTGATCATTATTCGTCTGCCAGAATTTTGAAAAATCATTGTAACGGCAGTTTTGAGGAAATCCTGTTCTCGCTTGATTTTCACTCCCGGGCGGCTCTTTGGTTAGATTATAATGGTGATCATTTGTTAGATTTATTTATAGCCGGGGATTGTAAGGATCTATCGGAGACTTGTGAACAGTCATGGGCGTTATTCAGGCAGTCTGAAAGTGGTGCATTTGAGGATGTCACTGTTGAATCCGGGCTATCATTCACAAACTTTGAAAGAGAAGTTCTGGGTGGAATTTCAGCCGGAGACATTAATGGGGATGGGTTTCTCGATCTGGTGATAGGCCATTTTCGTGGGCCAATGTTCATTTTTACAAATAACAGAAACGGAACCTTTCAACTGGCCAATGATCCTTTTGATATGGGAATACAGAGTATCTGGCAAAGTACTATTTATGATTTTGACCGTGACGGCTATGAGGATATTTACCTATGTGTTGATTTTAAATTACCTAATCAGTTTTGGTCACAAAACGGAAATGGAATTTTCACGAATCGAGCACCAGAGGTTGGCATGGATCATGGATGTGATGACATGGGAATAGCTCTCGGAGATTTTGATGCTGATCTGGATCTGGATCTCTACATAACATGTATTCATAAAAACTCCATTCTTCAGAATGAATTAGATAATTCTGGACAATTTGTTGATCTAGGTGTTTTGACCAATCAGTCTACTGGCTGGGGATGGGGAACGACCTTTCTTGACTTTGACAATGATGGAGATTTGGACTTGGCTGAGACTAATGGCATGAGATTGAGTGTTGGCTGGGACAAATCAAGAATTTGGCAGAACAATGGCTCAGGCCAGTTCGCAGATGTTTCGGAGGAAACAACTTTTAATGACACATTAATGGCAACATCGCTCATATCAGCAGATTTCGACAGAGATGGTGATTTGGATTTAATTCAAACAATAAAAGCCGATTTTCATCCTGATTCGGTCCAAGTAAGATTCTTCGAGAATCAATTGGAGCCCAATGCTGGTAACTTCATAATTATACAGCCTCGAATGAGAGGAAATAATCATTGGGCGATAGGAAGCCAAGTCAAGATTACGTCTGAATCGGGTAGTCAAATAAGGCCAATAACCGCTGGTATTAGTTGCTATGGTCAAGAGCCTGCTGAAGCATATTTTGGTCTTGGAGATGATCTGGTTGTAGATCAAGTTGAGATCACTTGGCCAGGTGGGGGTGTAAGTATCGCTGAAAATATAAGTGTAAATCAAGTGATAAAACTGTATGATGATGATGCATTACACAGACCGTATCTTATCTCAGCAGTTGGACAAACCTCCTCCTCCATTTTGATTAATTGGGATGACATTGGTAATGCTGCATCGTCCTTTATAATCGATCGCTCGGAAACAGAAAGTTTTGTGGAATATTTAACAACTGAGATCACAGGAGATGTTGAGTTCCATGTTGATGAAAATCTGGCTTCTGCAACTGAATATTTCTATAGAATTCGATCTATTAGGTCTGAGGATACCACAAGGTATTCGAATATTATTTCTGCTCGAACCAATACGATTCCGATCCAAGCTCCAAATAATCCTACTGGTTCTGTTAATTCGAATTTTGAAGCACTAATACAATGGATTGATCGATCCTCTAATGAAAATGGATTTAGAATTCAACGATCACTGAGTAAAGAATTCGTAGAATTTATTCAAGTCGAGGTACCTGCGAATCATGTCACTTTCACCGATTCTGGAATTGAGCCCCTCGCAACCTACTTTTATAGGATTCAGGCTTTTAATGGGAACTCCAAATCAGCTTTTTCCCCTATTCTCGAATTAACTGCTGTTCCTCAACCCCTTTCCTTGGCTAAAACAGAATTTACTGTATTTCCAAATCCTGCAAAGGAGATGATCACTATAACTCATGTGATGAGAAATGTAAGATTAGAGCTTTTAGATATTACTGGTCGAAAAATCTCCACTCTTCGAGTAAATGTCGATCAAGTGATCATTCCAGACGAGATCCCCAATGGGATTTATTATCTCAAGCTTCATTCAAAGGGCAAACCCTCATATCTTCATCAAATCAGCATTCTTAGATGATCATTCTATCAATCTCTCACCCTTGGCACATTGATCAACTGCCCAAAGAAAACGGCATTCAAAAACAACTTATTTGTGCCATACATGGTCCCCCTGAAGTTGTGGTTTTCAGCAAACAGAATCACACGACCAGACCCGACCTTGCTGACAATTATCGAGGCTGATTTCTTCAATTTGTCAAGGTTCTCATCCGTTAAAAACCCGTCAATGTGTGGATCTGAATTGTATAGCGCTACATTACTGTAAGGGTTCTTAGAAGGCTTGATCAGCACGTTGCTGTTTCGGTAGACCGGTAAGTTTCGGTCACTATATCCAAAAGCGACCGGATGGGTCAAATCCAGATCAACGTTAAATAACGCCCCTCCAATGCTCTTTTTCCCTTCGTTTTCGATCGAACTGATATAAGGCAACCGCTCGGTCTTAGCATCTGTCTTTTCCTCATCCTTTTTCTTCTCATCCTTGAGCAACTTTTCCTTGACCATTTTATTCTTGATAGCCCACTCCGTCGCAGTTCGCTGAGTGATCAACGTGTTCCCTTTGGATATCCAAGCCTTGATTTTCTCCCTTTTCATCGAATCGAGCTGACCGTACCCGCCAGACACCATGACCATGACATTATATTTTTTAAGATCAAGTGAATTAAAATCCTGCAACAATGCTTTGGTCATTTTGAGGTTCACCCGCTGATCCATAAGATGCCAAACCTCTCCCGCCTCATACGAGGAAACGCCATCTCCCACAAACATTAAAACCTTGGGCTGTTTCACATAATCGACGTATCGACTGCCAAGATCAATCCCTCCTGAACTAAAAGACGTGTTTGTTACGTATGCCGATATCTCATACAGCGAGGTAGCATCCGTGATGGTTTTATAGAGGTCGTCTCTGTCAATTTTGGTCTGACTTGCCACAGGTACCACTATCGTTCCGGGCCGAAATGACTTAACCCCGTCAGTTGTCTCAACTGAGAAGCCTTTCAACGCTACCTGAGTAGCCACTTTGTTCTCATTTAGTTGGTTGAGTACAGCCGGTGCATTGTAATCTTCCCACGGAATCAGATAGGCATTTCGCGCTTTTTCAATCTTATTAAGGGTCACCAACTCCGGCTCATCGGTTACCAAATCCCCCTTGGTCGGCATGTAATCCAAAAGCCGATAATCGATGTTGTAAAAATTAGCCAGCGACCAGGCTGACGCATCGTAGAACACACTATCAGCATATTCTTCATAGGTTTCGAAAATCGATTGCACCATTCTCTTTTGTGGCTGACTGACCGGAACAACGTATGAGGTTTCAGCAGCAAATGAACCTACGCTTTTTTCCAATGGATAGAACTGCACCCGATGAATCAGCAGTTTGTCTAAGAATGCATTCAAGCGGGTTTGATCCTTCGATTCTCCAAAAACATAGACCTGAGGTTTTGCTTTTTTACTCTTCGTAACCGCGGACTGGAAGAATTTTTTCTGGTAATCAAACAGCATTTGCTTATTCTCAACAGCCGCCTGTATGGTGGCCATGCTGGAAATCAGTTGGTTCCGAATGGTGAATGGGAAAGTAATCTTGCCACCGTCGGTTTCTTGCTTGTGTCCACGTGAACTGGCCTGCTCAAATAAAATTCCAAGCCCCCCCTGCAGATCAGGGTAGGAAGATCCATATCCCGGGTACGTCCCGTCAAAAGCCTCCTTAGTGAAATACATGGAACCGATCTTATCGAGCTCCTTGGAATAATACTCTGCGAACTTGTCATTCAGCGTGGTGTAATTCTCCTTCGGCATGATCGGATCCTTGGAGCCAATCGCTTTCATGGGCTCGAAAAAGTACGAACTATTCGTACCCATTTCGTGAAAATCCGTCACCACATTCGGGTACCAGTTGTGATACCAATTCAGCTTACCTCGACTCTCAGGATGAATGGCCAACCACCAGTCCCTATTCAAGTCGAACCAGTAGTGGTTCGTTCGACCTCTTGGCCAGCCTTCATTGTGCTCAATATCGTCGGGATCATCAATGAGGTTTTTACCCTTGAATGAATTCACCCACTGTGTATGTCGGTCTCGGCCATCCGGGTTAATCGTAGGATCAATGAAAATGACGGATTCTGATCGATATTTTTCGATCTCTGCGCTTTGAGACGCCACCATGATGTAGGCAGTCAACAAAGCTGCCTCAGAGCTGGAGGGCTCGTTCCCATGAACATTGTACCCAAGATTGATGATGACAGGCAGATCATCAGATGCCGATCCAACAGGATCAACTCTCTTGATGTGCTCCTTTTGAATGCGATCCAGATCTTGGAGGTTATCGGAACTGGAAACCACTAACATCCCCAAAGTTCTGCCTTCATAGGTTTTTCCGTACTCGATATACTTAGCATTATCGCTGCTCATCGCGAGTAGTTTCAAGTAATCGACAATGCGGTCGTGACGCGTGTGCTGGAACCCAATGGGATAGCCTAAAAATTTCTCAGGAGTTACGATTTGCTCGCTAAAGGGCCCTCGGTCTTCAAGAAAATAATCCTGGCCATTTGTAAGCAAAACGGGGAATAGAAGAAGAAAGAAAAGTCGTCTCATGGTGATAGGTTAGTTGAATTGGTAATTTATCAAAACAGCAGAAACTACTCGTTCCACTTGAGACCCAAATCATCCAATATTAATGCTTCCTGGACTATTTCATTGATGGCCTGAATAGGAATTTTATTGACATCAAATAAATCAATGCCTGCTACCAGTTTCCGGCCTTTCTGATCCAGAATGCCTTGTTCGTTAGAGAGTCTAAAACCTCGACCAAAGGCCAGTTCAATTCCATCCTTCTTAATAGGGTTCAAATAGCACACCCAACTCTTCCGACGATACATCGGAATGCCGTAGCTGATGCTACCCCGCAGATCGGTCGTCTCCATCAGATGATGATGAAGGAAGTTGATGATCGCCTTTTGCTGGCCATCCAATTCGAGGATATAGGATTCGATGGTTTTCAATATTCTTCAAATAAACTCAACTGACTTGGCAACAACTGAAAGGTTTTTCGGTGATGTTCTGTGGAGCCGAATTCTTTGATTCCTTCGCGGTGCTCCCGAGTGGGGTAGCCTACATTGGTTTTCCAGCCATACCCAGGATAATCGAGCGCCAACTTATTCATCAAATCATCCCTGTAAGTTTTTGCCAAAATAGAAGCTGCCGCAATCGAATAATACTTCCCATCCCCCTTCACTATGCATTCAAAGGGAATGTCTAATTCCGTTTTAAATCGGTTCCCATCGATCAACAGCAGCTCAGGCCGAATGTTAAGTTTTTCAACCGCCCGCTCCATAGCCAGATAACTGGCATTCAGGATATTTATCTCATCGATTTCTTCAGGTGAAGCAACTCCCACACCCCACGCCAAGGCTTTCTTCGTCACAACGTGTCGTAACTCCTCCAGCTTCTTTTTGGTCAACTGCTTGGAATCGTTGAGTTCTTTATGCCTGAATCGCTGGGGTAAAATTACAGCAGCCGCTACCACCGGACCAGCCAAACATCCACGTCCTGCCTCATCACATCCCGCCTCGATTTTTTCTTTTTGAAAGTACGCCTTGAGCATGACGTGAATTTAGTAATCGCCTAGGTATACAATTGAATATTGATGGTGAGATGACGGAATAAATCCGGCAATTTTTTCAATCCTGATGTAACCTTTCCAATTTACCTGGGTTATGCCGTTGAATTTCACCGAATGAACTCTATCGACGATCACGCCCTGATGCTGAAAGTGAAAACCGGAGATGTGGGGAAGCTAAACCTTCTCTACTCCCGCTACAGTCGCCGACTGTTTGGATATTTCTACGGAATGACCACAGATGGCGCTACAAGTGAGGACCTGGTACAGAACGTGTTTGAACGAATATTAAAGTACAAACATTCCTATTCGGAGGACGGCAACTTCGAGGTGTGGGTCTTTCAGCTGGCCAGGAATGTTCACAGGGATAATTTTAGAAAGAACAAACGATATGCCTTCCAAGAAGACATGTCGGGCTGGGAGAAAGACCTGAGCCATTCATCGAACCGTGAATCTGAGATGGAAAGAAGTGATGAACTCAATTTCCTCAAAAAAGCGCTCAGCACGCTCAATGAAGAAAAAAGGGAACTGATCGAGTTGGTGAAATTTCAAAAAGTGAAGTACGCCCAGGTGGCCGAGCTACTTGGAACTTCAGAAAGTGCAGTGAAGGTGCGCGTGCACCGAACACTCAAAGAATTAAAGGACGCTTATCTAAAATTAGATGTGTGATGAACAAAGAGGAAGCAATAGCATTATGGCAGGATCAATTGGCGGGTACGCTCGACAGTGAGCAGGAACGTGAATTGAATGAGTTTCTGATCGAACACCCGGAAGTCAAGGCAGAGCTTGCAGATCTGGAGCAAACCTGGATGATGATGGATCATATCGATCGACCTGAACCCAGTAGCGAAATGGACGCAAGGTTCTTCACCATGATGGCGAAATACGATTCGAAAGAATCGACTGCCGAGTTCCCGCTTGCGGGGATAATCCGATGGTTCCTCAATGGCTGGCAAGTCGGGCTGGCTTCACTCATCATCGGCCTTTTGATCGGTTGGTGGATGTTGCCATCGCAGCAGCAGTCACAGGACGTAAAGCAACTCAGCAGTGAAATTCAGGACATGAAAACGATGATGATGCTGACGCTCATAGAGCAACCAAAAGCGCAGGATCGAATTCAGGCGGTGAGTTTGTCGACAGAGTTGAAAGGCACAGACAAACGCGTGATTAACGCCCTGATAAGCACCATGAATGCTGATGACAACTTAAACGTGCGACTTTCGGCACTCGAGTCACTCACGGGTTTTGGGCAGGAATCGACTGTGCGGGAAGCTTTGGTGAAGGCCATCCTCGAGCAGCAATCGCCCATCATGCAAGTGGCCATTGCAGATGCGCTGGTGCTGATTCAAGCCAAGAACTCTGTGGACGAGCTCGAAAAATTGAAAGAAACGATAGAAGATGATTTGGTGAAAGATCATTTGGAAGAAAGTATCAAAACACTCAAAAGCATATAAAAATGAAAATACTAATGACCTTGTTTTTGCTGATCAATGGATGGACGGAAAACGAAACCGTGCGGATCAGTAAGACCTACGATGTGACCTCTGCAAAGGAGCTGAACGTCATGATCAATAATGTGTACGGAGACGTGAAGGTGGAAGCCTCGACCTCCGGAAAAGTTGAGCTGGAATTGGATATTGAAATCAATGCCAGCAACGACAAAGAACTGGAACGAGCCAAACGGGAGTTGAAACTTGGTGAATATCTGAAGACCGATACCATCGCTTTTTATACCAAGGCCCCATTCATTCGCGAATGCGACAAACCCTGGCAAAACACCTGGTGGGGAGACGACCACCCGGGGTATTCTTTCAAGTACCATTATACGGTGAAGATTCCCGCTCAGGCGAGATTGAAAGCGTCAACGGTTAATGATGGAGAAGTGATTATAGGAGGAATTCAAGGTCCCATCAAGGCTGGCAATGTAAACGGCGGATTGGAAATCCGTGATGCCCACGAAGTGATTTCGGCCTCCTCGGTGAATGGCGATGTGACCGTAACATTCGTGAAGGTTCCGAAAAATTCCATCAAGTTCAACACAGTGAACGGCGACTTCAATCTGGAATTTCCGGACAATCTTGCTGCCAAAGTGTACTTTGACACGATGAATGGCGACATGTACACAGCCTTTGATTACAAGCCGGCAAAGACGCTGGTGCAGGAATCCAGCAAAGGCTCCAAATACAAAATTTCCACTCAGACCGGCGTAGAAATCGGCTCGGGTGGCCCAACGCTCACTTTCAAGAGCATCAATGGAAATGTTTATATCAACAAGAAATAAGAATAAGATGAAAACTATACTCTCAATATTAGGTGTGCTTGTAGGTCTGGTGACCCTGGCACAGGAAGATTTCAGCGAACAACTGGCCGTACCACTAAGCAGTCCCGGATCCCGTGGAGCGCTTGAAGTCGGACTCGTACGAGGTGATATCATGATCGAAACCTACTCCGGCACTGAAGTGGTCATCAATGCCACCTCCAAGAAAAGCGACTGTCATTCTTGTGACGATGACGACCAGTCAGATGCTCCCGCAGGAATGAAAAGGATTGCAACCAGTTCCGTGGAACTTGGCGCAAGTGAACGAAGCAACAAAGTGAAAATCGAGACCAATTCGTGGAAGCGACCGATTGATCTGGACATCAAAATCCCGAAAGACTTTGACCTGAAGGTGTCCACAGTTCACGGCACGATTACCGTGTCAGGCGTAAACGGCTCGATGGAAATATCCGGTACACACGGCGACTTGACGTTCACAGATGTTTCTGGATCTCTGGTCTGCAATACCGTGCATGGAGACATCACGGCAAACTTCAAAAAGGTAACTGCCAATGAGCCCATGTCATTCGTGACGCTGCATGGAGAAATTGACGTAACCGTTCCTTCCGGGACAAAAGCCACGGCTAAGATGAAGTCGGATCGCGGAGAGGTATTTACCGATTTCGATATGGCGGTAACCAAAGCCAAGCCGGAGCGAAACACAGGTGACCGCAGCTACAAAGTGTCCATCAACTCCTGGGTCTATGGAGACATGAACGGCGGTGGACCGGAGTACACGTTCAAAAACATGCATGGAAACATTTATATCCGCAAAAAGTAACCATACGAGAAGTAGCGCACCTACTTGGCCCGGGCGAGAGCTCGGGTTTTTTTGTTTCAATTGATCAGGGGTAACCTCGATTATTTTATCTTCCCTCCCATGTCTGAAATCGACGAGATCGTACTGAATTATGATGCCGACAGTGTCTTCCTGATGAACATCAGTCTGGGGTTCATCATGTTCGGAGTGGCGTTGAGACTCACTCCGAAGGATTTCTTCAATGTACTCACCCACCCCAAGTCAGCTCTTCTTGGTTTTATCTCTCAGTTTTTGGTACTGCCATTTTTGACTTTTTTGTTGGTTTTGATTTTTCAGCCACAGCCCTCTATGGCGTTGGGGATGATGCTGGTGGCCGCCTGTCCGGGTGGGAACATCTCCAACTTTATGACAGCACTGGCCGGAGGCAATGCAGCGCTCTCCGTTTCCATGACTGCTATTGCCAGTTTAGTCGCAGTTTTTATGACACCATTGAACATCTCGCTCTGGGGAAGTCTCTACGCCCCGACCAATGAAATTATGACCTCCGTGGAACTCAGCTTCCTGGAAATGGCTAAGATCGTCACCATGATTCTGATACTCCCGATGATTCTGGGGATGAGCCTCCGTCATTGGAGATCAAAATGGGCAGATGCCCTCTACCCTTTTACACATTATGGCTCCATTCTCATTTTTGCAGCCATCGTTTTCCTTGCCTTCAGTGCCAACTTTGAATACTTCCTCAGATACATCCATCTGGTCGTATTCATCGTTTTAGTGCACAATGCAACAGCCATTTTATCCGGCCTAGGATTGGCCAAAGTCTTCAAACTTCCGTTAGCAGATCAAAAAACATTGGCAATCGAGACGGGCATACAAAATTCAGGGCTGGGACTAGGATTGATCTTCACCTTTTTCGGAGGAATGGGCGGCATGGCCATTGTCGCCGGTTGGTGGGGCATTTGGCACATCATCTCCGGTTTGAGTATCGCGTATTATTTTCGATCAAAATCTGTAGCGCCTGCATGAAAGCATCCCGGTTTTATCGCACATTGAAATGGGTAGCCACCAAGGCCCTTCACGTCTATTTCAACAAAATAGAGATCGTCGGAGAGGAAAATCTTCCCGATCCGGGCATCCCCTATCTGCTGGCTTGCAATCATCAGAATGCTTTTTTGGACGCCATCATTGTAGGCGCCCTCTTACCCAAGCCGCTTCATTTTCTGACCCGCTCCGATGTGTTCACTGTCAAGTCATCTTACTGGCTGAAAAAAATGAACATGATGCCGATTTACCGCATCAGGGACGGGTTTAGTGAGTTGGGAAAAAATGAAGAAATCTTCGATAGATGTGCAGAACTCTTCAACAAAGGAGAATCGATTATGATTTTCTCTGAAGGAAATCACGGAGAGCATTATTACCTCCGACCATTGACTAAAGGAACATCAAGAATTGCGCTCGACGCTCAAAAAAAACTGGACAAGGATCTGATGATCGTCCCTTGCGGCCTCAATTTCTTCTCGCATCGGAAGCCCAGAACCAAGCTGATCATCGCTTATGGTGAGCCAATCAGCGTTCGTGATTTCCTAGATACTTACAAGGAGGATAAACAAGCGGGATTGAAAAACCTGAAGGATGTCCTTTCTGAGGGCATGAAGAAGTGTCTGGTCATTCCTGAAAAAACGGAAGATTATGACGTGAAAGTCAGGAAGGTTTTCAACATCAAAAATGAAGTCTTGACCTTCAAAAAGCTCAAGGAATTTGCGGATCGGGACTATTCCAATGATCAAACAAAATTTATCAAACCAAAGAAACCAAACCCCACGGCCCTTTGGTGGGCCTCCCTTCCAAACTGGGGCCCACTATGGTTACTGCGAAATGTATTGGGAGAGTTTAAAGACAAAGTTTTCTGGGGTTCAATGAAGTTTGCCGTGATGCTGGCCGTGATGCCTATTTGGTGGATACTTAGCATGACCCTCGGTTGGATACTTTTCGGTTTCTGGGAGGGTATCGTTTTGGTTTTCTTATCGGTCGTCGGGCTTTTTGCACGAGCCGAACTGCTCAAGCAATCCTAGCCGAATTCCTTCACGGTTTCTACAAAACACTTGACCTTTTCCGGGTCAGTATCTGGATAAACACCATGTCCCAAATTCGCAATGTGCGGATGACCTTCAAATGATTTCAGCATCTTCTTGGTTTCAGCTTTGACCTGATCAAAAGAGCCATACAGCGCACACGGATCTAAATTTCCCTGCAGCGTCTTATGTTGAAAAATCATTCGTGCTTTGTGCACCTCCGTGTTCCAGTCCAGCCCTATTGTTTGACAGTTAAGCTCAGACATCTGATTCATGGCAAACCACGCACCTTTAGCGAAAACAGTTATCGGCACTTCATCTATCGCATCACAAATCTTAGAAATGTAATTGAGCGAGAATTCTTCGTATTGATCCGGGCTTAGGATACCCGCCCACGAATCAAAGATTTGAATCATGTCTGCCCCTGCTTGGATTTGTCCTTTCAGGTAGCTAATCGTGCTATCTGCTATCATGTCAAGCAAGCGATGCGACATTTCCGGATTTTGATAAAGCATCCTTCTGGCATGTGAGAAGGTCTTGCTTCCTCCTCCCTCGACCATGTAGGAAAAAATCGTCCAAGGCGCTCCGGCAAAACCAATCAACGGCACTCGTCCATCCAATTCCCTTTTTGTGATTTCAATAGCGTCATAGACATATGACAGTTCCGAAGGATCGGAAATCCTGATCTTGGAAAGATCCGCCTCAGACCTGACCGTTTCCGGAAAATGGGGTCCTTTTTTTTCAACCATCTCGTACGTCAGCCCCATGGCTTCAGGGATGACTAGAATGTCTGAGAAAATAATGGCTGCATCCACTCCCAAAATATCAACCGGCTGGATCGTGACCTCAGCAGCAAGCTCAGGCGTTTCTACTAGCTCCTTGAACCCGCTTAAGCTGCCGCGAACATCACGGTATTCCTTCAAAATTCGTCCGGCCTGACGCATTAACCATACAGGTGTTCGCTCTGTTTTTTCGCCTCTCGCAGCTCTAAGAATCAGGTCGTTTTTGATCATCGCGCAAAATTGCCGGATTTATTCCGGCATCCCATAATGTTGGAAGCCCAAATTTTACAATTTGAGAGAATAGGATTTGAATTCATTTCAGCCTCTGAATCCTGTAACTTTACATTACCCAAAAACAACGACCCATGAGCGTACAATTCAAAAGTTTTCAGGAATGGAAGGACGTCTGTGCCAAGGAGAATCTCCCACTCTGGCGACCGGTGATGGATTTTGAAATCAGACAAAAAGGACGGACAGAAGAAGAAATCTGGGCAGGACTCACCAATGCACTTCAAGTGATGAAAGAAGCGGTGCAAAAGGGCCTTTCTGAGGAAATGAACTCACACTCCGGCATGATACAGGGAGGTGCCAGAAAAGTAGGTAACTACCCAAAGGCCGTACTGTCCAAAGAATTCCAATTATTGGTTGCAAGGGCGCTGGCAGCCAAGGAAGTCAACTCCTGCATGGGAAGAATCGTGGCAGCTCCCACAGCCGGAGCTTCGGGCATTATGCCTGGAGTACTTGTCACACTGCAGGAAATTCATGATTTAGAAGATCAGAAAATTCTGGAAGCACTGCTAATCGGAGCAGGAGTAGCCCTGATTCTAGAGCAGCGGGCCTCTCTTGCGGGAGCAGTCGGAGGGTGTCAGGCGGAGACCGGTTCCGCAGCAGCTATGGGTTCCGCAGGAATTGTTTATTGTCTTGGCGGAAATATTGAGCAGGCCTTCAATGCAGTGGCGATCACTATCCAATGTATGCTCGGTCTTATCTGTGATCCGGTTGCGGGATTGGTGGAAGTGCCTTGCGTGGTTCGAAATGCCAGCGCAGCGGCTATTGCCAATTCATCGGCGCAGATTGCCTTGGCAGATGTAAGCCCGGTGATTCCTGTGGATGAATGCGTGGATGCCATGGGCGAAGTGGGCCTGAGCATGGAGGAACGTTACAAGGAAACTGCGCTGGGCGGGTTGGCTGCCACGAAAACAGGTCAAGCCATATCAAAAAGGGTGTTGATCTCGGATATTGAGATGATCGATGGAGAATCAGAAAAGTGATTTGATGAAATCAAAGCCGTTCTGATAAATGAACGTCTGAACGAATGAATGGCCAATCGCGCTCACCCACATCCAAAAAATTATCTTACTTCGTTTCCCACCCAGGACATTTACCAGAATGGCTCCACCGATGGGCATAAGTATGACAGGCGTAACCAAGGCAATCCCCTTCACTCCGTACTTTCGCCAGATTTTCACAAAGCGGCGGTTCTTTTTGGTGAAAAGTTTGCGGTCTTTTTTCTTAAAACGATCTGTAAATCGCTGAAGTTGAGGCCCAAAAAATGTAAAAATGTAAACAGTCGTCATCATGCCTAGAGCCGACAAAGTAGCAGTGATCACCCAGTGAAAACCATAGGCTATTCCAAGCGTGGGTCCAAAAATGAACTTGATTCCGCTCAGTGCATAGACCGTTAAATATTTCAGTATTTCCTCCATCATTGATCCGCGAAAATATTGATTCTATCTTTGCCCTCTTTTTTTAATTTAAGATATGCTAAATCTAGTGTTGTTCGGCCCTCCGGGAGCCGGCAAAGGAACCCAAAGTGAAAACCTGATAAAAAATCATGGTTTGATTCATTTGTCCACCGGAGATCTCTTCAGAAAACACCTCGGAGAAGGAACTGAACTGGGTAAGTTGGCTCAGAGCTATATGGACGATGGGAACTTGGTGCCGGACAAAGTTGTGATCGGTATGGTCGAAGAAAAGATCAAGGATCACCTTGATAGCAATGGATTTATTTTCGACGGCTTCCCTCGCACGGTAGCCCAAGCAGAGGCACTGGACAAAATGATGGCCAGTCACAACTTGGAAATTTCAGGAATGGTCGCGTTGGTCGTCCCTGAAGATGAATTGAAAACAAGACTGCTTAGCAGAGGCAAAACCTCAGGTCGAGTAGATGACCAAGACGAAGAAAAAATTGCCAACCGAATCAGAGTCTATAACAAGGAAACAACTCCTGTCGCGGAATTTTACAAGGAGGCAGGAAAATACAACGAGGTGAATGGCGTGGGTAGCATCGATGAAATCTATCAATCCATCGAAGAGTCTATCAAGCAGTTCTAAAAATCAGAGCTGTGGAATCCAACTTTATAGATTACGTCAAATTTTTCGGCAGCTCAGGTGATGGCGGAGCTGGCTCCTCCCATTTCAGAAGAGAAAAGTACGTGCCAAAGGGCGGCCCAGATGGCGGTGACGGTGGTCGTGGTGGGCACGTCATCTTGAGGGGCAACAAACAACTATGGACACTCCTCCACTTAAAGTACCGCAAGCACATCAAAGCCGATCATGGTGGTAATGGCGAAGGTCAACGGAAGTTCGGAGCAGATGGTCAGGACATCATTTTAGAAGTGCCTATTGGCACAGTGGCAAGAGACGAGGAAACTGGGGAGAAATTACTGGAGATTCTGGAGGATGGAGAGGAGCAAATTCTCCTGCATGGCGGTAAGGGTGGTCAGGGAAACTACCATTTCAAAACCTCCACTAATCAAGCACCAAGATATGCTCAGCCAGGATTGGAAGGCCAGGAAAAGACCATCATTCTCGAATTGAAAATTTTGGCTGATGTTGGACTCGTAGGTTTCCCTAATGCCGGTAAATCTACCCTCCTGTCGGTCGTGTCTGCTGCTAAGCCAGAGATTGCGGATTATCCGTTTACGACCCTTACCCCTAATCTGGGTGTGGTGGAGTACCGTGATTACAAATCCTTTGTCATGGCTGATATCCCAGGGATAATTGAAGGGGCAGCCGAAGGTAAGGGCATTGGAACAAGGTTCTTGCGTCACATCGAGCGAAATCCCATGTTGCTTTTCATGATCCCGGCTGATGCAGCCGACATCAAAAAAGAATATGAAATCCTGCTAAACGAACTTCAAAAACACAATCCTGAATTGCTGGACAAGAAACGATTGCTGGCGATCACCAAAAGTGACCTACTTGATGAAGAATTGATGACGGAAATGCAGAAAGAACTACCTCCGGTTGAACACATTTTCATCTCAAGCATGACCAATCAGGGCATCCTGAAATTAAAGGACATGATCTGGCAAAAACTGAACTAATCTGACAATCTGACACAAAACAGGCTTTGGCAATATTGTTGTCATTTGCGCGATGACTGAATTCGAATACAAGGAAAATGAGCAAAGAGAAAAAAGAAGAAGTTAAAGAGGAGATCAAGGAGCAGGTAGAAACTCAACAAGAGGAAAAAGCGACCGATTCTGCTGAGACAAACAGTCAGGAAGAACAGACGCCAGAGGAGGAAGAGCTTTCTGAACTGGAAAAGGCGGAATTAGCGGCCACCGAAGCTAAGGACAAGTACTTGCGGCTATATTCGGAGTTTGAAAACTTCAGACGAAGAACAGCCAAAGAAAAGAACGACCTCATTTCGACAGCCGGCAGATCGGTGATTGAGAATCTATTACCCATAATGGATGATTTGGACAGGGCTTTGCAATCAGCCAATGACGAAAAGGCTACTCTGGAATCGGTGAAAGAAGGGCTCGATCTGATACAACAAAAATTCAGTAAAACTCTCCAGGCCAAAGGCTTGAAAAAAATGGAGATCAAAAAGGGTGACAAGTTTGATGACGAGTTTCATGAAGCCATCACGCAAATTCCTGCAGAAAAAAAATTAGAAGGCAAAATCGTGGATGTTGTAGAGCCAGGATATTTTCTTGGAGAAACAGTCATTCGCTTTGCGAAAGTCGTGACGGGAGCGAAACAACAATAGGCCATGGCGAAGAGAGATTACTACGAAATATTGGGAGTCGATAAATCGGCTAGTGAGGAGGAAATCAAAAAGGCCTATCGCAAAACTGCCATCAAATTCCACCCGGATAAAAATCCGGATGACCCATCGGCAGAAGACAAATTCAAGGAGGCAGCAGAAGCTTATGAGGTTTTAAGAGACCCTCAGAAACGTCAACGCTACGATCAATTCGGTCATCAGGGAGTTGGCGGTGGCTTCAGTGGCGGCAACATGAACATGGAAGATATCTTCTCCCAGTTCGGAGATATCTTCGGAGGTGGAGGCAGCCCATTTGACAGCTTCTTCGGTGGTGGAGGCGGTGGCAGAAGCCAACGCACACGTAAAGGTTCTAACCTTCGTATCAAGCTCAAGCTCACCCTGACAGAAATCGCAAAAGGTGTTGAAAAGAAAATTAAAGTCAACCGACTGGTTGTCGACCCAGATACAACCTTCAAAAGCTGTCAGGCTTGTAACGGAACAGGCCAAGTGAAGCGCGTGATGAACACCATGCTCGGCCAGATGGTCTCTACTTCCACGTGTCCAACTTGCGGGGGAGCCGGTCAGACGGTGGATGCCCGAGGCAAAGGCACGGATAGCACGGGCATGCGAAAGCAGGAGGAAATTGTCTCCATTAAAATACCCGCAGGTGTAGCAGACGGCATGCAGCTCTCCATGTCCGGAAAAGGAAACGAGGTGGCCGGAGGAATTCCAGGCGACTTGTTGATATTGGTGGAGGAAGTAACGGACGAAAGATTCCAAAGAGATGGCAACAATGTGATTTTTGACCTGCATGTGAGTTTCGTGGATGCCGCCCTAGGGTCATCCGTTGAAGTACCCACAATAGACGGCAAGGTTAAAATCAAGCTGGAACCGGGCACTCAGAGCGGAAAAGTGCTCAGATTACGAGGCAAGGGCATCAAATCCATCGATAGCTATGGAGTGGGCGATCAACTGGTCTATGTCAATGTCTGGACACCAAAGCAACTTACCAAAGAAGAAAAAGATATCTTGGAAGGTTTGCGAGATGCGGAGAATTTCCAGCCAGATCCGTCCAAAGCTGAAAAGTCCTTCTTTGAGAAAATGAAAGAATTTTTCTAATAAGTTCATTCTGACGCAACCTACATTTAACATTCCCGTTTGGATGCCCATGGTGCGGCTCGTATTAGTGGCAGGGGTATGCCTGCTCTTTAGTTTTAACTCGCATTCGCAGTTAAAAAAATTCTACACAATCAAAGAAACGTGCAGTTTTGACACGGTGGATTTCACATTGAAAGCCGCCCGGGGCAATTCCTATATCAAGAACTACTCCGCTTCGAAGTATCCGATGGTCATCTATGGAAATCCGGACCTGGAGCGCATCAACCCCTCTTTCAAAACAAAATTCAAAGGAAAAACCTGCTACGCTAACCTGGAATTGGATGTTTACAACTCCTTCAAATTCGGAGAAGGATTCTCCTTTGTGATCTCAAAGGACTCCAAGGAAGAGGACGGCAACTACTGGAAAATCCTGGTCAGTGAGGATAAGGTTTATCGCTTTTATATGAAGTATGGTGTGGGAAACACAGAGGTAGATCTCAGCAACATCAAAATGAACAAGATGTGGTTGAGCTCCGGCAGTGCCAATGTCAAGATCGGATATGGAGAAGATCAGCTCAATCTCATCGAGATGGACACCTTCTTTGTCAAGGTCGATCTAGGCTCACTTGAAACCATGAATCTCGCCAATGCCCGAGCCTCCAATTTTGTGGCGGATATTGGATTCGGTACCGCTACTTTGGATTTCAGGGGGAAAGAATCAAACAAGGTTCGTTGTGATGCCAAAATCGGTGCAGGCTCTCTGGATGTATTGATCCCAACAAAAGGAACACCTGTTATTATCTATCTCAAAGACTCCCCTTTCTGTGGTATTAGAATGGCGGAAGATTTCGAGGAAGTCGAAGACAATGTTTTCGTGAATCACAGCTATACTCCGGAGGCGAAAAATTTGATGACTTTGGACGTAGACGTGGCACTTGGCACTTTATCAGTGCTATACGCGCCAGATTAGTCTCACAGAAAGTTAATTTTTCCTTAACATCTCGCATAGACAATTAGTCTAATTTGCGGTCAGCATGGCCCATAAAATCAAGGCAGGTCACAGGTTGATATTTAAAAGCATGGACCACATGCTTAGCAAGAGTTCAATGTTGCCTTTGGATGAAACTCAATCATGGGTCATTTTTAGTGATCTTCATATGGGCGATGGCAGTTCTACCGACGACTTCAAACCCAATTCACAATTATTACAAGCCGTCCTTGACCGATATTATCTGGAAAAAGATTTTGGCTTGATTCTCAATGGAGATGTGGAGGAAATGCTCCGATTTCCATTAGAAAAAATCCAGTCTACCTGGTCAGAAATTTATAAACTCTTCGATGAATTTCTGAGTCAGAAGAAGCTAATAAAGATTTTCGGTAATCACGATTTGGCACTGGGCGTTTCGCCTGAACTTCAGTCTAGGTACAGCCCCATCGAGTCAATCCGATTTCGATACAAAGATTATTTCCTTAACATATTTCATGGCCACCAGGCGTCAAAAGGCTTCCAGGAGCACAACCAGTTCGTTGGCTTCACCCTAAAATATTTTGCCAATCCTCTTGGCATCAGGAACTACTCTGTTGCGCATGATAGCATCAAACAATTCAAGATTGAAAAGCGCATTTATTCTTATTCCAATTTAAACAAGTGCGCTACTGTAATAGGACATACTCACCGACCCCTGTTCGAATCTATGCATAAAGTGGAGCGTATCAGATTTCGGATAGAACAGCTGTGTAGGCAATATGCCTCGGGTGATGCTAGTGATGAAACCCAATCCGGAATTAAAGAGCTGAAGAGAGAGCTGAAAAAATATTTGAAAAGACAAAATTCAAATCCGCTCTCAACTAATGTCTATAACAAAGCTTTTCATGTTCCATGTTTATTTAATTCCGGTTGTGTAATTGGGAAAAGAGGCATGACCTGTCTGGAGATATCCAATGGGAAAATCCGCCTGGTGCACTGGTTCGATAAAAACATCTCAAAAAAATACCTCAGGCAAAGCGGATATGAGGCGGAGCAATTGGGCAACTCCGATTTCTACCGAATGGTTATCAACGAGGAGTCGCTCGATTATATCTTTGCCCGCATAAAGTTTCTCGCCTAGTGAAGAACCCTTACTTATTTGCTCTCATAATACTTATGAGTTGTTCCAAAACTCCAAAGACTTTTGAGGACATTGACCTGCAAGGCCATAGAGGGGCCAGAGGCCTGATGCCCGAAAACACCATTCCGGGTTTCATTCATGCCATTGATCTGGGAGTGAATACCCTGGAGATGGACCTAGCCATAACCGCAGATTCTCAGGTTTTGGTGAGTCATGAGCCCTACATGAATGCGGAAATCGCAATTGATTCCAATAATTATCGCTTTCCCGACGAAGATGCGATGAAGTACAATATTTATAAAATGACCTACGAGCAGGTTGCCAAATTTGATGTGGGTCTGCGGATACATCCTCGATTTCCGGAACAGAAAAAAATGGCCGTTTCTAAGCCTTTGCTGAAGGATGTTATTGACGCTGTTGAAAGCTATTTGACGGATAAAAGCTTACCGTTGGTGAACTACAATTTGGAAATCAAGTCGCGTGAAGATGCTGACAACATTTATCACCCCAGCGTCCCTAAATTCTCAAATCTGGTCTATGACCTGGTTAATGAAAATCTCGATTGGAGTCGCGTGACTATCCAATCTTTTGATTTTAGAGTACTTCAATATTTTAACAACAATTACCCGAATGTCACTTTGGCCTTGTTAATTGAAAATGACCTCTATTGGAATGAAAATATTGATTCGCTGGGCTTTATGCCTGAAATATACAGCTGTGACTATATGCTCCTCTCCTCTGAAGTGGTGAAAGAGCTTCAAAATGCCGGAATGAAAGTAATCCCATGGACAGTAAACGAACGACCGGACATGGATCGGTTGTTGGAGTGGGGAGTGGACGGCATAATCACAGATTACCCAAATCGAACGAAATAACATGAAGAAATTTTATGATGTGTTTGGCATTGGAAATGCCCTGGTTGACTATGAAATCGAAATCAACGATGATTTCCTAAAAAATCATGAGGTGGAGAAAGGATTGATGACCTTGGTGGATGAAGACCGCCAAGAGCGCCTGGTGGAAGCAGCACACGGAAAAATCAAGAAAAAGCAAAGTGGCGGCTCGGCGGCAAACTCCATGATCGCGCTTTCACAATTTGGGGGGAAAGGTTTCTACACCTGTAAAGTGGCCCGTGACAAGGATGGACTGCTCTACAAGGAAGAAATGGATCAGCTAGGACTGAGGACGAATCTCTCCGAACTTCCATTCGGTACCACAGGTAAATGTCTGGTCATGGTCACACCTGATGCGGAAAGGACAATGAATACTCACTTAGGCATCACTGCAGATCTGTCTGAAAATGAAGTCATGGAGAGCGAATTAGAAATGGCCCAGTACGTTTACATAGAGGGTTATTTGGTTTCCTCCCCCACAGGTATTCCGGCTATCCAGAAAGTGAAAAAATTGGCCAAAAAATACGGTGTAAAAATCGCTTACACGTTTTCCGACCCAGCAATGGTGAAGTTCTTCGCCGACCAAAGCAAAGAAGCCGTAAGCGGAGGGCTTGATTTATTGTTTGCCAATGAAGAAGAGGCCATGCTCTTTACTGGAACTGAAAATTCCAATGATGCATTTGAAGCACTGAAAAATCATGCGAATGAATTTGTGATCACAAGAAGTGCACAAGGAGCTCTGATCTGGGATGGACAAAATAAAATTGACGTACCTGGAGTGCCAGCCAAGGCTGTCGATACAACCGGAGCGGGGGATATGTTTGCGGGCGCCTTTCTATATGGCTTGACTAATGGCCTGAGCCACGAAGAGTCAGGAAAACTGGCCAATAAAGCAGCGGCAGCAGTCGTTTCTAAATTTGGACCAAGACTTGAAAATAAGGCCGCCAAAGAGCTTCTTAGTAATTTTAACGCATGAAATTTCATGTTTTCTTGATTTCAGTTTTGGTGATTGGGAGTGTGCATGGGCAGAATCTCAACTCGCGTGTGCTTCAGATTGCGAACAGTCTGGAAGGCGGAGGTTACAAGTGGTCAAGCACCGGCGTACCAAAATCTATCTTTTTCAAAAATGCTGAGATACTAAAGAAAAGCAACGAAGGTACCTTTTGCAGCGGGTACACATTCATGGTGGCTTTTGATGCCTTGCTGGAATCCAAGAAAATTAATCACTTGGATGTAGCTGATATCAAATGGCTTCAAAGAAACTGGTATGGCACAAATACCGAATCTGCTGAAACCCAATGCCTCTTTTCGTTGGAAAAACTGGGGCTGGGAATGCCCGTCCTGCATGCTGAGGCTGAGCCTGGAGATTTCGTGCAATTCTGGCGGAATAATAAATCGGGGCACTCGGTTATTTTTCTCGACTGGATCAAAGATTCATCGGGAAAAATCATTGGCATCAAATACCGTAGTACACAGAAGTCTACCAATGGAATCGGCGATCGGGTAGAAACCATTGGGACAGGGGACAGGGACATAGACATCAAACGAATTTATATCGCACGGCTCAAAGGATGAGTCTATCTTCGAGCCGATGAAGCACGCTACCCCAGTTCTGATCTTACTTCTCTCATTTTGCTCACCAAAAAAAGCCGAGCAAACAACATCAACACCTGATTGTTTCACCGAAACGGATACCCTTCAGCAATCCATCGAGGACCCTAAAAAAATGGTGTTGATTCCTTCAGGATCTTTCCTTATGGGTGATTCAACTGCTGAAAAGGCACCTGTCCATGAAGTGAAGATTCAGGGATTTTACATGGATGAAACACCGGTAACCTACGCCGATTTTCAGGCCTATATCGCAGATGGGGGGAGCAAAACCCGTTACTGGGATTATAGTACGTACAACATTCCTGATCAACCCATTTCCGGCATCAGCTGGTATCATGCGATCAATTATTGCAACTGGAGAAGTCTCGAAAATGGTCTTTCTCCAGCTTATGTTAAAACTGGGGCTAAAGATGCCTGGGGATTGGAAGGATGGCGACTTGATTCCGGCGCTAACGGATATAGGTTACCCACTGAAGCAGAATGGGAGTACGCCGCGAGAGGGGGGCTAGATCAAAAAGACTACCCTTGGGGAGATGAGTTTGATGATACCTGGGCGAATTACGATACGGACAAAGGACACAAGCAAAGCGAATGGTGGCGGCTGGCCACAGTGAAAACGCAAAAGAAAAATGCCTTCGGACTTTACGGAATGGCCGGAAATGTTTGGGAGTGGTGCAACGACTGGTTCGGTGAGGATTACTATTCGGAATCGTCGAATTGCAATCCGGGAGGTCATGAAGTCGGAAGATCCCGCGTAGTTCGTGGTGGTGGCTGGGGAAGTCCAAATCCCGACTATTTGAAGGTTCATTATAGAAGCTATGCTGCCCCTAGCAACTATAATTATTCAATCGGATTTCGATGCGTCCGACCAGTCAACGCTAAATCACAGGAACGAGCTTTAAATGATTTCGAGTTTTATTCCTACCCCACGCAACCTGAAAATTCTGTAGACATTTCTCAAGTTGATTTTTACAGTGAGGAATTCATATCTACACTCGGACAATATCTGGCAGACAATTTTCCGCAATGTCTTTACTTCCTTCAAGATGTGGATGAACAAGAGAAAATTACCCCACAGGAATTAGCCAGACTCATTGTTGAGGAAAGTGAAAAAGCGCAAATCAATCCGCTTTTCGTCACCTCCATTATGATTTCGGAAAGTGGATTTGCCACAGTTTCATTCCCTAGGTGGTGGAACAATCCCATGGCATACCATTGGCAGAACAAAAACATGGTCAAAGGCCTGCCGACCTACAACGCAACTAAGGCCAGCAATAGGAAATACAAAGACTTGCGAGCCGCTATTCAGAATTACTCTCGTATCAGAAGAGAAATCTATTTTGAGCGAGCCGAAAAAGACCTTTTTTCCTTTCATATCCTGTATGTGGGTTATGAAGCCCAAGAGTGGATGTACACCATCAGCAAGGTTTTCAGAGAGGTGGTCAATGTCCATATTTCGCCAACGGAACCGTCCACGGATGTAGGCAGATTCATTTATTCAGACTGGCAGTAATTCCTTCCATGGAAATTATTTAGGTCGTTTCGCCGTTAGCTTTATTTTTGCCGCCAAGATTAAAATGATTTAGACGTAATATGAGAAAACTAGCAGCAATTGCACTCCTTTTTACCACTGCCGCTTTCGCACAAGAAAAGCGCATTGAGTTTGAGGAATACGACCTGGACAATGGCCTCCATGTGATCCTGCATCAGGATAACACCACGCCCATTGTCAATGTATCAGTTCTTTACCACGTAGGTTCCAAGAATGAACCGGAAGGAAGAACTGGATTCGCTCACTTCTTCGAGCATTTGATGTTTGAAGGATCCCCGAATATCGAGCGAGGAACATTTTTCAAAATCATAGAAAGTGCTGGAGGAACGCTAAACGCAAACACCTCCAACGACCGCACCTTTTATTATGAGACACTTCCCTCTCATCACCTGGAGCTCGGCCTATACATGGAATCGGAAAGAATGCTTCATGCCACCATTGACTCCACAGGGGTTGCGACGCAGAAAGAAGTGGTAAAAGAAGAAAAGAGGCTGAGAATTGACAATCAGCCATACGGATCAATTGTCGATGAGATCTTCAAGCGCTCATTTAAAGACACTCCGTACGAGTGGACACCTATCGGTTCATTCGAAGATATTGATGCTGCCACGCAGGAGGATTTCGAGGATTTCTTCGAAACATTTTACGTACCAAATAATGCGACGCTCTCCATAGCGGGAGATATTTCGATTTCCGAAACGAAGAAACTCGTGGAGAAATATTTCGGCGAAATCCCTCGAGGAACAAAGGAAATCCCCAGACCAGAATTCAAGGATCCAAAACAAAACGGCGAAGTAAGAGATGTGGTTTTCGACAATATCCAATTGCCGGCAGTGATACAAGCCTATCGAACTGTTGCTGAAGGTACCAGCGACTACTATGCGCTGGATATGCTTACCACCCTTCTTTCAGGAGGTGGAAGCTCACGATTCCAGAAGGAGATCGTTGACAAAAAGCAAATCGCTTTACAATCTGCTTCCATCCCTTTTTCAATGGAAAGTGCCGGATTGTTTATTGCATTTGGGCTGACTAACATGGGCAAAACTCCGGAAGAATTGGAAGAGGCCATGAATATAGAAATCGAGAAGGTAAAATCGGACGGACTGAGTGACAGAGAGTTTCAGAAACTGAGAAATCAAATTGAAACGGCCTTCATTTCATCCAACAGTTCTGTAGCTGGAGTGGGTGAAAGCTTATCAAACTACCACACCTACTTCGGTGATGCCAATTTGATTAACACAGAAATCGATCGGTATATGGCTGTGACCAAAGAGGACATAGTCAGGGTTGCCAAGAAATATTTGGTCCCGGAAAATAGAGTGGTGCTGACATACCTCCCTAAATCAGCTCAAAAATCACCAGAGAGCACCGAGCTTAAATCTGATCAGTAATTCTAAAGTTGACAACACGATGAAACTAAAAAATATACTAGCGATTATCGCATTGATTGGAACACTTCCAGTTTTCGCCCAGATAGACAGAAGCAAATTACCAGAGCCAGCCACTCCAAGACCAATTGAGATCGGCGATTACGAGAGCTTTGAATTGAAAAATGGCCTGAAGGTCTATATCATTGAAAACCATAAGCTGCCTCGCGTGAGCTACAGTCTGCAATTTGATCTTGATCCAATCCTTGAAGGAGATAAAGTTGGATACCTCAGCATGATGGGGCAGATGCTTCGCCGAGGGACCGAAACTCGAACTAAAGAGCAACTGGATGAAGAAATCGATTTTATCGGAGCAAGCCTGGCGGCAAGTTCTTCCTCAGTATTTGCGTCTGGTCTATCAAAGTACGAGGAGAAAATTCTGGAATTGATGACTGACGTGCTGTTTAATCCAACCTTCCCCGAAGAAGAATTGGAAAAAATCAGAACTCAGACCATCTCTGGATTGGCTGCTAACAAAGAAGATCCGAATGCCATCATGAGCAACCTAAACAGGAAGATTGTTTACGGATCAGACCATCCGTACGGTGAGTTCCAAACAGAGGAAACAGTCGCCAATATCACTGTTGAGGATTTGGTAAACCACCATTCAACATACTTCAAACCAAATGTGGCCTACCTCGCGATTGTCGGAGATGTAGATCCCAAGAAGACCAAGAAGTTGATTAAATCGTACTTCAAGAATTGGGAAGCCGGAGAAATTCCGAAAATGACCTACGATACTCCTCAGGCTCCAGAAAAGCGTCAGGTCAATATCGTCAACCGATCCAGCTCGGTTCAGTCGGTAATCAATGTGACCTACCCGGTAGTATTGCCGGTAGGCGATTCCGATGTGATCCCTGTTCGCGTCATGAACGGAATTTTGGGTGGTACCGGATCAGCGAAGCTCTTCATGAACCTTCGAGAGGACAAAGGATACACCTACGGCAGTTATTCATCTCTTTCCTCAGATGAGTTGGTCTCCAGATTCAGAGCAACGGCAGAAGTTCGGAATGAAGTCACGGATAGCTCATTGGTAGAATTTTTCTACGAAATGCAGCAAATGATTGATGGAAATATATCCGATGATGAGCTCAATCTGGCCAAAAACTCCATTGCCGGAAGTTTCTCTCGCTCACTTGAGAGACCACAGACGGTTGCCAATTTCGCAGTGAACACCGCGATTTACGGATTACCAGAGGATTATTATGCCACCTATATTCAGAAGCTACAAGCAGTCACAAAAGACGATGTGGTTGCCATGGCCAAGAAATACATCAAGCCAGATAATTCGTACATCAACATTGTCGGGAAAGCAGGTGAAATAGCTGATAAAGTAGCCTCCTTCGGAGATGTCAAGTATTTTGATATTTATGGAAATGAAGTGGATCCGGCCTTGGCCAAGTTGCCTGAAGGACTGACCGTAGAGTCCGTTCTTGCGAAATACAAAGAAGCAATTGGTGGTGACGAAGCACTGGCAAACGTTAAAAATGTTACGTTAAAAATGGAGGCCGAAATGATGGGCCAAAAACTAAACATGGATTACGTGATGGCCGATGGGAAGAAATCCAGTGTAACAGTGTCTATGGGGCCAATGACGGCCATGAAGGCAGTTTCCAATGGCTCAGATGCCATGACGCTTCAAATGGGCAACAAACTTCCAATGGACGATGCAAGCAAGGAGGAAATTGCATTTGCGAACGGAATCTTTACCGAATTTGATTTGGAAGAAGTAGGTGCAGAAATGCAACTCAGCGGCCTGGAGCAAATCAATGATAAGGACGCCTACGGCGTGGAAGTCACTCTGCCCAAAGGATCAAAGTACACATTATATTTTGATGCTGAAACCGGTCTAAAAGTCAGATACTCCAAAACACTTGAAACTCCACAGGGCGTATTTACCCAAAACGTAGATTACAAAGATTACAAGGAAGTGGATGGAATCATGGTCTTCCACCAGATGGTGCAGCAAATGGGGCCTCAGAAAATAGACTCAAAGGCGACAGAAGTTCTGGTTAATCAAGATTTACCAGAGGATACTTTCAAAGTAGAGTAAAGACATTTTACTGAAAACTTGCATGGAGGGCAGAGATTTTTCTATCTTTGCCCTCCGTTTTTAACGAACGCTCAGAAAAAGATGAAAAGGACATTTCAACCATCAGTCAGAAAAAGAAAAAATAAGCACGGTTTCCGTTCAAGAATGGAGAGCACAAACGGTCAAAACGTGATCGCTAAAAGACGTGCAAAAGGTCGTAAAAGATTGACCGTTTCTGACGAGACTCACAAAAAATAAACTGTATGGCCTATGACCGAAATAGGGCCTAAAAAATTCGGATTCTCCAAAGCTGAACGGCTGACAGGGAAAAAGAAAACAGAGGAACTGTTCAGACGCGGTTCCTCAATTTTTTTGCATCCATTTCTCCTCAAGTACCTCCCAGTTGAGGAAAATCCTACTTTTCGTGTTTTAATCACAGTGCCCAAGAAGAAAATTAAAAGGGCAGTAGATCGAAATCTGATCAAACGCCGCATCCGCGAAGTTTACCGCCTGAATAAACACCTGCTTCTTCAAGAACCTCAGTCCTCCTATCACGTTGCAATTATTTACCAAAGCGATGAGATCCTACCTTTCGAGCAAATCGAGAAGAATCTGATTACTTTGCTTGGGCGTTTCAAGAAACGAATCGATGACAGTGATGAAAAAAATTAAAATACTAGGCCTCTCTATTCTGGCCATAGGTCTACTCTCAGCAGCCATACCCAATAAGGATCGCTATTTCGAAATAGTTAAGAATCTGGACATTTTCGCGACGCTATATAAAGAAGTCAATGCCTACTATGTGGATGATGTGAATCCTTCCTTGGTCATGCGAACTGGCATTGAAGCCATGCTGGCCTCCCTCGATCCTTACACGAATTACATCCCTGAGGACGATATCGAAAATTACCGAACGGCTGCCACTGGAGAATACGCCGGGATTGGGGCTTTAGTGGATAAGAAAAATGGAGTCAGTACGATCATCATGCCTTATGAAGGTTTTGCTGCAGATCGGGCTGGCTTGAAAATCGGGGATGAAATCCTCGAAATCAATGGTGTGGAAATCACCGGTATGACGGCTGATCAGACCAAGCAATTGCTCAACGGTCAAGCGAAATCTGAAATCACACTTAAAGTCAATAGGTACGGAGTTGACAAACCTTTTGAGGTGAAGTTGAATAGGGAAAAGGTCACTGTGAAGAACGTACCTTTCCATGGAATGGTCGATGAGTCAATTGGCTACATGAAACTGACAGACTTTACTTCAAAGGCAGGTAATGAGGTCAAATCTGCTTTACTTGAACTTAAGGAGCAAGGAGCGGAAAAAATCATTCTGGATGTTAGAGGAAACCCCGGTGGTCTGCTCAATGAGGCCGTGAACATTTGTAACGTGTTTATCGAAAAGGATCAGGAGGTCGTGACCACACGTGGCAAGTTGGATGAATGGACTCAGCTCTACAATACACTAAACCTGCCTACTGACACTGACATTCCCTTGGTAGTTTTGATCAATAGCAGTTCGGCCTCCGCCTCTGAGATCGTCTCGGGCGTGATGCAAGATTACGATCGTGGAGTTTTGATTGGGCGCAAATCTTTTGGGAAAGGTCTCGTCCAGCAAACCCGTCCTTTGGCTTACAATTCTCAACTAAAAGTCACCACGGCCAAATACTACATCCCAAGTGGTCGTTGCATTCAGGCACTGGATTATTCGAACAGAAATCCGGATGGAAGTGTCGGAAGTGTCCCGGATTCACTGAAAAGTGAGTTTACCACGGCGGTTGGCAGAAAAGTGTACGATGGAGGTGGTGTGGATCCTGATATTGAAGTGGCAAAAATTGAATACGCCCCTGTCACAAAAAGTCTGATGGAAAACGATCTGCTTTTCCACTATGCCACGAAATACCATTTCGATAATGAAGAAATCAGTGAACCAAAAGAATTCCGACTGAAGGATGCTGAATACGACCAGTTCAAATCATGGTTGAAGAAGCAGAAATTCTCCTACCAAACCGAGTTGGAGAAACAGCTTACTAAACTTAAAAAGGTTGCTCTCGAGGATATCCATAAGAAAACGGTTGAACCTGCCATCAAAGCACTGGAGCAGAAAATTCAGGAAACTAAAACCCGGGATCTTGAAACCTATCGCTCCGAAATTCAGATGCTCCTCGAGCAGGAAATTGCCACTCGATTTTATCTTGAAAGAGGCAACATTGAATCGACTTTTGATAAAGATCCTGACATTCTCAAAGCTGTGGAAGTGCTGTCAGATTTGGAGCAATACAATAAACTGCTCTCTAACTAATGGGCAAAATCGTGAGCATTGAGACGGCCACCAAAGTCTGTTCGGTGGCTTTTCATGATGACGGCAAATTGGTGGCATCACAGACCTATCATCTTGAGAAATCACACTCCTCCCTCCTTCCAGTCATTATCAAGGAAATGCTCCTCAATTGCGAGATAGAATTAATTGACGTTGATGCATTCGCCGTGTCGTCTGGTCCCGGCTCCTATACCGGACTCAGAATAGGTGTGACCACTGCCAAGAGTCTGGCATATTCACTGGACAAAAAACTCATCGGGATTTCCACGTTGAAAGCCATGACACTGAAGGGTCAAAAACTTTATGTTTCCGGGTATTTCTGCCCGATGATCGATGCGCGAAGAATGGAGGTGTACTGCCATCTACACCGAGATGATTTGGAAATCTGGCCGGATACGGCTCTGATCGTCACCGAAGATGCTCTTGCGGATTTTACAGATTCCGCGATCTACTTGTATGGAGACGGTGCCGCCAAAACCAAAGAAGTTCTAAATCAGGAAAATCTTCAATGGGTTGAAAACCTGAATCCTTCCGCTGAAGAAGTTGGTGAGTTAGCTGAATTGAAATATCAAGCGGAACAATTTGAGGATGTGGCGTATTTTGAGCCTTTTTATCTCAAAGAATTTCAGACCAAGCCGGCAAAGAAGCTCCTTTAAAACTAATCTTAAGATTGGTAAGTTTGTAAAAGTATGGAAGAAGTGATCGTCAACAGAGTAGCAAGTAGCCCATTGAAATCCATTGATTTGGGGGAGTACCTTCATAAAGGTGCCACAGCGACCCTTGACCTGAAAGAAGTGCTTTTTCAAGGCTTGATCTTGCGAGAAAAAGACTTTCGGCAATTTCTGAAAGAACACGACTGGTCCACTTATGACGGCCAGAATGTTCGAATCTTTTGCTCCGAAGATGTCGTTATCCCAATCTGGGCGTACATGCTGCTGGTTAGTAAGTTGCAAGATGCTAATCTCGTGGTACAGGGCTCAGAAGACGATCTGGAAAAAGCTATAATCAGCAAAGCCATCGACAAACTGATGCAGGAAGACTGGACAAATGCCAAAGTGGTGATCAAAGGTTGTGGAGACATCAAGAACAAAGAATACGCCTACACGGAGATTTCAAAAGCCCTGATTCCTGTGGTTTCCAGTTTGATGTACGGAGAGCCTTGCAGCACCGTGCCGGTCTACAAAAAGAAGAAGGCTTAGTCTGCACAAACTGCCTCGTACGGAATACCACCCACGTATTCTTTCCATTCTTCCGGGCTCATGGGTCGGTTTACGAATTCACAAATGCGATCTGCAAGAACTTGCATGTTCATTTCCCAAACCCGTATGAATCCGTCTTTGGATCCGGTAATTACTTTACTGCCATCTTCATTAAATGCTGCTGTCATTACCCAGTCATCGTGATCATCGAATAGCATGGGCAGTTTCTTAGTGTTCTCTATTTCAAAAACCCGGGACGTTCCGTCTCGACTTGCGGTGAGAAGCAATTTATTATCAGGACTAAAGTCTAAATCCATGATGGCAGATTGGTGACCCGAGATATTGCGCAGCAATTTCTCGTTTTCCAAGTCCCAGATGATAGCGTCTCCTTTTTCCCGACCAATGGCCATCATCTTCCGATTAGGACTGATAGCCAAGGCATTGATTCGATGAATCTCTGGGATATCAAGATAACTCTCGTCCATTTCCCGATCCCACATTTGAACCACGCCTTCCTCAGTTCCCGCAAATATCTTTTTTGATTTCTTACTGACTGCCAAGGCTCGAACTTGTTTGTCAGTGGTGGCCTTGAGAGAATCTAATTTGAAGCCCTTCAATCGCAATTCACCCGATTTGATCACCGATAAATATTCAGAAGTCCCTGGCATAAAAATGGCAGATTGAACGGGAGTCACATCGCGCGTATATGTGGGGAGATCCCTTACCTCCAGCCCAAGTGGGTCGTTGGGTCGGATGACCATATTGATAAGTATTACGCCGTTTTCTTTGCTGACTGCCAGCAGCCACTGGTTGTCAGAGCTAATGTCGATTGATCTGAATAATTCCGAGCCTTGATAAAGCACTTTCGGGGGACTGTTCAGAGAACTTAATTTCCACTCCAACACTCTTCCGTCCGAACCAGCCGAATAAAAAAGTCCGGGAACATTGCCGAATTTGATGGAAGACACCAAATCACCGTGCCCGAGCACTTGATTGTAGAAAGTGCCATTGACAGAATCGTATCCAAGATACTTATTGGCCTCATGCAAGGCAGTGTAAACATTCAGGTGAGAAACCAATTTATCTCCGGAATACTCCTCCCAAAAATCATAGGCCTGCCGTGCGATCAGAGCCTTTCTTTCTGCAAAATAATCGGGTGTCAATATGGATCGTTGCGCCATGGACTGTACAAGTTCAGCGCGCTTCAGCGCTTCGATCTGACTGTAAAGCCGAACCACTTCAGGGTTTTCCTGAGCGAACCCGGACCTAATCGAACAAATGAACGTCAAGACAATAAAAAAGCGCATTCAGTGAAGTTAAGAAAATGCGCTTCCAAATTCCAATATGTAAACTAACGGTAACTAGTCCACCCAATCAGCTACAAAAAGGTTGGTGTCTCGGTTGCCGCCATTGAATCGGTTAGACGCCCAAACCAGCTTAGTGCCATCCAGCGAAAACATGGGAAACGAGTCGAAAGTATCGTCAAATGTTACCTGTTCCAACCCTGTTCCGTCCAGATTGATCATAAATAGGTTGAACGGAAAGCCACGCTCCGATGCATGATTGGAGGAAAATAATATCTTCTCTCCCGACGGATGGAAAAAGGGTGCCCAGTTGGCGTTACCCAGAGAGGTGATCTTCTTTTTGTCCGAGCCATCGGCATTGGCCACATAAAGCTCCATATCCGTAGGTTCTACCAGTCCTCTTGATAGCAAATCTTTGTATTCTGCTTGAGCTTCAGGCGTCTCAGGTCGCGATGCGCGCCAGATTATTTTGGAGCCATCAGGCGAGAAAAATGCTCCTCCGTCGTAACCAAGTTCATCAGTGAGTTGGGTTACGCCAGTGCCGTCGATATTCATGGTATAAAGCTCCAAATCACCGGATCGTGTCGAGGTGAAAATGATTTTGTCACCATTCGGAGAAACGGTGGCCTCAGCATCATAGCCGGACTCGTCGGTAAGCTGGGCAACAATGCTGCCTGATAAATCCGCAACGAAAATGTCATAGTCCTCATAAATTGGCCAGACGTACTTCTGTCCTCTTGGAGGAACCTCTGGGCACATTTTATCTCCCAAATGAGTGGAACCGTAAATGACGGTGGTATCGCCTGGCATAAAATAAGCGCAAGTCGTTCGCCCCATGCCTGTACTAACCATTCGAGGCGATTGTCCCCTTTTCACGTCATCCACTGCCAAAGTGAAAATCTGATCGCATTCTACTCCCCAATCGTTGAAGTCCGACTGGAAAACGAGCATCTGTCCATCAAAACTCCAGTATGCCTCCGCATTGTTTCCACCCCATGTGAGTTGTCTCACATTCCTCAGATGAGTCTCATTCTCATACCTGAGCGTATCGGCATTCTCCAATTGATCACTTTCTTGATCGCTAGTCTGTTTTTTACTCTGGCAGCCAATAACTACCAGGGTGACAAAGATCCGTACGATATTCTTCATGCTTGGTGTATTTTCGAGCACGAAACTACTAATCCCCGGAAGCAATGCGGCAATTTCTTTCAATCCTATTACTGATTTTCATTATTTCTTGCAGCGAAAAAAAGGATCCATTGGTGCAGATTCAAGAAGATGTGGAATACCTGGCAAGTGATGAACTCGGTGGTCGTGAAGTCGGGACCGAGGGTGAAAAAAAAGCGGCTGACTATGTTGCCAACAGGATGGTCGAGCTAGGGCTAGAGCCAAAAGGAGAAGATGCGTACTTTCAGAACTTCTATTTTAAACGCGGGGACAATCCTCATGCAACTCCAACCTTCAGCGATTCCCCTCTGGATTCTGGAAATACAGCTTATAACGTGCTTGGATTCATGGATAATCCAGGAGATGACATTATCGTGATCGGTGCACATTTTGATCATTTGGGGCGAGGTGGCATATCATCGTTGGAAAGGGGCAGCACAGAAATTCACAATGGAGCCGATGACAATGCCAGCGGCACTGCAGCAGTCTTGGAATTATCAAGGATATTCAGTGAATCAGAAATCCAATCCGATCTTTTGTTTTTTGCTATTACGGGTGAAGAGCAAGGATTGTGGGGCTCGAATCATTTCACAAAAAATCCAACAGTAGACTTAGAAAACGTGAATTACATGATCAATATGGACATGGTTGGTAGATTGGATTCAACTCGTGGATTAGCAATCTATGGAACCGGAACAGCTCCGGTTTGGGAGGACGAAATTGCTTCAGCCAATGCTGAGAACCTTAAAATCATCTCAAAAGAATCTGGAACCGGGCCATCTGATCATACATCATTTTACCTAAAAGACATACCCGTCCTTCACTTCTTCACAGGTCAGCATGAAGATTATCACAAGCCCAGTGATGATCCTGACAAGATCAATTACAAAGGCATCAAGACTGTCACGGAGATGATTGAACGCATTGTGCGCTCGCTTGATGATCAGCCAAAACTCACCTTTCAGAAAACCAAAGACGAATCGTCAAATACACCAAAATTCACAGTGACCCTCGGTGTGATGCCGGATTACATGAATGACGAAGAAGGCATGCTCATAGCATCCGTCAGTGAGGACAAACCTGCTATAAAAGCAGGTCTTATGAAAGGAGACATAGTGGTTCAGCTTGGCGATAGCTCAGTTACAGATATGATGAGCTATATGAGGGCACTATCTGCATTTCAGCCCGGCGACCAAACCACTGTTAAGGTGAAACGAGGCGAAGATCTTCTGCGATTCGAGGTGGAGTTCTAGCGAATGATCAATTTATGAACTCGGGTTTCTTTATTCACCAAATCGATCTCTAAGAAATATATTCCCGCTTCAAGTGGCCTTGAGCTTTTGAAGAAGCTGGATCTAATTATCTCAGAACTGACAATCCTCCCGGACACATCTGAAATCGTAAGCCTCAATATTTCGGAGTTATTCGACTTTATACTAAAATATCCGCCAGACGGATTGGGGTAAATCTCAAGGCCCTCTGATGAGTATGCGGCCAGCGGTGCGACATAATCCACCTTCACAGAAAGCACCTCTGAAAACTCAGATATTCCTTCTGAATTATAGGCCTGAATTCGATAATAATATTGTCCACCAGGCTCCAGGCCGTCATCCAAGTAAGAATTAGAATTCTCAGGCAGTATAACCTCAACAAAACTTGAGAACGATCGATCCCCAGACCTCTGAATTCTGTAAGATGTTTCATTGTCAGCTAGATCCTCCCACAGCACACGAATCCCATTAATTGAAATAACCTGATAGTCGAGATTAGCGGGAATCAAAACTTCAATGCCGGATGTAAATGCCGATTTTATCAATGAAAAACGAGAATTCTCATTCCCTCGAACGGAGGACAATCTGTAGTAATATCTTTTCAAATTATCCAAGGCTGTATCTACATATTGTGTGTCTTCGGTCTCAAAAAGGATGGTTTCGAATGATTCAAAGTCGGCATCCTCTGACCTTTCTAAGCGATATGAATCCACTTCCGAATAGACGTCCCAGCTGAGTCTTAAAGAATTGGCCTCATCGGACTCCACACTTAAATTCATAGGAGGGTGCAGCGCATCAGTATCATCAATAGTTATGATCTGATTTGGCTGAACATCCGTAATTCGAGATACACCTCCTCCAGGCCAGACTACTTCTATTTCATCAATTATTGTTGCGTCTCCCAACCCAAAAAAAGCTTCAGCCGGTTCCTGACCATAAGTACTTATTCCCGCTGTAATTGGTTTGACCTGGGTCCAATTAGAAGTCACAATCTTGACCATAGCTCCAATAGCCCAATGATTGGGACCGCTCATTCGTGGCTTCACGACCACATAATTCCTGTCAGAAAAGTTTGAGGAATTTTCCAAAAACACCAAAGGGTAGTCGTTCACTGATGATTTATAGGTTTGAATCATGTCCAGATCACCATCGCGATCGAAATCCAGCGAGATAAGTCCTGTAGCCATGAGGCTATCATTGAAATTCACCTGTTCTGAAATATCCACAAAACCACTTCCCCCTTCATTCAGGAAATATTTTGACTGGTCTTTCCATAACAATCCATTGGTTCCTGCCAGATCAGGAAATCCGTCCTTGTTTCCATCAATAAACGTTACTCCCCAACCCCAACCGACATCAGAAACTCCCGATTCAATTCCAATTCCAGAGAAATTAAAATTGTCATTCCTGAGCAGATCACTTCCCTGTACCGTCTCATCTGTTTCACGAGACTTTGATTCTATACAAGAAATATAGATGTCCATATCCCCGTCTAAGTCATAGTCCCCCAAGGCTATTCCCATGTCATCACATCTGTGATCTAATCCATAATCTTCTGCTCTATCGACGAATTCGCCATCGCCATTGTGCTTCCAAAATTGATTTGGTTGTTGAAAATCCACGGCCTGATAAATGTCTTCAAATCCGTCTCCATCGAAATCAAGGATTACAGACTGCCAAAGCTTCTGCTCGCCAAAGTCGTAGGGGTCTATTTCAACTTTAAATGTTCCGTCCCGCTGATTTGTGAAAATCATAGCTGGTCCTCTGAAATGCCCAGCAACAATATCAAGGTATCCATCTGAGTTTATGTCTCCGGCGGACATTCCACCAAATGCCTCTGTACTGTAGTCATCAATATTTGCTAAGCCGGCGCTTGAGGTTACATCCTCAAAGGTACCATCGGGTAATTGCTTAAATAAGGCCCAAGGCGATTGGCAATTTTCTCCTTCGCCCAGACAGTCACCCGCAAAAAACAAATCAAGTAAATGGTCACCATCATAGTCAAGCCATAAGGAAGCGCGAGAGTGAAAATTCAGAGAAAAAAATATTTCCGTATATCCGGCATTGACTTCATTTCGTAAGATTCGAGCGTCATCCCAGATGTGGGAACTGATTGCAAGATCCAAGTCTCCGTCATTGTCATAATCTTCCGCTGAAACTCCTCCACCATAGTATATGGCCATGGAGAAATCAGACAATGCAAATTCTTGGGTAACATTTTGGAAAACCTGCGTGGAACTCTCCAAGGCAATTCCCATCAAGATTGTCAATGCTAATTTTCGCTTCCAAACGCACTTCATTGGTACAAATCTAAGCTTCATGACCTTGTCCACAGATAATTGGTATGGAGATGTCTCCAAATCAACATTTCACCGTACCAACAGAAACATTCTTCATTTCATTCCATCATACTTTATTCTATTTTTGACTTTTGAAGAAAGATTGAAGTAGAATGAGAAAATTCATAAGCGCTATACTATTGACCCTTGTAGTTGGTGGAATGGCACACGCGCAACATTCAGTAGCCAGGCAGTGGAATGAAGTTTTGCTCGAAGCAATTAGAAACGACTTTGCACGACCGACAGTGCACGCCAGAAACTTATTTCACATTTCTGCTGCGATGTACGATGCTTGGGCAGTCTTTGACACTCGTGCACACACCTACCTTTTGGGCAATCAGGTGCATGGATTCAATTCCCCCTATGACGGGTTTACACCTGCTGTAGGCACAGAAATTGAGAATACTGAAAAAGCTATCAGCTATGCTGCCTATAGACTCATTGAACATCGTTTTGGTGACTCGCCTGGGGCAGATGAAACCTTGGCTCTAGCCAAGTCTCTTCACACCGAACTTGGATATGATTTTACATTTACGTCCACAGATTACTCCGGCGGTTCCTCTGCTGCACTAGGGAATTACATAGCTGAGCAGTATATCAACTACGGTCTGCAAGACGGAGCAAATGAAATCAACGATTACGAAAACCAGTTCTACTCGCCATCCAACGAAGCTCTCTTCCCTGAGGGTGTGGCTTCAGATAGCACGATGGGAGGAAATCCAACGATAACCGATCCTAACAAGTGGCAACCCTTGGAGTTCACATCGTTTATTGATCAATCTGGAAACCCACAGGGAGGTTTGATTACGGATTTTCTTGGACCTGAATGGGGAATTGTCAATCCGTTTTCGCTTGAAGCAGAAGATGCCACTATATACAACCGCGATGGATTTGATTACTGGGTTTATCATGATCCCGGGCCTCCGCCGTATCATGACCTTGATAACGATCCCGCAGGAACTGCACTGTATCAATGGAATTTCTCATTGGTTGCCATTTGGTCAGGGCATCTTGACTCTAACTTTGCGGCGACTTTGGACATTTCGCCAGCATCCTTAGGTAATTTCAATTTTGATGACTTCCCTACCTCCTTCGATGATTATGATCAATTCTATGATTACACGCTCGGCGGTGACCCTAGTGAAGGCAGAGACTTGAATCCTTTCACTAATCAACCTTACGAAGCACAAACCGTGAAACTTGGGGATTACGGGAGAATACTGGCTGAGTTTTGGGCTGACGGGCCTGATTCTGAGACCCCACCGGGCCACTGGTTCACCATACTTAATTATGTAAATGATGAACTGCCTGAGAAGCGTTTCAATGGCGAAGGAAATATTGTTGATGATTTGGAATGGGACGTCAAATCTTACTTCCTGCTTGGAGGCACTATGCACGATGTGGCCATTGCGGCCTGGGGAATAAAGGGCTATTACGATTACATCAGACCCATTTCCGCCATTCGATACATGGCTGATTTGGGGCAAAGTTCTGATCCTAACGGAACAAACTATCATCCTGGTGGACTGCCGTTAGTCCCTGGATACATAGAGCAGATTACCATGTCCGATCCTGCTGACCTTAGAGGAAAGGATGATGTCAATTTGGGGAAAGTGAAGTTATTTGCCTGGAGAGGTCCAGGCCCAGTGGACGATCCATTTATACCAGATCCGGAAACGGACGTTGCAGGTGTGGATTGGATTTTGGCAGAGCAGTGGTGGCCTTATCAACGTCCTACTTTTGTGACGCCTCCATTCGCCGGATATGTTTCGGGGCACTCCACGTACTCCAGAGCAGCCGCTGAAGTGCTCACACTTTTGACAGGAAGTCCATATTTTCCTGGGGGACTTGGAGAATTCCCCGCACCTATGAATGAATTCTTGGTATTTGAAGACGGGCCGTCTGAGGACATCACGCTGGAATGGGCGACTTATCAGGATGCCTCGGACCAGTGTAGCCTCTCCAGAATTTGGGGAGGTATCCACCCTCCTGCCGATGATATCCCGGGGAGAATTATCGGCGAAAGAATAGGTAAGGATGCATTTGAATTCGCTAAGAACTACTTCGGTGTGCTGTTGTCCGCTGACTCAAATCCAACCAAAGGACTTGTATTTCCAAACCCGTCGAATGACATTCTCAAAATCAGCCTACCGGAACAAAATGGAGAATACATTTTCAAAATCTTCGATTTCTCTGGTAAATTAATGATGCAGTCCGAGGGTTCCACAGCACTTTCTGAGCTCAATATTTCTGGATTAGAATCTGGTAACTACGTTCTACAGATTAAAGGTCAAAAATGGAAATCAAGTCATTTCGTTCTGAAGAAGTGAGCGAGTCCTCAGTGATTTCTCGAAATGTCTAGGACAAAGCGCATTGTAATTCTCGGTCCTGAGTCCACCGGCAAAAGTCAACTCTCAAAAGATCTGGCTGGTCATTACAAGACTCCTTGGGTTCCTGAATTTGCACGTGAATATATCGATCAACTCCATCGGCCCTATCAAAAAGAAGACCTTCAGGATATAGCCAAAGGTCAGCTAAGCTTGGAAGACGAAATGGCCAGTAAAACCTCAGATTTTCTTTTTTGCGACACCAATCTCATTGTCATCAAAGTTTGGAGTGATTTCAAATACGGGGATACAGACCCTTGGATTTTGGCTTCATTGGAAAATCGAAAATACGACTTCTACCTGCTCACCGATATTGACTTGCCCTGGAAAGATGACCCGCAGCGAGAGCATCCTAACAAGCGTGCAGAATTGTTCAATATTTACGAATCGTATTTAGAAGACCATGATCTCCCTTTTGGGATAGTATCGGGCTCAGGAGACGATCGATTGAAAAATGCGATTCGCCTTATTGATTCCCGGTTCTGATCTATCTTCGCGGCAGGGGTGCCCAGTAATTAAAAAAAGGGCTGAGATCATACCCATAACCTGATTCGGTTAGTACCGACGTAGGGAAGGTCAATGTGACCAAGTATGATAACTAATTGTGGAAGTCCCCACTTCCCGATGGTTAAATTCAAAAACATAATTACAACATGCGAAAATTAGGATTAGTACTGGGAGTACTGAGTTTTACGTTTATTCACGCTCAGGATTCCTTGAAAACTGTACAGCTTGAAGAGCTGGCGGTAACAGCGGTAAGAGCTCAGGCTTCCAGCCCAGTGGCTCAAACAAATATCGATCGAAAAGAAATTCAAGCCTTTGATTTTGGCCAGGACGCTTCGCTGACGCTAGAAGCATTGGCGCCCTCTATCATCACGTATTCAGATGCGGGTTCTTCTTTCGGAAATTATCATCAGTTCAGGCTCAGAGGTATCGACCAAAGCAGAATCAACATTACGTTGAATGGTGCCCCACTAAACGACATGATTGATCAGGGAGTCTATTTTTCCAATTTCTCAGATTTTTCAAGTTCCATGGAATCCATTCAGGTACAGCGTGGTGTGGGGATTTCTACAAACGGAACGGCTTCTTACGGTGGCTCAGTGAGTTACAGATCTTTTGACGTCACTCGGTCAGAAGCAGAATACAATATTACGTCAACAGTTGGGTCGTTTGGATCACTTGCTCTGAACGGGGAAGCCTACACAGGAATGAATGAAAAGGGTTTTTCCACTTATTTCAGAGCCTCCAAATTGATGTCAGATGGGTACAAAAATAACTCCGGGTCCGATGCACACTCGTTTTTCCTATCAACTGGAAAAAGATTTGAAAACAGCCTCCTCAGACTGACAGCCTTCTCAGGTCGTGCTCAAAACCAGCAAGCTTACACGCCCATTTTACTCTCTGAAATTCAAGCCAACCCAAAGGCCAATCCATTCCCGAAAAAAGATCAGGATGATTTTAAACAGGAATTGGTTCAATTGGAATACTCCTCAGGGAATGATAAAATCAGCTACAGCGTGCAGGGATATTACGGCGGTGCAAGAGGGTACTTCCCGTACACTTTTGGTGATCAGTACATTTACACCTTACAAAATGACCACTATGGAGCCATGACCAATATCACCATAGTGGGGAAAAAATCAAGATTGGTTGGGGGCCTGCACGTCTACCAGTTTGATAGAACGAATGAATCAGCGACAGTAGAAACGCTGGAAACACCGTACTATTCAGACGAGACGACCAAACAGGAATTCAGCCAGTTCTGGAAATACGAGCAAGACTTTGGGGATTTGACGCTACTCCTTGATGCCCAGATTCGCTCGGTAGAAATGACGTTTGTGTCAGACACCTTGACCAAGTACCATGGAAATAAAAGTGCAACCAGATCTGAAAATTTTCTCAATCCAAAAATTGGATTGACTTATCACCTATCAAATCAAAGTCATATTTACGCTTCCGTTGCTCGAACAGGCAGAGAGCCAACACGCATCGACTTGATGCAAGGTGGATTTGATGGTGTGGAATCATGGAATTACCAAGCCTTTACTGACAAGTCAATTGTCAAATCGGAATTCGTGACAGACTGGGAAATGGGCTATCGTTACACATCTGAGAACTTCCGAATTTCCACGAATGCCTTTTACATGAACTTCGAAAATGAAATCAGCCTGGTAGGCGGACTTGTTCAAAATTCCTATTTCGATCTGCGCCAAAACGTAAAAAGCAGTCAACGCATGGGGATCGAACTGGAAGCAGACTATTCCCTGGAAAATGGGCTCGCATTTGGGTTGATGGCCACTTACATGAAAACGAATATTGACGAGTACGATACCGGCGTGGAAATACTGCGAGATGTAGAACACGTATTTGCGCCGAAAACCATGTTCACACCCTCGGTGAGTTGGAGCAATGAGAAATTCTCAGCAGGCCTTGATGCTCGAATTGTTGGTGAAAGTTTCATGGAATTGTCAAATGACCCAGACTTTACCTTGCCAGCTTATCAAGTGTTGAACTTGAGCCTTGGATATCAGTTGAGTGATAAATTCAGTGTGTCTGGTCGCATAAATAATCTGCTCGACGAACTTTATTTCACCGACGGATCGCCAGTTGATGTGGATTTTGATGGATCGCCTGAAGGCCCGGGGTACCGAGTACAAGCTCCAAGAAATTTCCTGGTGAGAGCGGAATTCAGATTTTAATATTAAAAAAATGTGCTCCTGCAAGACTGCAGGAGCACTCTAATCACCGACCTACCTAGTACTCGTAAACGAGCTGAGTTTCATAATTCTCGAGATTCAGAAAAATTTTATTTGACCCGGAAATCTGGAGAGGGCTGATATCAAACGAAACCTCGCGCACGAAATACGCATCGCACTCTTCATCGTTATACAGTGAGAATTTGATATTTCGTTGCTCCGGAGATGATTCCATAATCGCTCCTGAATCAATCAATTGCGACACCCATGAATCGCCATCACACCCGCTTGCCCCAAATTCTATGTACAAGCAGTCATCAGTTATTCGAGCCTCCTCAATGGAGCCATATTCCTCCGGTGCAGAAGCATACAACTGCTCACTAACCTTAACATATTCTCCGCATGGCGAGCGAGTATCCTCCCATACCAATTTTCCGTCTGTTGCATTTTGAAAAAAATCAGGGCAGTCACCGTCTCCCATTCCTGAGATTCCTCCGTCCGGTGCACAGATGTACTCACATGCTGCGTTGTAAACCTCACCAAAGAAATCACAGCACCTCGGAGTGATGTAAAACACCTGCTCCCCTTCGTATTGGTAAGAATAAATCTGAGCTGGAGGATCCCAAACCTCTCCTGCCAAAATCTCATCTACCTTCTGATCCATGCAGGCCGGAATCAGGGGTTCGTCATTCCGACAACTCATTAGAACCATAGCACCCATCAAGCCGAGAATTACCTTTTTCATGATTTCATTCATTTGTATCAAAGACCCACATTCGAACCAAAAGGTTGGAATACTTTTCCAGTATTACAAACTCATTCCCTTAGCAAGTTCAACCATTTGAATAAACTCAGCTCGGTAACCAAATTTGTCACCTCCCTTGGATCGCCGTGCCATTCTGATCACTTGATCAAAAGTCAAGTCTCCTTTGTATTCAGAGTCTCTAAGCAGCATGCCAAATCCTGCCACGGCACTCGCCCACGTGAGATTCTCGCTGGCATTTTTCTGCCCTACACTGATCACTTCAGTGATCAGCTTACTTTTCTTTCCATCCGGCTCTTTATATCTGAATTTAACGGTCATCAGCTCATTAGAAGCAGAAACTGACACGTCATCCCGAGCTTGATACTTTAGTGGGTCAATATCCTTGATGAACTCAGATTCCACCCCAGCAGGAATGATTTCATATAATGCAGTCACGGTGTGCCCACTGCCCAGTTCGCCAGCATCCTTTTTATCATCATTGAAATCTTCGTCATTCAACAGACGATTCTCATACCCAATCAATCTATGGGCTTGCACATGTGCAGGATTAAACTCCACCTGGATTTTCACATCCTTGGCGATGGTGAAAAGTGTCCCACCAAATTCATTCACCAAAACCTTTTTAGCCTCCTTCATGGTGTCTATGTAGGCATAGTTTCCATTGCCTTTGTCGGCAAGAATCTCCATTTTGGAATCCTTGTAATTACCCATGCCGAATCCTAGAACCGTCAAAAACACACCTTCTTCACGCTTTTCCTCTATCAGGCGTTCCATCGCCGCATTACTGGACTCTCCAATATTAAAATCACCGTCAGTCGCCAGAATTACCCGGTTATTTCCACCTTTCACAAAATTCTTTTTGGCAGTTTCATAGGCTAAGCGGATCCCCGCGCCTCCTGCGGTTGATCCGCCGGCACTCAATTTATCCAAGGCCTCCATTATCTTTTGTTTGTTGTCCCCTCTGGTGGGCTCGAGCACCAGACCGGCAGCTCCTGCATACACCACAATGGAAACCTTGTCCTGTGATCGAAGTTCATTTGCCAACATCTTCAAAGAAGATTTCAATAGCGGCAACTTATTTGGCGAATTCATGGATCCAGACACATCCAGCAAAAAGACAATGTTGGATGGAGGTAGATTCTCCATGGCCAGTTTCTTTCCCTGAAGTCCGACCTGCACAATCATGTGTTCTTCGTTCCATGGAGCAGAGGAAATTTCCGTGTTAATGGAAAATGGATTGTCGCCCTTCGGCTGATCATAACCGTACCCAAAGTAGTTGATCATTTCCTCGATCCTAACAGCGTCTTTCGGCGGCATTTGACCATTATTGATAAATCGACGGATGTTGGAATAGGAAGCGGCATCCACGTCAATGGAGAAGGTTGAGAGCGGCTTGTCCACCGCCTTCTTGAATCCGTTTTCGTGAATCGTGCTGTACTCTTCAGTGTTCCAGTTTTGTGCATGATCAAAAGTCATGCTCCGTGGTGCTGCCCCTGATCCATTAAAATATCTGGCCTTCTCAGATCTTTTCGGAGATCTTGGAATACTGATCACGAGCTCCTGTAGCGTTTCTGCATCCTCTTCAGCTATTTGGATAGGATGGCGCAGTAGCGTCACATCGATGACCTTTTGATCTCCGACCTTTCTGATCTGTTTTTTGAATCCATTGCCCGAATAAACCAGAACCGATTTCCGATCGCTGACTTCAATGGAATAGAATCCATTGACATCCGTTAGCCCCGTATTTTGGGTGCCCTTTTCCAAAACCTGAATTCCGGAGAGAGTTTGACCTTTCTGGTCATAAACAGTCCCGGTGACATAAATCGAATCTCCAGCACCCAGGCCGGATAGACTCAAAACGATAATTGCTAGTAAACTTTTCATAGTGCTGTCTTTTGTTTGACCTTGAGATGCAGCACTAGGAAGAATTCCATAAAAGGAATTTGGTTTTTTTACCTAAAAATAATTTTTCTAGAAATCGATTGTGAATCCGAAAAATGGATTCTTAAAACATACTCACCGCTCACACGGAGATTTGGGATTGTAAATTCCTTCTCGTTATTAATTCTCCAAGATTCTAGCTTTTTACCCGTAATCTCAAACAATCCTACACTGGCCATCGGTTTAGATGCGCTAAGAGTCATCAGACCCTTAGATGGATTTGGGTACAGTATTAGTGAGAATTCCAAATCGACATCTAGAAGGCTCAAATCGACACTTACCGTACTACTAAACTCCGAGGAAGTGTTTGCGCTAAATGCCTTGATTCGATAATAATAGGTGGCTCCCGGCTCCAGGTTTTCGTCAATGTATTCAGATACACCTGAATCAAGATTAATGGCTATTGTACCAATAAACTGATGAGAAGTTGATCTCTCTAACCTGAAGCCAGTTTCATTATCAGAGTTATCCACCCATTCAATTTTGACAGTAGTTGGACCCATGATTTCAGCATTCAATGCCTGGGGAGCATCTACTGGAATAAAATCTGTTCGAGCAGCTTCAATCAATGAAAACATAGAAATATTAGCTCCGGATTTAGAATAAATCCGATAGAAATATTGTGTTCCAGGCTCAAGGCCTGAATCGATAAAGTGGGTCGTAACTCCGTCAAAATCATAAAGGGCCGGATCTTCAAAATTTTGATTGGTATCTCTCTCCAGCACAAAACCTGAAATGACTTCCGTTTTTCTATCCCATGCAATTTCGATTGATGTTTGATCGATTGCCTCTACATAGGTGAGGGTCGTTGGGTGAAGAACGCTCTCATCAAAAATCACCAACTCTTGATTCACTGAAACATTCTCTTTGATGGTTTTCGCACCTCCAGGCCATAGCACCTCGACCTCATCCACCTGTGAGATTTCGCCAAGACCAAAGAATGCAAGAGCTGGTTCTTGACTGTATAGTCCAGTGCCTGCCGTGATTTTACGAGCTTGTAGTTCATCACCAAACCTGATTCTGACTTCTGCCCCGATAGAAAAATGATTAGCTCCCTCCATCCGGGGCTTCACCACCAGATAATTTCCTTTCTCGAATTCTTCAAGCCGATTGATCAGCACACGGAGTGGCAACTCATCTGTAAACTCCGATTTCAAGGTCTGAACTAAATCCAAATCGCCATCCAGATCCAAATCAGCAGAAATCAGCGAGGTGGCCATCAAAGTATCGTTAAAAGCCACTTCGCCAGAAACATCTCTGAAAGTCAAATCAGCATTATTCATCCATAATTTGGACTGATCATATCCATCTTCGATCCGATGGCCATTGGTTATGGCGATATCCTGAAACTTGTCGTTATCAATATCAGCGAAAGTCACGCCCCAGCTCCAACCACCCTGATCCACACCGGCCTCCGGAGCTATCTCTCTGAAAGTACCCTCGTCGTTTAGTAAGAGTGCATTGAAGTTTTCAAAACTGGGCTGAACGATACAAGTAATATACAAATCAAAATCACCGTCATTTTCTACATCGCCAAGCGCAAGACCCATGTCATCATCTGCATGATCCAGATTAAAAGCCGATGCATTCTCGTAAAACTCAAAGTCTCCATCATGAATGAATAATTGATTCTTTCGATCAAAATCCACGGACATGTAAATCTCAGGCCAGCCATCCTGATTGAAATCATGAATCAGGGACTGCCAATACACTTGATTGCTCTGAACAGGGGCATCTAATTCTATAAACCCGCCATTCCGATTATTCATAAAAATGTATGCTCGACCCTTCCAGTAAGACACAACCAGGTCTAAGTAACCATCTAGATTCAGATCACCAGCAGCTAGCCCCCCCAGAGCATCAGCGTAAATCACGTCTTCAATGTTCAAACCGGATTCAGTGGTCACTTCAACAAAAACTCCAGCCTCCTCTTGTTTAAAAAGGGCCCATGAGTTTTGAATTTGACATGGATAAGAGGTGCAAAGTCCTGCTATAAAAAGATCCAAGTCATGGTCACCGTCATAGTCCAGAAATAAGGATGCCTGTGCATCAAAATCCAATTCAAAATCCAATTCATCAAATGTCCCTTCTGTATTGATCAGCAATTTCGAATTTGTTCCTGATTTTCCACTTATAAAAAGATCTATGTCTCCATCCTGATCAAAATCGGCTGCTGAAACTCCACTCCCAAACCTTCCACTGCTTTCGTAAAAAGACAATTCCAATTGCTCAGTTACATCCTCAAAATATGTCTGCGCATGGCCGATTGGAAGAATTCCAAAAAGGATGATGATACAGCAATACTTTTTGCAACGATGCATAGTAAAAATGTCTAAAAACAACGAATGCTCTCAAATTGAGAGCATTCGATTTTCATTTTTATAATAATCTGCCTAGAAATTGCAAGGAGTTTCCATAGGCTCACTTCCACCCTCCATGTCATTGTATTGCCATGTGAGATTATAAGTTTGCGGAGTATCGCCACGATTTACGTTCCCTTCAACAAAGTAAGAAGTAGATCCGATTGGAAAATCATTCGAATTATATGTGTAATCATTCGTCGGGTTTCCACTAAATCCACCCTCTACACCAGAAATCCAATTCCCTGGCAACATAATGTGCCAGTTAATTCGATTCGGTACGCCAAAAGGTTGACCTTCTTTTGGATAACTGAACATCGCGAGCATTGGATAGCCTTCAAACGGATTGTTTTTACCATCCAGAACGATCGTCAGATTTTGAGGGCCTTCTCCAGGTCCAAATAGCCTATCCGTATTGTCGCCTACAAACGTAATATCCACTTCGTTTCCAGTGTATACGAAATTAACCTCACCCCCTTCTTCTGTCGCTTGACCATCACAAAGCAGAATTCCGGTAATTGTTGAAACTCTTCCGCTTCCATCATACTCGAAATCAAGCACTAATACCTGGCTTTGACATTCAACTCGCTTTCTCCCTCCATAAAAATTATGTCTTTTAATTGTACTGACCTTACCATTCTCAATATAACCCACCACTAATAATTGCTCTTCGGAAACTCCCCGTACATTAACATCCTGGATACCTGTAAACCAAATGCTATCACTATCATAATGGGTCTCTACCACATAATCAGGTCGAGTACCTCCTTTGGCAGCTTGAGAAAAAGGATACGAATAAGTTATGCTTTCCGGATAGCCATCCGTTCCATTTTCAAAACTAACTACAGGATGACTTGAACAACTCATGTCCATGTAAGCAAGAGAAAGTTGCACTGATTCCTCAAAGAACAGCTCTATTTCAGTTTTTGTATCATCGTTTTCAATAGTTACGGTTATTTCCGCATTATTCACCGTGACTCTGTCGTCATCCGTAGAGATACTGAAGATAGCAGTTCTATCTCCGTCTGTTATATCGTCATTGTCAATCGGAGTAAGAGAGAAACTCTTAGACGTACTTCCAGCCGGAATTGAAATGAAGTATGATCCCTCTACCTCATCAAGAGTCGTGGTATAATCTACACCATATGCAGCCGTTCCTGAAACTGTGACATTTACTCTAATGGAGGTAGGCAACTCCTGATCAAACTCAACTGTAATTGTTTGCTTTGGATCTTTTTCAGATACCGAAAAAGATGCAGTGACTAATTCAGCATTAAACGCCAAGTCATCAATTTGTGGCTGGGTTAATACTTCGTCGCACTGTTGAAAGCCAATCAATACGACGGCTAACATTGGCATTAATAATTTTTTCATAGTTGGTAATAATTTGGCAATTAATAAAGATATGCAAATTACACGCTGAAGCTAATTTTTGATCACTTTTTTGATCAAAATTGCTCTAAGGCACGAAGTTGAAATCAGATTTACAAATCATATCGCTCTATCAAGACTCTGAAAATCCATCAGATTTAAGCCCTTTGTATGAGCGTTATTCCGGACTGATCTATGGACTTTGTCTCAAATACTTAAAGGATAGAGAAAGGGCAAGGGATGCCGTGATGGACATCTTCGAGAAACTCCTGACAAAGCTGAAGACCGAAGAAATAGAGCACTTCAAAAGTTGGCTCTATATCGTCTCTAAAAACCATTGCCTGATGGAGATCAGGAAAAAAACACCGCAAACTGATCACAACGTTGTGGAAATTGAACTCCCTGTGCATCTCAATGATGAAGGTGACCTGGAAGGTGATCTGGTGGCACTGGAAGAATGTATAGAGGAGCTTAAACCAGATCAGAAAGAGTGTGTGAGCTCTTTTTTCTTACAGCGAAACAGCTATCAAAAGGTTGCAGAGCAAACGGGGTTTGAAGTAAAAACAGTAAAAAGCTATATCCAAAATGGAAAACGAAATTTGAAGAAATGTCTGGAACAAAAGAATGTCAGAAGATAAAAATCATAACGAGGAATTGCTCAGGTACCTGAGGGGAGAAATGTCCAATGAAGAAGCGCATGATTTCGAGCGCAGAGCATTGACTGATCCTTTTCTTCAGGACGCGCTGGATGGAGCTGAAATGATTTCTGCTGAGGAGTTTGACAGGGATCTTGCAGATATCGAAAAAGAAAGCCAAGCGAAGCATCGACCCAAAACATCAATAATCTGGCGCGTTGCAGCTGTGATTTCCTTACTGATTGTTTCAGGAATCACTTTTTGGGTCGTCCACGATATCAACCGACCAGAAGTCATATCCCAAACCAACTCTCCTGAAAAAGAAGAATTGGAAATAATACCTCCAACGTCCAATGACACGGCTTCCGAGAAAAAAGAGGAAATTATTGCCTTTGATCAAGAAGAATCTGAGCCAACTAATCTACCTCAACCAGTTGCTGCCAGGCAACCTGAAAAGCCCAATAATTTCAAACCTGAATTAAGCGTGGAATCAGAAGAACCTGAGCCCATCGTGATTGATCATGATCGCTCAGATGAAATTATTGACCAGACATTTACTCGAGAAGAAGTTCAGGATGAGCCCACACAAGCAGTAACCCTATCAAAATCTAGCGCGGCTAAAAGATCGTTTGCTCCAACTGAATCACCGGCCAATGATTCGATAGAAGCGGATAATTTCTTTGTCTCTGAGGAAGATGAAGAGATGGCGTTACAAGAAGTGGTCGTGTCGGGTTACGGAGATTATGACAATGAGCCGGAGGGTTTCGTAGATGCTTATCCGCGTCCTGATTATCGAACATTCAAACAATATCTTGAAAAGAATCTCCAGTACCCAGAGGCAGCAAAAAATCAAGGAGTAAAAGGAAGGGTCATTCTTCAATTGACCATTTCACCAACCGGAAGCATCACCAATATTGAGGTCAAAAGAAGCCTGGGAAGTGGCTGTGACGAGGAGGCGATTAGGCTAATAGAGGAAGGGCCGAGTTGGGAGCCGGCCTCCAGAGATGGGATCAACATAGAGACCAGAATCCGGGTTCGTGTTAAGTTTGATTTGGACTGATTCTCCCTTTGACCATCCTGTCCTTTCCCTGCAAGTCTTTTCTTAGCTCAACATCCGAGTATCCCAGAGATTCCATGATTTCCACCACAGCTTCTCCAGCTTCTTCGTGTATTTCGAAATACAATGAGCCTCCTGAATTCAGCTTCTCTATTCCGATTTCAGCAATTCTTCTATAAAAAATTAACGGGTCATCGTTCGTGACAAAAAGCGCGACTTCAGGCTCGTAATCAAGCACGTTTGCGGACATAGCCGATCTATCTCGATCCGGAATATAAGGTGGGTTGCTCACTATAATATCTGGTTCAGTTATAGCGGGAATTTCACTCAGTATGTCCTTAATAATAAACTCTGATTTGACTCCAAATCTGTCAGAATTTTCCCTGGCATCTTTCATGGCCTGTTCAGAAACATCAATGGCAAACACTTTGGATCCAGTAATTTCAGCTGCCAGAGACAAGGCAATGCATCCTGAACCTGCTCCGATATCCCAAATAACCGGTGACTCTTTTTGATTTCCCTGGATAATCCAATCAACCAGTTCTTCTGTTTCCGGGCGTGGAATAAGTACATCCTTGTTGACCTTAAACTCTCGTCCATAAAAATGTGCAATTCCAGTGACGTACTGGACGGGCTCATGATTCTTCAGTCGATCAAGTTGTGACTCGAATGTAGGGAGGTCAATGTTAATTTCCTTATCGAGAATGAGCTCGGTCTTGTTCAAACCATGGGCATCCAAAAACAAGGTTTCAATAATATTTCTGGCTTCTCTGGAATCATAAACTCCCGAGAGTTCCTGGACCGAACGCTCGATCAATTCTCTGGGACTCACTATTTGAGCAGAGGGTTTTCCAGAGCCTCACGCATCAAACGTCCTAAGTTTATTGGAACGATGGCCGGGGATTCACAGACTATCCCTCCGCCTAAATTGGCCAATTCCGCAGTTGAGGCTAGTGACAATCCACCATCGAGTGCAAGGGCAGCAATGCTGATGACCGTATCTCCGGCACCAGACACATCGGCAATACTTCTCAAGTGCGCCGGATGGCTACCATTCCCTTCGTCATTCTGATAATAGACCCCATGTTGGGACAGGGTGATCAATTCGTTCTTGGCTCCCAACTTTTCATTGAGTTTATCCACGCCTTTTTTCAAGGAATCCAAACTGGTCGGATCTACCGAAATCCCTAACCCCTCTTTTAATTCCTTCAAGTTCGGCTTGAATAGGGTGCAGTTTTTATAGCTGAGGAAATTGCGTTTCTTAGGATCAACAGCCGTCAATTTTCCTTGTGCGTTAGCCTGATTAATGGCCTCTGAAATAATTTCCTTGTCTAAACAGCCCTTGTCATAGTCCTCAAAAATGATCAGGTCGCACTCATCAATCAACTTGGAAATGTGCTGCATCATCGTTCGCTTGTCCACCCCTTCCAATGGCGTGTCGACCTCCGAGTCAATACGCATCAAATGTTGAGAACCCGATAAAATGCGATTCTTCACGGTAGTGATACGATTCGAGCTTCGAATAATCCCTTTCTGAGTGATGCCTCGTTCGACCAATCTTTCGCAAAATGAAGCACCGTCTTCATCGTCTCCGATCACCGAGCACAGAATCGGCGTGGCGCCGAGTGCTTGAATGTTGAGCGCCACATTCGCTGCACCGCCCAGACGATTTTCCCTTTTCTGAACACTAACTACGGGCACAGGTGCCTCCGGGGAAATTCTATTTACCGAGCCGTAGATGTAGGTGTCCAACATCACGTCCCCCAGCACCAATACCTTCTTTGATTTGAAAGACTCGAAAAGCTGATCCAGAGCGGTCATTGAGAATTAAGAGAGTTTGGCTAAAGATACCTTGATTCGATCAATCGCAGTTCTCAGGTCCTCCTCAGACGCGGCATAAGACAGTCTCAGACAATCCGGATCACCGAATGCTTCACCCGTGACCAATGAAACATGGGCATCCTCCAGGAGGTAAATACATAAATCCGAAACTGTAGAAAGTTTGTTTCCGTCTGGCGTAGTTTTTCCAAGCGTGGATTTCACATTTGGGAAAAAATAGAAGGCTCCCTCAGGCATGTTGACTTCCCAACCTGGAATCTCATTAAGTAATCCATGAACCAACCCTCTTCGCCTCTCATACTCCTTGGCCATTTCGTAAGAAGCGTCAAGTGGTGAGGTCAGGGCTGTCAAAGCCGCCCGCTGAGAAATGGAGGCGTTCGCGGAGGTGTACTGCCCCTGCATTTTGTTGCAAGCTTTTGCCAGCCAAAGCGGTGCACCAATATAGCCCACACGCCAGCCAGTCATGGCAAATCCCTTGGCGAATCCATTCACCGTCACCGTACGATCAGCCATTCCTTCCAATGAAGCAATGCTCACGTGGTTTTCGGTAAAATTGATGAGCTCGTAAATTTCATCTGAGATCACCACTATTCCCGGATGATCTCTCAATACTGCAGCGATATCATCCAATTCATTTTTTCTGAAAACAGATCCTGTAGGATTGCAAGGTGAAGAAAAAATGACAGCCTTGGTTTTGTCCGTGATAGCAGCTTTTAGTTGTTCCGCTGTGGCTTTGAAGTCATTTTCGATTCCTCCTGTAATGAACTTCGATGTTCCTCCCGCCAGTTGAACCATGGCCGTATAGCTGACCCAGTAGGGTGCAAAAATGACCACCTCGTCTCCCGGATCAAGTAAAGCCATAAATACGTTGGCAATGGATTGCTTGGCACCATTGGAGACTACAATTTGATCAGGGGTATAATCCAGACCGTTTTCTTCTTTGAATTTTTTCGAAATCGCCTGACGCAGATCGAGGTATCCATTGACCGGCGGATAGGCAAAATATTTTTCTTCGTTGATTGCTGCGATCGCTCCTTCCTGAATGTGCTTTGGCGTTTTGAAGTCCGGTTCGCCAAGGCTGAGGCTGATCACCGCAACTCCTTTTTCCTTCATTTCACGCGCCTTTGCGGCCATGGCCAAAGTAGCCGATTCGGCCATTCCTGTTACTCTTTCAGCTAATTGTGTCATTTGATCAATTTTCGAAGCGCAAATTTAACGCTTGACCCCTTTCGATGTTTTCAATCGTGCATATATTTGAATTAATTGAAGATTATTCAATGAGCAAGCAATTAACACGATCAGAGGACAAAATTATCGGCGGAGTATGTGCCGGTGTTGCGGATTATTTTGGATTTGACAAAACGCTCGTCCGAGTTATTTATTTACTTCTCGTCCTGTTCGGGGGAGCCGGAATTTTGGTCTATCTAATTCTTTGGATTCTAATGCCGAGTAGGTAATTAGGTCCTCCTCAAATAATTAATATACCTCTCGGGCAATTCCCCTTTGTTGGCCAGTTCATAGTCTGAGTAGCTGCATGGTATCATCCTGTTTCGATTAAAAAGGCCCTGGCCATCCGGATTGGGTACCTCTATCCACCATTTCTCGGTAAGTTGACTTTTATAAAACTTGATCGGGTCGGATTCTCCTTCCATCGCTACCTGATACACCACATAGTCGTTTGACATGAAGTTGCGATCTCCTTTTCGCTGATAATATCCTTCAATGAAGTACCAGATCATGGTGGCTAAAACGAATGCCGTTTTGCGATCATCAGAGTCTTTTTCTACATCATATTCAAAAAACCCAATAGAGCTCAATTTGTCATTCAACCCGGCGTACCAGCACAATTGGCATGCCTCCTCACCTGTCAGCCCGTATACTTTTGAGTCCGTGGCACCCGGTGCGTAATGAGCCTGCAACGCGGAGATGTCAAAAGAAATCATGTCTGCATCTCTGATGACCGGCTCGAGCTCCTTGATGCTCTCCTTGACTTCTCCCAGCCGCCGAGCCTCAAAAGACATGCGTTCCATCAACTCAAATTGCTTACTATGGATCAAATAGCTTTGATAGGCTAGATGGTGATAATTGAAGAGATAATTGGGGTCGTGTCTAAAAATGTTCGCCATGTGTGACTGGCTGGCATCCGCACCTTCCAAGATATCTAGCTTGTTGTCCACACCCAGCACGGTCAATAATTTTTCGGAATTCTCATATCCCTGGTAAAGACCCCAATCCAAATCATGAGTGCCGCCAATAAGAATTGGTAGAATTTCTTCATTGAGCAAGAATGCAACCACCTCCTTGAGCCGGAGTACCGTATCCTCCCATTCAGGCCCATTTCTCAAATTCCCCAAGTCCATGACTTTTAGGGTTCCTGATCCTTTCTTCAGTTTATATAGCTGCTTACGAACCTCATCGGCGGCAAGGCTATAACCTTCTGAATCTGTCCCACCTCGATGCTCCTTCAATCCAATGATGGCAATGTTCATCCCATCAAAATCCGGCATCAGCTCGTGATTGATGAAAATCGAAGAGGCTAACTCTGTCGAATCAAAATCAGATGAATCGAAATCAACAGGATCGAAAAAAAGTTTTAGGTCCATGAGAACTGAGGTTGTGCACTCAAAAATGCATAAAAAAAGGAACCCAAAATTGGATTCCTTTTCTGTGATTTGATTTTTGACAGATTATCCACCAAAATCATCAAATCGAATATTTTCATCCGGGATACCGAAATCTTCTCCCATTTTCTGAACAGCCTGGTTCATCAACGGAGGCCCACAGAAATACAATTCAATTTCTTCCGGTGCGTCGTGTTTGTTCAGATACTGATCGATCACCGCCTGATGAACAAATCCAAGGAATCCGTCTCCAGGGCTATCCAAATCTTCTTTCACTTTCCAATTGTCCTCTTCCATCGGCTCTGAAAGAACCACATAGAATTTGAAATTCGGGAACTTGTCCTCCAACTCTTTGAAGTGATCCAGATAGAAAAGCTCTCGCTTCGATCTTCCACCATACCAGTAAGTCACCTTACGTCCAGTCTGTAATGTTTTGAACAGATGATAAAGGTGAGATCGCATAGGCGCCATTCCAGCACCTCCACCCACGTACAACATCTCAGCATCTGACTCATTGATGAAGAATTCACCATAAGGACCAGAAATGGTCACTTTATCTCCTTTTTTCAATCCAAAAATGTAAGAAGAAGCAATGCCTGGATTGACGTTCATCCAGCCATTCGTGGACCGATCCCAAGGAGGCGTTGCAATCCTAACATTCAACATGATCTCCCTTCCCTCAGCAGGATAAGATGCCATGGAGTAAGCACGCTCAATAGTCTCACTATTCTTCATCTTGAGATCCCACAGTCCGAATTTGTCCCATTCTAATTGGAATTTATCCGGTTTATCGTGCTCATCGGGGTGTGCAGTAATGTCCATGTCCTTGAATTCCACCTCACATGGAGGAACCTCTATTTGGATATAACCCCCTGCCTTATAATCCATATCCTCTGGAATTTCCACAACGAATTCCTTAATGAAAGAAGCCACGTTATAATTCCTCACCACCGTAGCTTCCCACTTCTTGATCCCGAAAATTTCTTCCGGAATGTGGATTTTCATGTCATTTTTGACTTTTACCTGACACGCCAACCTCACATTACTTTTTTGTTCTGTTCTACTCAAGTGACCTACCTCAGTTGGCAAAACATCTCCACCACCTTCTTCCACCGTGCATTTACACATCGCACATGTACCACCTCCACCACAAGCGGAAGGAAGAAATACCTTTTGAGAAGAAAGTGTCGAAAGCAACGTAGATCCCGCCTGAGTGGTAACCGGATTAGCATCGTCACCATTAATGATTAGCTGAACCGGGCCAGATTGAACCAGCTTTGATTGTGCAAATAGCAGAATCGCTACAAGCAGCAGGATGATAATCGTAAAAGCAATTATGGAAATTATGACGATGGTAGACATAATGTTATTTTAGTTGTTATGCGTCAACAAATTGGCCGTAAATATAGTTTAAGGAAGATACGTAAACTGCCATTACTGTAGCATTTTCAGCAGAGTAGTAAGTTTTGTTTTGAGTTGTCTTCTGTCCACAATGAAGTCTAAGAACCCATGTTCCAGAACAAACTCCGAACTTTGGAAGCCTTTCGGCAAATCCTTCCCAATTGTTTCTCTAATCACCCTAGGTCCTGCAAACCCGATCAAAGCTCCGGGTTCTGCAATGTTGAAGTCACCAAGCATCGCATAGGATGCCGTAACTCCACCAGTCGTTGGATCAGTCAGTAAGGAGATATAAGGAATCTTGGCTTCTGAAAGCAAAGCCAATTTCGCAGAGGTTTTGGCCATCTGCATAAGAGAAAATCCAGCTTCCATCATTCTCGCTCCACCCGATTTCGAGATCATCAAGAAAGGAATCTTGTGCTTAAGCGAGTAATCAATAGCTCTCGCAATTTTTTCGCCAACCACTGACCCCATGGATCCCCCGATGAACGAAAAATCCATGCAAGAAACCACAATGTCTAGGCCATTCATCTTGCCGACCGCAGACCTACATGCGTCCTTTAGGTTGGTTTTCTTTTGCATGGCAATGATTCTATCAGGATACTTCTTGGTATCCTCGAATTGAAGTGGATCACCCGAAACCAAATCAGCATCCAACTCCGTGAACTTATTGCCATCAAAAATTATCTCGAAATATTCTTTAGACCCAATCCTCACGTGGTGGTCATCCTCGGGACTCACATAGGCATTATTCTTTAGCTCGCGCATGTGCACGATGTTGCCTTGTGGGGTTTTATACCAAAGGCCATCTGGCGCCTCCTTCTTCTCTTCGGTCTTGGTTAGGATTCCTTTGTCTTGTCTCTTAAACCAGGCCATATATAGCTGTTAGGTGATTGGTAAATGTACAACTCATTTCACTTCTTCGTAATCCACATATTCCCCTCCATCAAACTCTTCTTTGTTCTTATTTGGATCGGTCTCGACTCTCACATTGCCATTCTGATTCACGCCTCCCGATCTCGTACCCATCCCAGTAATCTTTCCTATAAAAGAACTGATGCGCCACAAGGCGTAAATAGCAAGAACCGCAAAAAGTATAATCTTAAACATAAACTCTTTTCCTTTCAGAAAATGAACGCACAAAGTTACAGGTGGTTCCCTCGACGCGAAAAACTTAACGGAATTTTCTACTTAATAGAATCTTGGGCAGATAGATTTGCTAAGTTTATCTTTGACTCCACAAAAACCTGAAACCGATGATATTTCTACTATTTGTTTACATCCTGCTATCACTAGGCGTTGCATTCATGGCGTATCTTAAAACTTACGACATGATCGAATATTTCTTTTTATCCATTCTCGCCACTCCTTTTGCAGCTTTCTATTTTTTGCTGAAAACAGACAAACTGAGATAATCAGAGAGTCTAACGGGCTGTGAGCCCTGAGAGGAATGAGAGAAGACTATCTGAACGGGGATTCCGATCATCTCAATGAGGCGGAAAAAGATATTGAGAGGGCTTTGCGTCCCATTTCTTTTGAGGATTTCACCGGTCAGTTTAAGGTAAAAGAGAATCTCAAAATTTTCGTAGAAGCGGCGAAGCAACGAAACGAACCGCTTGATCACGTCTTATTGCACGGTCCTCCCGGTCTGGGGAAGACCACTCTTTCCTACATCATAGCTAATGAGCTTGGCTCCAACATAAAGGTATCCTCTGGCCCAGTACTAGATAAACCGAGCGAATTAGCTGGCCTTCTTACCAACCTGGAAGAGCACGATGTTCTTTTTATCGATGAAATCCATCGGTTAAATCCCGTGGTGGAAGAATACCTCTACTCAGCCATGGAGGATTACAAAATCGACATTTTACTGGATTCAGGTCCAAATGCCCGATCTGTACAAATTGAACTAAGTCCTTTTACACTTATTGGAGCAACGACCAGGTCAGGGCTGCTAACCGCACCACTTAGGGCCAGATTTGGGATCAACTCACGGCTGGAATATTATGACAGCAAATTATTGACCTCCATCGTTGGTCGATCATCCGATATTCTAAATTCTGTCATTGATCAGGAAGCAGCATTTGAAATTGCCAGGAGAAGCAGAGGAACACCAAGAATCGCCAATAATCTTCTTCGAAGAACCAGAGATTTTGCGCAGATAAAAGGTGATGGAGCAATCACGCTGGATATTGCCAGGATGGCTCTGGACGCTCTGGATGTGGATGATCACGGATTAGATGAGATGGACAATCGCATTCTATCCACAATTATCACAAAGTTTAAAGGTGGACCGGTCGGTCTATCCACCATAGCAACTGCTTGTGGAGAAGAAGCTGAGACCATTGAAGAAGTGTATGAGCCTTTTCTGATTCAGGAAGGCTATATCAAACGAACTTCCCGTGGAAGGGAAGCCACCGAACAAGCCTACAAGCATTTGGGTGAAATACCACCGAGCCAGACCGGAAAGTTGTTTTGAAAAAGCAATAGTCTGGCTTTCGATCTAACGCCAAAAAACCGATTGCTAACTTAAGAAGCCAGAACTATTGCTATAAAGACTACCACATAGGTCAACATCAGACCTATCACTTCAAATCCTTTATTGTAACTTCTTGCATCCATTATCCAAGAATTTTTCAAATGATCGTCAAAATCAAATATGTTAGGGATAAGAAATAAGCGGACACCAAAATCATAATTCTAGTATTTCTATTGGAGATGATTTTTTTTACAGCTTCCATAATTCAATAGGATTGTTTTATGTCTATGATTTATACATTACAAGATTAGATCGACTAAACTTCGAAAAGCTGCTCGAAAACTTCAGCTTCTTGCAAATCATGAAATGCGGTAGGATTTTTGATCACCTCGGAGCAGCATAATATCAATGAAAAATACTCCAGCCTATAGAGCCATTTTAGTGATCCTTCTAACCAATTGCATAGTTGATCAGGGACTCACACAGACTTACAATTTTACTTTTGAGCATTACGGTAAATCAGCCGGATTGAATCAGAGTAGTGTAAATACACTATATCAGGACAGCAATGACATCCTCTGGATTGGTACTTTCGGTGGGGTTAACTCATTCGATGGCTATGAATTCAAATCATTCATTTATGACGCACAGGACTCCACCTCCATTTCAGATGATGCCGTCTGGACGATTTACGAGGATTCCGGAAGGCGACTTTGGTTTGGTACCAAGAATGGAATAAGTCTATTTGACAGAAAGAACGAATCTTTCAAGAATTACTCCCCTAAAAAACTCAGTAGGTCGCTGGCTATTAAAGCAATTCTGGAATTGAAACCAGGTGAACTTATTGTCGGTAGTGAGGGTGAGGGAGCTTTCATCTGGAACGAGGAAACGGACAAGTTTACTCAATTGGACTACTTACGCACCGATATAAAAATAATATCCCTGCAAAAAACTGAAAATTACGTTTGGGTAGGGACGGAAGCCAATGGACTGTATAAGGTAGACCTTCAAGGACGTACTTCCTCCAAAGTAATTCCCTCCGATGAATTCAGTTTGAACACCATTCAGGCCATGGCAGTAGATCAAACCGGGACATTGTGGATTGGTTCTGATGATGACGGATTGCTGTTCATGAACGAAAATGAACTCAAAAGGAGTTCAGATTTTTATTCTGACTACCAGAGTGGCTCAACTATCAGATCTATCGAAGTGGATGACGATGATAACATCTGGGTTGGCAGTGCGACCAATGGATTATCCATTCTTAACAAGACAGAAAAATCATTTTCGAATTACGATAACAATCCAGGAGATCCAAGGACTCTGTCAGAAAGGGATATCAGCGATATTCATATTGGATCAAATGAGGTCAATTATATAGGATTCAATATGCGTGGTTTTGATAAGGTCGTAAAAACGCCTTTTTATCGTGTGCGAAATGACCCAAGTAGGGATAATTCTTTATCAGCTAATAATATCTATCACATATACAGAGATGCTAAGGATGACGTTTGGTTTTCGAGCTTCGGTGGCGGATTGAATAAACTTGTTGATTTATCGTCAGCCACATTTCAATCCTATAGGCATAATCCTGATGATCCTACTTCCATAAGTCATGATTGGGTGCGCATTTGCTTGGAAGACTCAAAAGGTAATTTTTGGGTTGGCACATGGGGCGGGGGATTAAACTTGATGTCTCGTGAAAAAGGAAACTTCAAGAGATATCAGCACAAACCCGGTGATGACTCCAGTCTGAGTATGAATATCGTTACCTCGCTGTTTGAGGACAGCACTGGGAAAATATACATAGGTACATACGGAGCTGGGATTAATATTTACAATCCGGAAACGGATGATTTTATTCAAATTAAGCATGATCCGGATGATGAAAATAGTCTTTCGGACGATCACATAACGTCCTTTTACGAAGACAGTCAGGGGGTTATTTGGGTCAGTACATACGGAGGGGGCTTGAACCGATGGAACAAAGAGACTGGAACCTGGACTAGATATCTAACCGATCCTGAAAACACAAAGAGCCTTAATGATTTAAAAGTTCTACACCTATTCCCGGGTCATACATCTGATTATTACTGGCTAACAACTTTAGGAGGTGGTCTTAATAAGTTTTTCCATGAGACCGGTGAATTTATCCATTATACCACCAAAGATGGACTGCCCAACAATGCCACGCTCGGGATTTTGAAACAGGATGACCATAAGCTATGGATCAGCACTAATAATGGCCTTAGTTTATTTGACCCGATTGAGGACACTTTCGAAAATTTCACCTCGATGAATGGACCCTCCGGTGAAGACTTTAACCTAGGAGCCTTCTTGAAATATGAAGATCTCCTCTTTTTCGGAAGTAAAGAGGGCGTTACTTATTTCGATCCGAATCAGGTTGGCAAATCGTCGACATTTCCCAAATTGACCATTACGTCAATTAAGATCGATAACCAGGAAACAAACATCAACGAATCTATACGATACAATTTTGATCAACGATTCACCATCAAGTTTGCGGCAGTTAATCCCAAAAATTCCCAGAAAATTCAATACGCTTACAAATTTGATGATGACCCTGAATGGCAAAACCTAAATTCGGAGCGAACATTGGATTTTCTCTCGTTAGAACACGGCAATCACACCTTAATCTTGAGAAGTACCAATAGTGATAAAATATGGAATGATGACTTCTTAGAACTCTATATAGAGGTGAAACCGCCCTGGTACAGAACATTATTGTTTCGACTCTTAGCCTCATTTATTCTAGTACTAAGCGGAGTATTCATCTATCTGCGAAGAGTCAATAATCTTACAGAACAAAAGAGATTATTGGAGCAATCCGTTAGGGATAGAACAAAAGTAATAGCAGATCAACATCAAGATTTGGAAAAAGCCTATGCAGATCAAAAACAACTAGAAAAATTCAAAGAATCACTGGTTCAGATGATTGCTCATGATTTGAAAAATCCACTGGTAACAATCATCGGGAAATCTCGAACGCTCTCCGATCCGACTGTGGAACGTTCCGGCAGACGCATGCTTACTTTGATAGAAAACATGCTGGAAATTCAGAAGTTCGAATCCTCACAAGTGGAGTTAAATCTGAAAAAATTTGATTTACACAAGGTTGTGCAAGAAGTTCTGAATGACTTGCAGCCAATCGTGGACGATCGAAAAATTCAGTTGATTAATTCTGTTGCCCCCGGCTTAAAAACCAATGCAGATCGATTCATGATAGAACGTGTCGTTTTGAACATTTGCTCAAACGCCATCAAGTTTTCCAGTAATGGATCTTCTATAAATATTCGCACGGTCATCAATGATGAAAAGATTATTCTAAGCGTCGAAGATCATGGCCCTGGAATTGAAGAATCTCAAATTGACAATATTTTCCAACCTTACATCCAGGGAGAAAAAAGAGATTTAGGGGTGAGCAAATCCACGGGTCTGGGGCTAACTTTTTGCAAGCTCGCAATAGAGGCTCATCACGAGAAAATATGGGTCAATTCGGAACCAGGGAAAGGCAGCATCTTTAGCTTTTCCCTACCTCTCGCTGAAGTTGGAGAAATTGATGAAACAACTCAGCCATTGGTGCTGGAACAAAAATTCTGTTTTGACAATGAGCACCTCGAAATATGGTCGAAAACATTTCCAACCATTAAAAAACTGGGAATACATAAAACCGGCGAGTGGATGGAACTCATTGATGAACTCAACAAAAAAGGAATAAATGACCCCTCTGATTATCTGATGGACCTTGTCCTCAGACATGATAAAAAGGGCTTGGATGCCTTTATCATCGATTTAGAAGAATTTGTAACAACTACTAAAAATGAAGCTTAAGTCCGAAACTCAAATTTTAATCGTAGACGATGAGCCAGAAGTTATCCGTGAAGTCATCGGTTACTTGAAAGAACTGGGGCTTCACCGAAACGTTATCACCGCCAATAATGGTCAGGTTGGAGTCGAGTTAGCCTCGGAATATCACCCCGACCTCATCCTCACGGACTGGCAAATGCCTAAGATGACAGGGGTAGAACTAGTAGAGCAACTAAAGGCTCAGGAGGAAACCAGGGACATCCCTATCATCATGATTTCGGCCGTCAAAACGGATCCGGAGAACCTTTCCGAATCTTTCAGGCTGGGCATTCATGATTTTCTTCCAAAACCATTTAACGAACTAGAGTTCAATGCCCGAATCAGGAATGTGCTGCGCTTGTCACGTACAGAAAAGGCCTTGAGGGAAAATCAAATTCGATTGGAGGAGCTTCTCGAGTCAAAATCCAGATTCTTTGCAAACGTAAGCCACGATCTTAAAACCCCGATAGCCCTGGTCATGGGACAGGCTGACCTCCTCCAACTTGATTACGAAAGGGATCTGCCGGATGATATTTTAAAAAAAATTAAGGCCATCTATAATCAAGGTGATCGACTGAATAAGTTATCTAACGAAATCCGAAACCTGATTCAACTTGATGAAGGTCAGCTGAAAATTAACGCAGCGCCAACTCTTATAAATGACTACTTGAAGGTGCTGGTTCAAGTATTTGAAGCGGAGGCTGAGAAGAAGGGTGTGAAGATTCAGGTTAAATCGGACCTGAAAGATGGTCAGCTGGTAAGAATTGACTCTTGGCAATTCGAAAAAGCTCTCATCAATCTGATCTCAAATTCGCTGGAATTTTCTGAAAAGGATATGGAAATATCTATTGAATGCTCCGTTGATCATGATGCCCTTCATCTTGAAATTAAGGATCAAGGGCCGGGCGTTGAAGCCTCCAAGATCAATACAATTTTTGAACGATTTAACTCCGAAAAGCCGGCTCAAAGACAAGGGCTTGGGCTGGGATTAGCGATAGCAAAAGAAATCATCGAACTTCATGGTGGGACCCTGCGAGCTGATAGTCAGGTCGGACATGGCGCAGCATTCATCATTGATGTGCCTGTTGGTATCATGGAAGATGAGAATATAGAAAACGAGATTGGGGAGATGCCACTTGATGAACAATGGGTTGAGGAAGAATCACTCCCAACTTTGGCAGAAAAACCATCTGTTTTGATCGTTGATGACAGTCCGGAACTCAGGTCATTTATGGCAGAATGTTTAGACACAGATTATCGAGTTCATCTGGCCTCTAATGGCTTGACCGCAATGGAGAAGTTAAAACAGTTTAATATCGACGTGATCATTCTGGATATTATGATGCCAGTCATGGACGGAAAGGAATTTTTGGAAGAAATTAAAGGAAGCAGATATGAAAACATACCCTGCTTGGTCATCACCTCTCGGGTGGAACAACAAGACTTGCTTTCCATCTTAGAAAAAGGGATCAATAACGTACTGCCAAAACCGTTCAACATTCAGGAACTCAAGCTCAGGGTGAAAAATCTATTGGAAAAGAAAATCGATGATACTGTGATGGATCTTATAAATCACTATGATCCCGAAGCAGTCCAAAAGCAAATGATTGAAAAGTTAGAGAAACTCATTGTCAGCAATATCTCGAATCAGTCATTCAGTATTGCTGTCATGGCAGACGAGATAAACATGAGTCAGAGGAAACTTTTCAATTTCACCAAAGAGGCACTTGGTTTAACCCCTTTGGAGTTCATTAAAAAAATCAGGTTTCAGCATGCAAAAAGATTGATTGATCAAAATAGGGTCGGTTCATTAACTGAAGCAGCTAAAACCATTTCAATGAGCAATGTCACCGAATTTAAGAAACAATACAAGGATCATTTTGGGACAGAGCCTACCTTCAAAAAATAGGCTCTTCCCACTCAAAATCTGTCATTAGTCCTTTTTCAATAAATCCCTGATCTCGGCCAAAAGTACCTCCTCATTTGATGGAGCCGGAGGTGCAGCAGGTTCCTCTTCTTTTTTCTTTTCCATGGAATTGTACCCCTTGATGACCATGAAGATGACGAATGCAATGATCACAAAATCAATGATCGTCTGAGTAAAAGCCCCATAATTGATGGTGACAGCTTCCGCGTCCTCGGTGGCAGCCTTGAGTACATATTTTAAATCCTTAAAATCAACCCCGCCCAGAGCCATTCCGATCGGTGGCATTAAAACATCTTTGACAAGAGAGGTTACGATCGTCTTGAAAGCAGCCCCGATCACAACTGCGACAGCTAGATCGAGTAGATTCCCCTTCATTATGAAGGCTTTGAATTCTTTCAGCATAATTTGAGAAGTTTAGAATGTGATTAGTGTAATTTGAATACTCACATAAATGTAGTTTAACCCATTGAATAAATTTTCAACCTCGTCTGGACTCATAAAGTCCATCGCCTCGGAATTAGGCTTCTCATTCTGCGGAATTTCTAAAGCCGAATTCCTTGAAGACGAAGCTCCCAAACTGGAAGAGTGGCTTAAGCGAGGGTATCAGGGTAAAATGGGTTATCTGGAGAATCATTTCGATAAGCGACTTGATCCAACTAAGCTCGTACCGGGTGCTAAATCGGTGATATCTCTGGTTTATAATTATTATCCAAAGGAGATACACGAATCAGGCGAGCTAAAGGTGGCTAAGTATGCTTATGGTCAGGATTATCACCATGTTGTTAAATCGAAGTTGAGAGAATTCATGGAGAAAATCCATGAGCAATTCGGTGAAGTCGATGGACGTGCTTTTGTAGATTCAGCGCCTGTCCATGAACGGGCATGGGCGGCCAAGTCTGGGCTTGGCTGGGTCGGCAAAAACTCGTTACTGCTCAACAGACAGATAGGCAGTTTCTTTTTCCTGGCAGAATTAATTCTCGACTTAGAACTAGAACCCGATGGCCCGATTGAAGATTACTGTGGGACTTGTACGGCCTGTCAAGATGCCTGCCCCACTGACGCTATACCTGAGCCATATGTGGTAGATGGCAGTCGCTGCATTTCTTACCTGACCATTGAGTTGAAAGATGAAATTCCGTCTGAATTCAAAGGCAAAATGAAGGATTGGGTTTTCGGTTGTGACATTTGTCAGGACGTGTGTCCTTGGAATCGCTTCTCAAAGCCACACAACGAGCCGCAGTTCCAGCCACAGGGGTGGGAAGACTTCAATCGAAGTGATTGGGAAGAAATGACCAAGGAAGTCTTTCAGAAAGTCTTTAAAAAATCGGCTATAAAGCGAACTAAGTTCGAAGGGCTCAAAAGAAATATTAGGTTCGTCCAAAAGCCCAGCTAACTTCGCGGCTGTGCTCATTCTCTATCATATTGATCTCATCGGAACGATGGTTTTTGCCATCAGCGGGGCGCTAACTGCACGTGACAAGGAGTTAGATATTTTTGGCATTGCGGCCGTTGCATTTATCACAGCCTTGGGTGGTGGAACCTTGCGAGACGTCTTGACTGGCAGCACGCCTGTCGGCTGGATGAATGACCTGACTTACCTGATCATGATTGCGGGTGGGATTACTCTTTCGCTACTTTTTGGAAGTAAGGTGAGAAAACTCCGCCGCACGTTTTTCATTTTTGACACCATCGGGATTGCCGTGTTCACAGTTTTGGGTTTACAAAAGGCACTGACTCTTGGCTTACATCCGGCGATCGCCGTAATGATGGGAATGATCTCCGCGGTATTTGGAGGAGTGACCAGGGACATCATTTGCAATGAAATTCCACTGATCTTCAGAAAAGAAATCTATGCCTTGGCTTGCTTATTTGGTGGGATTGTTTTTGTGATTTTGCTAGAATTTCTGGTACCAATTAAAGTGTCAATTGTTGTAACAATTGCCGTTATCATCATTCTAAGAACCCTCGCGGTGAGGTACAAGTGGGATTTGGCCTTCTTTAGTAAATCCAAATAAAAAAACGGGTTCACCGAAAGACGAACCCGCTCTGGACTTAGCCAACCAACACTAACTCTTCACAGCTACGACCAGATATTTAGATAGCTTCCAGAATTCCACTGGGTCTTTGATTTCTATATACTTCACTTCTTTATCGTCTTCAACCAGCTCGAAAGAACTCGGTGGATGCGTGGTGATCAACTCCGCCTTTTTGGCATTCAGTATAAGTTTGTCAACAGATCGCACGTCTATCTCAGTCAAATCTTCCTCTGAAATTTCGTCGTTCAGCACAACATCTCTCCCGATACCCAGGAAGCCGCCCTCCTTCTCGATCACTTTGCGTTCCTCAAGCTCATCTTCTGTTGCAATTGCCACATACGCCTTGTTCGTGGCAATCATTTGTGCCATGATTTGATCAGCTTGATCCTGGATGAGTTCTTCCTGATATTCTGAAGCCAATTGAAGAGCCTGATAATCGTAAGTCAATTCCTCAAGCTCCAATTTCTTGTCAGCCAATTGCTCCCTTAACTGAAGATTAGATTGTTTTCTTTCCTCAAGTTGTTTGCTCAATTGAGCGACTTTTGACTTGAAAGATCTCAAGCTGATGTTCGCATTATTCAGTTGAGACATCAACTCACTTATTCTACGATTGGTAGAAACAATAAGGCTGTCAATCGCCCGCATGTCGCTTACGATATACTCGTAATCTGAAGTGTCCAGTTCGTTCAGCGATCGATCAGTGACCAGCTGTTCTCTGGTTTTTATTTCCTCCATTTGAGACTCGATGGTGAAGAGTAAATCCACCACCTCATTGTAGGCAGAATCTCTATTAGCCAATTCTCTTTCTAACTCGTTTGTTTGTGCTCTCAACGTCTGTGTTTCCTCATGAGCACCGATGAAGAAATATATTATTCCGAAGGTGATTAAGGCCAAAAAGACCAGGGCACCCAATGCTCCTTTTTTAGTTTTCATTGTTTTGATTTTTTAAGATTAAAATTTTGATTTTGGCTCGTGTCATTTAATTCATCGCCTGAAGCCGTTCGACCGCTCCAAGAGGATGATAATTAAACCGGCTGTCATGTAGATTAAAGCGATGAGTTCCATGATTTAGAATGTCACTTTGATTCCTAGTCCCGGATCCAGTGCGATGAACGCGTCTCCATTATCTACTACCTCGATGAATGGCTTCACGTCCATACTCACGGCAATTGGTACCTCGTTGATTTTATATTCTATTCCGAAAATTCCATCAACCCCAATCCCTACACCAGAGGCTTCACGATAGTAAACTCCCTCTCTTCTAATTACATCTGATTGTGTGGCCAGGTGTCCGCCGATTCCGTAATACCAGTTCAACCCAGCTACTTCAAAAGCAGGCGTGTACTTCTCTACCAGAAAAGTGGCGGAAAAGGCATTTGGGTAGAATCCAAAGATTCCGTGAAATGCGGTGTTGGATTTATTGAAATGTTTGATTGCAAGACCAGACGTTCCGACTCCACGAATTCCAATCGCGGTTTTATATCTGTGTCCGTCTGTCTGTAGAGTTTGAGCACTTGCCGACCAGCAAAGCGCCACAGTTAGAATGAATGTAATGGTTCTTATGATTTTCATGGTTATTATCTTTTATGGTTCAACATGTTGACCATAGAAAAACAATAGCCATTCCAACACAACTAACTCGTTGTATTATAGATGGTTACGGGAAATAAAGCTTGGATTAATTTCTCGATTCGAGAAAAATACAGAACAATAGAGAATTAAGGATTCTCCTTGAGTAGGCGATAAATGGTGGATTGACCCATCCCAAGTTTATCAGCGACTTTCTTGATATCATCATCGTGATTTTTCAAGTACAGCCGGATAATTTTCATCTGATAATCTTTCATGGTCATCTCCTCGTCCATGATTTCTGCTACCGTGTCTTTCCTGGTGAAGGTAATATCCTCTGGCCTAATTTGCTCACCATCCGCCATCACAGCGGAAAGTTCAACGACACTCTTTAATTCTCGGACATTACCGGGAAAAGCATAGTTGAGCAACTTTTGCAGAGCCTCTTTGCTGAAGGTCTTTACCGGCTGATCATTGTCCGCTGCAAAGCTTTCATTGAAGTGCTTGGCCAACAGGACAATGTCTTTGTCTCGATCTCGCAACGGGGGCAGATCAATTGGCAACCCAAATAATCGGTAATAAAGATCCTCTCGGAAGCCCCCTTCTTTGATTTCATCCTGAAGGTTTCGATTCGTAGCGGCAATAACTCTGCAATCAATCTTGATAGGTCTCTTACCTCCCACTCGGATTATCTCACGCTCCTGTAGAGCCCGTAGCAGTTTCGCCTGAAGAGAAATATCCATTTCTCCTATTTCATCCAGAAACAGTGTCCCTCCCTGAGCTTGCTCAAATTTCCCGATGTGCTGATTGGCTGCTCCGGTAAAGGCCCCTTTCTCATGCCCAAAAAGTTCACTCTCAGTTAAGTCCTTGGGAATGGCGCTCATATTGACCGGCACGAATGGCATGTTTTTTCGCTTGCCATTGTAGTGGATAGCCTTAGCCACCACTTCCTTTCCGGTACCCGTCTCGCCCGTAATCATCACGGTGATATTTGTTTCAACAGCCTTCTCAACTAACCTAAAAATTTTCTTGATGCCTGAGCTCTGGCCAAGAATGGTCTTTTGGAAATCGTACTTTTTTTCTACCTCTTGCTGTAGCGTTTCCACTTTCTTAACTAGTTCCTTGTTGGACCCAATTTGATTGAGCAAGTGGATCAACCTGTCTCGTATGTCATCGGTTTTAGTGAGGTAATCATGCGCCCCTTTCTTCAAAAGTGAGATGGCAGTGGCCACATCCTGTTGTTCTGAGATGACTACCACCTCAACCTCAGGATTTCGTTTCTTAATTTCATCGAACAAGTCCTCTCCGTTAAAGTCTGGCAATCGATAGTCCAGGGTTATCAAATCCGGATTCTCATCCAGCGACTTTAGTAAATCCTTGCCATTAGAAAAGCCCTTTACTTCATGATCAGGATTTAAACTAAGTGTATGTAGGAGTAATTTCTGATACCAATCATCATCCTCACAAACGAAAATCTTGAATGTACTCATAGGTTACTTATTCTCTTTTAGCCAAGTGTTTAACGATTTCAATAAATCCAGACATTCTGTTCGAATTTGGTCGTAGGCATTACTTGATATCGGTTTTCCATCTCGAGCGGACAATTCGTTCTTTTTCAGCAAGGCTACTAAACTCTCTGCTCTCAAGTGCCGAGCAGGAGCTACGATTTTGTGCATCACATCCGCAGACTCAGACCATTTTTCATTTTTAATCGTTGATTCCAAGATTTTCAGATTCGCGGCAGTACTATCAACAAAGGTCTGCACCATGTCACTTACAAATGCCTGATCCCCCATAGACTCCAGACCACTGAGGTCGTATTTCTGATCATTTGATTTTGAAGACATTTTGCTTTCCGATTTTAGGGCATCAATATAGCCCAATAGTTCGTTCGGCTCGAAAGGTTTTCTCAGGATATGTTCGATTCCAGCCGCCTTTGCCTCTTTGTATTCCTCATCTGAAACTGTGGCTGTTAGCCCTATGACAGGAGTTTTGTGATTGAGGCCTTCCTGATTTTTTATGCGATCGACTACTTCCGGTCCCGTGTGGACTGGCATCTTAAAATCTATCAAGATGACGTCAAATTTCTCTTTTGCCAAAATGTTAACGGCCTCTCCACCATCAATGGCTTCTTTATAAGTAATTCCGTTTTTGGTGAGAATGGTGGTCAGGAGCTTACGGTTGAATTCCTCATCATCGGCAATAAGAACGTGTACTCCTTTAACATCGGGAGTAGGCAATTCAGAGATATCCTCAGCTTCATGCGCATCCAAAACTTCGTATGGAAGTCGGAGAGTGAAAGTACTTCCCTTCCCCACCTTACTGGAGACATCAATGGTGCCATTATGTTTTTGTACCAGCTTTTTAGTGATGGATAAGCCGAGACCCGTTCCCTTGTTTGATTCCCCAGATTTAACCTGTGCAAACTCTTCAAAGATGACTTTTTGTAGGTTTTTTGGAATACCAACACCCGTGTCAATCACGCTAAGTTCCAAAGCAATTCTCTTCTTGTTTCTCTGATGTGCGGCAGCTTTGATCGTAATTGAACCTTCATGGGTGAATTTGATGGCATTAAATAATAGGTTCAGCAACATCTGTTGTAGTCGGTAATTATCGCCCCGCAGGGTCATTGGCAATGCCTGTAAATCTGCTGAAAGTATAAGTCCTTTTTCCTTGGCTCGATGCTCAAGCATTTTCACACATTGCGTGATCACCTCCGTAGGATTAAAGGGTCTCTTTTCTAGTTTCAGGTGTCCGGATTTTAGTTTGGAATAATCCAGGACGTCATTGAGGATGTGAGTTAAATGATCGGCTGATTTTTCAATAATTTTTAATTGCTCTTCCTGCTCATCATTCAGTTCGGTGTTGAGCAGCAACCTTGAAAATCCAGCAATTGCGTTCATCGGTGTTCGGATCTCGTGGCTCATGGTTGCCAGAAATTGTTCTTTCTCTTTAGCGAGTTCAAGGGCTCGTCTCTGTGACAAGTAGAGTGAATTTTGATGCTTTCGGGTTCTGACCGTGTAGAGGACAAAGGCCGACAGAGTGAGGAGTAGCATGAATGGGACAAAAACGCCAAAAAGTGTAATGTAGTTATTGGTGTAATTGGCTCGCTCCTGAGCTCTGGAGGTCTCGATTTTGATCCGCTCAAGCTCCCAACTTTCCAGGTATTCCAAGATACTTTGGGTTCTCATTTGGAGATCGTTGTGATCCTTTCTCAAAGCAAATTCTTTGAATTGTAGGCTGTAGGCTTCCTTCTGAGCATTCTTAGCGAGATCTTCCAATTCATCGTTTACTGAATTCTCAGTGAGTGTCGAATCCGTATTCTTTTTGTTTCCAAATAACCTTTGCAAGAAGTTTTTCTTCTTCTCAAGGGATTGACGCTGGGGTTTTGCCTGACTGACTTCATTACGTAATTGATCAATTTTCCTGAAAGGGGCGGAATAATCCAATGTCATTACCTGTGATAGAACTGTCCCTTTTTGCAGCACCAGGTTTTTTAAGGTATCCAGCCTGGTTGTCATTTCGAAAGACGGATTGCGTGCCTGAAGTGTGTCGATATTCTGAATGATGGACTCAAGGCTGGATTGAAATTCTTGAAGATAAAGGGTATCTCCAGTGTAAACCTCGCGCTCTGTGGCGTGCTCCATTCTGTCAAGATCGCTCGAAATCTGATTTAATAGAATCAGGTCATAATGAGGTTGAACTTCCCGGTCTAGGGTGGAAATAATTCTGTTGAGGTTCTTATACGCCAAAAAGCCAATAATGGCTGTTCCGATAGTAGAGACAATCAATAAGGCACTTAAAAAATACGGAATAAATGTACGTTTTATTTTGAGTGCCATTTCTTTTGTTTTTCTAAGTTGTAAACAAACAAAAAGGGAGGCAAAATGCCTCCCTTTTTAGCTTGACTATTATTATTGATTTTGAATCAAAATGTTCGCTGTAAGTGTACTGTTAGATTCAACCTCTACAAAGTCTAGGATAGATCCGGCTATCGAAACTTCGGCATTCAAACTTGATTTGAACTCAAGGTCATCATCATTATCAGTGTTCTCAAAGGCGGCAACTACAAACTCGTACTCACCTTCTTCCATGAACGCCAGCGTATATGATCCATCATTGGCTACAATCGCTGAGTTAACTGAGTTTTCGAATCTGGTTCTTCCTTGAGCCGGTTCAGCTTCCTCAGATGCCGTGAATGTTCCTTTCTTGTATGCATAAACTACTAGTCTTTCTTCACTCGATCCACTCACATTACCTTTAATCATTCCAGTATTTGCAGAGTTTACAAGTCTACCTGTAGTTCTAAGCTTAAAGGCACCATCTGTAGTAGTAACCAAGGCTTTTCTCAGGTCAATATCAGCCACTAAGTCAGTAGTTGTGTTTGCAGCGACGTTGAATGCGCCGGACACTTTATAACCTGCACTTGTAGCATTTTCAATTACAAGATCCTTTTTTGATCCGTCTTTCATTTCGATATATGAATCAGCTTCACCTGACATCACAAATCTCAGATCACTGTAAGAACCTACCTTCAAATCACCTTTTCCCATGGCATAAGTTTGACCATTTTGGTAAGCCATCAGGTTAAATTGTTTGGGCGAATCAAATCTGGCAATAGTTCTTGATTGTCCGTTGGCGGTGGCTTGTACCTCGCTAACCGACAGATAAACAGCATTTACATTTTTATAATCTACAGCTGCATCTGTCATGGAAACATTTGCTTCCCCAGACTCAGAAACTTCATCGTTCTCGCTACAACCTACTAATACGGAAGCTGCGGCAAATACAAGAGCCATAAGTCCGGCACTAATACTAAATCGTTTTATTCTTTGCGTTTTCATTATTTCTATGGTTTTAAGTTAAAAATTCGTTTGGTCTGCTTAGATGCCAACGATATGCCAATAGAAGAAAAAAAGCCTATTTGACTGATATTCAGCGGTTTAATAAAAATATCAAAATCAATATTTTTCTCGTTTTGAGAAAAAAGGCACATAAGTGAGAATAACTTCGAGTAAGGATCAACAGGAACTCGTCAGCCCTGAAGAGCAGCATAAATAAGACTTGCAGCTATTTCTCTGGGACACGTGAAGAACTTCGATCATTATTTGTTCGATACTTGAGAACCTGCCACGACTTGATTAACGACCTTATGAGAATTATAAAATGTCAATCTAGCGATACAGATGTTACGCTAAATTCAGTACGTCTGTTTTCTTGATGTTGATCGTTATTACACTTTACACCGTTTCCACAGTCATTTAGCAGCTGAGATTCGCCATAACCTTTGGCCGTAATTCGACTTGCAGCAATGCCTTTTTGAATGATATATGCCACTGCAGATTCCGCCCGTCTCTGAGAAAGACTTTGATTGTATGAATCTCTTCCTCTTGAATCAGTATGAGAGCTTAACTCTATTTTAATTCCGGGATTGTCAACCAAAATCTGAACAAGTTTATCAAGTTCTTTGGCGGCATCAGGACGAATGTCCGCCTTATTTACATCGTAGTAAATATTATTTAGCTTAATCGCCTTTCCTATCACAATTTCAGTCATAGGTATATCAAAAAAGAGCGTATCATACTCGTGATCATATCCTACTTGGATGTCCTTTACCGAGCTGTTGAAATATTTCGGGTGTTTGCTGATAGCCGTATAGACATGACCTCCTTTTGTTTCAAATTCGTGGTGAAAGTCTCCCCGAACAGAAATTTCCACCACCTCATTTTTTTGAGTGTCTACTACATGCATTTCTGCGTCAGGAATATATTCGCCAGTCTCCTGATCAATAGCCCGAAGTGAGATAACATGGTGAGGAGGTTCTAAGAATAAAACCAAACTATCCGGAACATCTGTGGTATTGAAATTAAGGACATTGACCTTGTGAAATCCACGTTTATTGCCTGTTATAGAGAAATTGTCATAATCGGCTATCGAAAAAACAAAACTCCCATCAGATGCGCTAATTGTATCTTGAGTGACATCAGCTCCTTTATTTAAAAACACAGTAGCATTCCCCAAAGGCTTCCGAAAATGATTATCCATAACTATCCCACGAACCAGGATTGGTTCTTCCGGAACAGCCATTTTCTCGAATTGAAATGAATAAATGTTGTCTTGATTTTCCAGACGATTTGACGAGAAAAATCCAGATGTCCTTTCCTTGTTAATTATCAAGCCATAATCGTCCTTGCTTGAATTTATGGGATGTCCTAAGTTTTTTGGTTTCTCATCGAGAGTTCCCGTTTGAACAACAAACACATCCAATCCACCTAAACCTCCATGTCCATTGGAGGCAAAATAGAGTTCGTCGTTTTCTAGATATGGAAATACCTCATTTCCTTCTGTATTAATATTCGGGCCAAGGTTTATGGGTTCGACCCATTGCCCATTGCGCTTCACGGTTTTATAAAGATCCGTACCGCCATACCCTCCTGGCATGTCCGACACAAAATATAAAATAGAACCGTCCTCAGAAATCGCGGGATGGCCTATGGAATACTCATCATTGTTAAAAACGAAAGACTCCAGATTTACCCAGTCATCATCCTTGATTTCTGCAAAATACAGCTTCAGTTTTGTTGTCCCGTCCTTGCTTTTTCCGGATTTACCCTTGTGATAATTATTCCGGGTAAAAACCGCTTTACTAAAGTTGTCATAAAAAGCAACTGGTCCCTCGTGATACTTTGTGTTGATTTTTCCATCGAAAGGGCGCGGTGTAGTGAGACCTGTCTCGTTTATTTCACTAACAAAAAGGTCCAAAAAGTTACTTTCATCCCAAGCATAGTTACTGTTAGCTAGTGGATTATTATCGCGACTAGATACGAATACTATGCCGTCCCTATACCAGGATGGACTAAAGTCTAAACCCCCTGAATTAATAGAAGCCAATGAATATGAATATCTGGCTGAATCACTAAAGAAATTGTTTAGCTGCGATAGCCCAAGAAGCTGTTTCTGTGCTAACCTATTTTCAGCTGAATCACCTTGGTATTTTTCGAACCAAATTTCGGCCTCTTCATATTTTTTATTTGATTGCAGGGCCTGGGCATAATAAAGGTAATATTCTTTGTCAACCGCTTCAGAGGACTCCAATGCCCTTCCGTACCATACTTCACTACTATCCGGAAAGTTTAGTTTGCGATAGCAGTCACCTATTTTCAGATAAACATCGACATTGTTTTTATCCTTGGCAAGTGCGTCTTGGTAATAACCCATTGCCTTTCGATACGCAAAATCTTCATAGTATTCATCCCCTTTGGATTCTGCATCCCCTATGATCGCTCGGAATCCTTGAGCAGAAGCAAAGTGTACGTTAAGGAATACGGCAAATGCGACAATATATTTCATTTTTTCAATTGCTAGATTAGAAGTATCGCGGCGTTACAACCCTTGATTTTGAAAATGACAATACGTAATTCAGCATGATTTCATGAGATCCCATGCTGACCCTTGACAAATCTGTTGTCGGAATATCGTAAGCATATCCGAATCTCAATTTGGAGTTAAGCTGAATTTCTAACAAAAAATCAACCGAGGCAAAGGACCTCCATGAAGCTCCTACCCATAAAACATCATTGATTAACAAGTTTGCATTAACATCAAATTCAATCGGAGCACCTACTACTGATTTCATCAAAATATTCGGCTTTAACTTCAAGGAACGATTTAAATCAAACACGTATCCTGTCATTACAAAAAAGTGCCGTATTTGTTCCGCTGACCCGTCGGCATTATTTACGTCAGAAATGAAGTTATTGAGTAGAAATGGTGAAGAAACCCCCAGGTAGAACCTGTCCGTACTGTAGAACATTCCAGCCCCTACATTAGGCATCCAACTATTAATATCGTCTCCCTGAAATCCCGGGTCGTTTCCAGAACCTGATCCGGTGTTAACGTCTGAATGCCTGGTTTTGTAACTTGAGAGACCAAATGACAATCCAAACGAAAGTGAATTCCTCCTATTCTTTTTGAATCGAATTTTGTAGGCATACGAACCAAATAAAGCATTCTGATCTGTGACACCTATACGGTCCCTTAAAAACAATAGCCCAAGAGCAATGTTATCTTTTTTAATGGGTGTATGAGCTGACAATGTCTGAGTGCTTGGTGCCCCATCTAACCCAACCCATTGATGTCTTGTCAAGGCCGTAATACTCAAAGCGTCCGCCGATCCTGCATAAGCCGGATTAATGGCAAGTCCGTTGAACATGTATTGAGTGAACATTACCTGCTGCTGAGCCGCGAGCTTCAGACCTAATCCAAAGCTCAAACAAATAAGTATTAAGATTTTTTTCATCGTTCTAGATTTAATTATCTATTGACTATGATATATCCCGAGATCGGCTTACCGCCGTTTCCAAGGTCAATCACGTAGAAGTACGTGCCATCCGGTACCTGTCGCGCACCAATGATTAGGCCTACATTCGATTGACTTGTCCATTTTCTCGATTGATTGTCATATCCCCTTACTTCAAAAACAATATTTCCCCATCGATTGAAAACCCTAACAATGTTATTCGGGTAATTTTCTATCCCATCGATCTTCCAGAAATCGTTCATGCCATCTCCGTTTGGAGAAAACCCTTCAGGAATATCCATGTTGACCTCATCATCCAAATAGTCGGGAATTCCATCTCCATCTGAATCATCATTGGTTGGGTCTCCATCACCGTCAATGTCCTCGTCGGTTGTTGAAATGCCATCACCATCGTCATCGGTATCTAAGTAATCCGGTATTCCATCTCCATCCGAATCGTCATTAGTTGGGTCACCATCACCGTCAATGTCCTCGTCTGCCGTTGGAACCCCATCTCCATCATCATCGGTATCTAAATAATCTGGTATTCCATCTCCATCCGAATCATCATTGGTTGGATCTCCATCACCGTCAATGTCCTCATCTGCCGTTGGAATCCCATCACCATCATCATCGGTATCTAAGTAATCTGGTATTCCATCTCCATCCGAATCATCATTGGTTGGATCTCCATCACCGTCAATGTCCTCATCTGCGGTTGGAACCCCATCTCCATCGTCATCGGTATCTAAATAATCTGGTATTCCATCTCCATCTGAATCATCATTGGTTGGGTCTCCATCACCGTCAATGTCCTCATCTACATCCGGGATTCCATCATTATCACTATCCAGGTTCACAATCACTATCAACTCATTGTTGGTCGCATCACTTGAACTGTTGCCAGCAGCATCGGTGTTGGTCACCGATACATCGTATTGACCATCTGCGATTGGGGTGCCCAACCCACTCAGATCGAGGGTCCAGTTGCCACTGCCGTCCGTCGTTAATTCTGGATCTGTTCCTAGCGTGTAGGTCACCCCATCAACGGTCACTGTCAGTACAGTCGCGTCTCCTTCTGCCCACGTTCCGGTCAACGTCGGTAGACCGTCTGTACTCGTAAACGTGTTAGCTGTTGGAACCGCTGGGGCTGTCGTGTCTACGGTCAACTCATTGTTGGTCGCATCACTTGAACTGTTGCCAGCAGCATCGGTGTTGGTCACCGATACATCGTATTGACCATCTGCGATTGGGGTGCCCAACCCACTCAGATCGAGGGTCCAGTTGCCACTGCCGTCCGTCGTTAATTCCGAATCTGTTCCTAGCGTGTAGGTCACCCCATCAACGGTCACTGTCAGTACAGTCGCGTCTCCTTCTGCCCACGTTCCGGTCAACGTCGGTAGACCGTCTGTACTCGTAAACGTGTTAGCTGTTGGAACCGCTGGGTCTACTGTATCTATGATTAACTCGCCCGATGTGCCATCTGAGGTGAAGTTGCCCGCTGCATCTGTCACCGTGGCGGTTACATCGTAGGTGCCATCAGGGGTGATCTCATTGCCCGCTGGGATGTTCAACGTCCAGCTAGTGCCTACCAAAGTCAGGTTGCCATCGCCAGCTGTATACGTTACACCATCTACTTCTACGGTCAAGGTCTCGCCGGTCCCTACCGTCGCTGTGCCCGTGATCGTTGGGGTCGTGTCGCTTGTGGTCTGGCTAACTACAGTCGGCGTTGCGGGGGGTGTCGTGTCGATGATTAACTCGCCCGATGTGCCATCTGAGGTGAAGTTGCCCGCTGCATCTGTCACCGTGGCGGTTACATCGTAGGTGCCATCAGGGGTGATCTCATTGCCCGCTGGGATGTTCAACGTCCAGCTAGTGCCTACCAAAGTCAGGTTGCCATCGCCAGCTGTATACGTTACACCATCTACTTCTACGGTCAAGGTCTCGCCGGTCCCTACCGTCGCTGTGCCCGTGATCGTTGGGGTCGTGTCGCTTGTGGTCTGGCTAACTACAGTCGGCGTTGCGGGGGGTGTCGTGTCGATGATTAACTCGCCCGATGTGCCATCTGAGGTGAAGTTGCCCGCTGCATCTGTCACCGTGGCGGTTACATCGTAGGTGCCATCAGGGGTGATCTCATTGCCCGCTGGGATGTTCAACGTCCAGCTAGTGCCTACCAAAGTCAGGTTGCCATCGCCAGCTGTATACGTTACACCATCTACTTCTACGGTCAAGGTCTCGCCGGTCCCTACCGTCGCTGTGCCCGTGATCGTTGGGGTCGTGTCGCTTGTGGTCTGGCTAACTACAGTCGGCGTTGCGGGGGGTGTCGTGTCGATGATTAACTCGCCCGATGTGCCATCTGAGGTGAAGTTGCCCGCTGCATCTGTCACCGTGGCGGTTACATCGTAGGTGCCATCAGGGGTGATCTCATTGCCCGCTGGGATGTTCAACGTCCAGCTAGTGCCTACCAAAGTCAGGTTGCCATCGCCAGCTGTATACGTTACACCATCTACTTCTACGGTCAAGGTCTCGCCGGTCCCTACCGTCGCTGTGCCCGTGATCGTTGGGGTCGTGTCGCTTGTGGTCTGGCTAACTACAGTCGGCGTTGCGGGGGGTGTCGTGTCGATGATTAACTCGCCCGATGTGCCATCTGAGGTGAAGTTGCCCGCTGCATCTGTCACCGTGGCGGTTACATCGTAGGTGCCATCAGGGGTGATCTCATTGCCCGCTGGGATGTTCAACGTCCAGCTAGTGCCTACCAAAGTCAGGTTGCCATCGCCAGCTGTATACGTTACACCATCTACTTCTACGGTCAAGGTCTCGCCGGTCCCTACCGTCGCTGTGCCCGTGATCGTTGGGGTCGTGTCGCTTGTGGTCTGGCTAACTACAGTCGGCGTTGCGGGGGGTGTCGTGTCGATGATTAACTCGCCCGATGTGCCATCTGAGGTGAAGTTGCCCGCTGCATCTGTCACCGTGGCGGTTACATCGTAGGTGCCATCAGGGGTGATCTCATTGCCCGCTGGGATGTTCAACGTCCAGCTAGTGCCTACCAAAGTCAGGTTGCCATCGCCAGCTGTATACGTTACACCATCTACTTCTACGGTCAAGGTCTCGCCGGTCCCTACCGTCGCTGTGCCCGTGATCGTTGGGGTCGTGTCGCTTGTGGTCTGGCTAACTACAGTCGGCGTTGCGGGGGGTGTCGTGTCGATGATTAACTCGCCCGATGTGCCATCTGAGGTGAAGTTGCCCGCTGCATCTGTCACCGTGGCGGTTACATCGTAGGTGCCATCAGGGGTGATCTCATTGCCCGCTGGGATGTTCAACGTCCAGCTAGTGCCTACCAAAGTCAGGTTGCCATCGCCAGCTGTATACGTTACACCATCTACTTCTACGGTCAAGGTCTCGCCGGTCCCTACCGTCGCTGTGCCCGTGATCGTTGGGGTCGTGTCGCTTGTGGTCTGGCTAACTACAGTCGGCGTTGCGGGGGGTGTCGTGTCGATGATTAACTCGCCCGATGTGCCATCTGAGGTGAAGTTGCCCGCTGCATCTGTCACCGTGGCGGTTACATCGTAGGTGCCATCAGGGGTGATCTCATTGCCCGCTGGGATGTTCAACGTCCAGCTAGTGCCTACCAAAGTCAGGTTGCCATCGCCAGCTGTATACGTTACACCATCTACTTCTACGGTCAAGGTCTCGCCGGTCCCTACCGTCGCTGTGCCCGTGATCGTTGGGGTCGTGTCGCTTGTGGTCTGGCTAACTACAGTCGGCGTTGCGGGGGGTGTCGTGTCGATGATTAACTCGCCCGATGTGCCATCTGAGGTGAAGTTGCCCGCTGCATCTGTCACCGTGGCGGTTACATCGTAGGTGCCATCAGGGGTGATCTCATTGCCCGCTGGGATGTTCAACGTCCAGCTAGTGCCTACCAAAGTCAGGTTGCCATCGCCAGCTGTATACGTTACACCATCTACTTCTACGGTCAAGGTCTCGCCGGTCCCTACCGTCGCTGTGCCCGTGATCGTTGGGGTCGTGTCGCTTGTGGTCTGGCTAACTACAGTCGGCGTTGCGGGGGGTGTCGTGTCGATGATTAACTCGCCCGATGTGCCATCTGAGGTGAAGTTGCCCGCTGCATCTGTCACCGTGGCGGTTACATCGTAGGTGCCATCAGGGGTGATCTCATTGCCCGCTGGGATGTTCAACGTCCAGCTAGTGCCTACCAAAGTCAGGTTGCCATCGCCAGCTGTATACGTTACACCATCTACTTCTACGGTCAAGGTCTCGCCGGTCCCTACCGTCGCTGTGCCCGTGATCGTTGGGGTCGTGTCGCTTGTGGTCTGGCTAACTACAGTCGGCGTTGCGGGGGGTGTCGTGTCGATGATTAACTCGCCCGATGTGCCATCTGAGGTGAAGTTGCCCGCTGCATCTGTCACCGTGGCGGTTACATCGTAGGTGCCATCAGGGGTGATCTCATTGCCCGCTGGGATGTTCAACGTCCAGCTAGTGCCTACCAAAGTCAGGTTGCCATCGCCAGCTGTATACGTTACACCATCTACTTCTACGGTCAAGGTCTCGCCGGTCCCTACCGTCGCTGTGCCCGTGATCGTTGGGGTCGTGTCGCTTGTGGTCTGGCTAACTACAGTCGGCGTTGCGGGGGGTGTCGTGTCGATGATTAACTCGCCCGATGTGCCATCTGAGGTGAAGTTGCCCGCTGCATCTGTCACCGTGGCGGTTACATCGTAGGTGCCATCAGGGGTGATCTCATTGCCCGCTGGGATGTTCAACGTCCAGCTAGTGCCTACCAAAGTCAGGTTGCCATCGCCAGCTGTATACGTTACACCATCTACTTCTACGGTCAAGGTCTCGCCGGTCCCTACCGTCGCTGTGCCCGTGATCGTTGGGGTCGTGTCGCTTGTGGTCTGGCTAACTACAGTCGGCGTTGCGGGGGGTGTCGTGTCGATGATTAACTCGCCCGATGTGCCATCTGAGGTGAAGTTGCCCGCTGCATCTGTCACCGTGGCGGTTACATCGTAGGTGCCATCAGGGGTGATCTCATTGCCCGCTGGGATGTTCAACGTCCAGCTAGTGCCTACCAAAGTCAGGTTGCCATCGCCAGCTGTATACGTTACACCATCTACTTCTACGGTCAAGGTCTCGCCGGTCCCTACCGTCGCTGTGCCCGTGATCGTTGGGGTCGTGTCGCTTGTGGTCTGGCTAACTACAGTCGGCGTTGCGGGGGGTGTCGTGTCGATGATTAACTCGCCCGATGTGCCATCTGAGGTGAAGTTGCCCGCTGCATCTGTCACCGTGGCGGTTACATCGTAGGTGCCATCAGGGGTGATCTCATTGCCCGCTGGGATGTTCAACGTCCAGCTAGTGCCTACCAAAGTCAGGTTGCCATCGCCAGCTGTATACGTTACACCATCTACTTCTACGGTCAAGGTCTCGCCGGTCCCTACCGTCGCTGTGCCCGTGATCGTTGGGGTCGTGTCGCTTGTGGTCTGGCTAACTACAGTCGGCGTTGCGGGGGGTGTCGTGTCGATGATTAACTCGCCCGATGTGCCATCTGAGGTGAAGTTGCCCGCTGCATCTGTCACCGTGGCGGTTACATCGTAGGTGCCATCAGGGGTGATCTCATTGCCCGCTGGGATGTTCAACGTCCAGCTAGTGCCTACCAAAGTCAGGTTGCCATCGCCAGCTGTATACGTTACACCATCTACTTCTACGGTCAAGGTCTCGCCGGTCCCTACCGTCGCTGTGCCCGTGATCGTTGGGGTCGTGTCGCTTGTGGTCTGGCTAACTACAGTCGGCGTTGCGGGGGGTGTCGTGTCGATGATTAACTCGCCCGATGTGCCATCTGAGGTGAAGTTGCCCGCTGCATCTGTCACCGTGGCGGTTACATCGTAGGTGCCATCAGGGGTGATCTCATTGCCCGCTGGGATGTTCAACGTCCAGCTAGTGCCTACCAAAGTCAGGTTGCCATCGCCAGCTGTATACGTTACACCATCTACTTCTACGGTCAAGGTCTCGCCGGTCCCTACCGTCGCTGTGCCCGTGATCGTTGGGGTCGTGTCGCTTGTGGTCTGGCTAACTACAGTCGGCGTTGCGGGGGGTGTCGTGTCGATGATTAACTCGCCCGATGTGCCATCTGAGGTGAAGTTGCCCGCTGCATCTGTCACCGTGGCGGTTACATCGTAGGTGCCATCAGGGGTGATCTCATTGCCCGCTGGGATGTTCAACGTCCAGCTAGTGCCTACCAAAGTCAGGTTGCCATCGCCAGCTGTATACGTTACACCATCTACTTCTACGGTCAAGGTCTCGCCGGTCCCTACCGTCGCTGTGCCCGTGATCGTTGGGGTCGTGTCGCTTGTGGTCTGGCTAACTACAGTCGGCGTTGCGGGGGGTGTCGTGTCGATGATTAACTCGCCCGATGTGCCATCTGAGGTGAAGTTGCCCGCTGCATCTGTCACCGTGGCGGTTACATCGTAGGTGCCATCAGGGGTGATCTCATTGCCCGCTGGGATGTTCAACGTCCAGCTAGTGCCTACCAAAGTCAGGTTGCCATCGCCAGCTGTATACGTTACACCATCTACTTCTACGGTCAAGGTCTCGCCGGTCCCTACCGTCGCTGTGCCCGTGATCGTTGGGGTCGTGTCGCTTGTGGTCTGGCTAACTACAGTCGGCGTTGCGGGGGGTGTCGTGTCGATGATTAACTCGCCCGATGTGCCATCTGAGGTGAAGTTGCCCGCTGCATCTGTCACCGTGGCGGTTACATCGTAGGTGCCATCAGGGGTGATCTCATTGCCCGCTGGGATGTTCAACGTCCAGCTAGTGCCTACCAAAGTCAGGTTGCCATCGCCAGCTGTATACGTTACACCATCTACTTCTACGGTCAAGGTCTCGCCGGTCCCTACCGTCGCTGTGCCCGTGATCGTTGGGGTCGTGTCGCTTGTGGTCTGGCTAACTACAGTCGGCGTTGCGGGGGGTGTCGTGTCGATGATTAACTCGCCCGATGTGCCATCTGAGGTGAAGTTGCCCGCTGCATCTGTCACCGTGGCGGTTACATCGTAGGTGCCATCAGGGGTGATCTCATTGCCCGCTGGGATGTTCAACGTCCAGCTAGTGCCTACCAAAGTCAGGTTGCCATCGCCAGCTGTATACGTTACACCATCTACTTCTACGGTCAAGGTCTCGCCGGTCCCTACCGTCGCTGTGCCCGTGATCGTTGGGGTCGTGTCGCTTGTGGTCTGGCTAACTACAGTCGGCGTTGCGGGGGGTGTCGTGTCGATGATTAACTCGCCCGATGTGCCATCTGAGGTGAAGTTGCCCGCTGCATCTGTCACCGTGGCGGTTACATCGTAGGTGCCATCAGGGGTGATCTCATTGCCCGCTGGGATGTTCAACGTCCAGCTAGTGCCTACCAAAGTCAGGTTGCCATCGCCAGCTGTATACGTTACACCATCTACTTCTACGGTCAAGGTCTCGCCGGTCCCTACCGTCGCTGTGCCCGTGATCGTTGGGGTCGTGTCGCTTGTGGTCTGGCTAACTACAGTCGGCGTTGCGGGGGGTGTCGTGTCGATGATTAACTCGCCCGATGTGCCAGTACTGAGGTGAAGTTGCCCGCTGCATCTGTCACCGTGGCGGTTACATCGTAGGTGCCATCAGGGGTGATCTCATTGCCCCGCTGGGATGTTCAACGTCCAGCTAGTGCCTACCAAAGTCAGGTTGCCATCGCCAGCTGTATACGTTACACCATCTACTTCTACGGTCAAGGTCTCGCCGGTCCCTACCGTCGCTGTGCCCGTGATCGTTGGGGTCGT
>CBDBUY010000001.1:52500-349213 GCA_965212145.1 Cyclobacteriaceae bacterium | reverse complement strand
AATTTATCTGGGTCTTCTTCGTTGATTTCGATATCAAACACATCGATTCCAGCAAATTTCTTGAATAGAACACCCTTTCCTTCCATGACCGGCTTTGATGCCTCAGGACCAATGTTTCCTAAACCCAGAACAGCAGTTCCGTTGGAAATTACTCCTACCAGATTTCCCTTGGCCGTGTACTTGTAAACGTCCTCTACATTTTCGGCAATCGCCAGGCACGGTTCAGCTACTCCAGGCGAATAGGCCAGGGCTAAATCACGTTGGCTGCTGAGTGGTTTGGTGGGACGGACTTCAATTTTGCCCTTTGGTTTGGCTTCATGGAAGTCGAGTGCGTCCTTTTTCCTTATTTTCATTTTGTCGTTTCTGAAGGAATTGTAAAAGTGGATAAAATAGCGTCCATTTCTCGCATCAGTCTCTTTTTCTTTCCGCCTGCATGGTACACGTATCCCTCTATGTAATAAAGCATTGCGTTTTCCTCGTCCACCAAAACATAACTCAGGAATGGTCCTCCTGCTGTCATGTCGCTCACAGCCCAAAGTCCACGTGCTTCGATGGCGAATTTTCCGTTGAAGTTCACCTGTTTGGTGACAACCGGAATGATTTCCTGACGCTTGATGTAAAGGTCAGGCCTCTGGCTATCGCGCAGATGTAGCTGAGATATTCTGTCCCTTAGTCCATCTATGTCGTTGAAATCTTGTGGTCCTCTGTAAGGCTGTTGGTAAATGAAAATATTCTTTTCCTTATCCAAGTCTAGCTCGCGAACCCAGACGAAATCCGGCAAGTCTTTGGAGAGGTCCCAACCGTACGGAATTTGGAAGGAATAACCATGATTTTTCTTGATGGCATCTTCAAGGGCCTTTTCTCTTTGTCGAAAAATTCTGGCTTTGGTCAGATCGCGTGCCCGGGTTTCAAAAAGATGCAGAATCTCTGCACGACTTTGCGCGATGTGCGCGGATAGTTCAGATGCGTTATTTCCAAAAAGGAAAAGTGTCTTTTGATTCTTCGCGAATTTGTCGTTTTCAACTACTTGGAAAAACGATGTGTCACTTTGGATTTTCTTCAAAGATTCATCCGTGAACATCTTCCTCATTTCCTTGCTTTGAGAGGTTCTTCGATCCAAAGTTGTGATGAAGATCATGTTGTAGGCAGACTTCAAAACCGAGTTCAGCTTGAGCGGATTCACCTGATATACTTCAAACAGGGGCTCATCTTGAGGCATGCCTTGCATGGGAGCTTGAAGAATTTTCCGCAACTCAATTCCAACCGAACCAGCCCACACAGCAGAATCTACTACAACCACTATTTCGTCAGGCGAGCCACCGGCAGGTCGTTTGTAATCGTCTGAACCGCCACTTTCGCAGGCGGCTAGAAAAAGAATGACGGTTACATAAAATAGCTGCTTCATAGACGGAGATTTAAACAAAAGTACTGGAAATCAAATTTTACTCTGCGCTGACAATTAACGACTGACCCGGTTTGATACTATCACCGGACAGGTTGTTCAGAGATTTGATTTTTTCGATGGATATTTTGTGTGCCACACTGATGTCCCAAAGCGTATCACCACTTTGGACGGTGTGAACTTTTTGTCCCGGTTTCGGTGTGATAGTAGGTTTGCTTGTGGATTGCTTACTACTGGCAACAGCGGCATTCTTGTACTGTGGCTTCACCCAGATTTTTAGGTTTTGACCTACACGAATCATGGAGCCTGATAGACGATTCCATTTTTTTATATCTGATACCCTCACTCGGTATCTCTGCGCAATGGACCCGAGTACATCTCCGCTCTTTACTTTATAGACTAGCCGCTCTCTTCCTGCTACAGCACCCACCTCATTGGCGGCCATTTTTTCGATTTCTGCCCGACCAACGCTTGACGCAGAATCCAGCACCATTTTTCTATTTGCTGCAAGAGACTGTTTGATGTCGAGGGGGACATTTAGCCCATAATTTTTTGAGGTAGCCGGGAGCGCACCGTGCTTGATCTGAGGATTTAGGTATTCCAGGTCTTCCATGCACCAATCCATTTGCTCAGCAAATGTGTCGAGGTGCAAATACTGACTAACCTGAAGGGTGTCATATACGGGCAGATACTCAGGGTTGTCAGCATAAAGGTTGTGTTCTTCGGCGAAGTTGAAAACATAGGCAACTGCAACGAATTTGGGTACATACGCACGGGTCTCGCGAGGTAAGTAATTGTAGATTTCCCAAAAATCTCGTTTTCCATCTGCATACCTAATGGCACGTTTCACTCTTCCTGGTCCGGAATTGTAACCAGCAAGTGCCAGCTCCCAGTCGCCAAAATATCCATGGAGAAAACCCAAGAATCGACAAGCGGCCTCTGTAGACTTTTCAGGGTCCATACGGTCATCGATGTACCAATTCGAGTTAAGGTCATATTTTTTGCCTGTCCAGTAAATGAATTGCCAAAGACCAACCGCTGCGGCATGTGAGACGGCATTCGGATGCAGACCTGATTCCACCACGGACAAATATTTCAATTCGTCAGGCATGTCGTGCTCCGCCAAATATTCTTCGAAAATAGGGAAGTATTTGGTGGATCGGTTCAGCATTTTGCGGGCATAATCCCTGCGCCTAACTGTGTAGAAATTGATGTGTTGTTTGACCGCTTCCGTGAACTGCAGCGGGATATCTTTTTCAATCGACTTTAAGCGCGCTTCGATAACCGAGTCAGGCACATCTGGGATGTACTCATACGGTGGCTCTTCGATTTCTTGCGAAAAAAGAATGCTAGCAGCTGAGAATGCCAAAAGGGATAAAAGGCACTTCATATAGGCTCTGGGATTTAAGCCTTGGTGTTGTCGTCGTTGATTCCTTCGTTGATTTCTTTCTTCACCTCCTTGGTGGCGTCCTTAAATTCACGAATTCCTTTTCCCATTCCTCTTGCGATCTCTGGAATTTTCTTAGCTCCAAAGAAAACAAGAATAAAAAGCGCGATAATCAGCATTTCGCCCCAGCCCGGTACCCAAAGTAAAATCGTTTGCATGATTGTAAAATTTAGTGTTCAAAGATAGATGGTACGGAATTAAATCCTATGAGTTTTCAGGCTACTTTTTAGATAACCAAGCCTCAGGATCCAATTTAGTACTCCCTTTCCAAACTTGGAATTCTAATTGTGTGAGCCCCTCGTTATCGGTATAGACGGTTCCGATTGGGTCATTTTTGGCTAAAGTCTGTCCCGTTGTGACTTTGACCTCACTTAAGTGACCGTAAACTGTGAGGTACTGGCCATGTCTAACGATGACCACTCGCTGCATCCCCGGCAAATCTGCAACTCTTGTCACCGTACCAGGACTTACTGACCGGACGGTTTCGCCACTATTGGTCTGGATGCTTACTCCGCTATTTTGAATGAAAATGTTTTCCAGGACTGGGTGAGGCTGACGACCAAATTTTGCCGAGATAAAGCCTGAATTTACCGGCCAACCCAATCGGGTCTGCATGGACTCAAATGATGCATTGTCTGCTACATCAGCCACGTTGGCGCTTCTAGCCTCCCTTTCGATGATTTCGGCAATGAGTTTGTCCAATCGCGCAATAGACTTTTTCCTTCGCTCCATCTCTGCTCGCAGTTCCGTTTCCTTGGTCGAAAGTTCTGTGACTAAAGAGCTTTGTTTGGTTCTAAGGCCAAGAAGTTTTCGGTTTTCAGCGAGTTGCTGCGAAAGGATCATTTCCTGCTCATCACGGCGTGTTTGTACTTCGCTTTTTTGCTCGATTAGTTCGGCTGCCACAATTTCTATTTGCTCTGCCTGAGTCTTTCTTGCCTCAGAATATTGGTTGAGATACCTGAGACGCATGAATAATTGATTGAAAGTGGCCGAGGAAAATAAAAATGTCAAAACAGAATATCCCTGATTGGCCTTGTATGCCGAGTAAATCATCTCCGCATATTCTTCTTTTAAGTTGACTAGGTCATTTTCTAAAGCTCTAACTACAATGCCAATGTCACTGATCTCTTCCTCCAAAAGATTGATTTCTGACTGCATTGACCGGATCAAAGCTGTGCGTGCCTGAATCTGATTTTGAATTGCTTGCAATTGACCCAGCGTAGCTTTTCGCTCCTGTTCTGTCTCTACAAGAATTTTTTGGGCTTGTGCGATGCGGGCTAGATTGTCCTTTTTCTCCTGCTCCAACTGTGCTCGGCTTTTCTGAGCGTGAGTGGAAAAACTCAATGTAAGGAGACCAATTATGAGAAGAAAAACGCGAAAACTACTTGCGCTTGTACCTCTTGGAAACACTGAATGGGAATGAAAGTGGTTCGGACTGGATTTCCGTTCGGTTGTATTCGATTTCAATACTAAGGGGTTCTTTCCTACGCTGATTCGCAAAGCTAACTATCGCATTTATGGATTGAGGAATGATCTGCCCATCGACAGGTTGAAAATCACCGTAATTTACTGAAACAGAATTGTATGTAGTGGCATCATAGGCATACAGTTTTTCGAGCTTTTTGGATTGCTTACCAACAAAGTGGTCAATGCCGTACTGACCCTCCAGCTTTGCATATTTGAAAAGCTCTTCTTCAGCAATCACCTCTTTTCGATTTTCGGGTAAATAAAGTGGGTTCCCGATGACGATAGCTTCGATCAAATCAAATGTGATTTGAAATCCGTATTGCTTGCTCAGCTCCTCAAAGGTGTACACGTAGTATTCCTTTTTGAGCTTGTCAATTCCCTGAAGTTTCTCCCGATCGATTTTTAAACGAGCCAGTTCCACACCGAGTCCGGGAGATATGGATGCCCAAATGATGCTGTCTTTTTGGATCCGGAAACTCGCAGTAGCGGAGATTTTCTGTGCACCATCACTGTATTTAAATTTTGCTCTTGAACTGAGGTATTCAAACTCGATGTTCTCCACAGCAAATTTCTTGTCCCTGCTTTTGAAGAGATTCAGTTCCTTTTTGCAGGCACTGAAAAGCAGGCTGCAAACCAGCAAAAGCCAAAAGCTCTTATTCATAGTATTTTCGGTCGGCTATTTTTTTGAGAATCAGTTGAGATTCATTGCCCATACTAACGGATCGTTCCCAGGCGGCAATGGCCTCACTTTCTTGACCTAGCTTAAAAAGAACATCGCCATAATGCTCTGTGATTTCAGGCTTATCACTAGTGGAGGCAGCTTTTTCTATAAATTTCTTCGCCTCCTTGAATGCTCCTTGAGCAAACAATACCAGTCCGTGAGTATCCAGATATGTCGCGTTATTAGGTTTAAGCTTGATCAATTGTGACGAAAGTTCGATCGCTCTGTCGAGCTTCGTTTTTCTCAACGCAAGAGATAGACTGTAATTGTTGAGCGCATGCTCGTTTTTAGTGTTCAGTGCCAAGGCGTCCTCGTAGGCCTGATCGGATTTAGGATAATTTTTCAGTCCACCAAAAGCGTCCCCCAGTTGTGCTTCAAAAGCGCTTTTCAATTCATTATCTAAAGCGAAACGCTTGCCCATTTCCAGATATTGGGCGGCTCGTTGGTAGTTGCTTTTTCTTAGCTGAGCAGTTCCGGCAAAATGATAAAGTGCACCCTGATTTGGGAAGTACTCCATGGCCTCTTCGGAGTGCTTTGCTAACTCCTCCCACATGCCAAGTTCCGCTTCAATGCTCAGAATGTTTTGCCAAAGCGCAAAATTGTCCGGTTTGATTTTGGTGGCTTTCAGGTAATATTCGATAGACTCTTGTCTTCTTTCCAATTGAAACAGCACATCGCCAGTCAATGCCTGTGCGGTGTATTCGTTTGGATGTATTGCTGCAACTTTTTTAGTTAGGGCAACTAATTCATCAGTAGAGGCTTCCTGATTGGATTTTAGCAAATCGGAGAGGATTTGCCCTTTCAGCTTGAAGTCTACGGATGTGGAAAGCAGTGATCTTTCAGCCAGTCTCATCGCTTCGCTTGAGTTGCCCTCATTCTTTAGAATTTCGGCCATCAGGAGTCCGGCTTGAGGATTGCCGGGATCATTATCCATGATCCCTTCGAGATACGTTTTGGCCTCATCTATCTTGTCAAGATTCATGAGCTGATTGATGTAATCAAAAAGATACTTGTCTTGACCCGGGTACGCTTCCGCCAATTCCTTCCATTCTTCCAGACCTTTCTCGGGAGTGCCCATGAGCTGATAGATTTTTTGCATTTCCCTGACCAAACCTTCATTGGTGCCAAAGTGCTCCTGTACTTTATTAAAGGTTTCTAGAGCTTTTTTGTTCTTGCCCTGATATTCATAAATGAGAGCCAAATCACCTAGATAATCCTCATTGCCTTCCATTGCTAACAATTCCTCGTAGAGCTTCTGCGCAGAATTCAGATCGCCACGCGCAGTTTCAATATCTGCTGCCAGTACATAATAGAATTTATTAGACGGATCCAACTCAATGGCTTTTCGGGCCGAAACGATCGCCCGATCATGTTCATTGCTCTGGTAGAGAACCTCCGCAATCTTGAAATGAATGGCTGGGTCGTCCCCGATAATCTCTCTGGCCGTTTCAAACATTTCAAGTGCCTTGGCGTAGTTCTCCAGGATCATGTGCTTCTGGCCATCGATCAAGGTCATTTCAGCCTTCATGCGGGCTTCCTTGGATCCGGGATCAATGTCCTCTTGACCAATCAATGTCAAGGCGAAAAGGAATGACCATATTGTTAAAATAGCTTTCAAATGTTGTAATCTAAAAACTAGTACAAGTTGACTAGTCTTCACCTAAACGGTAATTTGTTCGTTGAGTTTGTCCGTTTGTCATTCAGTTTGCCGTTCCTTTCCACGTTCGAGAACGAACACCAAAATTACGAAGAATACCAACGCCCCACCTCCAAAGAGATATTTTGTCATCAGACCAAACTGCAGGAAGTAAAAACACCAAACGATCAACGAGGAGATGGCGAGATACAAAAGACCTCTGCCGAGTTTATAAGGAATGAAATAGTGTTTTTGTCCCCAGGCGTAACTAATGATCACCATGGCCAGATAAACGGCGAAGGTGGCCAAAGCACTGCCTTCATACCCAAGAATCGGGATGAGCAGTACGTTTAGAACAACCGTCAGAACCGCGCCGATTACTGTGATGACAGCACCATATTTTGTTTTGTCAATTAGCTTGTACCAAACCGATAAATTGTAGAAGATTCCAAGAAACAGGCCTGAGAGGAGTAGTAAGGGAACCACATGAAGTGCTTTCAGGTAATCGCTTCTTCTGAGGATCAACGGGGCAACTTCGGGCAAAATCAATGAAATGCCAATGAAGGCGATGCAGCCATAAATGATGAAAGCATTCATCACATTGGCGAATAGCTCAGGCGAACCTTTTTCATCTGCCTTAGAGAAGAAAAAAGGTTCGTAGGCATAGCGAAAGGACTGCACCGAGAGATTCATCAGCATACTGAGTTTGTAACAAGCGCCGAAAATCCCCAATGCAGCCAGATTGGAGAGCCCGGGATAAAAGCCCTCCGGCAGCCAATGTCTTAGAAGTGCCCTAGACAGCATCTCGTTGGTCACTCCCGCCAGCCCGATGATCACCAGCGGTCCTGCATAGCTCAGCATTTCTGACCATCGAACTTTGTCCAGTACCGGACGATAAGAGAGGAAGTCAGGTAAAAACAGCAATGCTGTGAAAGCAGACGCCACCAGGTTGGACAGAAAAACATAGCCAACACCAAGATCGGGGATGTCCCAACCAAGTCTTGGGGCAAGAACGAGGAAGACCAGGTTCAAGCCGATGTTGACAAGAATGTTGGAGATTTTATAAAGGGCGAATTTCTTGGCTTTTCGTTCCAGTCTAAGACGGGCAAAAGGTACTGCCACCAGTGTATCCAGCGCCAGAATAAGCGCCAGCCAAACCACATACTTTCCGGCTTCCGGATACTCCAGAAATCCGGTAATGGGCTGAGAAAACGCAATTAAAATTCCAGAAAGAATCGTGGCGCTGAGAATAGCGTTTGTCAGTGAGAGGTTGAAGTACCTCGGGGTGTCATTGTGCTTCGTGGCAAAACGGAAGAAGGTGGTCTCGATTCCAAAAAGGTAGATGACCATGAAGAATGCCACATAAGCGTATAGCTCCGTAACTACCCCATACTCTGCCGGAGAAAAGACTGCCGTATAAAGCGGAACAAGTAGGAAATTGATGGCCCGCCCGAAAATGCTACTGGCGCCATAAATGGCCGTTTCCCGGAAGAGTCGCTTGAGTTGGCTCAATCAGGCTCCTTTAAAAGATGCAGGTCGTTTGTTGAGAAAGGCGTCCACGCCCTCTTTGAAGTCTTCAGTGCTGAAGCAGTTGGCAAAGGCATTGGCTTCCACCTGATAGCCATTGTCGGGTGTATGCACACTGTTGATGCAATCCACAATTTGTCCTATCGCAATGGGAGCCTTGGTAGCGATTTTCTTTAGGATTTCCATGGCCTTTTCCATGGCAGCAGCTTTATCCTCAGCGACGTGATTCGCCAATCCCCATTTCTCCGCCGTTTCTGCATCGATCATGTCAGTGGTCATCATGTATTCGAAAGCCCGGCCTTTCCCGATGAGTTGGGTAAGGCGCTGTGTGCCTCCGTACCCCGGGATAAGTCCCAGGTTGACTTCCGGTTGCCCGAATTTAGCATTGCTTGTGGCTATACGCATGTGGCAAGCCATGGCCAGCTCACATCCTCCGCCTAATGCAAATCCATTCACCACAGCCACGATTGGCTTGGGGCAGTCTTCAATCATCTGAAAAACTTCCTGACCCTCCTCAGCAAGTTTGCGTGCATGCATCTCTGTGACTGAAGTAAATTCGGAAATATCTGCCCCTGCCACAAAAGCTTTTTCACCTGCTCCAGTTAGGAGCACACCTTTCAGGCTGCTGTCATCCATCACCTGCTGGACGGCTCTGCCTATTTCCTGAATGGTGTCCCTGTTGAGTGCGTTGAGCTTAGACTCACGGTTGATGGTGATACTTCTGATTCCATCTTCATCTGAAATTAGAAGGTTTTTGAAATCTGCCATGTTGGTTGGTTTTTGGTTGAAATCCAATTCAAATTAAGTGAATGTCGAATTCAATTCGTGACTAACTGGGACTTTAATCCCGCAATCATCTCGCTGGTCATTTTGCTCAAATCAAATTCAGGCTTCCAATTCCAGTCTGTTTGAGCTGCTGAATCGTCGATGGAATTTGGCCAGCTGTCGGCTATTTTTTGCCGAAAATCAGGGGAGTAGGAAAATTCCATTTCAGGGAATTGTTTCGCTACTTCACGGAACAATTCTTCTGGCGTAAAGCTGATACCCGAGAAGTTGTAACTGGATCGTACCTTGATGTTTTCAGATGGACTCTCCATAAGTTCCAGCGTGCCGCGAATGGCATCTTCCATGTACATCATAGGCAATCTCGTGTCCGGTTTCAGAAAGCATTCAAAGTTTTCACCTTCCACGGCTTTCCAAAAAACATCCACGGCATAATCTGTCGTGCCGCCTCCCGGCTTAGCCTTGTATCCGATCAAACCGGGGTAGCGAATGCTCCTGACGTCTACGCCGTATTTCTGGAAGTAATATTCACACCAGCGTTCTCCCGCTAGTTTGCTAATGCCGTAAACAGTAGACGGATTCATGATCGTGTTTTGCGGCGTATTGTCGGCGGGGGTATCCGGCCCAAAAACGGCTATTGAGCTCGGCCAGTAAATTTTTTTGATTTGATCCCTGCCTGATTCCAACACAGTCAAAAGGCTTTCCATGTTCAGTTTCCAGGCAAACAATGGGTCGCTCTCACCTTTTGCGGAAAGCACAGCCGCCAGGTGATAAACCTGCGTAATGCCATGCCTTTTGAGAATGGAAGTGTATTGATCTACTTCCAGGATATTTAATTTCTCGTGAGGTCCTTCTGCCAACTCTCCGGCCAGGTCACGAATGTCAGTCGCCAGCACATTGTCCGTCCCATACGATTCCCGCAACTTCAACACGAGCTCGGTTCCCAGTTGCCCACCGGCCCCAATGACTAGAATTTTGTCCATAGGTAATGTTGTTGAATGCAAAATTAGGTCTTAATCATTTCAACCAGCCGGTAGCGTACTAAATTTGAGCAATGGATTTTTCAGACTACCTGAAATCGAAAAAGATTGACCCGGAAAAGTTCCGAAAGAGCGAGCCGGAGAATTTTCAAAAACTGAAGAATGTTTTTGAACAGGTGCACCCGGAAAGCTTCACAGCTCAAAAATTATTTTTGATCAATCCACTCAGAAGAACGTACAAATGGAGCGGCGAGGAGGCCAAAGTTGCAACCAAGCCAAAACCCATGAGACCCAAAATTTCAAAACCCAAAATCTGACATGTATACATCCCTACAGAAAAAGCTGCAGAAAGAACTGGCCGAAATCAAAGAGGCTGGTCTTTACAAGGAAGAGCGCATCATCACCTCCCCGCAAAGCGCTGATATTAGAATTACAGGCGGCAAGGAAGTCATCAACTTCTGCGCAAATAACTATTTGGGGCTTTCGTCCAACTCGAAGGTGATTCAGGCAGCAAAAGATGCCATCGATTCGCATGGTTATGGGATGTCGTCGGTGCGTTTTATCTGCGGGACACAGGACATTCACAAAGAGCTGGAGTGCAAGATTTCCGAATTCCTCGGTATGGAGGACACCATTCTGTACGCGGCGGCATTTGATGCCAATGGGGGACTTTTTGAGCCGTTGTTGGGACCGGAAGATGCCATCATTTCAGATGCCCTGAACCATGCTTCGATCATTGATGGTGTGCGATTGTGCAAGGCGCAGCGTTTCCGTTACAACCACAACGACATGGATGATTTGGAAGCCAAACTCAAGGAAGCATCCGATGCTAAATGCAAAATGATTGTGACGGACGGAGCATTCTCCATGGACGGCACCATTGCACAGTTGGACAAAATTTGCGACTTAGCGGATAAGTACGATGCAGTGGTCGTGACGGACGAATGCCACTCCACGGGATTCCTTGGGAAAACCGGACGAGGGGTTCATGAGTACCGAAACTGCATGGATCGGGTGGACATTATCACCGGAACATTGGGTAAGGCCATGGGCGGAGCTTCGGGCGGGTTTACTTCCGGCAAGAAAGAAATCATTGACATCCTGCGTCAGAGATCACGTCCGTACTTGTTCTCGAACACGGTGGCACCTTCCATTGTGGGGGCATCCATTGCCGTGATCGACTTGCTGAGTGAGTCGACTGAGCTTCGGGACAAGCTGGAAGAAAACACGAAGTACTTCCGAACCAAGATGACCGAAGCAGGTTTCGACATCAAGCCGGGTGACCACCCGATAGTGCCGATTATGTTGTACGATGCGGTGCTTTCACAGAAAATGGCTGCAGCACTATTGGAAAAAGGCATTTATGTCATTGGGTTCTATTTCCCGGTGGTCCCGAAAGGACAGGCGAGGATCCGGGTGCAATTGTCTGCAGTGCATGAGCGTCACCACCTGGATCAGGCCATTGAGGCGTTTACGGAGGTAGGGAAAGAGTTGGGGGTTATCTGATATGAGTACTTCAAATAAGAAATGGGATTTAGATGAGATAGATCGGAGGATATTCGAGGGAGGACTTAGAATAACTGAAATCTATTTCAATAAAGAACTTGATTCTATGATTGTTTTGCTGAACAATCACAAAGTGCTACAAAGAAGGATCAGTACATTCCCGAGACTGGCAAAAGCTTCCTTGAATGAACTTCAAAACTATGAAATCAGCCGAACGGGAATCCATTGGCCGGCGCTGGATGAAGACCTCAGCTTAAGAGGATTTTTGAAGGAAGAAATGCTGGAAATTATTAGTTGATTGAGAATGCTATGTCACAGTTTCATCTTTGTCGAATAAGCCATCCGAAAATGCAATCCATGTAGAAATTCTTCAAACATTAATGTGTGAAAAAAACATTTCTCCTACTACTTATCGTACTTTTTCATTCTTGTGAAACTAAAACAGGCGGTGAATCTAACAAACGAAATGAACTCAAAGACACTAGTCGATCTCCCGGCAAAAAGGCTGAATTAAAATATGAGATAGAAGGTATTTGGGCAGAATCACTAGAGGAAAATCCCTGGTTCAAAATCGAAGGAGATTCGATCATGAACATAGAACATGGAGACAAAATGAAGTTCATTGTTTCAGGGGACACACTTCTAATTGATTATGGAAATGATGTTGGCTGGCATTTGATAATCAAATTGACTGAAGATAGTCTCGTGTTGAAGAACCGTAATGGATCGCTATCAAAACTTTACAGAAGTAATTAACAAGCCTCTTATAGCGCAAGTCATTCAGCGAATGGAAGCGGGTAAGCAGGACTTGTGCGTAAATTGAGAGAAAAGGGTTTGGAGGTTTATGGTTTTAAGCACAAGTCACGCCTGCACACAGGCCGGACTGGAAGACTAGCACTAGAAGGTGAATCCGGACACCAGAAAAACGCATCGTATCAATTAAATCGGAATCTCCATTAGACTGGATGAATTAAGGCAATGAGGAAAATTATATTTTATGTAAGTCTTTTATTGTTGATTGTTTTTGTGACTCTCTTTCTTTTGAGAAAGAAAGACTTAATTGTTCATTTGAATTCAATATCTCCTAATGTCACTCCAATAGAGATATATTGGGATTCAGAATTGGTTTATGAGGGTGAATTGAAATCTGGAGTTTATTTCGGAAGAAAGGTGGTTTAAGAAAACGTATCAGTCGGAGAACATGAGCTAAGAATTAAAGTTTCGAATAAGCCTGAAGAGCTAATTGAGAAAGACTTTTATCTATTAAATAAAACCATCATCATCACGTATGATGTAGATAATGATGACCATTTTGAGCTTTGGAGAAAGCAGGGTAGGTATCTACCAGATTGAAATACCCATTTATGACTGCATTCTCCTTGAGCCGGAGAGGCTGTCCTTTTGCCTTGATGCAAAAGGACGAAAAAATCAAGGCTGGTTTGTCAATGGCGGGAAGTTCATCATGGAAGCTAAAATCCTCAAAACTCGTCTCCCTTTGGTCGCCTCCGACAGCTGAGTATTTTAGCCGCTTCCACTCTTCACTTCCTGATCGCCATTCCCAAACAGGCCATTGTTCGCGCCTTGCGCGATTGGGCAGAACTTTAATGGATGTTATGGCCGTCCATTGGGAAAAATGACCGGTGCGGCTGGAGGCCAGCATACCCGGGCGTGTACAGGCCATGTGCGGCTGATAGGTGATTATGCTGGCTTGATTTTTCTTTGCTTCGTTTCTTTTCATCTAAGGAAAAGAAACCGAAGGTTCATAAGGGGCTGTGCGGTATGGTTGCGTGTACGAATAAATGAAGGAGCCGCCCGGCGATTGAGGTTTTGGGATAGACTAGAATGAAATCCTTCATACCCATATCGCTTATCCTCCTCTCTCTTTGCTCCCAAGCCCTGTCCAAAACCAACTTAACGAAGACAGCAACTCTTGTCATTTCGCTTGTTTTGGTTCGTTTGTCTGTGTTTTCCTTGAGCTGGAGAGGCTGTCCTTTTGCCTTGATGCAAAAGGACGAAAAAATCAAGGCTGGTTTGTCAATGGCGGGAAGTTCATCATGGAAGCTAAATCCTCAAAACTCGTCTACCTCTGGTCGCCTCAGACAGTTGAGTATTTTGGCCGCTTCCACTCTTCACTTCCTGATCGCCATTCCCAAACAGGCCATTCTCTCGCGCTTTGCGCGATTGAGCAAAACTTCAATGGATCTTATTGGCCGTCAAGGCCATTGGGAAAAATGATCAGCGGGCTGGCCAGCCTGTGTTCCCGGTCGTGTGGCGGTTGTGGGTGGACAGGGTTAACTCAGGCAAGGGCTTTTGCATACTTTTCGCCCGTGAAATCGAAGATTCACGAGGGATTAAGCGTATGGTGGAAGGGTATGAGTAAAAGTATGAGCCAGTCCGGCTCTAGGACAATGGGTTCATTGAAAATTATGTGGCGTTCTCCTTGAGCCGGAGTGGCTGTCCTTTTGCTTTGATGCAAAAGGACGAAAAAATCAAGCCTGCCTGCCGGCAGGCAGGGTTGTATGAAAAAGGCTAAGAATCCTTCATTTCGCCTGAACTCCGGCAATCGGCCAGCGCACCTCCTACCATATGCCGTAGTTTTGCAGGCTTCATTTCAGGCTTTTCTTCACGCCCTTTTCATAAGGCCATTGTTCGCGCCTTGCGCGATTGGGTAGAACTTTAATGGATGTTATTGGCCGTCAAGGCCATTGTGAAAAACGATCAGCGGGCTGGCTAGCCTGTGTTCCCGGGTGTGTGGCGGTTGAGGGTGGATAGGGTTAACTCAGGCAAGGGCTTTTGCATACTTTTCGCCCGTGAAATCAAAGATTCACGAGGGATTAAGCGTATGGTGGAAGGGTATGAGTAAAAGTATGAGCCTGTCCGGCTCTAGGACAATGGGTTCATTGAAAATCATGTTCGTATTTTCAACGGGCGTTATTCTTAACCAACATAACTAAGGCATCAACTCTCAAAAGACCAATTTCAAACCGCTGCTCTTCGCCGAAAAATCTTCCCGATTGATTCTCTGGAGGAGGTTTCGTCTTTCAGGTAGTCATTGATGGTGTTTCTGAGTTCCTGAGGGGAGAGGTTCTCGGACATTTCGCCATTTTGAGCGGTGCTGATCTGTCCGGTTTCCTCAGAGACGACCACCATAAGCGTATCAGTTACCTCGCTCATGCCCAGGGCCGCCCTATGTCTTAGTCCAAAATGTGCAGGGATGTCCTCTTTATCCGAAACTGGCAGAATGCACCTTGAGGCCAATATTTTTCCACCATAGATAATTACGGCACCATCGTGCAATGGACTGTATTTGTTGAATATGGAGATGAGCAGTCTTTTGGAGATCACAGAATCCATTCGATCGCCGGACTCCACGTAGAACTTCAATTCACTGCTTTTGGAGATGACCATCAGCGCACCGGTACTGGAGGCACTCAGTGCTTTCGCCGCATCCACGATAGGTGCAGCATCAAATTGTTCCGTCTTGGCGGCATTCAGGATGGAGCGAACGTTTTTCATGAATTGGCCTTCCTGAAAGGAGGTTGTTCGTCCCACGAGTAAAAGAAATTTTCGGATTTCCTGCTGGAACAGAATGATCACGGCGATCACTCCAACGCCCATGAATTGCCCAAGAATGCTACTCAGAAGTTCCATCTCCGCAGCACGTACGACGAGGTAAATGAGATATAGCGAAAGGAAGCCGAAGAAGACCCGAATGGCCATGCTGCCTTTCATCAATTTGTAGACCTGAGAAAGCAAAAGGGTCACGAGGAGGATATCGATCATATCCACCCAGTCAATTTCTAAAAACCCTATTTTAAACCCCAGAATCATTCAGTTGACCTATCAATTTTGTTACCTGCACGGCTTCTTTTACGTCGTGCACCCGCAAGATGTCCGCACCCTTCAACAAAGCTACGGCATTCAACGCGACCGTCCCCACCAAAGCATTTTCAGGATCTGTGTCCAAAAGACGGTAAACCATGGACTTACGAGACACTCCCACCAATATAGGACATTCCAGTGCGTGCAGGAAAGACAGATGATTTAGAAGGTCATAATTCTGTTCCAATGTCTTGGCAAAGCCAAATCCCGGGTCAATGATCAGGTCATGAATGCCGGCAGCCAATGTTTTTTCCCTAACCTGAGCGAAGTATTTAGTCACCTCAGCGAGTAAATCGTCATAATCGGTCATTTGCTGCATGGTCTGGGGAGTGCCCCGCATATGCATAGCGACATACGGGACCTTTCGCTTTCCGACCAATTCGATCATCTTCTGATCCAAATGTCCTCCGGAAATATCGTTGACCATGTCGGCTCCAGCTTCGAGTGCTTGCTCGGCTACCTCGGATCGAAACGTATCAATGGAGATCAAGCATTCAGGAAATGCCTCTTTGATTTTAGAAATGAATGGCACCACGCGATCTATCTCCTCCTGTGGGGAAATGTCTTTTGCGTTTGGCCGTGAAGAATAAGCGCCCAAATCCAGGAAGTCCGCTCCATCGTTAAGCATGCTCTCGGCCGTTTCCAGAACTTCCTTGAAAGAATTTCGTCTACTTCCTGCATAGAATGAGTCAGGAGTAGTATTGATGATGCCCATGACTTTTGGTTGATCCAATGTCATGAGCTTCCCGTTAAAATTGAGCGTTTTATTCCTTTTCAAAATTGGTAGTTTTGCTGCCGCTGATTGAGAACAAAGATTGCATTTATGAACGAACTTACCGCTGAGCAGTATCGAGAAGTCATCGGAAAATGCCGGGACATCTTCGAGAAGAAGACCAAAGACTATGGGACTGCCTGGCGGATTCTGAGGTTGCCGTCCATCACCGATCAGATTTATATCAAAGCACAGCGCATTCGTTCCATTCAGGAAAAAGGGGAGTCAAAGGTCAGCGACGACATTCCGTCGGAATTCATCGGCATCATCAACTACTGCATCATCGCGTTGATTCAGATGAAGTTGGGAAAGGATGAGGGCATGGAGGTCAAGTATCCTGTATTGGCTCCACTGTATGAGGAGGTAGTGGAAGAAACCATAGGACTTTTGGTCAATAAAAATCACGATTATGACGAGGCGTGGCGACAGATGCGAGTCAGTTCGATCACCGACATTATTCTGATGAAATTGCTTCGGGTGAAGCAAATTGAAGACAATTCAGGCTCCACGTTAATTTCAGAAGGTGTGGATGCTAATTATCAGGACATGATCAATTACGCAGTTTTCGCGATGATCCTTTTAAACGAAGAGACAAAATGAAAATATTGAGAGAATTTGCCCGATTTGCGGTAGCTGGACTGTTTATTTTTTCAGGTCTGATAAAATTGAATGACCCTGCAGGAACGGCCATAAAGCTGGAAGAATACTTCCAGGTTTTCGCCCAGGACTTTGCCCCATTTTTTGAGTCATTTGTGCCAGCCGCCTTGTTTTTGGCTGTTTTCTTGAGTGTTTTGGAGGTCGTTTTGGAATCGCCCTGATCATCAATCACCGCATGCCGATTACCTCGGTGACTCTTATCGTCCTCATTCTATTTTTCACTGGCTTGACTTTTTACTCGGCCTATTTTAACAAGGTAACAGATTGTGGATGCTTCGGGGATGCGATCAAGTTGACACCCTGGCAGAGTTTTTATAAGGATGTCATTTTGGTCGTATTGATTTTCGTGATCTTCTTCAACTTTCATAAATATCAAGAATACTTATCTGACAAGATTCAGAATATCACCATGATCGTGGCAACCTTGGTTTGTGCCGGGATAGCTTTAATGGCCATCTGGTATCTGCCTTTTATAGATTTCAGAAGCTACAAGGTGGGTAACGATATCCGTGAACTCATGGAGCCTCAGGAGCGGGCTGAGTATGAGTATGTCATGGAAAAAGACGGTGAGGAATTCCGATTTGAGCAATATCCATCTGAGCCGGGATTTGAGTTAAAAGAAGCTATCGTTTTGAACGAGGGTAAAGCCACACCAAAAATCACAGATTTCGGGATTTGGAACGACGATGGTGAGTTTACCGAGGAGGTGCTGACAGGTGGAAAGCTTTTGTTCATATTTCATGATGTCCAGAAAGCAAAGACCAAAGCCTTGGATGAGATGAAGGAACTAGCCAAAGTCTCCGGAGCTGAGACCTGGATTCTGACGTCCTCTAATTATGAGGAATTCGAAACCTTCAGACATGAGAATCAACTTGGATTCCCAGTATTTTTTGCTGATGCTACCGTGCTCAAGGCCATGATCAGATCGAATCCAGGAATTATGACCCTGAAGGATGGAGTGGTCACTGGTAAGTGGCATTTCAATTCTGTACCCAACAGCGCGGAGGTTCGAAACCTGGTCAGGTGACATATCCGGATCGCATATTTCTGATAGGGATGCCCGGTGCAGGGAAAAGCACTTTTGGGAAATTTCTGGCCAAAGAGATCGGCTATAAATTCGTTGATTTGGACGAATTAATCGAAGAGCAGGAAGGGAAGTCCATTGCAGATATTTTCTCCGGAGATGGGGAGGATAAGTTCCGCGAAATCGAACGTGACGTGCTCCGCGCTCAAACAACCCCCAAATCCATCATCTCAACCGGAGGAGGCGCTCCGTGTTTTCATGACAACATGCAATGGATGAACGAAAGCGGATTGACGCTTTTTCTTAATCCTGGTTTAGAGGTGATTTTAGAGAGAGTGAGGGAGGAGGATCACCGACCGCTACTTCAAGGTGATCAGGAATTGAGAATAAGAGAGCTTTTCGAGAAACGAATCAGTATTTATTCTCAGGCAGGTTTGGAGTCCAGTTCGACAGATCCATGCGAAATCCTCTCCGAACTCCAAAATTTCATAGCGAGTGATGCTAGAAATTAAATCCTGCTGAAATCGTCACCGTGGTGTTTTTGATTTGAGAAGTGGACTGAGGATAAATTGAATTAGGGTCAATCGGATAAATGCTCTTAACAAGTTTGGCCTTAGTGTTGACAATAGCCAAATCCAAAAAGAAGTCTGAAGAGATATACCCAATTCCGAAGGTGGTATGTGTTCGGTCATTCCCCAAGCCAGTGGCATCCTGATTCAAGCCAACCCCGGCCCGAAATCTCAAATTATCCATTCGGTATTCTCCACCCATTCGGTAGTTTACCACGGATTTGTAATTAAGTATCTCCTGATTGTCTCCCAATGGGGAAAAATCATTTGATTGCAATTCGGCGTTAGCGTAATCCACAAATTCCAGATCTCCTGAAATAAAGCCGGATTTACCTAAAAATACAGTTGCTCCTGCATTCAAGCGCGAGGGAGTTTTTATGCGGTATTTCGTTTCCACGATAAACTCAGGCAAGTAGGTATCTATCTCATCAAGATTGTAAAATTGTTGCGTGTTTAAAGAATCATAATAGATGTAATTGTTCCAATTGGCCGCCAGGGAGAAGTCACTTTCCTCATTGATCGTCAGGAATGTTGGGGATTGATAACTTATCCCAACAGTCAATATGTCGATCGGTCTAACGATCGCTCCCAATGACATATTCACACCACCACCTCGTGCTACAATTTCGTCTCTAAAGTCGATGGAGTTGATCCAAGGATCAGGACTGCCATCGGGCAACAAGAATTCTGATTCCAGCAAGTTTCTGTTTCGCTTAAAGTAGAGTGTTTGGAACCCAACACCTCCACCAAAGTAAAATCGGTCGTCGTAGTTTCCACCCCACGAAATGTTGACTTGATGCTGGCCGCCCGTTTCGATAATGCTGTGCTGTTGGTATGGGGTTGAAAATCCAGCCCCAAATGGTGAAGTATACCCATTGATGGAATTGGCATCACTAATCGGTGAAATGATCTGATCGCCGTTGTCCTCATATTCCGTGTAATCATTGGGATTGGACGTGTCATCAAAATCGATCAAAAACTGATTATAGGCCGCTTCGGCATATGATCCACTTGGGAAATTTCCGGCACCATTTGGGGATGTCAAGTACGCTTCATCCAAGAAAAAATCCACAATGGAGGTTCCGCTTTCTCCCTCGTAACGATACTCCCGATTGAAGTCATTGACTTTTGCGAAGCTGATTCCCAAAGACCCGCCTTTAAATTTCTCCTCAGTAAATCGGCCTTTGTTGTAGTTCATTACAACTCCCGCATTTCTGATCCCAAATTGGTTGTTGAAATTAGGGGTGACCAAGCCCGCAAATGAATCATCTGAGTTTTGGAAATCCATACTCAGCGAGATTGCTGCACTACTTCGATTGTAAAAGCCCAGCCCTGCGGGATTGGAATTTATCAAACTCAAATCACCTCCCAGTGACGTCTGTGCTCCAGCGAAACCCTGCATGCGAGCGGTACTGCCGATCAACGAGTTGGTTTGACTGTATCGCAGCGCGTCTTCATAATATCCGAATTGTGCATTTGCTTTGAATGCACCTAGCCCAAGAAGGCTAATGAGGATTAGCTTAATATTTCTCATAAAATCTGATTTGACTACTACCTGTTCCCTCTTTTAGATGAAGATCGGCTAGATGAACTTCTGGTTCCGGAACTTCTGGAAGATCCTGAGGAACTAGATCGTGTAGATGAAGATCGGCTTGGGCTTGAACTTCGAGTTGCTGAAGATCTGCTTGATCCGCCGGAAGACGGGGTATATGAGCTTCGATTCGTATTGGAATTACTGGATCGATTCAGATTCATACTTCGATTTGATCCTGAAGTCTGAGGTCTTGTGTATGTCGAGTTTGATCTATTGGAATTGGTGCCCTGTCGGACAGTTCCGTAATTACGATTCGTGGTTGTTGATCCCGAATTGCGTGTTGATAACGAAGGTGTTCTCCGCTGATACAACTGCGAATCGGTGGTTCTTCTTGTATATGTTCTATTAGAAGTGGTCCCCTCAGTTCGGCTAAATCTTGACCGATTAGAAGCATCTCCGTCGGTTCTACTGGTGTAAGAATTTCTTGATCGAGCAGAATATGTGCCTCTGTCGTCATTCGCTACACTGGCGGTTCCTCTTGATGAGGATCTTACTCCCGAAGTTGCAGAAGACGATCCCATTCCGGCTCTTGGGCCTCTCTGTGTTCTTCTGATCTCTTTGGAAGGAGTGTTACTAACGATGTAATTTCCTCCATAGTCATAAAGTGGAGTTGGACAATACCATCCCCATCCTCTATTCCAACCATAGTTCCAAGGTCTGTTCCACCCCCAGCCAACAGAAGCGAAAGGACGGTTCCAGCCATAAAATGGGTCATAAAACCACGGATCATAGAATCCCCAGTTTCCGCCCCATCCAGCACCCCATCCTAATGATAAGTTCCAGCTATTTCCCCAGCCGAACCAAGGATCGTAGAAGGTGTTGAATCCCATGCCTCCGTTCCAACTCGGACGGACATTGTTGCCATAGTAGTTGTTGATTATTGGAGATTGAGCAGCGCTGAGGCCATCTTCATAGCCTTGATCGTAAGCCTCTTGCTGATAGTTGAATTCCAAGGGCTTTTCATTTCCGTTTTTATCGTAATTGGAGAAAACATTGGTGGAATTAAATGGCGACTGATATTGAAGCATTTTTTGCTCCGCCTCATCCTGGTATTCTTCGATGGTCTCATGTGCATCGAAATCCTCACTGAATTGGTAATCATTCGGATTCTGAAACTCCACAGCCGATTGTCTCTTCTTAGCTTCCTTTCGAGCCTTGTTCCTGTCAGAAGAATTGAAGTACATGTCGTCTATTTCCTGAGCTAGCCCCGAAAACCCTATAAAAAATGCCGCTATTACTATTCCTATCTTTCTCATACCAAATGCTTTTAAGTATATACCGTATTTTAACAGATTTTGTTCTGTCACCGCTTGTATATTTGCGGACTTTCTGCCCATAAAGGTGCAATTACTATACCAAGATAAGACTTTAGCATGAGTAAAGCTATTCCCCCACGATCAGAGGATTATTCGCTTTGGTACAACGAAATCGTCAAAAAAGCAGGGCTTGCTGAGAACTCACCGGTGCGAGGATGCATGGTCATAAAGCCTTATGGATTCGCTATATGGGAGAAAATGCAACAGCAGCTCGATAAGATGTTCAAAGAAACTGGGCATCAGAATGCCTATTTTCCGCTTTTCATTCCAAAGTCGTATCTAAGCAAAGAGGCTGATCACGTGGAGGGCTTTGCCAAGGAGTGCGCTGTGGTCACTCATTATCGACTTAAAAATGCCGAAGACGGATCTGGCGTGGTTGTCGATCCTGACGCCAAACTGGAAGAAGAGCTGATCGTCCGTCCGACCTCAGAAACGGTCATTTGGGATTCATATAAAAATTGGATTCAGTCCTATCGGGATTTGCCACTCTTGATCAATCAATGGGCGAATGTGGTTCGATGGGAAATGCGAACACGATTATTCCTGAGAACGGCGGAATTCCTTTGGCAGGAAGGTCATACGGCCCACGCGACCAAGCAGGAGGCAGTTGAAGAAACCCGACAGATGCTGGAAGTCTACGCCGAGTTTGCCGAGAAGTACATGGCTGTTCCTGTAATCAAAGGAGTGAAGACCGAAAGTGAAAGATTTGCTGGAGCTGTAGACACCTATTGCATTGAAGCCATGATGCAGGACGGCCGAGCACTACAAGCAGGAACTTCGCACTTTTTAGGCCAGAATTTCGCCAAAGCTTTTGATGTAAAATTCGCGAACAAAGAAGGAAAAGAAGAATTCGTTTGGGGAACATCTTGGGGTGTGAGTACCCGCCTGATGGGCGCTTTGATCATGGCACATTCTGATGATGATGGGCTGGTATTGCCTCCGGCACTAGCTCCGGACCAAGTTGTCATAGTGCCGATATATAAGCGAGAGGAAGAATTGGCAAACATTTCGGAATTGGTGAATAAGCTGACAAAGGAATTGAGAGCGAAAGGCATTTCGGTGAAGTTTGACAATAGGGATACACATAAACCGGGCTGGAAATTCGCTGAATACGAAATGAAGGGAGTGCCTGTCAGAATTGCGATCGGCCCACGAGATATGGAAAACGGCACCATGGAAGTGGCGAGGAGAGATACAAAGGAAAAGCAAACGGTTAGGGCGGACGAGGCGGTCAATTTCGTAGAAAATTTATTGGAGGAAATCCAAACGAACATTTTCACAAAAGCAGCCACTTTTCGGAGTGACAACACGACACATGCCGACACTTGGGAGGAATTTCAGCAGAAGGTGGAACATGGATTCGTTTATGCCCACTGGGATGGTACAGCTGAAACCGAAGATAAAATTAAAGAAGCCACAAAAGCGACGATCCGTTGCATTCCCATAGACGTGGAAAAGGAGGCAGGAAAATGTATATTTACAGGTCAGCCCTCATCGCAAAGAGTGCTCTTCGCTAAAGCCTACTAAGTATGGATTGGTTGCCACTAGCAGCTTTCATTTTGATTGGTCTCGTCCTGATTATTGTTGAGATCATTTTTGTGCCTGGAACCACGGTAGTTGGTATTGCCGGCTTTCTATGCATGGGCTATGGTATTTATCAGAGCTATGCGATCTATGGAAACTCTGTTGGTACACTCACGTTGATTGGAAGCCTACTTGTGAGTGCATCACTCATTTATGTTTCGTTCAGAAATCGTTCCTGGGAGCGGTTTTCACTGAAATCCGAAATGACCGGAAAAGTGAACGAGAACGATTCGCTTGACGTAAAGGCTGGCGACAAAGGCACTTCCGTTTCCTCTTTGAAACCAAGTGGCAAAGCGTTATTCAATGATGAGGAAGTGGAGGTACGATCAAATGGCGGATTTGTGGAAGAAAATCAAGAAATAGAGGTCCTTCGTGTGGAAGGAAAAAAGATATTTGTAAAACCTGTAAAATAGATTCCTGATGGAAAATAATATGATGTTGATTTTGTTGGTGATAGGCGGGATTGTCGCGTTTTTCACCTTCTTGTATTTTGTGCCGGTCAATCTCTGGATTACCGCAATCTTCTCCGGAGTTCGGGTTGGATTGCTTGAGCTTGTATTCATGAGAATTAGAAAGGTGCCACCTTCGATCATTGTCAATTCGCTGATCACGGCCACAAAAGCGGGCCTTACGGTTCAGGAGGATGAGAGCGTGGAAGTTCGTCGAAAACTGAAGTCTTCTGACTTGGAAACACATTACCTGGCAGGAGGAAATGTTCCAACAGTGATCAAAGCACTTATTTCGGCTGACAAAGCGAATATTGATTTGACTTTTCGTCAGGCGACTGCCATTGATCTGGCTGGAAGAGATGTTTTTGAGGCTGTACAGATTTCGGTAAACCCAAAGGTGATCAACACTCCTTCCGTAGCGGCAGTAGCTGCTGATGGAATCCAGCTAATCGCGAAAGCAAGAGTGACGATCAGAGCGAACATCAAACAATTGGTTGGAGGAGCTGGTGAAGAAACAATTCTTGCGAGAGTAGGAGAGGGTATCGTAACATCGGTTGGATCTGCCACAACTCACAAGCAAGTATTGGAGAATCCCGATAAAATCTCGAAGCTCGTGCTACAACGTGGTTTGGATGCGGGTACTGCATTCGAGATTCTGTCCATTGACATTGCGGATGTGGATGTTGGGAAAAACATTGGGGCCGATCTTCAAACGGATCAGGCTTCAGCTGACTTGAAAGTGGCTGAAGCGAAAGCTGAGGAGAGACGCGCCATGGCTGTAGCTGCTGAGCAAGAAATGATCGCCAAAGCGCAAGAAGCACGTGCGAAAGTGATCGAGGCAGAGGCTGAAATTCCAAAAGCATTGGCCGATGCATTCCGTAGCGGCAACCTTGGAATAATGGATTATTACAAATTCGAGAATATCAAGGCGGACACGGATATGCGTGAGTCTATTGCCGGAAAAGGCAAGAAAAAGAAAGATTCCTAGCATGACCTAATCACCAATCTAGGAAGCCCCTGACTTTATCGTCGGGGGTTTTTGTTTTACACCGTTTCCAGTTTCACTTGATCCGCATAGAATTTCATGCGGTTACTCGAGTGATCAAGGACGAGCACTTTTTCGATTCGATTGTCCTTGTGATGGAAGAAAACTTCGATGAAAAAATCCTTGATACGATACAGGTTGATTTTGAACTCGTAGTACCGGATATCCATGACGAACTCTCCCTCAAAATACACCCACTGCATTTTGTTTTCAATCGGTAACTGGTTGAACTCCTGCGCCTTCACGATTCCAAAGTAGAGAAAATCTCACTCATCGCAAAGCACATTCTCGTATTCCTCGGGTCGGTAAGCCTGGGAATGAATCTTGTTGCCTGCACTGTCAAAATAAGTCAACACCGTGTATCCGGCCTGAGGCAAGGCCTGCTCTCCCACGATGATTTGATTGTCTCTTGTTCCAATGAGTCGAATGTCTGTGAAGTTCGGTTGCAATAGGATTCCCGATTTGTTTCCGATCAACCCGAAACCTTTTTCACCATAGGATTTCTTGACCAGCTGCCCTTGCAGTCCAAAATCCGACAACAGGGTGACTGTGCGTTCCGGAACAAGGTCATTTAGGTTAAGCAGGTGATATTCACTTCCCTTTTTGGCCCAAACCAGCGTATCGCTCCAGTCCGTGATGGCTTCATAGTCAAAAGGGACGACCGTTTCTCCGTCCCGGTCAATGAGACCAGATTTTCCATTCATTCTAGTCAAATATGATCGTCCAACCGTGGAAATTTTAGCTTCGTATTTTGGTTTGATGGTGATGTTGTTTCTGACATCATATCCGCCAATCTTTCCGTCCTTTAAGGTGGAAATGATCCCGTTTCGGAATTCTAAGTGATCATAAGTAATTGGTAACAATTCTTCTCCGTTGGGAGAGTACAACCCGGTTTTGCCTTTGAAACTGACAGCCAGTAGCGTATCAGCGAGTAGGGAAATTCTATCGAAGTTTCCGCCGATGATTTGTTCTCCGCGTGAGTCATAGAGTGACGAAACTTTGCCATTTTTTACGAGGAGATGGTCTCCGCTTCCGGTAAGCAAAATTGGTTCATCGTTGGGGTAAAGATCTTTGGTGATGCCAGTTTCAAAAACTACCCTAGGGTTTTCGCCACTAATAATGGCCATGTGGTTACCGACCAGTCTGATGGAGTCACGGCTTCCTATTTTCCAATTGATTTTCTTCGATTCCAGATACCAGAGTGTGTCCGTCAGATAGGTGACTAGAGATTGACTGGTCGCGATGTTGTTGAATATTCTCTCAGGTTGGTCAATGAAATAATAGCCGACTTTTGATTTGACATACCCGAAATCATTCGATGGAAATACCTGATGGTCACCCCAGGGAACCAAGAACTCCCCATCCTTCTTCAAGATACATTCTTGCTGCCCTTTGAAACCAATCAGAGTTGTGTCGCTTAGTAATTCATAATCCTCAATGTCAAATTTCGGATTGAACCCCTTCCCAAAAGAGTCGGTAATTTCTTGAGCAGAAGTGATCGCCAGAAGATCATTTCTCTGCACAAACCAAAAATCTCCATCAATAAAAAAATCATCGTAAACCGGAGAGACGATTTCTTCACCTAACAAGCTATACAATCCCGTTTTGGCTTTCTGAACTTTAAGAAATTGTTCACCTAGGAGTTCACCATCAGTTAAATCTGTCAGAATGGTTTTGCCGGATTTATGAATAATTGATTTTTCATTGTCACTCTCCACCAATAGAAAACCGGCACCTAAATCTTTAATGAGTTTGCCATTAGCAATAAGGCTACCGGATATAGAATAAATTCCCGAACCATTGGAGGTCTGACCCGAAAGAAAATTAGACAACACGCCCTCGCATAAAGACGCTTGATCGAGGGTAATGAAAGGCGTGCTTACTTTTTGATTCTGTAGAGAGATTAACTGAATGGTTCGCTCGTAGACTGGAAAGAAATAAGTCGCCGCGAGCGAGCGCTCTTGTCGAAGTGAGTCAGGATTCGACGACACCTCGACATATCTCTCAAACAATTTGAAGTCTTGACTTGCGTCGAGATGAAACAAAAAGTCGACGGGCAGCTGAGTGGTTTCGTAGTTCGGGTAATTCTGAATGAAACGAAGAAAACTCTCCGGTTTGCCAGAAATGGTGTTCAGTCGAAGTAAATGGCCCAATGCATCCTCCACGTATTCACTATCAGGATTCGCCCTGATGAACTCTTCCAAGTCAGTGATTGAATCTGAGTTTTGGTGTTTGAGTACGACCAGACTATCGAGTTTGACTTTTGCTTTTACAGCAAAAACTGATTCAGGATATTGAGTCAGAAATTCTTCAAATCCCTCAATGTCAGATCGATTTACAACTTGTTCAAAAATGAGTCGATCCCTGGCGTCAATGATCACTTGCTTTTCTGGATGCTGTGGAAAATTCTCGAGAAAAGTATTTAAATCTTGGACCGTATTTCTCTTTATCGCCCGATCGAATGCAAGACTGGATACCCTGTCAAAAATAGTGAGAATCGAATCTTCATTGATGGGAATTTTGGCCATTTCATCCAGCACGTCCGCACCGGCCTTAAGTAGATCTTCTTTTGCCTGGAAAATGTAAACCCTAGCCGAGTCGAGGTTTTTCTTCGAGAAATTGTCGTTCAGGAAAAGCTTTGCGTAATAATACCTGACTCCCGGATTGACAGGTTCCTCAGCTAGAGATTCTTGGATAAGTTCGACGGCCTTTTCGTAATCTTCCTTGTCTATTCGCTTAGCGATTTTTTTCAAATCTCCAGCTTGAGACGAGGTTGCTGAAATAACAAATAGAAATGCCACGATGAAGCGACAACTAACGCCATAGCCTAAAAACTTTGCGATGTGACGAACATTCATAGTTGCGAAACTAAAGAGTAGTCGTTTTGTTTTTGAGGGTTATTGAACTTTACTTAACAGTGCCCCAAAGTATGTCAAGACGGATCGAAATAAGTATCTTATTGTGAGTAATTAATACGTCATGTCTGCCGATATCATTGTTTTCATTATTGTCATTGCGGTAATAGTCCTCTTCACGTTGGAGGTTTTTACCGTGGAAATCACGGCGCTGTTGGTCATGACTTCCCTAATGGTGACGGAGGTGCTCACACCTCAGGAGGCGGTTTCTGGGTTTAGTAATTCTGCGGCATTGACTGTATTGGCCATGCTGATTATAAGCGCTGCGCTCCAGGACACGGGCATTATTAGCTACCTGGGACAGAAAACCATCCGACTGAAAGTAAAGAGTGAATTGTTTGTCATGGGTTCTGTGATGATCCTTTCTGGCGTTATTTCAGCGTTTATTAACAACACTGCGGTGGTGGCCATTTTTCTGCCGATGATCATTAAAACCGCCCGACAGAAGGATATGAGTGCCAATAAATTATTGATGGCTCTGTCTTTTGGGGCGATGCTCGGTGGATCGTGCACATTGGTTGGCTCATCCACGAATTTGCTCGTTAGCGATATCGCCAAATCTCAGGGATTCATGCCTTTGCAAATGTTCGAATTGTCTGCGGTTGGTGGATTGCTCTTTGCGGCTCAGGCGGCTTTTCTTGTTTTCATTGGCCATCATTTCATCACCACGAGACGTAAGAAAGCCAGTGACTTGACGGAAGATTTTAAGCTGCAAGAGTACTTAGCAGAAATTCTGGTTACACCAGGTTCTGAATTAGTCGGTAAAAATCTGCATCAAACAGGGCTGGCAAAAAATCTGGATGTCGAGATACTGCAAATCGTACGGGATGATGATATAACGTACTTACCTGAGAACATAGAGGTGGTTAAAGAGAATGATGTTCTCATTATCAAGACCAATGCAAAAAAGATCATGGAGCTGCAGGTTTCCAAGGGTTTGGAATTTAGAACCAGCCATGGGCAACCGCTTCACGATGATCAAATAACGGAGAAGACTTTGCAGGCGGACAAGGGAGCTCTGGTGGAGGTCATTATCAGCCCGAATTCTAAGCTCGTACAGAAGCGGGTTGAAGACGTACCGTTCCGGGCGCAATACCATGCCATCCCGCTTGCCATTAGAAGAAAAAGTGGTTTAACGACCAGCCAACTGAGAAATGTAAGATTGGAGGTCGGCTATTCACTCTTACTTGAAACCACCAGGGATGACATAGAAGGCCTTTACGCAAGTGAGGATTTCATCATCGTGAAAGAATACAAGAGACCAAAACTCAAAAAGGACAAAGCCATTATTTCTGTGGGGATCGTGATCGGGGTTGTGCTATTTGCCAGTCTGAACGTTGTTCCCATTTTGGTCAGTGCATGGGTAGGCTGTGTGGCGCTGTTCCTCACCCGATGCATTGAAATCCAAAAAGTGTATAGCCTGATTGACTGGCGGATTTACTTTTTATTAGCCGGGATCATCCCTCTTGGTTTGGCCGTGGAAAAATCAGGGGCTGGTGAAATAATATCCATTTGGGTATTGAATTATCTGGCTGATTTTGGACCGACAGTAGTGCTCTCGATTTTGTTCTTAATTACCGTGCTGCTTTCGGCCTATATTTCCAATAATGCAGTGGCCGTATTGATTGCCCCAATTGCAATCGGCATAGCTGTGCAGATGAACCTGGATCCAAGACCATTTTTACTGGCCGTGATTTTCGCAGCAAATAGTAGCTTCTTAACCCCCATTGGTTACCAAACCAACACCATGATCTATGGAGCCGGACAGTTCAAATTCAAAGATTTCTTACTTACCGGAGGCCTGATGACATTGATTGCCTGGATCTTGGTTTCGATCTTTATTCCGTTGATTTATTTCTGAGATCTAGCTTCTTGAACTTGATTTCTGAACCGTCTTCACTGAGAGATGTCCAGGCGAAATACAAGGCTTGATCTTTGGCTTCCATTTGCGGAAAACCGCTGCTTCGTGATGCGTCCGTAGACGATACTATCATTTCATTTCCTGTTGTTCCAGAAGAGGTGACTGTTTTGAACTTTATATATGTGCTATCATTTTTGGTGTCCAGCCAGCTAATAGCTGCCATTTTGGCATCCAACATCGCAACGTCTACTCGACCCATGGGGTCGGTTCCGTCAATCAGAATTGGTGTATCCAAAGACTCACCCCCATCTGACGAAAAAGTAATTTTCACCTCAGGTTTACTGTTGGCTGCTGTGAACCACCCGACGGCCATGGTGTTGCCAGCGCCTGCCGCTCTGGGCCCATTGACCGGACAGCCCTTGATGTTCCAATTGTCCATGTGAATAGGAGCAGGGAGTGACCAATCGTCTGTGGTTTTCTTTACCATGTACATATCACGAATTTCAAGGTCAGACCTATCGCGATACATGAAAACCGGTCCGGAATCCAGCATCACGCCGGTGGTCTGACAGCAGTCGCAAACGCGATTGTCCAGTTCCGCTTCCTCGGAAATATTCCCATCCAGATTCATCACGGCACTTCTAATCGTCATAGCTCCAGCACCATGACCGTCGTGGCTATCATGTCCACCTCCGGTGTTTCTGCCGTCCAGCCAAGCCAGTAAAAAAGACCCGTCGTTTCTCGGGAGAATCGTCGCAAATCCATGCTCGGTCGGTGTGCCATCCTTGTGAGGAATGACGGGTTCAGACCAGTCTCCGGCTGATTTTTTATAGACCACATTGACATCATATGAGTAGGTGCCTTCCGAGCTTTTGGCCAAGAAATGCCCCATCATGTTTCCATCCATGTCCACCGCAATCATCGGGTAATCCGCCCAGTTGACGAACCAGTCATTTCCTGAGGCGATCAGCTCTGGAGCTGACCATTCCTTATTTTCCATCCTTGAATATTTGAAATCCACCCATCCAGAGTCTCTCTTTTCGACCCACGACAAATAGAGAAAATCATCATCTCCTGCTATGAGATGGGGGAGAGAGGCGTTGGGGCCAGCGGGGGATGATAAAACCTCGAACTCCGCAGGTTTTTGCTCATTTTCTTCCCTTTTTGAGCAGGAAAGAGTCACGAAACTTACGAGCGTGACTAACAAAAAAACCCTCAAAGTTCCGCTGTTACTCGTCCACATTTCAGCATGGCATCTCCAAAATACGGATTACGAATTTCCTTCGAAGTGCTTATCCAGCTTGCACCCTTATTACCAAATGCCATTGGGCAATACTGAACAAACAACGAGCTTCCCATTTCCTCAGTTTTGGCTACATCGATCAGCAGATTGGAAAGGGTCTCGAAGTGAGTGCGTTGGTTTTCTAAATGTTCTTCTACGGCAACCGCTTGAGCGGCATTTATGATTTCTTCGCTAAGCCCCTCTTCATTAGCTGATGTCACAAGAGCCATGGCAGCTTTGGAAGTGGCTTCCGAATCTGACGCGACCAAGGCGTCCTTTATACTCATGTAATTTGTTATTGAGGAAACTACAACATCTGCTTCGACATTTTCTGTGACCGCTACATCTGAATTCTGAGATTGTTCTCCGGATTCCTTGGTAGGTGAGCAAGCGACTGCAAAAGATATGATGGTTAAAAAGAATAATTTTTTCATGATTTCAGTTTTATCTCGTTTGGAAAATTAATTGTCACCCTTCAAAGGGACTTGAGGAATAGGCGTGCCATGTGAGCCATCCTGACAACACATGGGAAGATTCTTATAGGCCTCAGGATCCCGAGCCAAAGTGTCGGCATGGTAACCCACCTTAGTGATCCGTTTTCTAATCACGTCAGGAGAAGTCTTTTTGGGGTTAAAAACGACCGTCATGACCTTATCATCCAGATTAAGGACGGCATTCTTGACGCCTTTCTCGAAGGTCAAATCATACTCTAATGCTTCCTTACACATGACACATATTGCTGACGTCTGTATTTCTACTTTGTAGCCATCAGCTACCTTGATAGGTGCTTTTTGTGCCCAGGCCAGTATGGCCAGCCCGAGCAGGGTTATTGAAAATATTGTTCTCATCTTTTTATTTTATATCTAAATCCAAAATAGACCATTCGTCCGGCTACTGGTGCCCAGACCATCGATGCATCAAAATTGTCTCCAAAAGGATTTTCGGCATCAATGATCGGATTTTTTTGCGTGAAACCTCCCAAATTTTCTGATCCTACATAGATGTTCCCCCATCTGAATCCACGGCTAATTTGCGCATTCATCAGAAAAAAACTGGGTGTCTGAGCTGATCGCTGGAATTCGGTCGGTTTGTCCGATGTGTCAGGTAATCGCTTGCTTCCAAACCATTGCAACGTGTAGTCGAATTCCCACTTGTCGTACTTGGTTGCATAGCTAGCGTTGAGGAAAAATCTATCTCGAGCGTTGAATGGAACTTGCCTAAGCTCTCCGCTGATCGTGCTTCTGACATCATAAAATTTGTAAGCACTCTTCACTCCGAAGAATTCATTGAATTGATAAGAGCCCTCAATCTGGAAACTGTGCGCGTAAGAATCTCCATCAAGATTGTAAATATTGATCTCGCTGGAATTTTGATCTAGGTCATAGATCAACTGGTTTTCGAATGTCGTGTAGAAATAATCCATCACTAGATCGAGTTTTTTATCCCCCATCGGAATGCCGGTCACGATGCTTCCCCCCATGTTCCAGCTGACTTCTGGTAGAGGATCCTCCTGAACAATAAGCTGCCTGTTGGAAACCAGAATGTTACTGTTCTCAACAATCGCGTTTGGTGTTCTGTAGCCTTTCCCTACAGCTGCTCTAAGTGTGAAATTGTCCGAAAATTGGTATCTGGCGTGTAACCTTGGCGTGAAGTAATTGCCATAAAGATTATGAAAGTCGGCTCTTGCTCCAGCTACCAAAGTGAATTGATCTCCGGGTAAATAGGTGTATTCATAGTATACCCCCGGGATAATTTCCGTTCTTGAAAAAGCCGAATCTGCATAAATCTCATCGAATTGATCGCGCATGATGCTTACGCCAGTTTTGTATTGATGAAACGAATTTCCAATGATGTTTTGGAAGATCACGTTTCCATACAAAGTGGACTCTTGGCCTTCATAATTATCCCTGCCATAACCGCCATCAATGTCAATGTATGAAGCAGAATAAATGAATCCCCACCCCTTATATGGCTTATGTGGAAACAAGAGCCCAGTCTTACCAAAGATCTCAAAACGCGTGGTGTTGTTTGCGAATCCATACTCTGGAGAAGTTTCGAAATCATCACCAAAATCAAAACCCAGTTGCCCTCCGGCTTTTTGGTCATTCATAAATTGAAAACCAATCTGCGACACCATCTTTTCACCTTGATATTTGTATCTATTCATGACGTTGATCTGTTTGGATTTTGGCAGATCCATAAAGCCATCGTCATTTTGATCCAGTTCGTTGTTGAAATAATTGGTGTGAAAAAGAATCCCGCCGCTCCATCTGTCATTAATATCAAAAGCCGTATTGGCGTTGAGTTCAACACGGCCGAAAGAGTTGCCATAGCCATTTAGGTACAGACGCTCACTTTGCTCAGGTTTTTTCAGTTCCACGTTGATTTGTCCAGTCATGGACTCAAAGCCGTTAACCACGGTACCAGCTCCCTTACCTAGATCGATGGATTGAATCCATGTCCCGGGAACATAGCTCAAGCCATATCTACCCGAGAGTCCTCTCACGTGAGGCATGTTTTCTCGATTGATCAGGACATATCGTCCGTCCAGCCCAAGCATCCGGATGGTTTTAGTGCCTGTCACTGCGTCACTGAACGAAACGTCAACAGAGGCATTCGTCTCGAAACTCTCTGAAAGGTTGCAACATGCGGCTTTTGTTAGTTCCGCTTCCGTGATAACCTCTACATGTTTGGACTCCAACTCGTCCATAAAAGTGCTGCTGGCCGTCACCGTCACCTCGTTTAATTCTGAGGAAGCAGGCTGCAGCATTATGTGCATCGGGCCGGCGAAGTTGGCGTTGAGTGTGTCCGTTTTATATCCAATAAAGGAAATGAGAATCCGCGATTCTCGGCTTGACAGCTTTAATTGAAATTGACCGTTTATATCGGTCGTTTGTCCATTTGTGGTGCCAAGTTCAACGACTGTGGCTCCAGTCAATGGCTCATGATTTTCGTCAGCAACCATGCCTCTGATGGTTTGTGCAGAGACGAGTTGTGCGCCGGTTAATGTTAAAAGAAATAAGAAATATTTGATCATTGTTGTTTGCTTAAAAAAATAAGAAATAGCACAGCACCCTGATCTTCAGGATGCCTACAACTGTATCAAATAAGGAAGCGCTGATATCGAATATTGAGATCGAAATCAGGTGGGGGGAGGGAGTAATTTTCTAAAGCGGGCTGATCAGAAATAACTTCTTGGGAAGTCAGCACATAGGCCAAAACGGCCATGAATTCAATGGAAATTTTTAACTCTGAAACTTTCTTTTTGAACAGGTCTCCGTTTTCCAGAGACACGTATTCATTGTCACAGCAATCCATTTTGATTCCGTCCTCATCACCGTGAGAATCCATTTCGGACATACCACAGCTCAGGTTTTCCTGTCCTATCATCCACTCACTAGACACGGGTGTGCCCATGCAGTAATGGGTACCAAAGGTGACACTCAGGTGCCCCATCAGTAGCAATAATGAAAGCGCTATGGAAAGTGATTTTTTCACTGGTGCAAATATACGAAAGATACGAAGGAAAGATTCAGTGACATGCTTGATCAAACTTCTTGAGCTTGTAATAGTTGTAAGGAAGAGGGGTCAAGAATCCGACGATCAAAGCAGGAATGAGCGCCAGCCAATACCAAATATCATTGAAGGCAGCCTCTCCACCAGTGATCATAAAATCCGTGGAGGTCATGGCAATCTCCATCGCCACCATGGACAAGAATGACATGCCGAATGCGGTTTTTAATGCCAGCCCCCAACTGAATTTTTCTCGAGCTTTTAAAAGTATAGTTTCCAGAAGGATGGATGTACACAATCCCGCAATGATGGCGAGGGTCATTTGAAGCATCAAGGGCGTTTCTGGATAAAAGGCCTGAAGGTAAAAAACCATCCCAAAATCGCCGATTGAACAGCCGATCAAGCAATTGAGCGTGTTGAATGAGGCTCGCTTCCATTTTTTTCGATCTGACCAGAATCCCGATGGTTCATTCTCGACAATATTGTAACCTTCCTTTGCCAGAAGACTTTGAATTTCATCTTTCGAAATACTTCCGGAAACGGATAAATGCTTTTTGCCTTCTACAGTTTCAAAGTTCCATTCATCTACTTTTTCAGCAGAAGATAGATGAGGGGAAACCTTGTTTACGCAAGCGTCGCAATGTAAATCTGTTTCCACTGTCGTTTTCTCCATGATTTCCATAATCTTATAACAAATTTAATCGGTTTGGAATTCCATCGATCTGAGCTTTAACTTTAGCTCAAACTCCCAAATCCATGAATAAGATTCAGTCTTTACACCAATACGTGAATGATTATGAGCGGAGCGTCCGGGAACCAGAAAATTTCTGGGCAGAGATAGCCGATTCATTTCAGTGGAGAAAGAAGTGGGACACGGTTCTCGAGTGGAATTTTGACGAACCCGATGTGAAGTGGTTTCAGGGAGGAAAACTGAATATTACAGAGAACATCCTGGATCGTCACTTGGCAGAGATAGGAGATAAAACGGCGATCATTTGGGAACCTAATGATCCAAACGAACCGAATCGAACTTTAACATACAGTGAGCTCTTTGAGCAAGTTTGTCAGTTCTCCAACGCACTGCAAAGTCGTGGAATTGGTAAAGGAGATCGCGTGATTATTTACATGCCTATGGTGCCGGAGGCGGCAGTGGCAATGCTGGCTTGTGCACGAATCGGGGCAGTGCATTCCGTGGTTTTTGCCGGTTTTTCTGCTACCTCCTTGGCGGACAGAATCAATGATTGTGAAGCCAAAGCAGTCCTTACCTCCAATGGAAATTTCCGTGGTGCGAAATCCATTCCCGTAAAGGCGGTGGTAGATGAGGCATTAGAAAAAACCAGTTCAATTGAGACCGTGGTGGTTTACCAGAGAACCGGAGAGGAGGTGACAATGAAGCCGGGAAGAGATGTGTGGTGGCACGATGTGGTGGAGGGGCAGTCGACGAGCCATGAGGCCGAAGAAATGGACGCTGAGGACATGCTGTTCATTTTGTATACCTCGGGCTCCACCGGAAAACCAAAAGGTGTAGTTCATTCTACGGCTGGTTACATGGTCTACTCAGCGTATTCCTTCAGCAATGTTTTTCAATACGAACCGGGGGACATTTACTGGTGCACCGCTGATGTGGGTTGGATTACGGGTCATTCTTACATTGTTTATGGGCCATTACTAGCCGGTGGAACGACTATTATGTTCGAAGGAGTCCCAACGTATCCCGACGCAGGACGATTTTGGCAGATCGTTGATAAATACAAAGTGAACCAATTCTACACGGCTCCAACAGCGATTCGTGCGCTTCAAGCTTGCGGCTTGGAACCTCTTGAACCATATTCATTGGAATCATTGAAAGTGATTGGTTCCGTTGGAGAGCCGATTAACGAAGAGGCCTGGCACTGGTATCATACCCATATCGGTAAGGGGAAATGTCCACTAGTGGATACCTGGTGGCAGACTGAAACGGGTGGCATTATGATTTCCGCATTAGCCGGGATTACTCCCAATAAGCCCGCACATGCGTCGCTACCCTTGCCGGGCATTCAACCGGTCATTCTAGATACTGAAGGAAATGAACTGGAGGGAAATAACGTGGAAGGAAACTTATGTATCAAATTCCCCTGGCCGTCCATCTTGCGTACAACCTATGGAGATCACGAACGATGCAAACAAACGTATTTCTCGACCTATCCTCGGTATTATTTCACAGGAGATGGAGCCAAACGCGATCATGATGGCTACTTAAGAATCTTGGGTCGCGTCGATGACGTGATCAATGTCAGTGGCCATAGGATGGGAACTGCTGAAGTCGAGAATGCTATCAATGAACATCCGAATGTCGTTGAATCTGCCGTTGTTGGTTTTCCACATGATATTAAAGGGCAGGGCATCTACGCATTCGTTATTCCCGATGGAAGTCAATCGGATCATGATGCGCTTTCTTCGGAAATTCAGGAAACCGTTCGGTCGATCATAGGCCCGATCGCTAAACCAGATGTGGTTCAAATTGTGCCGGGGTTGCCCAAGACCAGGTCAGGAAAAATCATGCGACGAATCTTGAGAAAAATAGCCAGTAAGGATATTTCGAACATTGGCGACACATCAACCCTTCTAAACCCGGAAATTGTGGAGGAAATTAAAAAAGGAGCTGGTCTATGATCCTTCTACAGCAGCGAGAGCCGCACCAATGATGCCTGCATTGTTCTTTTTCGCGGCTGCTTGCACCGGATAATCAACGGTCAGATAATCCTTGAATTCATCGAATCGTTTGCTCATGCCGCCTCCAATGATGACCTGCTCCGGAGAAATGATCAGGTCGATGTGATGTAGGAAGTAATCAAATCGTTTCGCCCATTTCTTAATGGAAAGGTTGTCCTTTTTCATGGCCAATTTGGAAGTGTAATTTTCGATGGGCTCCCCAAACTTCGAATTGATTCTGCCGAGCTCGAGGTTGGGAATTAAGACGCCATCCTGAAATAACCCTGAACCTATTCCTGTTCCGATGGTAATAAAAAGGACTTTGCCTTTTAAGTCTTTACCTAGTCCAAATTTCATGGATGCTAATCCAGCGGCATCCGCATCATTGATCACTTTGAAGGGCAATCCAGTGGCATCAGAAAATAACTTTTGGATGTCCACACCTACCCAGGATTTATGGAGATTACTGGCCGTGCGACAGGTTCCATTGACGACAACCGTGGGAAACCCACAGCCTACCGGTCCAGACCAGTTGAAGAAATCAATTTGCGCTTTAATCACCTCAACAAATGCTTCCGGTTTAGCAGGTCGGGGGGTGTCTATCCGGTTTCTTTCGGCGAGCAAAGTACCGGTTAACAGATCTACCGGAGCGGCTTTGATGCCTGTGCCGCCTACGTCTATTCCAAGTATTTCCAAGGGGTTGGATTTTTGTCAAAAGTAGCCGATTGTATCTAGATTTGTAGCCTTTCGGGATGTGGCGCAGCTCGGTTAGCGCACCACTTTAGGGTAGTGGGGGCCGCTGGTTCGAATCCAGTCATCCCGACGATCGGCCACCAATTTGGTGGCTTTATTTCTTGCCGTCCCTTTTGAAGGCCAGTTTATTCTCCGTAGAGGCTGACTCATCAAAATAGTAGCCTTTGTAGTCGAATGCCTTAAGGTCTTCAGGATTGGTGATTGCGTTCTCAATCATAAAGCGCGACATCAGCCCACGTGCTTTCTTGGCATAGAAGGAAATGATTTTGTAGTTCCCGTTTTTCAAGTCTTTAAACTCCACATCGATTACGCGAACGGGAATTTTGTTTTGATCTAAAGACTTGAAGTATTCATTGGAGGCAAGGTTCAGGATAATGTCGTCACCTTGTTCGTCTAGATCTTGCAGAAGCAGGTTTAAAATCGTGTCGTCCCAGTATTGGTAGAGTGTCTTGAAATCATCAAAGGCGAGCTTCGTGCCCATTTCGAGCCGGTAAGGTTGCATGAGGTCCAGGGGTCGGAGCAGTCCATAAAGGCCTGAAAGAATTCTTAGATGCCGCTGCGCAAACTCCAGTTTTTCTTCGTCAAACGTTTCTGCTTGAAGTCCTTGATACACATCTCCATTGAACGCCAGGACTGCAGGACGTGAGTTCTCTTCGTTGTGTTCCAGCTGAAATTCCTTGAATCGGTGCACGTTGAGACCAGCAAGTTGCTTGCTGATGCTCATCAGGTCTTTGACTTCATCCACGGATTTTTTCCGCATGATTTCAATAAGTTGGGCCGTGCAATCCAACAACCGAGGTTGTGTGACCGGCACGTCATGCTTGGATTTGAAGTCTAGATTTTTGGCGGGTGAAACTACTGCAATCATTTTTATGGAGATTAATGAACGTATTCAAAAGTAAAGAAGAACAATAAAGTTTTTATCAGTGAGGCAACCTATTCATATGGTGTCGCATCTTTATTGTGTACTCCTTAAAAAGAAAGAAAAATGATCCGACAATCGACAAATTTTGCTGGCCTAATTCTGTTCGTTACATGCTTTACTTTTTGCACCATTCAGGAAAAAAATACCACTGAAATCTCGGCAATAAATTTAGAGAATCATGTCAGCGTTTTAGCATCAGATAGTTTGGAGGGAAGGGGGGCAGGATATATTGGTGAAAGAAAGGCTGCAAATTATATAGCTGCAAATTTTCGCAAAACAGGATTGCTTGGCTTTTCAGATAAAGGCCAAAATGTCAAGGATTATTTTCAGGAATTTGAATTTCAAACTTTTCAGGGGCAACCCTGGCAGAAGCTAATCTCGCAAAATGTCGTCGGCTTTCTGGAAGGAGATGAATTGTCAAGCGAATATATAGTGGTAGGAGGGCACCACGATGGTCAGGGGATGGCTGGAATGGTCGATTTGGGTCGGGGATTGGCAGATGATGATCAGCTCTTTGACTCGTTGGCCGCTCAGAAGGACATAATTTGGAATAGTGCAGTGGATAATGCGGTTAGTATAGCAGTGATTTTGGAGATGGCCAGGGTCATTAAAGAAAACAACATCCACTTGAAGAGATCTGTAATTTTCACCACATACAGCGCTGAGGAGTCAGGGTTAGATGGATCAATATACTTTGTAAATAATCCTCCAGTCAGTTTAGAGAAAATCAAAGCCATGATCAATCTCGAAAAAATAGTAGGTGATCCGGATGCGGAGTTTTTATACGTTTCCTATGGCACAAGTGAGGTATTTCCTTTGATCAAAGAACAAATCGATTCGATCAGTGATGTGGGATTGACTCCTTTTTACCCTGGGATGATTGCCGATACCGATCACTACGGTTTTGGCCTTCGAAGTATTCCGGCAATTACCATGGGAACCGGCAGTGTCATAAATGTGCACCAACCACTGGACCATGCGGATCTATTAGATTATCAACTCCTGAAGAGCCGTGCTGATTACATCATTCAATTCCTCGTGCAGCTTGCAAATTATGATGGTGATATTGAGTTTTCCGGAGAGTTAGATACACTGACCGGTGTTACTGGAGGAATGGCTTCAGACGCTGAAAAACTTGACATGGAATTTGTAGGTGAAACTGCCTTTAAAGTTGCCTCAGTGGTAAAAGATTCGAAAGGCAATGATGCCGGGATTAGGTCAGGGGACTTAATAATTTCGGTAAATGGACAGCCAATTCCTCAACAATCATCGTATCAAGGGCTCGAAGATGTGATTGGAGAGATGAAAGGTGATCTGGAATTGGAGATTATTCGCAATGGACTCAGGCTAACTCTTCTTCTGGAATAATCACTCTTCTTCGTCTTTGCCTTTCAGCTCATCTAAATCATCCCGATCTCGGAGCTTTTTGTCGTCTACGTTCTTGTTGAGGAACTTGTTGATTTGATCTATTGGAAGATTGGATTTCAACTCACCAAACGTGTCGATTTTGATGTCAAATCCTTCGAGATCCTTGTTTACCTTAGGTTTTTCTTCTTTCGCCATATCACTTGCTTTTTACTAACTGCAATGAATGCTGGATGCGCGTACCTGCATTTTCGGCTCCCATCAACGAAATAATTTCCATTAAATCTGGACCGCCTGGCTGGCCCGAGATCAATACCCGCAGTAGTTGCATCACTGATCCGGGGTTCGTGCCGATGGCATTCATCGTTTCTGAATATAACTCTTTTATTTCAGAAGCATCCATTGCTGATTGTTTCAACAATGTTTCAGCAAAATGGTTCATAGCCTTGACCGAGTCGTCATTCAGCTTTTTCCGAATGACCTTCTCATCAAACGATTTTGGATCTTTAAAAAAGAAAAAAGATTGATCAATTATCTCCTGTTCAAACGTCACACGCTCTTTGAATAGATCGGCAATAGAAGTAGCCAAATCCTGAGAAACCTCAGCTTCATATTTTTCTGCCAAAATGGGCTGGATCCTTGCTCCAATCTGCTCATCGGATTCGGCTCGCAGGTATTGTTCATTAAACCACCGGAGTTTGTCAAGGTCGAATTTTGTCCCCGCTTTATTCACGTTTTCAAGGGAAAAAGCCTCAGAAAGTTCATTAAGGCTATAAATCTCCTGATCCGATCCTGGATTCCAACCAAGAAATGCCAGAAAATTCACCAGTGCTTCCGACTTGAATCCTGCTTCCATGAATCCTTGAGATAATTCTTGGGTTTCGGGATCAGTCCAGTTCAACGGAAAAATTGGGAAACCAAGTTTGTCTGCGGCTCGTTTGCTTAGTTTGCCATTACCGTCTGGTTTCAGAATCAATGGAAGATGCGCAAATGAAGGCATTTCTTTTTCCCATCCCAGAGCCTTGTATAATAGGACGTGGGTAGGAGCAGACGGCAACCATTCCTCTCCTCGAATCACGTGTGTGATTTTCATCAGGTAATCATCAACAACATTGGCCAGATGATAAGTGGGCAAACCGTCAGATTTCATGATCACTTTATCATCTAGAGTTGAGGCGCTTACTTTCACCCATCCACGGATTTCATCTTTTAGTCTGACTTCCTCTTTTGGATTGATTTTCAATCTGACCACATAGGGCTCACCCGAATCAAGACGTTTTTTTACTTCGTCATCACTCAAAGTGAGCGAGTTCTTCATGGTTAGCCTCGTAACCGCATTGTATTGCTGATTGACTGCCTTGGTGGCTTTCAATTTCTCACGCATCTCGTCCAATTCCTCTGGAGTGTCGAATGCGTAATACGCGTTACCTGAATCCAGCAGTTGCTGACCGTATTTCTGATAGATGTCTTTTCGTTCAGACTGTCGATATGGAGTGAAATCACCTTCGTTCCATGGACTCTCATCGGGTTGAAGTCCGCACCAGGCCAGGGATTGCTTGATGTACTCTTCCGCACCATCGACAAAACGAGCCTGATCCGTGTCCTCAACTCTGAGCACGAAAGTTCCGCCGTGCTTTTTAGCAAATAGATAGTTGAAAAGCGCTGTTCTTACGCCTCCTATATGCAGAGCTCCCGTCGGACTTGGAGCAAATCTTACCCGAACTTTATCCATAAATTTTTGAGTTGTTTAATCTACCAGTGCAATGCAGGAAATTTCCACATTGACGCCTTTCGGTAATTCACTGACCTGAACCGTTTCTCGTGCTGGAGGATCGACCTTAAATCGGCTACCGTACACTTCATTGATTTTCGAGAAATCGCCCATGTCCTTGATGAAAATCGAGCATTTCACCACCTTTTCAAAGGATGTTCCTGCCGCTTCAAGGATGTAACCAAGGTTTTTCATGACCTGTTCGGTTTCCTCTTCGATGATTCCGGAAACAAGATTTCCGGTCGATTGATCAATGGGAATCTGGCCAGAAACATAGAGCATGCCATTCACTTCAACTGCCTGACTATACGGTCCAATTGGAGCTGGGGCTTGAGGAGATTCAATGATTTTTTTCATTATTCTACCGTTACGGATTTGGCCAAATTTCTAGGCTGATCGACGTTGCAACCTCGCATCACGGCGATGTGATAAGACAGCAACTGAAGAGGTACTACGGATACGAGGGGCATCAATGATTCGTGCGTTGAAGGCACTTCGATAGTGAAATCTGCCATTTTAGGAATCAGCACATCACCCTCTGTTACCACTGCGATGACAACACCTTTCCTCGCTTTCACTTCCTGGATGTTCGAAACGATTTTGTCGTAGGAGCTGTCCCGAGTAGCAATCACCACAACCGGCATTTTCTCATCGATCAGTGCGATAGGTCCGTGCTTCATTTCAGCTGCCGGATATCCCTCTGCGTGGATATAAGAGATTTCTTTAAGCTTCAAAGCTCCTTCCAAAGCTACCGGGAAGTTGTATCCACGACCTAGGTAAAGGAAATTCTGAGCATCCTTGAACATCTCAGAGATCTCCTCAATGTTATCATTAGACTTCAAAACCTTAGCAACCTTAGCCGGAATACTGTCCAGTTCGATCAAAAGCTCTCGGTATTTGGTGTCCGAAATGGTTCCTTTTCGATTGGCCAATCTCAAGGCAATCATCGACAATACTGTCAATTGAGCAGTGAAGGCTTTAGTAGAAGCCACTCCGATTTCAGGTCCAGCATGCAAGTATGCCCCTTCGTGAGAAGCCCGGGCAATTGAAGAACCAACTGTATTGACCACACCCAGCACAATGGCTCCTTTGCTTTTGGCCAGTTCAATTGCCGCTAGGGTGTCGGCGGTTTCACCTGACTGAGAAATCGCGATTACAATATCACCTTCCTTGATTATTGGATTTCTGTATCGGAATTCAGAAGCATATTCTACTTCCACCGGAATACGGCAAAGATCTTCGAAGAGGTACTCCGCAACTAAACCGGCATGCCAGCTAGTGCCACAGGCTAAAATGACTATTCTCTCAGCGTTTGCCAGGGCATTGGCATATTCTCGAATTCCTCCCAGAACGAGCTCTCCCGTTTCGGAATTCAGCCGCCCACGCATGCAATCTTTTATAGAGTTTGGTTGCTCGAAAATTTCTTTGAGCATGAAATGCTCGTAACCACCTTTTTCTAAGGCCTCAAGTTCCATGTCTAGAGTTTGAACATAGGGAGTTTGAGGTGCTGCGTCCAAGTCTTTTATATCGTACCCATCATCCGTCAGGACGAGAATTTCTTCATCGTTTAGATAGATAACTTCATTGGTGTATTCTATGATTGGAGTAGCATCAGAAGCAAGAAAATACTCATTCTTTCCAAGTCCTAAAACCATTGGGCTTCCTTTCCGGGCAGCCACCAGCTTTCTGGGTTCATTCACAGACATCACCACTACTGCGTAGGCTCCAACCACCTTCGTCAACGCCACGCGGAACGCATCTTCTAGTGATAAATTCCCTTCTTTTTGAATGTCTTGAATAAACGTAACGAATACCTCTGTGTCAGTGTCACTTTTGAACTCGTACCCTCTATTGATTAAGTCCTGCTTCAGACTCCCATAGTTCTCTATGATCCCATTGTGAATCATGACAAGAGAACCATCTGCAGAGAGATGGGGGTGAGCGTTCACATCGTTTGGTGCTCCATGTGTCGCCCATCTGGTATGCCCAATTCCAATGGTGGCTTTCGATTTTTCCTGCTCGCCTTCCAGGTTTTTGACCTTGCCTTCTTTCTTGTTGAGCGCTATTTTGCTGTCTTGAAGGAGTGCAATTCCAGCACTGTCATAACCTCTGTATTCTAGCCTTTGAAGACCCTTCAATAAGATGGGATAGGCAGGCTGGTGTCCGATATAGCCAACAATGCCACACATTAGTCTTTGATCTTAGTGTATAAGATTTTCAAGTTTACACCTTCGGATGGAATTGAACTTTTCCCAATATCCAATGTGGTAGATGGATACAAAACAAGTCTATCAAGATTGGTCAATTCTGAAGATGGAAATCGTCTATCTTCTTCATCAACACCCAAAAACTCATCAATAGTATTCTTATGCAGGTTTTGCCAAAAAGCAGTAAACTCTCCCCGAAATCCGAGCGTAAGAGGGGACATTTCAAGAGTATCGTTGGCCATTGCAAGGAGTGCGATCGATCCACTTCCTGCATACGAATCATCTGTTAGAAGTGCCGTCGAAAAAATTCCTTGATTGGTGAGAGCTCCAGGCCAATTAACATGAACTTTGTCTTCATTACTACTTCCGAAATATGCTCGGGTCTGTTTGACATAAGGCACGTACTCTGAATTTTCGTTTTTCGAAATTGATATTTCGCCAAGATTGGCTATAAGGGTTTGCTCCAAGATTGCAAAATCTCGATAAGGAGAAACCTCAACTGCCGGCAGGACTCCTGCAAGAGGAAAGTACACCACTTCATCTTCATTCAATTGAAATTCATCTCCGTGCTGAAGGCCTTCTAAAGGCGTTCCTGACCGTTCTCTTTGAATATTAACAAAATGTCGTGTGCCAGAAATTGAGAAAACAGTTGTAAACGTCGTGTCTGTCCTGATTGTTGCTATTCCGGCGGTATCGTAAACGTTCCCTCTAATCGTAATTTGTAATTCAGTAGTATCATCCTCTGCCACAAAAGACCAAAGACTGTTGCTCATGTCAGATGAGACCTTAAGTCCGAGCTCTCTATTACTTAACCCATCATTAAGTAATCGCTTAAAGACATTTTCAATTGCAGTAGATGTTACATCTAATTCAACCGTTAAAGTATCGGATTGAAAATCCACCATGTCCAAGTCTAATGAGACGACTTCTCTTCCAATTTCTTCATCTGTTTCAATTGATCGTGTGTTAAGGTAGACGGCTTTGTCGTATATTGAATCCAACAGGGTATGAACTACAAATTCATTATTAACCAGATTTGTACTTGCCAACACATTATTCAATCGTAACCTCAAAAGTGCACCGTCAAATGTCAGGTCATCTAAGGAATCAGCATAATTTATAATATTGCCTTCAGAGTCTTCTAAAGATTTAGGAATCCAGGCTTGACTGAGAGAGGTCAAGCCACTTTTGAAATTATACTCAAAGTAAGACGATCCGACCAGCGATCCGAATTCTCCATCACTATATTCACCGGCTAGGAGGATGCCAGTTTTGTCAGTTCTGACACTATCATAAAACACGTTGGATACGGGTAATGTGAGCTCCACAGAGGTTCCTTCGGTTCTTCCTTGACCAGGCTCGACTTCAATCCCTAAATCTTCTTTGCAACCCCAAACAGTAATTAACATGGCTAGCAGCCACCATTTCCCCCTCTTAGCCAATAAGTTCATTATATAGATTGAAGTATGAGTCTTCTAAATTTTCGTCTTTTTCTATCGTTTCGATTTTCTTCCCACCAGCAATGTCTTCCATTAGCTTCTCGAAACTGTCAGTAGATTTTTGATTTGCGTAGATCACCGCATCAGAATACTGTGCACCCAACTTAATGAAACCTTCATAGTTGGCAGATTTCAATGGGTGAAGCATAGTATCATCAATGTCAATCATTCGTACTTTTTCAATCAAATCATCACCAAATTGGTGGGTGAATTGATTGTCATAAATAGTGAATACTGTCTTAGAATTTTGGAAAATCGGATCATTCTTATACGTAGATTTTACGTAAAGTGGGATCAAACTTGTCATCCAATCGTTGCAGTGTATGATATCTGGAGACCATCCTAATTTTTTCACAGTTTCAATAACGCCCTTGCAGAAGAATATTGCTCGCTCGTCATTGTCTTCGAAGAATTTTTCTTGCTTGTCGAAGAAGACCGATTTTCTGTGGAAATAATCTTCATTATCAATGAAGTAAACCTGAAGTTTTGCATTTGGTATTGAAGCGACCTTTATCACTAGTGGCTTTTCTTCATCACCAACAGAAATATTGATCCCAGAGAGCCTAACGACTTCATGTAACCTATTTTTTCGTTCGTTGATAAGTCCAAATCGAGGAACTAAGATTCTTATTTCCATCCCTCTTTCCTGCATGGCCTGAGGAAGTCTTCGCACGAAATCCGCAACCTCTGAGGTTTTTAAGAACGGATTAATTTCGCTAGCCACATAAAGGATCTTGATATTCGACATAACTTAAAGTGTTTGCTTGTTGCTTGTGAGAAAATGAGCACAAAAATACCATATTTTTGGTTTACTATCAACATTGTCAGTAACATAGCCACAGCTCTTTCATGCTATATTTTGTTAAAAACGATCAGCTAATTCAGGAAATTTCCAAGCGAAAGAGGCTCGGGCAGTCTGTTGGATTGGTGCCTACAATGGGCGCTTTGCACGATGGACACCTGTCATTGGTGAATGCGGCAAAAGAAAATGATGTGGTCGTGGTTTCACTTTTCGTGAACCCGCTGCAATTCAATAATTCGTCAGATCTGGAGAAATATCCCCGCGAATTGGAGTTCGATAAGAAAAAATTAGATGGAAAGTGCGACATCCTGTTTGCGCCAACCATCGATGAATTCTACGCTACCAAGCCAAGATTGAAATTAGACTTTGGTGAAATGGAGCGATCACTTGAGGGGAAATATCGCCCCGGTCATTTCAATGGAGTCGGCATTGTCGTGAGTAAATTGCTCAATGTCGTGCAGCCCGACAAAGCGTACTTTGGGCTTAAAGACCTCCAACAAATTACGATAGTGCGTTCTATGGTCCGTGATCTTTCTATTCAAACGGATATTGTGGGTTGTCCCATAATCAGAGAGAAAAATGGCCTGGCCATGTCATCAAGAAATGGCCGGCTATCGAATGAAGGACGTGAAGTAGCAGCAACGATTTATGGAGGTTTACAAAGGGCGAAAACTGTTTTCAATAAAGCCAACTCTGTAAATGAGGCAATACAAGCGGCCAATAATCATTATAAATCTGTTTCGGGATTCGAGCTTGAATATGCAGAGGCCGTAAACACTGATTTCGAAGTTTTGGATTCTACGCCGGAATCTGGACCAATTTCTTTATGTGTGGCGGGATATGTGGAGGGCGTCAGATTAATCGATAACCTATATTTGCGGTCTGAATGAAACCAGATGCGGATAGAGGTAGTAAAATCTAAGATTCATAGAGTCAAAATCACAGGTGCTGAACTGCACTATGTGGGGTCTATCACCATTGATGAGGACTTAATGGACGCTGCAAATTTGATTGCTGGCGAAAAAGTCCAGGTGGTAAATGTCAACAATGGCGAACGACTTGAGACATATGTCATTAAAGGGGAGCGAGGCTCCAGAGATGTTTGTTTAAATGGACCGGCAGCCAGAAAAGCCATGGTTGGTGATGTCGTGATCGTCATATCTTATGGCTCCATCGATATGGAGGAGGCGAAAGGTTTTGAACCAACTGTGATCTTTCCTGACGAAAATAATCAGGTCGTTTAGGCCATGTCTAAGCAGTTATCAACTTTTCTCAAGGTTCTTCTGAGCGTAGGACTGGCGGTGATCATTCTCTATTTCGTTTTTCAGAAAATCGATCCGGATGAATTTATCGCCAAGGCCTCTGAGGTAAATTACAGTTGGGTTGTCCTGTCCATGGCCGTCTCTCTTCTTGGATATATCCTGAGATCTTATCGTTGGAAATTGCAGCTGGAGCCACTTGGTTATAGTCCGACGACCTTCCGAATGTTTCTGGCTGTGATGTCCGGCTACTTGGCAAATCTATTGTTGCCACGGCTTGGTGAGGTGACTAGATGTGGAGTCCTTTACAAGAGTGATAGAATTCCGGTTTCTACTAGTTTCGGTACAGTAATAACGGAGCGAATTGTAGATGTGCTGGCCTTGGGTTTGATTATCCTTTTGGGCTTTGCAGTTCAATCTGATCAATTACTGTCCTTCATTGAAAAGACGGTCAACCTAGATTACAATTGGGGATTGATTTTGGTCATATTTATAGCGGTTGTGGGCGCGGGCGCATTTGTCTTCTTTAAATGGGTATTTCCAAGTGAAACGAAAGTTGGTCTTTTTAGTCGGAACCTGTGGGCGGGTCTAATTTCATTGAAGGACGTCAAGCTCACTCAGTTCACTCTCGTGACATTGGGCATCTGGGTTGTCTATTTCCTCATGACCTATCTGGTCGTTTTCTCCATGGAGGAAACATCAGGCCTTGATTGGCGAGCTGGTATTTCCATTCTGGCTGCCGGGGTTATTGCGTTTGTATTGCCTGTTCAGTCCGGATTCGGGACGTTTCAAGTGCTGGTGGCTGCCATGTTGTCACTTTATGGGATAGATCAGACGACAGGCGTATTTTTTGCTACGCTGTTGCACGGTTCGCAATTGCTCGCCGTATTGATTTACGGTTTGGTTGCGGTAGTTCTTTCAGTTTTTGTCAAAAGAAATGAACAGCGAAAAGAAAATACAAACTAGGGAGCAGGTCGTCCAAACCGTTCAAGGGTGGAAGGATGCCGGACTCGATGTGGTTTTTACGAATGGCTGTTTCGATATTCTTCATCTCGGTCATGTGGATTACCTTGAAAAGGCCAGAGCTAAGGGAAACAGGCTGATTGTAGCAGTCAATGAAGATTCTTCCGTCAAGAAACTCAAAGGAAAAAATCGACCGATTAACGACGAGAATGCCCGAGCCAGATTGATTGCAGCTCTGGGATTTGTGGATGCAGTGGTGCTGTTCGGAGAGGACACTCCCTTGGAGTTAATTGGAGAATTAATCCCTGATGTTTTGGTCAAGGGAAATGACTACAAAATCAGCAACATTGTAGGGGCTGATATCGTAATCGAAAATGGAGGAAAGGTCGAAACCATAGATTTGGTCGACGGCTATTCCACCACTAAAATTGTTGAACAAATAAAGAAATAGAAATATGTTTATTCTAATAATAGTTGTGTTTATGATCGCCAGTTGGTTTGCTGGAAATCGTTTAAAGAAAAAATTCAGGAAATACTCACAGGTCCAACTTGGCTCTGGACTTTCAGGAGCTGAAATCGCTAAACTCATGCTTCGAGACAATGGTATTAATGACGTTGAGGTAGTGAGCGTTCAAGGTCAACTCACTGATCATTATAACCCATCAAATAAAACCGTAAACCTGAGTCCTGACGTATATAATGGTCGATCTGCGGCTGCTGCTGCCGTGGCGGCCCATGAGTGTGGCCATGCGATTCAACATGCCACCGCGTACAGCATGTTACAATTCAGATCGGCGATGGTTCCAATCCAGAACGTTAGCGGGCGGATCATGAATGTCATCATAATGATTTCAATTTTTGGAGGTGCTGTAATGATGGGAATGGGCTTCAACAATGTTCTTTTAATCTTAATCGCTTGTCAGACGGTTATCACTGTTTTTTCTTTAGTTACTCTACCTGTAGAATATGATGCAAGCAATAGGGCTCTAGCCTGGATTAAAGAAAGAAACATAGTAGACGAGAGTGAGCATGCCATGGCGAAGGATGCGCTTAATGCTGCTGCTTCTACATACTTGATTGCCGCATTGGCCGCAGTGTCAACTTTAATGTTTTATGTTTTGTCCTTTTTAGGAAACGATTAATCACAAAGAATTGTAATTGAAGGATTCGGCCTTAAAGCTGAATCCTTTTTTTATTTTTGCGCCCTCAAAACATTAACCCACGATCATGAATTTTAATCTCACCGAAGAACAGCTTGCCGTAAGAGATGCCGCAAGAGATTTTGCTCAAAAAGAACTCCTCCCAGGCGTAATCGAGCGTGACAACAAGCAAGAGTTCCCGGCTCAGCAAGTGAAAATGATGGGTGAGTTGGGTTTCATGGGGATGATGGTAAGCCCGGAATACAATGGAGGTGGCATGGACTCAGTGTCCTACGTTCTGGCAATGGAGGAAATCTCCAAAGTGGATGCGTCAGCTTCGGTGTGCATGTCGGTGAATAACTCATTGGTTTGCTGGGGTCTTGAAAAATACGGGACTGAGGAGCAAAAACAGAAATACCTGACGAAACTCGCCACTGGAGAAAAAATTGGGGCTTTCTGTCTGTCCGAACCGGAAGCCGGATCAGACGCCACTTCTCAAAGAACCACAGCTGAGGACAAAGGCGATCATTACCTGATCAATGGAACCAAGAACTGGATTACAAATGGCAATTCCGCCAGCATTTATCTTGTAATTGCTCAAACTGATCCTGAGAAAAAACACAAAGGAATTAACGCCTTTATTGTAGAGAAAGGCATGGAGGGTTTCACTGTCGGACGAAAAGAGGATAAGTTGGGAATCAGAGGATCTGATACGCATTCTTTGATGTTTCAGGATGTTAAGGTTCCTAAAGAAAACAGAATTGGAGCAGATGGTTTCGGCTTCTCCTTTGCAATGAGCACGCTCAATGGCGGGAGGATCGGGATTGCTTCTCAAGCGCTCGGGATTGCCTCGGGAGCTTTGGAGTTATCCATCAAATACGCCAAGGAGAGAAAAGCGTTCGGAACAGAGATAGCCAATCATCAGGCTATTCAATTCAAGCTGGCTGATATGGCGACCAAAATCGATGCGGCGAGATTGCTGTGCTTTCAGGCAGCCCAAATAAAAGATGAAGGCGGTGACTATGCTCATGCAAGCGCCATGGCCAAATTATTTGCTTCGGAAGTTGCAATGAATGCAGCTGTCGAGGCGGTACAAATCCACGGTGGATACGGTTTTGTCAAAGAATTCCACGTCGAAAGATTGATGCGAGATGCGAAGATCACGCAGATCTATGAGGGCACATCGGAGATTCAAAAAATGGTTATTTCAAGAGGATTATTGAAATAACACAAATCATTTACTCTTAGCATTTTCTTGGATTTATAGGAATTCCTATTAGATTTATACAATTGTCTCCTCGAATTTTTGAGGAATACCAGCATAGACATTCTAAAAGTATAAATGGAAGACTACAATCAGATTATCGAATCATTGTCGATTCGATACATTAAGGCTCGAAATATTAACATTCTGAAGCCAGTCACCATTGAGAACAACTATGAAGTGGAGAACACACTGATAGTCGTTCACAAAGGCAAGATTTTCTTTGGGAAACAGAAAGAGGAAGCGACCGAGGGTGAAGTGATTTTTATCCCCGGGGGGAAGATGGTCTCTATGACGTATGGTTCTGGAGATCCTGACGTCATGAATAAAGAAGATTTCCTCAGTAGCAAGCAGGAATACTTTGACTCGCAGGGAGTAAACGGTCAAGCCAATCGTGATTCGTTCAGTTTTGTGTCGTTTGAAGCTAAAGCCTTTGACTCGGTGAATTTCTTTGCTTCGCTGGATATCCCTGGATTTAAGGTTTCCAATAATGACACATTGGTTGAGTTAATCAACATTGTCAATAAGGAGGCAAGGGAGGATCTTCCGGGAAAGGACAGATTGGTCAAAATCAAAACGGAAGAGCTGGTTGTCGAACTGATCCGTCACATCCTGAAGCAGGGGCTTTTTGTGGAACAGCTAGCGACCAACAGCACGTACTTCCGTGATCCGAGGTTGATAGATCTTTTTGGGTTTATAAAAGAAAATTTAAGCAATGATCTCAGCAATAAAGTCTTGGCCAATGTGGCCAATGTGTCTGAGGATTATGTAGGCCAGTACTTCAAAATGTTGACGGGCATTAACCCTCAGGACTATATTGAATATCAACGGATGGAAATGGCCGTAAACCTTCTGAGGACTTCTAAGAAAAGCATTCGTGAAATCGGTAAGGATGTAGGCTACAAGGACACAGCTTATTTCTGCAGAAGATTCAAGATGATGTTTGGAATACCGGCAGGTAAGATGCGCCGCAGAGAGTCCCTTATTTCGAACTAGGATTTTTAAATTCCTTCAAAATCCAATCACCCACCTTGGGAGCAACTTGCTCAATCCAGGAATCCACAATCGGATAATTCTTCGGAACCTTCCCCTTGGATTTCTTCTTTTTGGGTTTCTTTTCCTTGGAGGAGAAGGCGCTGAATAAGCCCCAGAAAACCAGTCCGATCAGGCCGGCTCCCAGAGACCAAAGAGCTATTTTTTTAAGCCTGCCGCCACTGGTGTCCAGATCATCCAGGAGCATCTTTTCCTTGGCAGCCAGCTCCTGACTTTTCGTTTGATAAGTTTTCGTTCTACTCTTCGTCATCGATCTCTTCGTTTTCTCCTGCCTTCAAAATCAACGTTTCGATCCAGCCTTGGATTTTTCCGGTTTTAGCAAACAAGCCGATAATTACCAAGACCAAAAAATACGCTCCCGCAATGATTAAATGACCGAGATATTGGCTGTCCAAAATTTCGTTTAGATACGATCCCAATGCGAAGCTGAGAAAGAAAATCAGGAATAGGCCCAGGAAGGCGATCATAGAAAAAACAAGTACCTGACTCAGCACACTAGCCATGCGAGCCATCACCTCAAGTTTGACCTGCTCAGCCTTGAGTTTTACGTATTCCGTGAGTCTATTTATGACACCTGACAACATGCCTGATTTTTCGTGCAAGTTAAAAAAGGGAAGTTAAGAAAACTTATTCAGGTGTTACCTGCTCGGTCGATTGTTCAGTTTTAGCTTTCGCATTATTGCTTAGGTAAATCAACCCAAAAGGGATGGCGAAAAAAGCCAAGGTGATATAAACGAACGCAGCTATTCTGAACCTGAACATTAAGTGACCCAATCGTTCCGCCAAATAAATAGGGATTCTGCCAATAAAGGGCAAAGCAGCAAAGATGATCACCACGGTAGTATTGAATAAAAAGTGAGCGACGGCTAGGCTCATGGCGGCTTCTGATCGGAAAAGCGCTGCGATGATGGCCGTAATGGTGGTGCCTATGTTGGCACCCATTAGGAAATGAAACGCTCTGCCTAATCTCACTTTATCAGTGGCAACCAGAGGCACAATAAGAGATGTGGTCAATGAGCTGGATTGCACCACGGAGGTGAGCCCCAATCCCCAGCCAAATGCCCTGAATGGATTCTTGAAAACGACGTTTCGGAACTGCTGCTCCCGTTCGCCAACCAATTGCTCATAAAGGATTTTTGCAATCAGTTTTATGCTTACGAATAGCATCAGAATAGACAATAGCAGCGTGATCACCGGGCCCGTCAGACCAAGAATCCCATTACTTAAAAAGTCTAATGCCTGACCGAACCAAAACCCTCCGTTTTCCACACTTTGACCAGTGGGTAGAAAAGATGCCAGCTGCGAACTTGCTCTTTCGAGTAGGTGATATTTCAACTCCAATGGGAAAAGCAGCAAGACGCCCAGGATGTTGAACATATCGTGGATCATGGCTGCAGACACAGCTCGACGAAACTCCTTTGCCTTTGTGATAAACCCAAAGGCTACAATCGTGCTCGTGATTGTTGTTCCTACATTGGCTCCCAGGATTATTGGAATCGCATTTGGTAAGTCAATCGAACCCGACGCAACCGCAGCTACTGCAAGGGAAGTTGTGGTGGAACTACTCTGAAGAATGGCCGTCAGGAGTAAGCCGATGAATAGTCCAATGAAAGGATTGGAGGTAGCACTAACCAAATAGGTCATGCTGTCAGCCATGCCGGCGAGGGGCAGTGCCAACAAATCAATTGACAATAGGAATAATGCTATTGCAAAAAATACAATACCAATTTTCCTAAAAGAAAATGTCTCAAGCCTGATCATGGATGCTCAGCTCAATGAATCAATCAGCGTCTCGAACGTCCTTTTCCAGCTCTCCCGTAATGGCCTCAGATACGTTGATGATGTGGTCACCAAGTTTCTCACATAAATGAACAAGGTCTTTGTACCAACCATCACGTCTTGGATCGTAAGATGTGCTGTCCATTTCTTTCATTAGCTGCTTGCGCAGTTGATTTCTCATTTTATTTATCTCCTCTTCTTTCGCCACAGCTGGTGCAAGCCCTTCTTCGGTACCTTTTATGGATGAGAGATTTTCTTTCATAATGTCAAAAGCATCATCTATAAGATCCAGCATTCCATGCAAGTTCTTGACTTGCTTATCTGTAAAGAAGGTCTCATTGCTGACGGATCGATCCACGTCTTTCGACATTTGAAAATAGATGTCACCGATTCTTTCGAGTTCATTAACTACGCTGAGGAGCTTAGACACTTGACGAGTCCCCTCAGCACTTAGCGTACCGGAAGACGAAACGTCCATTAGATATTTGGAGATTTCCTGCTCCATTCGATCAGTGATTTCCTCCTGATTTCTAATCTTCTTTAAGAATTTCTTTTGCTTTTTAGGTTTGTCACTGTCCAAAAGAGATCTGAATGCTTTGGACATCTTGGTGGCTACATCCGCCAGTCTCACAGTTTCTTTCCGGGCCTCTTCTATAGATAATTCGGCCGTGTTCATCATGCCTGTGCTGATGTACTCCAGCTTAAACTCATCGTCACCAGTCGTCTTGACAGCTTTCTGTGCTACATCTGCGATGAATTTTACGAATCCAATGAGAAGGAGCGTATTGACGATATTGAACGAGGTATGGAAAATAGAAAGTCCAACCGGTATGCTGGCTGCCGCCAGAAACGGAGAACCTTGATTGGTTGATACCATGTAGGTGTCGATCAGGTCTATAACCGGATTGATCAATATCATGATCCAGATTACCCCGAAAACATTGAAAATGAAGTGGGCGAAAGCTGCTCTTTTAGCATGGACATTTCCAATGATTGCAGCAAGGTTGGCAGTGATCGTAGTTCCGATATTTTCACCCAATACCATGGCTGCAGCAAGCTCGAAAGGAATCCAGCCATTGTTGGCCATCACCAGGGTCAGAGCCATTGCTGCACTGGATGATTGCACCACCACAGTCAGTAGAGTACCTATTCCCACAAAGATCAAAGTGGAGATGAATCCCATGTCAGACCAATTGCTCACAAAAGCAAGAATCTCGGGATTTGATTTGATGTCAGGAACAGAATCTTTGAGCAATGCCAGTCCCATGAAAAGCAAGGCAAACCCTATCAAAACCTCTCCCCAGAACTTGATTTTTTCCTTATTGAAAAACATCATGGGGAAACCAATGGCGATAATGGGCAGTGCGTAACTGGCGATCTTCACTTTGAAGCCGACGATGGAAATCAACCAAGCCGTGATGGTTGTTCCAATATTGGCACCCATAATTACCCCAATGGATTCCGTAAGAGAAAGTAATCCGGCATTTACAAAGCTTACAACCAACACGGTGGTCGCTGATGAAGACTGAACCAATGCAGTAATGCTAAACCCCGTAAAAACTCCTTTGAAACGATTTGAAGTCATGGAGCTGAGAATGCTCCGCATTTTTCCTCCGGCCACTTTCTGTATTCCTTCGCTCATGACCTTCATGCCATAAATGAAGAATCCAAGCGAACCGATAAGTTGTAAGATTTCGAATAAGCCGTATTCCATGGGTTGGTGGTTTATTTATTGGCCGCAAAGCTAATAAGCCAATGTTTCCTGAATATTAACCAATTATTTCATTTGAGATGGGTATAATTGAGCGCAAATTATGACCACCATAAATCCTACTCTCCGAGACCAGTTATTTGCGTTGCTGGTTTTTCTTATTTCAATCAGTGCTTTCGGCCAGAATTACTCAAGTGATCGCTATGGGAAAGGCTTGACAACTACCGCGAAAGACTCCAGTTTCTTTGTCAAATTTGGATTTCGTTTTCAGACGCTCTATGCAGGAACTACCAATCTGGAAACCAATGAATATTCGGAACAGCTGCTAACCCGGCGTGCAAGATTAAAATTTGACGGCTTTGCCTATGACCCGAGCATCATGTACAAAGTGGAGCTTGCGTTATCGAATCGAGATCACAGTAGTGGACAAATTCCTGAATCCCGCGGGACCGCTAGTATCGTGCTGGACGCAGTGGTTCAATGGGAGTTTGTTGATGGGTGGCAGTTGTGGTTTGGCCAGACCAAATTACCAGGGAATAGGGAGCGGGTCATTTCCTCCCAGAAACTACAGTTTGTAGATCGAAGTTTAGTCAACGCCCTATTCAACCTTGATCGTGATTTAGGTTTTCAGTTGCGTCACAAGAGCGGCGAAAATTTTGTCTTCAAACAAGCCTTGGCTGTCTCATTGGGTGAGGGTAGGAATATTGCGGTGGACAACCCGGACAATGGCCGACAGATTACCGGTCGATTGGAATTCTTGCCGTTCGGTGACTTCACCTCCAAGGGTGATTATTTTGGTGCCGACCTAAAAAGAGAACCAACTCCAAAATTGTCTATTGGGATAACAGGAGACATTAACAATGGCGCGGTGCGAGAGCGGGGAAACCTTGGAGATTTCACCGATGATGGGAACGGCAACTATCTTTCGAATGACCTTGAATCCTGGTTTGTGGATTTAATGTTCAAATACAAAGGCTGGTCGGTGGCTTCAGAATATGCCAATCGTGTCACCAAGAATGATAACAATGGATTCGGAACAGGGCACGGGATCGTCATTCAAGGTGGGTATGTATTACCTTCAAACTGGGAGTTTGCTGGTCGCTTCACTGACATTGATGCCGATGACGCTTCCACTATAAATGACATTACCGAATACACCTTCGGTATTTCGAAATACGTGAGGGAACATAATCTGAAAATGCAAACGGACTATAGTTACCAGGATATCCCTGATGGTGACAATCAAACAGTTTTTAGATTTCAGGTAGAAGTTGCTTTCTAGCTGGAAAGTTCAGTGATGGCCAGCCAGGCCATTAATCCAGATCCAATTTTCAGCGCATCCTCGTCAATGTCAAATGTGGCTGTGTGCACATTCGAGGTGATACCTTTTTCTTCATTTCGGATTCCCAATCGATAAAAGCAGGCATCAGACTCGTGTGAGTAGTAGGCAAAGTCTTCTGCAGCCATCCAAAGATCCAGGTCCTGTACATTTTCTTCGCCAAGGTAGGCTTCAGCGGCTGCTCTGTTTCTAGCCGTATATTCTGGCTCATTTGTTAAAAACGGATATCCGTCCACAATCTGGAATTCGCAGGTTGCGCCCATGGATTCGGCCATACCCACGGCCATTTTCTTCATTTTCTTTTTCGCTTCTGCTCGCCAATCCTCATCGAAAGTTCGGAATGTGCCATCCACTTTCACCTCGTCTGGGATCACGTTGTTGGCACCATTGGCCTGAACTTTCCCAAAGGTCAAAACGCTTGGCATTTTGGGACTGGCCATTCTACTGACGATCTGCTGAAGTGCAATGATGATGTGACTGGCGATGACCACAGGATCAACAGCCAACTCCGGCATGGCGCCATGACCGCCTTTGCCCTTTACGGTAAAATAAATTTCATCGGCACTGGCCATGTATTTTCCTGAGCGAAAACCCACCTGTCCGACTGGAATCAATGGCATCACGTGCTGACCCAAAATGGTCTCTGGTCTGGGATCTTTTAAAACACCATCCTTGATGAGAAGCGATGCACCTCCGGGTGCGGATTCTTCACCAGGTTGGAAAATAAACTTGACTTGACCGGACCATTGATCCTTCAGATCGTTGAGGATTTTCAAAGCACCCAAAAGACTGGACGTGTGCACATCATGGCCACAGGCATGCATGATCCCTTCGTTCTGAGATTTATAATCCACATCGTTTTTCTCGAAAATAGGTAGGGCGTCCATGTCCGCGCGAAGAGCGATGGTCTTGCCTTCTCCTGAGCCCTGAATAATTCCAACGATTCCCGTTTCGACACGTCTTTCGAAATTGCTGATTCCGAATTCCTTCAGCTTGGATTCTACAAAATCTGCGGTCTTAAATTCCTGAAATGACAGCTCAGGATTGGCATGGATATGCCTCCTTATACCGACGATCTCAGCATGATAGTCTTTTGCCAACTTCTTTATTTGAGAAATCAGATCAGTCACGATTGACTTTAATTTTTTCCGGAACTAGCAGTGCTGTCCTAAATTCTTTCTTTACTTTTTCATAGGTCTCATAGGCTACCACTCGATCCAGAAACTTACCGGCTTTCACCCTAAAATCCGGCTGGAAATATGTCATGTTCGCTTCAATATCCGGGAATTTCACTCGGACTTCTCCAAGGGCTTGCACAGCGTCCTCCCGGCTTGCTCCGTTGTAGACTTGTATAGTATATCCTTGCTCGGTTCGAGGCTTGAAGTTCTCTCGAATGATCATTTTGTTAATACTATCAAGCTCCGCTCTGATGTGTCCTTCTGGTTCATAAAAATTTGTGTCGACGGATACACCCGTAAATTTATTCTCGAATGTGGGTCGGTGCACGCTGATGTCCTCACTATATGAACTCACCGTCCCAACGGACTGGGTGGTTTGAGTGGTTTTGCACCCGAAAACAGCTAATGCTAACAATATGATCAATCGATCAGTACGCACTTGTTGGCTTTGAGGTCTTGTTCAACAGTTTTGAATTTAACATCCTTTTTTATTTTGCCGTCGGCATATTGGACATTAACTCGCTGATTACGACTGGCAATTTTCTCGGATTTAGCCGGCTGTGCTTTTTCAGCCGGTGGTCGATTTTGAGGAGCTCCACCGCCAGATAGGGCCGATCGGCTTTCCTCTTTCGACTCCTTGTAATTTCTTGCAGCTCTTTGTGCTTTGGCCTCCTGCACATCCTGCTCCTCAGAGATAGGAATTTCCGCCTTCATCAAGAATGAAATGGTCTCCTGATTCACTCGTCCGATGAATGCTTTGAACATCTCGAATCCCTCGAATTTGTAAATCAAAAGTGGGTCTTTTTGCTCGTATTGTGCATTTCGAACGGATTGACGCAAATCGTCCATGTCACGAAGATGCTCTTTCCACGTCTGGTCAATCATGGCCAAAGAGACCAGCTTCTCCATCTCCTTGATCACAGGCTTGCCTTCTTTTTCAATGGATTCTTTGAGCGGAACAGCCGCACCTACCTGCTTCTTTCCATCGGTGAATGGGATGCCTATGTTATCGACCGTACCTCCGCGTGTTAGGTCAATTCTTCGAAGAATTGGCAGGATCGAATCAATGTTTCGTTGATTTTTCTTTCCGTAATTCTCAAGCGCCTCATTGTAAAGTCTTTCAGATAAGACCGGTTGATCAATTTTTTCAAGCTCGTCTTCCGTGATTTGAAAATCGAGCCCTAGTGTGCCAATGGCGTTTAGCTTCAAGCTATCCAGACTGTTCTCAACTTTTGCACTTGCGGCAATTTCCTCACAGGTGTCGTAAAGCATGTTCAGGATATCCAGCTCTAATCGATCTCCGTACAATGCATTTTTTCGACGCTTGTAAATCACCTCACGCTGAGAGTTCATGACATTGTCATACTCCAAGAGCTGCTTCCTGATCGCAAAGTTGTTTTCCTCAACTTTTCGCTGGGCTCTTTCAATTGATTTGGTAATCATCGAGTGCTGAATCACTTCACCTTCCTGGAGACCCAATCGGTCCATGATCTTGGCAACACGACCCGACATGAAGAGTCTCATCAAATTGTCCTCCAAAGAGACGTAAAACTGAGATGATCCGGGATCTCCCTGACGACCAGCACGTCCTCTTAACTGCCTATCCACCCGTCGTGATTCGTGGCGTTCTGTACCAATGATGGCCAAGCCTCCAGCTTGTTTTGCTTCTGGGGTCAGCTTAATATCTGTTCCACGACCAGCCATGTTCGTGGCAATGGTCACTGTTCCGGGCTTACCTGCTTCTGCTACCACATCAGCTTCCTTCGCGTGCTGTTTGGCGTTCAACACCTGATGTTTGATGTTGCGCATTTTCAGCATTCGGCTCAAGAGCTCTGAAATCTCCACCGAAGTAGTACCCACCAAAACCGGACGCCCAGCTTGAGTCAATTGGACGATCTCATCCGTAACGGCATTGAATTTTTCCCTAACCGTCTTATAGACCTTGTCGTCATCATCGTTTCTAGCGATGGGTCGGTTGGTCGGGATGACCACCACGTCTAGTTTGTAGATATCCCAGAATTCCCCGGCTTCCGTTTCAGCTGTACCGGTCATCCCGGCTAGCTTGTGGTACATACGGAAATAATTCTGCAGGGTGATCGTGGCGTAGGTCTGTGTGGCATCCTCTACTTTCACATTTTCCTTGGCCTCAATGGCCTGGTGTAATCCGTCTGAGTATCGGCGACCTTCCATGATCCGCCCGGTTTGCTCATCTACAATCTTCACCTTGTCATCCATTACTACGTACTCCGTGTCCTTTTCATACAGACAGTAGGCCTTGAGTAATTGATTTACGGAGTGGATTCGCTGGCTTTTCAGATTGTATTCACGAATGACCTCATCTTTTTTGGCGAGTCGATCGCTTTCCGGAGTGCTTTCATCCTTTTCCAAACGGTCCAGCTCTACGGAAATGTCTGGTAGAATAAAGAAATTCGGATCCTCACCTGAGCCGGTAATCAAGTCAATTCCCTTATCCGTAAGATCGATGCTGTTGATTTTTTCATCAATGGTGAAGAAAAGCGGTGCATCAGCCTCTGGCATCAATTTTTGGTTGTCTGCCAAATAGATGTTTTCCGTTTTCTGAAGAATCTGCTTGATTCCGGTTTCACTCATGTACTTGATGAGTGGCTTGTGCTTGGGTAGTCCTCTGAATGCTCTGAAAAGTGCAAGCCCACCTTCAGCTTCGTTACCAGCTGCAATCAGTTTCTTCGCTTCATTGAAGTATTCTGAAACGATTTTTCGCTGCGCTTCAACGAGCTTGTTGATTCGAGGTTTTAGATCGTAAAATTCATGTTCGTCACCTTTTGGAATAGGGCCTGAAATAATCAATGGCGTACGAGCGTCATCAATCAAAACAGAATCCACCTCATCCACCATTGCGTAATGGTGTTTTTGCTGTACCAACTCCTCCGGACTTCTGGACATATTGTCACGCAAGTAGTCAAACCCGAATTCGTTGTTCGTGCCGTAAATGATGTCGCACTTATAGGCTTCTCGTCGCTCCAAAGAGTTTGGTTGATGTTGGTCGATACAGTCCACCTTCAGTCCATGGAATTGGAAAATAGGCGCATTCCACTCCGAGTCACGAAGGGCCAGATAATTGTTTACGGTCACAATGTGTACGCCTCGTCCGGCCAGCGCATTGAGGTAGGCTGGGAGAGTTGCCACAAGGGTTTTTCCTTCTCCGGTTGCCATCTCAGCGATTTTTCCCTGATGAAGGGCTACTCCTCCTATCAACTGCACATCGTAGTGGACCATGTTCCACTCTACCTCGCTACCTGCCGCATTCCATTTGTTATGCCAAGTGGCTGTGTCACCGTTGATTTCCACGTTGGGTTTGGTGGAGGCAAGCTGCTTGTCGTAAAGAGAAGCTTGAACGGTTAATTTTTTGTTTTCCGCCAATCGTCTGGCGGTTTCTTTAACCACAGCAAACCCTTCCGGAAGAATTTTGACCAGCACTTTTTCCAGCTCCTCATCTCGATCTTCTTCCAGTTTATCTATCTGTGAAAAGATGTCCTCCTTCTGGTCGACATTCAGATCGGGATTCTTTACATCCTCGTTCAGCTGCGCAATCTGATCATCAATGGATTTTAAGTCCTGCGCAATCCGTGATTTTAGCTCATCGGTTTTGCCACGGAGCTCATCGTCACTAATGTTTTTGAGTTTATCAAACTCTTTATTTATTAAGCCAACAAATGGCTCTAGATCCTTAAGGTCTTTATCTGATTTTGTGCCGAATATTTTCGCAACACCTCGCCCTATCGTATCAAGCATACCTTGTAAAAAATTAAGATTTCAAAGTTATATAAAAGGAGGTCGGAGATGAATCAGATTTCGATGCTTCCATCAAAAACATGAGTCGCAGGCCCGGAGAGCCAAATGTTCTTGAAGGTGTTCTGATCTTTTTCAAATTCAACTGTTAATCGGCCCCCTGCCGTTTCAATTTTGACCGGGGACTCGTACCCAAATTCTGACGCTACCAGAGCCACTGCTGTCACTCCTGTGCCACATGAGAGTGTCTCATTTTCGACACCACGTTCGTACGTCCGAACCTTCACCATGTCCTGCAAGAGTTGTGCAAAGTTGACGTTTGTGCCATTTTGTCCGATGTACCTTTTCGAGTGTCGAATTTTTCGACCCTCTTCGATCACATCTATCAGATCCAGATTGTCAACTATTTTAACATGATGGGGCGATCCGGTGTTGATGTAACGGTCTTTACCAATTTCCTCTGGCACGGTAACATCGAAAAGGCTGAATCGAATGTCTCCATTTTCCTGGCTTGCATGATGAATGCCATCTGTTGTTTCGAACGTGCCTTTTGTATTAACTATTCCAAGTTTTTGTGCAAAAGCGAATCCGCATCGACTGCCGTTTCCGCAAAGACTTTTTGAACCGTCGGGATTGAAAAAGACCATTCGGTAATCCAGCTCGTCATGATTCTCAATCAAAATCAAGCCATCAGACCCAATGCCGAATTTACGACCACAGAGTTTGGTGATCAGCTCAGTTGATGCCGGAAAGACATCATCTCGATTGTCGATCAGGATGAAGTCGTTTCCAGTGCCTTGATATTTTGAAAATGTCAGTTCCATAAATGAAAAAAGCCACCCCAACTGAATGGGATGGCTAATATCGGATAAAATCTTTCGATTATAATTTCTCTTTGATTCGAGCAGCTTTCCCTTTTCTGTCTCGTAGGTAGAAGAGTCTTGCTCTTCTAACCTTACCTCTTCTTAGCACCTCGATCTTGTCGATGTTAGGAGTCAAGAATGGAAAGATTCTTTCTACGGCAATTCCACCTGAAACTTTTCTTACGGTGAAGGTTTCGCCGTTCGTGCTCTTGTTTTTTACTTGAAGGACAGTTCCTTGAAACTGCTGGATACGCTCCTTGTTTCCTTCTTTAATTTTATAGTGTACGTTGATGGTATCGCCAGCTCCGAACTCAGGATAACTGTTTCTAAGTTCGGTGTACTCACCTCTCACGATCTCTGCAATGTCTTGTCTCATTTCTTTACTCTTCTGAGTGATTTTGAAAGAATCCTACGCTTTCTCAGCTTCAGATTTTAAAAAGGAGTGCAAATATAGAGAAATGCTTAGTGAAAAACAGCGCTTGATTTCAAAATAAGTTTAATCAAATGATGCTATTATTAATTGCGTACTGCACAAGCTCTGCGCTGTTGTGAATATCCAGTTTCTTCAGGATGTTTTTGCGGTGAGTTTTCACTGTATGCTCCGAAATAAAGAGCTTTTCGCCAATCTGACTGCTGGACAATCCCTCTGACAAAGCTCGAATAATGTCCAATTCTCTCTCCGTGAGTTGATGTTGTTTTACTGATTGATCCTCGGAATTGAAATTCTGAATCTGATCGTAATATGACATTCCCGAATGTACTCTTGTAATCGCTTGAGCAAGTTCTTTTCCAGTGTTGTTCTTGATTAGGCAACCGTCAATACCAATTTGTACAATCTCCTGTATAAATGATTTCTGCGCGTACATCGTCAGAATGATAATTTTCACATGGGGAAATTTCTCTTTTATTTTTTTGGAGCATCGGATGCCGTCCATCTCAGGCATGTTAATATCCAAGACAACTATGTCTACGTAATTCTTTTCCAGGAATTCAAGAACTTTCACTCCGTTCTCAGCTTCACCGACCACTGTGATCTGCTCATTAGCATCGAGAATCATTTTAAGACCATCCAAAACAATCTGGTGATCATCCGCCAAAAGAACTTTTATAATGCTCATAGTTCTTGAATTTCAATAATAAAGGTACTGCCTCTGCCTTGCTTGGAGTCAATCTTCAGTTCACCACCTAACTTTTCTGCACGCGTTTCAAGGTTGCTAAGCCCCATTCCACGTTTGCTTTGAGTTACATCGAATCCTTTGCCATTATCTTCAAAGATTAAGTTTAGGCTGTTGTCGATTTGATTGAGCTCAAGTCGAACCGTGCTACAATCAGCATGTTTTAGGGCATTATTGAAGAGCTCCTGAATCATCCGGTAAAGTTCCAAACCGATTTCGTTATTAAACACATCCTCAACATTCAAGTGAAGGTCTACTTTGATGTTTTTGGACATTTCGATTGCCTCGGCCAATTGTGAAATAGCTGCTTTCAGCCCGAAGTGTTTTAACAGACCAGTATCCAAACTATGAGAGATTTGTCGAACAGTTTCGTTGGCCTCCTTGGATGTTTTACTAATCCGCTCAGCTATTTCCTGCATTTTAGGATCATCAGATTTAGCGGTCAAAGAATCTGCGAACATGTTTAACGAGACAAGAATACTACCAAGGTTGTCGTGCAATTCGGCAGCTATCCGTTTTCGCTCCTGATCCTGACCGTCAAGTAGGGCATAGGCGGTTTCCATTTCCTGTGATTGAAGGAGGTCTTTTATTTTTTGATCCGAGATGGCCTTAATGCGTTTTCTTCGTTGTTCAATCAAGTAATAGCCTCCAGAGGCTAATACAGCAAGGATTAAAATTACCGCAATCAAAATTGTGAGCTGTTTATGGCTTTCTTCCAGTTCGGCTTCCTGAAGGGCGTTATCACGCTCAAGTTCGGCGGTGTTGTATTTAGTTTCCAGCTCGAGGATTTTGTCTTGATAGTCTTGATGGAAGAGATCTAACCCAATGGAGTCGTAGATGAAAAAATATCGCGCAGCGCTATCTATGATACTGGCCTGACGATAAACATTAGCCAGGGACCGGATGGATTCACTGTAGCCCTTTTTGAAATCCACATCTAAATAGTGCTTGGCACTTGCCTTGTAGTATTCGATAGCCTTTTGATAATTTCCGTTTTTGTGTTCGTAAAGAGCCAAATTTGAGTAAGAGGCAGCTGACCCGTATGAATCCTTGAGCTTGATTTGAATATTAAGAGCTTGCCGAGAATAACTTTGCATCTGTTTTAAATCACCTTGGTGAAAATTTAGTAATGAAAGATTACTATACAGGTAGCTGAGAGTCACACTATCTCTGTTTTGGAAGTAGGGAATCACTTTTGAATAGTATGAAACTGCAGAATCAAATTTTCTAAGAGTTTGATAGGCTGCTGCAAGGCCATATTCTGCCATAGCAAGCATGTGATTGTCAGCAAGTTTTCGTCCTAAAACTTGAGCATTTTTATAGTATTCTAACCCAATATCGATCTTGTCAGTATCACAAAAGATTGTGCCAAGGCGTATGTATGCATGGCCCAACAAAGAATCTTTACCTTCTTTCCTGGCATTTTCGATAACGGCATGCAGCAGCTCAATGGCCTCTTCGTATTGAAAGTTATTTGCAAGTTCTTTTGCCTGGATTAAGGATTCATTAGGTACCTGTGCATTTGTTAATGATGCAATGATCAACAAGAACAAACCGAGAAAAATTTTCCTCACTCAAGTATTGATTTGATTTCTTCTATGGTTAGCGGGCGATGAACGGTCCCATTGTGCAATTCCATTGGGTGTGTGTGCGTATGGTAATCCGGCTCACCTTCATTGTCGACTACCACCTTAATAGATCCGGTCAATGGCTCCTTTTCATTCATGAAGCTTGAATTGATCCATAGTGTATCAATTAGAAGGACATACTCAGACCCCACTGCAGTTTTCCATTTCCCAAGTTGATCGCCAAGTGAAGAGTCTTTTGTTGAAATCACCAGCACACCATCGGGCCTTTGTTCGCACCAAACATTGGTTTGCTTTTTCACAAGAGTCATTAATGAGTAATAAAGTTGGTCTGTGTTTTCTAAGGTATGCCCAACGGTCACATGAGGAACAAAAAAATGATTAAGAATAGTGCTTGGAGGCAGTTTCGAAGAAGCGTTCTCCAAATCAGTCAATCGCACGTCCAACGCATCAACTTTAGAATCTACTTTTTTAATCTTGGAACCATATCCACAGCTACTAATCAACAGTGCTACCGCTATAAATTTGATCGTTTTCATCTTTTAAATTTTATTAGTTATCCGGGTAATGAATTTTTCCATTGTGCAATTTTATTCCCTCTGGTTTTTTCTCGAGATGCTCATTGTTTTCTTTGGTGTCAATGGTTCCAATAATAAAATCCATCTTTAATTTCTCCGGCAAATCTTCATCCTTAGCAAATTCTATAAAAAAATGCCCAAATTGGCCTTTAGAAGGGGTATCCGCCCACTCTATGTCATTAACCTCGATATATCCCGATTTGGGTTTCAAACTGAAGTCGCAGTGGATTGTTCTTCCGGGAACATCTACAACTTTTTTTATAAAAACCTTTCTACTGTTGTTGGGCATCCAAAAAATGATGCTAAAGCCTGTGTAAACGACACCACGCCTCTTGAAATGAGTTGATGCCACGTGCGGAATGAGTTGCTTTCCCATAAGAAATTTGATTTTGGTTGGTTATTTTTTATTAAAGCTCAAATCGGCTTAATCTTCAATTTAGTAAGTTTTTAAATCAATGGTTTACTGCTCCCATCCACCAGTAGCTGTATCAAGATCGTCAATAAATTCCAATCCCGCAGGCAGGTTTAGGGTGTTGTGAGTAAAACCTATTCTGGTCAGTCGCACGCCCGTGCTGCTGGAAGGGTGTGATGATGTGGAAACAAAAATGACTGTGCTTGTTCTTGATGGAGGAATTGTGATAGAAACTATCCTATTTCCGGTGGTGGTCTCGTTCATAAGTAAACTGCCGTTTAGAGCTACAGACGCTCTTTCGCCCCAACTGGAATAACATGAATACCAAAAATTCGGTCTCCAGGTTATTGCTGATCCGGTGTTGTTTCGAATCCTGAAAAGTACCATTGCAACTCTTCCATTCGTCGATGAAAAACTGGCATATTCGTCATTAATGATCATGGCATTTCCAGAGCTGGAATATCCCTTTCTCTGAAAAAGGGTGCGCAGGACATCTTTGTCTGGAGACATGGCATTAGCAGTTGCAGAGGCATCAGTCCAATTACTTGGCGTTACGCCTCCAAACATACTGGCGTCATTGTTGAAGGCCCATTGGTTGATGCCATTCGAATATGTGCTGAAAGTTGCCCATCTGTACGTAGCACTGGATCCACCCCCAGAACCGGCAGGACCTTGAGGTCCTTGCGGGCCAACTAACGAGGTTCCCAGACCCCATGTGCCTGATGATTTTGGCCCAAAGATTTCATTCGAATTGGTGTTGATGTAAAAGTCGCCATCTACTCCCTCAGTTGTCGGATCAGTGGTCCCACTATGAACGGTGTTGCCGTCCGTTCCATCTGTTCCAGGGTCACCTTGCGCACCCGGATCACCTTGAACACCCTGATCTCCTGTGTCTCCTTTGATTCCCTGCTCACCCTGAGGGCCAACTAATGAAACGCCGCTTCCCCAGACGCCATCGGTCTTCGGACCGAATAATTGGTTGGATGCCGTATTCAAATAGAAATCGCCCTCCACTCCTTCGTTTGTTGGGTCAATGCTGCCATTCAAAATAGCTTCACCATCCTGGCCATCATTACCGGAAAGTCCCTGCTCACCCTGCGGTCCGGTTTGACCCATTTCTCCTTGAATTCCTTGAGGACCTTGTTCGCCTTGAGGACCTTGAATACCCTGCTCACCTTGGGGACCCATCGGGCCGACATCACCTTGATCACCCTTGTCGCCCTTAATTCCTTGTATGCCTTGTTCCCCCTGAATTCCTTGTTCTCCCTGTGCGCCTGTCAATCCTGTTTCACCTTGAATACCTTGTGGTCCTTGTTCTCCTTGAGGCCCTTGAATACCCTGCTCACCTTGGGGACCCATCGGTCCGACATCACCTTGATCACCCTTGTCGCCCTTAATTCCTTGTATGCCTTGTTCTCCCTGAATTCCCTGTTCTCCCTGTGCGCCTTTCAACCCTGTTTCACCTTGAATACCTTGTGGTCCTTGTTCTCCTTGAGGCCCCTGAATACCCTGATCACCTTGGGGACCCATCGGGCCGACTTCACCTTGGATGCCCTGTTCCCCCGGATCTCCTTTTGCGCCTTGAGGTCCTGTTTCTCCCTGAGGACCCACGGGTCCTTGTTCACCAATTTCTCCCTGAGGCCCTTGCTCTCCTTGGGGGCCTGGAAGGGAACTGCCGGAGGTTTTAGCATACATAGCGAATGGAACGCTGAGTAATTGGTTAGTGCCCAGTACGACATAATTGGTCCCTCCGGAGGCATCAATGGCGGTTTCTAAAAAGAAATCACCCGTTGACCAGTCGATGAGACTGAAGTCTCCACTCACTACAGTACCCGAACCAATTTCAAGATTGATCAAACCAAAGCCATTGGTGGTCAAACTGAAAGTTTCCTGATATATCAAGGTACCTTCAGTGCTTCCGTTAAGAATGCTCATTTGAACACCAACGGGCTGATCGGGTAAGATGTCCCCGGCGGCATCTCGAACCACTGCTTGATAATTGAAATTCTCTGGCGCCTGTGCTCCAACTAGGAGCACTGCGACCATAAATAGGATAGATAAAGACTTTTTCATTTTCTTTTTACGATTAGGTAATTCTCTGATTTCTGATTTTTAGGATCGGTAATGAGGATCTGATATGCTCCATCACCCAACCCCATCAAATTGATGGAAGTCGTTTTTTCTTTCAGCTCCGCCCGTCGAACAATTCGCCCGTTGAGATCATGAATGGACAGTAATAGCCCTGTAGGATCGTTTAACCGGATTTGAATATTGTTTCGAGCAGGATTAGGAAAAATTTCAGTTCCCCATTCTTCGACAGTGGCCAAAGGGATGAGACTTAGTTTTGACTGATGAAACCCTTGTGTCAGGCTCATGCCCGAATTGGAATTTGTGGCAATGTTCAATTCGCCCAGGCTGAAACTCAGTTGAACGTTTGAATTGCCGACAGTCGAACCTGAGGAGCTAATCAGCTCTTGCCCGTAAGTAACTGAGCCTATTAGGATGGCGATAAATAGAATTGATGTTCTCATAACATTTGAATCTGAGTCCAAATGTTATCATATGATAATCCCTACGGAATACCCCAGCAGGGGTATGCTTGTGCTAGAACGGGGTATTTCTATTTTAAGAGGTCAGGCCGTCGCTCCTCTGTTCGCTTGAGAGCTTGCTCATGGCGCCACTTTTCGATATTGGCTTCATGACCGGATAGTAAGACATCAGGCACCTTCCAGCCGTTGTACTCGGCGGGCCGAGAGTAGACAGGAGGAGCTAGTAGATTGTCTTGAAAGGAATCGGTGAGCGCAGAGGTCTCATCGTTTAGGACTCCTGGGATAAGACGAATGATCGAATCTGCCAACACCATGGCGGCTAATTCACCGCCAGATAATACATAATCACCGATGCTTATTTCTCGAGTAACAATGTGATCCCGAATGCGCTGATCCACGCCTTTATAGTGACCACAAAGCAAAATCAAGTTTTCTGATGTCGAGAGACCATTCGCGATATTTTGATTCAACGTTTCGCCATCAGGAGTGAGAAAAATGACCTCATCGTAATTGCGCTCTTTATGCAGCTTAGAAATGCAAGCATCGATGGGTTCGACGGAGAGTACCATGCCTGCCCCGCCTCCATAGGCATAGTCGTCCACGTTTTTGTGTTTGTTGGTGCTGTAATCCCGGAGATTGTGAATCTGAATGTCCACAACACCTTTATCCATAGATCGCTGCACGATGCTCTGGTTCATTGGCCCCTCAAAAAGGTTGGGCAAACATGTGATGATGTCAAGCCTCATGATTCGGTGTATATCTCGAGATATCCGTCTGGTAATTTAACGTGGATTTGCTTGCTGGATTTATCCACTTTCTGGATGAATTCGTCATTGAAAGGCACTAAAACCTCATGAGCCTTCATTTTGAAGCCAAAGAGAGGATTGGTGTCGTGATCGTAGATTTCGAAAACTTCTCCAAGATTTTCACCGTCAGCTAGCACGGCATAGCCAATTACTTCATGCAGATAATAGTGATCCGGTCCTAAGTCCGGTAATTGATCCACTGGTAGGAAGGCGGCAGCCCCGACGATTTCCCGAGCACCTAATTGATCATCAATGTCTTCGATTTTCAGTCTGAGATTATCGCCTTGAAGTTGGGCATGGGAAATAAAAAAAGGAACCAGCTTTCCGGATATTTCCAGAAAAACTGATTCCAAATTTTGATAGGCTGAAGGATCATCTACATCGAGGTGCAAAATGACCTCACCCTTCAGTCCGTGCGTTTTAGCAATGCCTCCCAGTTGATAACAGTTATCAACTTTCATGACATATTAATCTTCTTTTTTCTCCTCCTTAGCAGGAGCCTCTTCTGCGGCCTCTGCTTTTGGCTCCTCTGCCTTCTTTTCCTCAGCAGGTGCTTCTTTAGCAGCTTCAGCTTTAGGCTCTTCTTCCTTCTTCTCCGCTGGCGCTTCTTCAGTCGCTTCAGCTTTAGGCTCTTCCTTTGTCTCCTCTGCTTTAGGTTCTTCCTTCTTTTCCTCTTCGGCCGGAGCTTCTTCAGCCTTAGCCTCCTCTTTCACTTCCTCAGCAGGAGCTTCTACTTGAGCTTCCTCAACAGCAGCCACGTCTTCTTCGAGAGCTTCATCTCCCTCTGAACTCGCTTCTTTCACTTCCTCGACCAAAGCTTCTTCAGCTACTTTTCTTTTTTCCTGGATGGCTGCAGCTCTGGCTTCCTTCACCTTAGTTTCAGCATCAAGTGCTGCTTTCTTCTTGTCAGCCTTGGCTTTAGCTAGTTTTTCTTTCTTGGTATCAATCTCCGCATTCTTAGCATCTAACCACTCTTGCAATTTCTTATCTGCTTCTTCCTGAGTGATTGCACCTTTATTCACACCAAGTTGAAGGTGTTTACGGTACATCACACCTCGGTACGAAAGCATTGCTCGAACAGAATCTGTTGGTTGAGCACCTTTCATTACCCATTCGAAAGCTTTTTCCGTGTCGATTTCCACGGTCGCAGGGTTGGTGTTTGGATTGTAGAGACCGATTTTTTCAATGAAACGCCCGTCTCTTGGGGCTCTTGCGTCGGCTATTACTACGTCGTATCTAGCCATTTTTTTTCGACCTCTTCGGGTCAATCTGATTTTTACTGCCATGTCTTTCTTTGTTTATGGAACCCGTCCATTCAAATTTTCGGGAGCGCAAAGATATAATCCTTTCTTAAATTACCCTACAATCACCCCTAAAGTAATGTCAATTAAGAAGAGAATTTTTAGAACCTTGGAGATCGGTAGTGGGGAAGACCGCCTGTCCAAAAGGTTCGATATCTTCTTGATGAGCTTGATTTTGCTCAATGTCGTGGCGGTAATTCTGGAGACAGTCGACTCAATCCATAATAAATATTTGCTGGTATTTCAGTACTTCGAATATCTGAGCGTTTTCGTATTTACGACAGAATATCTCGGAAGGGTCTGGACCTGTACGTACATGGAGAAGTACAAACATCCGATCTGGGGACGCTTGCGATTTATTAGTTCATTTTTGGTGATTATCGATTTGCTCGCTATCCTCCCGTTTTTCCTTCCATTGTTCCTTTCTGTAGATGGCCGAGTGCTTAGGATGCTGAGGCTTTTTAGAATCGTTCGGATCTTTAAAATGGGACGGTACTCCGCTGCTTTTAACATGATCACGCAGGTGGTCTCGAAAAGAAGAGAGGAATTGTTGGTCGTATTGACGATCATTTTCGTGATGCTGATATTGGCTTCAAGTCTTATGTACTATGTGGAGAATGAGGCCCAACCAGAGGCGTTCAAAAGCATCCCGGAAACCATGTGGTGGGGTGTGGCTACTTTAACGACCGTGGGCTATGGAGACATGTACCCGATCACTCCTTTGGGGAAATTACTTGGGGCATTTATTGCTATTCTTGGCGTTGGGATTTTCGCTTTACCTGCAGGTATCATCGCCTCAGGATTTGATGCGGAGATTAAGAGAAAGTATCATGAAGATCTAAATGAAAGCGGATCAGATTCTGATGTCAAGGGAATGAAGGAGAACGAGCCGAGTTCCGACGTAGATGACCAAAAGAGCAGTGAGTAGACCGAGAGCCCTTGTGTTTAGCTTTTGGGATGATAAGTAGGATCCGAGCAGACCGCCGAGAGTTACACCCAGAATCAATTTCCAGATTAAATCAAAATCCAGCTCGAAAGTCCCTCCGACCATCAAGCCGGATAGCCCAGAGACAGAATTAACCAAAATGAAAATTGAAGCAAGGGAAGCGATCTTTCGGACGTCACCCCATTTGATAAAATTCAAGATCGGTGAAAGGTAAATACCGCCACCAATTCCTGAGAGACCGGAGAAAAATCCGATGGCCGCTCCAAGACCAAGCTTTTTGAATGGGCCAAATTCCCGGGTCTTCTCAGGGGGTTGAAGGAATTTGAAAATTAAGGCAACTCCGCTGAGTACCAGCAATGAACCCAAGAATAAAAAGAAAGTCTTTTCTGAGAGCTTAAGCGTAGCACCTAGATATGCCATTGGAATGCTGGCTATCAGAAAGGGCCAAAACTGCTTCCAATCAAACACTCTATGACGCATGTACATCAGCGTACCGATTGTGACAACCGTCAGATTTAAGAGCAAGGCCGTGGATCGGATTTCGTAAAAGTCGGCCAGAAAAACACTCAGAATGGCCAGGTAGCTGGAACCACCGCCAAAGCCCACTGACGAGTAGGCCGCAGCAATGAGAAAAAACAAGATGGGTAGGAGAATTTCGGTTGGCATGCTAGATAAGTAAGCACTCAACTTTATCACCTGATCTCAACTGAATGGGCCCCTCCACAAAGGTCAATGCATTTCCGTTGGCCATGGAGTGGATCATGGACGATCCTTGCCCTTCCAGAATCGACACTTTCGACTGCTCGATCAGTGATTTCAGAAAAACGGGACGGTCAAACTTGATTTCATGGTCATGCGCAATTGAAATTTTCACGCGAGTCAGGCCATTTCCAAGGCCACCTGATAACTTCTGTAAAAGAGGCAGCACGTATACATAAAAACAGGTCAGAGAGGAGGCCGGATTTCCAGGCAAGGCGAAAACAAATTTGTCACCCTTTCTTCCGAAGTAAAGTGGCTTGCCAGGTTTTTGGAAGACCTTGTAAAATACCTCCTTTACGCCGTTGGCCTCCAGAGCTTCCTTTACAAAATCGTAATCCCCGACAGAAATGCCGCCCGAAAGCAATAGCACCTCGGCATCTTCCAGAGCGGTTTTAATTCCCGCAGAAATTTTCTCCAAGTTGTCGGGCAGGCGAGTAGTACCGAGGCTGGAAAAGCCAAACTGATTCAGCGCACCGTTCAAGGCATGGGAATTCGATTCATAGATTTGTCCTGCTCTCAGCACCTCACCGGGCTCAACCAATTCGTTCCCTGTTGCAATGATTCGAATGTTCGGTTTCTGGAAAACGGTGATTTCATCAAGTCCAATGGAACCTAACAATCCGATGGTGGCGGGGGTGATTCGATGGCCTACCGGAAAAACTTCCTGATCCGTCTTCAGCTCATTGCCTTTTATGCGAATATTTTTTCCCTTGATCACCTCTTCTTCCAAAATCACCTTTGAGCCGTCAATCCGTGTTTTTTCCTGCATGATCACAGCGGTGGTGTTCTCAGGCACTTTTCCTCCCGTGAAGATCCGCATGGCTTGACCATCTTCCAGACGGTATGCTTGAGTGCTGCCAGCTGCCACTTCTCCGATAACTTCAAAGCTCTCTCCGAACCCACAGACAGCAAATCCATCCATGGCGGAATTATCAAATGCCGGTAAATCGAATGGAGCCTTAATTTCTTCAGTAAGCCAATAACCGAGACCATCACCCAAAGGAATTTTTATGGATGAAGTGCCCACTTCCTGAATCTGAATTAGTCGTAATGCTTCTTGGATAGAAACCATCAGCCACCGATTGAGGTCATAGTACGATTTTGCTCAAAGTGCTCCGAGTCCATCTTGAGTTCCATGCCATCTCGTGAGAATTTCTTCTCTTTTATGGCAGTCAGAATTAAGGAATCTAAATTCTGGCCCTCACGAAAGGGCGTGAGCAGGTCTGTTTCAGAATTGGCGAACAGGCAGTTCTTCATTTTTCCATCTGCTGTCAATCTCAACCGGTTGCAGTCGGAGCAAAATGGATTGGTGATGGTGCTTATGATACCAAAATCGCCCTGATGTCCCGCCACTTTGAAGTTGGAGCTTGTGCTGTGTTTCGGGTTTTCCAGTTTCTGGATTTCTCCGAATCTCGACGAGATGATCTCCAAAATTTCAGCTTCACTGACACCCTTGGACCAATCCCATTTATTTCCCTTGAAGGGCATAAATTCGATGAATTTCACCGAGATGTTTTTGTCTCGGGTAAGCTCGATGAAGTCTGCAATTTCATTGTCATTCACCTCCTTGATCAGCACTACATTGAGCTTGATTTTAAAACCCCGATCCAGGCCTTCCCGAATATTGGCCATGATCCGATCGTAGTAATCACGTTTTGTGATGAAGGCCGCTTTTGCTTTGTTAAGTGTATCCAGGCTGATGTTGATTTTTCTCAGCCCAACCTCCTCAAACAGGTCGTAGAATTTATCAAGAAGGATGCCATTCGTTGTGAGCTTGAGCTCAACCGGTAGCTTACCAAGCTCTCTGATTAGGAATTCAAAATTCTTCCGAATCAGGGGCTCACCACCTGTCAGTCTGATCGTGTCCACGCCAAGGTCGGTGAAGATCTTTGAAATGCTCACGATTTCCTCCAGCGTCATGATGCCGGATTTTTCCATCAACTCATTGCCTTCCTCAGGCATGCAGTAAAAGCATCGAAGGTTGCATCGATCTGTGAGCGAAATGCGCAGATAGGAGTGGGGACGCCCAAATGTGTCTATGATTTTTGACATTAATGACCTCCTCCTTTTAAAATGTGAAAAACGTGTAGTAGGTGAGGAAAGACGGCATTCAGGCAATCGGTAACTCCTCCGGACGATCCAGGCAAAGCCAGGATAACCTTTCCGTTTTTAATTCCTGCTACTGACCGGGATAACATGGCGTAGGGCATTCGCTCCTGACCGTATCGACGCATTTCTTCCTCTACTCCCGGCAATCGAGTGTCCAGAAGCGGTTCAATCGTTTGGGGTGTGATGTCCCGTGGGCCAGCCCCGGTACCTCCGGTAAAAATGACCAAGTCAGCGCTCGACGAAAGAAACGAATCAGCGATTTCATTAGCCTCATCAGGAACGATATGTACGGCCGTTTTTATCCCGAGGGTTTGTAGTTTCTGTTCGATAAGCTGGCCGCTTTTGTCTTTTTTCTCTCCCTTGGAAACCGTGTCAGAACACACAATAATATCTGCGGTTAAGCCTTCTGCTGAATTTTTGAACGAGGACTTTCCTCCTTTTTTGCGGAGCAATTTGATGGTGGTGATCTCCACGTTTTTGTCCACGGGCTTTAGCATGTCGTACATGTTTAATGCGACGATGCTTGCGCCGTGCATGGCCTCCACTTCTACACCTGTTTTGTAGATCGTTTTGACCGTCATCAAAATCTTGATTTCCAACCCCTCAATTTCGTATGTAATTCCGGTAAATTCAATGGGTAGCGGGTGACAATCAGGTAGTATTTCCGGCGTTTTTTTGACACCCAGTAATCCGGCGGCCTTGGACATTTCAAATACGTCACCTTTTGGAATTTGTCCTTCGCGGATCAGGTCAATGGTTTTTTGGTCACCCACTTTCACAATGGCCTGTGCGGTAGCTTCTCTCAGCGTGTTAGACTTGTGGGTGATATCTACCATGTCATTGATTTACTTTCCATTGGTGTGACTTGTCCTCGAAAATTTCTTTTCCGAAAATGGGCACCTTCCCTTTGATCTCTTCAACAAGGTAGGAACATGCTTCTGTTGCGACTTTTCGGTGAGCGGATGAGGTAAACACGAAAAGGCAGAGTTCGCCGGTCCTTACAAACCCTAAGCTGTGGTAAATGTGACAGCAGGTCATGTCGTATTTCTCGAAGGCTGATTCCCGGATTTGGTGGAAAGCAGATTCGGCCATTTCCTCGTAGGCCGTGTATTCAATGCCGGTAACAATCTGTCCATCCACTTCATCCGCTCTCACCTGACCCAGGAAAATGCTGTGGGCGCCAATGTCCGTTTTGGACTGGTGGTTAGCAATGGACTTGGCTATTTTCTCAGGCGGAATGGCTCCTTCAACAAATACTTTTTTTGGTTTCTTTTCACTCATTATATGATGTTCTCAATTCCTCCCGCATCAACCAAATTACTAAATCCATGGTCACTCGTCAGCAATTCAACGGCCTTTTTACTTCGGATGCCTGATTGACAAAATACGTGAATCTTCTGGTCTTGTGGTATCTCTTTATAGCGATCAACGAGTTCGCCAAGAGGTATGTTGATCACTGATTCATTTTCCGCGCGAGGCTGCTCGAAGGATTCTCGCACATCAAGATAGGTTTTAGAGGAATCCGACAGGCTGCATTTGACCACAATGGCCTGTAATGGCCGATTTTTAATTAAATCAATATGATCCTGATTTCTGGGAAAACTGATCAGTTGGTCTGTGAAATGGAGTGTGTCTATGATTTTCATTTTGCCACTGATTACTTCTCCAACGCCGAGGATCATTTTCAAAACTTCAGTGGCCTGCATTACGCCTAGAATCCCCGGTAAAACACCCAAAACGCCTGTTTCTTCACAATTCCGGTTGTCCTCCCATTTGTACTTAGGATAAAAACATCGATAGGTTGGACCGTTCATAAAGTTGAAAACTGAAAGCTGACCCTGGTACTTGTAAATGGAAGCTCCAGCAAATGGCTTATCAACCAAGACACAAGCATCGTTGATCAGGTATTTTGTCTGAAAATTATCTGTGCCGTCCACGATGATGTCGTACTTAGAGAAAATTTGCAAGGCATTTTTCTCAGTCAAGTGTTCATCGTAAGCGGTGATTTCAATTTGAGAATTTCTTGCTAGTAATTCTTCCCGAGCAGCTTTGGCCTTAAAATAGCCGACGTGTCTTTCAGAGAAAAGGATCTGACGATGCAGGTTGGAAACATCCACGCAATCACCATCCATCAGCCCCAGATGTCCAATCCCGGCTGCCACCAGATATTGTGCGCAAGGACATCCCAAGCCTCCAACGCCTACGATGAGCACACGGGCATTTCTTAGTTTTTGCTGGCCTTGTTCTCCCAGCTCTGGCAATTTGATTTGCCGATCATATCGTTCCGAAAAGTTCATGCTAGCCTCCGGCAAATGGCGGTAACAAGGCGATTTCGTCACCATCCGCCAAGTCTTCTTTTTGCCCGATGGATTGATTGATGGCAACCTGAAAGGTGAGCTCCTGAATAGCCGGATATTTCCTTTGAAAATAGGCTTGCAGGTCATTTTGAGCATTCTTCAGCTCTGATAGTGCTATAGATTCTTCCTCCAACCCTGCTGCTTCAGCAATCGCTCCGAAATATTTGACTTTGATGGCCATGCTTTAAGTTTTTAGTTCCTCATGGTGTTTGACGAAGCTTTTCCAAATCTTCCTGAGTATCAATGTCGAAAGAACCGTCAGGAAAGTCCACAAAACTAGCGTCTTGCTCATACTTATTCAGGATTTGCCTGGCACCCTGATCCCCCTGTAACTCCAGAAGCTCAGGGAAGTAACTTTGGTCAAACAGCACGGGCACTCCAATTACTTCATCGTATTTACAAGCAACAATTGGGCTCCCTGATATGTAATTATCGATCATGTTTTCAAGAACCTCAGTAGTCAACAAGGGCTGATCGCAAACCAGGATTAATGTTGCGCTGGTATCAGGGTGTTTATCAATTATCTGCTGAAGACCAACTTTTATACTGCCAGCCATTCCGCTATTCCAATTCCGATTCTCCAGAGTTTCAAATTCGCCGAACTGTAAAGAGGCCTTAATTTCATCAGCGTTGGCTCCCAGCACGACCAACCTTGCGTTCAGATTCAAGTTACTTGTTAGCTCAAACGTATGCTCCAACAATGACTTTTCGTTTTGCCGGACCAACTGCTTTGGGAAACCCAGCCTACGAGAGGCTCCTGCGGCCAGCACAATCGCTGCTATCGTTTTTTGTTCACTCAATGATCACTGTTTTCAGGTGGTTATTCTTTGTTTTATGGATGGGTCCGTTTCGGTTTTTCAGGAAGTCAGCGTCTGTTCCGGTTAGCACCGCTTGAATTTCCGACAGGATGGAAAGCCCGATTTCTGAAGGAGTTTCTGCGCCCAAGTCCAATCCAACGGGTGCATAAATTCTTTCGAGGTTTTCATTCGAAACCGGGCAACCCTGATCCTTCAATTCCTTCAACATGCGATCAAATTTCTTCTTCGGTCCCAAGATGCCGATGTACGGAATATCGTTTATCTCAAGAAGAGTTTTCAGCACCGCCAAATCGTAATTGTAATTGTGGGTCATCAGGACAAAGGCCGTTTGGTCATTGGTCTCCAAATTCTCCAAAACTTGCTCGGGCCTGGAAACTAATACACTGCAAGCGCTAAAACGCTCTTTGTTGGCGTGCGTATCCCGTCCATCTGTGACGGTTACGTCCCAACCCAGTATATCGGCCATTTGTGCCAGCAATTGTGCGTCGTTACCTGCACCGACCAGTACCAGGTGTGGAGGAGGAGTGAAGGCTTCCAGAAATACATAGTGACTTTTTTCACCCTGACGGTACTCACGAAAAATCGACTCCCGATTCCTGAAAACCTCCTGAGCATCCAGTTTCAATTGACCGATTAGGTCTTTGTTATGAATCGATGAATGAATTTTTAATTCTTCGTTCATGAGCAAAATTGTCCCGGGTTGATCACTGGATTTGTCCAGATGGAAAAAGGTGCCGATGACGTGGCTCAACGTGCTTTCAAATGCTTTTCTGAGGAGTGTAAGAGGGTTGGTTTCTTTCTGAAAATCAATGGGCTCAAACAACACCTGAATCACACCATTGCAGCCGAGTTGAGCTCCGATTACTGCGTCGTTCTCATCACTTGTATCATATGTGACAAGTTTGTTTTGATTTTGATGCAGAGCAAGTAGCGCTTTTTTCAGCGCATCGCCTTCCAGACATCCTCCGCTGATTGCTCCGGTCATATTGCCGAGTTCATCAATGAGCATTCGAGCTCCGGCCCGACGGTAAGAAGAACCTTCCACGTGAACGACAGTGGCCAAAACACAATCCGAGCCATTGGTCTGACACGTTTCGCCAGCATCCAGAATTGCCTTGATCTCTCTCATTGAAGTTGTAATCTGAGATTTTCGACCGCTGTTTTGATCGCGCCCAAGGCGGTCTTTATTTCTTCATCCGTGGTTGGTATACCTAGAGAAATCCTTATGGATGAAAGGGCGCGTTCCCTGGACAAGCCCATCGCTTGTAAAACATGGGACGGTTCGATGTGATTGGAATTACAAGCTGAGCCCTGTGAAACTACGAGCTTATTAAGCGAACGCATGAGCCGATTGCCATCAATGTCTTCAAAGGTGATATTGGAAACGTTTGGCAGACGATCCACGCCAAAACAATTAATGTTTATAGCGTCCATTTTTAGCAGCTCTGCCTCCAGATGGTTTCTGAGTTTCTCTTGTCGTTGACTTTCGTCGATTATCTTTTTTCCTGCCAAATCACAAGCTTTCCCAAATCCAACAATGGATGGAACATTCAGCGTTCCCGACCTAAACCCTCGCTCGTGACCACCTCCGTGTAATTGTGGATGTATGTTGAGTTTAGCTCGTGAGCTAACAAACAAAGCCCCCATACCTTTCGGGCCGTACATTTTGTGGGAGGAAAAAGACATCAAATCAACACCAAGATCCATTACATCTACATGGATTTTCCCAATCGCTTGTGTGGCATCCGTGAAAACCGGAATTCCCTTTTTTGCTGCGATTTCACTGATTTTTTTGATGGGCTGGATGACGCCTGTTTCATTGTTGGCCAGCATGATCGAGATCAAGACTGTGTTTTCTCGAATACTTGATTCAAGCTTTTCCAAGTCGATTACTCCATGCTCATCTACTTCAAGAAATGTGACGTCATGACCTTTCTCTTGCAGATATTCTGAGGTATCCAGTACCGCCTTGTGTTCTGTTTTGCAGGTAATCATGTGGCCTTTCGTCTTTGATTCAAGTAGACCTTTTAATGCCAGATTGATTCCTTCGGTGGCTCCAGATGTGAATATGATTTCGGAGGGTTTCGCCCCAATGAGATTGGCGACCCGCTCCCTTGACTGTGCCACGGCTTCCTCCGCTTCCCATCCAAAAACGTGCTGGGAGCTTGAAGCATTCCCAAAATTTTCGGAAAAAAACGGCATCATCGCTTCGAGCACTTCCCTATCCACAGGAGTTGTGGCATTGTAGTCCAAATAAATTGGCCGCTTTTTCATCAAACGAGTTTAACCTGATCACAGACGGAAATGTTTCCTCCACTGATTACTTTGGCGGTTATTCCCCCATGTCCGCGCATGGCGTTGTACCCACCTTCTCCGAGATTTTCTTCCATACGAGAGCACGGATGACAGTAGCCCGTTCCTTCAAGAATTACCTCCCCGATTTGAAATTGTCGATCCTTGAGTGATAACAAATTGATTCCCCTTACGACCAGATTTCGACGCGTCAGCTTAGGGTCAATTGACTCAATGCCTATAATGGAAGCTACACCCTCCAAGTGCTCTTGCTGAATTAATGTGACCTGCCTTTTGCGATTAGCGGTGCTGGAAAAATGGTCACCGGCTAAGCCACCATCGATGGACACTTTGACCTTTTCCACAATTTCCGGCATGGATTTTCTTTCACCCCTTAGAACAATTTTTTCAAGCGTTCCGGTCTGCGGGAGTTTGTCAATTAAAGTTTTGATTGGTTGATCTAGTTTGTCCATCGGGAACGTCTTTGGGTAAAGATAAAACTCCGTGATGCCTTTATGACAAAATGGATCATCGACCTGAAGGATATAATTCGGCTTTCGGAGAAAAAATAGCACCATCCAAAAACTCATTGAGCTTTTGCTTGAATAATTCTCGTTCTGACCAAAATAGGCTGTGATCTCCATCCTGAACCCAGTGGACTTTTACTGGGAGAGCCGGATTTAATCGCTGAAGAACAAATTCCACGTTGGCCGGATACACCAATTCATCTGCCGTGCTATGAATGAAATAGACCGGATCTGCAATTTTGGACCAATGCGGTTCCATTTCCTTTAGTTCATCATAATGCGAGAGTTTTTCGTGATTCGCTACCATCAGAAACTTAGGAAACAACCACGGCACTCGATCCATAAAGTAAGAAATAGGATAAGTTTTTTCTTCACCAGGCGCCATGGAGGAAGAAATCAAAATACCAGCATCCACGAAATCAGGAAAATCCATGAGGAGCCTTGCTGCTACAGTACCACCATAGGACGTACCAAGCACGAAAACCTGGTCGTAATCGGATCGATATTTCTCTACAATGTCATGAATAAGGGCAGTGACTTTTTTCACTGAAAGAATGGGACGACCAAAATCTGAATAGCCATAGCCGGGTCGGTCGATCATGAGGAAATCTGCTTTTTGGCTCAGGGTAGAATCATTAACAAGCGGCACCCATTGCGCACAGGAACTTGGCGAACCGTGAAGTAGAATTAACAAGTCGTCATTTCCTTTATCCGCAAGAATACTTCTGGTTTTCCCTCGTCCGTGATCATGGTACTCGATTGCTATTTGAGTATTGGCATTTACCATTTCCTCCTTCGCCTCCTCATCGGAAATGCGGAATTTGCTCGTGTAAATCATCACGAGAATGACCACCAGTCCAGTTCCCAGGAGAATTCCCAGGATTTTCAATGCTTTGAGAAAAAGTCGTTTCACTATATCAGATATTCAACCACAATTGCCAGTCCAGCTCCAACAACACTGACGACCGTTTTGTTCAGTCCGAAGCTGTGTTCGGGGCTCGTTTCTACGAAAATAGTCGTGGAAATATGCAGGAAACTTCCACAGACCAGCGCGAAAAGTATAATCAGATCACTTGGTGCCAAATCAAGTGTGCTACCAAGAATTAAACCGATCGGAGAAGCCAAACTGAAGATGAGCAGCAAGATCCATTTTGAGCGAACCTTATTCAAAACCACCATGAGTGCGAAAGCAGCTGGCATTTTGTGTAAAATGATTCCTAGCAAAAGGGAATAGGATTCGTGTTGCTGGTGAAATGGTGACTCGTGTGTCAACAAGCTCCCCTCAAGCAGCGAATGTATCGACAGGGCAGCCAAAATTGAAATCTTGGTTACGGACGAGTCAATGCCATGCTGGTGAGTGTGACCATGTTCGACTCCCCTTGAAAAGTATTCGAGGATTCGCTGTATGAAGAAACCCACGAGGACATAAATTCCTATTAGCTGAGGGCGCTCACTCAAAGCAAAAAGCTCGGGAATGATGTGTATGATCGTAATGGCGAAAAGAAACGATCCAGCAAAAACCAGCGGCAGCTCAATGTTCACGCTTCGGCCCACGGCCAACTTACTTGCTGCTCCACCTAGCCAAACGCAAACGATCAAAGTGGCAATGGTTAGAATCATTTCAGCAAAACTTCAACTTTTTCTGAAATACGACCTGAAACATACACATCCAACTCCTCACCTGATTGAAAAATAAACAGAGCGTCCAGTTCAGGATCGGCCTCAACGATTTGAATGGATTCTTGCAAACCCAATACCATGAAGGCCGTGGCGTACGCATCTGCTGTTATGCAATTTGCAGCGATAACTGAAGTGCTAAGCAACTCATGGTCTGAGGTGTATCCGGTAGTAGGGTCTACAATGTGCGCCCTGATTTTGCCGTCTACTTCGTAGTAGTTGCGATAGTTGCCGGATGTGGCAATACTGACATTATCAACGAAAACATCTGCGATTCTTCTGGTTTCATAGGAAACCGTGGGGTCCTGAATGCCAATTTTCCAGACCTTCCCTTTTTGGTTTGTGCCACGACATCTCACCTCTCCTCCGATTTCCACCATGTAGTTGGATTGTCCTTTGGCCTCTAACCATTCACCAACTACATCCACAGCCTGACCTTTGGCAATGGCACTGAAGTCCAGCGTCATATTCGAGTCCTTTTGTGAGCTTGTTTCCTGAGAGACTAATCTTCTCAAATCCGACAGTCAACAGCAGTGAATCGATGGTGGCGCTATCAGGTTCAATTACTTTTTTGTCCGGACCAAATCCCCAGACATTCACAAGAGGCCCGATCGTCGGATCGAAAGCGCCATTGGTTTTCTCGTAAACCACAACGCTTTCCTGGTATACATCTAGAAACAAATTTGATGGTTTATCTAGCGTAGAAGTCCTATTGAATTTGGAGATTTCTGAATCCGGACACGTAGGTGCTTAGCGCATCATTAAATGCCACCAAAATGGAATCAATCGAACTTTGGTAGTTGACTTCCGAGCCGATTACTTTCACGCTGTAAGGAATCGTACCCATTGTCAATCCCCGGAACTCGTTTTGGACGATCTCGTCCCTCTTTGGGAATCAACGTGTAGATGGTGACTCCCAGTAAAATCACCGTAAAAATGTACGATCGCTGCTTTCTTGAAAGGGCCATTAGCGGCTCAGGTACAGATTTCGTTCGGAGTAAATTTCCATGAAGTAATCGTCCATCAGGTCATCAATGAAGTAAATTGATTCGCCAGTGGATTTCATCTCCGGTCCTAGTTCTTTGTTGACATTCGGGAATTTGTGGAAGGAGAATACCGGCTCTTTGATCGCGTAACCTTTCTTATATGGTTTGAAATCAAAGTCTTTCACCTTTTTCTCGCCGAGCATCACCTTGGTCGCGTAGTTCACATAGGGTTCTCTGTAAGCCTTGCAAATGAACGGTACCGTTCTGGACGCTCGTGGGTTTGCTTCGATAATGTAAACTTTGTCGTCCTTCACCGCGAATTGGATATTGATCAATCCAACAGTCTTTAGAGCCACAGCGATTTTCTTGGTGTAGTCCTCGATTTGTCTGATAACAAAGTCACCCAGATTAAATGGAGGTAAAACCGCATAAGAATCACCAGAATGAATCCCTGCTGGCTCTATATGCTGCATGATACCGATGATATACACATCCTCTCCGTCGCAAATCGCATCAGCTTCTGCTTCTATGGCGCCTTCCAGGAAGTGGTCAAGAAGGATTTCTCCGTCTTGTTTTTCTCCCATGATTTTCACGACATGTTGCTCCAGCTCGGTTTCGTTGATCACAATTTTCATCGACTGACCACCCAGAACGTAGCTAGGTCTTACTAACAGAGGAAAGCCTAATTCTTTTGAGAGTTCAACGGCCTCATCCGCATCAGCGATGGTGCCATATAGTGGGTATGGAATGTCATTTTCCTTCAGCAAATCAGAGAATCGACCTCTGGCTTCTGCCAAATCCAATGCCTCAAAACTGGTTCCAATGATCTTTACCCCGTACCGTTCCAATTTTTCCGCAAGTTTCAATGCCGTTTGACCTCCTAGCTGAACGATAACGCCTTCCGGCTTTTCATGGAGGATGATGTCATAAATGTGCTCCCAGAATACTGGCTCAAAATAGAGCTTGTCCGCCACGTCAAAATCTGTGGAAACAGTCTCTGGATTGCAGTTGATCATGATGGTCTCATAGCCGCACTCCTTTGCAGCCAAAACCCCGTGAACACATGAGTAATCAAATTCAATTCCCTGTCCGATCCGATTTGGGCCTGAGCCCAGCACGATGATCTTTTTCTTGTCCGTGGTTGGCGACTCATTCTCTTCCCCAAAGGTGGAGTAGTAATAAGGGGTCTGCGCTTCGAACTCGGCGGCACAAGTATCCACCAACTTATAAACCCGCTTGATGCCCAGATCATTTCGTTTGGTATAAACCTCGCTCTCCAGACAGTCTAGCAAGTGTGCAATCTGCCGATCTGCATATCCTTTTTTCTTTGCTTCAGACAAAAGAGCCTTGTCGATGGAATCAATATTGTATTCCGAAATTTGATCCTCCAGCTCGATCAAATCCTCAATTTGTCGCAAGAACCACGGATCGATTTTGGATAGTTTGTGAATCGTTTTGAACGATATACCGAGTTTGAAAGCATCGTAAACGTGGAACAAACGATTCCAACTCGGATGCTCTAAGCTCTCCAAAATGGTCTCTTGATCCTTCAATTCACGTCCATCCGCTCCAAGGCCATTTCTTTTAATTTCCAGTGACTGACAAGCTTTTTGAAGCGCTTCCTGGAAATTTCGACCAATTCCCATGGCCTCACCCACAGATTTCATTTGCAGACCTAACCTCCGATCAGAACCTTGGAATTTATCAAAGTTCCAACGCGGAACCTTCACGATCACATAGTCAAGTGACGGCTCGAAGTACGCAGAAGTATCTCCGGTGATTTGATTTTTCAGTTCATCGAGGTTGTACCCAATGGCCAATTTGGCTGCTACTTTTGCGATTGGATAACCTGTGGCTTTAGAAGCGAGTGCCGATGATCTTGAAACCCGAGGATTGATCTCGATTCCTATGATCGATTCATTTTCAGGGTGTACCGAAAACTGCACGTTACATCCTCCGGCAAAATGTCCGATTCCATTCATCATCAACTTTGCCATGTCCCGCATGCGTTGATACACCGTATCCGAAAGCGTCATCGCAGGTGCGACTGTGATCGAGTCACCAGTGTGCACGCCCATTGGATCAAAGTTCTCGATGGAGCAGATGATGATGATGTTCCCAAGATTATCTCTCAAGAGCTCTAGCTCGTATTCTTTCCATCCAAGAATGCTTTGCTCAACGAGCACTTCATGGATCGGTGAAGCTTGCAATCCCGCATTCAACGCTTCGTCAAATTCGTCCTGAGTGTTTACGAATCCACCGCCGTAACCACCTAATGTGTAGGACGGCCTAATTACCAGGGGGAACCCAATTTCCTGTGCAATTTCTTTTCCCTTTAGGAAGGATGTTGCCGTCTCTCCCTTACAAACACCGACACCAAGTTCCTTCATTTTAAGACGGAATTTCTCCCGATCCTCGGTGGTCTCGATCGCGTCAATGTTTACGCCAATCATGCGGACATTGTACTTTTCCCAAATCCCTGCTTTCTCACAATCGATGGCCAGATTAAGGGCTGTTTGTCCACCCATTGTAGGCAGTACGGCATCTATGTCGTGCTTCTCCAGGATTTCCCTGATCGACTGCTTAGTCAGCGGTTTGAGGTAAATATTGTCTGCCGTGACCGGATCGGTCATGATGGTGGCAGGATTCGAGTTGATCAGCGTGACTTCAATTCCTTCTTCTCGGAGTGATCTGGCGGCTTGAGTTCCCGAATAGTCAAATTCGCAAGCTTGCCCAATGATGATCGGGCCACTACCAATAATTAAGATGGATTTGATGCTTTTGTCCCTAGGCATGTACGGTGGTTTTGAGGGTAGGCATAAATTCCGGCAAAATTAACATAGCAAACCGGCTTTGGGGCAATTAAATCCTGCTTGTTTCAAATTAAAATGAGATGGATTTATTCGAACCCGAAATGCACTTAGATTCGCAGTGATGAATATCCGTATTCCTGACAATATCGCGGCAATCAAAAGCTATCAGCCCGGAAAAACAATTGCTCAGCTGAAAGAAGAATTTGGTTGGACTAAAACAGCTATTCTTTGGAATAATGAAAATACCCTCGGTGTATCTAAAAAAGCCATGGCAGCCGTTACGGAGGTAGAGGATGTCAATTATTACCCGGACCCTACGGGTTTTGATTTGCGGAGAAGATTGGCGCTCAAGCATGGCAAGAAACCCGAGGAAGTGATTTTGGGGAATGGCTCTGAGTCTGTACTGATGAATGCCATTCGAGCAACCTGCTCAAATGACGATGAATTTCTGACCTCAGAAGGCAGCTTCGTTATTATTTATAACTGGGCGCGAATCAATAACATCCGGTGTGTGTCTATGCCGATGACCGATGACTATTCATTCGATCTAGACGCCATTAAAAGCCGTATAAATATTAACACGAAGGTCATCTACTTGGCCAATGTCAATAACCCGACAGGCACCAAGATTTCAAAAGAGGCATTGAAGCAATTTATTTCGTCTATCCCTGATCACATATTGGTCATTGTGGATGAGGCCTATTATGAGTTTTCTCAAGGGCTGGATGCGGACTTTCCAAACTCTATGGATCTGGGATTTGATAATGTGCTGACCTTAAGGACATTCAGTAAGGCTTATGGGATAGCCGGCGTGAGAATTGGTTATGGAATTGGTCATCCAAAAATCATTCAGGTGATGAACAAAGTTCGGCTGACCTTTGAACCAGGAACTTTGGCTCAAGCTGCAGGAATAGGAGCCCTTCAGGACGAGGATTTTTTGGAACAAACCATCGCAAATAATACCGAGCAGATGAAAGTCTTGACTGAAGCATTTGACGATGTGGAGATCAAGTATGTTGAGTCATACGCCAATTTCATTATGACCATTTGGGAGTCAGCGGACGAAGTAAAGAAAGTATTTGAGCAACTCATGAAACGAGGAGTCTTAGTGCGACCTCTGGGTGGACCACTCGAGCATTGCATTAGAATAACTGTAGGCAGGCCGGAGGAGAACCAATGGCTCATTGACAATCTAAGGCTTCTGTAAAAAACACAAACAAGCAGTTTTCTGAATTAAGAATAAATTGCGACATATTCCGAGTGAAATGAAAAAACTACCTCTGCACGTCAAAATCATTATTGGTCTGGTACTAGGTGTGGCCTATGCGTTCCTTTCGAGCTTCTTAGGCTGGAATGAGTTCACCATCGACTGGATCGATCCTTTTGGTACTATCTTCATTCGATTGCTGAAGTTGATTGCAGTGCCATTGGTTTTGTTTTCCATCATTGGGGGGATTTCTGAACTCAGCGATGTAACAAAACTGGGCAGACTGGGACTCAAGACCATCACTTTATACATGGTCACTACCTTGATAGCCGTGTTCTTTGGTCTTTTATTGGTCAATGGAGTTGGACCTGGGAAAATGATCGATGAGGAATCGAGGGTAAAGAATAGAATCAGCTACGAATTGTGGGCACAGGATTCGGGTGTAGAAATAAAAGACAACAAGAATTTTTTAGCAAATCCAGAGTATGCCAATTTGGTTTCGGACATGCAGGGAGACTCCACGGCAGTGGCTTTGCGTGAGCGAGCAGCGAAGCAATTAGAAACAGCAGAAAACCGAGGAGACCAAAGTCCACTACAGTTCCTCGTAGACATGGTACCGGATAACATTGTCTTTTCCATCTCCAATAACAGCTTGATGCTGCAGGTAATCTTCTTTGCAGTTTTCTTTGGAATTTGCATTGTGTCGGTTCCGAAAGAAAAATCTCAGCCAATTATCGATTTTGTACAAAGCGTGAATCACGTTTTTCTCAAAATGGTGGAGTTGATCATGGGCGTGGCGCCTTATTTCGTTTTCGCACTGCTGGCAGGAGTCATTGCAAAAATGGCCGACACCCCGGCGGAAGTTTTTGAGATTTTTAAAGGGCTCGGGTCGTATACGCTCACGCTGCTTGCAGGCCTGCTGTTCATGATTTTTGTCTTCTATCCACTCATTGCAGTCAGCTTTATCAAGGGGCTCTCAATCAAGCAATTCTTTAGAAATATAAGTCCGGCTCAGTTCCTGGCGTTTTCCACAAGCTCGAGTGCAGCAACGCTTCCGGTCACCATGGAATGTGTAGAGGACAACATGGGAGTGAGCAGGAACGTGACCTCATTCGTTTTGCCAATTGGAGCAACGGTAAACATGGACGGAACCTCTATGCTTCAAGGTGTAGCAGTTGTCTTCATGGCTCAGCTGCACATGATTGATCTGTCCATTTCTCAGCAGTTGGTGATCGTTTTCACTGCGACACTAGCTTCGATAGGTGCGGCGGCAGTACCGAGTGCCGGACTTGTGATGATGATTATTGTCCTTCAATCCGTGGGGCTTAACCCTGCCTGGATCGCCATTATCTTCCCAGTTGATCGGATTCTGGATATGTTCCGAACTGTGGTCAATGTTACTGGAGATGCGACAGTCTCTTCTTTGATTGCTAAATCTGAAGGTGAGATTGATATGGAAGTGGCGGCCAGACCCTGAAGATTAAAAGTGTTGTTGTAGGGTGCTGTTTATTTCGTTCGTGTCGAATGGTTTTTGAAATTGTTTCAAGATGAGCTTTTTTTCAAGCGCACGCTCGATTTCCACCGTATTATCGTAACCGGTCAGAAGAAAACAAGGTATCCCGCGGATGGTTGCATTCATTTTTTCAAAGAGTTCGATACCGCTCATATCAGGCATCTTGAGATCGCTCACTATTGCATTTAAAGAATTCAAGTTTTGATTGATAACATCTATTGCTTCCTGTCCACAATTAGCCGTGAGCACGTCATAATATTCACCGAAGACTCTTTTCAAAACAAGTAGATTGATTTCTTCATCATCTACGAACAACACGGTTTTCTTCATGATCTAAATGCTATACAAAAACTAGTTCCCTGGTCCACTTTCGAATTCACAAATATCTCACCTTTGTGAGCCTCAATAATACGATAAGTTATGGCTAGCCCCAAGCCTGTACCCTGACCCGCTGGTTTGGTGGAAAAAAACGGCTCTCCAATTCTCTCCAAATTGTCTTTGCTAATCCCAACTCCGTCATCGATTATTTCTAATAAAACTTCCGTTTGATTCGCCGTAGTTTTGATCGTGATAGTACCCTCTTCGTCAATGGCCTGCTCAGCGTTCGAAAGGATGTTCAAAAATGCTTGGTGTAGTTTTCCTACATTTCCTGAGATTACCGGATCAGATGCGTCGTATTCCCTGATAATCCGCTTTCTCTGGATGTTTAGCTTGGGCATTAACATGGTAATCCCATTCTCTAAAATGTTGTGTAAATCACATTTTTCATCCATTGCCACGGTTTCTCTGCTAAAGTGATTTAAGCTATTTACAATGGTCGAGGATCTTTTCAAACCTTCTTTTATCACCTCAATGCACTTGTCCATGTCAGCGCTATCGTGATTCAATTTCTTTAATTCGAGTTCTAAAATTTCCAGACCTCCTTTAATGAAATTTAATGGGTTATTGATTTCATGAGCCACTCCTGCTGAGAGCATTCCTAAGGACGCCATCTTCTCTGATTCTACCAATTTCTGAGTCGTGTCCTGCAGCTTTTGCATGGACTCATTTAACTTCCTGTTTTTCACAGATATGGATGTTCGGAACAGTATTGCAAAGGTGGTTACTACAGCAAACACGAATACCCCGATAGATACGGACTGTGCAAGAGAGTAATCTTCCGGTAGCAGATTTGGAGTGAGTCCGATTGTTGTAAGTATCCAGAGAGAAATGATACAGAGTAAGGATATGCCCATGAAAATGTATCTATCCCTTTCAGGTCGATAAAAGAAAGCCAAGAGCGGCGCAGTAGTTAATTCAAAAGCTGCCGGAGAAAGAATGCCCCCCGTATGGAACGCTTTATTGTAAAAAGCGAGCAACGTCACAATCATGGAAGCTCTAAATAAGATGACAAGGTCCGTGACGTTGACAAAAAAAGAGATAACACCAAAAATCACAAACAAACCAAAAGCTGCGAATGTGGGAAATGCGATTTCTGGGACATCCGCGATAAAATAGAAACCACCGAAATACAGTGAGGACAGATAAGCAGATATCATCAAAATGAGATAAAAAATCTGCTGACGCTGTAGATAGTCTTTATTAATCAAATGTATAGCTGATGGTTGGGACGCTAATTAAAACAAAATTGGAGACATAATTTTTGATCGCTTAAAATGCTACGAATTCCGAGTGGAAGTACTCGAATCCACCATGAAGCTAACAACTGTTAGTTTCATTGATTATCTTTGAATTCGATAAAGATTAGAGCCATGGAGGTCCAAGCACTAGAAGACCACTTCAACGAAAAAATAGACAAAGACATCCGCATCGAGCCGAAGGACTGGATGCCCGAGAAGTACCGAAAAACATTGATCCGGCAGATGTCGCAGCATGCACACTCGGAGATCGTGGGGATGTTGCCGGAAGCGAATTGGATCACCCGCGCCCCTACACTTAGAAGAAAGGCGGCTGCATTGGCCAAAGTGCAGGATGAAGCCGGGCATGGTCTGTACATCTACAGTGCCACAGAGACCCTCGGCGTAGATCGAGATACGTTGTTCGAAGAGCTACACTCGGGCAAGGCCAAATATTCTAGTATTTTCAATTATCCAACATTGACCTGGGCAGATATGGGCGCCATTGGATGGCTCGTGGATGGTGCAGCCATCATGAATCAGGTTCCGCTTTGCCGCGCCTCTTACGGACCTTATGCCCGATCGATGGTCAGAATCTGCAAAGAAGAATCCTTCCACCAACGGCAAGGATTTGAGATCATGCTTACGCTGTGCAGAGGATCGAAAGAACAAAAGGACATGGCGCAGGATGCCTTGAATAGATGGTGGTGGCCGGCACTGATGATGTTTGGCCCGGCAGATGAAGCGTCCACACACACCGAGCAGTCCATGCGCTGGGGGATTAAGCGATTTACCAATGATGAGCTTCGCCAAAAGTTTGTGGATGCAACGAAACCGCAGGCAGATATTTTGGGAATAACTATTCCCGATAAGGACTTAAAATGGAACGAGGAACGAGGACACTACGATTTTGGTGAGATCAACTGGGACGAATTTTTCCAAGTGATCAAAGGAAACGGACCATGCAATAAGCAACGATTAGCCGCCAGAAATATGGCGTGGGATGAAGGCGCGTGGGTAAGAGAAGCGGCAAATGCGTACGCAGAAAAAAAAGCAAACAGAAAACAATCTAAAGCAGCATAAGATGGGTAAGAATTGGCCACTTTGGGAAGTATTTATCAGGGGAAAAGCCGGTCTCAATCACAAGCACGTGGGCAGCCTACACGCAGCAGATGCTGAGATGGCTATCCAAAATGCACGCGACGTATACACACGGCGCAATGAGGGTGTGAGTATTTGGGTGGTGGAATCTAAGCACCTGATCGCTTCTGATCCCGACGACTCAGATCCGTTGTTCGATCCAGCTAACGATAAGGTTTATCGTCACCCGACATTTTACAATTTACCGGACGAAGTGAAGCACATGTAAATCCAACCGTCATTGCGAATGGAGTGAAGCAATCCCATACTGTTTGAGATCGCTTCGTTCCTCGCGATGACGCTGATAATTATGGACAACAACAAATTTAACTATACACTACAGCAGGCAGATACCTGCCTCATCCTCGGCCAGCGACTGGCCGAATGGTGTGGACACGGCCCCATTTTGGAGCAGGACATAGCCATGACCAACATCTCCCTTGACCTGATTGGTCAAGCTAGAATGTTGTATCAATATGCTGTTGAGATTCAGGGAGAAGGAAAATCAGAGGACGATCTGGTTGGTTTCCGAGACAATCGAGAGTATAGAAATGTCTTGCTCGTCGAGCAACCCAACGGTGATTTTGCCCAGACGATCTTCCGACAGTTTTTGTTTGACTCATACTCGCAGTATTTCTGGGAGGAACTCAGCCATAGCAACGACGAACGCCTGGCGGCCATCGCGGCGAAATCACTCAAGGAAGCCAAGTACCACCTGAAGTGGAGTAGCGATTGGGTCATTCGATTAGGTGACGGAACCGAAGAAAGCCATCAGCGTATGGAGCAGGCTGTAGATCAGTTTTGGTCGTATGCAGGTGAACTCACGGAATTCAATGAAACGGAGAAGAAGGCATTGGAGGATGGGTATGGCGTGGACTTGAACGAGGTGAAAGAAAAGCGTGACGCTAAGATCAAAGATGTACTCACCGAGGCGACCTTGGAACATCCAGAATCTACCTATGCGCACCTTGGAGGCAAAGACGGCCGACACACTGAGCATCTGGGCTACATTTTATCTGACCTGCAATTTCTGCAAAGAGCCTATCCTGGGAATGAATGGTAGGGACTGGTTATGAGTGAACAGTTAATTGAGTAAATTAGTTGGATGAGATACACTTTGTTACTCATATTAATTATTCCTCTTTCTTGTCGTATTCATGATGATATTGAATCAATCAGGCTAAAAGAAAATCTCATTTTCTCAAACCCATACACCATGGCTAGTTTTCCAGGGGGCTCAAATGAGATGTATACTTTCATTGATAATAATTATCGCAATTCGCAACCACAGCTATTCTCTGAGGGTAAAATTTATGTTGAGTTTATTATTGAACTAGATGGCTCATTGTCCGAAATTAAAGTAATCAGGGGGTTGCACGAAGATCTCGACAAAGAAGCTATCAGGGTTTTTGAAATAATGCCGAAATGGGAACCAGCAATTGCCCCTGGAATTCCAGTCAGATCCAAGCAGGTTGCACCAGTATTTATTAATCTTAACAACTAATAGCCATTAACCCAATAACCAACATACTAGACCAAGTAACAGACCCGGAAATCCCGGTCATCTCGGTGATGGATCTCGGAATCGTTCGGGACGTGCATGTAGGTGGCGAGTCCGTGGAGGTGATAATCACCCCGACCTACTCTGGCTGCCCGGCCTTGCTGGAGATAGAGCGAGACATTCACAATCGGCTCAAAGAAGAGGGCTATCAAAACGTAAAAGTGACCACCGTGCTATCGCCTGCCTGGACCACCGACTGGATGACGGATGAAGGCAAAAGAAAGCTCGAGGCGTACGGCATAGCCCCACCGAATCCAACCAATCCGGAGGAGGTGGCATGTCCGCAATGTAAATCCAAGAACACGGAGGTTTTGAGTCAGTTTGGTTCTACGGCTTGTAAGTCGTTGTATAAATGCAAGGACTGTTTGGAGCCATTTGATTATTTTAAATGTCACTGATCTTGGTAGATTGGTTATTTGTGAATAGTTAAATAGGATTTTCATGGGGCACAACATCTACGATTTAGAGGTATGGAAAAAGGGGCGCGAATTCCGAAAAGAGATTTCTGAGTTAACCAAAACTTTCCCAAAGGATGAAAAATACAGACTTGTTGATCAGATGATAAGGGCATCAAGATCAATTACCGCCAATGTCGCAGAAGGTCATGGTCGGTTCCATTATCAGGAGAATACACAATTTTGCAGGCAAGCAAGGGGCAGTTTGGTTGAAATGTACGATCATCTTGTCGTTGCTTTAGATGAAGGTTTTATAGATGATTCGCAGTTTAATGTTCTTTTCAAGAAGTATGAAGAATTAATCAAAATGATCAATGGGTATATCTCTTATCTTCAGCGTAGGAAAAATGAAAAATGAACATTGGGAATTGCTGAACCCCTCTTTAACCAATTACACTATTCACCAGTTCACTAGTCAGTATGACATTACAACTTACCCAAAAAGACCACCTCGGAATCATTCGATTCAATCGTCCAGAGGTTTACAACAGCTTCACGCGAGAGATGTCTCTTGCTTTCATCCAAGCACTGGAAGATTACGGCAAGGACCCTAGCATTCGGGCGATTCTTATTACCGGAAATGGCAAAGCCTTTTGTGCCGGACAGGACCTGGCTGAGGCAGTGGCAGACAATGATATCACCGTAGAGCGGGCCGTGGAGGAGCACTACAACCCGATGGTAAAACTCCTGCGCACCGTAGAAAAACCCGTGATAGCCGCCGTAAATGGCGTGGCAGCCGGAGCGGGAGCCAACATCGCCTTTGCTTGCGATGTGACCGTCGCGACCAAGTCGGCATCTTTCATTCAGGCCTTCAGCAAAATCGGACTGGTTCCGGACAGTGGCGGGACGTACACGCTCCCTCGATTGATCGGTTTTGGAAAAGCCTCCGCCCTCATGATGTTGGGTGACAAAATAGGCGCTGAAGAAGCCGAAAGCATGGGCATGATCTACAAAGTTTTCGAGGATGCGACTTTCGAAGAAGAATCGGAGAAATTGGCCCTGCACCTGGCCAATATGCCCACCAAGGGGCTGGCGTATACCAAGCACCTCTTGAACGAATCGATGAACAAAACGCTGGAAGAGCAACTGGAACAAGAAAAAATCTGGCAAGCCAAAGCCGCCGACACGTACGATTGCAATGAGGGAATTCAGGCGTTTTTAGAAAAAAGACAACCAAAATTTAAAGGAGAGTAATGCCAAAGTTGAGTGTAATAGGAGCCGGCACCATGGGCACGGGCATAGCGCAAGTGGCCGCCACAGCCGGATGGGATGTAGTGATCAATGACGCCAACCACGAGATGATGGAGATGGCCTCACAGAACCTGATCAAGGTGATGAACCGACTGGTGGAAAAGGAGAAAATATCCCGCGAGGAGGCCGATAAAATTCTAGGACGGATCGACTTTACCGACGACAAAAGCTACTTCGAAAACAGCGACTTGGTGATCGAGGCAATCGTTGAAAACCTGGAGATCAAGCGAAAAGTTTTCAAGGTGGTAGAAGAAATCGTGCGCCCAGACACCATCATCGCCTCCAACACCTCTTCACTCTCATTAGCCTCCATAGGCTCGGTGCTAAAAGACCCATCGCGCTTTGTAGGGATTCACTTTTTTAACCCCGCCCCACTGATGCCTTTGGTGGAAATCATTCCAGCCGTACAAACAGATGATCAAACCACCAAACAAGCCAAAGAGTGGGTGGACAGCTGGAAAAAACTCACCGTACTGGCCAAGGATACTCCGGGCTTCATCGTGAATAGAGTCGCACGACCGTTCTATGGTGAGTCGCTGAGGATTTACGAAGAAGGGTTGGCGGACATCCCGACCATCGACTGGGCGATGAAAACATTGGGCGGCTTCCGAATGGGGCCGTTCGAACTCATGGACTTTATTGGAAACGACATCAATTATACCGTGACCGAGACCGTTTTTGAGTCCTTCTTCTACGATCCCAGATATAAGCCGTCATTTACCCAGAAGCGAATGTCTGAGGCGGGCTTCTTGGGGAGAAAATCAGGCCGTGGGTATTACGATTACAGCGAGGGAGCCGAGAGACCAGCACCCACCGAAGATCAGGCGCTTGGCCAGCAGATTCTCGATCGGGTACTGGCCATGCTTATCAACGAAGCAGCTGACGCGCTGTTCCTAAACATCGCGACCAAAGAAGACATAGACCTAGCCATGACCAAAGGCGTGAACTACCCAAAAGGACTCCTGAAGTGGGCGGATGAGTTAGGTATTGAGTGGTGTGTGGAGAAGATGGATTCTTTGTACGATGAATACCGTGAAGACAGGTACCGATGCAGCCCGTTGTTGAGACGGATGAAGGAGAAAAACCACGGGTTTTTTAGTTAATAGGTTAAATAGTGAATTGGTTAGTTGTCAGCACGGTTTATACTGAAGAACACAACGATTCACTAATTCACTGATAACCAGTAACCAACAATTATGACAAAAGCAGAAAAAATAGTAGACGCCATGGTCGCTGAAGATGGCTTTAGCAATTTGCTTGGGATCGTGGTGGTAGAAGTAACAGAAGGTCGGGCCGTTTGTACGATGACCGTAGAGAAGAATATGCTCAACGGACATGGCGTGATGCACGGTGGCGTTAGCTATTCGTTGGCAGATAGTGCGTTTGCCTTTGCGTCCAATTCACATGGACAGAAGGCGGTCTCGATTGAAACCTCTATAAATCACATTAAGCCTTGCTTTGGTGGGGATACATTAGTGGCAATCGCCGAAAAGGAGAGTATCTCAAAAAGTCTTGGTCAGTACATTGTCAGAGTCCTGAGAGGAACTGAACTGGTCGGACTCTTCAAAGGAGTGGTTTTTAGAAAGCAGGATGAGTGGAAAGTTTGATTTGGTGAAATGGTTAAATAGTGACTCGTAATTAGTTAAATAGTCAAGTCCTTGTTGCAGAACTGATTTGGTGCAACCATTCCACTATTCAATATTCTACTAGTTATCCAAACAACTAGCTCATCGGTTTCACATTTTTCCAGACTTCTCCTCGCCTTATTGAAGCTAAGTGCCTCTTCGAAATCCCGAATTGTTTGGCCATATGATGCCAACTCGTTTTTCCCGATTTTTCATTTTCCAAGGCCCGCTTCTTTATCAAGGCAACCTTAGCCGGTGTTAGCTTGGCATTGGGTGCGTAGTTTTCATAAATGTCAAAGGGTTTTGTTTGCGCCTGGTTCATTCTTTTGGCTTCTTCGGGGCTGATCCATTCCAGATTGTGTGCCTGGCAGTTTCCGGGATCACCATTCTTGAATTTTAGCTTCTTGTAGTTGTGAGGATTGAGGACAAACAAGTTTCCCATGATTTTGTGGAGGTAAAGCAGCCCATTCTTTCCATCAGCTTTTTTGTATGGAATACATCGGTAACCATTGTTTTTATAGGTGGAATGTTCGTGCCACTCGCCTTTGAGGTTTTTACTCTTGACTTTTGCTAAGTTGGAAATCAGATATTCTTTGCCCGTACCCTCTACAGCATAAGTTCTCCACTCTTCTTGTATCATTTGAAAATTCGAATGTTATCGTGGATCTAAGTTAATAGAACTTCTGCTTCACAGTCAAAGTTGCTTTCTTTGAGGTTCAACAATAACCCATGAAAGAAGCATACATCATCGACGGCATTAGAACGGCCATTGGCTCTTTTGGAGGAACTCTGGGAGCAGTTCGGACAGATGACCTTGGCGCGCTTGTGATCAAGGAATTAATGGTTCGTAATTCAAAAATCGATGCGTCGAGCATCGATGAGGTAATCTTTGGATGTGCCAATCAAGCGGGAGAAGACAATCGAAACGTGGCTCGAATGGCTCTACTTTTAGCTGGGCTACCAATCTCCGTTCCTGGCGAGACAATCAACCGCTTATGCGCCTCAGGAATGTCATCGATCATTCACGCCAACCGTGCTATTAAAGCAGGCGATGGAGATTTATTTATCTCAGGAGGAGTAGAGAACATGACCCGTGGACCTTGGGTAATCTCGAAATCTGCCAAACCTTTCGGCACGGATGCTAAAATGTACGATTCCAGTTTTGGGTGGAGATTCATCAATCCAAAAATGGAAGAACTATACGGCACAGACGGCATGGGTCAGACTGCAGAGAACCTAGTAGATATCCATAAAATCAGCCGGGAGGATCAGGACGCATTTGCCTATCACACGCAGATGAAAGCTACGAAAGCTCAGAAAAATGGTCGTCTTGCTGAAGAAATCGTGAAAGTGGAGATCCCCAGAAGAAAACAAGATCCAATCATCTTCGATCAGGATGAATTCGTCAAGTCAGGAACGACCAGGGAAATATTGGCCAAGCTACGTCCTGCATTTCGAAATGATGGTTCGGTGACGGCTGGAAATTCCTCGGGACTCAATGATGGCGCGGCTGCCGTGTTGGTTGCTTCAGAAGAGGCTGTGAAAGATCATTCAATGACTCCCAAGGCAAGAATTGTCTCCTCTGCTGTCGTAGGGGTGGAGCCGCGCATCATGGGCATTGGCCCGGTGGAGGCGACCAAAAAGGCATTGAAAAAAGCCGGACTGACTCTCGACCAAATGGATGTCATAGAGATCAATGAAGCTTTTGCCGCTCAGGCATTATCATGCACTCGTTCGCTTGGTTTGGCGGATGACGATGAGCGTATCAACCCGAATGGTGGCGCCATTGCTATCGGTCACCCGCTTGGGATGACTGGGGCTCGCATTACATATTCGGCGGCTTTGGAGCTTCAAAAAACGAATAAAAAATATGCCCTCTGCACCATGTGTATTGGGGTTGGCCAAGGTTATGCCGTGATTCAAGAAAGAGCTTAGGATGAAGAAGAATATGCACATCGCTGTGGCCGGAAATATTGGTGCCGGGAAAACCACACTGACTGAAAAGTTGGCTAAACATTATGGCTGGCAAGCCGAGTATGAGTCCGTGGACAATAACCCGTACCTGGCCGACTTTTATGGCGACATGCCCAAGTGGGCGTTTCATTTGCAAATTCACTTTTTGAACAGCCGTTTCCAGCAGATTCATCAGGTGAGGACGGGAGATCGCACAGTGATTCAAGATCGTACGATATACGAGGATGCCCACATTTTCGCCAAGAGTTTATACAAGCAAGGGGTATTCGAGCCACGTGATTACGAAAACTACCTGGGGCTTTTTGAGACCATTACCAAGTTCGTCGAGCCACCTGATTTGATGATTTATCTCAGATGTGACATTGGAAAATTAGTGCGCAACATTGAATCAAGAGGGCGTGATTATGAAAATGCCATCCGTATCGATTACCTCAAAGCACTGAACGAGCATTACGAAGATTGGATCGCAAATTACAATGAAGGTCGTTTGTTAATCGTAGACGTAACTAACAAGGACCTGCGCGATAATCAGGAAGACTTTTCTGACATTGTCTTTAAGATAGACTCAGAGATTCACGGCCTTTTCAGTTAGTGCTCTAACTCTACTTCTCGGCCTAGTTTTGCCTGTTGTTTACGTCTAATATAACCTACTACCGATCGTTCAACTGGGAAAAGCACTAGTGCCAATAATAAGTGAGTCATCACTTGGAAAATAGGTGCACCACCAGAGTATGCTTCTATGTAGGGTTCAAGGAGCGTATGGATGTATTCAAAAATGATGAAAAGACTTACATAAATCATCAACCTTATAAGGAACACATTAGTACTTCTGGTAGAAGCGAAATAGGTCAATATAGACATTAGGCCGAGGAAGAGCAATTCGAAACTGGTAAACCACCACTGCTTCCAATAAGGCTTCTGAATTCTGAATTCTACACTGTAAATGTTGTCACTCCAATAATTGGGATTATCAGATTGTCTGACCTGAAAACTGTAATAGCCTGGGTCCAGATTGGTAAATGATGCTGACGTAAGATCGGTAGCTGGTGACCACTGGTCTTCCGCAAACCCTTCCAATCTAAATTGATAAACATTTTTAAGCGGGTTCCTTAGATTAATGGCGATATACTCAAAAGTGAGATTATTTTGATCAAATGGAAATTCCAGGTTTTCAGGGATAACAGCATCAAGAGTATCGATATGAGAGGTGAAATCAGTCAAATCAACATCTTCGAAAGAAAGTTTGATATCTGTAATCATTGTTTCCAGAATGTCGTGCTGGAATGTTTTATGTGGTGACGACAAAAAGGTCACGCCATTTCGATTGCCCAACCAGATGTTACCTTCACGGTCGTGAAAGGCACTATTATAAACGAAATCTTCCTCTATTAACCCGTCTTTTTTCTGAACAACAGATATGTACCCTGTGACTTCATCTATCCTGGTGAGACCTTTACGATGACTTACCCAAATATGGTCGTTCACGTCTTCGACCACCGCATCACAGAAATTCGATAGAAGCCCATCTTTAGAAGTAAACCGCACAAATGATTCTCCATCGTACTCAAATACGCCATTTCCCTGCGTGGCAATCCACATATTCCCATATTTATCTATAGCTAAGCTATTGATATCCCTTGATGGAAAGATTTTGTCTTTGGAGAGAAAATCATACGAATCATCTATTTTGATGATTGCCAATCCCGCAGAGTGTGCACCCGTCCAGATGTTTCCATCTCTATCTTGTGACATGGTCCTAATTTCGTTGTGATAAAAACCAGTTGTCAGGTTATGAACGGTGGCTACTTCACGATTTTCATTCAATTCAAGAACTCCAAGACCTCTGGCTGCAACCCACATATTTCCAAATTTGTCGGCCTGCAGGTCGTTTATAGTCGTGAGCTGTTCCAAGCTGGGAACTTGCACATCTAATTTTGCCACACTTTGAACATGTTGATCGGCTATTAATAATCCATGATCTTTAGTGCCAATCCACAAGTTGCTGTCCAAATCAAACTCCAAATCTGTCAAAGCTTTCCCTTCCAATAAAGGATGACGTACAAGACTGAAAATCAGTGTGTCAGACAATTCTGGGTATTGGCCCATTATTAACCCCTGATCGGTTGCAAAGAATATTTCGTGTTGTACGTTTTGAATGGTGGCATTTACTTCTGTGATTCTGAAGTCCGACCGGAAATCAAAATAGTGAATGGCTTTTTCATAAAGTTGAGCAAGACCGTCCCCCATCAGTCCTACCCAGACATTCTCGCGGTGGTCGGTATAAATAGAGCCAATTTCATTGGATGGAAAGCCATTTCTTCGATTGAAATACGAGTACTGAACCGGCTTTGGGTTATCCCTATTAAAGTTGATTCGAATCAACCCATCCAATCTGGTGCCCACCCATAAATCTCCATTAAGGGCATGCTCCAGTGTAATGATCGATTCATTGGCCAGATGTACTGTCTTAGAAGTGACCAAATCAGTGCCCTCGTCATGGATCTCATAGAGCCCCATATCATCCGTGCCTATCCAGAATCCGTTTTCTGTATATTTTTCTTCAATCGAAAGACAAGGTACATACTCAAGCTCTGAAATTACATCCTTAAAAATCGGCTCACCACTCGATATGTCGATGATGTAAACCCCTTCTGAATTGGCAATGAACATTCGTTCCCTGTCTATCACAAAATCATTGGAGAGTACTCCTTGCATTTCAGGGAGCGGATACTTTTTCAACTCCTCAGTTTTTGGATCAAACTTTAGCAAACCTTGATTACCGGTCAGGAACCAAATCTTTCCGAGGGGATCTTTCTCAATGGTCTTGATAACATTTCCTCCCTCTTCAGTTTGCAAAGTGTCAAGACTGAAGCCGTTCCACCGCTGTATTTTACCATCCTGAAATCCAAAATAGGTGTTGTTCTCAAAAGCAAATGCTGCTGTGGCCGGATCTGTTTCTGTGGAATCAAGCGGAGTTATTTGTTGGAAGACCTTTCCATTGAATTTGATTAGCCCCTGATCAGTGGCCAACCATAAGTAATTTTCATGATCCTGCGCTGAAGCAAATACAAAAGCCCCGTTCAGGCCGTTTGTTATGTTATAAAATCTTTCAGCATACTTCTGTGCGAATGTAATCTGTACGCTTAGGAGGCCTATAATTACGACTAGCAGTTTGCGCATATCGAAGGTTCTTATTTTTTAGAATAGGACAAATTCACCTTGTATTTGTACTTGGGAGGTCCGCCAATAGGCAAGGTGAAAAATGGTATAGCACGATCGTATTGGTTTCTCAAGTAGAAAACCATGTCGTTATTGGTTCTGCCTTGTTTGATGATCTGAATGTCAATGGTCGTGTTCTTTTCCTCTTCGGTGATTATGTGCTTGCTTGTAGCCCACCTCAGATTAGCCGACCGTTTCATTTTATGCCGGTTTTTGGCTACTGAATAGAGCACGATATCACCGTCATAATCAAAATCAAAATTGTGCTGCGTCACAGAAACCACGTCATCCTCGATAAATGGATAAATGTGGCTGATAATTGCTTTGTCTTTAGGCAACCTGAAAGAATACTCGTAAGTAAAAGCATTGGCACCCTCCACTTCTATGTTGGTGTTGGCATCCAGGCTAAAGAAATACTGGTAAAGATTTCCGTCATCACCTCTTACTCCCTCGCATATCACTTTGAATACATATCCTTTTACACTAGAGTCATTTTCACCCTGTGATGGATTAAATGGCCCGAAGGTGTACCACTTATCGTCGTATCTCTCTTCGTCTCGAAATGTTTTAGTGGCCAGTAGTGTCCCACTTTTATAGTTGCCGATCGGATCGATTTCTCGGGCATCCGGATTGGTATGAGCCCCTTTGCCTCCATAAATGGAGAATTTGCTCAAGGAATTGAAATTATCCTTCTTTTCGTCATGTTTGCCTCCCACATCCGGATCGAATACCCGGATATAAACAGGTTCTTTGAACGCATATGGAACGATGAAGAAAAAAGTCTGGGTATAATCGTCATCCCCCCAGCTGATGGGTGTTTGCTTCCCAAAGGTGACCAGAAATTCTATGTTCTCAATTTCATTAGGTACTTGCTGAGCTTGCAACAATGAGCAACACATGATACCAACTACAAATCCAATCCTTTTCATACTCAATTAATTGAAAAACCTACAATTTTAAAATCTGCTCGACGATTAAGCGCCTCATCTTCGTAATCGCAATTTCCACCTGTCAGACAGGTGTTTATCAAAGCTCTCTGGTTATTAGGATCGGCTATCGAAAGTCGATCTGCGGTAATGCCCTCCTCCAGGAAATGACCATTCAGCAATTCACTACGACTGATCGACAACCGCCGATTACGATCGAAGGATCCTCCGGAGTGTGTATAACTTCCAATCATAATCTTGAAGAATGGAGCATTGGCCAATTTTTCAGCATTTCGCTGAAGTTCCTTCTTATTCTTTCTGGACAAATCGGTTTCGTTCAAATCAAAAATAATGGACTGAAGCACTTCCGGTTCAGAGCTAGCCAGTTTTTCCGCCTCGGCATTTATGTTGCTCAAGATTTCACTGGCACTGCTTCCTGTCGCCGGTTGGGTAACCAGGAATTTGTTTCCCCGATAAGCTACAAGAACATAGCTCATGCCACTTTCGAGATTTCCTTGGTCTGCAAATGAATATTTATCTTCGTTTTTTTGTAGCAATTGATAGGTCACTGGGGCATCAAGGAATCGGGCATCTACTGTTATGTTCTCAAAAAGATCATCCAGCAATCCGCCGGATGGGTCAGAAGATCCGACTTCAATGACTCGCTCATCGCATAGGTAAAGTGTGTCGGACTTGTTCACAACTTGAACATTTAGAAGTAATTGATTTTTTCCATTTGCCGCATATGTCACCGATGGGTTGGGATCACACGAAAATTGCCCGTTCCCGAATGACCAGAAATAATTCGTTGCAACGTAATCATCGGGCAGAATCATTTCATAAGTGGGGGTAAATGGCTCACCCACCTTTTTTCGTTCCACAGAATCTAAGGCCAACTTTGACTCACCTTTAATAAAGATGTCAACGACCAGTTCCCTTTCAATATTTATTTTGGTCACTGGATCGATGAGTGTCAGTGCCGCTTCGTAGGTCCCTCCTTTTTGATAGCAATATTGCACGGCTGTACCTTCCACCTGATTGCCATCACCCATATCCCAAATGAAAATAAACTCCTTACCTTCAAAGTCATAAGAATCGGTCATGTCCAGGTTCACACATTGAACACCTTCAAGTATGTCGCTACAAGGGGGTGGACCTGCCTCAAAAAATTCCTGTGCTTTACAATCTTGTCCTGCTGACCAGGCAGAAAACAAAACGGCCGATAAGAAAATGACCTCTTTCATAGCTGATAATCTTCAGGGTATATTAATACTTTGAATTCCACTCTTCTATTTACGCTATGTTGAACATCCGAGCATTCCACCTCATCTGTACACCCATTCAGAATGCCTTGTTCACCATAGCCGTTAACGACCAACCGAGACCCTTGAACTCTTCGTTCCATTAAATATCGGGCAACTTTTTGCGCTCTTGCAAAGGATAACAGATCGTTAAAATTCATAGATCCGAAGCTATCGGTAAATCCATGAACTTCTACTTTAACATTGTCATTTGCTTTAAGCAACTCAACAATTCCATCGAGCATCTTCTTATCTTCTTCCCGTATCTCCTCTGAATTGTAATCGAAATATACGGTGGTGACATCAAACGTATTCTGAACGGAAATATTGGAGGCTTTGAGTGCTTCAAGTGCCCGCTCTTTAAATGAAAGGCCTGAGTCATCAATGTCAGCTAATTTGATCTTTTCATCTCCTGAAACCAAGAATTTTTGATCGCCAAGCTCTCGGTATTCGTATACTTTGCCGTCTACCTGTACCACCAACTTTTCCTGACGGAAATACTTGGCGTAATCCAGGTTTTCCGTGTCCACAATTCGTGCTGGCTTTTCGGCGACTTCCCTTTCTAATTCGATTCGGATCGGAATAATTTTGCCCGCATCGGTGAGTGTTGGAGTGAGAGATATGCCGCTTTCTACAAAGCCCTCTTTTTTTACTTCCAGAATAAATTCCTCACCTGGGATGGCCAGGAGATCAATAAAGCCTCGGGAGTTTGTGTATCGAGTCTCCCGAAGTTCGCCACCTTTAATCACTTTCACTTCAACATCAGGTAATAACTCCGATTCTCCTAATTCCGTGACAGTCAGTTCATATGCCGACCAAATCACTCTGAATTTAAAAATGTCATCGTCCTGACCGGATTTTCTGTTGGAAGAAAGATAGCCCTCAGTTCCCGTGCTGTTGCTGATATAGGCGTAATCATCTTTACTGGAATTTAGGGGATATCCGAGGTTTTCAATTTTGTAAGGCTCCACAGAAAGATCCACACTGAACAAGTCCATGCCACCAAGTCCACCGTGCCCATCTGAAGCAAAAACCAACTCATCCTCATTCATCATAAAAGGGAAGTATTCTCCGCCTTTGGAGTTGATAACGGAACCCAAATTTTCAGGATCACTCCATCCGGATTCGGTTTTTGATGACCTGTAGAGATCTGTTCCCCCATATCCTCCCGGTCGGCTGGAGGCAAAAAACAGTGTATTTCCGTCCGGACTTAATGCCGGCTGTGCATTGGAAAATGACGGGTCGTTGATATTAAGGGGCTTGATTTTGGAATAATCGTGCGTTCTGGTGTTTACTTCCGCTTCGTAAAGCGCCAGATACGTCTCTCCTTTTTTCACCATGCTTTGAGTAAAAATAATTTCGTCGTTCGGACTGCCTTCAACCAACACAAATGGTCCCTCGTGTAGGGAGGAGTTAACATCAGGATGAAAACGCACGGGAGATTCCATCCGGCCATCCTCCCGTTCTCGTGTGTAAAATAAATCGTAGTTACTCTCATTGCCCCAGTTCATCACGTTCTTGAACTTTTGGGTAGTTGACCGATTACTCAGGAAGGCCACCCCTCCATGGTAATAGGCAGGCGCATATTCATCAAATTCAGTATTGACACTCCATTCTTCCAATATGACAGCTCCGGAATCCCGAAAATGGAAATGTAAGTTTTCCAGTGTATTCAATTTTTTGATGGCACGCTGATCGTCAGGAACCAGCTCATTGTATCTTCTAAACCAGATTTTCGCTTCCTCGTACTTTTCATTTGCGGTGAGCGCTTGAGCATAATGTAATATATAAGTAGGCTCAGGAGCTTCACTCACATCTATACCATTCTTATACCAACGTTCGGCTTTTACATAATTACTCGTCAAGCGATAGCATTCTGCTGCCTGGAAAGCAATTTCTTCCCTGTTGGGTTCATTTTCAAAAACCTCTTCATAGAGGGCGGCCGCTTGGGAGTAGTCTTGCTTTTTAAAAAAAGCACTGGCTCTATCTTCTTGTTTCTTAAGTGCATTGGTGATTTTCAAGTCTTGAGCCACTCCGGTCAGCACCACTATCAAGAAGCCAATGAAAATAGGGAGTCTCATCAAAAGAATTTTGGTTTAATCATCCGATCTATATGTCTTCTAAATCGGTAATTTAACACGACTTCATGAGTACCGGAATTTGTAAGTCCTAAATCAGTAGTAGTTATGTCAAAAGCATATCCGAATCTCAAATTGTTGGTCACTTGCGCTTCTAAAATAAGATCAATGGAGTCAAAACTGCGCCATGACACTCCGGTCCAAATAACATCATTAAACAAAAAGCTAAGATTGAGGTCGAGGCTTACTGGCGCATTGTCAGCGTACTTAACGAGTGCATTGGGCTTGATTTTTACTGAGTGAGAAAGCGGATGAACGAATCCGGTCATCAGGTAGTAGTGGCGAATTTGCCGACCACCACTTTCCGATTTCAAATCCCCATACGAATTTCTCATTAGTTCAGGAGCACTTATCCCGATGTACATGTTACTTCGGTAATAGTAAACTCCAGCACCAAAATTAGGCTGGAATTCATTGGTCGAATTGTCGTAAAAGTCCAAATCATCCGGATCTCTTAATTCGATGGAGCCCATGTTTGAACTGTAGTTTACCATGCCTATTTGCATCCCGAAGGAGATATGGTAGTTCTTGTGATCAATCTTATAAGCCCCTACACCAAAAGCCCCAACTTGGCTGGTTACGCCAATTTTGTCATTAAAAACCCAGCCACCTACGGCGATATGGTTTTTTCTTAAAGGTGCATGAAGCGAAACAGTCTGTGTAGTGGGTGCGCCCTCCAGCCCAACCCATTGATGCCGACTCATGGCAGCCAGGCTCAGCGCATCATGACTACCCGCATAGGCAGGATTCAACATGAGCCCGTTGAACATGAACTGAGTGATAGCACCCCGTTGCTGCCCTACAACCACGCTGCTTGTTGAAATCAACAAGCCTATTAATATGATTCTTACCTTAACCATTCTCAAGCTGGAGCGAAAATTTCAATCGATCAGATTATGGTACTTTTTCGCAAAGCGAAGATCTATGAAATTGATTTAGAGATTTTGCAGAATATCTTAGAGATACTGCATTATCTACTTACCACTATGTATCCGCTCACTGGTTTCTTCAGGTTAGGTACCTGAAGAACAAAGTAATAGGTTCCATCTTCCACTTGATTTCCACTAAAATCTGATTCACCACTCCATTTTACTGTTTCATTGTCGTAATTATTATAGCTCTTTATCATTCTGCCCCAACGATTGAAAATCTTCACCGTATTTCCAGGGTAGTCTTCAATTCCTTCGATAGCCCAGAAGTCGTTCTTCCCGTCCCCATTTGGTGAGAATCCCTTTCTCGCTACGATCACTGCAGGCTCATCGTCATCGATGTTGGTGACTGTCACCACCTGGTCTGCAACAGCCAGATAGGTCGCATCACTTGAAGCATCTAGGCTGATGGTGATGGTGTATTGAATGTCATCGTCAAACTCTTCTTCATCCACGGCGGTGACCGTGACTGTCTGTGGCATATTCCAGTCTGCGGAGGTGAAGGTCAGGGTGGACTTGTCCAACGTACCTTCTGTATCGTCAGCGTTGGTCAGGTTGAGTATCACATTGTCTACCGGCTCAGAGGTGAGCACAACATCAAAAGAGTCGGAAGTCATGCCTTCTTCGCCCGTTTGTGTGGAGCCGTCGGTTTCGATGATCACGATGGATGCCACATCATCATCCAGGTTGGTGATGGTAATTTCCTCAGCTTCAACCGCGTCATAGTCGTCATCGCTGAGCAATGGATCGACCGTGATGGTCACGTTGAAGCCGACGTTTCCGTCTACCAGGTTGTCGTCCACACCGGTGATGGTGACCACTTGAGTCTGATCCCAGTTGGCTGAGGTGAAGACGAGTTGATCATCGTCCAACAACCCTTCCGTTTCATCCTGGGAGATCAGGTCGAGGACCACATCATTCACCGGCTCAGAAGCCAGTCTCACGGTGAAGGTAGCGGTGGTGCCCTCTTCGGAGATGTCTCCGGAGATGTTGGAAACGACAAGACCCGGTGAGTCATCATCCACGGTGGTGACGGCCACATCGATGGGGTCCAGTCCGTCATAACTTGGGTCGGTGCTGGCGGCAGTTAGCTCCACCAGGTAATCCACGTCCCCGTCGTTGAAGTTGTCATCGACCCCCGTGACGGTGATGGTCTGTGCCTGATCCCAGTTGGAGGCGTTGAAAGTAAATGAAGCAGGAGAGACGGTTCCCTCGTTGGTGTTGGTGCTGGCAAAATCGACGACCACATCGGCCGTTGGTTCACTTTGTAGCAAGATGGTGAAAGAATCAGTCGTGCCGGATTCCTGCACGGAAAGGCCTGAGACCGGATCAACGGTGTATCCGGGTGCATCGTCATCTACATTGGTGACAGTCACGGTTTGGTCATCCAGCCCGGTGAAGGTGGCATCACTGGATGGATCAATGGAGGCGGTGATGATCACCTCCTGGTCATGGTCGTCCACGTCATCATCCACACCGGTGACGGTCACGGTTTGTTCCTGCGACCAGTTGAGGTTGGTAAATGTCAGGAAGGCCGGGTCCACCAAGACCTCACCTTCATTGTCACTGGACAGGTTGATGATTACATCGACGGTTGGTTGCGCTTCCAGCACGATGGTGAAGGTATCTGTCCCGCCGGCTTCTGTGGTGGCAGAAGAGCCCCCACTTTCGGCAATAACAAAGGCCGCTACATCATCGTCGGCGTTGGTGACTGAGACGGTTTGAGCATCTAATGAAGAAAAGGCTGCATCGCTGGAAGAATCCACAGAAAGGGTCACATCGAAGCTTACATCGCCATCCACCAGTTCATCGTCTACACCCGTGAGGGTGACGGTCTGAGGCGTATCCCAGTCGGCATTGGTGAAAGTCAGGGAGACAGAGGAAAGAGTTCCTTCGGTTTCATCGCCACTGACCAGGTTGATGATGACATCATTTTCTGGCTGAGCATCCAGTACCACCTCGAAGGTGTCACTACTTCCACTTTCATCAGTTTCTGTTGTGCCATCGGATTCGGTTACCGAGAATCCCGCCACATCGTTATCGGCATTGGTAACGGAGACCACCTGATCAGCGAGTCCGGCAAAAGCTGCGTCGCTGGATGGGTTCACAGAAATGTCCACATCGTAGGTGATATCACCGTCGACCAGCGATTCATCTTGTCCGGTGATGGTCACAGTTTGAGGCGTATCCCAGTTGGCATTGGTAAAAGTCAAGGACGCTTTATCAGCGGTTCCTTCGGTTGCATCGCCGACGCTGATATCGATAACCACATTGCTGATGGGCTGAGCATCCAGCACTACTGTGAAAGAATCGGTGGTTCCACTTTCAGCTGTTTGTGTAGTGCCATCTGTTTCTGTGATTGTGAAATCAGCGACATCATCGTCGGCATTGGTCACCGAGACATTGTCAGTTAATCCATCAAATGCATCGTCGGAGGACGCATCATCGACTGCCACGGTCACATTGTAAGAAATATCTCCATCGACCGTCGGATCGTCTACACCCGTGACGGTGATGGTCTGCGCCACATTCCAGTTGGCATTGGTGAAGGTCAAAGTACCCAAATCCACGGTTCCTTCTCCGGTATCTCCAGAGGTCACATCGAATACCACATCGGAGAGCGGTTGTGCATCGAGTACGACAGTGAAGGTGGCGGTGGTACCAGTTTCGTTGGTGTTTCCTGAGATGGCGGAAGCTGTGAAATCAGCGACATCATCGTCGGTATTGGTCACCGAGACATTGTCAGTTAATCCATCAAATGCATCGTCGGAGGACGCATCATCGACTGCCACGGTCACATTGTAAGAAATATCTCCATCGACCGTCGGATCGTCTACACCCGTGACGGTGATGGTCTGCGCCACATTCCAGTTGGCATTGGTGAAGGTCAAAGTACCCAAATCCACGGTTCCTTCGCCGGTATCTCCAGAGGTCACATCGAAGACCACATCGGAGAGCGGTTGTGCATCGAGTACGACAGTGAAGGTGGCGGTGGTACCAGTTTCGTTGGTGTTTCCTGAGATGGCGGAAGCTGTGAAATCAGCGACATCATCGTCGGTATTGGTCACCGAGACATTGTCAGTTAATCCATCGAATGCATCGTCAGAGGACGCATCATCGACTGCTACGGTCACATTGTAAGAAATATCTCCATCGACCGTCGGATCGTCTACACCCGTGACGGTGATGGTCTGCGCCACATTCCAGTTGGCATTGGTAAAGGTCAAAGTACCCAGGTCCACGGTTCCTTCTCCGGTATCTCCAGAGGTCACATCGAAGACCACATCGGAGAGCGGTTGTGCATCGAGTACGACAGTGAAGGTGGCGGTGGTACCAGTTTCGTTGGTGTTTCCTGAGATGGCGGAAGCTGTGAAATCAGCGACATCATCGTCTTCATTGGTTACCGAGACATTGTCAGTTAATCCATCAAATGCATCGTCGGAGGACGTATCATCGACTGCCACGGTGACATTGTAAGAAATATCTCCATCGACAGTCGGATCGTCTACACCCGTGACGGTGACGGTCTGCGCCACATTCCAGTTAGCATTGGTAAAGGTCAAAGTACCCAAATCCACAGTTCCTTCTCCGGTATCTCCAGAGGTCACATCGAAGACCACATCGGAGAGCGGTTGTGCATCGAGTACGACAGTGAAGGTGGCGGTGGTACCAGTTTCGTTGGTGTTTCCTGAGATGGCGGAAGCTGTGAAATCAGCGACATCATCGTCGGTATTGGTCACCGAGACATTGTCAGTTAATCCATCGAATGCATCGTCAGAGGACGCATCATCGACTGCTACGGTCACATTGTAAGAAATATCTCCATCGACCGTCGGATCGTCTACACCCGTGACGGTGACGGTCTGCGGTGTATCCCAGTTTCCATTGGTAAAGGTCAAAGTACCCAAATCCACAGTTCCTTCTCCGGTATCTCCAGAGGTCACATCGAAGACCACATCGGAGAGCGGTTGTGCATCGAGTACGACCGTGAAGGTGGCGGTTGTTCCAGTTTCGTTGGTGTTTCCTGAGATGGCGGAAGCTGTGAAAGCAGCTGTATCATCGTCAGTATTGGTCACTGAGACATTATCCGTTAATCCATCGAATGCATCGTCAGAGGAAGCATCATCGACTGCCACGGTCACATTGTAAGAAATATCTCCATCGACAGTCGGATCGTCTATTCCTGTGACGGTGACGGTCTGCGGTGTATCCCAGTTTCCATTGGTAAAGGTCAAAGTACCCAAATCCACAGTTCCTTCTCCGGTATCTCCAGAGGTCACATCGAAGACCACATCGGAGAGAGGTTGTGCATCGAGTACGACCGTGAAGGTGGCGGTTGTTCCAGTTTCGTTGGTGTTTCCTGAGATGGCGGAAGCTGTGAAAGCAGCTGTATCATCGTCAGTATTGGTCACTGAGACATTATCCGTTAATCCATCAAATGCATCGTCAGAGGAAGCATCATCGACTGCCACGGTCACATTGTAAGAAATATCTCCATCGACAGTCGGATCGTCTATTCCTGTGACGGTTACGGTCTGCGGTGTATCCCAGTTTCCATTGGTAAAGGTCAAAGTACCCAAATCCACAGTTCCTTCTCCGGTATCTCCAGAGGTCACATCGAAGACCACATCGGAGAGCGGTTGTGCATCGAGCACGACCGTGAAGGTGGCGGTGGTACCAGTTTCGTTGGTGTTTCCTGAGATGGCGGAAGCTGTGAAAGCAGCTGTATCATCGTCAGTATTGGTCACTGAGACATTATCCGTTAATCCATCGAATGCATCGTCGGAGGACGCATCATCGACTGCCACGGTCACATTGTAAGAAATATCTCCATCGACAGTCGGATCGTCTATTCCTGTGACGGTTACGGTCTGCGGTGTATCCCAGTTTCCATTGGTAAAGGTCAAAGTACCCAAATCCACAGTTCCTTCTCCGGTATCTCCAGAGGTCACATCGAAGACCACATCGGAGAGCGGTTGCGCATCGAGCACCACAGTGAAGGAGTCGGTGGAGGTTGGAGTCTCTGAAGTTTCTGTAGTTCCATCAGACTCTGTGATGGTAAACCCGGCGGTATCGTCATCTTCATTTGTAACAGCCACATCTTGATTAACCAAAGGATCAAATGCATCATCAGAATTGGTGTCATCTACCGCAACAGTTACGTTGTAAGTAATATCCCCATCATCCCCGTCATCATTGATACCGGTGACAGTTACAGTCTGCGCCACATTCCAATTGCCATTTGTGAAAGTCAAACTGGAGGGGTTGACAGTTCCTTCGCTGATATTTCCAGAAGAAATAGTGAAGACGACATCAGTTTCCGGTTGTGCATCGAGCACCACAGTGAAGGTAGCGGCAGTGCCTGATTCGGTTGTGTTTCCAGAAATGGCCGAGGCAGTGAAACCGGCTATCTCATCATCGGCATTATCGACATTGATAGTCTGATCTGAAACAGGATCATAGGTATTGTCGCTATCGGCATCCTTCACCGAAAGATTGATTGTATAACTAACGGTCCCATCCACGGTAATATCATCCTGCCCTTCAATGTCTACGGTTTGTGGAACATTCCAGTCACCGGGAGTAAAGGTGAATTCGACCGACCCGGATGCTGTTCCGGCCATTTTATTAATTAACCCTTCCGAAGTATCCGTTGAGCTGACTATGATCACCACGTTTGAAGCAGGCTCTGAATCCAGAACCAGATCGAAGGAATCGTTTGTGCCTGCTTCAGAAGTTAGTTGGGTTGTAGATTCACTGAGTGAAAAACCGACAGCATCATCATCCTCATTAATGATCGTTATGGAAGTGGAAAGTCCGTCATAAGCGTTATCACTAGCCGCATCGTCAACGACAATGTCAATGTCATACGATATATCTCCATCGTCTACATTGTCATCCTGGCCGGTTACGGTAACCGTTTGATCGTCACTCCAATTTGAATTGGTAAAAGTGAGCGTAGTTGGACTGGTGATGACCCCTTCATTCGTATCTGTCGAGGACAAATTCAGCACGACATCTGTCGCAGGTTGTGCATCTAAATGCACATTAAAGGTTGCAGTGCCACCTGCTTCCGTTGTGTTACCTGATAACAACTCAGCCGTTACTGATGGTGCTGAATTTACCGTTATGGTAAAAGTCTGATCGGGCGAGGTGTCGTCTCCACCGTCATCCACGCCCCCATCGTCCGAAACGCTGACAGTAACTGTTGCCATGCCGGTTTGACCAGCTCCCACCTCAAATGTCAGTGTACCTGAAGCGTCAATGGATGGTTGTGTGGAGAACATGCCAATATTATCGTTGGAAACATTGAAACTCAATGTTTGACCACTTTCATTGGCCGCACCTTTGTCCAGGTCTGTGGCCCAATTAGCAATGGATTGGGGACCTTCATTGATATTCACGACTTGGTCTGGACCTTTTGTGAAACTTGGTTCGTCGTTAACCGGACTGACATCCACCTGAACTAAGACGTTACCCACAGACAGAAGGCCAGCATCATCCTCCACGAGCACCTCGAAGGCATCAATGGTAGCGTTCTCATCTACATCTGGAGTCCAATACGCATTATTTGCTATATCAATCGCATTATTGGTATCTGCATCGAATGGGGTCGCAGTTCCGGAAGTGGCTCCAATGACTAAGGTTCCTGTTGAAACATTCTGAACGATGAATTTTTCAATGGTGCCATCCTCATCCTCGGCATCCGATGCAGCGAGCAATTCGGCAAATGTGATTTCTACTTGAGCTTCCTCCAGCGTGTTATCAACAGACGCACTAAAGGATGTAAATGTAGGTGCCTCATTAGGCAAGATCGTTGTGACAGCCGATTTGAATGTCTGACGCCCTTGGTCATCTGTAATTACTACGGTAATGATGCATTCGGTCACTGAAGCAACCACCGGGGCAATGAACATGGGATTGGGGGAGGTGATGTCATCAAAAGAACCTCCACAGCTGGATCTCCACTCATAGGTAGGTGAGGATCCATCTCTTGCCAATCCGGCGACCAATAAGCTGTAAGCCTGACCTTGTCCCATCTCTTGCGGCACATAGAAGGCACTCACCGTGGGTACTTTAGAAAGTGGTGCAAGGAAAGAAAAGTTGAAAAAAGCTCGTTGGGCAGCCACTTTTTCTACCTCGGTTCCAGTACCGTTCAGATCATGACCGCCTTGATAAAGTACTGTACCATTTGAAGGGTCGCCAAACGCCGGTCCAAAAACCATCTTAGCCGCTTCTCCTGGACTGTTAGTGGGAATGTCCGCATGATCCGCATCATAAACCGCTATCTGGCTGCTGGCATTCCATTTACCGTTCAGTAAAGGCAAGTAAATTTGTTCCGAACCATTGAGTGTTGCTCCGTCAAACGTGCCCATGAACTGCATGAACTGATGCACAGGATATCTATAAGAGAACGGAGGAGTTCCGTCCTGATGACCTGGAACGTCAAAAGGGATAAGTCCGGGATTCGATAAAAAATTCATCTTTTCCGAAGGATCAATGGGGTTACTTAGATTCTCCATCACGCTTACTGCATGGCAACCTGCCCAAATCCATCCACCCTGTCCTCCGTTTTCCAGCGATTGATTCCAGTAGTACAGATTGCTGTGATCATCCCAGGTAGGATCGGCATGGGGAAGTACGAAAATATCATCCCTTTCGTCTAGTTCGTAAGGATAGGCCGTTTGATAGGCTTCCGCCGGAATTAGTGCGTTAGCAAAAAACTGACCTACGAGCGCACCGTTAAGTACATCAAGCGTCCACTTTGGGAAAGTGGAAAAGGTGACGTAAATGGGTACATTCAATGCGTCAGTCGTAGTGTAATTGCCCACGATCCCAGCGTCACCTGGCCCGCCAACTTTAGACCCGTTTGTCTCCCATGAAGTGATCACATCCTGGATTTCAGGCGTGATATATTCTGCTGAAATGATGAAAGGAGCTCCTCGGTAATCAACTCCCTCATGACTAAAATCTATGCCATCCTTTATTTTACTGAAGTTAATGGCAATGGAGATCGGAACACTATAATTGGCCGTGAGGTCATATATCAAACCAAAAGGATAGAGGCCGTTTTCAAAGGTCTGCGGGGAAATGCCCATGTCTACGATATAGGATCCTGCCGGAATAGTGGTTGGAGTGGATTCAGGTGCATCCAGTATCGTAATTTTAAAAGTTTGGTCTTCTGATGCATCGGTTCCTCCATTGGTCGTACCTCCATCGTCCGTTAAACTAACGGTGACAATGGCAAGACCCTCGGCTTCATCAGCGGGTGTGTAGGTTAAATCTCCCGATACCAGATCAATGCTTGGCTGAACCGTAAACAATGAATTATCTGAGTTGCTGATGACCACCGTTAGGTTTTGTGATAAGTCTGGATCTCCGTCATCCTGTCCGGTCATAAATGCGGAGATTGTTTGGGCTCCCTCGTCATCGTAGATAAATTGGTCATCACCCAGAACGAAAGTAGGGGCATCATTTAAGGGAATAACATCAAATGTATAGACGTAATCCGATGCGCTCTCATTTTCAGCGGCATCTAGTACTGTAAAATCAAATGAATCATAGGATGATCCGTTTTCATTTTCGGCAGGTTGGTAAGTCAATAAATCAAGCTGGGACTGATAGATGACTTGATTAAGCGTCACGTCTAGTCCGTCAAATTTTAACATGCCCGTGGTTTCAAGGCTGGTAATCTTGATCGCATCAAATGCCACTCCTTCGGGATGCGTGTATTCAGTTTCAAATTCTGAGGTCGTGAAGACATATTTTGTGTCTTCATCTATTTCTCTTGTAATGCTGTTGGCTGTGGGAAGGCTGGCTGCACCCACGACAATGTACATCGTATAATTATCGGTGCTGAAAGCGCCATTTTCATCCTGAACTTTGAAGGTGAATGACATGACAGCCGGGGATTCCGGAATTTCAAAATAGAGATTGTCGATATTGCCATCGGAAATATTAATGGGGATGGTGATCAATGGAGTGAGTTCGTCGGGATATCTGAGTCTTGCACCTGAAACACTAGATGAAATGATTCTGATACCGGCAAAATCATCTAAATCCACGTCTTGAAACTGATCGCTAAAATCGGTTATATTAAACTGGTAGTAGGATTCTGGAATGGCCGACGGAGCTACAGCCATCGAAACAGCCTGATCAGCCCCCGTGGGGGGATCGTTTTGGGCGGTAATTTCCAGCGTAAAAGTTTCATCAAGGCTGGTGTCTACACCCCCGAAAAGCCTGCCGCCATCATCGGTTAGATAGACCGTCACGTCGGCTACACCGAAAGCATCTGGAGATGTGGTAAAAGTCAAGGTGCCATCAGGTGAAATGGCAGGCTGCACAGAGAACAGGGCGTTGTTGTCATTGGTCACTACGAAGTTGAGAACCTGACTGCTTTCATTTGCGGGTCCGGCTGAAACATCAGTCGCCCAACCTTCAGAATAGGCACCATAATCCTCAATCACTGTTACATCAAGACCAGGAGTAAAACTGGGCATATCATTGACGGGCCGAACGTTCAATACAAACGTTTCAACGGTCAGTGGCGATCCTGTGCCATTGTCTTGAACTGTAATGGTGATCGTGACCTCACCAAACGCTTCCAGCTCCGGCGTAATATCAATGAAATAGGGACCATCCTCGTCTGCCGAACTGATATCATTATCTGCAAAGTCGTGGAGAATATTCGCATCTTGTACAATTGACTGGTCACTGGAGGTGATAGAGACAGTCAGTGACTGCACGTCCTCATCTGCGATACCTCCCTCGTCTACATTAAACTCAATGCCCTGAATATCACCATCCTCATTCACCACCTGGTTGGCCGGTACCGTGATTGTTGGCGGGTCATTAACGGCCGTCACATCAAAGGTTATGGTGGCACTGCCTGCGCTGAACTCCGTACCATCGTGTGGTTGAAAACCGAACGAATCAATTCCATTACCATTTTGGTCCTGGGCGGGTAGGAATCCAAATATGCCTGCATCAATTTCAGCTTTGGTGACTTCCTCATCTAGCTGAAGTTCCTCACCGACATCATACAGGCCGTTCACCAATACATCATCCACAAACACCACCCCAGTGCCGGGTAGCGCGGATATTTTGATTTTCTCCATGGTATCACCGTCTACATCACTGTAGCCCAGTTCTGTAAAAGTCAGGTATCGCTCTGTGTCTTCGGCGGTTGAATAAGTTCCTCCCAGTGCGGTGGGAGCGACATTCTCGACATTCGTGATGTTCACAAATTGATCCGGAAGCGGATCGAATTGATTATTGCTAGAGACATCCCGGACCCTAACTCTTACCTGGTACGCGATAGCGCCATCTGCAATTACATCATCTTGCCCCACTACTGTGATGGTTTGAGCTGTGAACCAATCGGTTGGGGTGAACGTGATGTCATGTGGATCTGACGGGCTGATCAAGCCTTCAGTGTTATCAAGGGAGGTAATCCTCAAGACCACATTAGACAAAGGCTCAGCATCCAATACCACGGTAAAAGTGGTAGATCCCCCCGATTCACTGGTATTGCCTGTGGAACTGGTATCAATGGTGAACCCGGCGGTTTCATCATCCTGGTTGGTGACAGTCACCACTTTATCCGATACACCATCAAAATCAGAATCATGATTAGCCGCTCCGGTGTTGACACTCAAGGTCAGGTCATAGTCAATGTCCCCATCTACGGGGTTGTCATCTACTGGTGTAATTTCTACGGCTTGCGCCACGTTCCAGTTAAATTCATCAAAAGTAAAGGAGGTTGCATTCAAGGAACCTTCGGTTGCATCCAGTCCTGTGACATCTATCTGCACAATTTTACCACTGGCAGGCTGGTCACCAAGTGTTAGGTCAAAAGATTGGGTTGTGCCGTTTTCAATGGTGGTTAACGTGGGGGCACTGATGATAATCCGTGGATATTGCCCATCATTTTTATTCAATACGCCTACGTTTGGTGTGGGAAGTCCGCCATAATTGCCATCCGACGAGGAGGTGGATGTATTGATGAAATAGAACTGAGGTCCATCATCGATTAGGTCATCGGCAGGTGTTACTGTAATGGTTTGCGCACTATTCCAATCACCGGTTGTAAACGTGATGGAAGTGGGGCTGATATCTCCCTCGCTGGTATTATCGGAGCTTAAGTCTACGGTCACATTCGCAGATGGGGCGGATGCCAGTACCACGTCAAAGGAATCGGTGATGCCACTTTCGAAGGTTACGGTACCACCAGCTGATTCAGCTATGATGACTTGAGCTCCAGATGATGAGTCAGAATAAGGGGATCCACCTGCTTCGGGAAAGTTTCCGCTTCCATTGCCTCCTTCCCAGTCATTCGTGAGTATGTTATTCCCAGAACCATCCCCATTGACCGCTCCACTATTACCGTTATCCAGTTTTTGTGAGTTGTCCTGAATGTCCAACGTGCTGCCGTTGTAGTACTCTAATGTGGATGAGCTTTGATCCAGTTTCACCGTACCACTCACTACCGTTAGATTTCCGCCATTTAGAATAAGGGAAGCATTGTCCTTGATATCTACACCACCCGAACTTATGGTCACGTTTCCGTATATAGACAAGGAAGCCCCATCGTTCAGTAATATGCCTCCCGAATTATCATCGATATTTCCATAGACATTCATGGTCGCCCCGCTTTCCAGCATGATGGAACCATTGACTGTCCCTAAATCTCCGTACACATTGAGGGTTGATCCATTGGAAACATAAATTCCATTGGCTTGAATAGTTCCAATATCGCTGAAGATGTCAAGTATAGTTCCTCCGCTTGCAAGGAAAATCCGGTCGGACATAGAGCCTACATTTTCCTTCAGGACCGCACACACTCCACTGGAAATGTCAATACCATTTTCTGCATTTGCATCGGCGGTACCGCCTCCACAGGTTTCCACTTCTGTGGCAGAGGTGAAAATTGGGATCGCCAAAACCACAATGGCAATAAAAAAACTATACGCTCGTTTGAGACGAATCATAGGTGGGGTTTCACTCTTTCAGGTTTTCACTTTAGCCTTTCAAAAAGGCAAACTCACTTGGACTGCAAATTCCAGTCCAAACTTAAATCCATGTGGTGATTTGGGTCAGATCTTATTATTTCCACTACCAATGACTGCAGAAATAAAAGAATGTAAGGCCAAGATAATTAAAAAATACTCTTGTCAAAACACAAATACACAAACAGAAACAAGCTGAGGTGTTGATCAGGCCAAACAATCATTTTTTGTATTCTGGATGAAGAAAAAATGATGAACGGAATGCCCTTTTTGACCGCAATCGTTTTCATTAGTTTTGGCGTTGAAATAGCTAACAAATGAATACCCGAAAAATACAGCATTATATCGGCGGCCAATGGGTCGAAGGAGGCGGAGACGGTGAGGTCTTGCACCATGCAATTACCGGAGAACCGGTTGGTGTTCACACCATCGAAGGAATAGATTTCAAAGTGGCCTATGACCATGCCCGCACAGTGGGAAATCCGACCCTGCGAAAAATGACCTTTCAGGAAAGAGGACTGATGCTCAAGGCGTTGGCTTTTCACTTGCTGGAGAACAAAGAAAAATTCTATGAAGTCAGCAAAGCCACCGGCGCAACTCGGGTGGATAGCTGGATCGATATAGAGGGCGGAATCGGGAATGTATTTTCCAATGCCAGCCTGAGAAGACAATTCCCCGATTTGCCATATCACGTGGATGGACAAACTGTGCCACTCTCCAAGGAAGGAACCTTCGTGGGACATCACATCATGGTGCCCAAGGAAGGGGTGGCTGTGCACATCAATGCGTTCAATTTCCCCATCTGGGGTATGCTCGAAAAAGCAGCCGTCAACTGGCTGGCAGGAATGCCGTGCATCATCAAACCGGCTGAGCAAACCTGCTACCTCACCGAGGTAATGGTGCGGGACATCATTGAGTCGGGTATTCTTCCTGAAGGTGCCTTGCAATTGGTAGCCGGATTTGGCAATGGTATCCTGGATCATGTGGACATGCAGGATGTGGTGACTTTTACCGGATCCTTCGAGACAGGGAAGAAACTAAAATCGCTTCCTCAGATTATTGAGAACTCTGTGAGCTTCAATCTGGAAGCGGATTCCTTGAACTGTGCTGTATTGGGTGAAGATGCTGTGCCTGGCACGCCGGAGTTTGATTTGTTCATCAAGGAAGTTCGGAAAGAAATCACTGTGAAATGCGGGCAAAAATGTACAGCTGTTCGGCGGGTGATTGTCCCTGAGAAGTTGGTGGAGGATGTACAAATTGCCTTGGGCAAAGCACTCGCCAAAACGACCATCGGCGATCCGAGCGTGGAAGGCGTGCGAATGGGTGCTCTGGCAGGCAAAGAGCAGTTGGCAGAAGTGACCAAGCGAGTAGCGGAGCTGGCCAAGTCCTCAGAGATGGTCTATGGAGGATTGGAGAAAGGGGAGGCCATGGGAGCCGATTGGGATAAAGGAGCTTTCATGTCGCCGATCTTATTCCTGAACCAAAATCCCCTGCAATCGGATGAAGTGCACAGCATTGAAGCATTCGGTCCTGTGAGTACGATTTTGCCTTACAAAACAATCGATGAGGCCGTGGAGATCAGCAAGCGCGGTAAAGGTTCGCTTTGCTCGTCCATTACCACGGCTGATGATAAGCTGGCCAGAGAATTTGTGGTTGGAGCAGCCACGTATCACGGACGAATCTTGGTGCTGAATCAGCATTGCGCCAAGGAAAGCACTGGTCACGGATCGCCCATGCCGCAGCTGGTGCACGGAGGGCCAGGGCGTGCCGGAGGAGGTGAAGAGATGGGTGGCAAACGTGGGGTGATGCACTACCTGCAGCGCACAGCCATTCAAGGTTCTCCAACCACACTCACGGAGATTACGCAGCAGTACCAGATCGGAGGGGAATACAAAGACACGGAGAATCACCCATTCTCCAAGTACTTTGAAGAATTGGAAATCGGTGACACGGTCATCACGGCCAAGCGCACGATCACCGAAACGGACATTGTGAATTTCGCGAATGTAAGCTGGGATCACTTTTACGCGCATACGGACGTGACTTCACTGGAAGGCACGACCTTCGAGGGACGAGTGGCGCATGGGTACTTTGTGCTATCTGCGGCTGCCGGCTTGTTCGTTCAGGCCAAAAAAGGACCGGTACTCTTGAATTACGGGCTGGAAGAATGCCGATTTACCAAGCCGGTCTATCCGGGGATGACAATCGGCGTGCGATGTTCAGTCAAAGAAAAAGTGGAGCAGGAAACCAAGGACGATGGAATCGCGAAGGGTATAGTGAAGTTCCTTGTGGATGTCTATGATGAGGAAAACGAGACCGTTGCGATTGCCACGATTTTGACCATGATTAAGAAGAAGGAGCAGGGGTGAGGTTTCTTTTCTAAAGGAACCGTCACTTCGAGGGAAGCGCAGCGATGAGAAGTCTCCCTCCTAATTTATTCTTTTACCTCTCGCCGGTTCGAGTTTGCAACTCGGACCTATAGCAGCACCGATGACTATCTTTTCCTAAGACTGGAGGAAGATTCTCACGTCACACTGCCCACTACCTGCGCTTCGTTCCTCAGAATGACTCGGTGAAAACGCAAAACGAACCGTCACTTCGAGGGAAGCGCAGCGACGAGAAGTCTTCCAGAAGATTAGTCCCATCGCTGGTTCGAGTTTGCAACTCGGACCTCCGGATAATATTTAATGAACCCATTTCCAAAAGCAAAATTCCGATTTGAAGGACCTATTTAAACAAATCTAGAAAGCGACAGATTTCTCCCTCATGCCTCGGTTCGAAATAACGAGGCAGAAACGAGAACCGGGGGAGATTCTCACGTCACCCATTCCACATCCGGCGCTTCGTTCCTCAGAATGACGCGGTGAAATAAGGTGTTCTTTCGAAGTTAAATTAGACGTTCTGATTGCCGGACTTGTTCCGGCATCTCATAAAGTAGTAGGAATTAGCCTTGCTGGATCGAGTTTGCAACTCGGACCTCCGGATAATATTTAATGAACCCATTTCCAAAAGCAAAATTCCGATTTGAAGGACCTATTTAAGCAAATCTAGAAAGCGACAGATTTCTCCCTCGTGCCTCGGTTCGAAATGACGAGGCAGAAACGAGAACCGGGGGAGATTCTCACGTCACCCATTCCACATACGGCGCTTCGTTCCTCAGAATGACGCGGTGAAATAAGGTGTTCTTTCGAAGTTAAATTAGACGTTCTGATTGCCGGACTTGTTCCGGCATCTCATAAAGTAGTAGGAATTAGCCTTGCTGGATCGAGTTTGCAACTCTGGACTTACGTGCAAAATGGGGGGAGGAGCACTTGCTCTAGGCGATCAGAAAAATGAGGGCGGCAGTCGCGAAAAAGTAAGCCGCGATAATGGCAGAGATGACTGTTCTTCGGCTCGTAACTACTCTTTTGATGTATTCCATGATGATTGGGTTATTTAACTAGTGGTTTAACTCGGTTAGTTCAGGAGCCCTCAGATGGCTAGTGAAATCAAATTGTAAAGGCCAACAACATAAAACGTTGAAACAGCTATGAAGGCGAAAGTTCTTTCTTTGATTGTGTTCTTGATAAGTTGCATGTTTTTAATTTTTAATTTGATACAAAGGTGAGGGTGGGTCGTTTAGGGATTCTGTCAGAGTACTTCGATTTTTCGCAAATCAAATTTGATGTCAGCTTGCATTAGCCGAGCATTCGAAAGAGCCTGATTAGCCACCCAATAACATAACGGAAGCAATGGCTGAGTAAAAGACCGCAATGACTAAAGCGATCATGATTTTAGGATTTTCAACGGCTCTTTTTACGTACTCCATGATTTCTTTTGTTACTAATTATGTGACAAAGGTGAAGCGAGCAGGCGTAGCATTCCCGCACAAGTACTTCGATTATCGGCGAGAGGTTTCCAGAGCTTTATTCGGAGGGTTGAGTAGCGATTTCAGTAATTTGATAGGATTCGGCTGAACCGCGGAATGACCAATGGCAACTTGTGTCTTGTCTGAAGGAATCCCTGAGTATATCTTGAGATTTTCAAATCACATCAAGTGCGTCAAGCACTAAAGTTCCTCAGATTGAGGCATTTTAAATAGCAACCCTAGGCAATGAGAAAAATGAGGGTGGCTGTTGCGAAAAAGTATGCTGCGATAATGGCAGTGATGACTGTTTTTCGATTGGTGATGACTTTCTTGATGTATTCCATGATGATGGGTTATTTAACTACTGGTTTAACTCGGTTAGTTCAGGAGCCCTCAGATGGCTAGTGCAATCAAATTGTAAAGTCCGAACACATAAAATACCGTTACAGCTATTAAGGCGAAAGTTCTTCCGGCGATTGCGTTTTTGATTAGTTGCATTTCTTTAGTTTTTTAATTTGAAGCAAAGGTGAGATTGAGTCGATTAGGGATTCTGTCAGAGTACTTCGATTTTTTGCAAAGTCAAATTTGACTTCAGTTTGGATCCGCAGACCTTTCAAAGCGCCTGATTAGCCACCTATTAACATAAGGGAAGCAATGGCGGAGTAAAAAACCGCAATGACTACAGCAATGATGATTTTAGGATTGTCAACGGCTCTTTTTACGTACTCCATGATTTCTTTTGTTACTAATTATGTGACAAAGGTGAAGCGACCAGGCGTAGCATTCCCGCACAAGTACTTCGATTATCGGCGAGAGGTTAAAACATATCCGAAAAACGTGTGATTCACTCACTCAGCCTCGTCCAGCGCTTCGTCCTTCAGAATAAAGCGATAAAAAAACAAGTCGTCACTTCGAGGGAAGCGCAGCGACGAGAAGTCTCTCACTGCTGGTTCGAGTTTTGCAACTCGGACCTTTAGTATAACCCACTTTAAAAACAAAACCCCGTTTGGAAGAACCTATCTAAGTTAATTTAGAAAGCGACAGATTTCTCCCTCGTTCCTCGGTTCGAAATGACGAGGCGGAAATGAGAATCGGGGGAGATTCTCACGTCACCCATCCCACATGCGGCCCTTCGTTCCTCAGAATGACGTAGTAAATTAAGTTGCTCTTTCGAAGTTAAATTAGGCGTTCTGATTGCCGGACTTGTTCCGGCATCTCATAGAGGGTGAGGGTATCATCGAGGGTTCGAGTTTGCAACTCAGACCCTTAGTTAGTGGTAAAAAACGAGTCGTCACTTCGAAGTTGCTCAATTCGACTTGCTCATCAGTTATTCCCCCAAACAAACATCCACTTTTCTGGCATTGTATCGCTTGTTTCCGTCATACTCCAAGAGCGCCTCACAAAATAGACAACTTCCTGGGTCGTATTCGTCCATTAGTTCCACCAGAAAAGTTTCTTCGCTAGACAGTTCTGAATCCGCGCATGTCATTCGAGCGAAGAATACATTTTGATGGCCATTGGCTGATTCACCCAAAGGGTAAAATGCCAGATCTTCGATTTGAAAAATGGCCTGCCCGCAGAGTTGGCCAACGAGAGAGACTTCAAGACAATCGCCGGCTCCAATGATCCGATCATCTTCGTTACAAGCGGTTCCAACTAAAATCAATACGACCAGTGTTATTACTCTTTTCATAGCTGTCTTTTTTTGTCCTTTATTAGAAGACACCATCCATTTCTGAATAGTTGGAATCACGCATTGAATTATACCAAACTCATGGTATTCCGTCAAATTTTAAGAATGATAACCTTTGAATAAAAAGATGAAAACGCTGACCAGCCTTCTCGCGCTCCTATTGATGCTTAATCTTTCTTATGCACAGCACAGAGATCAAAGAAAAATCGATGTTTCTGATCTCAAGGAAATTCCTAATGATATTAAGTCTGAGAAAAGAATTATAACGCTGCAGTTTAGCCCGGATGGAAATCAGCTGGCGGTTGGAACCGGAAAAAATCTATGGGTGAAGGCATTGGACACCAGTGTTAATTCATGGGAAATGACCGGGGGCGGGATAGAGCCGTTATCTATGTCGTCTGTGCCATCCAAGAACCCAATGTTAATTGTAGCTCAAAATAAATGGGTTGGCGGTAAGGTGAACTTATATGCCTGGCGCAATGGAGAGGAACTGGGTGCGCTTTCTCCCTTTGATGGGGGCCGATCGGGCATTGAATTCTTCTCAAATGGGATCACCACAAAAATGACATGGTGCGGGCCGGAGGGCAAGGTTTTTGGTTATGACTTTGATGAAAACGCCTTCTATGACGTGAATGGATGGAAGATGTATCCGGAGCAAATCAACTCAGTTGCGCATACAGCATATGGACGGTATTTGGTCGGTGGAAAGAATGGCAAGGTGTATATGTTCTACAAGCCAGAAGAACGGGAAGAGCTGATGGATCTAGGCAATTATATTTCGACCGTAGCTGGCAGTCATTACATCAAAGGGTTAGCCGATCCGGGCAGATGTGCCGCAGGTGACAACCGTGGCAATGTGGAAATAGTGGAAATCAATACTAGAAAATCAGAGTACCGGGCAAAGTTGGGTGAGGAAATTACTGACATGAAATTTCATCCAACAGATCCGAACATTGTGATTGTGACGTCACGTCAAACCATGCACATCATAGATTACCGAAATCAGAAAATCCTGAAAGAAGTGTCTTTCGAGCCTCGCACGTGGTGTCTGGACATTAGCTGGGATGGCACGAAGGTGGCCGTGGGTTTAGAGGATGGAACCGTGAAACTCTATTCACTTTAGTCATTTAATCCGTTTAAAAACCTGCGGTTCATCAAATCCCAGGATATCAAACTCCATAACTCTTCCTGATTCATCTTTTTTTACCGGACCGAGTTCATACTTTTCATATTCCCATAGCGTGATGATGAATTTGAAATTCTCCTCAGATTCGGCATCACACTTCACGGGGATTTCTTTGACCTTCATTGGGTACTTGCCACTGGCAGTTCCCCAGGTCATAAAATAGCAGCCATCTCGCTTGGAAATGGTGATGATTTCGTGGCTTCCCTTGGCATTTTCAAGGTCGCACAAATAGCTACCTGTCCAGGTGTCCTGGGTCATACCAGTGAACCCACTGAGTATCAGTGTTGTAAAAATCAGATTTCTCATCTGATGAATTTCGGAAAAATCACCATTAAACAAAACAACCAAACTGCATCTCTCAACGATGAAATCATTCTGCTCATCGAATTATGATGCCTACACCTTTAATAAGAGAATACTTTCATGGCACTGATTAACCTCAATCTCTCACCTAGGTGGCGAAGCGATGGATGACCATCCTCCTAAGAGATTTTTTGGATCAAAAAAGATGTGCCCATGAAGTATTTATATTTTCTCTGTCTGGCAATAGCGTCCCTTTCTTTGAAAAGTCAAACGATAACCTCTGTTCAGTCCGGTGATTGGGACGACATTAACACATGGGATTTAGGTCGGGTGCCTACTGATGGTGATGATATCCTGATAGATTTGGGACATACCGTAACCATAGACGGAACCCCGGATGTAACACTCGATGCAGCTACGCTAACAATTGATGGAATACTGGATATGACTGATGATGGTGTGCTTGATCAAGCTAATTTGACCTTCACTGGATTTTCGGGAATACTATTGCGCGGACAGATTCTAGACAATGTGACTGACTTTGTTCCGGTTATAAACCTTAATGAGGCCATTTCGACCATCAGGGTTGGCAATGATATAGTATGGTCTGCATGTGAGGGCGATGGCTCAGTAGATGCCGTTTGCTTTACCGAGTATACAGTCCTTTATTCCGCAGTAGATCCAGATCCAGATAATTATTCAACGCAAACGGGAACTCCAGCCGGTAGATTGATGCCAGAAAACAATAATCCTCTTCCAGTTGATTTGACAAAATTTGAAGTGGCCCACAGCCAATCGGGATTCTTAATCCAATGGGAAACAGCCTCAGAGCTGAATAACGATCGATTTGAGGTGGAACGATCTGAAAATGGAATTGACTTTTATATCATCGGTGAAGCGAAAGGTCATGGAACCACGACTGCACTGAATCACTATCAATATTTCGACCATAGTCCACGTTCCACGATAGAATACTATCGGTTGAAGCAAATCGATTTCGATGGCTCGTCTGATTATTTCGGCCCTGTGGTGGCCCGAACTTCTAAATCAACGAACCTAAAAGCCAAAGTTTACCCCAATCCAGCAAGCGCTAATGCCATGTTGAGATTTGATGCAAATGTTAATCCACAGTCAGTTCGACTCATACATACGGAAGGCAAAATGGATTGGGATTTAAGTTCGTCGGTTAAGACTACTGGAAATCTGAGCGAAATGAAATTGCCCATTCTAGCTAAAGGAGTCTATGCATTACAGTTTACCATGGCCGATGGAGCTATTCAAACACAAAAGCTTGTGGTGAGGTAAACTTCATTTGCATTTTCTTTCCCGAGTGTTGAAACTTGTTGTAGAATGGATCACTGGGATTTCTTCATTTGGGTGCTGCAAAAGATCGGCTTGCGCTATTTGATTGTGGCGCTTTCGGCCTTCCTGATTTTCTATGTCATTTTCAAACGAAAATTTCTGGTCAAGAAAATTCAAAAGCGATTTCCGCACCGTGAGGACTACCTCAGAGATTTTGGTTACTCCACATTATCGATCCTGATTTTTTCAGCAATGGCGCTTTTGACATTTCGAGTCCTCACGCCTTATTCACAGCTTTATTTGGACTTTGACCAGCACCCTATCGGCTATTATGTTTTCAGCTTTGTCTTTCTGTTTTTTCTTCATGACGCCTACTTCTACGTCATCCATCGTTTGCTGCATCAGCCAAAAATCTATCGTTCGGTGCATCTCGTTCACCACAAATCCACCAACCCAAGCCCCTGGACGGCCTATGCGTTTCATCCGCTGGAAGCGGTACTGGAAGCTGGCATCATTCCACTCATGACCTTCGTGATTCCGGTCCACGGCAGTGTGATTGGTTTTCTAATGCTCCTTCAGATCGTCTACAATGTCTATGGGCATTTGGGCTGGGAATTATGGCCAAAAGGGTTCCCTAAATCAAGGATTGGCAAATATGTAAACACCTCAGTGGCGCACAATCAGCATCATGAGAAGTTCCATGGAAATTATGGCCTGTACACCTTGATCTGGGATCGAATTTTCGGCACTGTTCGGGAGGATTACGATCAGGCGTATGAATCCGTCAAGGGGTGAACTAGATTTATACCGTGAGCCTCAGAAAGAAATCCTGGAGAATCTTGATCGCCGCTTTCGTGGTGTTTTTATTGATGTTGCTCATTTACCCTTCACGGCTTCCGAAAACTTCCTATTCCACCATCGTCAATGACCGCTCTGGTAACCTCCTCAGCGCCAAAGTAGCCAATGATGGCCAATGGAGATTCCCAAAACCGGATTCCATTCCAGACAAAATCGAAACGGCGATTCTGCTTTTCGAGGACGAGTATTTCTACAAGCACCCAGGCATAAATCCGGTTTCATTAGGTCGGGCTGTTTGGCAAAATGTACGGGCCGGAAAAACAGTCAGTGGAGCGAGCACGCTGACCATGCAGATCGCCCGAATGGCTCGCATGAACAAACGTAATATCTGGTCAAAACTGGATGAAATGCTCATGGCATTGAACCTGGAGCTTTTTTATTCAAAGGAAGAATTACTCACAACCTATGCTTCCATGGCTCCTTTTGGTGGAAATGTAGTCGGACTGGAAGCGGCCTCCTGGCGCTATTTTGGGCGGGGACCTCATCTGCTCAGTTGGGCTGAATCGGCCACATTGGCTGTGCTACCCAATAACCCCGGAATGATTTTTCCCGGAAGTGCTGATTCCATGCTTCGAGCAAAGAGAAATCGGCTGGTAAGAAAAATCCACGATCGGGGACATCTGACGGATATAGAACTCGAACTGGCGCTAGACGAGCCGGTCGTTTCGAAACCACTTCCACTTCCGGACAAGGCTCGGCATCTGCACACCACTCACTCTAAGGAAAACCCTGGCACTCGATTGAATTCTACGATTGATTCCTTTTGGCAAGCCAGAGTGAGTGATCTGCTGGAACAACACCAAAGACACATGCGCGCAAATGGGGTGGACAATGCGGCAACATTGGTTGTCGATTTAGAGGATGGGAGCATTCTCGCGTACGCTGGGAACACTTCTCACGAATTGGCGGAGGGGCGAGATGTGGACATGATCCAGGCACGAAGAAGCCCCGGTAGTTCGCTGAAACCATTCCTTTATGCGGCGGCTTTAGATCGTGGATTGATCCTGGAGAAATCCCTTCTGTCGGATGTGCCGACTTTCTTTGGCGGGTTTGCCCCAAAGAATTTCCATGAAGGATACATGGGTGCTGTCAATGCCAATGTGGCCCTTTCTCGTTCGCTCAATATCCCGCTGGTTCACCTGTTGGATGAGTACGGATACGAACAATTTCATCGAGATCTGAAGGATTGGGGTTTGACCACTCTGGAGCAGCCGGCTGGCCATTACGGCCTGACTCTGGTGCTGGGAGGCTGTGAAGTGAAGATGTGGGATTTGGCACAAATGTACTTCTCGGCGTATCGCAAGCTGGCTGGTCAGCCGAATCGAGACATCCATTTTGATGGCGCGGAAAATTCCGAATTGAGTTTACCATTAGGGCAAGATGCCATCTGGAAAACCTTCAAAACCATGACCACCCTGTCCAGACCTGAGGGGGAAAAGTCCTGGCGATCCTTTTCATCGTCACAATTAATTGCGTGGAAGACCGGAACGAGCCATGGCTTCCGTGATGCCTGGGCAGTGGGGATGAATGGGGGGTTCTTGGTGTTGGTTTGGGTAGGCAATGCGGATGGAGAAGGGCGCCCAGATCTGACTGGAATCAAAGCTGCCGCTCCCCTGATGCATCAGGTGCTGAGGTTATCTGATTCTGATAACAGCTGGCTGGAAGATTTAAAACCATTCATGAGGAGTGAGAAGGTTTGTCAAATTTCCGGGATGCTAGCCAATCCAAACTGTCCGACTGACCAAAAGGAAGTTGTTACCAATGCAGAGAATTCAGGGCTTTGTCCATATCATCGGTCCTTTACCATGGATGCTTCTGGGCAGTACCGCGTTTCCAGCGATTGTCACTCGCTAGTCAACTCTACCCGAAAAACGGCCTTTGTGCTACCTCCGATTCAGGATCATTATTACCGCCGATCGGTCAGCGATTATGAGGGGCTTCCTTCGCTACATCCCGATTGTGCGGAACTGGAGAATCCCATTGCGATCATTTATCCTATTAGAGGCAATAAGATTTTTATCCCGAAGGAAATCACAGGACAAAAAGGTCGCGCTGTTTTGCAGGCCACACACCGTCAACCAGACGCTACGCTCTATTGGCACATTGACGAGACTTTTGCGGGAACCACAATTGACACACACGATCTGTCGATTTGGGTTTCACCCGGAATCCATCAACTGAAAATTGTCGATCATCATGGCAATGAAAGGGTGATGAGGTTTGAAGTGGTAGGGGAATAAGTGTGGAAAAAGAGGAGACCTTGATCAGTTAATTGTGATGATCGAAAATAGGAGTTAAGTGGAGATTTAATTTAGACTTGAACAGCGTCACCTTATCCCTCAGGCCGAGCCGGAAAGACATGCGCTATAAGGTGGGGTATTATTAATTCTGATTATTGGTTGCCAAGAACATAACAAAAATGACCTTAAGAAAATCGGTGGAGAAGAAAAAGTGGAGAAGAAAAATTAGTGCAGAAAGTCTATCTTCTTACATGATCACTCGGGTCGTGAGGCCTTTACTTTCTGTCTTGACACAGAAAGTAAACAAAGAAGTCAAGGCTATATGAAAAAAACTAAAAATCCCTCATTACGCCCGAACTCCGGCAATCGGCCTTCGCACCCCGATGAGTATCGGGACCTACTATGCGCCGTAGTTCTGCAGGCTTCATTTTAGGATTTTCTTTACGTCTTTTTCATAAGGCCCGAGTTCGCGCTCTGCGCGATTATGGAAGATGTCTTTTGGAAGGTTGTGCGATGGGTGGAAAATTGGGCGGATAGCGCGGTGAAGGCCGTGTTGCTGGAGTTGTTTGGCTCGTGCGGTTGTGGCCATTGGGTAAGCCGTGGGCTTTTCAATTTTCCAAAAGGCTTTTTGCTTCGTTTTTGGCCTTCAAAAATGAAGGGCCCAGCGGCCTGAGCGACAACTATCAATCAAGCCACACCGGATATCAATTTCCAGAAAACTAGTTCTCAGTCGGAAGCCCGTTGATTTCAAATTGGTCAAACCACGAGAATCTTCCTAACTTCATTGCCCCGAAAAATCACACCACCACCATGAAGAAATTCATCGTATTAGTTACCCTCTCTCTCCTTTTTTCCACCTGCCAGTCATCCAAAGAAGTCGAGATCAACTTCGACAACAGATTTCTGGAATATGTGAGTGCCTTCACCACAGGTGTCATCTCCAAAAAGGACAATATTTCTGTGGAGTTTGTCTCCTCAATTTCCCTTCCGGATCAGTTACCTGATGGGCTGCTCAAAATGAGTCCGTCCGTTTCCGGCTCACTGATCAAGACCGGACGAACCTTGGTTTTCAGTCCTGAGAAACCGCTAGAATCGGGCAGGCAATACAGAGTGACTGTCGCCATGGATAAGCTCATGGAAATGCCAGAGGGCATGGGACAGTTCGAGTTTGGGGTCAAAACGATTCCTCAGGATTTCAGCCTCTTTACCGAGGAACTTCGGACGACTGATTTTTCCAAACCGGAGATTTTAGAACTGACCGGAGTGCTGTCAATTGCGGATTTTGAGGAGGACGAGGTGATTGAAAAAATGTTGAAAACGGAGGGCACGAAGGTGTCCTGGGATCATTCCGGCAACTCGCACCGATTCAAGGTGTCGGACATTCAGCGTGGCGAAGATTCGTTTGATTTGAGTATCGTGGCGGATGGTTCACCTATTTCGGTCGACAAAAAAGAGGAGAGTGAAGTGGAGGTGCCATCGATCAAGGAGTTCAGGGTTTTATCGGCTAGGGTGAATGTTTCCGGCGATACGTACGTCTCGGTTTTCTTTTCCGATCCGTTGCAGAAAAATCAGAATTTGAATGGTTTGGTCGAACTGGAGGGTGAGTCCAATCCTCGTTTCGTCATCAATGGCAATGAAATTCAGATGTATCTGACTGCCCTGCAATCCGGGACTAAAACGCTTTTTATTCGAGAAGGGATTAAAAACACCTTCGGCTATGATTTCGATTTTGACACGGAGCGGCTGGTATCGTTCGATCCCGAGAATCCTCAGGTAAAATTAATCGGCGAAGGGACGATTCTGCCCAGCACGGATGGCATGGTCATTCCATTCGAGGCGGTGAATTTGCGTGCAGTGCGAGTGGATGTGATCAAAGTTCGAAATCAGAACATCCCACAGTTTCTGCAAGTCAATAATTTCTCCGGCAATGAGCAGATGAAGCGTGTTGGTCGAAAGGTGATGAGCACGATGGTCGACCTGTCGACTAAAGGAACAGATCTCTCCATTTGGAACCGATATACGCTGAATTTAGGAACCATCATGAACGCAGAGAAGGGAGCGCTTTACCAGATTCAAGTGTGGTTCAAACCGGAGGATTCCATGTTTCCCTGTGAAGCGTCTTTTGAGCCAGAGTCCGTCAGTGAATCGGACGGGTGGAGTATTTACAAAAGCGATGGATTTGACAGCTGGGGGAATTATTACATGCGGTATCCCAGCGGCTATCGATGGTCGGATCGCGACAATCCCTGCACCACATCTTATTATAATCCCGGGCGATTCACGCAGCGAAATTTGATTGCCACCGACCTTGGTTTGATTGCCAAAATCGGTGCAGACAATTCCATGAAAATCTTCACGACCAACATGGTCACTGCACAGCCGGTGGCGGCCAATATTGAAATCCTGGATTACCAGTTGGAGTCACTTGGTAAGCAACACACCGATGAGCAAGGGGTGGCCACTTTCAATCCGGCCAGAAGACCTTTCCTAGCCATTGCGGAGGCGGATGGTCAGGTGTCTTACTTGAAATTGGATGATGGATCGTCCCTGTCACTCAGTAATTTCGACGTGTCCGGAGACCGAATCACCGGAGGTATCAAAGGCTTTATCTATGGGGAGCGAGGTGTTTGGCGACCAGGAGATAATATTTTTCTCAGTTTTATGCTGCAGGATGAAGCCAATGCTATTCCTGCCGACCATCCAGTAGTACTGGAATTTCGAGATCCCATGAATAATCTCCTGGACCGGAAGGTTTCTACGACCGGAACGGAAGGCCTTTATGCCTTCAGACTCAAAACAGAAGAGGAGGATATCACTGGAAATTACTCCGCCACCATCGCGGTGGGTAACACGACTTTCAGGAAGAACGTGAAGGTCGAGACGATCAAGCCGAACAGGCTAAAGATCAATTTGGATTTAGGTGAAGAAACGATTCCATACGATAATCGCTACATCAATTCCGACATGTCGGTCAATTGGCTCACAGGGGTGAAAGGTTCCGATCTGAAAGTTGAAACGAGCGTGACCTTGTCTCAAGTCAATACTTCGTTCGATGGCTTCAATAATTACGAGTTTGACGACATGACCAAAAGGTACGCATCCGATCGGGGCATCATCTTCTCAGGCCGAACCAATCAGGAAGGCGATCTAAATTTTAGTTATCAATTGCCAGTAACCACCGAATCCGCTGGAGCCTTGAAGGCTACTTTCAAAACCAAGGCGTTCGAACCGGGCGGTGATTTTAGCATCAATACCAAGTCGGTCAAGTATCTGCCTTATCAATCTTTTGTTGGCCTGAAATTGCCGGAAGGAGACGAGCGTGGGTGGCTTCAAACCGACAAGGATCAGCGCGTGGATGTGGTCGTCCTCGACGGAAATGGACAACCGATGACCAGAAATAATCTCCAACTTCGGATTTACAAACTCGAATGGCGCTGGTGGTGGGATCAGTCCGCTGATTATACGCTGAATTACATTACTTCCGGGAATGTCACTCCGGTCGTTTCTCGTCAATTCAATGCTGCGGGAGGCAAAGGAAACGTCAGCTTCCAAATCAAGAAACCTCAATGGGGACGATACATCGCGCAGGTGATCGACCCGGTTTCAGGTCACAGTTCCAGTCAGACATTCTTCATCGATTGGCCGGGTTGGGCCGGTGAAGGCAAGGAAGGATTTGGAGCGTCGTTCTTGCAGGTCAACACAACCAAAACAGACTATGAAGTAGGCGAGGATATTCAGGTCAGTATACCGGGAAGTCGAGAAGGAAAGGCTTTAGTCAGTGCAGAAAACGGATCTAAGGTGTTGGCCAATTTCTGGATTGATACAGAAGCCGGTAAAACCGATTTCAACTTCAAGGCCACCTCCGAGATGGCGCCAAATGTGTATTTGAATGTGACATTACTGCAGCCCCATGCCCAGACCGAGAACGACCTGCCGATTCGGATGTACGGGATTGCTCCGCTGAAAATCTACGACCCGGGCACGATCCTGACGCCTCAGCTAAAAATGGCTAAAGAATTTTCACCGGGTGGGGAAGTTAAGATTGATGTGTCTGAGAAAAACGGAAAGGCCATGGCCTACACGCTGGCAGTGGTAGATGAAGGCCTGTTGGATATCACCAATTTTGAAACACCGGATGCCTGGAATCACTTTTATAAGAAAGAGGCAATAGGGGTCAAGACATGGGATATCTATGACGATGTGATAGGCGCGTATGGCGGACGATTGGAGCGTTTGCTTGCCGTGGGTGGAGGTGATGAAGAATTTGAGGATGAAGACAAAAAGAACGACAGCCGTTTCAAGCCGGTCGTGCAATTCATGGGCCCATTCTACTTAAAAGCAGGTGAGAAGAAATCTCACAACTTCACCATGCCGCAGTACATCGGTTCGGTGAAAACCATGCTCGTAGCGGGATTGGATGGAGCGTATGGAAAAGCCGAAAAAGCCACTCCGGTAGTACAACCGCTAATGGTCCTGGGTACTCTGCCTCGCGTCACTGGGCCAGATGAAAAAATCAAACTACCCGTCAGTGTGTTCCGATACCAGGACAACATCAAGAACGCCAAAGTGACCATCGAAACTTCCGGGGTGATCAAGTTGGCCGGGACAAATAATCGACAGGTAACGCTGACAGGTTCGACTACCACCGAGTTCTTCGAGTTGGAGGTAGACAAAGCGCTGGGCATGGGCAAGGTGGTCATTAAGGCAGCCTCAGGAAATCTCAACTCAACCCATGAAATCAATATTGAGAGCCGTTCGCCGAATCTTCCGCAGACACGAACCGTCACCACGACCATTGCGCCGGGTCAGTCCTATGAAACCACCCTGGATATTTTCGGAATGCCGGGCACCAACGATGCGGTGTTGGAGGTTGCTACGGTTCCTCAGATCAATTTGGAAAAACGACTCGGCTATTTGATCCGCTATCCACACGGCTGCATTGAGCAGACGACTTCATCGGTATTTCCGCAGCTGTATTTGGATAAAGTCGTAGCACTTTCCAATGATCAAAAAATTAAGATTGAGCAAAACATAAAAGAAGGAATCAAGCGACTGAGCACGTTCCAGACCCACGATGGAGGCATGGCATATTGGCCGGGCAGGAGCCAGTCGAATGATTGGGGCACCAACTACGCCTATCATTTTCTGGTGGAGGCGCAAAAACGTGGGTATGCCGTGCCGAATGATCTGATGCGAAAAATCAGGAAGTACCAAAACAGCCGGGCGAAGGCCTGGACGAAAAATGCCAACAATTACAACGACGACCTGATTCAGGCGTATCGCTTGTTCACGTTGGCGCTGGCCGGAGATCCGGCAGAGAGCAGCATGAACCGCATGATCAACATGTCGGGGATTTCTGTGCAGTCCAACTGGAAACTGGCGGCCGCCTATGCCATGCTGGGCAAGACCTCTGTTGCCACTGATTTGCTCTCCAAAGCAGGAACCACTCCTTCCAAATACGATTACAGCTACACCTACGGTTCGTCCACGCGTGATCTGGCCATATTGCTGGAAACGTATGTTTACCTCAAGGATTTCACAGCCGGGTTTGATGTTTTCAAAACCATCACGGATAAGCTGGCGCAGGAACAATGGATGAGCACACAAACCACCGCCTACTGCTTACTGGCTGCCGGTAAATTCCTGACCGAGCAGGCCCAGTCGAATAAGATGGATGCTCGCGTGTCGCTGGATGGCACCTCTGACAATTGGCAAACTGAGCTCCCGCTGATGCGAGAGTCACTGGATACGCAAAAGAAGAATCTCACTATTCAGAATGCAGGGGAAGGCACGTTGTACGTTTCCCTCACGACGATCGGAACACCGGTCCCCGGCGCAGAGCAAGCGGCCTCCAACGGGCTGGGTGTAGAAGTGGTATACCGCGACCAAAACGGTACGAGGCTGGATGTGTCCTCCTTGAAGCAAGGCCAGTCTTTTGAAGCTACCGTGAAAGTCAGCAATCGCAATCCAGCCGGGGCACTTAAGGATGTTGCACTCAGCCAGGTCTTCCCAAGTGGCTGGGAAATAGAAAACGAGCGATTGAACAACGATGCTTATGCAAGCGATGATTTCGCCTATCAGGACATTAGAGACGATCGGATTTACACCTACTTCGATCTGAAGCGAGGTGAGGTTAAAACCATGAAAGTCAAACTGACAGCCACTTATGCCGGGCGGTTCTACATGCCGGGTGTGCAGGCGGAGGCCATGTACGATGCATCAAAGGCAGGGAATACAGAAGGGAAATGGATAGAGGTGGTGGAGTAAATATTTCATTTCAGGACTTCAATTACCTCTAATTTTGCTCCTTTCAAACTCAAAGTGAGAGGACTCTACTTCGTTCTGTTTTTTGCTGTGGCCTGGGTGTCTGCGCAGACCATCGTGTCCGGCAAGGTCACGGAATCCCTCACCGGTACGCCCATCCCTTTTGCCACCGTCAGCTTTGTGGGGACGAGCGATGGAGCCATCACGGATTTTGATGGCAATTTCATTGCCAAGACCTCTAGATCGGCTGATTCACTGGCTGTGACTTACATCGGCTATCAGCGGCGAGCTAAGCTTGTGGTGACCGGACAAACACAAGTCATTGATTTCCAATTGGACGAAAGCCTGACGTCTCTAAATGAGGTGGTCGTCTATGCCGGGGAGAACCCGGCCTTAGAAATCCTCAGAAAAGTCAATGCCAACAAAAGACTAAACGACAAACGACAGCTGGAGGCTTACGAATACGAAAGCTACACCCGTACGGAGTTTGATGTCAATGAAATGTCAGAGGCTTTTCGCAAGGGCAAGATTATGTCCAAGATCAGTCATGTCCTGGACAGCATTGAGCAAATCGCAGGGGAAGACGGCAAACCGATCCTGCCCATTTTTATTTCTGAGGCAATCTCCAGATTTCACTACCGAAAGAATCCATCGGCCAAACACGAACAAATGATCCGAACCCGGATCAGTGGGGTCGGGATCACGGACGGGACGCTCACGTCTCAGGTCATTGGCAGCTCCTTTCAGGAATACAACTTTTACCAAAACTGGTTGAACATCGTTGAGAAGGAATTCGCCAGCCCGATCGCTGATGGTGGCAGGCTCATTTATGAATATGACCTAATTGATAGTTTGGAGGTAGATGGTCGATTTTGCTACCAATTGGAATTCTTCCCAAGACAGGAACAAGACCTGGCGTTTCATGGCAACATGTGGATCACCACTGACACCTATGCATTGAAACGAATTGACGCGTACGTTTCTTCCAAGGCTAACTTAAACTTCATCAACAAAATCAAAATTCAGCAGGATTTGGAGGAAACGGAGGCCGGGCCGTGGTTGCCAGCCAAAACGCGGGTTGTCATTCAACTCAAGCCACTCACCCCCAAGTCAGCCGGCTTCCTCGGAAAGTTTTATGTCTCCAACAAGGACTTTGTGGTCAATCAAGAGAAAGAGCGTGACTTTTATTTGAATCCGATTTCAATGGATCCATTGGTCAGGAAAGGGGACGATGAATATTGGCGAAGTGCCCGTCACGATTCCCTGACCAGGACCGAGGAAAACGTTTTTGTCATGATCGATTCGCTCAAGCGCATTCCACAGATTCGGTTCATGACAGAGGTGTTGAAGTTTCTAGGTACAGGATATGCGAAGGCTGGGAAACTTGACCTGGGTCCGTACACCACCTTCGTCGGCAACAACAACATAGAGGGATTCCGGCTGGGAATGGGTGCCCGCACGAATTATGCTTTCAGTGACAAATGGGTGCTGGGCGGATATGTTGGCTATGGGTTTGACGATGAAAGATGGAAATACAATTTCTATTCGCAGGCCATATTGAATCGAAAACCCTGGGCTACTCTGAAATACGAACAACAATATGAGATCGAACAGATCTGGTTGTTGAATGAAGACGTGAGCCCGACGAGTCTCTTTTACACTTTTAGTCGTTTTGGGAATTTGACTCAGCCTTTTGCCAAGCGTAAATTCAAACTCACTTATCAGCAGCAACTGAGCAAAGGGTTGACGGCAGACTTTGCGATTCGGCATGAGTTACACAAGCCATTGTTTGATTTCAACTATTACACGGACGAAAACCAAACGACCACTGCGTCAGATTATGAGATCACGGAAGTCTCCACCAACATTCGCTACGGCAAGGATGAGATTTTCGTCATCAACGACAATGAGCGCTTGAGTTTAGGCACCATTCGTTCGCCTATCTTCATTCTGAATTATACCCGAGGAATGGATGGGGTGATGGGCAGTGACTTTGATTACCATAAGTTTCGGCTGACGATTCAGAAAACTCAGAAGATGGGAATCCTGGGTGTCTCGGATTTTCAGTTAGGTGGAGGCTACTTCATCGGTGAGGCACCTTACTCCATGCTTTTCAGCCCGATCGGAAATGAAACGCCCTTCTATGTAGACTTTGCCTATGGATTGATGGATTTCTATGAATTCACTTCCGATCAGTACGCCGAACTGCGGTACAATCACTCTTTCGAAGGACTCCTGTTTAATAGGATACCTCTTTTGAGAAAATTGAAATTACGATCTGTGATCAATGCCAATATTTTGATGGGAGGGTTGAGAAATGAGAACATTCAAATCTCCCAATTTGAATTGGATGCTTCCAATAATCCAATATTGCCTTTCAGAGAGTGGGGAGACAAGCCATATGTGGAGGTTGGTTATGGTGTGACCAATATTTTACGTGTTTTTTCTGTCCGTGCATTTCACCGATTGACCTATTTGGATGAGAAGGTGAATGGTTTTGGAATGAAGTTTAGTGTGGATTTGAAATTGTGATCACTTAATAAAAACCTTCACAGCAGCCCCCCCTTCATCCACTACGATCAAGTGAGAGTTCTTATTGAGCAGATCATCAAAATCTTTCGAAGTAGTGAGTGTGGCAATGAAATCATTGTAGTGATTTTCTGGATAGTAGGTTTGCAATCGCCAGGCTCCCTGACCGGGAAGGCAAGCCGTGCTACTACCACCTGATCGCCATTTTGAAACCACACACCTTCCTGCATCCATGAATTCTTTTTTGGGAACGAATGCCGGTTTGGGATTGTAGAAACGGAGATATTTTTCCATTTGCCGAAAACCGGGCTCGCTGTTTAAACTTTCCTGCTCCTCTTTGAATCGGTCAAAGTATGGCCCCTCATCCCAAATCAGTCTTTTGAATTTGGAAGGGTACATCCGAACAAGATTCAGGTAGAAATAAAAGTCCTTTTCAAATTCGGTCAGGTAGCCAAGGTTTCTGCCCACATCTGCCGCACTTTGTTCGGCAGGAGTGAATTCGTTCAGCAGCTTTTGAAATTGGAGGGATCGTTCTTCCAAACGCTTCTTTCGCTTTTTCGCGGCATTCTCTGCAGCAATTCGCTTTTTTTCCGCCTCTGCGCGCAGGATGTCATTGGTGCCGGTAAAATTCTGAACCGCGCAATGACGATAACCAGAATGTGGCCGAATGGCCGTGCCCATGCCTCTCCAGCCTGGACTCAGCATGTTCTTTCGGTGGCCTAAACTTTCTACTCCATGATCCACCAGCAATTGTATGACGATATCTAGTCCGTCGGAATAACCATAAGAGCAGTTTTCCCCGCTGTATCCGCCAGGGCAGCTTACCCGATCATGCCCCGTAATTCCCAGTTTCCCGGATTCTACCGCCCAGCACTCTGCCAACTCAAACATCTTTTTGTCTGGTTGCATAGGGCCAGCCGGTTGCCGATTCAGTAAGTCTGTTGTCAGCGTGGTGTAGTAATGATCTGTCTTCAAAAGTCCCTCCCGCCCCGTGCCTTTGGTGTACTCCACGAATAGTGCATGGAATTTCTTCGGCTGCATCCGAGCCAGATTATTGTAGAGAAAGATGTCTTTTTCATCCTGCGTCAGATAGTCCACGTCTTTGGCTGTGTTGGCCGCATTGATCTCCATCTGGGCGAAAAAATTCCCGGGGTTCAACTGAGCATTTGCCGAAAAGATAGGTAAGAGAAAAAGAGCCAGAATGACACGTAAAAAATGTGTGGTTTGGGAAGTTCGAGGATTCATTCAATTTTTGCTTTTATGAACTACGTTAACCTAGCGAAAAAAGACGGTGTGGGTACCGTTGAATTTTTCACGGAACAATCTAACTCACTCCCCGCCAAAATCCTTGCCGAACTTGCTGAGACGGTTACCCAGGCAGGTAACGACCCAGACATCAAAGTCATTGTGCTGAAAAGTGGCGGAGATCGGGCTTTTTGTGCTGGAGCCAGTTTTGATGAACTTTTGGCCATTCAGGATTCAACAGAAGGCAAGAAATTCTTCATGGGGTTTGCCAATGTGATCAATGCGATGCGTAAGGCACCAAAATTTATCATTGGTCGAGTGCAGGGCAAAGCCGTGGGTGGAGGAATCGGTTTAGCTTCATCCTGTGACTACTGCTTCGCCACCAAGTTTTCTTCGATCAAGTTGAGCGAGTTGGCCTTGGGAATTGGACCTTTTGTAGTGGGACCCGCCATTGAGCGAAAAGTGGGACTTTCTGCCATGTCGGAGATGGGCATGAATCCGGATTTGTTTTTCACTCCGGACTGGGCGCATGAAAAAGGCATGTTCAACAAGGTTTCCGAAGATGCGGCAGAAATGGATTCGGCCGTGGAGGAGCTGGCCAAAAAACTAGCGGCTTATAACCCTGAGGCTATGGCCGAACTGAAGAAAACTTTCTGGAAGGGTACGGAAAATTGGGATGGCTTACTGGCGGAGCGTGCGCAAACCAGTGGCAATCTGGTGACTTCTGATTTCACTAAATCGTTTATCCAGAAATTCAAGACGAAATAGTTGAATTGCAGAACTTCCATCAAATTATAGAAATAATTCACGGCCCTTGTAAGATTTCCTTCCATGAGGGTACTAACCAGTTGAAAATGAAAATTGACCACTCCTACTAAACCTACCAACTAAAGAGTTTGAGTTCTGTTTAAATCTTCTAATTTGCGAACCTTAACAATCACACTGACGTGCTAAGTATAAAGAATATTTCCAAGGCCTATAGCGGCCATAAGGCCCTTCAAGGCGTGAGTATGGAAGTTCCCGAGGGCAGCATATTCGGGCTGCTGGGCCCCAATGGTGCCGGGAAAACCACACTCATTAGAATCATTAATCAAATCATAGAAGCCGACGAGGGAGAAGTTCTCCTGAATGGTCAACCTCTTTCACCGGAGCACATCCGAGCCATTGGGTATCTTCCTGAAGAGAGAGGTCTTTACAAGAAAATGAAGGTTGGTGATCAGCTGATCTATCTTGGGCAATTGAGAGGTCTTTCCAGAAAGGAAGCTTCTCGCCTAGGTAAGGAGTGGTGCAAAAAACTGGATATTCTGGAATGGTGGAACAAAAAAATTGAGGATCTATCCAAAGGGATGGCTCAGAAGATTCAATTCATTTCCACGATCCTTCACGATCCTAAGTTGATCATCTTGGATGAGCCGTTTTCTGGATTTGATCCAGTAAATGCCGAGTTGATTAAAGATGAGATATTGGAACTAAGAGAAAAAGGCGCAACGATCATTTTCTCCACGCACCGCATGGAATCCGTAGAGCAGTTATGCGATCACATTGCCTTGATCCACCAGTCAAAGGTGGTACTGGATGGGCCGAAACAGGACATCAAAGAGCAGAACCGAGATGGGTCATATTTGGTGGAGTACAAAGGAACCATCAGTTCAAACGGCAGTTTCGAGGTGACGAGCACCGAAGAAATCGCAAGGGAACTGCAGCGATCCATCATTCAGTACAGCGCAGACGGTAATCCAAATGATTTATTGAAGAGCCTGATTAGTCAGGTGGAGATTCATTCATTCGTGGAAAGAATCCCTAGTATGAACGACATTTTTATCTCAAAAGTGAAAGGAGACAGCCATGAATAAGATGTTTTTAGTCCTACAGCGCGAGTTCTTGAGCCGCGTGAAGAAGAAATCGTTTTTGCTCGCGACTATTCTTGTTCCATTGATTTTTCCATTGATGATCGGGGGGATGATTTACCTGGCCATTCAGAATCAACAAAACAAGGAGGCGGAGGTTGTCAGAGTGTTGGATGAAAGTGACCTTTTCACTTTTGAAGACAATCGAGACTATAGCTATAAGAAGGTGGACGGACCTGTTGATTCTGCCAAAAACGATTTCCAAAAGTCAGAAGATTTTGCACTTCTCTATATTCCAGAAGTCAATATCGATGAACCAGAGGGAATGACTTTTTATACGAAGACCAGTCCGGGCGTTCGCGTGGTAGATGGTTTTGAGGATAAAATTTGGTCGCAGATCAGGGAAATGAAATTGATCCGATCCGGCCTGACGCAGGAGCAACTGGACTCGCTAGATACCTACGTCAATATCGAATCCAGAAATCTCAACGATAGCGGGGAAGAGACCAAAAGCAGTGAAGGCGTCACCTTCGGAGCTGGTTATGTCATGGGGCTGATGATTTACATCTTCCTGTTTGCCTATGGCGCTCAGGTGATGCAGGGAGTTATTGAAGAGAAGAATTCCAAGATTGTGGAAGTAGTGGTTTCCACGATCAAGCCTTTCCAGATGATGCTGGGCAAAGTGCTCGGTGTGGCGTCTGTGGGCGTGGTGCAGTTTGCGGTTTGGATGATCTTGATTTCGGTGCTTTCAACTGTGGTACTAGCGGTATTTGGGCTGAGCTTAAATCCGGGAGACATCCAGGAGATGGCCAACTCAGCCAATGCGACTGACGCTCAGTCCAACGAAAAAGTGCAGGAAATGCTGGCCATCATTGGAGACATTCCTTTGATGAAGATTGCCCTCCTTTTCTTGTTCTACTTCATCGGTGGCTATTTGCTTTACGGGGCTTTATTTGCTGCTGTGGGTTCTGCCGTGGATACACCTGCAGATGCACAGCAGTTTATGATGCCGATCATGTTGCCGATCATCGGTGCGTTGATGGGGCTCTTCCTGTTTGTATTTGAAGATCCACATGGCACAATCAGTTTCTGGCTATCGATCATTCCATTCACTTCACCTATTGTGATGATGGGACGAATCGGATTTGGGGTGCCTACCTGGGAAATCATACTTTCCATGGTGCTACTTATTGGTGGATTGATCTTCACATTATGGATTGCCGGCAGAATTTATCGAGTGGGAATCTTGATGCATGGCACGAAGGTGAATTACAAAACCTTGGTTCGCTGGTTCTTGCAGAAATAAGCATTCATTAACTTTCTCGCAGGATTTAAACTTGTGAGCAAGCCAGAAATAACATTTATGCAGTTGCGGCCGGGACAATCGGCCCGCAATTGGATCATCATTGGGGCGGCACTGATCATCAGTGCCGGCTCCATTTTTTACACCAACATGCTGGTGAATCAGATCGACGATCGGGAGCGCCAGCAGATTGAGCTGTACGCCCGTACGCTCGAATACCTCGCCAACGAAAACGAGGATCCAAACTTCATCCTGCTTCTGGATGAAATCGTCCTGTCCAATGCAACTATCCCGGTCATTCTCACAGATGAGAACGAAAATCTGGTTGATTACAAGAACCTGCCAAGGGCAGATGGTGAGACCGACCCGAAGAAACGGAGGGAATATTTAAAGTCCGTCATTTCGGAGATGCGCGAGCAGCATGAGCCGATCGAAATTCAGTTGAATTTTCCCGGAGGAGTCACTGCCAGACAGTACATTTTCTACGAGAATTCGTTGTTGCTTTCTCAGTTGGTTTACTACCCGTACGTGCAGCTATCCATCATTGCGGTTTTTGTGTTGGTCATTTTTGTGATTTTCAATTACTCCCGTTCGGCCGAGCAAAACCGAGTGTGGGTGGGACTGGCAAAGGAAACGGCTCACCAGTTGGGCACACCGCTTAGTTCGCTGATGGCCTGGTCGGAGTATTTTAAGAGCACCTACCCTGATCAGCAGGATATCATGTTGGAATTTGACAAGGACATCAAGAGCTTGGAGAAAATCACGGAGCGATTCTCGAGCATCGGAAGTGTGCCACAGCTCTCCGATGAGAATGTGCGTAACATCGTGGATGAGATTGTGAGTTACTTGAGCGTTAGGCTTTCTACAAAAATTCAGGTGACTGTGGAGTCTTTCCCGAACGATGATATCCAAGCGAAGATGAATAAGTCACTGTTTGCCTGGGTCATGGAAAACCTGCTGAAGAATGCGGCTGATGCCATGAGTGGCAAAGGCTCAATCACCGTCAAAATCATGAAAGTAAATGAAGCCGTAGCGATAGATGTGTCCGATACCGGAAAGGGTTTGTCTAAATCCCAGGTTCGACAAATTTTCCGGGCTGGCTTTACCACGAAGAAACGCGGTTGGGGACTGGGGCTCACGCTCGCCAAGCGGATTATCGAGAACTACCACAAAGGAAAAATCTACGTGAAGAAATCCGAGCAAAATGTAGGGACGACCTTTCGGATTATTTTGCAGGAGGCTTGAGGTGTAAATTTTCCCGGCCTTGAGCCGGGAAGAGAGTCCAACCTAGCCAGGATAGCAGCGGCATCCCGAATGGGCGAGCGCGTTGGACTGTGGGTTTCGGGATATAGCGGATAGCCTGCCTTTGCCGTGGCTTCAGCAGGCAGGCCGGATCGGAGGTGTTAAATAGCCTTGAAGCACCGCTCTAAAAAAGCCAAGTAAGAATTTGTCACGAGCTTTCTGAAATTCCCTGATATTCAGTTTCCTTTCAGCCAATTTTAGCCTAATTTCGCATCCGAATTTCACAGACACTAAAATCAACGATTCTGTAATGGCGAACAAAGGCAAAATAACCCAGATAATCGGCCCTGTAGTTGACGTTTCATTCAACGCCGACGATGCTTTCCTCCCTAAAATTCTTAACGCCCTCAAGGTGGTCCGACCGGACGGAACTGAGGTGATATTGGAGGTGCAGCAGCACCTTGGAGAAGACACTGTGCGAACCATCGCCATGGAGGCAACTGACGGCCTGATGAGGGGCACGGAAGTGGTAGACCAGGAAGCGCCGATCAAAATGCCTACAGGCGAAGACATCAAAGGACGACTTTTCAACGTGGTTGGAGACGGTATCGATGGGATGGAAAATCTGGACAAGTCCAATGGTCTTCCGATTCACAGAGACGCTCCTAGTTACGAGGATCTTTCAACTTCTACCGAAGTGCTTTACACAGGTATCAAAGTAATTGACCTAATTGAGCCTTACGCCAAAGGAGGTAAAATTGGTTTGTTCGGTGGTGCGGGTGTTGGTAAAACGGTATTGATCCAGGAGTTGATCAACAACATCGCCAAAGGACACGGTGGTTTGTCTGTGTTTGCAGGTGTAGGTGAAAGAACAAGAGAAGGAAATGACTTGCTTCGAGAAATGATCGAGGCGGGTATTATCGATTACGGTGATGCATTTAGAGAGTCCATGGAAGAAGGCGGATGGGACTTGTCGAAAGTGGACAGAAAGAAATTGAAAGAATCGAAAGCAACATTTGTTTTCGGTCAGATGAACGAACCTCCCGGAGCACGTGCACGAGTGGCCCTTTCAGGGTTGACTGTAGCGGAGCACTTCCGTGATGGCGATGGCGAAGGACAAGGAAAAGACATTCTTTTCTTCGTTGACAACATTTTCCGATTTACCCAGGCAGGTTCTGAGGTATCGGCACTACTTGGTCGTATGCCATCGGCGGTAGGTTACCAGCCGACATTGGCAACCGAGATGGGCTTGATGCAGGAAAGAATTACTTCCACAAAAAGAGGATCGATTACTTCCGTACAGGCCGTTTACGTACCTGCGGATGACTTGACTGACCCAGCTCCAGCAACGACCTTCTCTCACTTGGATGCTACCACGGTACTTTCCAGAAAAATTGCTGAGCTTGGTATCTACCCTGCGGTGGATCCTTTGGATTCTACATCTAGAATCTTGAGCGCTGACATCCTGGGTGATGAGCACTACGATTGTGCGCAGAACGTGAAGGAGATTCTTCAGCGATACAAAGAACTTCAGGACATCATCGCCATCCTTGGTATGGACGAATTGTCTGACGAGGATAAAGAGGTCGTACACAGAGCTCGACGAGTGCAGAGATTCCTATCTCAGCCTTTCCATGTGGCGGAGCAATTCACCGGTCTTCAGGGAGCGTTGGTCGACATCAAAGACACCATCAAAGGCTTCAACATGATCATGGACGGAGAATTGGATCACTTGCCTGAGGCTGCTTTCAACCTGGTGGGAACCATCGAGGAAGCAATCGAGAAAGGTGAGAAATTGATGGCAGAAGCAAACGCTTAATTTATGTACCTGGAGATAGTTACACCGGACAACAAGATTTTCGAAGGAGAGGTGGTGAGTGCCACCTTCCCGGGAACGGATGGATCATTTCAGGTCTTGGGCAATCATGCCCCAATGATCTCCACGCTGGGAACCGGAGAGTTGAAATACACCGAGGATAAAAAGAAGGAGCAGGTGATTGGGGTAGACGGTGGAGTTGTCGAGGTGCTGAACAACAAAGTGGTCGTACTAGCCGAGCGGATTGTAGACTGATTTAAAAGAAACTTAAATTAGAAACCATCCGTCATAAGGCGGATGGTTTTTTTATGGAATATGAATTCATTGATTGAAACTTTGGGTATTTCGCAGGAGACCTTCCAGTTGGTGGTCCTGCCGATCATGATCTTCTTTGCGAGGATCCTGGACGTGTCGATCAACACGATCCGGATCATCTTTATGCTGCAGGGAAAGAAGGGCATCAGTACGTTTCTGGGTTTCTTTGAAACGTTCGTTTGGATTTTGGCCATCAGCCAGATCTTCCAAAACCTGAATAGCTGGCCCACCTACCTGGCCTATGCCGGAGGATTTGCGAGTGGGATTTATGTGGGGATGTTGATCGAGGAGAAGCTGGCGATTGGGCGAGTGGTGGTGAGAGCGATTACCAGAAAGCCGGCCGATGAGCTTATTCAGTTTCTGACGGCAAATGGCTATCGCTATTCCAATGTGGATGCCATGTCGGACGATGGAGAGGTGAATGTGTTATTCACGGTGGTAAAAAGAGAGAAGCTGAAGGAAACCATAGAAGCGATCAAGCGATACAATCCGCAGGCGTTTTATACGGTGGAGGGTGTGAAGCAGGTCAGTGACGATGACTACACCGGCGATAGAGGATTCTGGTTTAGGAGGAATATTTTTAGGAGGTCTTAGGTGAATCATTGACCTTTCCAAAATGATTTATTGAACTCGATTCGAATAGTAATCATATGCCCGCTCCAGAGATTCATGGTCAGTTTTGATAGAGTCTATATTTTTTTGAGCCAAAAGTGTACCTTCTTTCAAGAAAAGAACTTCGGCACAATATTTCTCAAGTTCATCAAGTAAATGGCTCGCTACGATTACTGTTTTTCCATCATTCTTTAAGTCAGAAATCAGTTCACGTAACATTTTGAACCCATCCGGGTCAAGGCCATTATTTGGTTCGTCAAGAATAATTACCCTAGGGTTGCCTAAAATGGTAATGGCCAAGTTCAAACGTTGTTTCATGCCTAGAGACAACTCACTTATTTTCTTATCAAGAAAGGAATCTACTTGGAGCCTTGATAGAGTCATGGCAGCATTAGAACTGGACTTTATCCTTGAGAAAATGTCGACAACTTTTCGAACCTTATAGTGGGATGGCAAGCCCAAGTTTTCCGAGCACATGGATAGTTGGTTCAAATCAACATCACAAATTACGGTTCCTTCATACTCTCTAATTAAGTCACACAAAATCGCCAAACAAGTTGTCTTCCCACTTCCATTTGGTCCAGCAATTCCTACTATCGTATTATCTTCTATGCTAAAAGAAATGTCGTTTAGGATGAATTCGTTTCCAATTTTTTTTGAAATGGATTGAAATTGGATCATAATTTTATATCGACTGATTGAATGCGTAAAAACGAAAATCTAAGAAACACCAAAGTAAAAAATAGGGTAGCTAGCAGTGGAAGTCCGAATGATTCAGTGTTTAAGTTTAAATCGACCAAAAGTGATTTAGAGGCGGTATGGGGTAGTAGGAGTTGCAAATCTGTGTTGATAAATGAAATTAGTTTCCCCAACAGGGGCTCGAAATCATACAATAAAAATCCGGTGACCAGAGCCACTAAAAATCTCTTTATGAAAGTGATCAGAAAGAGTGATATTGATCCCACACATAAAAAACTCAAAAGCTCGAATCCTAATAGATCAATAATTTGTGGGAGGTAATTCGCATTTTGAAGTACGAATGAAAACATCAACCCAACGATGAACATGTAAAATGCTGTGGATGTTAAGAGGAGTATAAAAACATTCTCGAGGAACAGATTCTTTCTTGAGTATCCATTGGCAAGCTGAACTGACCAAATGCCACTCGAAATCTGGGTTGCCAGGATGCCCAAAATCCATAAGTAATATATTTTATGACTCAACGCCATCAAAGGCTTTATATCATCAACTGAGTCGGATAAGTTGAGGAACCAAAAAAGTACAAAAGTCAGAAAACAAAACCCCAGAAATAAAAAATTCCTAGGGTTGAGAATCTTGATTAGCGCAATGTTCAACATATTACTTTGGACATCCATCGACCATACAGGACGCTGCTTCTTGAGCTACGCATGCAACAACTGACAAATAACATATTCCCTTATCAAGCCAATTCATATCATCAATTCTTTCTGCAGCACAATACATCACTTGTCTAGCATTACCGCAAATTTCTTCTCGATTCGCAGAGTCTTCAACCGGGATCAATGAACCATTTTCGAACTCAATAGATGCTTCTTCTCCTTCGAGGTACTTTTCCAATACAATCATTCCACTGTAGGATTCGCCTGATGGTTGGCTGGCTTTCATTAAAAAGCTGCCAAGAATTTCATCGTTTTCATTAAAGAGCGTAAACACACTTTCTTCAAAGAACTGGTTTCATTGGATCGCATTGTTTCATCACTATAATCAATCTGAATCGAAAGTAATTTCCCGAAATCCTGATTGCTTACCTGTCCTGAATTAAGGTTTAGCGTTCTTCCGGTTCTAGTGAGTACATCTAAATACTCTGATTCTATAAATCGTTGCATTTCTTGATTAGGCTCATTTTCAGGGGAAAGAGACTCATTACACGAAATCAAAATGACCAGACTGAACATTAACATAGTTAATTTTTTCATTTTAATGTAAGGTTAAATTGATAAAATAATTTATTAAACTTAATGGGGGGGGGTGGTCTTTTCCAATTTTTATTGGAACTTTTTTCATAACGTAATTAAAAAACCCACACCTCACGGCACGGGTTTTTTACAAAACTACTTGATGCGATCTTTAGTCCTGATCAGCTTTGTTGGCCATTTTACGGCCATAGATGAGTCCCAGTCCTCCGAAGATGAAAATCATAGAGAAGTAGGCCACCTCTTCCATTCCCAATACGATTTCCAGTAAGTTGGCGACCAGTAAACCTACGCCGGCTCCTATCATTAGTCCGGCAAATATCAACACTCCGGATTTGGTGGATTTGGTCATGAATTTGGCTGGATCTTCACCTTTTTCGATCATGGCCATGCGTTCTTTGTTTTCGAAAGACCGCAATACGATGATCATGGTAAAAACTCCTACTACACTAAAGATTGGGATGAGTAATGCAAATGCTTGATGGTCCATGTTTTTTCGTTTTTGTATTTGGGTATAGGATGAGGTTGCGTGATCGGAGGTTACAAGTGCACGATAAATTTCTTTGCCTTGCTTAACTTGAACATGTAATAAATTGATCGACAATGCTGGATAAAAATGGAATTGCGAAGCGCATCGCACAGGAACTCAGGGACGGTTGGTATGTGAATTTAGGAATTGGGATACCCACGCTGGTGGCCAATTATATTCCGGAAGGAATCGAAGTGGAGTTCCAATCCGAGAATGGCATCTTAGGGATGGGTGCGTTTCCGTTCGAAGGAGAAGAGGATGCTGATCTGATCAATGCCGGCAAACAAACGGTCACTCTGCAGCCCGGAGCAGCTTTATTTGATTCCGCTACTTCCTTTGCCATGATCCGAGGACAACACGTTCAGCTTACCGTACTTGGGGCTATGGAAGTGTCTGATTCTGGAGACATTGCCAATTGGAAAATTCCCGGCAAGATGGTGAAAGGGATGGGAGGAGCGATGGACTTGGTGGCTTCAGCTGAGAATATCATTGTGGCTATGATGCACACCAACAAGGCCGGTGAGTCCAAGCTCTTGTCAGAGTGTACGCTTCCCATCACGGGCGTAAAATGTGTGAAGAAAATAGTCACTAACTTGGCTGCATTGGATGTCACCGAGGACGGATTTAAGTTGGTCGAAAGAGCCTCGGGGGTTTCGGTGGAAGAAATCAAGAACGCTACAGCCGGACGTCTAGTGATCCCCGATGAAGTACCTGAGATGAGGATTTAGGAATGCCGGGAGCAGGATTCATGAAACATGGTGCAGATGCCACCAGAAGTAACCGAACAATACTCAAGAGGAATGGGAGGTTTAATCTGCCAAAAAATTCATTTCATAGACTCAGAGAAAGGTCTAACCGAAAGAGTCGAATAATTGAAATCAAGAAAGCCCGACCTGAACTCCTCGAAAGTATTCGGAAGCAAATCGCTGATCAGTCTCGTAAGTCCAGAACTTGGGATCTAGTAGTTGGCGGAATCTGCCTTACCGCTCTCATTATTTTCATATGGATGATCATGAGTTCCTAGTTTTTAGCTTGAGATAATAACTCATGTAGGCGGCTCTCAAGAGCATCAATAAACTCAGCGGTACTAAAGCCATATGCAGTGGTTCAGGTAGCACAGCCCACACCAGAAGCAAACCACCGTTCCAGAAAGCAGTAAACTTGAAATACAGTCGAACCCATGGTTTCAGGAGGTTCTTTCTCAGGAAAAAAAGAATCGGGAAGTGAAAAGGGATCGCCCATAGCAAATCCAAATTCCATTTCGACAGGTGAGCGGTACCAATCCAAAGAAACGCTAACCAACAACCTACCATTCCGGCAAACCCAAAAAGGAGGGCATCCAGCCAGGCCGACCGGAGACCTTTTTTCATATTTACGTGTGTGATGAATCCTCCGACAAAGAAGAGTAGCACGAAGAAGTTCATAGGTGTCAGGAAGCCATTCTCAGCGGGGGCATTTTGCTTTTTGTAAATGACAGACGTGTTTTCCACCAAAGGCTTCACCTCGCCACTAGAAACGATGGTGGCTCCTTCGAATGCCTTGAAAACATAGTCCGGCAGGAACATGTATTCCTTCTGGGTCGTCTCGTCATCGATTTGCATTCCGAGCCCAATGTCGATCATCCACTCCCCCCACGGCTGGTAATCGAGATAATCGTGCATTAAGTCTCGGACGGTTTTATCCGGCTCCATGAAGGATGAGTCGTATCGAATCTGTCCCGGGAAAATGCGTTCCACAATGTCCGGAATCTTGGATGCACAATTGTCGTAGACGTAATTGTACAGATATTCCCGGTTGCCTGGTTTGTGATTTTCCACAAGGAAATCAAAAAACTGCTGCTTTTCTGCAAGGGTCAAATTGAGGTACTGCTCCTGAACATCCCGGTCTTCGCTAATGTAGGCATCACGAAAAGGCTCGTAATAAGACAGACCCAGTTGGTAGATCATTTTGCCTTTGGCGAAATTCAGGTAGAAGTTTTTCTGGTTGAAATCAAAAACGCCATAATTGAATACCCAGTCCATGTTGTTCCCCGGATCGGAAACACGGACGGCAGAATGCCCAAAAGCTGAATAGAGCTCCGGCTGATAAGGACCTAAAGTCATCACCGCGATTTCAGCTTGTTCTGTCAGTCTGACGTTTTGGGATTGTGTTTGAAGAAAAGTAAAGAGGAGACAAAGAAGAAGGAAGGGTTTCAATCGCATAGAAATGGCTAAGTTTATAACATGATCATCAGTGCGGCAGATGCGGTTCAACTAGGCTCAAAAATAACCTCAAAAAGGCTCGCAAACATGCATGCCATCTGGCGAAGCTACAGAAAGTCCAGAAGGCGTGGGGAGGCGAAAATGGTCGGACTTCCATGGAGCATTTCTATCGAACCAACGACGGCCTGTAACCTTAGATGCCCGGAGTGTCCAAGTGGTCTGAGATCATTTAGCCGACCGACTGGAAAACTGGATCAAGAGCTTTTTTCTCAGATCATTAACGAGCTCCATGAAGAGCTTTTTTATCTGATTTTCTATTTTCAAGGGGAGCCTTATTTACACCCAGATTTCTTGCTTATGGTGAGTGAGGCTGAAGCCAAAGATATTTACACTGCTACTTCTACGAATGCCCATTTTTTGGATGATGACAATGCCAGAAAGACCGTAGAATCAGGTATGAGCCGACTGATCATCTCAATTGATGGGAGCACGCAAGAGACATATGAATCTTACAGAAAAACGGGCTCACTGGACAAGGTTTTGGAAGGAACCAGGAATGTGCTGAAATGGCGGAAGAAGCTTAAGAGCAGAACTCCGTCGGTGCTCTGGCAATTTCTGGTCGTACGCCCTAATGAGCATCAGATTCCTGAGATCAAAAGTCTGGCTAGGGAAATAGGAGTGGACAAAGTAGCCTTTAAGAGTGCTCAAATTTATGATTACGAGAGCGGAAATGACCTGATTCCAAGCCTGGACAAATATTCCCGATACTACCAAAACGGAGATGGTAAATTCCACATTAAGAATAAGATGGATGACCACTGCTGGAAGATGTGGCACTCCTGTGTAATCACCTGGGATGGCCAGGTCGTGCCATGCTGCTTTGACAAAGATGCTGAGCACCCAATGGGTCAACTGGGCTCTAAAAATTTCTCAGAAATATGGCAATCAGAATCCTACGACAACTTTAGGAATACGCTGCTTAGATCACGAAGTGAAGTCGAAATGTGTAAAAATTGTTCTGAGGGCACCCCTGTCTGGGTTTAGACAAAGCTACTCTAGATCACACATGTCATATTCCGGATCTACGTCAATGAATATGGCCTCCTTGGCTTCTAAGAACCATTTGTTCAGCTTTTCATTTTTCTTGCTATTAAGAGCGGCCGTTGCAATTTTCTGATAGTCGTCTTCCAGATTTGCCAGGTGCGGAGGTACTTTTTCCTTGTAGTACAAAATTCGGTAAGAATAGGAACCATCAGGCTGCTGGAATCTGATTGGCTTTGAGATGTTTCCAATTTTCATGGTGTCTATCGCAAAGAACACTTCCGGGGACAATGCCTCCACCGATACTCTTAAACTTCCGGTTTGACTGTCTGCAAAATAGCCGCCATTCGAAGAAGTCTGCTGATCATCTGAATGTTCTTTGGCCGCTGCTTGAAATTTGATCGAATCTGCAAGAATCACTGTTCTTAAACTATCGAGAAAATTTTCAGCCTTTTTGAAATCTTCAGGGGCAGGTTTAGGTGTCACCAAAATATGGCGAGTCTTAAACGTGTTCCCTCTTCTCCAAATTACTTCGATCAGGTGAAACCCAAATTGCGATTCTATTGGATTCGACAATACCCCTGGCTCCAGGGTCATAGATGCCGCTTCAAACGCTGGATCCACCTCACCTCGTCTGTATACCGGAAGTTCACCGCCTTGGTTGGCTGATCCATCTTCAGAATACCTTTTGGCCATACTCTCGAAAGTCGCCGAACCAGTCATGATTCTTGAACGAATGTCAAGCATTTGTTGTCTCGCTCGTTCAACCTGACCAGCGTTTGGTTCAGGATTTTTTACAATTTGAGCCACCTTAACTTCTGTTGAAAAGTAGGGTAGAGAATCCGATGGAATTTTTTTGAAGAATTTCCTCACTTCAGCTGGTGAGACTTCCATGCCGGCGGTCAGTTGTTCTTGCATCCGCTGAATGACCATTTGTTCTTTGATGGCGTCAAAGAGTTCTTCACGGATTTGCTCGAGTGATTTTCCGTAAGCTTTTTCCATTTCCTCGCGACTACCACCGACGCTTTGCATGATCATGCCCATTCTCCGATCCAGATTGCTTGTGACTTCACCATCATCTACGAGGATGGAATCAATCTCTGCCTTGGCTACCAGCATCTTGTTGACGACCAAATTTTCCAGAATCTGGCATTTGGCCTGTGCTGTTCTGGGTTGTCCTTTCGAAAGGTAATCCAGATAAGCCCTTTCCAAATCTGACTTCAAAACAATATAATCGTCTACTTTGGCGATTATTTTATCGACCACAACTCCTTCCTGGGATGGTTGAGCAAAAGCAAAAAATGTCAGCCCAAAAAGGCTAACGATCAAAAATTTCAAACGCATTGTTTCGTGAAGCTTCATTGTATACTTTTTCTTCCAGCTCTCTTTTAAGAGCTATTTTCCTTTTATTGATCAGGATGTTGGCAATGTTCTCTTTGACAAATTCCAATGGCGACACATCATCCACCATTTTGTATTCCAAGATGCGAAGATAGTAGTCAAATTGGTCGTCCGACTCCTTTAAATATTTCCGAGTCCTCAGAACCCGATTTTTATCCAATATTTGATCAAAGGGAGTTCCACCAATTACCTCATTAAAGTCCACCCAAATCGAGTCTTCGAGAAAGGCCCTGTTGGCGAATTGTGTGGCGTGATCTCTGAGTTCCTCTAATGTGCTTTCTGGATAGGATTGAAAGTCCTTTTCAAATCTTCTTCTTTTTGGCGCATCCAAGGGTAGCTGCACAAAAAGACATCTGACAATATTTTGTTTCAAAATGAAATCCTCGGAGTGGCTCTTATAATAATCTTGAGTTTCTTCCTCGGACACGGATTCATTGAGATTATCCAGAATGTATTTTTTCTCGTAAGCACTTCTGGTTAGTGCATATCTGTATTCCAGTAATTTCTGATCAATTTCAGCCTCGTTAAGGTCTATTTCGTTTTCGGCTTGAGCAATCATTAATTGTTTCCGAATCCAATCATTAACGAATTTCTCAGCAAATTTGGCACTGTCTTCAGGGGATATGCCGGCCGGGATTAGACCGCTAAGGTCGGATGGATATAAATTGACTTCATAGACTCGTGCAATTGGGTTTTCTGTTGATTCTTCCTTTGGCTGGAAAAACTCACACCCCAGAAGACTGAGAAATATTAATACGATTGACCCACGGAGCATCCTCACAGTTTTTTAACGAGCCTGCAAATATTGTAATTCTTTTCCGTAGAGAATTGAATGTCGTCCATGATTCTTCGAACCAGGATGAGCCCCAGTCCTCCTTTACGACCTGTGGTAATGATGTGATCCATGGAAGGCTCTTTATATTTCGTGATATCGAAGGTTTCACCCTTGTCCTTGATGGTGCACGTCACCTGGTCGTTTTTGACCTCACAGCTTACGTTGAGTTTTTTGTCTGGGTCAGAATTGTTGGCATGAATGATCAAATTGGCGCAGATTTCATCTACTGCCAGGACGATTTTGTGCGATTCCACATCGTCCAGATTGTTTTTGGACAACACGTCACTGATGAACTTCCGAACATCCGGAAGACACTTGGTATCGCACGCTATGGTAATCTTCTTGCTCAATCCAAAGTTTTCATTGCTTCTTCTTTGCCTTCAACGATTTCCAGCAGCTCAGGTAGACCCAAAAGGCTAAATATTTGTTGCACAGATTCACTCAATCCAAAGAGTACCAAGTGGACATTTTGAGCCTTGATCTCTTCCAGATGTGAAACAAAAACGCCCAGTCCAGCTGAAGAAATGTACTCCAGCCCTGACAGGTCAACCATGATCTTTTTCTCAGTTGACAAAGCGGATTTGAACGCATCGTCTAACTGAATAGAAGAACTTGCATCCACTTCTCCTTTGACCTCCATGAGGAATTTCTCGCCTTCTTTACTTGTACTTATGTCAACCATCGTTAATTAAATTTTACTACTACTAAAGTATAATCGTCATCAAGCTTTACTCCACCCAGGAAATCCATGAGATCCTGAATGATACCATCCTTTATTTCGGCTGGTGTGCCACTTGTGTATTTCGCTAGTGATTCTCTGAGACGTTCAATGCCAAACTGATCATTGTTCTTGTTTTTGGCTTCCATGATACCGTCAGTATGCAGTACCAGAACGTCACCCTTGGCATAGGGAAGGATTTTACTATGTACGTACTTGTCGTAATCTGAGTTGCGTAATATCCCAAGACCCATCCCACTGTCTTCCAATAGGCTAATTTCTTTTTCTTTGGCTGAATAAAGTAGTGCAGGTACGTGTCCCGCCCTACAAAACTCGATTTTGGACTCATTAGTATCAATCCAGAAATAACTGGCCGTGATAAATGATCTCCGCTCCAAGCATGCGCTCAATGCCTTATTTGCACGCTTGATGAATTCTCCCGGCTTAACGTCATTTAGTGCAAGGCTGTGGAAAATTCCCTTCATCTGAGCCATGTGAAAAGCGGCAGATGTACCCTTCCCGGATACATCACCGATGATTAACCCGAAATTACCCTTATCTAGTTCATGAAGATCGTAATAATCTCCTCCGACCTCCTCTGCTGCCTGTGAAAAAGCACAGATGCCGAATGCGTCATTGGTGATCAACTCATCTGGTAGCAAGCTTTTCTGTACATCCTGCGCAATCTTGAGCTGCTCTTTGTATCGCTCGTTTTCCAGAGCGTCGGAGAGTAATAAGAAATTCTCAATAGAGATGCTGGCCTGATTTACAAATGTGACGATGATGTCGATTAGGTCACGATTAAACGCGTCTGACATCTCTCGTAAAAGAACGAGGGTACCAAGTTGTTGCCCCTTGACCATTACAGGCAAGGCAATGATGGAGCCAAAATCGGTCTTTTTAAGATCTCCGACAAGCTTGGAAGACGGAATCAATTTACCCGTCTTGAATTCAATGATATCCTGAATAGCACCCGGCTGAAGGTTTTCTTTGATCTCCGCAATCTGTGAATGCTTGATGTCTCGCAAGTAGAAAATCCCATCGGGATGATCAGGGGTTCTTACTTCCAGCCAAGCAGCGTCAGCGAACACAGCGCTCATGGAACTCTCCAAAAGAATATCGTACGTCTGCTCCTCGGTTTGGCCTCTCGGTATGGCCTGACTTAGTTTCTGAAAATCAACCGCCTCCTTCAGTTTTCTTTCGAACACCGAAGAGGTCGGTAAGTTGAACAATGTGACCAGCACCGAAATGCCCGTGTAGAGAAAGCAAAAAATGAAAAGTGCAATGACGAAAACACTGTCATACAAGTCGAAGATCAGATAGCCTGTTTCCTTGAACTCTATGATCACCGTGATGAAATGGTAGAGGTATATCCCCGACAGCAGCACGAAGAGCATGCTTTTCAGCTTCTGCTTGAAATTCAGGTAGGCGATCCATTTCAGATTTAATGACAGAATGAGTGAGAAACCAGTGATAAAGATCAGCGCATACATGTATAGCTGACTCTTGTATTCGTGTCCTAGTAAATCGAAGAATAAAGAAATCACCAACGCATACTCGAAGAAATTCCAGAGCATGAGCAGGTTCTTCGATTTCTGATAGAGTATGAGCCTCTTCCAAACGACTACAGAACTGATCAGGTAGACCACAATCATCGCTATCAGGAAATGATAGAGAATGTTGATCATCAAGACATTCTCGCCCAATGACGATGTGGAAAATGCGTATTTGAAGAACCTAACGATCAGTGCCCCTATTGTTGTGACCAATCCGGTTAGGAAAATCTTCCACAGCAGGTCGATGAAATTGACGCTATCGGCTTTGGTGACTTTTACCCGGAAGTAAAAGAAGGTGGACATGATGAAAAGCAAGAAAAATACGCGTGGAACCACTGGTGAGAGGTTCACGTTCATCTCGTACTTTTCTATGAAGAGAAAGTATATGTCGAACACAGAGAAAAGCACCCAGAAAAGTGCTCCTCCAAGGAAACTAAGCCTTGAAATGAGTTTATTCGACATGGCCGCAAAGATAACGGGCTTTGGCAGGTTAGGCCTCCCGTAATTTTATATTAGGAAACTTTAACGGTCATCTCACACTATAGTTCGGAGCTTCTCTTGTGATGTGAATATCGTGCGGATGGCTTTCGGTCATTCCGGCGTTGGATATCTTGACGAATCTGGCCTTCTGTAAGTCTGGAATGGTCTTAGCGCCACAATACCCCATGCCTGCTTGCAATCCCCCTGTGAGCTGATAAAGCACTTCTGTAACCATCCCTTTGTAAGGTACACGTCCTACTATTCCTTCCGGTACTAATTTCTTGATGTCGTCCTCAGCATCCTGAAAATACCGATCCTTGGACCCGTCCTCCATCGCCTCTAAAGAGCCCATGCCTCTGTACGTTTTGAATTTCCTGCCTTCGTATAGAATGACTTCCCCGGGCGCCTCATCTGTTCCGGCCAGTAACGATCCGATCATCACTGAGCTGGCTCCACCTGCGATCGCTTTAACTAAATCACCTGAGAATCGAATGCCTCCATCTGCGACAATGGGAACCTGATATTTTTCAACGGCCTTTGCACATTCGTAAACGGCTGATAATTGTGGCATTCCAACTCCGGCGATCACACGCGTGGTACAGATGCTACCAGGACCAACACCGACTTTTATGGCGTCCGCACCGGCTTTTGCCAGTGCAATAGCTGCTTCAGCTGTGGCGACATTTCCGACAATTAATTCTAAATCCGGGAAAGCTTTTTTGACGCGTTTGGCTGAATCGATGACCCCTTTGGAATGGCCATGGGCTGTGTCAATGCTCACGACATCCACTCCGGCTTTTTGCAACGCCTCGATCCGATCGACCATGTCCTCAGTCACGCCCACTGCAGCTCCAACTCTCAATCGTCCAAACTCGTCTTTACAGGCGTTCGGTCGATCTTTGTTTTTTAGAATGTCCTTGTAGGTGATTAAGCCTGTCAGCTTTCCATCCTTGTCGACGATGGGCAGCTTTTCAATTTTGTGTTCCTGAAGGATCTCCTCTGCCTCATACAAACCGACTTCTGCACTAGCGGTAATCAGGTTGTCCTTGGTCATGATCTCGCTGACCGGCTTTCGAGGATTTTTTTCAAACCTAAGATCACGATTGGTGACAATTCCAATGAGTTTTTGATTTTCATCGATTACCGGGATGCCACCGATCTTGTTTTCTTTCATGATAGCCTCCGCGTCACCGGCTGTTCCATTTCCATTCAAGGTGATGGGGTCTAGGATCATTCCACTTTGTGACCGCTTAACCTTTCTCACCTGAATGGCCTGCTGCTCAATCGACATGTTTTTGTGAATGATGCCCATTCCGCCATCCAGAGCCATAGAAATGGCCAATTTGGCTTCTGTCACTGTGTCCATAGCCGCAGAAACTAGCGGAATATTCAATCGAATATTTTTAGTCAACTGCGTGCTGGTGTCCGTATCTCGTGGGAGTATCTCAGAGTAATCTGGCAAGAGAAGCACATCATCGTAAGTGAGTGCTTCAAAGAGGATTTTGGAATTATCCGTGTTCATAAGCAAATAATAAAGTCGGCTATTATTTGCGGTGCAAAATTATTGGACTGTGATGAGTTTATCGCTTCTTCGTGAGAAATAATTTAAACTCGCCAAATGGAATGGTGGACAAGCTTCATAGATCAGCTCCTGCAGACCTCCTGGTTGGAGGCCATCGCCGTGGTTACCGGGATCGGCTCTGTGTGGTTTAGCAAGCAGGAAAATATCCTGGTTTACCCGGTGGGGATCGTTAGCGTCTTGATATACGTATACCTGGCTTGGGAGTATAAACTGTATGCGGACTCTGGAGTAAACTTTTATTATTTCCTGATGAGTGTCTATGGTTGGTATAATTGGAAAAACACAGCGGGTGTCCGGGATCAGATCCCGATATCTGGAAGCACCAAAACGGAACATTTCCTGAATGCATTTGTTTTCGTTTCGGCGTTCATTCTTTTGGGTTTTCTTTTGTCGAAATTCACTGATAGCGATGTGCCCCTCTGGGATGCCTTCACTACCTCAGCTGCTATCACAGCGATGTGGCTGATGGCTCGGAAGAAAATCGAGCACTGGCTTTTCTGGTTGATTTGTAATGTGAGTTCCATGCCACTCTATGTCTACAAAGGCCTACCCTTTACCAGTTTCCAGTTCCTGATTTTTACAATAATTGCCTCAATGGGGTGGTTTAGCTGGAAAAGGAAGATTAATACACAAACAGAATGAAATGGTATTTTTTAATACTGTGGCTCTTTACGTCTCTTGTGCAGGGGCAGTCGATTGATGAGATTGATAGAGAAGTCTTGAATATTGAAGAACTGCTCTCAGGGGATGGAAAGAAAAAGGTTATTTCGATTGAGCAGGAAGGTAAAAAGGTTGCGATTGCACGATATGAATTGAATGGCCAACCGATCAAATTGACGGCAAGCTTTTATGAAGGTGATTTTAGATTAATCAAGACTTTCTACCTCGCTGATGGAGATCTGTGCTTTTACAGGCTTCAGAAGGTCTTAGGCGATGACATAGCAAGACTAGAAGAAGCGAAATCCGATGAGATGTCTGGTGATGAATTGAAAAGGGCAGCCGGATTAAAATCTGTCCCCGAAGAGTATTATTTCAGATACGGTCAAATTTTCTTCAAAAAAACTAACGCCAGACTTCTCTCTGGTGAAGATATCCGCGACGAACTCAAATTCTTCCTTTCCCAGTTTAATTAGACAGGACTTATCTTTAATCCATGAACTTAAACCGGGCCGCTTCTGCGTTAGTAATTTCCATTGCAGTCGTCATCATTTTGATTTACGGCCAGAGTCTGATGATCCCTTTTGTTTTCGCGGTATTGATTTGGTTTTTGGTCATGAAGGTGAAATCTGTCCTGGATATGATCAAGGTTGTGCGCGAGAAATTTCCCAATTGGGTGAAGAGTCTCGTGACCTCAATTTTGATATTCGGATTGTTGGGGTTTGTAACCAGCATCCTCACGGCTAGCATTAATTCTCTAGCACAGTCATATGGCCAGTATGAGGAAAATGTGACAGTGATGACCGAGAAGGTCAATTCTACATTCGATATCGATTTGAACAGCATGCTAGGAGACTTTGTGAAGGATTTTGATTTCGGAGGCATACTAGAATCTATCTTTTCTTCGCTCTCAGGGCTCGTTGGGAACGCATTTATGATACTGGTTTATGTGCTATTTGTCTTTCTGGAAGCCACGGCTTTCCAAACTAAGATCAAGGCGGTTTGCAATACCGACGAACAATACGACCGTGTTACGAGTATGCTTTCTAAAATTGAAACATCCGTCACCAATTATATCGGCGTGAAGACTTTGGTGAGTGTAATCACGGGGCTTTTAAGCTATCTGGTTCTGCTGTTCATCGGAGTGGATTCTCCTGTTTTCTGGGCGTTCCTCATATTCCTTTTGAACTATATCCCGAATATCGGTTCCTTGACTGGCACTTTGTTTCCGGCATTTTTCTCGCTACTTCAATTCGGAGAATTTCAACCATTCTTTCTTGTCCTGATTTTCGTGGGTGGCATTCAGGTGGTTGTTGGAAATGTGGTCGAGCCAAAACTCATGGGCAACTCTCTGAACATCAGTGCGCTGGTCACCATTCTAGCGCTTTCGTTTTGGGGAGCGATTTGGGGCTTGACAGGAATGTTTCTGAGTGTGCCGATCACTGTTATCATGGTGATTGTTTTCGCACAGTTCCCGAGTACTCGTCCTATCGCCATTATGCTGAGCGAGAAGGGAAAAGTCTAAATCTTAGTGGTGCCTTGTTCGGTTAATGTCTGAATACTATGAAGTTTATTTCAATAACAAGAATACTGTTCGTTTTAAGCTTTTCTCTGTCGCTGGTCAACTGTGGCAAGAGTCAAAAAAATGAAGACCCCAATCCTGATGTTCGTGTTACACCAGACCCACCGGTTGAGATAGCTTCGGATATCGGGTCAAGTCAAATTCCTTACGTTGTAGTCAACACCTCCGAGGACATCAGAAACGAACCAAAAATCCCTGCCACATTTCATGTTCAACAAAACGGTGAATGGATTCACAACGAGTTTATTGGAATTGAATATCGGGGTTCTACCTCATTCAGACTTACGGATAAGAAATCTTTTGGGATTGAAACGTGGGATCAAAATGGACGAGATATCAATGTCTCGCTCTTTGGATTGCCAAAAGAAGAGGATTGGATTTTGAATGGGCACATTGTTGGGTTGGACAAAACATTGATGCATCATCACTTGGCGTACAAGATTTTCGCAGAAATGGGTAATTATTCCAGTCGGACACAATTTGTGGAATTAGAATTGGATGGTGACTACAGGGGAGTTTATGTGTTCATGGAGAAACTGAAGCGAGACAATGATCGAATTGATATTGCCAAATTGGAGGCATCAGATGCGGACATCACCGGTGGCTATATCATCAAAATAGACAAAGCGGCCGGGGGAGATTTAGGTCTTGAAGATATGCCCCTGGAGTATTTTGAAAATAACTGGAACGATGACGCAACCTATCGAGAAAATTTCAGCTTTAGGTCTAATTATGACATCAACGGCGAGCTAATAGATTTCCCACCCTACAGCGATCCGTATGAGACAACTTATCTGGAGACCTACTTCATTTATGACTATCCAAAAAAAGAGGACATCACGGCTGCTCAGAAAACCTACATCCAAACCTATCTTGATGATTTTGAGACAGCCTTGCTGACAGATGATTTTTCCACTGCTCAAAGAACCTACACCAATTACATCGACCTGGACAGTTTCGTTGACATGTTTATCATTAATGAGCTGTGCAGAAATGTAGACGGCTATCGGTTAAGTACTTTTTTACATAAAGACAAAGGCGAAAAATTAAGAATCGGACCTCCTTGGGATTTCAACATTGGATTCGCTGAGGGCGGTAGAATACCAATGGATCGTTGGGTGATAGATTATAACGATGTGGTCGGACAGGATGCCTGGATGATGCCGTTCTGGTGGCAGAGATTTATGGAAGACGATATCTTCAAGTCTTCTGTCAAAGCACGTTGGCAAGTTTTGAGAGCCGGGCCGCTAAGTACTGCGAATATCCATGGAATTATAGATTTGAATGCTGATTACCTAGTGGATAATGGGGCCATTTCTAGAAATGATGCGAAATGGGGCGATCATGATTTTGCTGGAGCAGTAGATGCTCTGAAAACATTCATCACTGATCGATCCAACTTGATGGATGCCGAAATAGGCGCATTTTAAGTCAACCGCTGAGTTAGTTCTCCACGATATTTGGATGGGCTTTTACCAGTAAATTCCTTGAACTTTTTGGTGAAGTGCGAATAATTCGTAAAACCACTTTCGTAGCAGACTTCCAGAATGCTGATTTGCTTTTCAGCCAGCAATTTAGAGGCATGAACTAGTCTATAGTCATTGACGAATTTTGTGAATGTTTTGCCAGTCAATTTTTTAAAGTAGCGGCAAAATGACGGCTCAGTCATGCTGATCAGATCGGTAATTTCGGCCAGTGTTATAGGCCGATGGAAATTCTCTCGGACGTAGTTAAGGACCGTGTTAATTCTGTCATTGTCCTGAGGCTGAATTTCTAAAGAAAAGCCGGAAGCGTTCAATGTCTGGTATTCATCAGAGATTGCCAGATCATTCAGAATGTCCAGCAACAACAGGATTCTCTCAAAAGGGGAGCAGTTGATGAGCTTTTCGATTTTGGCGCCCACTTGATCTTTGGCGTCTCCCGAAAAGACCAATCCTCTACGGGCTCTATCAAATAGATCCTGAATGTTTTTCATTTCCCCGACTTCCAAGAAACCCTCTCCAAGAAAATCAGGTAGCATTTGGACGACCGTCTCCTTCGTGTAATTATTCAAGCGATCGTTGAAACCCTGATGTGGTAAGTTGGACCCAATCAAAACCAGCTCGCCATCATGAAAATACGAGAGGTGGCTACCGACGTGTCGCTTACCCGAACCACCGTTCACATATACAAGCTCCAACTCAGGATGGTAGTGCCAATATGGTCGCGTATTTCGCGCATTCTTCGAAAATTCACGAATTGTAATGGAGTCATTTCCTTCTTTAGAAATATGCTCAAGTGCAGGAACTCCTAGGGCTTTTCTCATGACCTTAATAACGCACTAATCGTACCAATTGTAGTGTGCAAAATTATCTAATACATGTACTATATTAACTAACTATTTCTGTGCTGATTATGGTAATGACAAAATCATACATGTTTCTGAGAAAAAACAATCGATTTATTACCGTATTCGAGAGGTACTTTGTATTAGGATCATGAACTCCATGGCGGAACTCAGATAAGGACAAAGTAATTGTTAGTTAAGTTAAAAAAAGGGAGGTGCAATGCATCTCTTTTTTTTGTTCAAGTTCTACAGCATATGGAAAATTACCCTTCTAGTGTCGGAAATTGTCTTGGTGGTTTCAATGGGTTAATTCAGTACATGAAGTTGAAAAAAAGTGATGGAGTTCAGCTACTTACCTGAGTCATCTTTGCATCGGACAATTAAATAAAAGACTATGAAAACGATCAAGAACACCGTAAAAGGTTTATTGGCAGGAGCCTTGACAGTCTTGGCTCTTACCTCAAGTGCAAATGATAACTTCTTCAAATTAGAAGTTGTTGAGGATCGAGTTTTTAAACTCGAAGTAGAGAATGTAAATGGAAATGCGTCTATAAAAATAGAAGATCAAAAAGGGGTTCAGTTGCTTTCCAAGCCGATGAAGGCCACAAGCAAATTGACTACAAAATTTGATCTTTCGTCATTACCGCAGGGTACATATAAATTGACTTATGCTGATGATTTCAAGGTTCAAATAGCCTCGATAATTATTGAAGACGAACTGTCTTTCGATATGGAGGGAGTTCAGTTCGTACCAGTGATTGTGGAAAAGAGCTCCAAGTTAAAAGTTGGGCTTCTGAGCCAAGCCAGAACGAAGATGGTTATTTCTGTTTATGATGACAGCAATCAACTGTTGGTTTCTGAGGTTCTTCAAGGTGAAGACTACTTTGGAAAGCAGTATGATTTCTCCAAGGTTAGAAAAGGCACTTACAGAGTGGTTGTGAGCGCAAGTGGCAGAACTTACAGTAAGACAATTAAAATTTAAATGTTTGGGTTGATTGTGATAAAAAGGGAGCCTCGGCTCCCTTTTTTTATTTGTGATAAATGGACTTCAAGCTCTCAATAAAAGTATTTGAAGAAAATCTGTCGATCGAGTGCTTACGAATTTGATCTTGCGAATAAGAATCAAGCCTATTTAACATATCTAAAATGCCTAGCTGAACACCACGAATATCCAAGTCACAAAGCGCTCCTGTTTCCGATGACACAATATCTTCTGGCCCACCACACTTTGTGGCCACCACGGGCTTACCGCAGGCCATGGCCTCTAGAAGAACGTTCCCGAACGTCTCATGTCTGCTGGGTAAAACATAAAAACTGCATCGCTGCATTTCGTCGCGCACCTGTTCTCTCGAAAGCCCTCCAAGCCAAGTAATTCTATCTTCCACCCCTTTCTCCTTGGCGAGTTTTTTATAGGATTTGAATTGAGGGCCGTCACCCCCGACCCTAAAAGCAACCCGAACATCCTTATCCAGCTCTGCAATGGCTTGAATTAGCATGTCAATGCCTTTTTGTGGGACCATTCTGCCGATGGTCAGCGACGTGATTTTCTCAGGAGAGTGACCTTCGAGTGGTTTGAAGAAAGAAGCGTCGACGGGATTGGGAATTACATGAACATGGGTGAAACCAAACCTCTGAAGGCGCTCTTTCAGCGAATGACTGGGAGCGATCAATCCTTTTGCATTTTCAAGCGGTTGGCGAATCCAGGACTTTAACTCTCCATTCTTACTCAAAAATTCATCAAAAGGAAACGGGCTCATCCGGATGCTCACAAAGTAGGGAATGTTGAATTTCTTTGAGAGATATTCTGCGATCAATGCAGCGGGATAAGTGGCTTGAGCATGTATTACATTGACAGTTCCAACCTGATTTTGAAAAAACTCAAAGTGCTCTTCGTTGATCCGTAATAATCTGTTCAGGTTACCATTTCGGACCTTCCTGGTCCAAGTGGGAGCGGGCTGATGGTATTTGAAGATGTTTCGGGATTGCTCAGAATGAAATTGTCTCCGGGTGAAAAGTTTAGGAATGTTTTTCAAATGATCTCCTACCCACAGCATGTGATCAGGATCGCCCTGACCCCAAGTGCTTATGGCATGGTTCCAAGCAGGGGTTTCGCCAGCCAGCATCTGGATTTGTTCCTGAATGAATGTTCCATAAATCGGATTATTCTTTGAGGGATACCAAGATGGAACATGAAATATATTCATCGCTTAGGATCAAAAATAACCCAGCCGATGGAGTCTGAACGCCACTCTTGTATGGCTGCCCACCACCATCTTTTGAGAAGACGGGCAAATGGTGGTTTGAAAGGATAATCTTCCAACTCTCGATTACTGACGGGAATGTACGTTGAATGATGGGTAAATTTCCCTCGTTCGATGAGTAGCCCCTTGATAGGTTCTGAGTGGACCTCAACCACCACAACACTGTGTTGCCATTCCAAAAACTTCTCCGGAGTGAGTAGCATTTTTTCAGCTCCTTCCACGTCCATGATAATGAAATCTTTGCCCGATTGAGTGTCAATTTCATCAGTAAATTCTCCCTTCACAAAAACGGAGCAACGATTAATCAGCGAAAGGCGTGTGATTAGTTGCTGGCCCTTCTGTTCCTGCTCGAAAGCCAAAACCGGACGCTTCCATTTTTTCGCAAGACCTACGGCATAATAGCCCTCTCCGGCTCCAATAACTATGATTTTTTCAAAATCTTCTTTTTGGTTTGAAGCTAAGATGCCGTGCAATTCTTTTTCGTAAATACCGAGAAGTTTAGGGAAATAGCTGCTTTCTAAGCTCTCCTTCACGTAATACATACCCTGAAATGGGCCTCCGATGATTCGTTTTTTTGTGACTTGCCGTAGATAGGCATCAATCAGGAACCTCGGCGAAAGTCGCATTACACTTGAAGTTTTTCCTTGACCAAACCGGCCACATGATCCCCAATGGAGAGTGAGGAGGTAGCTGCTGGGGACGGTGCATTTCCGATGTTTATGAATTGATCCTTTTCAAAGATCAAGAAGTCATCAATGAGCCCACCTTCCCGGTCACATGCCTGAGCACGAACGCCAGCCCCACCTTTCTTTAGGTCGCTTTTCTGGATTTCCGGGATGAGTTTTTGGAGTGCTTTGGTAAATGCGGATTTGGAATAAGAACGATAAAACTCACCCATGCCCGTTCGCCAATATTTTTTGGCCACTTTCCTGAATCCTTTGTAAGTCAAGGATCCCATCAGCTCAGCTGGATGGATTTGAGATTTTTTGTAGCCTTCTCTTTTGTAGGCTAGGACTGCATTAGGACCGGCTTCAATCCCCCCATTTATCATGCGTGTGAAATGAACTCCCAAGAATGGAAAATTCGGATCAGGTACGGGGTAGATCAGATTCTTGACCAGATGCTCTTTTTCTGGTTTTATTTGATAATACTCACCTCGGAAAGGGATGATCCGATAATCAGGACGGATTCCGGTAAGCTTGGTGACCTTATCAGAATGGAGTCCAGAGCAATTCACCACCAACCGGGTAACCAACGTCGGGCCATCGGTTATTACTTCAATAAGGTTGTCTTTCTTTCGGAAATCTGTGACTTCAGTGTCCGTCAATACATGTCCACCGAAATGCTGGAATTTCTCCGCATACTTCTCCGCAACTTCCTTATAATCCACAATGCCTGTTTGTGGCACAAAGAGTCCCTCGACCCCATTGACATGTGGTTCGTATTCTTTGAGTTCCTCACCACTCAGCGACTTCAGATCAGTCAGTCCGTTTGCTTTTCCTCGCTCGGTAAGCTGATGGAGGTATGGGACTTCATCCTCAGAGGTGGCCACTACGATTTTGCCACACAGATCGAATTTGATCTCTTCCTCTTCACAAAACTTGACCAGCTGATTGTATCCGTCAATGCAGTTTTTGGCTTTATAACTTCCTGGCTTGTAATAAAGGCCGGAATGTATAACCCCACTGTTATGACCGGTTTGGTGACGCGCGATGGATTTCTCTTTTTCCACGACTGCCACTCTGAGCTTCGGATTTGCTTCCTTGATCTTAAGTGCTGAGGCCAATCCCACGATCCCGCCACCAACTACGACTACATTATACATTTTCTGCTATTGAGGCGGCAAAGATAAGTTCATTGAAAGCGATGGAGGCTGCAAAAACCTGCTAAAATGAGCTGAATAGCAGATTGAATAAAGTCATGCGTTTACGAAAGAATGTCACCAATTCTCGAATGATAATTTGTCTAAAGGATGAAATAGAAAATCCAGAAAGTCATCCCCAAATTAAATCCGGCGTGACTCGCGATGGGAGCGAAAAGAGAACCGGCTTTTATTTTGACTAAAAAGAAAATTCGGCAAACGAAGAACATCAGTCCCACCCACAAAATGGAAGGGAGGATCAGAAACTGCCACGAACCTTGATGAAAAACAATACCGAAGTGTGCTAGATGCGTCAAGGCAAATGCCAAGCTGTCGATTTTTGATGCTCTGTTCTCTCCGAATCTGGACACGAAACTTTTATGAATCATTCCACGGTACATAAGCTCCTCTCCGAAAGGGCTAAACAGCATCGACACAAAAGCGAATAGCACAAACCACTTGAATCGCGTCGTGACGTCCATGGTTTCGGGCAACATGGAATAGGAATTTGAGATATATACATACCAGTTGGAAATGGTGTAATCGTACAACAGGTATCCAATCAGAAAACCAACAGAGCTTAGAACAATACCTGCAATAAAACCTCTCAATACCCATCTTGGATCCTCAACTTTTTTCCAGCCGATTTCTCTGAGTCCATCCTTCTTGAGAAGAATGAACGGCAAGAAAATCATGATCAGAAAAATGATTGAGGTGAATTTGTAATCCCCGGTTTCATTGGCTCTCAGGACAACCCAAAAGCGCGGAACACCCAACAAAAGAATAAGGCTCAGACCTACAATTGGAGTAAGTCTGAGCCCGGTTTTCATGGTCATTTGTTTCTAGTCTTCTAGTTGAATCGCATCAATATCAGCTTCCTTGACCATGCGATTGAATTTGTCGATTCTTTCATCGAAGATCTTTTTCAGGCTCTCAAGTTGCTCATCAATTAAGCCTGTAACCTCCTCATAGAATTCTTTGGCTGAATCTGTTGGTCGGTAGTCTCCTACTCCTGAGAGGGAAGCCAAATGACCTAGTTTGTTGTTGAGCCTGATAGGGAAATTCAATGGGTCTTGACCGCTTTCGTTCTGGGTTTGATAAAGGGCCTTTTCGATCTCAACCATTTCCTTGATCATCTCCTTGCCGTACTTCTTGAGTTCTTCATTCTCTGTCCGCTTGAGAACACCGCTGATTTGACTTTTTGCTTTTCGGATGTCGATAATCGCTTGATGCGTGTCAGACAGCTTGTCTCTAACGGCGATCAAGAAATCGAATTGTGCTTTGTAATCAGCTTCAGAAGCTTCACTCCGAGGGTCTTTCAGGATATTGAAATCGTGCATTTGCTCCACACCCGGTCCGGTGAATTTCACAGAATAAGCTCCGGGTATTGCCACGGGACCTCTGGTTGTTGCCCACCACATAATCATGCCATCGAAAGTTTTGGCTCCATTGTAGCGCATGTTCCAGTTCATCATGTTCAGCCCTTTTTCCAACTCTAGTTTACTTTCATTTTCATCCTTGTCAGGATGGGAGCTAAACGCCTTGATCAAATCGCCACTCTTGGTGAAAAACTCCAGTCTAAGTGTGTCCGACGAAGAAGTATCCTGAGCCCAAATATGAGTCAAGACGCCTCCATGATGATCCGTTCCCGCGGTTCGAGATGTACGTCCATTACTTCCGCCCAATCGGTAAGAATCCATCGGTTTAAAGAGGTGATAATTCTTTGATTGAATCTCGGGAGTCATTTGGTGCAGGACAGTTAGGTCGTCGATCAACCAAAAACTACGGCCTTGTGTAGCGGCAATCAAATTGTTGTTCTTGATCGCCAAATCTGTGATCGGAACGATTGGCAGATTCATTTGAAGTGGTTGCCAGTTTGCACCGTCATTGAATGAAACATACATTCCAGTTTCGGTTCCGGCATATAAAAGCCCTTTCTTCACTGGATCTGCTCTGATCGCTCTCGTGAAATGATCCGAAGGAATGCCATTGGTGATCTTTTTCCAGGTTGCCCCGTAATCCTCGGTTTTGTAGAGGTAAGGTTGGTAATCGCCCAGCTTGTATCGGGTTCCAGCTACATACAGTCCGCCTTTATTGAATGGGTCAATTTCCACGCTATTGATCATCGTCCACTCAGGCATGCCAGTTGGCGTTACTTTTTGCCACGACTCACCGCCATTTCTGGTGACGTGAAGCAAACCGTCATCCGATCCAGCCCAGATGACGCCTTCCTCGTGGTAAGATTCCACTGCAGCGAAAATGGTGCAGTAGTACTCGACTGATGTGTTGTCTTTGGTGATTGGCCCTCCTGATGGTCCGAGTTTGGTTGGATCGTTCCGTGTTAAATCCGGGCTAATAATCTCCCAGGATTGTCCCTCGTCAGTGGATACGTGCACATGCTGACTGGTAGTATAAAGTCTCTTCGGGTTATGCGGTGAAAAGAAAATCGGGAAGTTCCATTGGAACCGATACTTCATGCCTTCCGCTCCGTGTCCCATCGGGTTGTCTGGCCAAACATTGACTGCCCGAACTTGTTCTGAGTTGTGGTCGACGCGAGTCAAAAAGCCATCGTAACTCCCGCCATAGACCACATCATTATCCGTTGGGTCAACCGCAATATGAGCACTTTCACCTCCGGCTGTCGATTCCCAGTCACTCTCATCGATGGTTCCACCGCCAATTCGGTGAGGAATTCTAACCGTGGAGTTGTCCTGCTGAGCGCCGTAAATTCTGTATGGAAATGCATCGTCAGTGGTAACGCGATAAAACTGCGAGGTAGGTTGGTTTCGATAAGTGCTCCAGTTTTCACCAGCGTCATATGAAACTTGCGCACCGCCATCATCTCCAATGATCATGCGTTGATTGTCCTCAGGAGCAATCCATAAATCGTGGTGATCACCGTGTGGTGCATTGTACGTCTGGTAGGTCTTTCCTCCATCTTTAGATTTATGATATCTGACATTCAGGACATACACAATGTCTTCTTCTTGAGAGTCGGCATAAATCCGGGTGTAGTACCACGCGCGCTGACGAAGCTTACGTTCTTTGTTGATCAATCTCCATGTCTTGCCGGCATCATCGGAGCGATATACCCCTCCATCCTTATTTTCAATAATTGCCCACACACGGTTGGAGTTGGCAGGTGACACTGTCACCCCACTGATCCCCCAAATGCCACCGGGCAGACCTTCGTTTTTAGAAATGTTGGTCCATGTTTCGCCTCCATCGGTACTTTTCCAAAGACCTGATCCTTCTCCTCCACTTTCGAGGCTGTATGGCGTTCTTCGGATTCTCCATGTGCAGGCGTACAAGATTCTTGGATTGTTTGGATCCATGATCAAATCCACAGCTCCTGCGTCAGCATTTGCGAAAAGCACTCTTCGCCAGGTTTGGCCACCGTCAGTGCTTTTGTATACTCCTCGCTCATTGGAAGATTTGTACAGGTCACCCATGACCGCTGCGAAAACAACGTCCGGATTTTTAGGGTGAATTCTGATTCTGGCGATGTGTCGCGAATTTTTCAGACCGATGTGTTCCCAGGTTGTACCGGCATCCACGGATTTATAAACGCCATAGCCATAGGACACATTTCCTCGGACGGTTTTCTCACCGCCTCCTACATAGATGACATTGTTGTCCCATTCGCTGACTGCCACGGCCCCAATCGACCCTCCGAAGTATCCATCCGAGATGTTTTCCCAGGTGTTTCCCCCGTCATTGGTTCGCCAAACGCCACCTCCCGTTGAGCCCATATAAAACAAGTTGGCCTTCCCTGGAACTCCTGTCACTGCCGCCGATCTGCCGCCTCGGAATGGCCCGATGTTGCGCCATTGAAGTCCCTCATATAACTCAGGACTAATCTGAGGAGTCGGTTCTGATTTTTTGGATTTTCGTCTCTGCGCAGTTGCGTCAAGCAGAGAAAGGCATAAAAGGATGCCTAAGAAATAGGTAAGGTTCTTCATGGTTAAGGTTGAGTTTAAAAGGATTCCGAATTTACAACCGAAAGGGTCTTTGACAAAAAGAAATCCTGACAGATATAGATCAACAGGTTCCCGATTCGGTTCACTATTTTCCTGATTCGGTACGATTTGCCTGATTAATTTCACAAATTCACGTAAAGTCTCGCATGATGAATAATAGTATTGTGATGGTGGAGATAAACTCAAACTCATTCTTAAAGAAATATCAGCGGGAGATCATTTTGCTGCTCGGCAATCTTGTGGCATTACTAATCCTTGGAAACGAACTCAAAGCCCAAGATCGCAGCAGTTACATCTATGGTAAGGTCACTACCTATTCGAACGAATACGTCGGGCAAATTCGCTGGAGTGACGAGGAGGCCATTTGGCTGGACCTCTTCAACGCTATGAAAGTGGAGAAGACTGTGGAAGTAAATGATTCCAAGGGATTTAGCTGGGATGTGGGGAGTATCTGGAAAGAAAATATGTCCTCGGGAACGATTCATCAGTTCTCTTGCCAGTTTGGAGATATCAAAGAAATCAAGAGCATCGGTAAATCCCGATTGACGCTGGTCCATAAAGATGGAACCGAGATCGTTTTGAACGGAAAGGGATACAACGATGTGGGTGCAACGCTGTATATCTCAGACGATGAACTTGGTAAAGTCAAAGTTCCGTGGGATCGCATCAAATCCATTGAATTTTCAGAAGCCCCGAAAGGCGAGATTGCCGGAGGAGAGCATCTGTTTGGAACCGTCTCGACTTTTAAGAATGGAGATTTTGAAGGGTATGTCATTTGGGATCTTGATGAACGATTAGGTGAAGAGAAGTTGGATGGGGATATTGGACGAGATGACCTTTCCATCCCCTTCAAGAATATCGCCTCTATCAGATCACGTGGCGATGGTAGTGAGGTGGTGCTCAAATCAGGTCGAGAGTTATTCCTAACCGGATCGAATGACGTGGATGATGGCAACCGAGGGGTGGTTGTAATGAATGAAAACATCGGCTATGTGGAAATTCCATGGAGCAACTTTGATAAGGTGGAATTCAGTGAGCCGAGACGTGGAGTCCCTTACAAGAACTTTAAAACACCTAAGGGAATTTATGGTCAGGTTTATACCAGAAAAAACAAGTCTTTCGCCGGTCGGATCGTGTATGATCTGGATGAATTCTGGGAATATGAGCTCATTGAAGGAAAAGACGGTGACGTAGAATATTCCATCCCTATCAGAAACCTTCGCCGGATTGCTCCAAAAAATGACACCTATTCTGAGGTCGTCTTGAAGGACGGGACCAACCTGCTTTTAGGTAAATTGCGAGATGTCTCCAGGTCTAACGGTGGTATTCTGATCATTTCGAAAAACGAGAAGGATTCAGATTATGTTAGATGGTCTGATGTCCTGGAGATCGTGTTTGAATAATTTGCTCACATGAAATTAAGGTACGTTTGGGTATTGGTGGTCACCATCATTCTGGTGGCGATAACGTCCTATTTTTTATTTCCAGGATCTTTTCTGGCCTACACCATTTGTTTGGTTCTATTGGTCGGGATTCTTCTGTGGAGGGCCAATCGTTTTCTTTGGTTGCTGTTGGACAAGGAAATGCCCTGGGAGCGTTACGGGAAGAAGCGCTTCTTCATCCATCTGGTTTTGGGATACATTCTGTCCATTGGCATAGTGAATATCTGTTACCTGATTCTCAGATTAGCCATGATCAGCACGCCCCCGTCGCTATCCCAAATATTGACAACCAACCTTTTTGGTGCGCTGCTGTTTATCCCCGTTTTCTCCATGTATTTTTCCATCCAGTTTCTCAATTATTGGAGAAAAAGCCAGGTGGAAATGGAAATATACCAAAAGGAGAGCATTCGGTCGGAGCTGCGAAACCTCAAGAATCACCTAGACCCTCATTTCCTTTTCAATAACTTGAATATTTTATCAGCCCTAATCGATAAAGACAAAGAATCATCCAAACAATTCTTGGTGCGTTTTGCGCAGGTTTACCGGAAGATGCTTCAATCCAGCTCGGAAGACCTGATTTCCTTGGAGGAAGAATTGGAGTTTATTGAATCTTATACCTTCCTGCTGGACGCCAGATTTGGTGTCGCCATGAATGTCCGCATGGACGTTTCTGATGAGTGCCGAGCCATGATGTTGCCGCCACTGACCATTCAGATGCTCATTGAAAATGCGGTGAAGCACAACATCGCCTCGGAGGAAGATCCGCTGCTGATTTACATTTATTCTGAAGGTGATGAGGTTTTAGTTGGAAATAACATTCGCGAGAAACAGGAGGATTTGAAGACAAAATCCGGGACAGGTTTAAAGAACATAAAGGATCGAATTGCCTATTTCACGGATCGTGATTTGGCGATCGAAAAAGATGAGAATGAGTTCAAAGTCAGGATTCCTTTAATTGAAATCGAAGAGGTATGAAAATTCTAATTCTTGAAGACGAAAAACTGGCTGCAGAGGCATTGACCAAAATGCTCGATAAGATCTCGGACGTGGAAGTCGTGGGTCTGGTTCCCTCGATTAAGAAAGGCCTGGAATGGTTCAAGAAAAATGACATGCCGGATGCCATCCTTAGCGATATCCGGTTGCAGGATGGGTTGAGTTTTCAACTCTTTCAGGAGCTCAATATTAAGGTGCCGGTCATCTTCGTGACGGCCTACAATCACTATGCGATCAAGGCATTTGAGGTGAACAGCATCGATTACCTCTTGAAGCCGATTGACCAGGAACAGCTGGAACAAGCCTTTGAAAAACTAGCTGAAAGACGCAGCACGGAAACTACGCCGGATCAGTTTGAAAGTTTGGTCGAGCTGATGAATGAGGCGAAGAAGAACTACCGTTCGCGTTTCCTAATTAAGGCTGGACAAAAAATCAAAGCTGTGGCCATCGAAAAAGTGTCTTACTTTTTTTCGATGAACAAGCTCACTTATCTGGTGACCTTCGATGGTCAAAAACTGCCACTGGATTTGACCCTTGAGAATTTGGAAGAGCAGGTGGATCCGGATAAGTTTTACCGGGCCAATCGGCAATTCATGGTTTCTTTTGATTCTATCTCAGAACTGCACCCCTATTTCAAAGGCCGATTGAAAGTTGACTTGGAACCCTCCAATGAAATGGAGCTGGTCGTGAGTGCTGACAAAACGCGAGAGTTCAAGGCATGGCTGGATCGCTAGCGAAAATTCAACTTTGATTTCTCCCGATTCGGTCTAATCAATGCCCGACTCGTCGGTTTTCTATTTACTAAGTGTCCTTATTCAGCGTATTTAGGGTAGTTGTTTTAACCCTATGATCAAAATACAAGGACAAATGAAAATCTCAAAACCAATCCTAATCACCCTGATGTTTGCCATTCCCTTTATGTCTGTCGCTCAGAATGAAGGGTTTATCTACGGCAAAGTGACCACCGAAGACGGTGACTCGTACACCGGGCCCATTCGTTGGGGAAAAGAGGAAGTCTACTGGACGGACATGTTTAATGCCGCCAAGGAAGAAAATGAAAACATCGATTTCTTATCAAGAGATGAAATGGATTATCTCGAAGACCGAATGGCGGATAAGTACCATGGCCGATGGAATATCGTCAATGTCAACTGGAGCTATCGCTCAGATTTTAAGCATCAGTTTGGATGCCAATTCGGAGAGATAAAATCCCTGGAAGTGATACGAGGAGACGAAGTGCTGGTGACCATGCAGAACGGGGTAGAGATTGAAGTGGACGGCAGTGGCTACAATGACATTGGATCTGATGTGAAAATTCTGGATGACGAGCTCGGCGAGATGTCGATTGATTGGGATCGCATTGAGAAGGTAGAATTCATGGACACCCCACGGAATCTTGATTCGAAGTTTGGTGATCCGCTTTACGGGACAGTTTACAGGGAGCAGGGAGAATTTACCGGATACGTGCAGTGGGATCATGACGAGCGGGTAACCACCGATAAACTTGACGGGGATTCAGATGATGGCGATGTATCGATTCCTTTCGGGAAATTGAAGTCCATCGAGCGTGATGGCTACAGCAGCAGCATCATCGTCTTGAAGAGCGGAAGAGAATTGGAACTGGATGATAGCAACGACGTGGATAGCGGAAACCGCGGAATCATTGTGACCATAGAAGGAATGGGTCGTGTGGATATCCCTTGGAAAGAATTTGATAAAGTAGTTTTTTCAGAGGCACCTAAGTCGTCGGTGAAATACAGCGATTTCAGCAGTCAAACGGAACTAACGGGGACAGTCACAGTGACCAACGGAGACTCGCATTCGGGTAAGATTGTCTATGATCTTGACGAGGCTTATGACTTTGAAGTTCTGGATGGTGAGGTTGACAAAACCGAGTTTGTGGTGCCATTTCGAAACATTAAATCTATTGAGCCGAGAAACGATGACTCATCCAATGTGACGCTGAAAAATGGCGAAAAGATGGTTCTATGGGATTCGCAAGACGTGAACGAATTCAACACCGGAATCCTGGTCTTCAAGGGGAGCAATCCAATTTATATCCCATGGGAAAAAGTCCAGAAAATCTCCTTCAACTAGCTTCTAAAAAACATTCATACTGGACAAACTCAAAATAGGACTGAGTCCCGATCAATCGATTGGGACTCTTTTATTGTGGATAACCTTTTAATTCATTTTTAGGGGAAAACAGATCGAAGATTTAGCTTCGTTATGTGTCTCTGACCATCTACAAATCATCCGCCGGATCCGGTAAAACGTACACCCTTGCAAAGGAGTATTTGCGTCTAGCACTTCGTTCTTCGGACTATTATCAGTCAATTCTGGCCGTTACATTCACGAATCGGGCGGCACAGGAAATGAAGGAGCGCGTCCTGGAATTTCTTATTGAAATCAAGAATGGCGAACATGCCTTGGTTGACGAGTTCTCAGCCGAATTAGGAATTACTCGTGAGGAGGTTCAGAAGAAAGCTAAAGACACGCTCACCCATCTTTTGCACCATTACGGGTTCTTCAGTATCTCTACAATTGACACTTTTTTTCATCGGGTCATTCGGGCTTTTTCAAGAGAGATCGGGCTGCAGGGAAGTTTTGGGATTGAGCTTGACTCGGATAAAGTAGCCGAATATATCGCCTCCGATATTTTCACCGATATCGACGATCCGCAGCTAAAAGAGTGGCTCATTGAGTTTGCAGGCAGCAAGCTAGGAGAGGGGGAAGGGTACGAATTCAGAGGGGAAATTCGCGATCTGGCAAAGCAGCTATTTCAGGAAGAATTCAAAGGTCTCGCACAGAATCAGTTTAGCGATGAGACCGCTAAGGCAAAACTGAAAGTCCTCAAGAAAAACCTGCTGGACACCAAAAGGAACTTTGAAAAGGGATTAGCGGAAATTGGAAAACAATTTTTTACAGAGCAAGAGGGGTCGGGAATTGAGTTGGATGAATTCGCCGGTGGATCGAAGCAGGTCATTCCGAACTTTTTTGGCCGATTGGTATCAGGGGATATTAAGGACCCGTTCAACAAAACCATTTTGACGGCAAAGGATGATCCTTCGAAATGGACAACTAAAACCAGCTCGAAAAAGGACTTGATCATTCAGTTCGCCAGTCAAAAAGGAATTCCCATTGTTGAAAAAGCACTGGAGTTCTATGATCAGAATCAGTCTGAGTATTTCACAGCAAAAGCGTCTCTAGAGCACCTTTATACGCTTGGCCTTTTGTCTGATTTAGCGAGAAGGCTTCAGGAATATAAACGGGAAGAGGAAGTGATCATGATTTCCGATTTGCCAGACTTTCTCTCCCAAATCATTGACGATTCCGGATCGCCATTTATTTATGAAAAAGTTGGAAGCAGATACAAGCATTTTCTTTTAGACGAATTTCAGGACACCTCGCGACTGCAATGGAAGAACTTCAAGCCATTGCTCGAAGAAAGCCTGAGTCAAGGTCAGGAAAGCATCGTGGTGGGGGATGCTAAGCAGTCCATTTACAGCTGGCGAGGAGGCGACCCAACGCTGCTTCTCAGCGGCATTCAAGAAGACTTCCCGCAAGCGGCATGGCAGGCTGGTGATGTGAATTATCGAAGCGCCAAAAACGTCGTTGCATTTAATAACATGCTTTTTGCAAATTCGGCCAGGACGATGACAACAGAAATGTTTGAGTTGCTGAATTCGGAAGGTGCTCAGGCATTTTTGCAGACGTATGAAGGGGTCCAACAATCTGTAGCTCCCCAGAACGAGTCTGTGGAGGGGCTGGTGCAGGTTGAGTTTCTGAAGAAGGAGAGTGGGGAGTATTGGAAGGAAGTAGCCATGACACGCACAGTAGAAGTGCTGGAGGGATTACTTTCCGAAGGCCACAGTATGAATGACATAGCATTGCTGGTCCGTACCAACCGCGAGGCGGCCGATCTGGTGGATTTTGTTCAGTGGTTCAAGCGTGAGAACGAAACCAAACTGGAGGTGATTTCCGACGATGGCATGTTGCTTCGCAATTCTCCGGTCGTGCAATTGATTCTGGCCGCATTTGGTCATCTGGTTTATCCAACTGACAAAACGATTCTCAGTGATCTGGTTTTCAAATATCAAGAGTCTGTTCAGAGTAAGGCATTCGAAAATCATGAGGACTTTGCGATGCTCACCGAGGAGGGTCTGCCGGAGGAATTTAGAAAGTTCAAATCTCACTTGCTTCATCTTCCCATTTTTGAATTGACTGAAGTGCTGGTTCGGTCATTTGAATTGGACAAAATCGAAACTGAATTCGCCTATTTGCAGGCATTTCAAGATGCCATTTTAGAGTACAGTAAGAATCACCGATCCGATATTCGGTTGTTTTTGGAGTGGTGGGAGGATGTAGGTGCCAAGCGATCTGTGAAACTAACAGGCGCACTTGGAGCAGTGGAAATCATCACCTCACACAAAGCCAAGGGATTGCAGTATCCGATAGTCATTGTGCCATTCTGCAATTTCTCGATGGACAGTAAGGAGCATACTTCCTGGTATTCTGCGCCGCAGGACGACCGATTTGCGGAAGTTGAATCATTGCCCATCGACTATAAATCAGAGCTGGAAAAAACGGAATTCTCATCGGCCTATAAGGACGAACTGGCCAAGTGGCACCTTGAAAGCTTGAACGTCCTCTACGTGGCGTTTACTCGGGCAGAATGCGGGTTGATTGCGTTTTGTGAAGCGCCACCGAAGGAGAAAAAGAAAATGTATGGGAGTGCTTCAAAGCTGATTTGGGCTGTATTGAGCGAGCAGCAGCCGAATGGGTGGCATGAGGCCTCTGGGGTTTTCAAGCAGGGGCATTTGGAAGTGATGACTCAACGAGAACCCGAAGACCTCCTGCAGCTCAAGGGTTATCAGTCGAACAAATGGAGCGGTAAGTTGTCCATCAGAAAGACTGGGAAGGCATTCTTTGATGATGAGGTGGAGAAGCAACGAAATGAAGGAATCTTGCTTCATCAGATTCTTTCCGAGATCACACATTGGGAACTGACAACCGATGTGCTGGATCGATATGAAAAACGAAATGACTTACCAAAGCAGGATAAGCTCAGATATGAAAAGCTAATCAATGGCCTTTGGGAGAATCCGGAAATCAAGGACTGGTTCAGTGGAGATTATAAGGTGAAGACGGAGGTGGTTGTTTTGCCAAAGGATGGCGAAACCAAGCGGATGGACCGAGTTATCATCAAAGGGAATGAAGCGAAGGTGATTGACTTTAAGAATGGACAACCAAAAACCGGTGACGAGAAACAGGTGAGGGAGTATGTGAATTTACTGAAAGGTATGGGGTATCAGGCAAGCGGGTATTTGTTGTATTTGAAGGATCAAATGGTTCAACTGGTTTCCTAAAGAATGAAATATGAGGTTTGGAAGCTCTTTCTACGCTCAGAAGATTGCCGGATTTATTCCGGCATCTCATAATCTAAGGATTAGAGAAGGTTTGTTTGGCTTTATTAGATCCTGGCACAAGGCCGGTAATTGTGAAAGCAGAAAATAATGTAGTGTACTGGGTTTATATCATATCGAACAAATACAAGAATGTCTTCTATACGGGAATGACGAGTGATCTCGCTAGGAGACTCTATGAACACAGAAATAAACTATATCCAGGTGGTTTTACAGCAAAATATAAATGTTACCTCCTGTTGTATTTTGAAGAAATTGAAGGATTGGAAGAGGCAAAACATAGGGAGAATCAAATCAAGAGATATAAAAAAGAATGGAAGGAGAATTTGATTAATTCCATCAATCCAAAGTGGCAAGACTTAACAGTACAATTTCCCTATGATGATTAAGCTTATTTCCAACTATTTACTTCACTGGATCCCAGATTTTGCCGGACAGAATATGACCATTAGGTCCTGCGTTCAGAAGATTGTCGGATGCATTCCGGCATCTCATAGTCTAAGGATTAGAGAAGGCTCTTTTGTCTTTATGAGATCTCGGCACATGGCCGGGAATGTGGGAGCGCAACATTACTTGGTCTGGCTTCTTGCTTCAGGAAGGAATCTGACCACTAGCTTATGCGCTCAGAAGATTGCCGGATTTATTCCGGCATCTCATAATCTAAGTTTTGAGGATCATTCGTTTGTCTTTATGAGATCCCGGCACAAGGCCGGGAATTGGGGGAAGAAGAACAACTTAACAAGAACTTGAAAACTGCCTGAATTCAATGACATTCCTCTCACAAGTCGCTGATCACCTGCTCGCCAATCACTCAGACCGATTGGGAGATTGCACCGTCGTATTTCCAAACCGAAGAGCGGGACTTTTTCTTAAAAAGCATTTATCTCAGAAAATTGGCCAACCCGTTTGGTCGCCTGAGGTGGTCAGTTTGGAAGACTTTCTGTTCCGTTTTTCAGAAACCAAAAAACTGGATCAGCTTTCGCTTATTTTCAAACTGTTTGAGGCGTACAAAAGCCATCAGGAAGCCTCTGAGGGTTTTGAGGCATTCTATTTCTGGGGTGAGATGCTCCTCCGGGATTTCGAAGAGGTGGATCACTACCTGGTAAATCCTGAGCAGTTGTTTCATCACATTAAAAGCGACAAACAGATTGCTGAGGATTTCTACTTTCTGGACGAAGAACAGGAAAGAATCATTCAGCGATTCTGGCAAGAGTTCTTCCCTACTAGCACCAAGACTCAACGGCAATTTGTGGATACCTGGAGAATTCTTGCGCCTGTTTATAAGACATTCAAGGAGCAGCTAGGTCAGGAGCGAGTCGGCTATACGTCATCTATTTACCGTGAGCTAGTTGAGGATAAAACCACCTTAAAAATCAAGAAAGGAGGTCCCGGCATGAAGCCGGGAACTAACCCGTTGATTTTTGCTGGCTTCAATGCCCTAACCCCAGCGGAGGAGGAATTGATCAAGTTCTTTGTGTCCGAGCACAATGCTGAAATGCTTTGGGACTTGGACGCCTATTACCTCGAGGATCAAAATCAGGAAGCTGGTTCCTTTTTGAGGAAATACCAGAACGACCCTGTTTTTGGAAAGACTTTCCCGGAGGAAATACCTTATAGAATTACTGCCGATAAAAATGTCTCCGCAATTGGGGTGGCTCTTGAAGTTGGACAGGCTAAGCTGATCGGGGAACGAGTAGATGAACTGCTAACCACTGGTACAAGAGCTGACGAAATTGTCATTGTTCTTCCTCAAGATTACATGCTCTTTCCGGTTTTGAATGCCTTACCTGAGAGCGCAGAAAAACTCAATGTGACGATGGGTTATCCGCTGAAGGAAACGCCATTGTTCGGTTTGTTGGAAGCGGCCATTGAAGTCCAAGAGCATTTGCAAACAACCTCCGAGCAGGAGATCACCTTTTACCATAAACCGACCATTGACATTCTGAGTCATCCTTATCTCTATCAAAAGGACAAGGAACAAATGGATGACCTGATCAAAGAGATCAAGACCAAGAATCAAATCAGGGTCAATCGCTCTTCGATTTTGGAGGTTGATTCCACCATTCTAAACACCATTTTCAGGAAGCTTGAATCTCGAGAAAATTTAGCTGAGTACCTGAAAGGGATCGTGGAAATTCTTGGTGATTTGGTCATCGAGCGATTCGGGTTGGAGCGTGAGTATCTCTATCATTTTCAAAAAATGCTGTCGAGATTAAACGAGATTTTGGCCAAGCAAAATGTAGAGGTAGAATTGAAAACTTTTAAGAGTCTTTTCAGAAAAGCCACAAGATCTGTCAAAATCCCATTCAGTGGAGAACCGGTAGAAGGGCTGCAAATTATGGGAGTGCTGGAGACTCGAAATCTCGACTTCAAGCATGTCTTCATGCTGAATACTAACGAGGATATTTTCCCGGCCTCTCAGCGAAACGGGTCTTTCATCCCATACCGAATCCGCAAGGCATTTGACCTGCCGACATTCGAGGTGCAGGATGCGATTTATGCCTATTTGTTTTACCGACTTTTCCATCATTCGGAGCGACTCGATTTTTACTATAACATGTACGCTGACTTTGGAATGAGCGGCGAGATCAGTCGATTTATTACGCAAGTCGAGCAGGAGAGTGGCATCCAAGTGAAACATCAAAAGCTTAGCAACACCATCGGCACACGTGAGTCGCAGGAAATTGTGGTGCAGAAAACACCGGATATTATCGACAAGCTGGTGTATTACTATGCTGGGGAGGGAAAATCGAAGCTTTCCGCATCTGCACTTAATGTCTACTTCCGATGTAGGTTGCAATTTTATTTCAAATATGTCCTTCGCAGGTTCTCCGAGAATCAGCTGAACGATGAATTGGATGCAAGAGAATTCGGGAATGTCCTGCATGATTCCATGGAGATTCTTTATCGTGATGTCATTGAAAAAAGCCCTGACAATCTGGTTCAGGAATCGGATTTTTTCCAGTTAAGAAGTTCGGTAGATGGAGCCATAGAAAAAGCCTTCAAAAAGCATTTCAATATCAAGGACAAGCGGCGGATGGAGCTGAAGGGTCGGAATGTGATGATTGCAGAGGTGATTAAAAAATACGTCATGCGTATCCTGGATCAGGATGAGGAATATGCGCCGTTCCAGATTGTGGGTCTCGAGAAAGATGATAATTATTTGAGAACACTGCCTGTAAATGCAAATGGTCGGCAGGTGAAAGTGAGAATGGGCGCGGACATTGACCGGGTGGATAGAAAGGCGGGCGTGGTTCGAGTCATTGACTATAAGAGTGGGAGGGATACTCGCGAGATTGAATCCATCGAGAAGCTATTTGACCGAACACCCAAAAGCAATTACAAGAAGGATCGAAACAAGGCAGGATTTCAGACCATGTTCTATGCATGGCTTTATGCTTCAAAGTTTGGAGAAGAAGAGGAAATCGCACCGGGATTGATCGGGATCAGGGAGTTATTTCAAGAGGATTTCGATTTCAGATTGACGTTGAGAGATCGACCGATGCAAGACGCGAGAGCTTACTTACCTGATTTCGAAAAGCGATTTGTTGGACTGGTTGAAGAAGTGTTCAGTATGGATCAGCCTTTCGATCAGACGGAAGACACTGGGGTGTGCCAGTTTTGCGATTTTAATGGGATTTGTAGGAGATAAAAAAAACCACCTCGGTTCCGAAATGGTTCTTGATTTTCATAGCTGTATGAGACCCGACCAAAGATTTACAATGATCGTGCCATAACTAGAAATTACTTTTTGTTTTTAGTGACGATAGCATCGTAATCGGTGAAACTTGCATCCATGCTGGCTTTTAGCATTTCCAAAACATTTGATTTGAATTTTGACTTATCAATGTTATAGGTCTGTAGAACCCTTTTGGAATTCAGCACTTCAATGTTCTTGTCATCTGAAATGTCTGTATAAAAGTCCTCGATTCCCTCAGCCGTAATGCTACCTAGGTAACCTCCTATTTTGTTCTTTTCCCAAATGCTCACGTTATGACCGCCTGCCAATGTCAGGCGAGGAATAGACTTCACTGAGGCGGTGCTTCCAAGCTTAGCCGTTTTCATTTTGATGAAATCAATGGTGGCGTTGAATGAAGTCCATTTACCTCCATATCCGGGTCCATAGTGTGCGGCATTTCCTCCTTTGTATGACATTCCTTCTCCACTGGAAGGTATGTTGACCCCATCCGGCCAGGCCACCATTGTGTGCTGTCCTTTTTGCTGGTCATTGTTCCAGACGCCACCATTCATGATATTGGCCAACTTTCCTTTTGATTTTGCTTTGGAAAAGGCCTTGCTGGCTTCAATGTCCTCTTTGGTTTGATTGGTGATCTCAACACCTCTTTTCTTCCATTGATCAATCCAATAAGCATAAGCGTCATTGGTGATTTCTTGCACCAAATCTTCAGTTAACCTTCCCAGGCTGGCGCTCACACCTACTTTTGATGACATAGCCACATTACTGCTACCACCTTCATCCTGGGCGTACTTGTACAGATTGAAATTCAACGAAAAGTTGTCCAACCCAAGTTCTGAAACGTCCTGGCCAAGGATTTTCCCCTTACCCATGATCGTTTGTTTCGCTTTCCCTACCTCCACTTGCCCAAAGCCTAGTTGGGCGACTGAGATAGCCATTAAAACTGTCATTATTTTTTTCATGATCGGCATGATTTTGTTAGACTAAATTCTAACTTATTGAAAATCAATCCTATACCATGAATCGCGTAAATGAGTATCAGGGATGTTTACGGCTGAACTATCCGAAGTAAGCGATCAGCAATAAAATAAAACCCGCCACTGCAGCAAAGCCATGAATCAAGGCAATCGGTTTAGGGACGTAAGATTCCATGGCTGGACTTTGCTCTGCGAAAAACTCTCTATACATCATAAAGAACCCTAGACATCCAAAAAACAGAAAAGTAATGAAGGCTGCCAGATCATCTGATTGAGTTCTCAAAATATGAGCTGTGAGCAGCGATAAGGATGTTACAGCAAAGAAGGTATGGAGCATACCAATGGCAGAGGTTGGTTTTTTGAAGTCAAGACTTTGGTCAACATATACACCCCGACTGCCGCAGCTGTAGCAAAAAGGATGATTATGAGGAGCATCGCATCCACTACTCCAGGGCTCTGATTTCTTCTCTGATTTCGAGCAAGGTTTCCGGGTTATCGGTAATGATTCCGTCTACTCCCGCGTTGAGCATTTTCAACATGTCATCTCTGGTTACTAGTTCATCCGCTTGATCCGAATAGGTATATACCTCATAACCTCTGGCATGCATTCTAAATATTCTTCTGGGTGATAGCGTCTTCCATTCAGGATTCAATGCCTTCATTCGATTGCTTTCTTTAGCGTGACCCAGGTGGATCCGCGTTTCCAAATAAAAGGCTATCAATGGGGGCGAATCCTCACCAATCATCAGCTGCTTGGTTTGAACTAATGAGTCAAGCTCGTGAATGTCCTCTAGGTATTCGTTTTCGTACGACTGAACAAATATCCAATCCTCTCCATTTGGCTCAGACTTGATCACCTCAACCATTTTTTCAGCAAAATCATGGTAGTGCGGATGATCCATGTGCTTGATTTCGCACAAGACCACAACATCATCATCGAATTCAGCATTGTGCTCGTACACCAAATCCAGAACTTCCTTCAAAGTTGGGATTCTTTGATCAGCGTACGGCGTGGCAAACCAGCTTCCAACGTCAAATTGTTTCAGTTCCTCCAAAGTGAAATCGTGAACATCTCCCGTCACGTGATGACCAACCGTGTCACGTGCCACCCGATCCAAATTTTGATCATGAAAAACAATAAGTTCCTCGTCTTTGGTGTGTCGGACATCAATTTCGATCATATCCACCCGCAAATCCAAAGCTCGCTGAATAGCCGCAATGGTGTTTTCAGGGGCTTGCTTGGCTGCTCCTTTGTGGGCAATAATCATGAACTCTTTACCCTTGAGTGGTTCTACACTCGTGCTGGCAAAGATGTTACGATAGAGGTATGGTTCGAACAGTGACAATCCCACAAACAAGAGTAGGAATGGCATGGCGTACATTAGAAACCTTGAAGTCATGCGTGATTAGCTTGTTTGGGAGTGAAATTTAGTCAAAAAACCTACAACTAACTATTTCAATTGAATGCGTAGTTCATCCAACTGCTCTCCTGAAATAGGAGATGGAGAATCGATCATCACATCACGCCCCGCATTGTTTTTCGGGAAGGCGATAAAGTCACGAATACTTTCTTGCCCGGCGAGTATGGCACAAAGCCTGTCAAAGCCCAATGCAATACCTCCATGAGGTGGTGCGCCGTACTCAAATGCACTCATTAGGAACCCGAATTGGGCTTTAGCTTCTTCATCACTGAAGCCGAGTAATTTGAACATCTTTTCCTGCAATGTTCGATCGTGAATCCTGATGCTACCTCCACCGGCTTCTACACCATTGATGACCAGGTCATACGCATTCGCTCGCACGGCACCTGGATCTGAATCCATTTTTTCCAGATCCTCAGCCTTAGGAGAAGTAAATGGATGGTGCATGGCGTGATACCTTTCAGTTTCTTCGTCCCATTCCAGTAGCGGAAAATCAACCACCCAAAGTGGCGCTACCTTCATCGGCTCACCTTCATTTTCTTTCCGCAGACCCAGTTGGCTACCCATTTCCAAGCGAAGCTCGTTCAGGGCTTTTCTGGTCTTGTTTTTTTCGCCGGCTAAGATGAGTAGCAAATCTCCCGGCTTGGCGCCCATTCGATCAGCCCATTTTTTCAGATCATCTTGCGAGAAAAATTTATCCACGGAAGATTTGAAAGTACCGTCCGGATTACACTTTACATAAACAAGTCCTTTGGCACCAACCTGCGGTTTCTTCACAAAATCAGTTAAGGCATCCAATTGCTTCCGGGTGTATTCAGCGCATCCCGCTGCATTTATTCCAACCACTAGCTCAGCCGAATCAAAAACGACAAAACCATTGGATTGCGTGAGGTCGTTGAGTTCCTGGAATTCCATCTCAAATCTTAAATCCGGCTTGTCAGACCCATATTTTGACATGGCATCCGCGTAGGTCATACGCTGGAAATCAGCTAGATCAAGGTTCAAAATCTCTTTATAGACGTACTTGGTGAAGCCCTCAAAGGTTTGCAGCACGTCTTCCTGCTCCACGAAAGCCATCTCACAGTCAATCTGGGTAAACTCCGGCTGCCGATCGGCACGTAGGTCCTCATCTCGGAAGCATCGGACGACTTGAAAGTATCTATCAAATCCCGAAACCATCAGCAATTGCTTGAAGGTCTGAGGGGATTGTGGAAGGGCATAAAATTGACCTTCGTTCATCCGGCTAGGCACCACAAAGTCTCTTGCGCCTTCGGGGGTCGATTTGATCAAGTATGGCGTTTCAACTTCCAGGAAGTTGGCATCATCTAAAAACCGCCGAGTGGCTTGCAGCAGTTTGTGGCGGAGCTGCAGATTTTTTCTCACCGGATTTCTCCTTAAATCCAAGTATCGGTATTGCATCCTTAATTCTTCGCCACCGTCGGTTTCATCTTCGATCAGAAATGGAGGAAGTTCAGATTTATTGAGAATCTTCAAATGGGTCACTTGAACTTCTATCTCACCCGTCGGAATTTTCGAATTTTTTGACTCTCGTTCAATGACGGGTCCTTCCACTCGTATGACAAATTCTCGACCGAGTTCGCGAGCTTGATTAATTAGCTCTTTATTGTCCTCTGTGAACAGGAGTTGTGAAATTCCATATCGATCTCTCAGATCTACCCACAGCATGGCGCCTTTGTCCCGGCTTTTCTGAACCCACCCGGATAGAGTCACACTTTGCCCAACATGTTCTATTCTTAATTCCCCGCAGTTGTGAGATCGGTACATTTAATTTCAGATTTTCGGATTCACTGATTTTTAGCAGGCGGCAAATTTACAAATAGTTTTAGCTTTGATTCCTCTGAAAAATGAAAGCAGTTTTATCCATACTCTTGTTTATTTCATGCATTCTGGCTTGGTCGCAACCACGTTTGCAAAAAGCTCAAATTACTGAAGGCATTTCCATGCTCGTTCCAGAAGAATTGAGTAGGACACCCCCGACCATGCAGCGGTCGACAAGCCCAGCCCTCGCTATTTTCAACAGCCGTGATGGACAAACGGATATTGGGGTTAACCAAGCACAGCTAAGGTGGGGGGCTAGTGATGTCAATTTGTTAAGTCAATTCTACAAAGCGAATATTCTGAACCTGTACGACAATGTGACAATGCATGATGAAGGCATCAAAGAAATCGGAGGCCGTCAGTTCATCACCTTCGAATTCACCGGGACGATTATTGACGAGGAGAATGCCTTCTCATCAAGTCGCCAAAAATCAGACTACACCTACATCATGTACACCATCAATGAGTCAGGGGTATTGATTTTTCGATTTACGTCTCCTGCCAGAATACGATCATATTGGCAGAAATCAGTTAGAGAAATAATGTCCAGCGTTGAATTCAAAGAAGGTCGAAAAAAGAGAAGGTAGGAATGGAGTTGCAGATTCACACGGACGAATATTTTATGAAGCAGGCCTTGCTTCAGGCGGAGAGGGCTTTGGAGGAGGGTGAAATTCCGGTAGGAGCAGTGGTGGTCTGTGAGAATAGAATTATTGCCAAGGCATACAATCAAACAGAGCGACTTCAGGATGTCACCGCTCACGCTGAGATGCTGGCGATCACTTCGGCACAGAATCATCTAGGCTCGAAATACCTGAATGATTGCACGTTGTTTGTTAGTCTGGAACCCTGCAACATGTGTGGTGGGGCTCTTTATTGGACACAAATTGGGCGTGTGGTTTATGGCGCTGCGGATGAAAAAAGAGGCTATTCTTCCACCAGTAAGAAAATTCTTCACCCTAAAACGAAAGTTGAGTTTGGACTTTTATCTTCTCATTCGGAAGTATTGATAGAAGAATTCTTTAGGAAAATGCGCGAATGACCTTTTTGCCAATAATTTTGTTATACTATTAGAAATAAGATTTTTTAACCAAAAACAGATATAAAAATGGCTTACGAATTACCGAATCTACCCTACGATCACAACGCACTTGAACCACATATAGATACTCGCACCATGGAGATCCACCATGGAAAGCACCATGCCGGTTATGTTGCCAAATTGAATGGAGCGGTGGAAGGAACCGAAATGGATGGAAAGAGCCTGGAGGAACTTTGTGCCAGTCATAGCGACAATGGAGCCGTAAGAAACAACGGAGGGGGGCATTATAATCACTCGCTTTTCTGGAGCATCATGAGCCCAAATGGTGGTGGTGAGCCTTCAGGAGCCCTGGCTGATGCCATCAACGAGGCTTGTGGATCATTTGATGGATTCAAAGACGCATTCAGCAATGCGGCAGCAACAAGATTTGGATCTGGTTGGGCTTGGCTATGTGTGCATCCAGGGGGAAAAGTAGAGGTTTGCTCATCTGCAAATCAGGACAACCCATTAATGCCAGGTGTTGGCTGTGGTGCTACGCCAATCCTAGGACTCGACGTTTGGGAGCATGCTTACTACTTGAATTATCAAAACCGAAGACCTGATTATATCAACGCATTCTTCAATGTCATCAACTGGGATGAAGTGAGCAGAAGATACGAGTCTGGGAAATAAGACTTTCGTAGAAATTTGATGAAGGCCGAGCATGATTGCTCGGCTTTTTTTGATTTAAAACCTCAAGTGCTTCACCGTCTGGCTTTGATTGATGAGTTGCTTGAGAGAATCAATACCGATTTTCAAGTGATTATCTACAAAATTCGCTGTGACCTTTTTGTCGCTTTCATCGGTTTTGACGCCCTCAGGAATCATCGGGATGTCAGACACCAGCAGGAGGGCACCCACCGGAATTTCATTTTTGAAGGCCACCGTGAATAACGTAGCAGTCTCCATGTCGATCGCCATGGCTCGAACCTTATTCAAATGCTTTTTGAATTTTTCGTCGTGTTCCCACACGCGACGGTTGGTGGTAAAAACGGTTCCAGTCCAATAATCGAATTCATGCTCACGAATGGTCGTTGAGATTGCTTTTTGCAAGGCAAAGGCTGGTAAAGCCGGGACCTCTCTCGGTAAATAATCATTGGAAGTTCCTTCTCCTCGAATGGCTGCTATCGGCAAGATGAGATCACCTACCTTATTTTTCCTTTTCAGACCTCCACATTTGCCTAAAAAAAGTGCGGCCTTCGGATCAATGGCCGTGAGTAGGTCCATGATCGTAGCAGCGTTTGCCGATCCCATCCCGAAATTGATAATGGTGATCTCCCCAGAAGTTGCGCACTGCATGGTCTTTTCTTCTCCACGAATCGGCACATCATGCCATTTGGCGAACATTTTCACGTAATTCCCAAAATTGGTCAGCAAAATGTATTCACCGAATTCTTCCAACCCCATGCCCGTGTAGCGAGGGAGCCAATTGGCAACAATTTCTTCTTTTGTTTTCATGAAGCGCAAAGGTACTCGTCTGATTCGCTCTTTCAAATCAACTAACTTTATCTCATGACTTTTCCCACCGATGATATGGCGCTTACTCACATTCTTGTGGTGAGTAATATGGAAGCATCCAAAAAATTCTATTTGGATGTTCTGGGAGCAGAGCTTTACCGTGAGTATGGCGGCACTTCTGTCGTTCTTTCTTTTCTCGGAAATTGGTTTCTTTTAGTAACTGAAGGTGGGCCCACTGATGACAAGCCTGATATTTCTTTTAAACCTTCATCGGACAAAGAAAATGTGGATCACGCCTATACGATCAGGGTGAAAGATTGCCAGTCCTCTTATGATGTTCTGAAGGAGAGAGGTGCAGAGTTTATCACACCACCTTACGATTGGGGAGCTGAAATTCGATGTTTCTTCCGAGATCCGGATGGAAATCTTTTTGAAATCAGCCAGGCTTAATGGAGAGACCACTTGTTTCCATCATCATGGCGGCCAAGAATACGGCACCTTACTTGCGAGATTGCCTGGATTCCATTTTGGCTCAGACCTATGAAAACTGGGAACTCATTGCGATCAACGACCATTCATCAGACGAAACTCCGGAAATATTCGAAGAATATGCAGCCAGAGATTCACGAGTAAGAGTTTTTCACAGCGATCGCGCGAAATTGATTCCAACCTTGAAATATGGGTATCAGTTTGCCAAAGGAGACTTAATCAATCGCATGGACTCAGATGATAAAATGCCTCATGATAAGCTCGAAGTGCTGGTCAAAGAATGGCAGAAATATGGCAAGGGACATGTGATTGCTGGAGGCACTGAACATTTTGTGGATGAAGGAGAGGTTGGAGGGGGGTTTCGGCGATACGAGCAGTGGCTAAATGAGGTAGCTAAGACGAGCACACATTACGAGCAGATTTATCAGGAGTGTGTCATTCCATCTCATTCATGGATTTTGCACAAGGAGGACTTGGATGTCGTTGATGCCTTTAATCCGGAGGTATATCCTGAGGATTACGACCTCTGTTTTCGTTTCTATAAGAATCAGCTGAAGGTCATAGGCATTGATAAAGTGCTCCATCATTGGCGGGATCGATCGAATCGTATTTCCCGAACCTGGGAAGAGTACAAAGACAATCGATATTTCGATATGAAGCTTCGGTATTTTTTCGAGCTGGATCGTAATCGATCACGACCATTGGTAGTGTGGGGAGCAGGTCGAAATGGGAAAGACTTTGTTAAAAAACTGAAGAAGTTTGAATCTGACATCCACTGGGTGTGTGACAATGAACGTAAGATTGGCCATGAAGTTTACGACATACGGATGCAATCAACCGAGGCAATAGCCGAATTGACAAATCCACAAATTCTGATAGTCGTCGCATCCCCGGATGAAAAGAAAAAGATCAGAACGGTGCTGGATTCCTGGAAAAAAAGACCCGTAGATGATTTCTGGTTTTTTATCTAGTTTGTAGTCATGAAACGTCTCCTTCAATCTGAAGAAATACTACTTTTCGGATTTTCCATTTATCTCTTCTCTTTGACAGACTTTACCTGGTGGTGGTACCCAGTTTTAATTCTCGTTCCTGACATTGGTATGCTTGGGTATGCTGTAAATCCAAGAATTGGAGCATTTACTTACAACCTCTTTCATCATCGCGGACTGGCTGCTCTGGTCATATGTACGGGGTGGTTTTTGGCAAGCTCAAATCTTGAACTTACGGGAATTATTCTGCTAGGGCACTCCAGCATGGACCGGATTTTTGGATATGGACTGAAATATGAAGACGATTTCAGACATACTCATTTCGGGAAATATGTCATGATGTGCTTTGTGACTAAGGAGATTTTTTTGTAAATTCATTGTTCGCCCAAGCTCTGGCTATGAGATGTGAAGCCATTTATCATCATAGCATGCATTTTATTGAGTTATCCATCAAATGGACAGACCAAAGTGCATCTAAACTTGGGTACGAGTACGTCCAACGCTTTTTTCATTGATGGGGTTTACATCTTTGGAAAGGGACACCAGGTTTATGTGACCAATAACGATTATCAACAAAAAGGGTGGTTTCATTTTTTTCATGGAGATATTTATGTTGAAACACCCATTAATAAAGTAGCCAATGGGTTGACAGGGGTGTCGGTTTTTCAGACCGGTTATGAGAACAGTGTGGAGAACTTTTATAGTGAACTGGACATAATCTATGTGGGTATACCCCTGATGATTCGAGTGAGCCAGTTCAATGTGATTTCTTACGACTTTGGTTTTCTTCTGAATTTCACGACGGCAGCTATTCTGGATGAAACCCGAAATAGAGGAACCAGTTTTGAGGCTACCCATCAAGCAAACATCTCGCGCTATTTGAGCCCTGTTCACCTTGGGAGTTATTTTGGCATTTCAGTAAATGCCAATCGCTATCGGCTTGGTTTTGCCTTGCAGGGAGGGCAAAGTAAAGTAGATGAAAAAATTCTGGATGAATGGCCCATTGGGAATGGCTCTATGTTTCTCAGGGATATCTATCCCAAGTTTCGATATCAAATGTTTATCCTCAAACTAGGAATCAGGCTAAGATGAAAAGTATTGTGGTCATATGGCTGATTTTTACGTTTTCAGACCTTTTTGGGCAGGAATGGACCAAGACGGCCAAAATGAGCCTGTTGGCGGAAGTCATGTCCGGGGATACCGCCATTCAGATGGGTGATTTAGCAAAAGCAGAAAGGAAATACCTGGCTGCTGAAAAACGAATAGAAGAATGTAAACAGGATAATTCCATTCGTATATCTGTGTTAAGTGAAACCATTTTCACACCACTTAATCGCCTTGGTCGGATTTATTTACTCACCAACAATCTCAATAAGGCAGAATTTTATTTTGAAACCGCGCAGGAATATTTGGATCAATATTTACCTAAGAGAAGTATTTTCAGGGCAGTGCCATTAACGGGCCTGGCTGAGGTTAGGTGGAAGCAAAACAATCTTCAATCCGCCAAAGTCCTTCTGAACCGAGCCGAAAAACTGATTCACCGATCCTTTTCAGGTTTAGTAGAGTATGAGACCTTTCTAAAGCCCGTATATCGATTGAGGTTCGAAGTTGCGCTGGCTGAGGACGACCTCAAAACGGCTAGTAAATATGTGCATAAGCTATCGGCTGGGGGTGCTTCTGTGATGGACTTTAATTCCAAAATGAATGTGCCCCTGGTCTTTGAGATGCGGGCTAGGTATTACCTGCATTTGGGGGATTATGACCTGGCGGAAATTAATTTAAGGCGAGCGGAGGCTTTTGCTACCGTCCTGAAGAACAAACAGATCGACTTTCAAGTAGGACGGACACGGGCGTTGCTGAATTGGTCCAGAAACGACATTGAAGCGGCGTTGAGGGCATTCATGAGGCTTAATGAAGCGTACAAGATATATGTACACAGGAATTTTGCCGCTCTCAGCGAGTATGAACGGGAGGTGTTTTATTCCCAGTTAAAATCAGATTTCGATTTATTCAATGCTTTTGCAATCCAAAATAACCATCACGAATTGTGTAATGAGATGTTCAGGGCGGTTTACGATAATCAGTTGTTTGGTAAGGCTATTCTTCTCAATCAGATCAGTAAGCTGAAAGAAAAGATATTAAACGGAGACGATGATCGGTTGATACGCCTCGTTGATGAATGGGAAAATCAAAAGGCATTCTTGTCCTCCTTGTATTTTCAGAAAAGGCCAAGACTTCACATGATTGAAGATACAGAACAGGGCATTTATGACTTGGAAAAAGAGATAACCCAGCGGAGTAATTTTCTGGATGATATCAGAGAATCGGTGAATTGGCGTGATGTCGTGGCAAGGCTGGCCAAAGAAGAAGTTGCAGTTGAAATCATTCGGGTAACTGATTTTCGCCTGGGAGATGGGCCTACAGGGAAATTCTCCTTTGGAGAAAATCATCGCTACTTGGTGCTAACATTGAGAAACGACTCACTTTTTCCCGAGCACACGATAATAAATGATGGCAACAGCCTGGAAGGAACAGCCTTAAACCTATACCGGAATTCCATACGCTATAAATTGAGTGATAATGAATCCTACAATCGGTACTGGAGACCCATTTCCGAATCTGTCGGTCAGGCAAAAAAGATGTTTCTATCGGCGGATGGTGCCTTAACTCAAATCAGCCTTCTGGGTCTAAAAAACCCTGAAGCAGGGTCTTACGTGCTGGACGAAATGGACGTGATGCTGGTGACCAATACCAAGGATATTGTTTCAATGGAGGTGTCGTCAAATGATAAACGGGCGGTACTTATGGGTCGGCCTGATTATCTCATAAAAAATAACAAGGACACATTGGCTATGTTAAATGAGCAACTGGCTCTACGAACCTTTACAGGAACCACTTTCAAAGATTTCAAGGATCAGTTATTTATTGACCTTCCCGGAACGGAAAAAGAGGTTTTGGATATAAGCCAACTACTCCTGGAGCATGGATGGCGCGTGTCTCCTCATTTTGGTTCGGAAGCCAGTGAGTCCAACTTGAAAAAAGAGACGAATCCAACGATTTTACACATTGCCACACATGGGTTTTTCCTACCCGAGAACAATTGGGACGGTGTGAATTCCATGATAAGATCTGGGCTGCTCCTGTCAGGAGTAGACCGTCTTGGAGTTGATGCCCATGACGATGGTGTCCTTACGGCCTATGAAGCCACAAACCTAAAGTTGGATTCTACCTTACTGGTGGCTCTATCCGCATGTGAAACAGGCCTTGGGGAAGTCAGGAACGGTGAAGGAGTTTATGGTTTGCAGCGAGGTTTTTCCGTGGCGGGCGCAAGGTATGTGCTTATGTCGTTGTGGAAGGTAGATGACCGGGTCACTCAGACGTTGATGACACAATTTTATACCCATTGGCTTTCTGGGAACGCCATTCACGAGGCTTTTGCGCTAGCCCAGAAAAGGGTTCGTGAAACCCACGACCACCCGTTTTATTGGGCATCTTTTGTCTTAATTGGGATATGAGAATTATTGGCTATATATCGATGTTCATATGCTCCTATTGTGCAATAGCACAATTGGACATTCGAGTTGGTATGTCCAGGAACTCTCATTACATAAACTTCGGCAAAGACTCTGACTATTTCTATGGTGGTGTGCCCAATGTCAGCCTTGGACCAGTGCTTGATTTGGAATATGGCTTTCCAAAACGATCTCTTCTTCGAAGGGATTCTATGTCGTTCAATGCCTTGGCCTTTAAGGCACACACATCAGTCCTCTTCTCATTTCTTCTTACAAATCACCTTCATTCAGAAAAGGGGTTTGCGCCAAATGGAGACAGGGTGTTTTCTGACTGGCGAAATCAATATATGCACTTGCCGGTTTTAATAAAATTCAACATACACCCGTTCGTTTTAGACCATACGTTTCACTTGGGGGTGGGAATTGGCGTTACTAGTTCATTTCTGATCGCGTCGGAATTAAAGGAAAGCGTAATCATTTATACCCGAGACATGGATGGAAATATCTTATCCGAAAACGAGATTTCCGATCAGGCTGAAGTGTCGTCCATGACCAGACGTTACATGCCGCAGCTTACATTTGAGATGTCAGCGAAAGTTCGAAGAATCTACTTGGCGATTAGGGCATGGGGCAGTTTTGGGGACATGGGACTTGTGGATTTCGAGAATCAGTGGGATTTAAATGATGAACAGTCCGTTTATTTAGGGTCTTATGCGCGGTGGAATAAAGTTACCATTGGAGGAGGAGCCGTCGTGCTGGCGGTTCAATTAAATTGATTTCATTTGTTGGTATGAAAGGGTGCCTGAGGTCGGTGGTTATTTTCCTTGTACTTGTAGCTATCATCAATCGGGTCATGAACCTCGTCGATGAGGTATTAATCAATCCACCGCCTGCCGCTTATGAACCTGATTGCACTGAATATTCCGAGGACATTCCAAACACGAACGTCCGAAGACATCAGCGATTCTGGGGCTTTCAGGAGCAGGCGAATAATCACTGCCTTGTTTACGATTCCAGATATGAAATAAGCAGAGAAAATGAGCAAGTGAGATTGGCCGAATTACGACCAGGAACCTCCGAGAACTTTTGGGGAGGCATTTATGACGACCTGGTCAGTCAGACCAATGATCAGTTGGATTTTCTAGCCGATTCTCTTTTTTTGACTGCCAGGAAGTTGTCCTATTCTCGGCTGGATTTAGCTCGGCTCGTGGTGTCATTTGTACAAGACATACCGTATAGTTATGTCGTACCTGTGGATTGCGATGAGATTCCTCGGGAAGGGCAACCATGCATTGGAAATATCCCTTATGGGATTGTCAGCCCATATGAATTTGCCCATGATCATCATGGGGATTGTGATACGAGAGCGGTGTTGCTTTATGTCTTGTTGACCAAATTAGAATACGAACCAATGATCGTAGTGAGTGATGAATATACTCATGCGATGTTGGCGTTGAATGTCCCAGCACAAGGAGATCATCTGAATTTTGGTGGACGGAAATATTACTTTTGGGAAACCACGGCCACTGGATGGTCGATCGGTATGTTGCCGCCTGACGTGAACAATATTGATTACTGGAAAATTGCTTTAGTAAATGAATCGTGACATTGCCATTCTCGGGCTGATTGAAATCTTTTCAGCGATTTCTATTGGTATTTTCATCCTTGCATTGACCTTCAAGATTGTGCAGTGGGTTGGGAAGAAATATTATGGTGTGAATGAGTTCAACCTCGCCTACAGTATTTTCACTGCTGCCATTATCATTTCTGTAGGGATCATGGTAAGCAGCGTCCTTCAGCCATTGGTGTCGTCTTTTCGATTATTAGAAAAAGAGTCCTCAGACTTCATGCTTGCGCTCCGTTTTATTGGTACTGGGGCTATCTATATTGCGATTGCGTATGCGGTTGCCATATTTATTGGACTCCTCAGCACTTTTTTATACGCCAAGCTCACAGAAATTGATGAATTCAAGGAAATTCAAGAAAACAATCTCGGTGTGGCATTGATCATTGGAAGTATCATAATTACCCTTTCTCTACTATCACAAAGCGGAGTGGAGCTTTTAATTGAATCGATTATTCCTTATCCAGAAAATCTGGACCTGCGCTAGTTCACGTATATATCTCGCCGAAGACAAAGCAATCGGTTGATTCATTTTGTTCAATTATTATTTATAAAAAGTTGGACAAAAAGAAAACCTTGTTTATCTTCGTTACGTATTAGATGTACCTACACGAAATCAAAACGCGACATGGAAGTAACAAATGCACAAGCCCGACCTACTAGATACGACTACTCTGACAAGGAACGAGTAAATATTTTCGAAAGGGAATTCATGCCACACCTTGACGCGATGTACAATTTCGCTTATCGTCTGACCTATGACGAGGATGAGGCGAAGGATTTGGTACAGGAGACGTTCATGAAGTCTTACAGATTCATCAAGTCTTTCCAACAAGGTACAAATGCTAAGGCTTGGTTGTATAGGATTCTGAAGAACAGCTTCATCAACGATTTTAGGAAAAAAAGCAAGCAGCCAGGCAAAGTTGATTATCAAGAAGTAGAGAACTACTATAATTCAGATGATGCGCAGGCCAATCACACGGTCGATATGAGAGTGGAGACGGTGAAAGATATGATGGGTGATGAGGTGACGATTGCGCTCAATACTCTACCTATTGATTTCCGAACAGTGATTATCCTGTGTGATTTGGAAGGATTTACCTATGAAGAGATGGCTAAGATTTTAGACATTCCAATCGGTACTGTAAGATCAAGATTGCACAGAGCCAGAAATCTTTTAAAAGAAAAATTAACCGGATACGCGGAACATATGGGGTACCATTAATTGTTTTACTTTGCACCGCGGTGCTAAAAACGACAGTGATGGATGACAAGTGCCCTGACATAGACAAGTATTTATATATCGTTCGGCAACTGCTGGATCAAGAAGCCTCCAAAGAAGACGAGGCTTTTTTGATGCTGCACATGGAACATTGCAAATGCTGTCTTAAGGAGTATGAGTTGGAGCAGCAGGTTAGAACTTTGTTGAAATCGAAAACGGAAAAGAAACCATTGCCGGAGGGTTTAGCTGAAGCAATCAAAAAGAAAATCCAAGATATTCCACCAAATGGCCGGTAAGGCAGTAATCTTCTCAGCTCCGTCAGGATCAGGCAAAACTACAATCGTCAGATACCTCCTCGATAAATTTCAGGAATTACAATTCTCAATTTCCGCCACTACACGGGCTGCAAGAGGCTATGAGGTCGATGGTCGAGATTATTATTTCTTGTCGTGGCAGGTTTTTGAAAGTAAAATTCAAAATGAAGAATTTCTGGAATGGGAGGAAGTCTACGCTGGCGTCAAGTATGGCACCTTGAAATCTGAGGTCACGCGAATTTGGAACCAGAAGCAGTCAGTCATTTTTGATGTGGACGTTGAAGGCGGAGCACGCCTAAAGAGAAAGCTGGGATCTTCGGCGCTCGCCATTTTTGTGAAGGTTCCTGATTTAGATACGTTACGAAACCGACTTAAGACAAGAAGGACTGAGTCGGATGAATCACTGGAAGCGCGGGTTGCTAAGGCTAGTCAGGAAATGTCGTACGAGCGTAAATTTGATGTTACAATCATCAATGATAATCTGGATGATGCACTGGCTGAGGCCGAGTCTATCGTCGGGAAATTTCTGGCCAAATGAAAATCGGACTTTTCTTCGGATCTTTCAATCCCATTCACGCAGGACATTTGATCGTTGCAAATGTGATCTATGAATCTACTGATCTGGACCGAATCTGGTTCGTGGTAAGCCCACAAAATCCGTTCAAGAAAAATAAGAACCTTCTTTCAGAGTTTGACAGGCTGGACATGGTGAGAGAGGCGATCCACGACGACTACCATTTTCAGGCATCAAATATTGAGTTTGAAATGCCTAAGCCCAGCTATACAGTAGATACGCTGATTTACCTGACCGAAAAATATCCTGATTACGAATTCCAACTCATTATTGGAGAGGACAATCTGGCGTCCTTTCCTAAGTGGAAGAACGCTGAGCAGATTCTTGAAAATCATAAGCTCCTTGTTTATCCCAGACCCCATGCTAAACCATCGGAATTAAGCGAGCATCCAAGTATTGAAAAAATCGAAGCTCCAGAAGTGGACATCTCCGCTACCCTGATCCGGAAAATGGTCCAACAAAACAAATCGATCAAATACCTGGTCCCTGAGGGTGTTAGGGAATTGATTGATGGCAGGGGGTATTTCAAATAAAAAATCCCGAGCATTCACCCGGGATTTAATTTTCGACTTTTTTAAAGTTTAATCGTCTGTGTCTAGCGCTTCATCAATTCTGTCGATGCAATCTCTTAGATGATCTCTCGATACCCCAGACTGTCTAGAAATTCCTCTATTGATTTCCGTTTTTAAGCTATTCAAGTTTGCCCTGGCGATAGAAGGAATATCAGAATTTTGGAATGAATCGTCATCTGAGGACAACAAATCTTCTAATCTATCTATGTGGGACTTTTGAAGATTTCTTCTGTACGTGTCAATTTTCCTGCCTGTCATCAGCTCAGACCAGATACCTCTACGCAGATCATACATGAGCGAGCTAGCCGTGTATGCTTCGCTTCCATTCAGTGCCTCGTCCTCTATCATCCGCATGAGTCGATCGTTTAGTAACAACCTATTTAGCGTTCTTGTTTGAGTACCACGGACACGGTCAACATTTCCTGTTGGTTCTATCCTGCCCAGGATGTCTCCGTCAATCAGCCAATCCGGAGTTTCGAAGAGTTGCTCATTCAAAAATTTCACAGCGCGTGTTTGCTTGTCTTTTGAGGCATATTCATACACTGCGCCATCTTGATCAGCGGTTTTGAAGTATTCTGTCACTCCGCCTACATTGGAGAGTACATGACCCATGTATCTATTATACTGCCCAAAAACATTATTGTAAAGCTCGCGCAGTTCATCATAGTTTTTCCCATCCTCTGTCGTCCACTCCATCAGTTTCTCTCTGATCCTTTTAAGGTTGGCGATACCTAGCTCACTCGCCCTCATCGAATCATCACCCAGATCCTCTGTTTGAGCCGTAGGATCAAGTGGTAAGCCTCTCTGACGTCCATATCTGAATGCCGGATCTCCCGCACGCTCCACGATCCAAGCGTTGAGTTGGTCTTCTTCATCGTCTGGTGATTCCACATCCGGAATCATTTTATAACCATAAATAATAGACCAGTCGTCATATTCTCCGATTCTTGGATAAAAATTCGTTACACCGTCACCAGGTTGAGCGATGTAATTGAATCGAGCATAGTCCATGATCGAAGGAGCTGTGCCATGTGATGCCGTGAAAGAAGGTGATCGCAATGAGTCAACAGGGTACGCAACACTTGAGCCCATATTGTGCGGAAGCCCTAGTGTATGACCCACCTCATGAGCAGAGACGAACCGAATTAATTGCCCCATGAGTTCGTCATCAAATTGAGTCATCCGGGCTTCTGGGTTTACAGCTGCCGTCTGGATAAAAAACCAATTTCTGAGAAGATTCATAACGTTGTGATACCATAAAATGTCGCTCTCAAGGATCTCACCTGTTCTAGGGTCATGAACGTGCGGGCCTTGGGCATTTTGTATGTCAGTGGCGATGTAACGAATCACAGAATATCGTACATCTTCTGGACTCCACTCAGGGTTTTCCTCTGCGGTAGGGGCGTATTCACCTCTGATCGCATTTTTGAACCCTGCTTTTTCAAACGCCGAAACCCAGTCATCCACACCTTGCTTGATGTATGGTTTCCATTTATCCGGAGTGGCTGGGTCAATGTAGTAGACAATTGGTTTAACTGGCTCAACCAATTCACCACGGTTATATGCCGCCCAGTCTTTTGGCTCCAAACGCCATTTGGTGATGTACCTTCTTCTTGCGGCTCGCTGTTCATCTGCCCCATAATCCAATTGGCGGAGTGAAAAATAACCCACTCTTTCGTCATAGTACCTCGGAACCATTGGGTCTTCAGGTAACAAGATCATTGACTGAGTCATTCCAATTGACAAAGTTCCGGTTATCTGGTTGTCAGGAAGATCATCACCTCGATAAGTTAGAATGTGATTCACGAGGATGTTCTCCGGGAAAGCCTTCATTCCCGTAATTAGTGATCTGGATTTATCCAGCCCTTTGATTTTAAAGTTCTTCCGCTGACGATCGTTCATTGCACCTATCATGGCCACATCTGTAGTAAAGAGGTCATTGACTTCAAAGACTATGGATGAAGAGTCCTTCGAAACGGTCTCTAGTTTGAAAGTGCTAATAATGGGTTCAAAGTTGTTATTCTTAACTGACGTGTAAATCGGAAGATCTTCGTCAGCGACGCTGTTGTAAGAAACAGATCTCATTAAAATTTGATTGTCTAATCTTTGGAATCGAATAACCTGCTGAGGTCGTGATTTCATTCCGGCTCCACCAAAATTCAGCCCTTTAACGTGACCAGAAATTCTGCTAACTATTAATATTTCCTTTTCAAGGAGATCATTTGGTAACTCAAAATAATATTTGTCAGAGATCTTGTGAATGGTGAATAATCCTTCATCAGATTTGGCTTCTGATGTGATGACTTTATCATAGGCTTTGAGTTCCCCCTTCTTTTCAGGTTTTTTGACTTCCTCGGTTTCGCCTTTTTTCTTCTTTTTCTTTTGTGCCGGCGAATCGACAGGAACTGCAAAAAAGATTATCAGAGTTAATAAGCTTGCTAAAATTCTATTCATGATTTCTAGGTTAATTAATCATGTTAAGTTATTCAATACCACCGAGTTGGTTGCAAGAATTTGGGGGAAGATTGAAAGGTGCTTTAGGACCTTTGGTTTGAAAATTGATGATGTAGTTTCAGGACGTGCGGAAGTATCATTTCACTTCCGTCATTCACCAAGATGTGATCAGAAAGGTTTTTTTTCTCTTCATCGCTTAATTGACGAGAGAGTATGGCTTCAACGTCCTTTTTATCCCGATGTGGGTCGCGCTCAAGAACTCGTTCGATTCTGATTTCTCTTGGAGCAGTAACAAGAATGACATGATCCAGTTTCTTGTGGGAACCAGTTTCAAAAAGTAGAGCGGCCTCCTTTAGGATGTAGTTTGAATGTTGTTCATCGATCCATTTCTCAAAATCTAACTGAACCGCTGGATGAACAAGCTCGTTTAATTGCGACAAAAGTTTGGGTTCATAAAAGGCCTTATTGGCGATATGCTTTCTGTTTAACTGGTCTCCATCAAAGCTCTGATCGCCAAACAACACAGAAATGGCAGATCGTAAATTGTCCGACGTGACCATTAACTCTTTAGCTCTGGTATCCGCATTGTAAACGGGTACTTGCAAGACCCTAAATATTTTAGAAATGAGGCTCTTTCCAGCCCCGATCCCCCCAGTTATTCCAATAAGTAGTGGTTTACTCATTTGGAATCACCTTGATGATTTCTGGCGTGAGTTTGACATCCAGTGCTTCAAGCGGATAGGCCGTGAGTATAGCCAGTACACTGCTGTCACTGGATCTCAGCATATTAAAATCGGCCATAATTACAAAGTCAGTTGCGGAATAGGTCTGCTGTTTTGCCTCTTCGACTAAAAAATCAACACGAATGGTCTCTTGCGCAAGCACGAAAGACGAGTCTGCTGGAAAATTCGTTTTTTCAAGTGGGACGTCTAATGATACCGTATTGAACCTACCCACATCAAATCTAACATTTATAGTTTCTGGTGTTGCTGACAGAAGCTTCCCTGAAGAAACGACTTTAACTGATTCATCAAATGCTTCATCGATATTCATTTGTGGGAGTGCAATGGTAAAAGTATTGCCAAGGGTGTCCAAGTAGCTTTGAGGTCCGATGAGTAATACGGAATCCTGCTGGATACTGATTTTGGAAATGATTCTGTGATTGTTTCGAAGGATGACGGCAACAGAGTCAACAATCGGTTTTAGCCATTTTTCTGCGAGAGGTTCGATTTGAATATTTAAGGTGTCACCGAGAATCTGGTTAATATTCAAATCACTGATTTGCTCACGTATGGATGGCAGCACTTCTAACCAGGATAAGCTACTTTTTCCACGTAGTGCGCCAGCATCTATTTTTAACGGTTGGGGTCTGAAAATTGCCGTTTTACGAAGAAGGCTCCAACCACCTCCGGAAACATCTAACTCGATGCTCTGTGGAAGTTTTTTTACCGCGATGAGGCTGTCTGAATTGAATTCGAATTGGACTGGATAATCCAATGTGGTCGTATAGTCTTTATTCAATGAGTTAAAAAACCAAAAGGTAGTGGCGGTCAAAAATGACACGACCACTACCTTCCAGTGCTTTATATCATCAGGGAAAAGTTTAAACCCCATTTTTCATATTTACTAAGCTTCTGCCACTCTTTTGCTGGCTTCTAACGAAACAGAACTTTTCTCAATGGTAAGCTTGGTGCCACGATCCACGTCTATAGTTAGCGTGTCATCGGTTACCTCAGTGACTTTTCCATGGATTCCTCCCATGGTCACTACTTTGTCACCTTTCTTTAACTCGCTGATGAAGTTCTTTTGGTTCTTTTGCTTTTTCTGTTGCGGACGGATGAAGAACATGTAGAAAATCACTACCATCGCTCCCAGCATAATAAACTGGGAGGTTCCGCCACCACCGGCTTGTAAGAGAACTGTATCCATTATTTGCTGTCTCCCTCTGCTTTAACCACGTTTGCTCTGATTCTCACCTTGTTTGACGAAGGGTAAGTATTGGCAGTGATGGTGACTGTCTTGTTCTGATTTCCAGGCTTGTTTCGGCTGTTGAACCTTACCAAAATCTCGCCTTCTTCTCCCACTGGGATTGGCTCTTTTGGCCACTTAGGTACGGTACATCCACAAGTTGCTTTAGCATTAGAGATGATCAATGGTGCTTCACCGGTGTTCTTAAATTTAAATGTGTGCTCCACAATATCACCATCTGTAATTGTTCCGAAATCATGTTCTTCTTTCGAAAACTCGATGCTCGGAAGTGGTCCTTCAGGCTTCACTTCTGGTTCAGCCGGAGTGTTGTTTGCCACTGGTTGGTTCGCAACCGGTCTGTTAGGAGTTTGACCTGCTTCGAGAACTGCTACTCGACCCTCTAGGTCACGCACACGCTCTTCCAAGTTTCCGTTGCAGCTTGATAGGATCACTACCGCCGCAAGCATCCATAGAATGTTTAACTTTTTCATTTTAATTATAATTTCAATTGAATTTGGGACGGCAAAAGTAGTAAACAAAGGCCGCTAAGCCTATACCGCCTGTCCTAATGATTTGTTAATGTTGTCTTATTTGGCTTTGATCTGACTGATCAATCCATTGACGTCATCAAGAAGTTTTTCAGCCTTGTGCTTAGTTTCGTTCACAATGGCTTTTCCTTTTTGCACTTCGTTATTTTCTGTTAGCTCTTTTCCTTCTGTCAATTCGGTGGCAAGCTCCTCTAGTTTTTTCTTGTACTTATCCATCTGAAAAGTCAGTCTGTCTCGAGTATTGGTTCCTTTGTCCGGTGCGAAAAGCACGCCTAGAACGGCTCCTGTAAGTACTCCAAACAGAAATGCGAAAAATGATCCTCCTGATTTTGCCATGACTATGATTTTTACCTTTACTTGTTATCAATCAGGCCTCTACCTGACTTCTTAATAACACCCTCCGAAGTTAGCTGGTTTGCCAAAACATCCAAAATGCCGTTAACGAATTGTTTGCTTTTTGGTGTGCTGTACTGCTTGCAAATATCGATAAACTCGTTGATGGTTACCTTGACGGGAATGCTTCGGCAGGTCATCATCTCAGCTATCGCCAGCTTCAAAATAATGATGTCGGTTTTAGCCAAACGGCTAACGTCCCAGTTTTTCGTTTTTTGAGCGATCAAACCCTCTAAATATTCATCTTCCCGGATGGCCCCATCGAAGATGGATTCAAAAAATTCAAAATCATCTTCCTGATTAATGCTGATGAACTTCAGCTGAATGGAATCCTCTACTTCTGGATCGTAATCCTGAAAGGTTTTTCCGACCATGCTTTTCAGCACATTTGAGTTTTCATTCCAGTTGAGATCTTCTTGCGCAAAGAAGTCCTCAATCACCTCGTGCTTGAAAATGACCTTCTTGAAAAGGTAGGAGAGAATCGTCTTGTGATCTTCTATGGCAGGAGATGTGTTTTGCTGATAGGCAATAAAATTCTCATTGGTCTTGAAAACCTCCTTGTACCATCTCCTGAGTTCTCCGTGATGCTCTTGCCAAGAAAGTTTCTTTTTGGTTGTGACTTTCAGTAATTCAGGATGAGTATTGATGGCCTCAATCACTGGGTTATCCTGAAGATTGAATTGCCAGGGGTCATTTTGGGGAACCCGGGATTGATCTCGCTTGTCCTTGTCTTGTTTCTCGATAAACTGAAATTCGCCCGGCAAAAGAAGGAGCTTATAATATTGGTCCTGAAGATCCAATGTTTCCTGGATCATGGCCTTGCGGATTCTGATCCCTTCGCTTTTTACCTGCGAATAGTAAGAATCTATGGCCAATGAGACTTCATCAAAAACCACCTCGGGAATGGATTCATCCTGTTCCAGTTTCTTTTGAGGGAGATTGTTGTCGTAGAGTCGTAGAGCTTTCTTTCGATGAGCATCGATCTCTTCTGTATCGGACATGTCATGCGTTAGCGGATCCGGGGTGAACGTTTTTTCCAGGTCATCGCGAACCACGTTCACCAGTGACTCTTTCGTCGTGAAATAACCGTAAAGGGCCTGCATGGCCTTGATCCGAAGAATCCGTCTGTTTAGCATGAAATGTAAGAGCGTCTTTGAGACAAATATTTTTAGTAACCCAACTTCACTTTTCCAACTTCCTCAATTCGACGCAAAGCTAGTTCAAGCGCTGCTTCATGCGTAGAAACATTGTTGTTTTCTGCGAAATTGACAATGTCGAGGCAGGTCTTATAAATTTCTTCGGTTTGGGCATAGACCTTTTCACGGTTGTAGTTGCCAGTCATTTCGTAAAACACATTGGTGATCCCACCTGAGTTAATCAGAAAATCCGGTGCGTACAGGATGCCTCGATCCTTGAGCATATCGCCATGTTTCTTCTCATCCAGCAGCTGGTTGTTGGCCGCTCCGGCTACAATGTCGCACTTAAGCTGAGGAATGCTCTCGTCATTCAATGTGGCACCCAAAGCACATGGTGCATAAATGTCCATGTCCTGATCATAAACCGAGTCCACGACTTCCACATTGAAGCTGTTGGTCACAGCCGCTATTTTCTCTTCGAAAATATCATTGACCAAAACGATTGCTCCGGCATCAAGCAAATGTTCTATCAAATAGGTTCCTACATGGCCGGCTCCTTGAACAAGTACTTTTTTGCCTTGAAGCATCTCAGAGCCATAAGCTTTCTTGGCAGCCGCTTTCATGCCGACGAATACTCCGTAAGCTGTGACAGGACTGGGGTCGCCAGATCCGCCCATACTTTCAGGAATGCCCGTGGCGTATTTCGTTTCCATGTGGATGTACTCCATGTCCCGCGCGCTCATGTTCACATCCTCGGCGGTCCAGTATTTCCCGTTCAGGCTATTTACAAACTTCCCGAATCGACGCAGCAGAGCTTCGTTTTTGATTTTCTTGACATCCCCGATGATCACCGCTTTACCACCACCGATATTCAACCCGGCAATGGAGTTTTTCAAGGTCATCCCCCGCGAAAGTCGAAGCACGTCAGTAAGCGCTTCTTCTTCTGTGGCGTAATTCCAGATTCTTGTACCTCCCATGGCTGGGCCAAGGACTGTATTGTGTATGCCGATAATGGCCTTTAGACCAGTGGCATCATCGTGACAATAGACCACTTGCTCGTGATCCATCTTAGTCATCAAATCAAAAACAGAAGAAGTTTGGGGAACTGTTTGGGTATCGATCATCGTATTGTTTATTGTAACTTGCAGCACCTCGTCCTGGTGCCGTTTTGCGGGCACAAAATTAGTTTTTTTGACAATACCACCCATTGAAAGAGTTAAAGCATCTCAATAAATATTTACTGAAGTACAAGTGGTACCTGGTGCTGGGTACACTTTTCATTGTCATTTCTAATGGACTTGGAATTGTCCCGCCTGTTTTGGTGCGTCAGGCGATCAATCGCGTGGAAGAAAGCTATGCGCCACTTCAGGAAGCTTTGGGTGGAGGCACTGAATCTGTCTTTATTGGGGAATTCACCCAAGCGATTTTCACGCTAGCCATACTCATCATCTCTGCAGCCATATTAAAAGGCATTTTCATGTTCTTCATGCGCCAGACGATCATCGTGATGTCTCGGCACATCGAGTACGATTTGAAGAACGAAGTGTATCAGCAGTATCAATCCCTACCGCTGGCCTTTTACAGAAAAAACAAAACGGGTGATCTGATGGCGAGAATCTCCGAGGATGTGAGCATGGTTCGGATGTATCTAGGGCCGGCTATTATGTACGGTATCAATATGTTCACGCTCTTTTTGATCGTGATCCCCTACATGATCTACATCAATCCGACACTGACTTTTTACTCGCTTTTGCCCTTGCCGATGCTCTCAGTCAGTATTTATTATGTAAGTCACAAAATCAACAAGAAATCAACGGCCATTCAAACGGCGCTTTCGGGATTGTCGTCTTATGTGCAGGAAGCCTTTTCCGGCATACGGGTGATCAAGTCGTTTGTGCGAGAAATGGCCATGGCGGAGGAATTTGATAAAGTGAGCGATGATTACAAGAACAAGTCGCTGGAACTGGCGAAGATTCAGGCCTACTTCTTTCCGCTTATGATGGGGTTGATTGGTATGAGCGTCATCCTGACCGTTTACATTGGGTCAAGGGAAGTGCTGGCCGGAAATCTCACTACGGGGAACATCGCCGAGTTTATCATTTATGTAAACATGCTCACCTGGCCGGTGGCTTCTTTGGGTTGGATCACGAGTATTATCCAGCGAGCAGCCGCTTCACAAAAACGAATCAATGAATTCCTGCAGGAGCAAAATCATTTGGTGACCGGGGATTTCCAGAAAGAAATTGAGGGAGAGCTGGTTTTTGATAAGGTACATTTCACCTATCCTGATTCCGGTATTCATGCCCTGAAAGGCGTGTCATTCAAAGTGAACCCAGGAGAATCCATTGCAGTGATTGGAACCACTGGCTCTGGAAAGTCAACCATTGCCAATTTGATCTGCCGATTGTACGATGTGACCGACGGCAGCATCGATGTGGATGGACGACCGATTCGGGATTATTCGCTTTCCAATCTTCGGCGACAAATTGGGTATGTACCTCAGGACGTGTTTTTGTTTTCAGACACCATTGAGGGAAACATCGCTTTCGGGAACGAAATGATGAATCAGGAAGACATCATTCAAGTTTCGAAGGATGCAGATTTGTTGGAGAACATTCAGGGGTTCAAGGAGGGCTTCAAAACCCGAGTAGGGGAGCGCGGTATCACTTTATCAGGAGGACAAAAGCAACGGGTGTCGATTGCACGAGCCATCGCCCGAAAGCCGAGAATCCTAATTCTAGATGACGCATTGTCAGCGGTAGATACGAATACCGAAAACATTATACTGAATGCCATGGCTCGGATCATGAAGGGTCGTACGTCCGTAATTATTTCGCACCGTGTTTCCTCAGCCAAGCTGGCCGATTCCATCATCGTTTTGGATGAGGGCGAGGTAGTAGAGCACGGCTCACACGAAGAACTGATGAATGCCAAGGGTGCCTACCGAGAGCTTTACGACAAACAATTAGCAGGCGAGGAGGTTTAATCCCTCACAAACCCCTCAATCTGCAAGCTGCCGTCCGGGTAATGGATTTCGTAGAAGTAGTCAATTTCATCGCCGTTTTTCTCAGCTTCGTTCCGAATCTTCTTTTCGATTTTGGTTGTGGGCGGACGAACGATTGGACTCATGTGCAGGAAGACCGTGTACCTGCGATCACATTTAAATTCCCTGACTTCTTCATCGCCCATTGGTAGCTGACCGCTAGAGCCCCGAATGGCCACTCCAATAAATTCTTTTGATTGTTTTCGAGGATTCTCGGTAGGGTAATTGATAATTGAGAGGAAATTAAACTGCAATTTGTCCCGATCGATTTCACCCTGTCTCATGATCTCATGAGTCACTTTCGCCGCTTCCAGATCTTTGGTTATCCAATCCCGATACCTCAGGAAGAGTTTGCCGGCTTCTTTTGAGTTGGGTTCACCCTCGTAAGGTAAGCCAGCCACATATCGGGTAACTCCTTCCAGTTTGAACACTTTCAGGTCATTCACGCCCGGGATGATGCCCCCCATCAGGTAGTAAATGCAGGTCACCGTCACCGAAAAGAAGATGACGGCCAGGGAAATGTAGATGATCAGTGCTCGTTTGCTCATGCGGAGGCTAGCTCTTTGTATTGCATGGCGTGAAGATTGGCATAAAATCCGTCTTTTTCAAGCAGCTCGTCGTGATTGCCTCTCTCCATTATCCGGCCTTTGTCCAGGACCAAAATCTGATGAGCGTTCTGGATCGTCGAAAGCCGGTGGGCGATGACAATGGCCGTTCTTCCGCTCATGAGTTTTTTGATGGCTGACTGAATCAGCTCCTCCGTTTCACTGTCCACACTGGAGGTGGCCTCATCAAGGACAATAATTTTCGGGTCGTAAACCATCGCACGCACGAAGGAGATCAGCTGTCTTTGTCCGACAGAAAGTGTGGCTCCCCGCTCCATCACATTGTAATCAAATCCACCCGGCAGCCTTTCGATAAATTCCCGAGCACCTACCAAGTCAGCCGCTTCGACGACCTTTTCTTTCGGGATGTCCGGATTACGGAGCGTGATATTGTTCAGGATCGAATCGGAAAATAGGAATACGTCCTGTAAAACGACAGAAATGTGTGACCTCAGATTGTCCAGGTCGTATTCTTTGATGTCCTTGCCATCGAGGAAAATTTTCCCATCTTGAATTTCATAGAATCGACTTAGCAGATTGATGACCGAGCTTTTGCCTGCTCCGGTAGCGCCAACCAATGCCAGCGTTTTGCCGGCAGGTACCTTGAAGGAAATATCCTGCAGCACCCAATCTTCCTCGGTGTAGGCAAACTTCACTTTGTCAAATTCCACTTCGCCTTTCACCTCTTCTGCTTTGTAGGTGCCATTGTCGGCAATATGCTCCGAGCTGTCCAAAAGCTTGACGATGCGCTTGGTGCTCACAATGCCCATTTGCAGGGTGTTGAAGCGGTCAGCAATCATCCGGATCGGCCGGAAAAACATGTTGATGTACATGATAAAAGAGATCAAAACACCGACTTGTACTTCTTCTCTCAGCACGGCACCTGAGCCGTACCAGATCAGCAAACCAATGGTTCCGGCTGAGATCACTTCCGCCACCGGGTAGTACACCGAGTAATACATGACCGATTTCATGTTGGCCTTGCGATGCTGCTTATTGATGTCTTGAAATTTCCTGTACTCCCGATCTTCAGCGTTAAATATCTGCACGATATTCATCCCAGTAAGATGTTCCTGAACGAAGGTGTTGAGATTGGAAACCGCGTTCCGGACGAGGTTGAAACTGCTCTTAATTTTTTCTTTAAAAACGTAGGTAGCAATTAACAACAGTGGTACTAGTGCCAGACTAATCAGCGCCAGTCGCCAGTCGGTCCAGAGCATCATGCCGAAGATGACGAAAATCATGAGAACATCCCCCATCATTGCAGCAATGCCAGAAGAGAAAACTTCTGCAAGCGTTTCAATGTCGGATACATTTCTGGTGACCAATCGTCCAATGGGCGTGTTGTCGAAGAATTTCAGTTTCAAGGCTTGAATGTGCCTATAAAGCTTGATGCGGATGTCTCGGATGATGTGCTGTCCCAGCCAACCGGCCTGATAGGTGTGGAAATATTGTGAGATCGATTCAGTGACAAGTAAGCCGATCAATAGCATGATCATGGTGACCACTCCCTGGAAATCTCCTTGAGAAAGCTCCTGATCAATGGTCATCCCGACGATCATGGGGCGCAGCGGACCAAGTGTGGCGATCAGTATTGTGAGACCAACAAGTCCCCAGAACTGCTTCTTGTAAGGCTTGACGAACACAAATAACCTGCGCAGGATTTTAATGTCCGCCAGGTTGCCGCTCTCTGCTTGTTCGTTTTCAGCCATTTAGTTTAGATAAATTTCATTCGGGTAGTCTGCTTTCAAAAAGTACAGTCCATGTGCAGGGACTGATCTTCCTGCAAGTTTCCGATCCTTGCTTTCGAGGATTTCTTTCACCTGATCAGGTGAGGTTTTCCCTTCGCCAACGTCCAACAAAGTTCCGACAATGGTTCGCACCATTCCTCGTAAAAATCGATCTGCCCGAATGTGAAAAACGTGCCCCGTCTCAGATCGTTCCCATTTCACTTCAAAAATATCGCAATTAAAATGGTTGACCTCCGTGTGCACTTTACTGAAGGCCTCAAAGTCTTTTTGATTTTTGATGATTTCCACTGCCTGATCGATGGCTTCCAGATCCAATGCCTTGTTGAAAAAGTATGAATTATTATCCGAGAATGGGTCTTTTTGGTCATGGATCAAATACCTGTACGACCGGCTGATGGCATCAAAACGAGCGTGAGCTTCCGATTTCACGGCTCTGATGTCGAGCACAGCAATGTCTTTTGGCAGTAGCGCATTGAGCTTGTACAAGAAATCAGCTTCAAGTTCTTTTGCTGCATCAAAATGAGCGACCATTCCATGGGCGTGCACACCTGCATCCGTACGTCCGCAACCCATGCTGTCCGTTTCTGTCTTGAGTAGGACGGAGAGTGCCTTGTTGAACTCGGCCTGTACCGTATTGGCATTCTCCTGAATTTGCCATCCGCTGTACTGGGTGCCTTTGTAGCTGATTTCGGTAAAGTAACGCACGCGGCAAAATAACGGCCTTTTCGCTTGCCGCGAACGGAGGATTGTTTTGTTTTGCGTGAAAATTAGTCAAATGATTCAGCGAATTCAGTCTGTATTTTTATTGTTGGTGGCCCTGTCGATGTTGATGATCCTTTTTGTCCCTATCTGGGTAAAGGGTGATTTGAACACGCAGGAATATGTGGTCCTCACGGCTTTTGAGCTGGTGAATGAAGATCGATCTGGTCTTATGGTTCAGGAACTTGCCTCAAAAAGCACCATCTATATTTCGATCCTCGCGACTTTGGCTGCCGGAGTGGCATTTTTCTCCATTTCACAGTACAAGAATCGTTTGACTCAAATGAAACTGGGTTTGCTGAATGCGCTGCTAATTGCAGGGGTGGCGGTGTGTATTTTCATCGTGGCGACACGAGGGGATAGTATGATGCCAGAGGCCTATCCCGAATACAAAATTGGCGCTTTCCTGCCATTGATTGGCTTGATCTTCAACTCTGCCGCGAACCGATTTATTCGCAGGGATGAGCGGCTGGTGAGGGATTCTGATAGAATGCGATAGATTCCCCCGAATCAATTGCTAGCGCATTGATTCACCCCCTTTGAAAAGGGGGATTTATTAAGCCTTACTTCGTTTTGGATTACCAGTCAATAAATAGCACTGAAAGCATTTGACCTAGCCCCGACCCTTAGGGCGGGAGTATAGGTCATAAATGGCTTAGAGGTTTCGCTCCAAATCACCTTTCCACAAAAACTCTCTGGAGGATTACTTCGTGTTGGGCAAATCGGGCATAGCACCAATCCCGTAGTTGTTTGACCTCTTCGGGAACGAGGGATTTCAAGGCTTTCTGTAATTCTTTCTCAAATAATCTTTTGTCAAAACTCACTTTGGATAAAACAGTCTTGAAGTATTCGAGCATAGCTGTGAAAGTTTGTTAAGTCATGAACCGACCACACAAAAATGGCGCTCGGTCGAATAAAACGGGCTGCCAGAGTATCAATTAATTGATAATTTTGGCGCCCTCAATATAGCATCAATGATGAAAACGAAAGTAGGAGTTTTGGGTTTTGTGTTGGCGCTGCTTTTTTCATTGGATAGCAGCGGCCAGGACGTTTCTATCAAGTTGGGCAAAAACCAGATTGCCCTGAACGAGTATTTCACGATTGCGATTTCTGCAGAGAATACGAATATCCGTCAGCACTCGGCTTTTCCTGAGATTGACGGGTTTGTGAAAAGAGGGACTTCCTCGTCCTCCCAGACTTCCTATATCAATGGCAAGGTGACCAGCTCCCACACGATCACGCAGAATTACCAGGCCACTGAAAAAGGGAATTTCCTGCTTCGTCCGTTCCGAATGAAAATCAACGACGAGATGGCCAATAATGGCGGGACGCAGATCAAAGTGGGGGATGCTATTCAACGACAAAGGCAAACCACGCGTAGGGATCCGATTGATAGTTTTTTCGGCAGAGCGGATGAGCCAACTGAATACATCGACGTAAAAGCTGACGCATTTCTTTCTTTGAATACCAGCAAGAATGAGGTGTATGTTGGAGAGGGTTTTACGACTACTTTGGCATTTTACGTGTCGGCGGCCAATCGTGCGGATATGCGATTTCATGAACTTGGTCAGCAGGTCACGGAGATCGTGAAGAAGATCAAACCGGAGCGCTGCTGGGAGGAGAATTTCAACATTGAAAACATCACCGGAGAGCAGGTGACTTTGCAGGGTAAGCAGTTCACTCGTTACACCATTTATCAGGCGGCTTTTTATCCTTTGAATGTGGAGGACATTTATTTTCCCCCTGTGGAACTGGAGCTCATCAAGTACAACGTGGCGAAGAATCCGTCTTTCTTCGGACGGAACCGACAAGAGGATTACACCAAGTTTAAGTCGAACGCCAGAACTGTACGAGTTAGAGAATTGCCACCGCACCCGTTGAAGGAAAGTGTGGCTGTTGGGCAGTATCGTTTGAGAGAAGATGCCGATCCCCGAGAGCTGGAAACCGGGCAAAGCCTGAATTATTCCTTTGACATTATCGGGGCGGGAAATGTTAGTGCCATCAATGCGCCGGTTCCACCCGAGGGTGATTTTGATTTCTACGCACCTAATACCCGACAAAACGTAAACCGGGGAAATGGACGGGTGACTGGTAGTAAATCCTTCAGCTATTACGGCATTCCGAATGAGCCTGGTGAATACAACCTTGGCGACTACTTCAAATGGATTTTCTTTAATACGAGCACGGACCAGTACGACACCCTGAGATCGGAGATTGTGGTAAATGTGACGGGAGAAAGCCGGAAGAACGAGTACATCTTGTCTAGCGATGTGGGGTCATTCTATGACCGAATTAACTCAGAGGACAACACGGTGCGGTCGCTGAATGGACGTGGCTGGTTCCGATGGTTGATCAATGGATTGATTGGGTTGGTTTTGGTGGCGACTGTGCTGGTGATATTTAAGAAGATTTAAGTAGTCACCCTGAACTTGTTTCAGGGTCTGTGGGCATATATGCTACACAGATGCTGAAATAAATTCAGCATGACTGCTGTTGTACAATTCATGTTTGCGGCCTTGAACGTACTTTTGCCGGCATGAATACCCTCGGCCACAACTTTCGCATTACGTCATTTGGAGAATCTCATGGAGCCGGGGTAGGCATAGTCATTGATGGCTGTCCGGCAGGTGTGGAGCTGGATGCGGCATTCATTCAAAACGAATTGGATCGTCGAAAGCCAGGGCAGTCTCGCATCACCACACAGCGGAAGGAGTCCGACGAATTCCAGATTCTCTCAGGAATCTTCGAGGGGCAGAGCACGGGGCACCCGATCATGATTTTCATCCCAAATCAGGATCAGAAGAGCAAGGATTATTCACACATCAAAGACCAGTTCAGGCCTTCACACGCCGATTACACCTATCAAGAAAAATACGGTGTAAGGGATTACCGGGGAGGAGGCCGAAGTTCTGCCAGGGTGACCGCTGGGTGGGTGGCAGCCGGAGCAGTGGCGAAGTTGGCTTTGAAGGATGTTCAAATCAATGCCTTTGTCTCGCAGGTGGGTGAGCTGAAGCTGGATGAGGATTATTCAAAGTTCGATTTCTCTGAGATTGAGAAAAACGATGTGAGGTGCCCGGATCCAGAGATGGCTAAGCAGATGTTTGACCTCATTGATTCCGTTCGCAAGGACGGTGACACGATTGGCGGAGTGATAACCTGCGTCATCCGAAATGTACCTGTCGGTTGGGGTGAGCCGGTTTTCGGGAAGTTGCATGCTGAGTTGGGTAAGGCGATGTTGTCCATCAATGCCGTGAAAGGTTTTGAGTACGGAAGTGGGTTTGCAGCGGCTGCTATGCGAGGTTCTGAACACAACGATGAAATCGTAAAATCCGATGACAAGGTCAGCACCACATCCAACCTCTCCGGAGGTGTACAGGGAGGTATCTCTAACGGTGAAGACATTTACTTTCGCGTGGCATTCAAACCTGTGGCTACCTTGATGAAAGATCAGCAAAGCGTGGACAAAGACGGCAATGCAGTGACCGTCAAAGGCAAGGGCCGTCACGATCCGTGTGTGGTGCCTAGAGCTGTGCCGATAGTGGAGGCGCTGGCTGCTTGTGTGTTGATGGATTGTAAGTAGAAACGCCCATTTACTGAAGATCACTCAACGGTTAATCGAGTAGTTTATGTTGACCATATTTTAGTGTGAGTTTGATTAGTCAGTTGCTTATCAGCGTTTTTCAAGTCGGATTGGAGCCATGACAGGAACATGACATAAAGATGTCGTTGAAAAGTCAGTCACTCCTAGGCACATTTGTACAAGAATTATACGCCTATGAATGCAACAAACGGAATTGGTGAAAGACTGAAATATTATCGAAAGGCCAGCGGCTACTCTCAGGAAGAGCTCTCACAAAAAACGCAGGTGACCGTTCGGACCATTCAGCGGATTGAGAAGGAAGAAGTAAACCCTCACCTAAACACGATCAAACAACTGTCGATAGCACTGGAGATTGACGTAAACGATCTGCTGCCCCAGCAAAATCCTAAAGAGGAAACGATCAAAAAGAAGTGGCTGCTTCTTATTCACGCTACTCCCTTGATTGGTTTGGTTTTACCCCTTTGCAATGTCCTATTCCCTTTGTTTCTGTGGATTCATAAGCGCGAGGACAATCCAATTTATGATCGCCACGGAGCGAAAGTGCTCAACTTCCAGATCACTGCGTTGCTGTTGTATGTAGGGGCGTTTGTTGCCTTGCTCACTGTTGAAAAATGGGGATTCATCGTCTTCTTTGTGACCGGGCCTGCACTCCTTCTGATCATTCTGTTAAATATTTTCTACGTGTTGAATAAGGAGAAATGCTATTACCCGCTTTCCATTCCTTTCTTCAAAGTCAAAGGTCAGCATGCGGCTAATCTTCTCGTCATTGGTATAATTGGCTTTGCTCTATCTTCCTGCTCTTTAGACTCGGACTGCAAGATTGAAAGATTGGATGGGACAGCTATCTCATCCGACTCTCTCTCAAAAACGATTGACAAAATTTTGCTTGAAGCCAAAGTGCCAGGAGCGGCGGTGACTGTATTCAATGATTCCCAGCCGGTCTATGAAAAGACCTTCGGCTATAAAAAATATCCGGAAAAATCACCGCTGACTGACTCAACCAATCTTTACGGTGCGTCTTTAAGTAAGGCCGTTTTTGCGGTGTTGGTCTTGAAATTGGTGGAGGATGGGGTCATCGATTTGGATACGCCATTAGAATCGTACTTGCCAAAAAAAATCTACGAGTATGAACCGCAGACTCGCTGGCACGATGATTTTTCCAATTTGAAAGATGATAGCCTCTATCACAAAATAACCGCCAGAATGTGTTTAGCTCATACAGCAGGATTCCCCAATTGGAGATGGATCGAGGAGGATAACAAATTGAAGGTGAAGAACAGACCCGGCGAAATGTACAGGTACAGCGGGGAAGGATTTGTGTACTTGCAGGTTGTTCTCGAAAAACTGACAGGAAAGGGCCTTCAGAAATTGGCGGATGAAATCATATTTCAACCACTGAAAATGGAGAACAGTGCTTATGAATGGAAGGACCGCTTTGAGGAAGATTTTGCAGTCGGACACGGAGGGGAAATGGAGGCCCTTAAAAAAGATAAGGACAATGAGCCGCGAGGAGGAAGCACACTGGAAACAACAGCCGCAGATTATGTGATATTCTTGACTGCCGTCTTGAATCAGCAAATCATCTCAAGTGATTCTTACGATGAAATGTTTGCTCCCCAAATCGGGATTAGCTCATCGCAACAGTTTGGTCCAGGCTCGAGAATTGCCACCGATAAATACGACAGCATCAATTTAAGTTATGGGCTGGGTTGGGGATATTTTGAAACTCCTCGCGGCAAAGCTGTTTTCAAAGAAGGTAACGGCAATGGTTTTCAGCACTACTCGCTAATCTTTCCTGAAACGGGAATGGGCATCATGATTTTGACCAATTCGGTATTTGGGACAAGTACCTATCAGCGAATATCAGAGGCGGCCATCATGAATGTGTACACGCCGTGGGAGTGGCAGGGGTATGAGCCTTATGACGCGGAATAGTCAAATGAGTCAGGGGTTTATCGGGTGGTTTATGTTGACGATTTTTAGTGTGAGTTTGATCAGTCAGTTGCTCAACTAGTCTGAAACGCTGATGATACGGATTAGTGGATAAAAGCTGATTTCAACCCTATCTAAATCAGTGTAATCCCATAATCTGCCAAATCTGTGGTTCAGACACGGTATTGCCCATCTCCCCGGTTTCCGGTCATATGAGGAGATTTACCCACACCACCACCAACGTGGGAGTTATGTTATGAATAGGAGTGTTATTAAGTTTAAAGTATACAATAAACTGTAAATAATGTCACTTAAGCAACGCCCCCCAGGCAAGCCGGAATGACCATTGAATTGGAGGGTAATTGCACATTTCCCCGTTTTCCGATAATTTCAGAAGACCAATCAGGCCAAATAGAGAATGATCACTCCGGATGCACCAGCAACCCTCTCACAATCAATAACTGCCCGAAAATATAAGTCCCCATGATCACGACACTGTCGTAGGGGATCGGCCGATAGAAGCGGTCAATCGCAATCGCTGAATCGGAGACCACAAAAAGCAAACTGCCCATCATCACCCATTGGAAGCTCTGTTCCGAGGTAAGGCCTGAACGCAACCGTGCCATACAAGCCATCGCAGTAATGCAGAGGGCATAGACGATAATGGGGATTTTAAGGTCTGGCGTTAAGGCAGGAACAAGGTAGACCAACAAAAAAATCGTAAAAGTCAGAATTGGCAGGAGCGGATTCAATCGAAACTCTACCTGATCAAATGTGGATTTGTAATAAATGAACGTGTACAGGATTTGGGCAACCAAGAATGAGCCGAGACCCATGAGGAAGTATTTCTCACCTGTTTGCATGAGTGCCATGTCTCCACCCCAGCAGAAAATCAAGGCAACACACAGCAGCATAATTCTAAGTGTAACTGTCCCATTGGCATGACGATACACCAGGAAAATCAGTGCCGGCATGAGCATGGGTTTGGAGAACTTGACCAGGCCGGGCTCTTCCAGGAAATGTCCGAGGATATTGGCCACTCCGATAATGACGTAGAGGATTAAGGGGATGTTTTTCATGTTGTTTTTCGCGAACTAATCAGAAGGTAAATAAAAGCACAAATGGCCAAACCTGCAGCGATCGAAAAGATCAATGGGAGTCTGGTGATGTCACTTTGGTACAATAACCCGGACATCATTGCACCCGATCCGATCCCGACTTCCAAGGCAATGAAAGCGGTGCTGATGGCCCTGCCCCTCAACTCCGGAGGGCACAAGTCAATGACCCATGCAAATAGGGACGGGGAGGTCAGACCATAACCTACGCCGAACAATAATCCGCCGATAAAAAACGCGGTTGGCGTTTCTGCAAAACCGATACAAATGGCACTGGCGGCAATCGTCAGCGTACTCCAATACAGCACCGGCACCCGACCGAAAATATCTGACAGTCTCCCGCCGGCTATCCGCGCAACCAGCGAAGAGACAGTGAAATACACGAAGAATTCGCCTTTGTTTCTGATTCCTAGATGCTCTCCGAAATCTGGTACCAGCGTGACCACCACCCCAAAACTGAAGGTGGCAAAGAGCAACACCATGGCCGGGCGAATGGCTGTGGGCTCGTAAATGTCTGCCTTTTCTACTTTGAGGAGGTTCAGGTTGAATTTCTCAGGATTTTGGAGTGTTTCTTTCATGCCGAGTAAAATGACCACCGACAGGACAGCCACTGCGCTGCTCCAGTAAAACAGCACATCGAAGCTGTAGGCTAACACAATTTCCGGCCCGATGTAATTTCCTAACCCCATCCCGATCATCCCGAAGAAACTGACCAGCCCCATGGCTTCACCTCTTCGATCAGCAGGAACTACGTCTCCAATGTAAGCGGTGGTTCCAGTGGGCTTGAATCCGGTGGAAAAGCCGTGCAATAACCTGAGTAGGAGAAATCCGGTGACTGATAGCACGAACGGATAAATTAGCGACACAACGCCCGTCACCACTGCACCCACCACCATGACCGGCACTCGTCCCCATCGATCGGTCAACTTACCGCTTAGCGGACGGGATAGTCCCGCAGTGAGGGTAAAAAGGGCAATATGCGCCCCGATAAACTTCTCCGCTCCGAAGCTACGCATGAAGTTGGGCAGCTCTGGCAGGATCATGTTAAAGGACGAGAAGAAGAGGAACGAACTCAGACACAGCAACCAAAACTGGAAATTGTATCGTTTCATTCTTCGCCCTCCCCAAATAATAAGTAAGCCTTGATGTAATCCTCTAAATCACCATCCAGTACGTTTTGCACATCGGTACGCTCCACTCCGGTTCGGTTGTCCTTGATCAGTTTATAGGGGTGGAGCACGTAGTTTCGGATTTGAGATCCAAAATCGATTTTTAGTTTGCCCGCTTCTACCTTGTTTCGTTCAGCGTTCCGCTTTTCGAGTTCTTGCTGATAAAGCTGTGATTTCAGCATTTTCATGGCTTGCTCACGGTTCGCAAGCTGAGACCGCTCTACCTGGCAGACCACAACAATCCCGGTTGGCTTGTGCGTCAGTTGAACCTTGGTTTCCACCTTGTTCACATTCTGACCTCCTGCACCTCCGGATCTCGACGTATGCAGCTCTATATCTGAAGGATTGATCTCGATTTCAATGGTGTCATCCACGACTGGGTAGACATAGACAGAGGCAAACGATGTATGCCTTCTTCCACCAGAATCAAACGGCGATATTCTAACTAATCGATGCACTCCGATCTCTGACTTCAGGTTTCCGTAAGCGAATGGCCCATCGAATTCCAAGGTCACAGATTTCACTCCCGCTACATCCCCGGGCTGGTAATCCACCTCACGAACTTTGTAGCCGTTGGATTCACCCCACATGATATACATCCGCATGAGTATCCCTGCCCAGTCATTGGACTCGGTTCCCCCAGCGCCGGGAGTGATTTGTAGCATGGCCGGGAGTTGGTCTTCCTCAGAGCTCAACATTTTCTTGAACTCCAGGTCTTCCACCAGCTTCATGGCCTTTTTGTAGGATTCTTCCACCTCCGCCTCGGAAGCCTCGTCCATTTGACGAAATTCTTCCAGCGTTTCCACGTCGCTCGTGGCTTCTTCCAAAGCTTCATAGTCGTCCGTCCAGCCTTTCTTGGCACGGATTTCCTTCATCGTTTTCTCCGCCGATTCCGGATCATTCCAGAAGTCAGGCTGAGTTGTGATGGCCTCTAAATCTTCGAGTTCTTTCTTCTTCGTGGAGTAGTCAAAGATACCTCCCCAGGGCAGTAACGCGAGCCCTCAAGTCTTTCAGATCGTCTGATGTCATTGGTTATGTGAGTTAATGATTTCGCGAAGATAGTTGGGTTGTCTTGATGTTTAAAGTTTAATGTTCCCCATTTGTAATCCCCAACCTCAAAACATTGAACCTGGAACATGAGAACACTAATTCAATAATCCGTCTTGATGCTCTTATCCAGAGGAATCTTCAGCTGGTAGCCAATATTGGAGTCCAAATTTCCGTCCAGAACATCCAATCCGTATTCGATTTTTCGAGGATCTTCATAGACCATCGTGCCGAATATCCGATCCCATAAGGAAAAGATGTTTCCGAAATTGGTGTCTGTCCATGGTCGCTCAAAATGGTGGTGGAACTTGTGCATGTTTGGTGAAACAAACACAACCGAGATCACCTTATCCAGCCATACTGGTAATGAAATGTTCGCATGTGTGACATAGGTGAAAAGAATGGAGCAAATCCGATAGAAAACGTAGAGGTAGACCGGGATGCCAAAGAGAATCACCGCAGCTATCGCAAAGATTTCCCTGATCAAATAATCGCCGGGGTGATGCCTACTACCTGTCGTAGCATCCACGCGGGTATCACTGTGATGGATCATGTGAAACTTCCACATCCAGGCAATCTTATGAAGGAAACGATGAGCGACATACTGGGCAATCAAATCGAGCGCCGCAACGGCAATCAAAACTTCAGCCCAGAACGGAACCTCGATCCAATTCAGAATTCCAAATTGACTGGTTTCAATCCAGAAGAAAACCCCGACAGTTGCTAGGCCAATGAGAATATTCAAAACCATGCTCATTGAGAGGAACACCAGATTCGTCCCAATGTGTTTGAGCTTGTTGTAGTTGAGATTTACGAGTGGAACAATGGCTTCCAAAATCCAAACGAAAGAAAGGCAACCAAATATCCAGGCTACTTTATATAGCGCCGATAAATCGTCAAAAAAGTCAATGAAGCTTTCCATGGAGCCAAATTAAACAGAATGGACGAATATAAAATGTCGCTCATTAGGCATACATTTTGTAACTTTAATTGGTGAAATTGTTTCGATGGAATTTAGAGAAAGATGAATATTTAAAAGAGACACGAGGGATTGGTTTTGATGAAGTGGTTTTTTGGATCGAAAGTGGAGGTGTGTTGAGTATTGAGAAAAATTCATCCAAAAAATATCCTGCTCAGGAGATCATGATCGTTGAGATTCGAAACTATGCCTTTGTGGTGCCGTTCGTTGAAACAGAAGATGAAGTGTTTCTGAAAACAATATTTCCGAGTAGGAAAGCAACAAAAAAAATACTTGCGATGAATTTAGACAAAGAAGAAAAGGAGCTTTTGAGGAGTTATGAGGCAGGAGAATGGGAGCCTGTTGACGATGTGAAAGCAGCTAAATCGAAAATGCAGGCTATTGCAAAAACCACCCTGAAAAAGAATAAGCGCATTAATATCCGTTTGACTGAAATGGATTTGAGAAACCTGAAAGCCCGGGCCGTTGAGGAAGGAATCCCATATCAAACACTGGTTTCCAGCATCCTTCACAAATTCCTTTCTGGACGCCTAAAGGAAGTAGGCTAGAACTCACAGTTCCCCGGAGTACGAGGGAAAGGGATCACGTCGCGGATGTTGCCCATGCCAGTGACAAACAACATCAATCGCTCAAAACCCAATCCGAATCCACTGTGAGGAACCGTTCCAAATCGGCGGGTGTCTAGAAACCAATCCATTTCTTCCACAGGGATGTCCATTTCGCTCATACGCGTCTGAAGTTTATCCAAACGCTCTTCTCGTTGAGATCCTCCAACGATTTCCCCAATGCCCGGGAAGAGTACGTCCATCGCTCCCACAGTCTTTCCGTCCTCATTTTGTCGCATATAAAATGCTTTGATGTCCTTCGGATAATCAAAAAGGATAACGGGTTTTTTGAAATGCTTCTCCACGAGGAATCTCTCGTGCTCAGACTGTAAATCTGCACCCCATTCGTCAATCAGGTATTGGAATTTCTTTTTCTGATTTGGTTTCGATCTTTTGAGAATCTCAATGGCATCCGTGTAGGACACTCGCTCAAAATCATTTTCGAGGATGAACTGCAGTCGCTCAATTAAGCTAAGCTCTGATCGCTCATTCTGAGGTTTCTGTTTGTCCTCGTCTGCCGCTCTTTTGGCAAGGAATTCAAGATCCGTTTGGCAGTTGTCCAATGCCCATTTCACCAAGTATTTGAGCATCTCCTCAGACAGATCCATGTTGTCCTCCAGATCGTAAAAAGCCATCTCCGGCTCGATCATCCAGAATTCTGCCAAGTGGCGAGTTGTGTTTGAGTTCTCAGCTCTGAAGGTCGGTCCGAAGGTGTAAATCTCAGAAAGCGCTAGAGCAGATAGCTCACCCTCAAGCTGTCCAGAGACGGTGAGGTTAGCTTCCTTTTCAAAGAAGTCTTCTTTATAGTTGATTTCACCGTCCTCCGTTTTCGGAACGTTGTTGAGGTCAAACGTCGTGACCTTGAATGTTTCTCCAGCTCCTTCCGCATCAGAGGCGGTGATAATTGGAGTATGAATATTTACAAATCCTTTGTCGTGAAAGAACTTGTGAACTGCAAAGATCATCTGGTGTCGAATTCTGGAAATCGCACTGAAAGTGTTTGTCCGAACTCTCAAGTGACCAATTTCCCTAAGGAATTCCAGGCTATGTCGCTTGGGTTGAAGCGGATATTTCTCCGGGTCAGCCGTTCCCAGAATCTTGATGGATTCGACGTTTACTTCGCAACTCTGACCTGCACCTTGCGATTCAACCAATTTGCCTGTGACTGCAAGACTTGCCCCAGTGGTAATCTTCAATAAAAGATCAGCATCGGTTTTTTCAACGTCCAGAACAAGTTGCAAATTGGCCAAGGTGGAACCATCATTGAGCGCAACAAAGGCCACATTTTTACTCTCTCTCTTGGTTCTTACCCAGCCTTTCACGGTGACTGACTCACCGATTTTTGGATCAGCGATCACGGCTGCTATCTTGGTTCTTTCCTTGAAGCTCACTTTACTTTCGGTTTTTGTAAACAGGGCGCAAAAAAACGATAATTTAGGGTCTAAATCAAAGATTGGGTTCTTTATCCTAATTTTGGTTGCGACCTGAAAATTCATGCAAAAACTAACCCTTACACAATCACTGCAACAGAAGCTGTCCCCACAGCAGATTCAGTTTATTAAACTGTTGCAGATTCCTACTGCCGAGCTCGATAGTCGAGTAGAGGAGGAATTAGAGGTTAATCCTGCGTTGGAGGAAGGAAAGGAAGAAAAAGAGGACGACTTTGACGATCAGGCTGATGACGATTTTGACGAAAAATTACTTGATAATCTGGAAGACTATTATCAGGATGACTATGCCGGATATAAAATGCAGGGTGATGGCCGATCTCCGGATGAGGAGGACAAAGAAGCGCCCATTTCTGTTGGGAAAACTTTGCATGAACTTCTGAAATCACAGCTTGGCTACCTCAAGTTGGACGAGAAACAACATAAAATAGGTTTACAACTGGTCGGAAGTGTGGAATCAGATGGATACATCCGCAGGGACTTGGGAGCGATCGTGAATGACCTGGCCTTTTCCCAAGGAGTTGAGACCAATGAGGAGGAGCTTGAAGAAATCCTATTTAAGATTCAGGAATTTGATCCGGCGGGGATCGCTGCGAGAAGCTTGCAGGAATGTCTTCACTTACAATTAACAAGATTTGAGCAAGACAAAGCGGTTGTTTTGGCACTTCAGATAATTGATCGTTGCTTCGATGAGTTTTCCAAAAAGCATTACGATAAAATCACCAAAAGACTGAACGTCGATGATGAGGAGCTTTTTAAAGAAGCGATCGAAACCATCATCAAACTAAACCCTAAGCCGGGAGGGGCCGGAGAGGATATAGTTAGGACTCAATTTGTGATTCCTGATTTCATTCTGCGAAACAACAACGGGAAGCTAGAGCTCTCTTTGAATTCAAAAAACGCTCCGGAGTTAAAAGTAAGTCGGTCATACTCTGACATGCTCAAAGCATACGACAAGAGTGATAAATCGGATAAAAAACTTAAGGAGACCGTTACCTTCATCAAGCAAAAGTTGGATTCGGCTAAGTGGTTTATAGACGCGATTAAGCAACGACAAAATACCCTGCTCAATACCATGAATGCGATTATCGAGTATCAGCAAGAGTATTTTCAGGAAGGAGATGAATCGAAGTTGCGACCAATGATTCTAAAGGACATTGCGGAGAAGATCGATATGGATATTTCTACGGTATCGCGAGTTGCGAATAGCAAGGCCGTGCAGACAGAATTCGGCGTTTTCCCACTTAAATATTTCTTCTCAGAAGGTATTGCTACCGATTCTGGTGAAGATGTGAGTAGTCGAGAGGTGAAAAATAAACTCAAGGAGGCGGTGGATAACGAAGATAAGAGCAAGCCGCTCTCAGATGACAAGCTGGAAAAAATTCTTAGAGGAATGGGCTACAACATCGCTCGCCGCACAGTCGCCAAATACCGCGAACAACTAAATATTCCTGTCGCCAGACTCAGAAAAGAGCTGTGAAGAATTTCATGAAGTTCATTTCGGCACTGTTCCATCCGCTTTTGATGGGGTCGTACATGAGTGTGCTGCTGGCGATTTATTTTCCGGATGCCTTTGGTCCTTACACACAGGAAATGGTTTGGCGATTGGTCATTGCGTTCACGCTGTTGACGGCATTATTCCCAGCGCTGGCTGTATTAGGTCTTTGGGCTTTCACTCCCTGGGTTTCAGATTTGGAACTGATTGATAAAAAGGAGCGATCCGTCCCTTTCTTCGTTCTGATTTTCTTCTACGGTGTGGCAGCTAAATTTTTGGTTTTCGATTTAAGCCTAGGGCCTATTGTGAGAGTACTCTTAATCGGAGCTATACTGATGATTGCCTTGATGGTGTTGATCAATACCCGATTCAAAATCAGCATTCACTGTGCCGCTATATGGTCACTTGCAGGATCGGCCGTCGGGCTGGCTTGGAAATTTCCTGAAACTCAGCTGATGTCAGCAGCCATAGTTAGCATTATCTGTGGCGGGCTTATAGGCACCTCCCGATTGTATCTTGGATATCACCGCCCTGTTGAAGTTTGGGTGGGTTCTCTATTCGGCTTCTATTATAGTCTAGGCCTGGTAATGCTTCTTCTTTAGAAGCCTGTGAAATTGATACCGATGGTCGTGGTTGTTGGATTGAAGAAATCTCCAGTGGGCGATAATTGCGGATCCATCAAAGCTTGATCACGTCTAAACGTTTCATTTAGATATTTCTTGAAAAAGAAGTGAGCCCCTTTCCAGCCGACTCGAAATTGAACGCCGTACCGAAAATCCTGCAATCCGAAATTTGACCTTAGTTTTTCGGTTCGTTTGTGTCCGTTTTGGGTGTAGTTTACTTTTGTGTGGGCTTCTAATCGCAAGCCACCAATGACACCTGCTCCAACGAAGAACCCTTCTCCTTCTTCAGTTCCGCCTGGGTGAAATCTCAGCTCCAATGGGACGTCCAAATAAGTGACAACAAGTTTATTTCTGTTAATTATGGCCAATGTGGTATCGACTTCAATAGAACCATCATTATTCACTAAATGGAAATTTTTCTGAAGCGCATATCTTTCAGTTCCAATCCCGACTGCTGGATAAAAGGAAAATTTATCGCTAATCTTCATTCGCTTGGTATAGTAAATACCAAAGGATCGTGATGGCCAGGCATTTGTTGTATCCCTATCACCAACCCAGTAGTTCATCCCAATGTCCAGCATAAGGTCTCCGGGGAGGTCTGGTTGTGCCACTTTTTTCTCCTGAGAGGAGACTAAAAGAGCACTTATAATGAGCATGAAACTCGCGAAATATTTAGCCATGAGTAAAATTTGGTGGCAAATATAGAATTATGCCTGTGTACCGAAAATATTCTTGTCCTTTTAATTAATTTTGTGCCCCGTTTTTAACACCTCTTAACTGAGGCGATGAGGATGGACTCGTAGCACAACTGGATAATGCACCTGGTTACGGCCCAGGAGATTGGGGGTTCGAATCCCTCCGAGTTCACGAAGAATAACTAAACCCAATGCGTAAGCATTGGGTTTTTTTTGTGATGGGCTGAGCCAAACTTGTTTGAGTGACGGATCAGAGCAAAAAATTCAATCGAAGATTGGGTTTAGCTATTCGGAATTCTGAAGGCAAAGGGATCATGAAAATAATCCCTCCGAGTTCACATTAAACCCGATCCGTTCGATCGGGTTTTTTAATGTTTACAACAAAAGTTTAAATCGTTTTAATCGGCTTTGAACTAACGTTTGGTAGCTTTGCGTTCCTTTTAAAAGAAACTAAGAATGGAAAGCAGAACTCAAGAAAATCAGTCAATGATCAGTGACATGATTAGAGATTTTGGAAAAAGAGAAATGGTTCCGCATCGGATGCAGTGGGATGAATCGCAACACTTTCCGGTGGATCTATTCAAAAAACTAGGGGAACTCGGTCTTATGGGAGTATTGGTCCCTCAAGAATATGGCGGTTCTGGTTTCGGCTATCACGAGTATGTCACGACGATCATCGAGGTTTCGAAAATTGATGGATCTATTGGGCTTTCTCTGGCGGCACATAATTCTTTGTGCACCGGACACATCCTGCAGCACGCTTCTGAGGATCAAAAAAAGAAATATTTACCAAAACTGGCAACCGCAGAGTGGATTGGAGCCTGGGGACTCACTGAGCCCAACACCGGCTCGGATGCCGGAAATATGAAAACCACAGCGGTCAAAGAAGGAAATGAATGGGTGCTAAATGGTGCCAAGAATTTCATCACGCATGGAAATTCCGGAGATGTGGCGGTCGTTGTTGCTCGAACAGGTGAACCACGAACCTCGCGCAATGCATCGGCATTTATCGTTGAGCGAGGGACTCCAGGTTTTAACCAGGGAAGGAAAGAAGACAAGCTGGGAATGCGAGCGTCTGAGACAAGCGAGATGATTTTCGAGGACTGCCGAATTCCGGAAGAAAACCTGATTGGAGAGGTTGGAGATGGGTTTGTTCAAGCATTGAAAGTTTTAGATGGCGGTAGAATTTCGATAGCCGCACTTGGTTGTGGGATTGCAGAAGGTGCTCTTGAGGCGGCTGTGGCTTACTCGAAAGAGCGAGAGCAGTTTGGGAAACAGATATCTAAATTTCAAGGGGTCTCGTTCAAACTCGCAGAGATGGCGACCAAAGTTGAGGCAGCAAAAATGCTTACATATAGAGCCGCAGAGATGAAGAATAACGGAGAGAAAGTAACTAAAGAATCGGCGATGGCTAAGCTTTACTCCTCGGAGATCGCGGTGGAAGTAGCCAACGACGGAGTGCAGATTTTTGGGGGATATGGGTACATCAAAGATTATCCGGCGGAAAAATTTTATCGGGATGCCAAGCTTTGTACGATTGGAGAGGGCACATCCGAAATTCAAAGAATTGTGATTAGTAGATCATTATTGGAAGATTAGTTTGTGATCTGTAAAAGGTGTTTTTATATTTGCGCCCCGAATTAGAAGAATATGATTGTTATCAACGTAAAAGAAAACGAGTCGATTGATAGAGCGCTGAAGCGTTTCAAGAAGAAATTTGAGAAGACTGGAGTCCTTCGAGAACTGAGAGGAAGACAACATTTTGTTAAGCCCTCTGTTCAGCGAAGAGAAGAAGTTCTCAAAGCGGCTTACATTCAGAAGATAAGAGACGCAGAGAACAAATAATTCTCTGAAGTTTATAGATTTCCAAGCCTGTGCATTGCACGGGCTTTTTTTGTTTGGACAATCCTCAGAACTTGACATGATTTTGGTCAAGTCACTTACTTTTCACGGATATTTTAGATAAGTTAGTATTCAACGAGATTGGTAGCGCCTATGGTTGAGTCTTTTGTCAAATACCTTCAATTCGAAAAAAGATTTAGTGACCATACCATTACTGCTTATACCAATGACCTCCAACAACTTTCCCAGTTCTTAATTGACACTTTTGAGATTGTAAAGATCGAAGAGGCTCAGCACGCTCATCTGAGAAGTTGGGTTGTTCACATGATGGATTCCGGCTTATCGGCGAGAAGCGTAAATCGAAAAATCGTTTCTGTGAAATCGTTCTTTAAGTTTCTACAGAAAAGGGAAATGATCGAAGTAAACCCGGCCACCAGGATCAAATCTCTGCGAGTGCCCAAGGACTTACCAAACTTTGTCAAGGAAGGTGAAATGGACAACCTGTTGGATCATTTTTCATTTACGGAAGACTTTTCCGGCCAACGAGATAAGCTGATGCTGGAATTGCTTTATGCAACGGGAATGAGGTTGTCAGAATTGATCGGTCTAACTGACGAAAGCGTCAACACTTATGAAAGAACGATCAAGGTATTGGGAAAACGAAATAAGGAAAGAATAATCCCACTACATGCGGAAGTAATAAATCAAATCAATGAGTACAAACGTTTAAGGGATATGGAATCACCCGCTTCTGAAAAATTGTTAATAACAGATTCAGGGAATGATCTTTATCCGCAAATCGTTTATAATACCGTGAAGAAATATTTGTCTCAGGTTACTACCCTGAGCAAAACCAGTCCGCACGTATTGCGGCACACATTTGCAACGCACCTGCTGAATAAAGGTGCGGATTTAAATGCTGTGAAAGACCTGCTTGGGCATGCTAGCCTGGCGTCCACTCAGGTTTATACCCATAACTCAATCGAAAAGCTGAAGGCGGTGTTTGACCAGGCACACCCCAAAGCGTAATGTTTAACCATTTAAATAGCGAGAGGAATATGAAGTTACAAATGCATTCCGTTCATTTTGACGCAGATGTCAAACTAACAGACTTCATCCAAAGAAGAGCAGACAAATTGGAGACCTTCTACGATAGAATAATCGATGGAGAAGTTATCCTAAGGGTGGAACCTGACGACCACCGTGCCAATAAAACTGTTGAAATAAAATTGAATATTCCCGGCGAGCAGCTCTTTGCGGAGAAGAAGGCCGGGTCATTTGAGGCCGCCACAGATGATGCCGTTGAGGCGCTGAGGAGGCAACTCAAAAAGTACAAAGAAAAACATTTTGTACACTGATTTAACCTCAAACCCCGATCATTTGATCGGGGTTTTTTCTTGCATGGTTAACTTGCGCATTCATGAGACGCCCTAGACGTAATCGCCAGACACAGTTTATTCGAGACTTGGTCCAGGAAACCAGGCTTTCAACTGATGATTTGATTTTCCCATTGTTTCTTTTAGAAGGGAAAAATCAGAAATCGGAAGTAGAGTCCATGCCCGGGATATTCAGGTTTTCTGAGGATTTGATGCTCCATGAAATCGAAGAATGTCTGAAGCTTGGGATCAAAGGGTTCGATGTTTTCCCGGTAGTAGGTGAGGAGCATAAGGACGCAAAAGGGAGCAAAAGCCACGATCGAGATTTTTTCTACTTGAAATCCCTCGATCGGATCAAAAAGGAATTTCCGGAAGCGATGATCATCACTGATGTGGCCATGGATCCATACAGTTCAGATGGTCATGATGGAATCGTGAAGGACGGCAAAATCCTGAATGATGAGACTTTAGAAATCCTTGGCAAAATGGCTTTGGCTCAGGCCGAGACGGGCATTGACATGGTTGGGCCTTCAGACATGATGGACGGTAGGGTTGGTTATTTAAGAATGGTACTTGATGAAAATGGATTTGAAGATGTGGGCATCATGTCATACACGGCAAAATACGCATCAGCTTTCTACGGACCATTTCGAGATGCGCTGGACTCAGCGCCGAAATTCGGGGATAAGAAAACATACCAGATGAATCCGGCCAACAAGGACGAGGCAATTCTGGAAGCCGAGTTGGATTACGAGGAGGGTGCCGATGTGCTCATGGTCAAACCAGCTTTAGCATATCTTGACGTAATTCATGCACTGAAGGAAAATTTCCCAATTCCGATCGCGGCTTACAATGTTTCTGGGGAGTATGCCATGAATAAGGCGGCCGCTCAAAAGGGTTGGTTGGATGGCGAAAAGGCCATGATGGAAACTTTGCTTTCGATCAAGCGAGCTGGGGCCGATATCATTCTTACGTATTTTGCGAAGGAAGCGGCTGAGCTTCTAAAGAAATAACCTAGACTAGGTTCGCAATCTTCTCCAGCCACTCCTGATCCACTTGATCAAAATCATCTGGTCTGTCGCTATCGACATCCAGCACCCCGATGACTTTTCCATTTTCTCTTATGGGAACAACTATCTCTGATTTGGTAGCAAAACTGCATGCGATGTGCCCATCAAATTGATCGACATTCGGGACTATTAGTGTCCTGTCCTTTTCCCAAGATTGTCCACAAACGCCTCGACCTTTTTTTATCCGACTGCAGGCAATCGAGCCCTGAAATGGTCCTAGCACCAACTCCTGATCCTCCACTAGATAAAAGCCCACCCAGAAAAAATCCATCCCTTCCTTCAATGCCGCACTGATGTTTGCGAGTCGGGCTATGAGATTTGTTTCTCCGGAAATCAACGCTTCTATCTGTGGGAAGAGCAAGGTGTATTTGATCGCCTTGGAGTCGGTGGAAATCTTTACGAGTTCTTCGGCCATTAGATTCTGTCTAGTTGGGTTTTAGTTTTGGCTGATTGGTTGGAGCCAGTGTTGACGGTGCTTGACGGTTCAAAAAGTAAAACTTCTACTTCTGTTAAGGCAACAGGCTTATGTTCAGTTCCCCTAGGGATGACAATGAAGTCTCCTTTGGATAGGCGCTCGACTCTCTCGCGAAAGTGAATCTCGAGTTGGCCAGTTAGGATCAGAAACATTTCATCTTCTTGTTCGTGGCTGTGCCATTCAAACTCACCAAGGAGTTTCGCCACACGCACGTCCTGCCCGTTCAGTTCCGCAATGATTTTCGGACTCCAGTGTTCACTGAATGTTCCCAATTTTTCGTAGATGTTACCCTTGCTCGGCATTCTTTATTATTTGCAATCGATCTCCCAGGATATCTCGTTCCTCGAAAACCTCCCCCTTTAAAGTCGGTGCGATAATCCCTTTTCCAAAAGTTTTCTCAGCAGTAAATATTCTGGCTTCATCCCACATCCCAGCTTCTATAAAATCTGATAAAGTTCGTGCTCCTCCTTCAATGATTATAGATTGAATTTTCAATTCGGATAATTGAAGCATCAAAGATGCCAAAGAGCCATCAAATTTGACAAAATTATTCTCGTGCTTCCGGGTGTTAAAAATGAATGTTGGAGCCTCATCGTTATGGATTTGATACTTTTTGTTGGATATTTTTAAATCATGATCCAGTACAATCCTTATTGGATTTTTACCGACCCATTCCCGTGTGGTCAAAGCAGGGTCATCGTGATTCACCGTATTCTTGCCCACTAATATTGCGTCCTCTTCGCCTCGCCATTTATGCACTAATTGCCTGGAATATTGATTGCTAATCCACTTCGAATCATAGTTTTCACGTGCAATAAACCCGTCCGAAGTTTGTGCCCATTTCAGGATGATGTAAGGGCGACCTTTTTTCACAGAAGTCAAAAAACGACGATTCATTGAGCTGCATTCCGGCTCCAGAAAGTTTTCTACGACTTGAACCTCGGCAGCTCTCAGTCTCTTAATTCCTTCTCCGTTGACTTCAAGAAATGGATCACCTGAACCAATTACGACCTTCTTAATTTTCTGTTCGATGATCAAGTCTGCGCATGGTGGCGTTTTACCATGATGGGCGCAGGGCTCTAAGGTGACAAAGAGTGTTGATTCCTTTAGGAGATCTGTATCCAGGACTGATGCAATTGCATTTACTTCTGCATGCGCTTGGCCATATTGTTGATGAAATCCTTCCCCAATTATTCGGTTCTGATGAACGATCACACATCCGACCAGAGGGTTGGGACTCACTTGACCAAGACCTTTTTTTGCCAATGCGATGGCCCGAAGCATAAATTTCTCATCAGTCGACACTGCGCAAATCTAACTTGACAAGGCAGAATAAAAGATGAAAAACTATAGGTCAAATGAATATGAACGAATCCTAAGTAGATTGGATATTTTAAAGAACCTTTAAGTTCAATTGTTGTAATTTTAGATCATCACTACAAGACTTGACAGAGATATTTATGCCTCGTGACAAAAGGACTTTCATTGCTACATTTATATTTAGCCTAATTGTATTATGCCTAGCCAATTCCGGAAACAGTCAGGAAATTAACTGGGCCTCCCAAGTTATTGATGTTTCTTCAGAGCATTCCGGAGATGAATTTTCGGCACTCCAAGCCTTAGGAGAACCTGATGCCATGTGGATTGGGTCGAAGCGATCAAATGCATGGCTACCGGGAGAGATTTCGCGGAAAGAGTTCATTGTTTTAGGGTTCGAAAACCCCACTCCCGTCAATCAAATCATCATAGCTGAATCTGAAAACCCAGGATCTATTAAGAGCATTTTCTTCTATGACGAGGAACTTTATGAATACACTCAGCTCGATTTAGAGGCCGCTTGGGTAGAAGACGGCACCAGATTCTTTCATCAGAAGTTTGAGGAAACTCCTTTTGCCGTTCATGCAATTAAACTTGTTCTGGATGTAGAGAGCGTCCCCGGGAGGAATACCATCGATGCGGTGGGGCTCGGAAATTCTGAATCCTCATTAATCAACAGCATCGAAAGAAAGGCACTTCAGGATTTGAGGAATTTCAAGACTGAGCGCATGAGCGAAAGTGTAAATAGTCAGTACGAAGAAAATGATCCAATTCTTTCACCAGACGGAAATACGCTGTATTTCTCTCGCCAATATGACCCGCAAAATGTCGGCGAGGAAAATGACCCGGAAGACATTTGGTATTCGGAGCGGATTGGGGATGGAAATGAATGGACACCTGCAAAAAATCTTGGTCCACCGTGGAATACTAAAGGGCCAAATTTCATTTGTTCGATTACCAATATCAATGGAGTCGATCACTATCTTCTTGGAAATGTTTATGAGGAGAAAGACAAGATGCGGGAAGGAGTTTCTCTTGCAACAATTGAAAATGGGGTTTTTGGACAGCCCGAGGCTCTTCAAATCGAAAATGAATACAATTACTCCAATCGCACTGATTATTATCTAGTGAATGAAAACACCCTGATCATGTCTACGAACAGAGATGGTGGTTTTGGAGATAGAGATGTATATGTGTCATTCAAACAGGGCGAGACATGGACAGAACCAAAGAATCTGGGACCAACAATCAACTCTTTCGCTGAGGAAGGGTCTCCGCAAATGGACTTACAAGCTAAGGTGCTTTATTTCTCCTCAAAAGGATTTAATGGATACGGTGGATTCGATGTGTATGTCTCACAAAGATTGGACGATACTTGGGAAAACTGGTCTGAGCCATTGAACCTTGGAATGAATGTCAATGGCAATGGTGACGAGAGCTACTTCAACGTATCTGAAAATTTAGTGGACAGGTTTTATGCCAAAGGCGATAGTGCGGGAACCGCTGATATCTATCATATAACCCAGCGACCAAAAATGGTCCTGATCTCCGGTCGCGTCGTGGATGATGAAAATTCGACACCCATTGACGGAGCTACAGTTCTCTATAATGATATCAACAATGATGAGTTTTATTCGATCACTGATGTCAACGGAGACTATCAGATATTCGTGCCTGGCGGACAGAATTGGATGGCAAGTGCTGAAATGGATGGATATGTTCTCGTCAATAAGCTTGAAGTCGAACTTGATTATGCAGATGAAATGTCTGTGGATTTAATTAGGATGAAAATTGTACCACCTCCGCCGGTTGTGGTCCAGAAACCGAGTTTGGCAAGTTTCACCGATCCAAAAACAGGGGAGTCTTTTGACTACCTGACCGTCTTGTTCGACGTGAATAGCTCTTATTTGAGAGGAAGTCATTTTGGTGAACTGCAGCGTCTGGCAAAATATCTGGCGGCCAATTCGGAATTGAAAGTGGAGCTTCACGGTCATGCGGATTCCAGAAGCACAGCACACTATAATAAATGGTTGTCCGAACGTAGAGCCAATCGAGTGGCAGACTATTTGTCCAAATACGGAGTAGCTGCTGATCGTATCAAAGTGGCAGCTTACGGCGAAAGTAAGCTGGTCAATGATTGTGTAGATGATGCAGATTGCTCCAGAGCAAAGCATCAGGAAAATCGAAGGACAGAGATACGCTTGATTAAGTAATTACCTCAGGCTTTCCAGGAAGTCCTCACGATCATAAATCAGCTGACCGTTTCGGTCCCATTCCCTCAATATGACTGGCTCATGTTCAAAATCGAAGGGATCTTCCGGATAGAGAATTTCCCGTTTCACTCTGCGATTTGGATAAAATTCACGCCATGTGCCCACTTTGTAATCATGCTTGAAAAATCCTCGGGCAGCTAATGTGCCATCATCGTGGAATGCCCAATACTCGCCTTCTTTCTCTCCATAATGAACGGGAATCACCTCTTTTAACTGAGTTCGGTCGTGATCGTAGTAAGCGAGTAGAGATTCCTGTGGCCAGCCTTTCCACCAATACTTTTTGTCTTGCAGAATATCTGAGGTGTTGAATCTCACCCATCGCTTATGTTTTAGCCCTTTGTAAAACCAGCCTTCTTCAAGAACCTGATCGCCCATCATTTTTTTGTAAGGACCGTGTAGCACGTACGCTCGATCCGGGTCTATACGGAGCGAGTTGACAATTTTCTTTTTCTTGGTGTCATACCAATAGAAGTCTTGAGCATAGTCTGGTGGTCCTTGGTATTCTTTGAGAAAATTAAAGAGTTCGTAAACTGCTTCCTGACCAAAACCGGTTCTGGTGAAATGCTTCTTGGTTTTGATACCAAAAAAGACATTTCTCTTTTTTTTCTTCTTCGGAGCGACATCTTCCTCTTGTTCCTCTTCTTCATCTTCCAAATCGATCGTCAGGGGAGTATCATAATCCACCTTAAACAGGTTTTCAAGACTCTCCTCCTGTGCCTGGGCAAATAAGAAACCACTGATGGTCAAAATACTGATCCAACTTCTCATGTCGCAAATTTAGTGTCCTAACGAGCAGTTCCTGAACTAATTACATCTCCGAAGTACAAGGCGTTGAAGAATAGCTTATTGGTCCCGTACCAGAATGCCCTGAAATTGGGGTTGTCGGCCAGGTAAATAACCATCCCACGTCCATTTGCCACTATCTGCGCAGCTGGAGCTCCTTTGATCCAGGACAGATTATCCTTGTGGACATATCCGCTGAGCAATGGCTTCTCTGTGTAAACCAATGGGTTAGCATAAGGATTACCGGCTTTTTTCAAAATCCTATTGTGGTTTCTGAACAGAGCAAGTTGATCACGACTCATACCGTAGGCCAATGGATGCGTCAGATCGATGCTCGCATTGAAGATCGAACCACCGGTGACCTTTGCTCCGTTATTTCGTGAATAGTCACCATAGGTTTTGAAACCAGTTGTGTCCCGATCATTCTTTTCAAATTCAATTTTGGCTATGTCGTTAGAGGCCAACCAAGCACCGGCGCTTTTCCAGGCTATGATGATTCCGCCTCCTTTGACCCATTCTTTGAGATTGTCAACTCCGTTCTTAGAGATATTTCCGTAGTTGCCGTTTGGCATCACGATTCTGTTGTACCTCGAGAGATCGGCCCAGTTGAGTCGATCCAAAGGAAGTTTTGTGACCTTCACCCCAATCCGCTGATCCAGCACATGCCAGGCTTCTCCGGCTTCATAGCTGCTCACTCCACCATCGACTAAAACTGCGATTTTAGGTGCATCTATTTTGGTCATACTTGGACTGCCCAGGTCAATTCCCGCAACTGCATAACCTGTTTGAATGGCATGAATATCAACTCCGTCTTTCGCAGCGATCTCATCTAATATCCGCTCGATTTTTTCACCTTTTGATTTCTGGACTCCTACAGGGACTAAAATCGATCCCCTTGGAAAAGAGCGATCCCCTGATGTATGCGATTTTTCTAACACTCTAACGATGAGCTTGGCATCAAGCAGTCGCTGAATTGAGCGATGGGAAAAATATCCATAGGTTTCGAAAATGTATCCGTAATCAGATGTCCCTCCAATTCGTTTTCCGGCCACCGTGGTTTTTGCCGTCTCTTCACCCATCAGGCTAGTGTCAAGAGATTTTCCGTTTATTTCACCCGAAGGAATGTCCATAGCCAATGGGAATGTCCAAGTAGAAACATCATAAAACAAGCTGTCAGTAAATGATGTGCGGGTTTCGAAAATGGATTTTATCAGTCTGGCTTGTGGCTGGTTCATTGGCACAACAAATGCGGCTCCCTGCTCAAAACTCTTCCCTGAAGCATTCGTTCGTTTCGCTAAATCGTAAACTTTCACCTCGTGATTTTGGAGAATTCTGACGAGCTCCAGGCTTTTCATGAGATCACGCTTGTCACCAAAAACGTAGGCCTTTGGGCTATTCCATTTCGCTGCATCCTTGTATTGCGAAACTTGATACTTCTTGAGCTGATCAATCATATTCTGGGATGCCTCCAATGTAGAAAGCGACGTGACAAAATGATTTCGAATGCCAAATGGGAAGGTCAAAACTCCATAGGGATTTTCCTGGGCATGTCCTCGGGAACTAGCCTGTTCGAATAAAATTCCGATACTACCATTTACGTCTGGGTAAGTTGATCCTTTACCGATGTAGAAGTCGTCAAAGCCTTCCTTGGAATAGTATAGGGATCCGATGCTGTCCAGAGCTTTTGCGTGGAATTTGGCGATCTCATGTGTCAGCTGCGGATTTTTGTTGTCGGTGTTCGGGAATTTCCTGGATGGTTCGCCGGGCTGAAAAAAGAACGTATTTGAGGTGCCCATTTCGTGGTGATCGGTCAGAATATTCGGCATCCATTTATGGAACTGGCGAATCCTTCCTTGAGACTCAGGATGCTGTACAGGTAACCAATCTCGATTCAGGTCAAACCAATAATGATTGGTCCGGCCCCTTGGCCAGGCTTCATCGTACTCCCGATCATTCGGGTCAGGATTAATGACTTTTGATTTGTGAGTATTTACCCATGACGCGAATCTGTTCAGCCCGTCAGGGTTGTAGCTTGGATCGACGATTATCACAGTCTGATCCAGCATTTTGTCAATTTTGTCTCCCTGAGCCGCTGCGAGATAATACATAGTGACGAGCGAGGCATTTGATCCGCTGGCTTCATTCCCGTGAACGCTATAGCCGAGCTGTACAACCAATTTTGTGTCTTCCATTCGGCCTTCCTTCACAGCTTTTCTCGATGCAATGATCTGATCGATATTTTGGTGATTTGCCGGTGAGGTTACGATGAGGTGCAGTAATTGACGGCCTTCATAGCTTTTGGCGTAGTTTTCTATGATCATTCGATCTGACGCATTTGCGACAGCTCGTGCATAAACCAATAATTGATCGTGACTCACGTGCCATTCGCCGGGAGAGTATCCGAGAACATCTTCAGGTGTCGGAATATCCGGATTATACGACACATCAGTGGGGAGGTAATAATTCAGTGAAATCTGGGCGGTTAATGAAAAGGTGGCTAAAACGAGAAGGGCTAAAAATTGTCTCATGGTGTTAGGTTAATTGAGGTATCGAAAATAACAAAAAAAGGCTCCCCAAATGGAGAGCCTTTTTCGCAATATCATTTGTACTTAATACAAGTAGTTCAATGCTGTTTTGTCCGCATTTGTAAAGTTTCTGTTGCTGCCATCAGTACAGGCCAACATGTAAGAATTAGCAGACGGTCCAGTAGGCGTACCAGGAATGTGGTTTGCACCCACGCCGGCAGATCCTTCATTGTATGCCGAGCCACCGCAGCTGTAGCTTCTATCCATATAATCTGTGTGTCGGAAGCCAATGCAGTGCCCCATTTCGTGTGCCATGATTGTCGCGATTCCATTCACTGACAATCCATACGTGGATTCTAAGATTCCACTCATTTGGATGGCGCCATAAGGATCTCCACCTCCAGTAGGGAATCCTGCTGATCCCAAGATTCCTTGACTTTCTTCGTTAGATGATAATCTGGAAAACACGATATCAGCACCGCTAGAAGTACTTACTCTACTGAAAGTGATGTTTAAGTTTTCGCCGTTGTATCGAGCAATGGCTTCATCAAGGGCCGCTTCATAGGTGGCACTAAAAGTAGTCCCACCACCGCCTCCTGGCTTGCCTTTACCACCTCGGGCGTCAAATTCATTCTTATTCTTTTTAGGTTTTCCATTGCCGTTTCCACCCCCTCCATCATCTCCACCCCCATCTGAAGCTACTGGGATATAAACGGTGATGTTTCTTCCACCACCTGCATTAACCATATTGGTTGTAGCATAATGCTCAACATTTGGGATTCTCATTGGGGTCCCGAGAGTGTTTAGGTCTTCGTGGGAAAGAAAAATATCTCCTTCAACAACGAATCCACCGTCAACCTTTCGCGGATAAATGTCATCGACATTGAATCCAAGAGCGGTCATTTGATCTAAGTTCTCCTGAGAAATTTCATTGGACTGAATATCCTCAGAGCATCCGTAGAATACAAAAGAGGCCATCAGTACCACGGCCATTCCGTTAATAATTCTCTTCATAATTAATAGGGTTGGTTATGTTTATAATTAATCGAGACAAAAGATAAATAAAAAAGCTCCCAATTCGAAAATTGGGAGCCTTCATGTCAATTTTAAATGATCCTAGTAAAGTACATTCAATGCTGTTACATCATCATTGTTGAATGGTCTGTCACCACCATCGGTACAAGCTAACATAAATGATTTGTCAGCAAGTGTAGCTCCAGTAGGAGTGCCTGCAATGTGGATTGCTCCAACTCCGGCACTACCTTCATTAGATGTTCCTCCGCCACAAGACACACTTCTGTCAAAATAATCCGTATGACGGAAACCAATACAGTGTCCCATTTCGTGAGCAATGATTGTGGCAATCCCTTCAGTGCTCAGGCCATAAGAAGACTCAAGGATTCCACTCATTTTGATTTCTCCATATGGATCTCCCGAAGAAGTTGGGAATCCCGCAGAACCGAGTACTCCTCTTCGCTCGTCTCTCTTGCTGAGTCTCTTCATAACTATGTCAGCCCCCCTAGAAGAAGTCACTCTTTGGAAGGAGATGTTTAGGTTTTCGGCGTTGTATCTTGCTATTGCCATATCAAGCCCAGCAATCATACCGGCACTATAACCTTTTCTCCCACCTTCTGCAGCATACATTGTTATAACTCTACCTCCACCATCAGATACCAGGTTAGTCGTACGATACTGTTCAATTCCAGGTAATCTGTGACCGTGGGACATTTCTCTGAGCTGATTTTCTGTGAGGAAAATATCACCTTCAATTATGAAACCCTCATCTGTCTTGAGTGGGTAAATAATATCAGTGCTGAATCCCGCATCAGTGATCAGGGAAAGAATCTCAGGTGAGATTTCATTCTGAGATGTTACATCTTCGTTTGAGCAGCTGTAGAATACAAATGATCCAACTATGGCGATGGCCATTACTCTAAAAATTCTCTTCATAATCTTGTCTTTAGAATTGGTTGTTTTTAATTAATGAACGACGCAATATAATTTTTTTCCCGAAACCGTTTGCGTAGTTGTCTATTGGGCCCGCAGGCTATGAAAGAATAAGATTCTAAATTCGCGACATGAAGGCAATTTTTGTTTTTGTACTTTCTCTTGTAAGCCTTTTTCTCCAATCCCAAGATCTGGAAGTCCTGAAACCAAAGAAAATTCGGAGTAATTCAGGAAATACTTTCTTATTGGTGAAAGATTCTCAAAGTGATGTGCCAATCGTTAGGCGATTGAACACAAACTCGGTAATTGTTAGAGCTTATCATTTAGATGAAAAATATTCATATTCTGAGGTATACGAAATCAATGATTTGTGGAAATTATCGGACGAAAAAAATTATAAAAAATCTAAAAAATTTTACATCAAGTCATCTAAAAGTCTGAGTGAAATCGAAGGACTAAAGGAAATTTACTTTGATGAACGGCGAAAAATCTCTTTGATCGAGACCAATAGTCGCGTAATCAAGCGAAGGATTCTTCCCTTACCATACGTGACCTATGTACAAGGGGCGGACCGGATTCCTATTGAGGAAAGTCTGATTCGTGATCATAATCTGAGTATCAATGGAATCAGGTCAGGTCAGGCCAAAATTGAAAATATTGAATTTGAGGTCAGGGTCATTTCCGTCAAGGAAGGCTCATTGGATACATTGGATTTGGACATTGGGCACAAATCCACGCGAGATGAATTGAGTTCACCTCAAGTAACTTCTCATGCCACGGATATGGCTACATTGATCGGAGGCACTGCCAATAGCGGCAAGGCCGGGCAGGGAGTTTCGACGAGCTCACTTCTATATTCCGAAAGCTTTAATAGTCTATTACCGGCTCTTGATGCGGACTATCTAGACAGAGGGATCAGTATTCAGAATCATTCGTATGGTGTGGGCATTGAAAACTTCTATGGAGTGGAGTCTGTGGCTTTCGATGAGCAAACCATTGAAATGCCGGAACTGCTTCACGTGTTCTCGGCTGGCAATTCTGGATCATCCAATAGTACCGGGGATTATTCTGATATATTGAGATACAGAACCTTAACTGGCAGTTTTAAGCAAGCAAAAAATGTACTTGTGGTCACAGGTACGGATGATGAGGGCAATGTGCCTGAATCCAACTCAGCCGGGCCGGCTTATGACGGACGGATAAAACCTGAATTAGCGGCATACGGGGGTGGAGGCACTTCTGATGCAGCAGCATTGGTATCTGGAGCAGCGGCGGGTATTAGTCAGTATTTTGAGAATTCATTTGATCAAGTGCCAACAAGCGATATGGTCAAAGCCATCCTCATTGCTTCAGCAATAGATATTGAAGCCGAAGGTCCTGACTTCACATCCGGTTATGGGCAACTCAATTATCGCCGATCACTTGAGCTTATAGATGAAGGAAATTTCCTAACAGGCACGTTGAGCGATCAGAATTCCAGTGAGAATCACTTGATCACGATTCCACCGAATACGGTTGAGCTTCGGGTTACGCTGACTTGGAGAGATCCCGCAGCTAATAACGGCGATTTTTATGCGTTGGTAAATGATCTTGATCTTGAAGTAACGGGAATGGACGGCCAATGGCTTCCATGGGTGCTTGATCACAGACCGTCTGTTGACCAATTGGAATCTCCTGCTGTCCGAAAAATTGACACCTTAAATAATGTGGAGTTGATCACAATCGAAAATCCTAATGCTGGAGAATACACTTTAACCATTGCCTCCTCAGATTTGATTGGAGATCAGCCATTTTCAGTTGCGTACTTAATCCAAGCTGAAGGTGATTTCACATGGGACTATCCTACCCGCAACGATGCTCAATTAATTGATGAACCATTCAAAGTTTATTTCGATCACAGTTTTCAGGAAAATGGAAATCTGGAAATTGGTTATTTGGATGAGACCTGGACGACCGTTGATGGCCTCTCGCCATCTCAGATGACTTCTATCCTTCAGGAATCCGGTGGGCCAAAGGAGGCGGTACTCCGTGCCACCTTTGGGATGAATGAATTCAAGTCTGACACATTCGCTATCCACGAAAAATTAGAGATGGATGTAGCGCTCCTGTGTGACGATGAGCTGGTACTAACTTGGAATAAAATTGGAGAGAATCAAGATTACGAGCTTTTGGCTTTTGATGGCACTCAACTTCAACCGATCATTTCTACGGCAGACACGTTTGCAATCGTTGATCGCTCTAGTTACGAAGGAGTGCATTTCACAGCAAGACCAGTTTTTGAATTCACTAATGGTCGCCCTGACGAAACGGTAAATGTGAGCCAACAAGGGATTGGTTGCTACTTAAATAATTTTTTGATTTCTGTTCGTGAGGATAAAGTTGAAATGAATGTGGACATTAGTTTGCCTGACCGAATCAATACTCTTCGTATTTTAAAAACGGATAGCAGAGATTCTGCTGCCTTGGTGGAGATCAATCCATCTGAGCTTGATTATTTGTTTGAAGATGCTGACTTGAATCCGGGTAGATCTACCTACCAGCTTCAACTCATTACTGAAAACGGATTGGAAATACTGAGCGAACGAATCGAAATATTTACCACCGACGACAAAAAGTATATTCTCTTTCCTAATCCGGTGACCGATGGGCAGCTAGCATTCTTGAGCCCTGTGACGGGTGCTGTTTTTCAGATTTTGGATACTTCAGGAAAGCCGCTGACGGATTTTATCATCAGTGCGGAATTTGAGGTTTTCCCGATTTCACTTTCAAAAGGCGTATACCTCTACCGGGTGATCAAGGACGGCAAAACCGTGGAGTCGGGTAGGTTTGCCGTGGGCTCTTAGTACCGGTCATAAAAAAGCCGGACCCATTATGGATCCGGCTTCAAATATATATAAAGGGAAACCGCTACTTACCAGCGATCTCTACGCTGCGATTGACAAAGTTGGTGAGCTTCTCACCGGAGAGCATACCTTGCGCCAGTAACGCCAGGTCGTATGCTTGCTTGGCAAGGTTCACTTGACTAGGCTCTTTCTTGTAATCCAGAATTTTTCTTACCAGCGCGTGGTTGGCATTCACCGACACGGTCAGGTTCATAGGCATGTCGCCAAACATCATCGGGCCGCCTCCGGTTGCCTGCATGTCCTTCATCCGTCTGATAAACTCGGGCAGGGTAATCGTTACAGGCAGATCGTCTGGCGCCATAGGCTCCACATTCACCATGTTGTTGGAGTCGTCGATGGCCTTCTCGAAGATTTCCTTCAATTTATTCGACTCGTCTTCCGAGAGTACAGACTCTTTTGTTTCATCGGTTTCTATGAGTTTATCCAGCACATCGGCATCCACCCGCTTTAGGATGATGTCATTTTGCTTTTGCTCCAGGTGGCTCACAAAGTGACTGTCTATCGGACTGTCTAGGAGAATTACATCGTATCCTCTTTTTTGTGCACCGTCGATGTAGCCGTGCTGAGCATCCTTGTTGTTGGCGTACAAGAACACATGATTTTTGTCCTTGTTTTTTTGATTTGCCTCGATCTTCTTTTTGTACTCCTCAATCGTGAAATACTTATCATCCAGGTTTTTCAAAAGTGCAAAGTCAATTGCTTTCTCCCCAAATTTCTCGTCTGAAATCAGGCCGTACTTCACGAATAGTCCAATGTCGTCCCACTTTTTCTCGTAGGATTCTCTTTGGTTCTTGAATAGGTCACCCAGTTTGTCAGCTACTTTTTTGGAAATGTAACCATTGATTTTCTTCACGTTGCTGTCTGACTGCAGGTAAGATCGGGATACATTGAGTGGAATGTCCGGCGAGTCTATGACCCCATGCAAAAGCTGCAAGAATTCCGGCACCACGTCTTTCACCTCATCAGTGATGAACACCTGACGTGAATACAGTTGAATTTTGTTTTTCTGAACCTCGAAATCATTTTTCAATTTCGGGAAGTAAAGGATTCCTGTCAGATTGAACGGATAGTCAACGTTCAGGTGAATCCAGAAAAGTGGTTCTTCTGAAAAAGGATACAGTGTGCGGTAAAAATCAATGTAATCCTCGTCTTTCAGATCCTTTGGAGACTTAGTCCAAAGTGGCTCTGTATCGTTGATGATGTTGTCCTTCTTGACTGTTTTGTACTGTGGCTTTCCGTCTTTGTCTTCGCCATCCGGTACGCTCTCGTCTTTCTCTCCAAACCGAATCGGAATTGGGAGGAATTTGGAGTATTTCTGAAGAATCGTTTCTAGTCTCGCTTTATTCAGGAATTCCTCCGAGTCTTCAGCGATGTGAAGAATGATGTCTGTACCTCGAGATTCTTTAGTTGCCTCTGTAATCTCAAACTCGGTCTCACCGTCGCAGACCCATCTCGCAGCTTCAGCTCCTTGCTGATGAGACAAAGTCACAATTTCTACTTGCTTGGCTACCATGAAGGCGGAGTAGAAACCCAGTCCAAAGTGCCCAATGATTTGCTGGTTGTCTGCTTTGTCTTTGTATTTCTCGACGAACTCAGTTGCTCCAGAAAAAGCAATCTGATTGATATATTTTTTTATTTCGTCAGCGGTCATCCCGATTCCTTGATCGGAGATGGTGATGGTCTTCTTTTTCTCATCGAAGGACACATCCACGATCAAATCCCCCAGCTCGCCCTTGTATTCTCCAAGTTGAGCCAGTTGCTTTATTTTCTGAGAGGCATCAACGGCATTGGAAACGAGTTCACGAAGGAAAATCTCGTGATCAGAGTAAAGAAATTTCTTGATTATCGGGAAGATGTTTTCCGTGTGAATGGAAATCGTACCTTTTTCTTGCATGACAAATTTTGCGTTTAAATTCTGATGCCGCCTAGGTCAAAAGTTGTTCCAGAGGGGCCATGTCTGACAGGATGTCACGAGGCGTCAATTGATGTCAGGAAAAAGTACCTGTTGCCGCTTATTTAAATAGCGACCATACAGCGGCATGACAATGGGGTACAACATATAGGCAAACCCAGACAAACCATAAGTTAGGCCACTTTCCGTCCCTACGGCTGCAATGAGTGCTGAGAGGATGGGAATACTGCTCAGAAGTAGATTGACATTGATGCTTGATTTCGTCTCAAAAATCTCGTAATCATCGAGCTCCAATTCAACCTTCGTATTCAATGCATGCTTATATAAAAGGGATAAAGTTAGAAAGATCAATCCTGCCCCCACGCCATACATGATCATCAGGAATTTCATATCTCCAGGCCCAAAATCCTGAATCAAAATATAATTAGTTCCAGTAATGAGGGACGAGTAGAATCCCACCAGAAAATTCATCAGAAACTTGAGTGGATAGACATATACCAAAACCAGACAAAGCAAAAAGGTGTTGTAGACGACTGTGCGAATATCCTGGAGGCCATATCGCAGGAAAAACATATAATGTTGAACCCAAATTACGACAAGTAGTACAACACATGCGAAGAAGGGAAGAATGCCCTTCATCGATTCTTTCAGTTCGGCGAAGGATTCCGGCACGGAAGCGGAGAGAACGATCAATGTAATCGCCAGTGCGAAACCTACATCACTGAAAGTCTCAACACGGGTCTGATTTAATCCCCGATATTGAAATTTCGGATCAAGGCCTACTAACTGGTCTTTGATCTTTCGAGACATGATGCGTTATTTCTTGCCTTTGTACTTGTCGTACAATTTTTCAACCCCCAGATAGGCAGTTTCCAGTTCGGCTACTTTTTCGGGATTGGCCTCCGCCAGGTTATTCGTTTCCGTTGGGTCGTCCTTCATGTTATAAAGGTGCCATGAACTCCCCATGACCTTCACGATTTTCCAATCGCCTTCACGGTAGCTGCGCATTCTTTTCTTGAAGCCTGAATAAATGAATTTCGGAGGATCTCGATCTTCACCTCTGGCAAGTGGGAGTAACGAACTGCCGTGCAATGGCAAGGTAGGAGCATCATGTAGTTTGTCTGGATACGGCGTATCAGTGGCATCCAAGATGGTGGGGAAAATATCCGTGATGTGTCCCGGTCCATCCACAATCTCACCCTGCATCAATTTTTCCGGCCAGTGCATGATGAAGTGGGTGTTTGATCCACCTTCAAATCCGTAAGACTTGTAATACTTGAAAGGCGTATTTGCGACGTTGGCCCAAACGGTGCTGAGCGCCCGCCACGATTCAGCGCCTCCAGGAGGATGCTCAAAACTGTGATTGGAATCGTACGGACTGGATCCATTATCTGACAGGTACATGATGATTGTGTTGTCAAATTCGCCATTCTCTTTAAGCCAGCTAATCAGTCGACCGATGTTCTGATCCATGCGGTCAATCATTGCGGAGTAGACGGCCATCTCCAGAGACCACTCGTCTTGCTCCTCAGTTGTCAAAGAATCCCATGGTCTGTATTTTGGAATAACTACTCGACGTGGATCCTTCGTTTTGGGGAATGTGAGATTTACGTTATCCAGTGGATCTGTCAGTTGATGTTTATCAGTGATTACACCAAGTTCCTTTTGGCGTTCGAACCTTTGCTTCCTTATTACATCCCAACCAACCCGATATACGTCACGGTATTTCGCAATGTCTTCTTCTCTTGCTTGCAAAGGATAATGAGCTACATGGTAGGCCATGTATAAGAAAATTGGTTTTTTCTCATTTTTAGCCTGATCCATCCATGCTAATGCATAATCTGTCATTACATCTGGTTTGTAAAAAACCGGCAGTTTCTTCCAGTGCAGCTTGTCAGGCCGTGTTCGTTTTCCATTCAGGACAAAGGGTCTGTGCATTTTCCCACTAGGAGGAATGAAAAATTCGTTTCCTCTGTGGTAAAGACTTTTGGTGAAGCTATTTTCTACATAGGTGCTTTTTGGCATCCAGTCCTCCACATGCTCTTTCCCACAGAAAATAGAAAAATAGCCCTCGGGCTTCAGTGCTTCAGCAATGGAAACTGAGCAGTCATTTCCAATGTTTTGGCCGGTAATTAGCGCAGCTCTGGAAGGAGCACATTTGGCCATATTATAAAACTGGCGGAAGCGAATGCCATTTTCTGCGAGCATATCAAGGTTGGGCGTGGCTACTTCGGACCCGTAAGACCCCAAATCAGAGAATCCCATGTCATCACCGAGAATCACAATGACGTTAGGCTTGTCCTGGCTGTTCGATATGATAGAAAGACAGAGAAGAAGTGAGAAAAAGGAAATCCGCATGTTTAGCTCAGGTTTTTTATCCGATCGAAACAAATATATCAATTGTAGGCTAGTCTGGTTAAATCATAGACCGATTAGATTGGACCTTTATTGCTATTGATTTTTCAAGGAATTCGACAAAATATTGAATCAGGCATAATTTTTTAGCGAATGTGTTGCTGAATAGAAATTTTACCTTCACATTTACCGCCACAACGATGAGGAACCAAAGAACATATTACTTCTACTTCTTTTATGCACTGAGCAGAGTGGAGGTCTAATATGTTCGTAAATGAATAAACCTAAGACCTCCAAATGGAGGTCTTTTTTTATGCCATGAAATTGAGAATTGCCATACAGGGATTTGAAGGGAGCTATCACCAGCACGCCGCTGACAACTTTTTCAGAAGGTCGGTGGATGTGGTGCCGGCTATCTCCTTTCACCAGCTTGTTCGCATGGCCGAGGACAAGAACCAGACTGAGGGGGCGGTCATGGCAATTGAAAATTCCATAGCCGGAAGCATCGGGCCTAATTACTCACTGCTGCTCCAATCAAATCTCAAGATTGTTGGTGAAATCTACACGCGAATTCACCACAACCTCATGGCTCTGCCAGGAACGAAAATCTCTGACTTGAAGGAGGTGTGGTCACATCCCATGGCCATAGAACAGTGCCGAAAGTTCTTCCTCGATTATCCAGAGATTGGGTTAATCGAAAAGCCGGATACCGCGCTTTCGGCGAAACAGGTGGCGGAAGGGAAGCTCGAGGGAGTGGGAGCGATCGCTAGCGAATCTGCCGCTAAACTCTTCGATCTTGAAATTTTGGAAAAAGGAATCGAGACGGTCAAGAACAATTACACCAGATTCCTAATCCTCTCTCGCGAGGAGGCGCTCAATGGAACATTCGAAGCAAACAAAGCTTCCCTTCACTTTAGGGTGTCACATGAGCCGGGTAGCCTGCTGAAGGCCTTGAATATTATCGCAGAGAATGGACTCAATCTTTCAAAAATTCAATCCTTCCCGGTGATCAAGGAAGAATGGAAATATTATTTCCATGCTGATCTAGAGTTCAGTGATTTGGAGGATTACGAACGTACGATTGAGCAACTGAAAAGTGTGACCTCAATGCTGAACGTTTTGGGGGTTTACAAAAAAGGAGAAACAATACTATGAAAACGGCCGATAGATTAGGAGACGTTCAGGAATACTATTTCTCAAAGAAGTTGCGAGAGATCGCGCAAATGAATGCCAATGGTCATTCAGTACTCAATCTTGGGATCGGTTCACCTGATAGGCCGCCGCATAAAGAGGTTATAGAAGCTTTAAATCAGGAGTCTCAAAAAGACAATACGCACGCGTATCAGAGTTACAAGGGCGCCCCTGAACTCCGACAGGCCTTCGCTGATTGGTACGGAAAATTCTTTGACGCCAAGCTCGATCCAGAGTCTGAGATTCTGCCACTGATTGGGTCAAAGGAGGGCATATTCCATATTTCGATGACGTACTTAAATCCGGGAGATGAGGTGCTGGTGCCGAATCCGGGATATCCGAGTTATGCGGCTGCATCCAAACTAGCGGGAGCCACGATCCGTACGTACGATTTGACGGAAGAAAATGGCTGGAAACCAAATCTGGATGCCCTCCGTTACCAAGACCTTTCAAAGGTCAAAATCATGTGGGTGAACTACCCGAACATGCCCACAGGTACTCCGGCGACTCTTGAATTCTTTGAGGACGTGAAGGACTTTGCCGAGTCAAACGACATTCTGGTTTGCAATGACAACCCTTACAGCTTCATTCTGAATGATCAGCCTATGAGTTTGCTGTCTTCAGGAAAAGGTGAGCACCTATTGGAGCTAAATTCACTTAGTAAGTCTCACAACATGGCCGGCTGGAGAATCGGGATGTTGGCTGGATCGAAAACACACATTGACAATGTGCTCAGGTTTAAGAGCAATCTCGATTCTGGGATGTTTCTTCCGGCACAGCGAGCTGCAGCTAAGGCCTTGGCTTTGGACGAGAGTTGGTACGAAAAGCTAAACGCTGAATATCAGGAGCGAAGAAAACTAGCTTGCCAAATCATGGACTTGCTTGGGTGCACTTATGACCAAAATCAAGTGGGCATGTTCGTATGGGCGAAGATTCCTGATCAGGTGGAAAGCGTGGAAGCATGGGTGGATGAAATCCTTTTGAAGGCAGAAGTGTTCATTACACCAGGGTTCATCTTCGGAACGAATGGCTCGCGGTTTATCCGAATCTCACTCTGCTCTAATCAGGAAATGTTCAATGAAGCCATTTCCAGAATCGAAAAATTTCAAGGAAAATGAAGGTCGCGATCATTGGAGTTGGGTTGATAGGAGGAAGCATGGCGATGGACTTGCGGCAAGCCGGATTTGCTTCGAGGATCATCGGCGTGGATCGTAATACAGAACACCTGCAGGAAGCCAGATCGCTCGGAATTATCGATGAGTCTCAGGATTTAGAACGAGCTGTCAAATCTGCTGATTTAGTCATCATCGCCATTCCCGTGGATGCTGCCCGAAAACTTTTGTCCGAGGTGCTTGACAAGATTGGAGACGACACAGTCGTGATAGATTTGGGATCCTCCAAACTGGGAATTTGTACGGTCGCCAAGGATCACCCCAGAAGAAATCAATACGTGGCTTGCCACCCGATCGCAGGAACGGAATTTTCCGGCCCAAGTGCAGCTCATCGTGGTTTGTACGCTGGAAAGGTGAACATCATTTGCAACAAAGAAGAAAGTAGCGAGGAAGCCCTTTCGGTTACGAACCAGGTGTTTGAAAGCATCAACATGCAGGTGATTCATATGGATGCGGAAGAGCACGACCGCCACATCGCGTACGTGTCGCACTTGTCGCATATTACCTCTTTCACGCTTGGACTCACAGTATTGGACATAGAAAAAAACGAAAAGAACATTTTCAATATGGCCGGGTCGGGTTTTGCCTCGACTGTAAGACTTGCTAAAAGCTCAGCTGACATGTGGACGCCCATTTTTGAGCAAAACGCTGAGAACCTGGTGGATGCCATGGATGCATATATTGATAAACTCCAGGTTTTTCGGGACGCGATTGTCTCAAAAAACAAGGAAAAGACCTACGGCCTGATAAAAGAAGGAAACGAAATCAAACGAATACTTGAAGGAATAGAACTTAAGAACAAAGAAAAAAATGGAACAAATGGTTGAAAAACTCACAGAAAAGGTTGTCGGAATTCAGGACTGGTTACCGGGAATCAAAATGGAACGGCCAGTGGTCATCAGTGGCCCATGCAGTGCCGAAACAGAAGAACAGGTGGTAGAAACATGCCAGCGACTGGCCAAAACAGGACAAGTGGACGTACTCCGTGCGGGCATTTGGAAGCCCAGAACACGACCCGGTTCTTTCGAAGGAATCGGATCTGTTGGGCTGGAATGGTTGAACGCAGCAAAGAAGGAAACCGGCTTGCCTATCACCACCGAGGTAGCCAACGTGAAGCACGTGTATGAAGCACTCAAAGCAGGCGTGGACATCCTGTGGATCGGTGCACGAACTACCGTAAATCCTTTTTCCGTCCAAGAAATTGCAGATGCACTCAAGGGTGTAGACATTCCGGTTTTGATCAAGAATCCGGTAAATCCTGATTTGGAGCTTTGGATTGGAGCGATCGAGCGGATCCACCAGGCGGGTGTTAACCGCATCGGCGCGATCCACCGAGGATTTGCCAAACACGGCGAAAAGAAATTCAGAAATGCCCCGCAGTGGCAGTTGCCAATCGACCTGATGAGCCGAATTCCGGATTTGCCAATCATTTGCGATCCAAGTCACATCTGTGGGAACCGAGAAGGATTGGCTGCCATCTCACAGGAGGCACTTGACCTGAACTATGACGGGGTGATGATCGAGTCGCACATTGATCCCGACAATGCGTGGAGTGATGCCAAGCAACAGGTGGTGCCCGAGCGTGTAGCCGAGATGGTGAAGAATTTCGTGCTTAGAAAGGAGAGCCCGGCTGATCCCACGTTGCTGGAGCAGTACCGAACCGAGATCGACCGCATGGACGATGAAATCATGAACTTGTTCGCGGAACGAATGAAAGTTTCTGAGGACATTGGACGCTACAAAAAGGAAAATGGGATTGCCATCTTACAGAGTAAGCGATGGGAGGACATCCTAACTCATGCGGCTGAAAAAGGCGAGAAAGTAGGTCTTAGCTCAGAGTTTATCGAGCGGTACCTGAAGGCCGTTCACCAGGAATCCATCAATCACCAGAATCAGGTGATGAATGAGGGTGAGTGAGTTAGGGATTTGGTGAATAGTGCATGGTGAATTGGTTGGAGGTCACAGGGCTGTAGCATCGTCATTTCGTTGCGCAGCGGAGAAATCTTGTTGCAGAGGTTTCGAGACAGGATTCCTGCGGAATGAACTTCCGGTTTAGACTACAGAAGTAGTGGCTTTTGAATTAAGTAATCGGTGAAATCACGAAATGCATTCATTAATTTTCCCTCATGGATGAGAAACGCAGAAAACTCCTCAAACTGGCAGGGGCAGGCTCCATCGCCGGGTTGGCGGGAATAGCAGGGGCATGTGCACCTGCCAAGAAACCTGAGGAGATCAACATCAACTTCAATAAAACCTATCGCTGGAAGATGACCACCACCTGGCCACCTAATTTCCCCGTAGTAGGGGAAGGCTGCCAGATGCTTGCCGACTGGGTGAAGAAAATGTCCGGTGGACGCATGGAAATTACTGTCTTCGGGGGAGGTGAATTGATTCCTGCTTTAGAGGGTTTTGATGCGGTGAGCAACGGAGCTGTAGAGATGAACCATGGCGCTGCATATTACTGGGCCGGCAAAGTGCCAGCCGCACAGTTTTTTGCAGCTGTACCTTTCGGGATGAATGCACAGCAAATGGGTGCCTGGATTTTATCCGGAGGAGGGCAGCAACTTTGGGAAGAAATTTATGAGCCGTTTGGGTTGCATCCTTTTTTATGTGGAAACACGGGCGTACAGATGGGCGGCTGGTTCAATAAAGAAATCAACACCCTCGCGGACCTGAAAGGGTTGAAAATGCGTATTCCCGGATTAGGTGGAAAGGTGCTTGCGAAAGCCGGCGGTACTCCGGTTTTGGTCTCCGGTGGGGAGATTTACACCAATCTGGAGCGAGGCGTGATCGATGCGGCTGAGTGGATCGGGCCGTATCATGATTATAAAATGGGCTTTTATCAAGTGGCAGATTATTACTACTATCCTGGCTGGCATGAACCAGGTCCGGTGTTGGAGATGATCGTAAACAAAGAAAAATTTCAAGCTCTGCCTGAGGACCTTCAACAGATAATCCAAACAGCCTGCACGGCAACTAGCCGTTGGATGATGGCCGAGTTTGACGCAAAAAATGGTGAGTACATCACCAAACTCATTGAGGAGGAAAACGTGGATATTCGCAGATTTCCTGATGAAGTACTGGATGGTTTGAAACAAGCAACTGAAGATGCGCTGCGAGAGCTGACTGATCGTGATGCACAGAGTCGGAAAGTCTACGAGTCTTTCAGTTCGTTCAAGACTAAGGTGAACAACTGGATGGATATCAGCGAAAAGGTCTTTTACGATACAATGTAGGGGCGTATGCCTTTCAGGTTGTTCCCGTTACATTTACAACAGCATTAACTTCTATCTATGTCATTAAATGCCTCGGCTCGGGAGCTTCTTGCTCAGCTCAAGCAAGTCATTACTCAATTAAGACCTGAAGATTTTAGGGAACCGATTCCGATTCTCAGTGACTCGACGCTTGGCCAGCACATTAGACATACGCTGGAGTTTTTCCTTTGCCTTATGGATGCGCATGCGGAGGGAAAAATAAACTACGACCATCGAAGACATGATGAGTTGATTGAAACCGACCAAAAGCTGGCTGTCAATGTGCTACAATCAATCGACGATTTTCTTGAGAAAGAATTGACTGATTTTCCGGTGATTCATGAAGCCAACTATGAGTTGATGACAAAAGCGGATGTTTCCATGCAAAGCAGCTTTTATCGCGAACTTGCGTACAACATTGAGCATGCTGTTCATCACATGGCGTTGCTGAAGGTTGGGATCAAGGATTCGTTCAATCATGTGGATTTGCCGCAACATTTCGGAGTGGCCAGCTCCACAGTCAGATACCGACAATTACAGAATTAAATGCCCAACTGGAAAGCCATCAAAACCCGGTTGACCCGCTGGGAATTTTGGCCGTTCTGGTTCCTTTACATTCCTGTTTTTGTCTATTACGCCTGGCTCGCGCTCAGGGAGCGTTCTTTTTTCTTTTTCACCTCGTCCAATCCATCTATTGAGTTTGGAGGAATGCTCGGAGAGAAAAAATCGGACATTTTCAAATTGATCCCTGACGAATACTACCCGAAAACGATTTTGATTGGTGAAAATCGAGAAGAGCTGCTTAAAAAAGCAGGAGAGATAGGGTTTCCATTGATCGCGAAACCGGATATTGGTGAAAGGGGAGATGGCGTAGAATTGATTCATAATGAGGACGAGTTGATAACGTATTCCGAAAAGATGAATGTGGATTTCCTATTGCAGGAGTTGGTGGATTATCCAGTTGAGCTGGGGGTGTTTTATATCCGCCATCCGGATCAGGAAAAAGGCAGAGTCACTTCCATTGTGGCCAAGGATTTCCTGAAGGTCACCGGGGATGGTTCTTCGAGCGTGGAGGAATTGTTGAGAAAAAAGAACAGGGCCCTGATCCAGCTCAATTGGGATCATCCAAGATTCGAGCAGGTGTTAACGCAAATTCCTACGACCGGACAGACTGTAGTCATCGAGCCGATTGGGAATCATTGTCGGGGAACGACTTTCCTGAATGCGAATGAAGAAATTGACAATGACCTTAACAACGCGATTGATCGGTTGGCCAAAGAAATTCCAGAATTCCATTTCGGCCGATTTGATATCAGATGTAGATCTTTTGATGATCTACGAAAGCTTGAGCATTTTAAGATTCTGGAACTGAATGGCGCGGGTGCCGAACCGGGGCATATTTATCAACCAGGCTACTCACTCATCAAGGCTTACAAGGAAATTTGTTGGCATCTAGACCAACTTGCAAGCGTCAGCAGAGCCAACAAACATCGTGGCTTTCCGTATTGGTCACTGAGGCGAGGTGTCAGAAAATTTTTAGATATTCGAGCCTATAACCGCCGCTTACGCACTTCATGATTGTAGAAGTTTTTGTTATCGCTTTTGTGATCAGCTACTTAGGGTCTATTCCTCCCGGAGTAGCCAATGTTTCCGTGATGCAAATGGCCATGCAAGACCACAAGCGCGCGGCTGTTTTCTTCTCCTTTTCGGCCTCTTTAGTTGAGTTTTTGTACGCCGGTCTGACCGTCAAATTCCAGATATTTCTTCAGCAGTCCACTCAGATGGAGTATTACTTCCAATTTGTCACTGCCGCGGCTCTGATAGTTGTGGGCATCTTCAGTTTGCGGTCTCACTCTGGTACCAAGGATGTACGTTCTGAAGATGTAGCGAAAGGTCGGGATGGATTTAAAAAGGGCATTGTTCTGGGATTTCTTAATCCGATGACAATTCCATTTTGGTTGATGGTCACAGCCTATTTACAAAATCACAATGTGATCAGCGTGACAGATGGGTCTGCCTATTGGACGTATCTGGCAGGGATCAGTTCAGGGACGTTCGTTTTACTGATGACAGTCATTTGGCTTGGTAATAAATTCACTCGGATTTCTGACAATCAGCTTTTGGTGCACAAGGTGCCTGGGATACTTTTGATTGGATTGGGGGTTTATACCCTGATTGTCTGGTATTTCTAATCGATTTAAAAGGGGGTAAACCGTTATAAAACAATCACTTCCTCATCTATTGCAGGTTTTCAGAAATACAATTGGCTCCTTTCTTAAGAGCTTTAGCAAATTTCTTTATCCGCTTTCCTTCCAGGTCTTGGGTTCCTCCTGTCGCATCTGGATATCTTATTATTGTGACATCATTTTCAGAGAACCTCTGAATGATTTCTCGCGATAATGGTAACCGATAATAGTAATTCGTAATTGCCACAACCTGATTTCCAATGGTCATTACGCTTGTATTTGGTGTTGAATCATCCATTGTATTCAGCTCCAGCGTTTCGTTATTATTGAACTTGAATAATATGGGTGTACCTTTTTCAATAGGATAATCAAAATTTCCAGAGTATCCAGCTTTGATCTGAAGCCACATTCTGTCTCCATTTAATTCATACTTTATGGTTCCCTTTCGGAAGTCAAAAATTACCTGTTTCTTCTTTGAAAATGAATCCTCAGATATCTGGCAATTTTGAGCAACTGAATAAAATGCAAACAGCATCGAAATAAAAAAAGTAGTATATCTCATGACCTGATAAGTTTAAGATCGCAACGAAATAGAATTTTATGGTTGTTCTAATCTAAAGAAATCAGGTAATTCCTCAAAACTCCAGATCCAGCCGATCTGCAAGATTGTTAATGGCTTGCTGCTCTTCCAGAGAAATGCCATCGGCCGCATTGGCAAACAAGTACATTGACTCCATGATAAACTCTTTGTCATCCCGACTATCTGCGATGTGTCCCTTCAATGCATTTAGGAACTTCTTATTCCACCGCTCTACATTCTCCAATAAATAGCGAAACTCAGTTCGGAAATTCTGCGCGATTTTTTCTTTGTCTGCACCGGGGATCAAACCCACATATTCCTCAGCCAACCCACGTGCCAGCTTCATCACACTATCCCATTCTTCATCGTCTAATTTTCCATCTGACATACAGACGAGCAGGCTCGGGTACAATTTAAGAATGTAAACAAAGAGGTCACGATTTAGCTCGACGCGTCTAACTCGCTGATACTCCTCCAGAAGGGATTCGATATGAGTCATGAAGTCTCAGTTTGAATGAGATGCCCAAATATAGGCGGTATGAAAAAAAGACAACCGAGCAATGGAAAAATACTAGCTAAACTTCTGGTACAAGTTCCTGATAGGTCTCGTAGATGGAATAAATAGTCCGAATGTAATTGCTGGTTTCCACTCCTCGACAGTACCCATATTTCACGACCGGATCGCGGTAATATTCCGGCTTGGATTTTTTCAGCAAGTACTCCTCAATCTGCACCCATTTGTCGCCACTCAATCCATTTTTCTGCGCCAATGCGATGGCATCTTCGACATGGCCCTGACCTACATTATAGGATGCCAGGACAAATTTCATTCGCTCTTCCTGATCCGTGATTTCGTCCTTCCAGTAATTATCCAGCCAACGGAGGTGTTTTCTACCGGCTTCAATATTTTGTCTGGGATCGTTGGGATTAGTCACGCCGTGAGCTCGAGCCGTGTTAGGCATCAGCTGCATCAATCCACGAGCACCTGCCCAGGAGACGGCATTCGGATTGAACTTAGATTCTTTGTAAATCTGAGCGGCCAGGAGTCTCCAGTCCCAGCCAAGATCGGCTGCAATTTCTTTGATCAACTCATCGTATGGAGAAATTTGACCGCCCTGTACAGTGAAGAACTCGCTTTCAGGGTTGAGGTCTCCTCGTCGCTTATCGAAATACCGGTTGTAAATGACATAATACGCCGGGTGCTTTTTCATCCGGAGAATCCACTTGTCCAATGTGGATTTTAAAGTCGTGGCATTTTTTCTGATTCCCCACGCAATCTGTTGAGGAAAGCTCACGGCCGTTTTCACGTCCAGGTTGGGATAAAATTTGGCATTTACAAGAGCTACGTCTTCTTCGGCAACTGTAAATTCAATGTCTCCTTCTGCCACTTTTTTTATGATCTCTTCAGTTTCCAAGTCAATAGAATCTTCGATGATATCAATCTCACCGCCGATCTCCTCCGAGAGATTTTCCATTCGTGACTTATATGCCGAATGGTGCCGTACATGAACGGTTTTTCCGATTAGCTCAACCGGATTTCTAAGGACCAATCGATCGATTTTCTTTGGGTGCATCCGCTTCCACCCATCGGGTTTCCTTTGAATCAGTACCTGACGAACCAAGTTGTGATACTCAGTAAAGGCCATTCTTTTTTTCCTTTCCTTAGTCACAGTGAGGTTGTAGGCCAGGATGTCGGTTTCACCTCTGTTGAGCTTGTTGAAAGCTTCCTCCAGACTCTTGGTCACATCTATCCGCAACTCGAGATCATGTTCATCGGTGAACCTTTTAAGCAATTCGTATTCATAGCCCATGGTTTTCCCACGGTAAATGAAATAGCCTGTGGAATTGTTGTCCATGGAGACGGTGATATACCCTCGCTCCATGATTTGATCCCAATCGAGATCCGCAATAAATTCTTCTTTGGGCTCATGATCGATTTGCTCTGTCGTGGAACAGGAGATCATTACCAACAGGAATGCCAAAATGATATGTTGAAGTAGAAACTTCATGGCCTACAAATTGGTCTTTTTAAATTAGAAAAGCAATAATGCCTCTTAGACGGTAGCAGATGCAGCAACCATTTTTCGCACGGCAGCCTCAATGGCCGCCTGGTCATACCCACACTCAGCATGAAGTTCTGGTTGTTCACCGTGCTCGATGACCTGGTCAGGCATTCCGAGCCTCACGATTTTCGAAAAATAATCATGATCTGCCATGAATTCCAGCACTGCCGAACCAAATCCGCCCATCAGGCATCCATCCTCTACGGTTATGACATAATCATGGTTTTGGAAAATTTCATGAAGGAGCTCTTCATCCAATGGCTTCACAAATCGCATGTCATAGACCGAAGGATTTAAACCTTCTGATTTCAGAGCTTCTTTCGCCTTCACGGCATAGTTCCCAACATGCCCAACGCTAAGAATGCCCAAATCATCACCCTTGCTAACAAGCCTACCTTTTCCAATTTCAATTTCTTGCATGGGCTTTCTCCACTCGGGCATCACGCCTTTTCCTCTTGGGTAGCGGATAGAAAATGGGCCTTCTTTGTACTTCGAAGCGGTGAACATCATGTTCCGAAGTTCTTCCTCGTTCATGGGCGCAGCTATCACAATGTTCGGAAGGCACCTCATGTAAGCAATGTCGTAAGCTCCGTGGTGAGTTGGGCCGTCAGCTCCGGCCACTCCCGCCCGATCCAAACAGAAAACCACGGGGAGTTTCTGAATGCATACATCATGCACGACCTGATCGTATGCGCGCTGCATGAAAGTGCTGTAAATGTTACAAAATGGCGTTAAGCCCTGAGTGGCTAAGCCCGCGGAAAAAGTCACTGCATGCTGCTCCGCTATTCCCACATCGATTGCTCGATCCGGCATTTCTCGCATCATGATGTTCATACTGCAGCCTGAAGGCATGGCAGGCGTTATCCCCATGATCGTTTCATCTTCTTTGGCCAGCTCTACGAGAGTATGCCCGAAAACTTCCTGGTATTTTGGAGGCTGAGGTTTCTCGGGAACGGTCTTGTAAATCTCACCGGAGATTTTGTCAAATGTGCCAGGTGCGTGCCACTTGGTTTGATCTTCTTCGGCTTGTTTGTATCCCTTTCCCTTTACTGTGACACAATGTAGAATTTTTGGCCCTGGGATCTTCTTCAGGTCATTGAAAACATGAACCAGGTGGTTAACGTCGTGACCATCCACAGGGCCAAAATATCTCAGGTTCAGTGACTCGAACAAATTACTTTGTTTCAGTAAAAAGGACTTGACACTGTTCTCAACCTTCGAAGCGATCTCCCGTGCATTGGGGCCAAACTTGCTAATCTTCCCCAGAATGTGCCATACCTCATCTCTCATCTTATTGTAAGTCTGAGAAGTGGTGATGTCGGTCAAATAATCTTTTAAGGCGCCCACATTTGGATCTATGGACATGCAGTTGTCATTGAGGACGATGATCAGGTTGGAATTTGAAACTCCGGCGTGGTTCATTGCTTCGAATGCCATTCCACCAGTCATGGCGCCATCGCCAATCACGGCAATGTGCTGACGATCTTTTTCATTCTTATGCTTGGAGGCCATGGCCATTCCAAGAGCCGCTGAAATGGACGTGGATGAGTGCCCGACTCCAAAAGCGTCATATTCACTTTCGGTTCGTTTAGGGAAACCTGATAGCCCCTGGTATTTTCTGTTGGTATGAAATTGTTCTCTTCGCCCGGTGAGAATCTTGTGTCCATAGGCCTGATGTCCCACATCCCAGACCAGTTGATCATAAGGAGTTTTGAAGACATAATGCAGTGCTACAGTAAGCTCAGTCACACCTAAACTCGCTCCAAAGTGTCCGCCATAGATCGAAACATTATCGATGATATAGTCCCTGAGCTCAGCACAGAGTTGTGTTAACTGAATGTCCTCAAGCTCTTTTAGATCGTCTGGGGAGTTTATTTTGGAGAGTAAAGGTCCGGGTGTAATCTGCATGGTCTAGACCTTTTAGGTCGATTGGACAGTACCAAACCGTAAAACTAAAGCTTTTCGTTCCATGGGCTGATCAGAATTTTCATAATTTTGAATTCTGCATGGACACGACCACCTCTGATAAATTTGAAATTAAGCTCCCGCTATTTGAGGGGCCTTTTGATTTGCTCCTCTTTTTTATCGAAAGAGACGAACTCGACATTTACGACATTCCTATTTCGAAAATCACGGGCGACTTCCTCGATTACCTTCATCATTTGGAAGAAATGAATGTAGAAGTGGCCAGTGAATTTATTCTGGTGGCTGCCACACTGATGCGGATCAAAGCGAAGATGTTGTTGCCACGTCCGTCTCTGGACGAGGATGGAAACGAAATTGATCCGAGGGAGGAGCTGGTCAAACATCTTCTGGAGTACAAAAAGTACAAGTCAGTGATTGCGGAGCTTTCAGAAATGGAGCTGAATCGGATGAACCGGGAGCGAAGGGGAAATCTGGTGAAAGAAATCAAACGACTCTCTGAGGGGGTGAATGTGGAGGCAGAGATGCAGGACCTGGATCTCTACAAAATGATGCGGGTCTTCGAAAAGGTGATGAACCGATTCGAGCTGGAGCAGAATAAACCCACGCATCACGTGGTGCAGTATCCCTATTCGATTGATGGTCAGAAAACGTACATTCTGTCTAGAATTGGTGCAGCAAGAGGCCGGGTATCGTTTGTCGACATCATTAAAGACAAGCCCGAGAAAATTCTAGTGATCTACAATTTCCTAGCGATCCTGGAGCTGCTCCAACTCTCCAAGGTGACGATCCATCTGGGGGAGGGCTTCAACAATTTCTGGGTAGAAAAAACAAGCCCCGATTCTGAGCAAGTCAAAACCGGGGCTTGATAAATTCCTGGAATAATTCTTACTCCGCCAAGACATAATCTTCTTCGGTAATTTCAAATACGTGAATCTTTAATTGGGGTGTGAAATATCCTCCTTCACTTGACATGTACATAATATTCTTGTCATTAACGAAACAATTTGGCGGAACATCGGCACAGTTGAATGAACATGGAAGTTCCTCACAATATGGATAATTAATGGTTTTAAGATCATCAAAGACTACTTGTACAGAATCAAAACTTTCCAGCGCCCAGCTTAACGAGCATTTAACAATTCCTTGTGAGCTGTTGCCTACAAAGCATTTGGCAATTGTGGTATCGGCCTTTTGATTCTTAATGGCAATCGAGCTTACAATGTTGCCGTTTTCGTAAACCTGCAATTCCAAATCGTGTCCAGAAGAGTTTGCTATTACTCTTGTTAAGATGCTGGGTGAAAGATCGTCCTGATTACATGACGTGTAAATTATAGTCGAAATGACCATCAGAATGAAACCGCAGAATTGACTTCTAAAAATGATATTTTTCATACTTATCCAAATGGTGGTATGCAATACTCTTGGACACAAATCCATTCCTCATTACATTCTACATCTGCGTAGCTCGTACTAGGAGTATCTGCCCAAACTGAAACTCCATTTAAGTGAAATCCAGGATTGCCCGATCCGTACCAATAATAGGAATGTCCAATGACGGTATACTTAATATGATTGTCTTTCACATTGGCATAGGAATATGAGTCCGATAGAAAGTGCCAACCTGAAGCGTCCTCGTAATCTAGACCTGCAGCCCATGCTCCTTTGAATGTTCTCTTAACAGAGTGCCAACTTCCAAAGACTTTCTTAAATGGTTTGGCTTCATAATCCACTTGTACAAAAACTTGATTGTTTAGTCCAATAGTCTGCTTTGCCTTAGCATAGACTTTCGTTCGCTGATTTCCGGTAGTAGTCTGCCCGACCTTGCTGGCTCCACACTCATCATTCGGATCCCCAACACCTTCATCAAGTCTTGAGCTTATGATGATTTCGTTGTTGGATTGAAAATTAGGGTCATTGATATCAGAATAGGCAATTGAAGTTGAAACCTTGTTAAGATCACGATCACTAACTTTTAATGTTCCGTTTGAATAAACTTTAAATAGATCGTCTTCGATTTTATATAACCGATCCTTGTTGATGAAGTACTTTATTCGGTCATCGATGGTCGGGTTTATGTAGGATTCGCCATCATCCTCAATTTCTAATTGAAGGTATTCGGCATTGGTCTCTATGAAGGGGGTAAGTTCTGATTCACTTGAGATTTCGCCTGATTCAATTTTATTCGACAGATCATCATAAATCTTGTCAGCAGTTTTGCCCCATGACTCCCATTCAGTTATCTCATTGTTGGTTCTCAGAGTGGTGAGTTGAGTACCTACTGGATAAACTGTGCTTGTCATTTCTGTGAAGTCGGCAAATTCATGGACTTGCAAGTCTGGTTCGAGAGATTCTGATAAGTTCTCAGCACAAGCAGTTAATAAGATTAAAGTAATGGCGATTGGGGGGGGGGTAGGTGATACTTTTTCATAGAAATTTTGGTTTAAATAAATTAACAGCAGTTGATAATTCTAAATAGTGGGTATCTAAGCTTGAATAGGTTAGTAGTATTCTGATATTGCCCTTATCAATTCCAATATGCGGACTAATCATCAACCAGTCTTCGATGGAATGTCTGGCTCCTGTCATAAAAGCAATGTCGCTTTTGGGTAGATCAAAGAAATTTCCACCTCCAGTTACACCGATCAGAAAGTTTGCTGTAGGGAAGTAGTCTAAAGAAGCATAGACAGGATAAACCAAAACACGTTCTACCTGGACCTTCCATTCCGGATCGTTTGAATATGGAAACTGTTTTTCTTTACCAAGCAGCGCATAACGTGAGAATCCAAGGGTGATTTGCATCCTTCTGGAACTTTCAAATCTGTAATACGCGCCGACTCCAAAACTGGGATTCCAGTATTCAGACCATTCGCCATTTGGGATCATAGCACCTCCCTTAATCCCAACCTGTGAGTGCCCTGAAAAGGCTGGGAAAAGAGAAAACGAAAGAATGATGTACTTTAAAACGTTCAATTAAGTAATATTTACACTTACCTAAGTTAGGGATAAATATTTTTAGTCAAACCATTTTTTGTAAAAAAAAGCCCCCGGTATTTGCGGAGGCTTGTGGTGTTTTTCAGGGACATCAGTTCCCATTCTCAAAGGTGCTTAAAACTTCTCAATCCCACCGAAGAAAAAGCTTCCTTCGATTTGGGCATTTTCGTCTGAGTCGGAACCGTGAATAGCGTTTGCGTCGATAGACTTGGCAAACATTTTTCGGATGGTTCCTTCGGCAGCTTCCTGAGGGTTGGTAGCACCGATTAGCTTTCTGAAATCCTCCACTGCATTTTCTTTTTCAAGAATCATCGCCACGATGGGTCCTGAAGACATATAGCTCACCAGTTCTCCGTAGAATGGTCGCTCTTTGTGTACTTCGTAGAATTGGCCGGCCCTTTCTTCGGTCAATTTGGTCAACTTCATCGCTTTGATGATGAAGCCATTTTCTTCAATAATTTTTGTGATCGCTCCGAAATTTCCTTCTGAAAAGGCATCCGGCTTGATCATGGTAAATGTCTTGTTAGTCGCCATTAAACTGTTCGTCAAATTTGAGTTATGTAAATCGGGCGCAAAAGTAATTGTTACTGGTGGAAATTGCTTTGGTTCGTTAAAACTTCCTCTTGTCCACGGCTCCTCAATTTTTTATTTTCTTCGGTTTGCACATTTTTTGGCAGCTTTGCGGATTGCATTTGCCGCTAGGCATATATGATGAAGGACTTAAAGGCTATTCAGGAAGCGCTCGCTTCTTCAAAAAACATCGTTATCACCACGCATGCTAACCCGGATGCTGACGCACTGGGCTCGTCACTGGGCTGGATGCATTATCTGCGCAACAAGGGACTCAACGCAGTAGTGGTCACACCGACGGACTATCCCGATTTTCTAAAGTGGATGCCCGGAAACGATTCGGTAAAGGTTTTTAACAAAGACGATCAGGGTATTCTGGAGCTGGTAAAGTCAGCTGATATGATATTTTGCCTGGATTTCTCTGACCTCAAACGCATTGATACAATGAGTTCGTTTGTTGAGAACTCATCTACCAAAAAAGTGATCGTGGATCACCATAGACACCCACAAGAGTTTGGAGAATTCATGGTTCACTCCACTGAGGCAGCTGCCACGGCCGAGCTCATTTACGAGATGATAGAAGGGCTGGATGGAGAGGAGTGGGTCACTAAAGACATTGCGGAATGTCTGTATGCCGGCATTATGACGGACACGGGATCATTTCGGCACTCCAATGTGAATGCCAAGGTGCTGCACATTTCCTCCAGATTGGTGGATCGTGGAGCGAATGCCAGCTTGATTGCTAAGTTGATTTACGACAACAATTCCATCAATCGTTTGAGGTTTTTAGGGTATTCCCTCTGGGAACTGCTCAAGGTAGACATGAAGGCCGGGATCGGATATTTTGCTATTTCCAAAGAAGACGCTGAGCGATTTAATCTTCAGAGCGGGGACACAGAGGGGCTGGTGAATTATGCGCTTTCGATTAAGGGGATCAAAGTGGCTGCCTTGTTCAAAGAGCAGGATGGAATTGTTAAAATTTCATTTCGTTCGGTTGGAGACATTGCAGTGAATAATTTTGCGGAGAAATATTTTGAAGGAGGTGGACACCTCAATGCAGCTGGTGGACGTTCGTTAGAAAGTCTGGAAGGCACAGTAAAGAAATTTAAAGATTTAATAAAACAAGGGATTTTATCAGATGGCGAGTAAAGTGAAAAATTTGATGTTGGTGGGGGCGTTTGGGTTGGTTGGACTTGCGCTTTCGTGTGGTGAGGTACAGATCCAGGAGACCATAGATCCTGAAGTGCAGCTAGCGGAAGATATTGCGATCATCGAGGAGTACTTAGCAAGTAAGGATATAGTGGACTATGATACCCTTGAATCAGAGGTTAGGGTGGTGATTATGGAACTTGGGGATGGTGAACCAATAGCCTATCAGGACATTGTCTGGTACGATTACATAGGTCGATTCACCAATGATCAAATCTTCGATACATCTATTGGCTCTTTAGCACTTGAGCAGGATCAATCAAAAGTCATTGACACAGTTTTCTTGAAATCACAAGCAAATCCTGAATTGGATAGTCTTGATGACGATGGTGAAAAAATCATCGAGGATATTAATTACGAAGACGGTTATTTCCCAATCTATTCTGAAATCCGTGATTACGAACCATTTTTCACAACCCACACTCCGGGTGGCTGGTTTATTCAGCAGGAAAATGCCCTGACTGGTTTTAAAGACGGTGTTCATGCTGTGCTTGAAGAAGTAAATTTAAACGGACGAGGAATTGCTCTTTTACCATCAGTCGAGGCTTATGGTGTGGCTGGAAGTTTTCCGGTAATTGACCCAAATACTGTTATACTTTTTGAGTTAATTCCAGTTAGGAAAAAGTGACCGACCCCAAAAAGAAATCTGCGTCTAAGCCAAAAGTCCCAAATGAGGACTTGGTGGAAGATGAAAACGAAAAGCATGGATTCCCAAACCGGGATTTCAGGAAAAACTTAGGTTGCGGCTAAACCTCTTCCTTGCTTCCTGCATACATTTCGTATTTACAGAACTGACATTCAAGAGAGCCATTAAATAGGATTTGTTTTTCCGAAGGGCTCAATCGCAGGGCTCTCAGCGCCTGAAAGTTTGAACTGATCATCCAAGCATCCCAATCCGTGAAATCGTTCTTGAGTTTGTCGCCGATCATTTTGTAGAATTCTACAATCCTTGATCCTCCTAAACGCTCACCGTAGGGAGGGTTCGAAATTATCGTGCCTTTGGCTGAGGGCTTGGTCATCTTAATAAAATCACCCTGATGGATCTCAAATCCATTTCCCAACCTAAGTGCCTTGGCCGTGGCTTTTACCATGCGTATGGCCTCCCCACTCATATCGTTCGCATGAATGTCCATTTTGCCTCTAATCTGTGCTGCCTGAGCTTCCTGCTTGATTCGGTTCCATAGGATAGCGTTGTAATTGGACCAGTTCATGAATCCGAAATGGGATCGGAGCATTTGAGGAGGAAGATTCTTTGCGATTAGAGCCGCCTCCACAGGAAGAGTGCCCGTTCCACACATCGGATCAAGTAATGTTGATTTTCCATCCCAGCCGGAAAGTTTGATAAGTCCGGCAGCCAACACCTCGTTTAATGGCGCTTGATGGCCTGGTTTTCTGTAACCTCGCTGGTTCAATGGCGCACCCGATGAATCCATAGAAACGGTATATTGATCTCCCACGCCGTGTAGGTTAAAAAGTACGTCTGGGTTGTCGGCATTTATTGAAGGTCTTTTCCCCAATCTATCCCTGAAATGATCCACCATGGCGTCCTTCATTTTTAAAGAAGCGTACTTGGAGTGTTTGAGCGACGCATCCCTTGCGATGCTGTGATCAATGGCAAATGTCTGTCGGATAGTCAGGTGATCTTCCCAGTCGATTTTGCGAAGCTGAGCGTATAACTCATTCTCATTGGCTGCCTGAAATGTTTTGATGGGAACCATCACCCGAAGTGCAGTCCTCAAGGTGTAATTCGCTCGGTAAAGCATGGCCAGATTTCCAGTGCAGGAGACCGCACGTCGAAGCACTTTCACATCTTCTCCTCCAATGTCCGTCACCTCTTGTGCCAAACAATCCTCTAATCCGTGCAGGGTTTTAATCAGTAATTCCAATGATCCAATTTTTGGTGCAAATGTAGGGTTTCTGAAAGTAGGCGGATCGGCTACCTTTGCAGCCAATTTTGAAATGGGATGTCCTTAGAAAAAGAAATAGCGAGACGAAAGACTTTTGGGATCATTGCTCACCCTGATGCCGGAAAAACAACTCTAACGGAGAAGTTGCTTCTTTTTGGAGGTGCCATCCAATCTGCGGGTGCTGTAAAGTCCAACAAGATCGATATGAACACTCGATCTGATTGGATGGATATAGAAAAGCAAAGAGGCATCTCAGTAGCTACTTCCGTGATGGGATTTGACTACAAAGGCCTCAAAATCAACATTCTGGATACGCCGGGTCACGAGGATTTTGCCGAGGACACTTATAGGACATTGACCGCCGTAGATAGTGTGATCATGGTGATCGATTGCGTGAAAGGAGTGGAGCGGCAGACAGAGAAACTGATGGAAGTGTGTCGAATGAGAAACACTCCGGTAATCTGTTTCATTAATAAGCTCGACCGTGAAGGTCAGGATCCTTTTGATCTACTAGATGAAATCGAGCAAAAACTGGATATCAAGGTTCGACCGATGACCTGGCCAATTGGCATGGGGAAAAGTTTGAGGGGCGTTTACAACATGTTCGAAAACAACCTGAACCTCTACGAGCCTAGTAAAACCAAGCGTGCGGATGAGGTAGTGGAAATCAATGATCTTGACGATCCCGAATTGACCAAACATTTGCCGGAATCGTCAATTTCCACCTTGAAGGAAGAAATTGAATTGGTGGAGGGTGTCTATGGAGAGCTTGACAAGGAGGCGTATTTGAATGGGCAAGTTGCTCCGGTTTTCTTCGGAAGTGCGGTGAGTAATTTCGGGGTTCGTGAACTGCTGGATTGCTTTTCTCAGCTGGCACCAACACCAAAGCCAAGGGTCACAGAGGAGCGAGAGATTCCACCGACCGATCCGAAATTCTCCGGTTTTATTTTCAAGATTCACGCGAACATGGATCCTAAGCATCGAAACAGATTGGCGTTTGTGCGTGTATGCTCTGGGAAGTTTGAAAGAGGCAGCAATTACTACCACGTTCGTCACGACAAGAAACTTCGGTTTTCTAACGCCACGGCATTTATGGCGCAGCAAAAGGAGACCATCGACGAAGCATATCCGGGAGATATCGTCGGCCTTTACGACACAGGGAACCTGAAGATTGGGGACACCCTGAGCGAAGGGGAGAAAGGACTCTACAAGGGTATCCCAAGCTTTTCACCTGAGCTTTTCAAAGAAGTAATCAATCTGGACGCCATGAAATCCAAGCAGCTGGAAAAAGGCCTTGGGCAATTGATGGACGAGGGTGTGGCGCAGTTATTCAGCTATGAAATGGGAGCTCGAAAAGTTGTAGGAACTGTGGGGGCGCTGCAGTTTGAGGTACTTCAGCACAGATTGCTCAATGAGTACAGTGCAAGCGTTCGTTTTGAACCAGTGAATATTTACAAGGCCTGCTGGATCGGTGGAGAAGAAAAGGATGTGGATGCGTTCGTGAAGGACAAGCACCGACACATCGCGAGAGACAAGGAAGGGAAATTGGTATTTATGGCTGAAACGAAAGCCTGGCTACAGATGGTGGAGGAGAATTTCCCGAAGATCGAATTCCACTCTATCAGCGAGTTCTAGGAGTTCTTTTTCTTGATCAGTTTTTCCAGATCCATCCAATCGTCTCGGTAGCGGGCAGCTTCCATGAAGTCCATGTCCTTGGCGGCTTTCTCCATTTTTCTCTTAGTCTCGGCTGCCAGTTTTTTCAGTTCATCTATACCCATGTACTCTACTACAGGATCGGCAGCAATCGTCGGCTCGGATTCCATGTAATAATTTTTGGCTCCTTTTTTCTTGTCGGCCACTCCGGTTTGACCCAAAATGGCGTCACGATCTTTGATGATGGTGGTAGGTGTTATGCCGTGCTTGGCATTGTACTCTTGCTGAATCAGTCGCCGGCGATTCGTTTCATCTATGGCTCTCTGCATACTGCCCGTCATTTTGTTGGCGTACATGATCACCCGGCCGTTTTCGTTTCTAGCTGCTCGCCCGATGGTCTGAATCATGGACTTTTCATTCCTCAAGAAACCTTCCTTGTCAGCATCTATGATCGCCACCAAAGACACCTCTGGCAAATCCAACCCTTCTCGTAAAAGGTTTACACCGACTAGTACGTCAAACTCACCGAGGCGCAGCTGACGCAAAATTTCAACTCTATCTAGCGTATCCACCTCCGAGTGAATGTATCGGGTGTTCACATTGGCATTCATGAGGAACTTCGTCAACTCCTCAGCCATTCTTTTCGTCAAGGTTGTCACCAAAACGCGCTCATCCCGCTCGATGCGGAGCTGGATTTCTTCCATGAGATCATCGATCTGATTGAGACTGGGACGAACTTCGATTTCTGGATCTAAGAGACCTGTAGGACGAATTATTTGCTCGACGATGATGCCCTCTGATTTTCTTAATTCATAATCAGATGGCGTGGCGCTGACGAAAATGGCTTGATTAAGCATAGACTCAAATTCGTCGAACTTGAGTGGTCGGTTGTCCATGGCGGCAGGTAACCTGAAACCATAATCTACCAGGTTGACTTTCCTACTCCGATCACCTCCCCACATGGCGCGGATCTGCGGGATGGTTACGTGACTTTCATCGATTACCATCAGGTAATCATCGGGGAAATAGTCAAGCAGACAGAACGGACGAGTACCCGGATCACGGCGGTCAAAGTATCTCGAATAATTTTCTATGCCGGAGCAATAGCCCAACTCGCGCATCATTTCCATGTCAAATTCGGTCCGTTCTTTCAGCCGTTTGGCTTCCTGGAATCTTCGCTCATTTTCGAAAAACTGCACCTGCTCGACTAAATCATCCTGAATTTCATGAATGACCTTGTGTACGAGATCTTTGCCGGTGACAAAAAGATTTGCAGGGAAGATCGTCACCATCTTTTCGTCGGAAATCTTATTTCCTGAGTGTGGGTCTATCCGCTGTATGGTTTCGATCTCATCTCCCCAGAAAATAAAGCGATACGCAAAATCGGCATAAGCTACGAATACGTCTACCGTGTCGCCTTTGACCCGGAATGTTCCTCGCTTGAATTCCAGATCGGATCGACTGTAGAGAATTTCCACCATTTTGAATAGAAAATTCGAGCGACTGATCGTATCTCCCACTTGCAGGTGCACCACGTTTTTCCCGAACTCCTCAGGGTTCCCGATACCGTAGATACAGGAAACGCTGGCCACCACAATGATGTCTCTGCGCCCTGTTAATAACGAAGACGTGGCACTTAGTCGCAGCTTTTCTATCTCGTCATTGATGGACAAGTCCTTCTCAATATAGAGACCAGTGGTCGGCAGAAATGCTTCGGGCTGGTAGTAGTCGTAATAGGAAATGAAGTACTCAACGGCATTGTCGGGGAAGAAACTTTTGAATTCGCCATAGAGCTGGGCAGCAAGGGTTTTATTGTGGCTCAGCACCAAAGTGGGTCTATCCACTTCTTTAATGACATTGGCGATCGTGAATGTTTTACCTGATCCCGTCACGCCGAGCAATGTTTGAGCAGGCTCACCACTTTCCAGCCCATCGGTCAACTGATGAATAGCCTGAGGTTGATCGCCTGTAGGCTCAAAGTCCGAAACCAGTCTAAATGCCATCTATCTCTTGTACCAGATTTCCCAGGATTTCTCTGCCTGCAATTGCAGCATTTCCAGACCGTTTTTGATTTTCGCACCAACTTTTTGGCCCTCTGCGAGGAAAGCGGAAACATCGGGGTTATAAACTAAATCGTAGAGGTAGTGTTCTGAAGTAAGCTGGTCGTATGGAATGTCCGCTTTGCCTTCCACTTCAGGATACGTCCCCAAAGGAGTCGTGTTGATGATCAGTTTATTTTCAGCAATAATCTCAGGTGTTTTTTTCAGGCTCAGGTACGTGTGTTCGCCGCTGGTTTTCTTTCGCGATACCACTTCATAGTCTATGTCCAACTCATCCAGTGCTACCTGCACTGCCTTAGATGATCCACCAGACCCGAGCACTAACGCATTTTGAATACTTCCTGGAATCCAGTCATCCAGCGTTTCTTTGAACGAAAGATAATCCGTGTTGTAGCCTTTTAGTTTGCCGTGTTCCCGCTTCACAACATTCACCGCTCCGACTTTCTGAGCGCTGGAATCCAACAAGTCAATGAATCCTATAACGTTCTCTTTGTGAGGTACGGTCACATTGACGCCATGTAGCTCATGATTGTGCCAAAGTGCAGGAAAATCCCTCAGATACTCCATGTCAAACAGGTCATACCGGTGATTTTTCAGACCCAGCTGGGAGAATTTTTCAGTGAAGAATTTCTTAGAGTATGAATGACCAAGAGGGTGGCCTACAAGTCCAAATTTTTCCATTTTTTAAAGCTACCAAAATTGACCTGTTTACCAGTTGAGATTGAATCAAAAATCTCAAGTCATGCGGACTTTGAAGACTGTCTTTTGTCCAGGCACCAAACTATGACAAACCCAACGAGCATCAGTCCAACAGCGAGGAAAAACTGAGAGTCTATGGTTGGAAAAATCCAATCATAACCGATCGCTTTGGTCTTGCCCAGTATGATTTCGGTTTTGGTTTCTTTCCATGGCCAGATAATGAGCAGGGACCCGAGTACGAATCCGGTTAATAATGAAATCGTCTGATCCTTAAATTTGCTGAAAAGCCAACTCAATAGCCTGGAAAACGCAATAAGCCCAATGAGCACTCCAATCATGACCGGGGCAATTATGCCTATGTTCAAATCGCCCAATGCACCGAGCACCAGGGCATAATTTCCCATTAAAAGCAAAATATAAGATCCAGAAAGGCCGGGGAGAATCATGCTGCAAACAGCCACCGCACCACAGAGAATAAGGTAAACGAAAGAGTCACTGGCGGTGGCCGGTGGCAAGAAAGCGATGCTAATCGCAATTCCGCATCCTAAGATGAAACTAATGATCACGGCGGGATTCCATTTTGATACTTGCCTCCCCACTCCTAAGATAGAAGCCAGAATCAGTCCAAAGAAGAAAGCCAATGTAGGTACTTCTTTTTCGATCAGTGCCCATTCGAGAAGCTTGGCAAGGCTCAGAATGCTGATGCCGACTCCAAGAAAGAGCCAGAAGAGAAATTGGAAATCGATGTGCGCTCCGAAATCTTTCCATCTTCCAGTGAAGAATAGTTTGAGCGCTTGAAGGTCAATGCTTTTCAATGCATGAATGAGTCGTTCATAAATTCCCGTAATAAACGCTATGGTGCCACCAGATACGCCTGGTATGACGTTAGCGGCACCCATGGCCATTCCCTTGAGTACAAGGAAAAGTTGTGTCATGCTTATAGGAAATGATCGAACGTGTCTCCTCTGAGTCCAAGTCGGATGGTCTCGAGTGGAATGACTTCATTAGGGGCGATGTTGCCAAGGTTTACATTCGCTCCACTTAGTTTGATGAACCAAACCTGCTGGGCTTTTTGTGGCGCTTCCCATATGATTTTGTCGCTTGGAATCTGGGTAAGAATCTCTTCAACAAGACCTTGTCTCACTTCCCCCGAGTCGCGGAAAAGCCCAACATTTCCACCCTCTCGCGCTTCACCGATAACTTTCCAAGCGCCGGCATCAAGCTCCGTTTGCATCTGCTCAATCCACTTATAAGGAGGAATGATTTTGGAAGCATCCTTTGATCCAACCTCTGAAAGTACCGTGACCAATTTCGCAAAGTCAGAAATGATTTCACACTTATGGTCGTGATCCATGCTCACAGACCCGTCAGATATTTCGCAGTGTTCAAGATTGTACTTTTCCAAAACTCTCTTGTAGTCATCCATCTGATTTCGGATGTAGAATGCTTCAAAGAGCGTTCCACCGAAATAGCATGGAATTCCTGCAGATTGATAAAGTTTTACTTTTTCTGCAAGATTCGGTGTGACATAGGATGTGGCCCATCCAAATTTCACAATATCAAAAAGGCTTCCGGCAGTTTCTAAAAGATCTTCCACTTCTCTGAGACTCAGGCCTTTGTCCATGACCATGGTGAATCCCTCTTCTCGAGGCTTAGATGTTCTTTCCGGTATACTGTTAAGCGTATAGTTCATAGGCTGATTTAAAAGACGCGCAAAAATAAGGTATTCGAAATACTCTACTGTGATTCACCGTATCTCTCTATAATTCTATACAGAGCTTTTTGCGTCTGAAGGTCTGGAAAAAAGTCAAACAATACTTTGTGACCATCGTAATCCAAAATCAATGCTGTTTCTAATTTGGTGATCGCATGTTTGTATGAGCCTTGGGCCATAAGGTAAACGACGGCTCTGTAGTACATTTCAGAATTATCAGGCAGTTCATCAAGCCCGGCTTCCAAAACTGAAAGAGCCTTTTCGTTTTCACCTTGTTCGTAATACACCTTTGACCAGTCTAACCAAACCACAGGGTTTTCAGGATCCATTTCGCTAGCCTCTGTATAGGCTTCCAAAGCGGAAACAATATTTCCAGTCTTATTTTCAGCATCTGCCACTGTTTTCCAGTAGGTGCCGTTATCGTTATCGATTTTGAGAGCCTTGTTTAGAAAATGAATCGCTTCATACCATTTTTCCTGAAGTGCCAGGGAAACTCCAATTCCAAACCATGCCTCGTGATACATTTGATCTAGTTTGGTGGCCTTTTGATAGTATTTCACCGCCAAGTCGTAGTGCTCCATTTTTTCATAAGCTGCACCCATGTGGCAATAAATCTCTGCGGACGCCCCCTCCAGCTCATACGTCCTGTGATAATTTGAGAGGGCCTTATCAAACTGCCCTAGATTCATCTGCGTATTGGCCAAGTTGAAATAGGCACTGCTAAAGTCTTCTTCAATAGCTACAGCAAACTCGTAGGCATCTGCCGCTTCTTTGTACTTTTTTAATTTATTGTAGACGATCCCAAGATTGTACCAGGCGTATTCGGAATAAGGATCCTGATCAATGAATTTCTGGTAATACCCCAGGCTGCTCTCTAGCTCACCACACAGATCGAGGCAGTATGCTAGTTCGTAGAGGGCAGTTTCGTTGAAAATATTCAGGTCGATGGCCCACTTGTAGTTTTCGGCAGCCTCTTCATACTTACCCATTCCTTGGTAAGCCATCCCGATGCTGACATAAATTTCATCCTTGTCTTCCCAATTCTCCAATGCCGCTTCGAAGCATTTGATTGCCTCTTCTTGCTGTTCAACCAGTGTATGTATGGATCCCTTCTGTAATAATAACTCGGGATCATTCGGGTGTACAGCTAGTGTGCTTTCGATCAGGTCGATGGCTTCATTGGGCTTATCATTCTTAACAAATACTTCACCACACTCCATTGTCAAATCCGTCGAGAACGGAAAATGCTCAAGAGCTGCTTGACACGCCTTATAGGCCTTCTTTATTTTGTCATTTCGTACATAGTATGAAATGATCTGAATGAAAGTTTCTTCGTCGAAGTAGAAACTCTCATCACTTTTAAGGAAGGCTTCAAACCTAGTTATCAACTCCCTCTCTTCCTTACGTTTATATTCTTCAGCCATAAAAAATGCGGGTTTCAACCATAAGGTTGAAAAACAAGTAAACACTTTTTCACCGCAAAAATGCCACCTTATTTCGGAAAGTTTTCCACAGAATCAGACTAATTGATTGTTTCTGAAATCGTCCGCTTGCTGATATTTCAGGGATTTACTACTTAGAGCTTTAGTCAGATTTTTTAAGTGATCCATGTTGTGCGCATCGGACCCTATGAAATCAACCCAGCCCCGCTTCAGTAGCCCAATAGCCATTTTTTTAGCGCCGCTACCATAATGCCCAATTAGTGAACTGGCGTTGATCTGTAAATGAACGCCTCTGTTTTTTAATTCCTGAAGTTTATCCCACTCGCCATGAAAATATGAATATCTCTCTGGGTGAGCATAGACAGGAATCAGCTCTAATGCTTGAATTTCAAAAATGGCTTCATCCAGAATCATCGGGTAATTCAAAAAGGAGCTCTCAATGAGTAGGTACCCATTCCAACTCAGGAGTTTTTTAGCCGGTATGAGCTCATGAAGAAAGTGCTCGTCGACCATATATTCCGCACCCAGCTCCAGTTCAATGTTAATGCCCGATGCTATGACCGCAGATTTGAGTTGTTGAAATGACTCGGTTAAATTTTCCACTGAATTGGGATAATAGCTTTCTGATATGTGCGGCGTGGTGATAAGTTTTTTATAACCCAAGGCTTTGAATCGCCTGATCAGAGCTATTCCGTCTTCGATTGATTTTACCCCATCGTCTACTGAAGGCACAAGGTGTGAATGAATGTCCACCTTGAGCTCAAGCGGTTTTCTCGATGAGAAAAACATTATTTCTTGCCTTTCAGTGAATCAGTAATCCTGCTGGCCGGAGGTTCTTCATAGTATCCATGACCGTATCCGTATCCGTATCCATATCCGTACCCATAACCAACCCCGCTACTTACTGAGTTAAAAATTACCGAGAGGTTTTTGAATTGGTTAGTACGCTGCAGACTCTCTATTGTTTTCACGTAAGATCGTTTACTGTAACCAGCTCTAAGCACATAGATTTGAAGACTGGTCTTCTTCATGACCAAAATACCATCAGTAACCAATCCGACAGGTGGGGTATCCAATATGATCGTGTCAAAATCCCGCTTCAAATCATTGAGTAGCTTATCGAAACTTTCACCAATGATCAATTCACTTGGGTTTGGAGGAGTCGGACCAGCGGGTAGATAGTTTAAATTTTCCAGTTTCGACTGTCTGATGCCTTTGCTCAGGTCGGTCTTTTTGGCCAGGACAGTGCTGACTCCCTCATCGTTTTTGTCTCCATTAAAAGCAAGGTGAACTTTGGGTTTTCGCATGTCCAAATCCACGATACAGACCTTTTTCCCAGACATGGCAATGATGGCCCCCAGATTTACGCCGAGAAAGGTTTTCCCTTCTCCGGACACAGTAGATGTGACCGAAATAATCTGACGCTCAGAGTCATGATTTATGAACTGCATGTTTGTTCTAATGGTCCTGAGTGATTCACTCAAAGCGGATTTAGAGTCTTTCGTCATGACCAACTTGGTAATTGGCAATTTCTCTTGACGATAAAACGGAACACTTCCTAGAATCGGCACGTTGATTAGCCTTTCCAATTCACTAACGGAGGTGATTTTGTCATTGAGTAAATATCTGATCAAGACAAAGAATACACTCAATACCAAACCGCCTGCTAGACTGAAAGCATAAATCAACGTTTTCTTTGGTCTAATCGGCAAACTTGGGTAGGATGCAGGTGACAGCACTATGATATCTGCCGTTGTTCCAGCCAAGGTTATCTCGATTTCCATTTTGGCCCTTAGTAGTGAGGACATGAAGTCTGATTGCTGGCCGTAGGACCGTCGCATTTTTGAATATTCATTTTGAAGACCGGGAAGTTTATAGAGTGAACTCTCCAGTACAGACAACCTGTAAATGACATTTCTTCTGCGCTCTTTAATCTTTTCCAGATAGGCATCTAATGTCAGCATCAGTCTTTCTTTGGAGTCTTCTAGAGACGCATCAAAACGCTTCATGGCGTAGGAGTTCTCGCTGTACGTTCTAAGCCTGGTTTCACGCTGATTCAGTTTAGACACATAGTCTTTGACCATGCCGTAGATGACTTCAGAGAATTGTCGCAAGAAGATCTCGTTCATCATTCTTGGCTCCTCTGTTTTCAATTCATCTATTAGAAGTTCAACTAAGACCTGCTCACTTTTAAGCTTGCTGAGGGCCGAGTCGAGTATGTTTAATTGAACTAAAGTCTGATCAATGTTCTCACCAAGATTTGTCGTTCGATACTCGATAATGAAATCCTGAAAATAGGATTCAAAATCCGTCATTTTTTCTTCTGTATCCTTGATTCGTTCGTCCAAAAAAGCAACCTTTTGCTGCATCGTTTGATTCTTAGCAGCTTTGGAATAAGAGATGTATATGGAGTCTATGACCCGGACAAGTTCCTGGGCTTTCCGCTGGTTGTACTCCTGAAAATTTATTCTGAGAGTTTTCGCTGCAAAGCTCTCTGGCAATACCGAAGTTCTCGATTTTAGGTAGTCAATGATGTTGTCGCGAGTCCTGATGATGAAGTAATAGTCTCCCAGAAGCTCAGATCGGAAGTGGCGGGTTTTTTGGATTCTTAAGTTGAATTCGTCCGTTTTTATTTCTTCACCAAAGCGGAATACTTTTTTGGGATCTAACCAAGGCAATGAAAAACCATTTTCCTTCAGTATCAGATCCAGTGGGGAATTGTAATACCCTGAATTTTTAATAAGGTAATCCACCTGAAACGGACTGCTTTCGTAGCGCTCATCGTCCAGTACTCTTCCGTATTTGTAGTAAGAAACATCCAGATCAATTGCCTCAGCTACTTTATCGAAGAATAGTCGTGACTTTAACAACTCAATCTCCCCAGAGAGCTCCCAATTTTGCTTAACAGCTGGCGAAGAAATGTTTAGTATAGAGGCGTCACTTTCAACATTTAGTTTGACGATAGATGAAGATTCATAGACAGGCTTGGTGTATCGGATGTAGAGATAGGCAATGGATCCACCACCAATTAGCAATAGCAGAATAATCCACCAGCTCTTCCGTAGGATGACTTTGAATTTCTGAAAATCAAACGTGGAAAGAATGTCACCACCATCGGTTTGTTGAATCTGCTCTTCCACTATTTTCCTGATTGTTGAATAAGTAGCGTAAATGCGATTACACTTGAGGTAAGACTCATCCATGGAGCCAATTCAGCTAGTGATTGACGGAAAGGTCTACGCCATGGTTCCAGATAAATGACATCCCCGTTTTCCACTATCATGGCCGTTTTTTGCATTCCAGTGATCGTACTCAAGTCAATTTCAAAGATTTTTGGTTCATTGAGCTCTCCTCGAATGAGTTTTATGGTGGAGGAATTGCTCCCCTGCCGAATACCACCTGCTAACGCCACCACTTCGGCAATGGTCATGTTTTCATTTTCCAAAGGAATCACTTGTCCAGTCGTCGCTGAATTGACGCCACTGACTAAACCTTGTCCGCCTCCCTGCCCTCCTCCGACATTTCCGCGACCACCTCCGAAAGATCCTAAGACAATCACTCGTCGATTCCCCGGGGCAAGCTTCACGAAAGAACCTGCATAAAACTCATTGTAAGCTTCTTCGAGTAGTTCTTCCGCTTCATCTATGGTCAGTCCTACTACGGAAATGGCACCAATGATTGGTAGCTTAACCGTGCCGTTCTGCAAAACCAAATATTGAATTTGATTGCTCTGACCTGATCCACCAGTGGATAGGCCCGAAAGTTCTGGGTTAGGATCTATGAGTCGCTCTCCTTCATTGGAGAATAAATCCATGGTAAGCATGTCACCGGGTTCAATTACGTAATTAGAGGAAGCTCTATACACTGATTCTTCTAGATCTTCACGAGTGAAGTTGTCATCATATTGAAACATCAGGTCGCGCTTGTAAACTTTGCAACCTGACGAGACTATTATGAGCAGAAATAACAGATGTTTAGTGTGATTTTTCATTAAGTGAGTCTCAATAGGCGAAATAAGGCAAAATAGGCTCATGAAGCAAGAAATCAGGGGCTTACTAGCTCCGTGATCTTCCTCCAATATCGTGCCCAAATGATTTCTTCGTCAAATTTGTCTATTGCCAATTTTCTGGATGCCTCGCCCATTTTATCACGATCCTCTGTAGAGATTTCCATCATGTGGATCATAGATGTAGCTAGCGAATTTGCATCTTGGCTTAGGCACAAATAACCATTAACACCATCCACAACCACCTCTCGGCAACCAGGAACGTCCGAGGCGATTAGCGGTTTTCCCATGGCGGCTCCTTCCAGTAAGGTCCTTGGTGTACCCTCTCTATAGCTGGGCAATACCACGAAGTGAGCGTCCTGAATCAACGGCCGAACGTCATCAGATTGACCCACATACTCGATATCTCGGCCCTTTTTAATGGTTTCGAAATCCTCTGGAAGTATGCTTCGTTTGTGACTTGCATCATATGCGCCGACTAATCGAATGGTACATTCTGGGTATTTCAATTTGACTTGTTTGCTCGCTGCAATAAACTCGGTGACTCCTTTGTCAATAAGAAGTCGCGAGATCATTAAAAATGTAATTGGTTCCTTCGGGGTTTCTGATGGCTTAAACTTCTGTAAATCAATTCCGGATCCAGGGACCAGGCCCGTGTTGAGCTCAGATATGTTGAGGCTTTCTGTCATTAATTCACGATCATCGGAATTCTGAAAAAAGATGAAATCTGCGTTTTTGAAAGCTCGTCGATACAACGTTTTAGCTACTAATTTCACCCAGCCTTTCCACAGAAATGTTGTTCCAAGCCCACTGACATTGCAGATGATTGGGATTTTAAGTTTACGTGCAGCCAATGCTCCATAAATGTTCGGTTTAATTGTGTAGGATAATATTATGTCCGGCTTTTCAGCTCGCAGCAAGGACTTGAGCTGATTCAGATACCTTAAGTCATTGATTGGGTTTATGCCACTTGCATCCATGGGAAGTGGTAGATGTTTTACCCCCCATTTTTCCAGGTTGGACACGAAATCGTCATGTGGAGATATCAGTGTAACTCTTGCTCCCTTTTCAAGTAGGTTTCTAATTATAAGTCCGCGGAAATTGTAGGCGTTCCAAGCTGTATTTAAGACGATCACTACTTTCATTCGGCACCAAGTTAATTTCTCCTGCATGAACTGATTTAGTTTTGCGACAGGAATGCATAATCAAATCGAAAAATCTAAGACGGTAAGTGGCGTCATTGTTTCTGTTTCGCCCAAACAGGAGAACGATGAGAAGATAAAGGAGCTACTAGACGAACTTGAGTTTCTGGCTGCCACCATGGACATCCAGACTGAAGCTCGTTTTTCTCAAAAACTGGAACATCCAGACCCCAAATCATTTGTAGGAAAGGGCAAGCTTCAAGAGATCAAGGAGTTTATAAAAATGGAGAAAATTGAAGTCGTTGTTTTCGATGATGATCTCACCCCATCTCAGCTTCGAAACCTTGAAAAAGAGCTGAAAATCAAAATCTACGATCGGAGTTTGCTCATCCTGGATATTTTCCTCAAAAGAGCAAAAACCGCTCAAGCTAAGACGCAGGTCGAACTGGCCAGATTCCAATACTTACTGCCGCGGCTGACCAGAATGTGGACGCATCTGGAACGTCAGCGAGGAGGTACTGCTACACGTGGTGGTGCGGGGGAGAAGGAAATCGAGACGGATAGAAGAAACATTCGCAATCAGATCGGTGTACTCAGGAAACGGCTGGATAAAATGGAACGCCAGGCTGCTACACGACGAAAGTCACGAGATGGGATCGTTCGCGTGGCTTTAGTTGGGTACACCAATGCTGGAAAATCCACAATCATGCGTTTGCTGAGCAAGGAAAAAGTTTACGCTAAAGACGAACTATTTGCCACGGTAGATTCTACTGTACGCAAAGTGGTGCTGGACAATATCCCATTTCTGCTTTCGGACACGGTAGGTTTTATTCGAAAACTACCTCATGATTTGATAGAGAGTTTCAAGTCCACATTAGCAGAAGTGAATGAAGCAGATGTTCTGCTACACATTGTGGATATTTCTAATCCCGGATATCAGGATCACATTGAAGTGGTGAATGAAACCCTGAAAGAAATAGGAGCGGAGGCACCTATCATCACCGTCTACAACAAAATCGACAAACTGGAGGAAACAGAAGCGACAGAGTCGTTGCTTAATGGCAAGAATGGCGAATCTGTTTTCATGTCGGCTGTCAAGAAAGAAAATCTGGACAGATTGCGCGAGGTTATCCTGAAAGAAGTTCGGAAAGTCCACATGAAAATTTATCCCAATTACATGCAGAACGAGAGTTATTAAGGAAGAGTATATTTTTGTCGGCTCTCACTTTTGGCCCCTTAGTTCAATGGATAGAATAGGAGTTTCCTAAACTCTAGATCCAGGTTCGATTCCTGGAGGGGCCACTTTAACGGTCGATATTCGAAGTGTCTAAGCCGAAAATTTCAATTTTGAAAATGTTAGAGTTAATTTAAATGGTCTTGACTCGCAACTGCATTCGAATGACAAAATCTCTCATCTTAGTTTCTATAACCTCGTTTCTGATTCACCTAACGAGTTGTACTCAGCAAAAAAACGAGGCTGGTAGCACAAATCATGATGAAAACGATCGATCGGATATAGCAGGAATGGTTCTAGTTCCTTCTGGGACGTTTCAAATGGGTGGGAAATCGGAACAAGCTTATTACGATGAATTCCCCAATCATGAAGTGAGTGTTTCATCATTTTATATGGATGAGACTGAAGTTACGAATTTACAATTCGAAAAGTTCGTGGATGCAACCGGCTACAAGACGATTGCAGAGCGCGACATTGATTGGGAGGAATTAAAAAAACAGGTGCCTGCAGGAACACCAAAGCCTCCCGATTCGGTTCTGCGGGCTGGCTCTCTTGTTTTTAATGAAACGCAGCAACCCGTGAGTCTGGAGGATTATTCTCAGTGGTGGAGATGGACCATCGGGGCGAACTGGCGAAACCCGGAAGGACCGGGAAGTTCCGTTGAGAATAGAATGGATCATCCGGTGGTTCATATTTCGTATGAAGATGCCCTCGCCTACGCGGAATGGGCAGGGAAGAGACTACCTACGGAAGCCGAATGGGAATGGGCGGCCATGGGCGGAAATACTTCATTTAAATACCCTTGGGGAAATGAATCCATTGAAAACGCCTCGGATAAGGCAAACTTTTGGCAAGGAGTTTTTCCATATCAAAATCATGAATTAGACGGGTTTTATGGAACTGCTCCCGTCAAATCATTCAGCCCGAATGGATTCGGGCTCTACGATATGGCCGGGAACGTTTGGGAGTGGTGTCAGGACAAATACGATGCTACCTCTTATAAGAGCGACTTGGAAAAAGGCACTATTACAGATCCGATGGGTTCCGATAGGTATTTTGATCCAAGAGAACCGCTATCGCCTAAACATGTCATTCGAGGAGGTTCCTTTTTATGCAACGACAGCTATTGCAGCGGTTACAGAGTATCCCGTAGAATGAGTTCGAGCCGAGACTCTGGTTTTAACCACACCGGGTTCAGATGTGTAGTCGATTTGAAGTGAGGCAGTTGGTTCTCCACAGCGGATAATATTTCCTTTTTTGAGATCATAAGGACGGAGGGTTTCTTTCCTGTCAAGATGTAATTCTGTGTAAAAATTACATGAGTAGGCTCTTGGCCAAACCACTCTCAATAGCACCCTGAGGCCTTTTGGTTAAAATTTCCTAAAAAATATTTGGTTGACAGATTAGTCCATCATAAATTGGTCGACCAATTAGTAGTCAATTAATTACATAATTGGGATAATTAACGACATAACATGGAGCTCCTCAATAACTTTTCCCAGATAGAAATCGAGTCACCAGCGGATAAAATTATTCGGCAGATTAAGGATTTAATTTCTTCGGGTCAGCTAAAGCCTGGGGATCGATTGCCTTCAGAACGAATGATGTGCGATCGATTGGGAGTTGGGAGAACGCACCTACGTGACGCATTGAAGAAATTGGAGTTTTATGGTATTCTGAAGACACAACCTCAGAGTGGCACTGTAGTAGCCGGCATTGGCCTACCCGCGCTCGAAGGTTTGATCACAGACATGTTGAGTCTTCATGACAATGATTTCAAATCGCTTGTAGAAACGAGAGTGATTTTGGAAACGAATGCAGCTTCACTTGCGGCCAGAAACCGAACGGTGGATGATCTCATAGAGCTAGAGAATGCCATGAACGCGCATCGCGAGAAAGTGAAAGTTGATGAATACGCGGTAGAAGAGGATTTACTATTTCACTTGAAAATAGCAGAGGCCAGCAAAAACACGGTGCTAAAGTCCTTGATGCTGATTATCACTCCGGATATCATGAGCTATTTCAAGAAACACAACGTCTGCGGAAAGGGAAGATCAGAAGTAGCAGTTGATCACCACGTGCAGATAATTGAGCATATAAAAAATCAGGATGAAAACGCAGCTGCTGAGACCATCCGCGAGCATCTTAAAGAAATACTTGATTACGTCAACTCGGCGGAATTGAAATTGAATTCAAATGGAACCAACCTTAAATAACCAGTCAATGGAAGATCGGAGCTATTAAAAAAGAATTGGACTGACCAAGGGTCAGCCCAATGATCAACGGGAATGACATCAAAATATCAATTTGGCGATCGGTATTTATAAATGAAATCCGCTGACTTCCTCAAAATTAACCAACTCGGTTCTTCTTAAGGTTGCTTAGTTCAGATTTCAGCTCACTCCCAAAGAGCAGTCAACCAAATTATCAAACCAAAATTTTATGCAATGAATTACATTTTACAAGTTTCAAGGGCCACTCTTGGAAAAGCCACCTGGCTGTTCCTGTGCCTTTGTATGCTGAACTTGAGCGCTTTTGCTCAGCAGACAGTCTCCGGTAAGATTACCGACAAGACTGGTGAAGGCCTGCAGGGAGTTACCGTCAGAGTACAAGGAACGACTACAGGAACCATTACTGATATTGATGGAAATTTCACATTGAGCGCCCCAGAGGATGCCATATTGGAAGTTTCATCTGTTGGGTTTACGACTCAACTTATCCCAGTAAATGGACAGTCAACAATAGATCTTCTTCTTGAAGAGGACGTCTCAGAACTTGAAGAAGTTGTGGTGATCGGATACGGTACCCAGAAGAAATCACATTTAACAGGTGTTTATCCGAATCCGGTTCAATATGAATTGAAATTAAAATATCCAGAGTTTGAAAACTTACAGGTTCTTGTCGAAGTATTTGACATAGCCGGCTCCAAAGTTTTTCAGAGCATTGAACAGGCTGAGAATCAGCGAATAACTTTAGGTGCTGAATCATTGCCTCCAGGAAATTATTTCATTCGGTCCAAGGTGGGAACGGGTGCAAAATGGCAGCCAATCGACAAGGTCTGGAGATTTGTGAGGAATTGATCTGGTGAATTTTAAACAGTTTTAATTTACTTCGAGCCCAAATGCCAAAAATTGGACCTTTAGATACCGCCGTTTCCGCAGATTCCTATGAATGCACCATTGCGGTCGAGTGTGCCGTATTTGGTTTTCAGGACAATGAGTTGAAGATCATGCTCGTGAAGCGGTCTATCGAGCCGTTTAAAGATCATTGGATGCTTCCCGGCGGTGCTATGGGAGAAGGTAAAACCCTTACAGAATCCGTAAATGATGTCCTAGATAATCTAACCGGGATTGATGAAATCAAACTGGAACAGGTCGCTGCGTACAGTGAGGTAGACAGGCATCCGGTCAAACGTGTAGTTTCCATTTCTTTCTACGGTTTGATAAAACCAGAAAACCACCCAGTCATTCCTAAAAACTACATTTCTGATATCAAATGGTTCAGCCTGAAGGAGCTTCCAATTCTTGGTTTCGATCATGATATAATGCTGGAAGATGCTTTGGAGAAGGTTCGAGATAATCTGAGGGATCATCTCGTATTTGGCGAACTACTACCAGAAAAATTTACACTCAAAGAGCTTCAGGAACTTTACGAAAACATTCTTGGCGAGTCATTGGATCGCAGAAACTTCAGAAAGAAAATCTTCCAAATGGACATATTGGAGCCTACCAAGGAGAAAAAGTCCGGAGTAAAAGGGGGCCCGATTCTTTACAAACGGAAATAATCCAAGAATTGAAGTTTTTCAGGAAATGCAGCGTACCGGAATGGTGCCGCTATTTTATCACTCTGACTTGGAGCTCTCGAAAAAGGTGCTTCTGGCCTGTTACAAGGGTGGAGCAAGGGTTTTGGAGTTCACCAATCGTGGGGATTATGCCCATGAGATATTCAGGGAATTAAACAAATATGCAGAGGAGTCTATGCCGGAGATGATTCTTGGCGTTGGTTCCGTGACAGATGCAGCGGCTGCCTCACTTTACATGCAGCTGGGAGCCAATTTCATCGTAACTCCGGTCTTTCGCGAAGACATTGCCATAGCTTGTAATCGTAAGAAGGTGCTCTGGTCACCTGGTTGTGCGTCCCTGACCGAAATTGCGCGTGCAGAGGAATTAGGTTGTGAGCTGGCTAAACTCTTCCCAGGAGACGTCTACGGACCGGGATTCGTGAAAGGCATCAAAGGGCCTCAACCTTGGACGAACATAATGCCTACGGGTGGTGTATCACCAAATGAGGATAACTTGAAGGGATGGTTCGGAGCGGGAGTTACCTGTGTAGGCATGGGTTCTCAGTTGATTTCCAAAGACATCTTGAAAAATAAGGATTACGAAAAACTAGAGAAAGACGTTTCGGATTGTCTCAAGTTGATCAAGAAAATAAGGCACTGAGAAAAGCTTTTGTAAGGATTTAAAATGATCAAATAAAAAAGGTACTCGCATTGCGGGTACCCTTTTCTCTAATCACACTTTGTTTGACTTGGACGTAATAGTCTTAAAAATCTTCTATTTCAATAAAATTGAAAGCCAAACCTAATACATCTTCATAATCTTCCCCAGTTTCTCGCATATCTTCATCATCTTCTTCGTAAAACCAGTTCACATTAATGTCCATTCCGCTTCTCTGGAATTCAGCCAATCTCTTTAGAATGTCGAATAAACATTTTGAACTGCTGGTATTAAAGTACTCGAAAGCAAAATTTGCAGTGAGAGAAGTGGTGCCATTGATAAATGCCTGATCCAAGCTGGAGATAATCGGATAATAAAACTCCAGCGAGGCGCTGGGAGATGACCTTCCTCTAAATGCAAGTAGACCCTCTCGAGCATCTAGCTGTACGAATGGGGTGATGCTGGTGGGCTCAATCAAAAGCGAACATCCGTCAGATCCAAATTGCTTCTGAGGCTCGTAGGAAGAATTGATGCTGGGCTTATGAAAAGACATAGTATTTTTATTTGATTACAAAGTAAACTGAACACTTGACGTGTTTAGCTTGAGCCTTCCGCAGAAATTTCCATAGGCATTTTGAGTAGTCGAATTTGCAATCATTTGTGAATTTCAGGTTTTAAACATTTTACCTTTCTTAGCATTTCTTAATGACAGACCTAAAAGACTCCAAACGCCTCGAAAAAACCGACGTTCTGAAATCATCGGCCTTATCCTATTTAGATGCCATTGGTTCAGGAGTTATTCTTTTTGATAAAAAAGGTGAGGTGGTGTACTTCAATGAATCCGCACAGGAGATTGTACCTGAAGTTAAAATTCGACAATCAATGGACGATTGCTTTCCAGAAGCAACAGATTCATCCAACAACGGCTTTGACTTGCAGGATCATCCAATATCGAGAGGCCTAAAAGGACAAATCATCAAGAACCAAATTATTGGTATCGGCAATAAGCCCAAGAAATGGTTAAAAGTGGCATGTTCACAATTGCCGGACACAGCCAATTATTTCGCCGTTAGTTTTTTTGAATACCCCATTTCAAAAGAGGTTGAAGCAGAAACTCAAAATGCTACCAGATTTAGATTGTTGTTCGATGAAGCGCCTGTAGGAATTCAGATTTATAACAGAGAAGGCACCCTGATTGAAGCTAACAAGGCGTGGGAAAAAATATGGGGATTAAAATCAAGTGAGGTAGTTGGCTGGTACAATGTCATGAAGGACAAGGCCATGCTGAAGGGAGGGTATGATAAAGAATTCAAAAAGGCCCTGAATGGAAAAAAGGGGAATGTTGATGCGATAGAGTTTAGTCCAGCTCCAATGCCTGAGACTAGACGATGGGTAAATACCAGATATTTCCCGTTACTGGACAAGAACGGCCAAGTCGATCTGGTAGTCGTCTTAAGCGAGGACACTACTTTGATAAAGAAAGCGGAATCGCATCTGAAGAATAGCGAAGCACGGTTTCATAATCTGTTTGAAAATGCCGGGCATGGTATGGCCATCGCAGACACGAATGGCATGATCCGAGACATGAATAAGTTAGGCCTTCAGATGCTAGGCTATAAGAGAAACGAAATTGTCGAGAAATTGTCAGTTCAGGAAATCACTCACCCGGCAGATTTAGCGGATACAAACACGAGGCTGAATGGTTTTTTTGAAGGCAGTTTAAAGACCGTGAATTCCCAAAAGCGATACCTGAGAAAAGACGGCAGCACCATTTGGGTGAGTATTAGCAGTTCTAAATTCCAAGATCCAGCCACAGGCGAACCTATGATTATCGGGATTATTGATGACATTACTGATCGGCAGAGAGCATTGGCAGAAATCAAATCCAATGAACTGAAATTTCGCAGTGTCTTTGAGGAAGCGGGGCATGGTGTGATCATTACCGATGAGGAAGGAATTTTCTTAAATGCTAACAAGCGGTCGCGTCAGATGCTTGGCCTGACAATCAAAGAAATTGAAAAAGGAGTGAAACATTCCAGCGTGTTGCATCCGGATTTCAGATTAGAGAGCGAGGCATTGTTAAAGAATTTGGAAGGGGAAGATTCCAAGAAGCATGAGGCTGAAGTCAAATATCTTCATAAGTCAGGAAGGGTTCTTTTTGTAAGACTTAACCTTTCCGCCTATACAGATCCACTAACTGATCAACGGCATCTGGTCTACATTCTGGAAGACATCACAAAGCGGAAGGTGGCAATCGATAAGTTAAAACAGAGCGAAGAATATCAACATGAGATTATTAATGCTCTTGCAATAGGACTTATGGTGATCGATTATAAAGGAAAAATCCTCCAAATAAATGCTGTTTGGCGTAAGATTATCAATCGGTTCTCCAATTGGAAAAGCGCCCGTCCAGGACGAAATTTTTTTTCCGCAATGTCCAGAGTTCACCAACATGTAGTTAATCAGGGAATTCACTCTTTAATTAACGGAGACTCATCCGACTTTGAGATGGAAATTAAGCTGGGCCAACGAACAGAGAATTGGTTTTCAATACGAGCCTCCAAGCTTCATGAGGGTGGGGACATGATCATTACACTTCAAGAAATCACTGTGAGGAAACGTGTAGAAAAAGCGCTTGAGGAGTCACTTAGCAATTACCGAAATATTTATAATCTAACGCCTGTCATGATGCACTCCATAGATCCTTCTGGGAAATTGGTGAGTGTTAGTAATTTCTGGCTTGAGAAATTAGGCTACCAAAGGCACGAAGTTATTGGCAGAAACTTACGTGATTTCCTTACCGAGGATTCCAAGAAAGACGCTGAAATAATTCTTCCAGTATTTTTTGAGAAAGGATCCATTTATGATGTGTCCTACCATTTCGTCACCAAATCGGGGCGAGTTTTAGAAACAATCCTATCGGCAATAGAAGAAGGAAAAGGAACTCGAAGTTCCAGATCACTGGCTGTTGTCTCAGATGTAACCCCTCTCAAAAAGGCAGAAAGGCAACTCAAGAAAAACCGGCAAGATCTTATCGAAGCTCAAGCCATAGCCAGGATAGGCAGTTTCGAGCTGAATGTGGAGGATGGTTCATTTACTTCATCCAGCGTATTTGATGAAGTCCTTGAAATTGACAAGCCAGAACAAAAGAAAGTTGACATCCTAAAGGATGTACTGTTAGACGGAGAATTCGAACGTGTATACAACCACTTAAAGGACACGATTTTTCAAGGTAAGGATTTGGAGATTATAGTGAGAGCTGTCACGCTCAAATCTAAGAATATTGTTTGGTTGTCATGTTTGGGAAGGACAGTCATGAGGGATGGTAGAGCGGTCAAATTTGTCGGGACCGTGCAGGACGTTACAAAGAGTAAATTGGCAGAATTGGAGATTCAAGGGTTGTCTGACCGGCTTACGCTTGCAATGACCAGTGCAAACATTGGCGTCTGGGAAAAGGACCTAAAAACAGGTGCCATTCTATACGAGGAAACAATGTACGAGCTGTTTGATCTGCCCAAAGGAGAAACGCTTGACAGTTGGAAGAAGATCAGCGAAATATTTCACGAAGAAGACGGACCAATTCTCATCCAGATAAAAGATGAGTTAGACGCGCAAAAAGAACTCATTGATCATGATTTCCGAGTGATCTATCACGGAAAAATAAGGCATTATAGGTCCTTGACTCGAATGATATCGGGGGAGTCAGGTCAGCCGGAAAAAATGATCGGAGTTGTTATTGATATCACTAAGGACAAAGAACTCTTAAATCAAATAGAAGCTTCACTAAAGGAAAAGGATATCCTGGTGAAAGAAGTACATCATCGAGTGAAAAATAACATGCAGATGATTTCATCGATCTTGGCTCTAAAAGCGCTGGACCTTAATGATAAGGAGTCAAAACTTATTTTCGATGAATGTACACTCCGTATCAAATCAATGGCGGTGGTCCATGATCAACTCTATAGGTTCTATAACGTCTCAGAAATAGAAATCTCCGAATACCTCGATCACCTTCTCAGCGGATTAAATGCTCTTCTAGGAGGAAAAGAGTTCGTCATCAATGTCGAGGCGGATTCCAGCAAAATGAATGTAGACACGGCATTATTATGCGGATTGATAGTTAGTGAATTAGTAGCTAATGCCTTTAAACACGGCTTCAAAGATTTGGATTCGGGAAGCGTCACCGTCAAATTCATCAGAAATCAAGCAGATAGTGTACTCGAGGTGACGAACACAGGTCATGAAATTCCTGATGACGTGCTGGAGAGGAAATTGTCTAGTTTAGGACTGTCTCTCATCAAAACATTCACTACCCAATTAGATGGTAAATTGACATTGCACGAGGAAAATGGATTTAGGGTGATTTTTAAGAATACCTAAGAGAATAGGTCATCATCATTTTAGCAACCCCGACCAGGCTTCTTGCCTTCAATTTTTGAAGAATATTTCTTTTATGGGCATTGACTGTTCTGACACTAAGATCAAATTGTTCAGCTATTTCATCATTTGTTAATTCATTCATGATGCCATCTACGATTTCCAATTCCCGATTAGACAAAGAAGAAATCGAGTCATAAATATCCCTGTACTTGTTTGATAAAATAAAAGTCAGGATTTTTTCATCAAAATACTGTTCCTTTTTGGCGGCTGCTTCCAGAGTCGCCTGAATGGCCCCTTGAGTGCTGCTCATATGAATGAAGCCGTTTATTTCCCTTTCAAATAGAATACCAAGCAACTTACTTTCTATTAGTCGACTAAAAATCACGACTGGGATCTTCTTATTCTCGCATTCCTCAATCCTTTCAATTTCATCTTTTGAGGAAACATCAACTAATGCTATGGATCCTGAACTCAGTGATTCACTTGAGGATGCATTCCATCCAAGTGTGTCGCAGTTTCCCTCCAGCCAATTAGCAATCATTGGGTTCCTAGAGAAGACATTTACCTGTATATTTTTCATAGGTTTTTTGCTTATTTAAAACTAAGGAATTAACAGGAGATATCCCCTATATTTGACATAAGCCACCCCCAAGAAAATATGCACAAGGTACTCGTCAGTGAAGATTCAATTATTGTTAATCAACACATCTGTAAGACACTGGAAGTAGCCGGTTATGACGTGTATTCTGCATTTACAGGTCAAGAGGCCATTGAGAAGTCCACTGAAGTCGAACCGGATTTGATTCTGATGGATATCATGATGGAAACCCAGGATGATGGGATTCAGGCAGCAATGCAGATCAAGCAGGAGTCGGATGTACCGATAATTTTTCTAACAGCATTAACTGATGACGGAACACTGGATCGCGTTAAGAATAGTGAACCTCATGGCTATATCGTTAAGCCGTTCAATGAGATCGAACTCCTTTCCAATATTAAAGTTGCGATACATAAGGCAAGGGCCGAGAACGCGGTTAAAAACAATCGCGACCTGTTCCAAGCATCGATTAACTCAATTGATCAGTCATTTTTTCTGCTGGATGAAGAAGGAAGCATCTTTTACTTAAATAAACCAGCCGAGGAATTACTTGCAACATCATTTAAAGACGCCCTGGGGAAGGAAATTTCTTCCGTTTTACCACTGTATGATGACTCTGGGGCACACCTTAGCCTTACAGGATTCAAGGGACTTGCTTCTAATTCGGAACTTGAATTCAGAAGTAAGAACAAAACGATTCCAATCGGGGATGTGGTGGTGAAGGAGGTTGAGGTAAGGAACTCAAAACATGTCCTAATAACTCTTCGAGATATTACCGATAGAGTCAACGCTCGAAATCTCCATAGCGAAATGGAACATCGCAGGATCGCATCTCTCATAGAAGGACAGGAGAACGAGAGAAACAGGTTGTCTCGGGAGATTCATGACGGTGTGGGGCAGTTGATCAACCTTTTGAAGTTGAACGTCAAGGGACTTTCTGATAATGAAGAAAAACAGAAGTTAGAAAGCATAATAGAGCAGACATTGAAAGAAATAAGAAATGTCACAGAAAACCTGCACCCAAGTCGATTGAACGACTTCACTCTTGAGAAAAACGTAGAAAAACTGCTAGATCAAATCGATGATATTTCAGAAATAAATTTTCAATTCGGGAGCAGCGACCTGCCTTCATTAAACTCATATTTTAAAACACACTTATACAGAATCATACAAGAAGCACTGAGTAATATTTTGAAACACTCTCAGGCTAAAAATGCTACCATTCAGCTTCTAGGCATGAAGAAGGAAATTCAACTGACTATAGAAGATGACGGAATCGGATATGATCCCAATCTCATTACAGGCACAGATCCTCACCATGGGCTCGAGAACATCGAATATCGTGTTCACAGCATGAATGGTAAATTCACCTTAGATTCGAACAAGGAAAGTGGCACCATGCTTCTAATAACTATACCAATTCCGGATGGCAATTAAACTTTTTCTTGTTGAAGATCATGAACTGATACGTGGCGGGATTAAGTCATTGTTGCAATCAGAAAACTACAACGTGATCAATGAATTTGATCGACCCAGATTTGCTTTTGATGCACTGGAAGCAGGAGAGAAACCGGATATAATTATTATGGACATTTCCTTACCAGAAATGAATGGTTTAGAAGCATCCGCGTTTCTGAAGGAGCACTACCCGACCATTAAGATTATCATTCTGAGCATGCACAAGGATGAGGAGTATATTCTGGAATGCCTTAATCAGGATATAATGGGTTACGTAGTAAAGGATAGTGTAGCGGATGAAATACGGGATGCGATTGACAAGGTTCATTCAGGTGAAAAGTACTTCAGTAAAGAAGTGATCAATCTGGCACTTAATGCTCACAAAAGACAAAAGACCAGAAAAAAAGAAATAGAAGAAGTGAGTTTGACCAAGCGTGAAAAAGAGGTTCTCAACCTCATTGCTCAAGGGAAAATAAATTTCGAAGTGGCCGAGGAACTGTTCATTAGTGAACGAACTGTAGAGGCACACAGAGCCAATATCATGAAGAAAGTAGAGGCTCGAAATACCGCTGAGCTAATTCGGAAAGCGATGGAAAAGAAACTAATAGAGTAGGTTTTATGCCTATCTAAAAGCGTTAGAACCCCGAATAATAAACACCTGTTTGTCTTGCTAGCTTTGAGAAATAAGCTAATCGTTTTGTCAAAGACAACTATCAGTAAGGCATTTCAGAAACTGTCCGCAAACGTTAGCGGAGCATACTCTTACGTTTTTGACGCTGGCGAAAATAGATTTCTATTCCAGTCTGAGGTAAATGAAAAACTAGAGGGAGAGGTGTTAAAATTGAATCGAGAGAAGGGCCTTGCTAGACTCGTTCAAGAATCTCAAAAGGCCAATTTCTACTCAGCAAACTGTTCCAATACGGGCCGTATTTTCATGATTAGAAAAATGGCTGCAGATATCTTTTTCGGTCTCTGTGTAGAAAAGAAGCCCGAGTCAATTGCGAAGGCTGAGTTATTAATGAGAGCGAACTCTGAGTCTAACTGAGGCTCTTTTTCAGTCTCTCAATTTCTTTCTTGCTGTTACCAACGAATATTTGATCATCTACAATGAATACCGGCCTTTTTAGGAAGGTATATTCCTCTTGAATCAATTTCCCATAATCATCTTCTGTAAGATTTTGATCAGCCAATCCCATTGACTTGTACTTCATGGCCCTTCGGCTAAAAAGTGACTCATACGAGCCACTTCTCTTTTTCATCTCATCTAAGTCCTGGGTAGACATTGGATTAGACTTGATTTCATGTTCCTTAAAATCAGAAATCAAATCACCAAGTTCGGCCAAGATCCGCTGGCAAGTAGTACAATTCGCCAGATGGTAATACTTCTTCATTAGACTAACTTTCTAAAGGCCTCCAGACTAACTTCCTTCTCCTTGATGGTGATTTCTGACATGATGTGATCCATCACTCTTTTGTTTTGGACCTGGTTGTAGACCTTCATGTAGTTGTCACCATTCTCTCCCTGAAGGTAGTTCTGCGCAAAAGAATCTAATTGATCCTCCAAACCATCTGAAATGCCAGATGCTCCAAACTGCTGGCGAATCATATTCTTCGCCTCGTTGATCACCTCTTCATTCTCTACTTTGATCTCCTGGTTCTTCACGACATGATTTCGAATCAATGACCATTTCAATTCCTTAGCATAGGACGAATACTCTTTCTCAAGAACTTCGTCAGTCATTTCATCATTGGTTTCCTTCAACCATTTCTGAAGGAAATTATCAGGCAGTTCTATTTTGGCTTTCTCGATTAACTGTTCACGGAGCTTGTATGTGAAAAATTGCTCTTCCTCAGCTTTGTAATTTTTGCTTACGGCCTCCTTAACCTTCTCTTTGAATTCATCCAGACTCTTGACAGCATCCTTGCCAAAGGTCTTGTCGAACAATTCCTGATTCACTTCGGCCTCCTTAATGCGTTCGATACCTTTGATAGTAAATGTCAACTTGCCCTTTAGTTTCTTGTACTCGTCATCGGTGAGACCAAGTTGCTGTTGCAGCAAAGTAGGACTCTTGTAGAATTTTTTCGCCTCCAATGAAACTTGATCCCCTGCCTTAGCACCTTTGAATTTCTTCAGTGCTCCTTTGTCCAATTCCTTTGCGTCAATCTTGACCTCTTTTTCCAACTCGCCATCCGCAGATTGGATAGGGCCATGGATGTAGTCTTTTTCACCCACTGCGTCGACTATTTCTGGTTCACCAAATTGACGCTGCAGATTTTCGATGGTCTCGCTGATTACCGCATCATCCACCTTGATCGAATGTCTTTCCGCCTTGATTTTTTTATCAATCGGTAGCTCAAATTCCGTGGCGAATCCAAGGTTGTATTCAAATTCGAATTCCTTTTGATTATCCCAATCAATGGACTCAGTTTTTTCCCTAGCAGGGAGAGGCTCTCCAAGAAATTGAAGATCGCTTTCCTTGATATAGTCTGAGAGCTTGTGCGAGAGAAGATGCTGAACTTCCTCAACCTTCAATGCCTTGCCATACATGCTCCTGATGACACCCTCCGGCACCTTACCAGCTCGGAAGCCCTTAATATTTGCCTTCTTGCTATATTCTTTTACCTTACGATTAACCGCAGGTTGATAATCTTCCTCGGTTAGGGTAACTTTAATTACAGCTTCTGTTTTGTTGATTTTGTCGAGCGTGATATCCAATTTGATCAGATTTAAAATTGTTAAAATAAAAACCCTCTTACACCATCTGATTTTATTCAGTCTCGGGAAAGAGGGTCATTTACTTGTGCGGATGGAGGGACTCGAACCCCCATGCCTCGCGGCGCTAGATCCTAAGTCTAGTGCGTCTACCAATTTCGCCACATCCGCATTTTCCATACCGGAAAATTGGTCGGCAAAGGTAGAAGTTTTTCTCAATAATTCAAGGAAATAATAATGGTTGTAGAGGAAGAATTAGAATTAGAGAAAAAAGAGATCATCAGAAGGTACAGGAGACTCCTTCGACATGCTAAACCTTTTCTAAAAAAGGGCGACACAGCCGAGATTAAGCAGGCCTTCAAGATGAGCTTAGAAGCTCACGAAGGGATGAGAAGAAAATCTGGTGAGCCATACATATTTCACCCAATAGCTGTGGCTCATATATGTGTGGACGAAATTGGATTAGGGACCACCTCTATTGTGAGCGCTCTTTTACACGATGTAGTGGAGGATACCGAGATATCCCTGGAGGAAATAGAAAAAGAATTTGGAGGTAAGGTCGCCACGATCATCGATGGCCTGACTAAAATTTCAGGTGTATTTGAGCAGGGGAGTTCTGAGCAAGCCGAGAACTTCAGGAAGATGCTCCTGACTCTTTCAGATGACGTCAGAGTTATATTAATAAAACTGGCGGATCGCCTTCATAATATGAGGACGCTGGACAGTATGCCTCGTCACAAACAGTTGAAGATCGCCAATGAGACCATTTATATATATGCTCCATTGGCGCATCGCTTGGGGCTCTATAATATCAAATCAGAATTGGAAGATCTTTTTCTGAAGTTTACGGACCGTGATGGATATGATGAAATATCGGAGAAAATCAAGTTTTCGAAAGACATTCGGAATCGCTTTATTCGTCAGTTCATTAGACCTATAAAGGAAGAAATCTCAAAACTGGGTTACACCTTTGAAATTAAAGGAAGACCTAAATCCGTGTACTCCATTTGGAGTAAAATGCAAAAACAGAACGTTTCTTTTGAGGAGGTCTACGACCTGTTCGCCATTCGAATCATACTGGATACAGAACCCGAAAATGAGAAAGCCGCTTGCTGGCAGGTGTACTCTATAGTCACTGATTTCTATCAGCCCAATCCTGATCGACTAAGAGATTGGATCAGCACTCCCCGTGCCAACGGATATGAGTCTCTCCACACCACTGTGATGAGTAATAAGGGGCAGTGGGTCGAGGTTCAAATCCGAACGCAACGCATGGATGAAATAGCCGAGAGGGGATATGCCGCTCATTGGAAATACAAAGAAAAAGACTCAGACGCTGATGCAGGTTTAGAAATGTGGATCAATCAGGTAAGGGAAATTCTCGAACAGGATAACTCATCTGCATTGGAGTTTGTCGATGATTTTAGATCCAACTTTTTTCAGGATGAAGTTTTCGCATTTACTCCTAAGGGCGATTTAATCACGTTACCCGGGGATGCCACCGCTCTGGATTTCGCCTTTGATATTCACACGGAGGTTGGCTATCACTGTTTGGGAGCCAAAGTGAACCAGAAACTCGTTCCATTGAATCACAAGTTGAGGAATGGGGATCAAGTTGAAATTTTGACTTCCAATAAACAACGACCAAATGAGGGCTGGCTGGAGTACGTGGTGACTTCCAAGGCTAAAGCCAGAATCAAAGATGCCTTAAAGGAAGAAAGGAAAGCGGTGGAGGAAATGGGCAAGGAGATCATTCAGCGGAAGCTGAAACAGATCAAGAAAAAATTGACTTCCGATGAGGTAAACAAACTGGCTCATCATTTCAATCTAAGAACCGGATCGGACCTGTATTATATGATTGGTAGTGGTAAGATCGAACATAGCCTAATCAAGAAATTTTATAAGAAATCTGCATTGCAGGAGACTGTAATCAAAAAACCATCTCACCCTGAGGAAGTCAAGGAAAATTTAAA
>CBDBUY010000001.1:0-47500 GCA_965212145.1 Cyclobacteriaceae bacterium | reverse complement strand
ACAAGCGGTCGGAGGGTCTTCGTGACCTAACGGCGTGCCTTTTGCATAATGAGCCTACGAGTTGTTGTTGTTGGCAAGGTTAATTGCGTGTACGCAAGCAACCGGAGCGAAAGCGAGTCTTAACAGGGCGCTGAGTCAGCAGTAGCAGACGCGAAACTTGGTGATCTACCCATGACCAGGATGAAGTCTAGGTAACACTAGATGGAGGTCCGAACCAGTTGACGTTGAAAAGTCTTTGGATGAGTTGTGGGTAGGGGTGAAAGGCCAATCAAACTGAGAAATAGCTCGTACTCCCCGAAATGCTTTTAGGAGCAGCGTGTGGGTGAGTTTATTAGAGGTAGAGCTACCGATTGGACTAGGGGGAGTCAAATCCTACCAAATCCAGACGAACTCCGAATGCTAATAAATATACCACGCAGTGAGGGCTTGGGTGCTAAGGTCCAAGTCCGAGAGGGAAAGAACCCAGACCTACAGCTAAGGTCCCTAAATTTGTACTAAGTTGATCTAAGGCGGTCCAGTTGCACAGACAGCCAGGATGTTGGCTTGGAAGCAGCCATTCATTCAAAGAGTGCGTAACAGCTCACTGGTCGAGCGACAGGGCATCTATAATAATCGGGCATCAAGTACAATACCGAAGCTTAGGTAGTATTTATACTAGGTAGGGGAGCATTCAATAGGCGGTGAAGGTGAGACGTGAGTCTTGCTGGAGCGTATTGAAGCGCAAATGTAGGCATAAGTAACGATAAGGCGGGTGAGAAACCCGCCCACCGATAGACTAAGGTTTCCCCGGCTATGCTAATCATCCGGGGGTTAGTCGGGACCTAAGGCGAACCCGAAAGGGGTAGTCGATGGACAATCAGTTAATATTCTGATACCACCATTAATTTCGATGGGGTGACGGAGGAGTGAAAGCACCGCGTACTGACGGAATAGTACGTTGAAAGGAGTAGGTATAGGGACTGTAGGCAAATCCGCAGACCCTGCTGAACCTGATAGTACCACAACGCTACGGCTGAGTGGATAGTGTGCCTAATCAGACTTCCAAGAAAAACCTCTAAGGCATGATTAATGGTGCCCGTACCGCAAACCGACACAGGTAGTCAAGGAGAGAATCCTGAGGTGCTCGAGTGATTCATGGCTAAGGAACTAGGCAAAATAGCCCTGTAACTTCGGGAGAAGGGGCGCCTACTTCGGTAGGCCGCAGTGAAAAGACCCAGGCGACTGTTTATCAAAAACACATGGCTTTGCGAACTTGAAAGAGGATGTATAAGGCCTGACACCTGCCCGGTGCTGGAAGGTTAAGGGGGGATGTTATCTTCGGAGAAGCATTGAACTGAAGCCCCAGTAAACGGCGGCCGTAACTATAACGGTCCTAAGGTAGCGAAATTCCTTGTCGGGTAAGTTCCGACCTGCACGAATGGTGCAACGATCTGGGTACTGTCTCGGCCATGAGCTCGGTGAAATTGTAGTAGCGGTGAAGATGCCGCTTACCCACAGTGGGACGAAAAGACCCCGTGAACCTTTACTATAGCTTCGCATTGGTATTGGGCAAATTATGTGTAGGATAGCTGGGAGACTTTGAAGCTGTGCCGCTAGGTATGGTGGAGTCATTGGTGAAATACCAGCCTTGATTTGTCTGATGCCTAATCCGGAAACGGAGACAGTGCGTGGTGGGTAGTTTGACTGGGGTGGTCGCCTCCAAAAGAGTAACGGAGGCTTTCAAAGGTACCCTCAGTACGCTTGGTAACCGTGCGCAGAGTGCAATAGCATAAGGGTGCTTGACTGAGAGGCCTACAAGCCGATCAGGATGGAAACATGGATATAGTGATCCGGCGGTTCTGCATGGAAGGGCCGTCGCTCAAAGGATAAAAGGTACTCCGGGGATAACAGGCTGATCTCCCCCAAGAGCTCATATCGACGGGGAGGTTTGGCACCTCGATGTCGGCTCGTCACATCCTGGGGCTGGAGAAGGTCCCAAGGGTTGGGCTGTTCGCCCATTAAAGTGGCACGCGAGCTGGGTTCAGAACGTCGTGAGACAGTTCGGTCTCTATCTACTGTGGGCGTAAGAAACTTGAGAAGATCTGACTTTAGTACGAGAGGACCGAGTTGGACCAACCGCTGGTGTACCAGTTGTCTCGCCAGGGGCATTGCTGGGTAGCTATGTTGGGAAGGGATAAGCACTGAAAGCATCTAAGTGCGAAACCCACTTCAAGATGAGGTTTCTTTTAAGGGATGTTCTAGATGAGGACGTTGATAGGCTACAGGTGTAAAGGCAGTAATGTCAAAGCTGAGTAGTACTAATTACCCGTAAACTTTTTGTAAACTACGATTTGCTCGATTTTATTCGAATCTTTCACAATTTGTCATGATAATATTAAGACTTAGCTAGAAGAGCTAAGCAGAATTTATGGTGATTATTGCGGCGGGGTCCACCTCTTCCCATTCCGAACAGAGAAGTTAAGCCCGCCAGCGCTGATGGTACTGCCTCAACAGGTGGGAGAGTAAGTCGTTGCCAGTTTTTTATTTAAGCCCTCACAATGTGTGAGGGCTTTTTTTATGACTAAAATTGCGAACATATTTAATTGGTCTAATTCGTATCAGACTTAATGACTTTTTTGAATCCTTTATTTCTTTGGGGGCTTTGTTTCACGCTTATTCCTGTAATTGTTCACTTCTTTGACTTTAGAAGAACAAAAAGAGTTTTATTCTCCAATATTCTTTTTCTAGAACATTTGAATCAGGATAACATTCCTCGAAATAGAATCAGGGAAGTTCTGATTTTGATATCACGTGTACTTGCGATCACGTGCTTGGTATTGGCATTTAGTGAGCCCATTATTACAAATGATCAGAGAAAGGTTTATTCGGAAAACCATTTGCAAATAGATAATAGCTTCAGCTTAACTGATCAGTGTAAGGAAACTGACTGTTTAGATAGGGTTAAAGGGTTGGCTGTAGAATATGGACAGGTTGCTCAAAGTGGGACCATCAGCAATGGAAATCGACATTCAAGAATCTTTTATTCCGGAATCCAGGATCTTCAAAGGAACTTGACATCATTAACTTATTCTAAAGAGGATTTCCTGGCGTCAGGTTTTTCCGATCAAAGTTCTGAAAAACTCAATGTGATTTTTTCTGATTTTCAAGCAGATATAGTTGAAAGTCTTCTGGACTTATCAAAGGATTCGGCTGAATTACTTCTGGTGCCAGTTAATCGTCAATCTGAAAGCAATGTTTATGTAGATAGCGTGCTTATAAAAGCTCCTTTTTCTGTTTCTACTGGACAATCAGAGGTTGTCGTCAAATTGCATAATTCTGGTTCTGTTAAGTCTGAGGATGTCTTGATTAAGCTATTGGGGGGGGGTAAACAGATAAGTTCTGTTGTAGTTTCTTTGGAATCCAACCAATATGAAGAGGTGGAATTCCCTATCATTCCTGATGGAATGGATTACGAAATCCTAATTGAGGATGCAAGTATGGATTTTGATAACAAATTTTATTTCTCTGTTCCGGCTTTCAAGAAACCAACAATAGCGATTTTGGATGAACAGAATAATAGAAATTTAGAAGCCTTGTTCAGTAGCTCCGATATTTTTGAATCCAGATATTTCAATAAAGAAAATATCAATTTTCAATCCTTACTTTCTTCCGATTTGATTGTCATAAATGGGTTCATCGAATTGCCAGGTTGGCTTGATCTAGATAAGATTAAAACAGATGTAGTCATCTTCCCAGGGGAATCAATTAACCTGAATAATTATTCAACCGCTCTTAGCTTTCGGGTGATTGAATCTACGGACTCCTCGTCCCGACCGATTTCGACGAATGATTTTCAGAATCCTTTTTTTGATGGAATTTTTGAGAATGTAAACGAGAAGGTGAATCTGCCAAGTGTCAGGGTTTTATATAAATCACTTGGTTCGTCAAGTAGGTTATTAAGTGCAAATGGGGAATTATTAGTTGTCCATGCCCAGGGAGATCGCTCCGTATACTGGTTTAATACCCCGATAGATGACAGATTCACCAACTTTCATAATCACGCTATTTTTCTACCAATAATGTATCGGATTGCCGAAGAGACTAGCTCAGTTAATGATCCTTTATTTTATAGGTTGAGTTCCAAGCCATTTTCTATTGGCACTATGAAGGAGCGTGGAGAGGTGCTGAAGTTAATTGGAGAAAATGGCGAATTTATTCCTGAGTTGTATCCTAATCAAAACACGATGGTAATGGAGTTACCTGATGAGATGAATCAAGCGGGGCGGTATTATTTGGTGTCTGGTTCAGATTCTTTAACGTCCATTGCACTTAATTATGAAAAGAAGGAATCGATTCTAGATTATCGGACTGCTCAGGATTTAGAAGAAATATTTGCAGATTATAAGAACGTGAGAATTTTCGAGTCTTCAGGTACGGGTTCATTGAAGGCGGGACTAAGAACCTTGGACAATGGAATTCCCTTATGGAAATATGCTTTAATTTTGGCGTTGATGTTCCTAATTGCCGAGACTGCAATCCATAGATCGAAATGAGCTTATTACTTAAAAATTGTCTCGTTTCAGACCCCCAATCTTCTTATCATTCTAAAAAATCAAACTTATTCATTGAGTCAGGGATAATCCAGAAGGTGGGCTCGAACGTCAACGCAAAGAAGACTATTGATTTAGATGGTCTTATGGTTACTCCTGGCTGGGTTGACATGAATGCGAATTTCGGTGAACCGGGATTGGAGCATAAAGAGGACATAGCATCAGGAAGCAAAGCTGCTGCTTACTCAGGGTTCACCGATGTATGCCTATGGCCAAACAACGATCCGGTGACGGAAACCAACGGAGATGTTGAATTTCTAAGGTCAAAAAAATCAAGCAGTGTAGATCTGCACATTGTCGGGGCTGTAAGTCGAGGACTGAAAGGAGAGGAAATGACTGAGATGCTGGATTTGCATGAAGCTGGAGTTTGTGCATTTTCTGACGGGTACAACTCGATAGAGAATAAGGAGCTTTTGCTTAAATCCCTTCAGTATGTTCAAAAGTTTGATGGCTTATTAATCTCCAGACCAACTGATTCCAATTTGTCTAGGAATGCTCAAATGCATGAAGGTGTGGTAAGTACTCGCTTGGGTTTGAGGGGAGAACCCAGTGTTTCTGAGAAAATGCAAATATCGGCTCAATTGGATATTCTTAGATATGTTGGCGGACGTCTTCATTTTGCACTGATTTCAACCGCGGAAGGATTAGAATTGATAAAATCGGCAAAGAAGGAAGGGCTGAATGTCACTTGCGATGTAGGAATCAACCATTTGCTATTGACCGATTCAGATTTGGTGTCATTTGACTCTAGATTCAAAATTGATCCGCCATTTAGAACGGAAAATGATAGAAAGGCTCTAATAAAAGGTGTGAACGACGGCACTGTGGACGCCATTGTCTCGGCGCATATGCCTCAGGATCAAGAAAGTAAAATGCTGGAATTTGATTTGGCAGAATTTGGATGTACCAGTATTCAGACCACTTACTCGGTCTTAAGAAAGCTTGATAAAGAAATTAAATTGGATCGAGTCATCGAATGTTTAACGTCTGGACCGAGGCGAATTTTGAAGATGGAAGAGGTGTCAATTAAAGAAGGCTCGAAGGCCAAATTAGCCGTGCTGGATCCCGATTATGAGTGGACATTGGACAAAAAAACCAACCTGTCGAAATCCGAGAATTCTCCATTCTGGGGAAAACTCCTAAGAGGCAAAAGCAGAGGTACTATTAACGGAACCAAGGTAAGCCTGGATTTATGATGTGGAAAGTGGCCTTAAAGTACGCCGTGGTTTGTGGCGTTTTCCTGCTGATCATTTTTGCTATTTCCTTCAGGTTTGGGAGTAACCCACTGATCGATTTTCGGCACCTGTTCTTTGATTTGATAATGTTTTCCTTGTTTGTCTATTTTTCAAATAAAGAATTCAAATCTTATAAAAACGGAGGAATTCTTCACTTCTGGCAGGGAATGACACTCGGTTTTTTCACCTATGTGCCCGCCACGCTCATTTTTGTGGTAGGCCTAATCATTTACTTCCAAGTTGATCCAAACTTACTTGCTTCATTCAAAGGGGAGGCCATTGAATTCTTGAGAAGTAATGAACAGGAATTTCTAGAGGACATGTCTAAGGAGACTTTGGATTCAAGAATTGAAACCATAAAAACAATAACAGCCGCTCAAATGATCGCCAGCGCCGCTTTTAAAAAATTAATGGCGGGTTTCTTTGTGAGCCCGGTCATTACCATAATTTTAAGGAAGAAACCTGTATAAAATAACCTAACAATGAACAAAGAATCCGTAAAATCGGGAGTCCTCCTAGGGTTGATTTCCATCGTCATAACACTTTTAGTTTACGTGGCGAGTCCTCAAATGATGGTCAAGTGGTGGTTTGGTATTATCTCGCTTGTGCTGTCTATTTTTCTAGTGAGCTATTTCGGAATTAAGTATCGGAATGAGCACACAGGAGGCTATATCAACTTTGGCCAGGCATACCTATATTCATTGGTAGTGATTTTAATCTCCGGTATTGTGTCGACATTTTTCACATTGCTACTTTACAATGTTATAGATCCTTCACTCCCGGAAGTACTTGCAGATGCCAGTTACGAGCAGTCATTGGGTATGGTCAAGAGTTTTGGAGGTGATCCTGATTCCATGAGTGACGACCAACTTGAAGAAATTCGGGAACAAGCTTCCGCGCCATTTACAACTTCAGGCACTCTCAGAGGCTTGATTGGTGTGCTTATTGGCGGTGCTATCATTAGTTTGATAACTGGTGCGATCATTAAGAAAAAAGAGCCTGAGAACGACGTTCTATGAGCCAAAAGCTCTCCATAGTCATACCGACTTACAACGAAGAAGAATCCATTCCAGAATTAGCGGAATGGATTTTTCGTGTTGTTGATGATGAACAAATTACCACAGAGGTCATTTTTATTGACGATGGAAGTGATGATAACTCATGGGGAGTGATCAGTGAATTAGCATCAGAGAACTCAAGCATTAAGGGCATTCGCTTCAATACGAATGGAGGTAAATCAGCGGCTTTGCAAGCTGGGTTCGATCAGGCTATAGGTGATGTGGTCATTACGATGGATTCTGACCTTCAGGATAGCCCCGATGAAATACCCGGTCTGATTCGGATGATTGAGGAAGAGAATTTTGATTTGGTATCTGGCTGGAAAAAGAAAAGACATGATCCCATTTCTAAAACCCTACCCTCTAAGTTTTTTAATCGTGTGACTCGCATGGTGTCGGGTATCAAATTGCATGACTTTAATTGCGGATTGAAGGCCTACAGGAAGGAAGTGATTAAGCACATCGAAGTTTACGGCGAGATGCACCGCTATATTCCTTTGCTGGCTAAGTGGAGTGGCTATAAGAATATAGGCGAGAAGGTAGTGGAGCACCGGCCTAGAAAGTACGGCAAGACCAAGTTTGGCTTAGAGCGTTTTATAAACGGCTTTCTTGATCTTCTGTCTGTTACATTCGTCATGCGATTTCGGAAGCGACCCATGCATTTTTTTGGGACGCTTGGGACCATTTCGTTTCTAGCGGGCTCGGTTATCACTGTATGGGTCATTGCCGAAAAACTTTACAGACAGTTTAACGGGATGAATCCGAGAGCAGTGGTGGATCAACCTTTATTTTTCCTGGCTCTTGTTGCACTGATTGTCGGAATCCAATTGTTTCTTGCCGGATTCCTTGCTGAGATGATGATCCAAACCAGTAATCGAAAACACGATTACACCATCAGGGAAACAACGTTCTCCAAGGAGGAAATTGTTCAGGTGTAGCCATGCCGATGTATTCCATTATTGTTCCGGTTTATAATCGTCCAAATGAAATTGACGAGCTTCTGGAAAGCCTGACAGCTCAAACTGTCACCGATTTTGAAGTGCTGGTGATTGAAGATGGCTCTGAGGATAAATGTGATCAGGTAGTAGCTGAATACGTAGATCAGCTTGATGTCCATTATTTTTTCAAGGAAAACAGCGGTCAGGGTTTTAGTAGAAATTATGGATTTGAGCGTGCCAAGGGAGAGTGGTTGATCGTGTTCGACTCTGATTGCGTAATTCCTGAGAATTACCTTGAGATCGTGGAAAATCACCTGGCAGATGAACCTCTCGATGCATATGGAGGGCCCGATAAAGCAGCCGATAATTTCACGCCAATCCAAAAGGCCATCAGTTATTCGATGACGTCACCATTTACTACGGGAGGCATTAGGGGTAACAAAGCCAAGGTTGGCAGCTTTCATCCGCGTAGTTTCAACATGGGGATAAGAAGGGAAGTCTTTGAAAAAACGGGTGGATACATCATTACCAGAAAAGGCGAGGACATTGAATTTAGTATTCGAATTGCCGAAAATGGATTTAAAATCGGATTGATTCCTGACGCATTCGTTTACCACAAAAGGCGAACGAATTTTAGTCAATTTTTCAAACAACTTCATTTTTTCGGGACTGCCCGCATCAATATTGGACGGTTTTTCCCTAAGGAGGTGAAGCTCGTTCATTGGTTTCCTGCGGTGTTTACTTTGGGGATGGTGCTGTGTCTTTTTGGCTGGTTGTTGGGAATCAAACTTGGCCTATACGGTCTACGGATTTACCAACTTTATTTCATCAGCATTTTCCTATTCGCTTCAGGCAAGACAGAAAACTTTTTGGTGGGGCTTTTGAGTGTGGTGGCGTCTTTCGTTCAGCTGACCGCTTATGGTTTGGGGTTTCTGCAGGAAAAATTTCTCAAGCCTTTTCTGCCCGATAAATAATCTCCTGCTTCGGAAGGGCAAAACGTTTTAATTCGGATTGATCTAATTCGAAGATGAGCTGCTCTTCTGTTACCTCAAATCCTGTACTGCGAATCCTGTCGGCATAATCCTCTCCATACAACCTCACGTGATCGTCTTGTCCAAACATTCGCTCCCGCTCCCTTGGGTCGGTGATCGTGAGATCTTCAGTGGTCTCATCATTTAGCGGATAAAAGAACGGCACCTGGAGGATGGCCCACCCTCCGGGTTTCAGGACGCGTTTCATTTCTACCATCGCTCGAAGGTCACTCTCTACATGCTCTAACACGTGATTACAGAAAATGATATCGAAGGTGTTTTCCTCAAAAGGGATGTCGTGAATGTCCATTTTCACCTTCGCCAATGGAGACTCAATATCACCGGTTATATATTCCAAATTCTCTAATGCCTCAAAGCGATCCATAAAACAGAGCTCAGGAGCAATGTGAAGCATTTTAGCTGGTTGGCTAAAAAAATCGGTTTTGCGCTGAAGGTAAAGCCAGATCAGACGGTGGCGTTCCAAGGCCAGGCAATTTGGACACAGGGCGTTTGATCGAGATTTTCTGCCATAGGGTAGGAATTTGCGAAATGTGGATTCACACACCGGGCATTCAACCTTATTTCCACGATAGAAAACAGCCAGAATCTTCAGGACGAAATGACTGAAAAGCTGAAGGTATTTTCTTGGAACGTGCCGTAAGAAAAAAGAAATGATTTGTTTCACGGGGTGAATTTGGCGGCCAAAGTTATTCAAGATAGGTTCAAAGCCCTATTTTTAACTCATGATCAGAGGGTGTTTATTGGGTGTTTTGATTCTGCTAGCCTTAGCGGGGTTCTCACAAGTGGAACCCGAGGAAATCCCAACGAACAACACAGCCCATAAACGAGTGAACCATCGCAAGTACGAGCCAAAGAGGAAAGTCTATGACAGGATCTACAAGAAGTCCACAAAAGGCACGCTATATGGAAACCCGTGCGCCATTGATGTGACGCACAAGATGGGGTTTGAATATGTGCCACTGGCCCAAGGGCGCGGTAAAACAGCAATGGGCATTGCGGTCAACAACGTCTTTGTGAACCTCAAGTTGAGCGTAACTCGAACACCTTTCTGGAAACTGTTTTTGAATAAAAAACTGAAGGATTGCCGCTTGAAAAGTGGCGATGGGATTGGTTGATTAGCGATCCTCTTTGCGCCACATGAATTTCAACCCCGACCAGTCATGATCCACGGCGCAGACCTTCGTGTCCACGAGACCACCTTCCACTCCAATTTGCCTGACGAGATTACCATTTAATTCAGTGGCCAGCTCTGAAGATTGTTTTGGCCAAGAGATCCAAATCATCCCCGTTTTTTTCAGACGACTTTTCCAAGTCTTCCAATCGTTCAAGTCTTCATCCTTGGTAATAAACACATGTATAAAGTCAAATTCCCCAGAATTCGGATCATCTGTGAACATGGTCTTTGGCGGAATTTCTTCTAGTAAATCCACGTAATGATCAGGCTCGTTGAGTATCAAACAATGGTAACCATCTTTGATGCCCAATTTCTTGATCAAAGGATTTGGCGAGTAACCAGATGACATTATTTGATAATCAGGTTGCGATAAATCATGTTTTCATTGGAATGTAAGACCACAAAATACCTGCCGTTAGAGAGGTTTTTTGACTTCAGCGTAAACTCCTTGGGTCCTTGTCCTATTGCACCTCTATATACTTCTTCGATCAATTTCCCATTTTCATCGAAGACTTCTAACCAGATGATTGTGTCGTTGGTGAGATCGATCGAAACGCTGATTACTGACGATGCAGGATTTGGATAAACAGTAAGCGTATGCTCCAATGTTTTTTGTGAGATGTTCAGTGGTATCGGTTCTGTGCCAGAATCAGGATCATATCTATATATTTTACGACCAGTCATAAAGACGTCATCTTTGCCAACTTGGAAGAACCTGTTGAAGGTTCTGAAGGACGAGCTTGCTTCTTGGCCCAATTCCCAGGTATTTCCGCCATCTTCTGTTCTGTAGAGTTTGGTTCCAGCCTCTCCGCTTCCATCCGCTGTTCCTCCTGTCCATCCGGTTTGTGCATCTTTAAAACCGATCATTTGCATGTAATTCCAGCTTTCGTCGGTCAATAATTCTGTACTCCAGGTTGAGGCGGAGTTGTTGGATTTGACAAAGCGGACATTTCCAGATGTCGGGAGTGATTGGATGGAGCCAAAGAAATTGACAGAATCTGGTGTTTGAATTTTCCAGACATAATCTCTGTCGACCATTGTTTTATGAACTACAGTCCAGTTTTCACCGCCATCGAGTGTTTGAAGTATGATCCCGCCATCCGTTCTTGGATTGGCCATGCCCGAGGCAAATCCTTTGTTTTCATCTAAGAAAAAAACCTCTACCAGTTGCGTTGCTAGGGAAGACATATCCGTTACTGTCCAGGTATCTCCACCATCATCGGTTTTGATGACAACAGGAGGCTCATTACTGCTCCAGTGACCACATCCGTAAATCACGTCAGGGCTTGGGGCTGCCAGTCCACAAACACCAGGTACACTTTGAGGAAGGAGACTGGTGATGTCTGTCCAGGACTCTCCACCGTCTATTGATTTATAAAGTTCACCGTTTAGCGTGCCGGCAAATCCCAGATTTTCATCAGCAAATTCGATGCTGCGTAGGTAGCTAGCCGTGGTGAATTTATTGACCCAGCTCTCTCCTCCATCCGCGGTTTTATAAATTATCCTTGAGCTTCCGCCAGCAGCCCACCCAAGGTTTTCGTTGATGAAAAAGACGTCATCATACCTCGTAGTTAAAGGCACGTCAAGTTCGACCCACTGAGCACTTGCAAGAGTGGCAAGGACCAATGATGAGATTAAAAAAATTTCGCGCATTACCTGCAAATAAAAGGCAATGGATCGGGATGACCCATGACTCGGGCGATTCCATATTGCTGGCAAGCATTTTCTTGCTGATTCAGCAATTCATAACTCCTGCCGGCTTGGACGTAGGATTGGGTGCTGTCAGACCAGATCTGCTTCATCCAATTGGTAGCGCCCAGAGATTTTTCCGGTTCGTTGATTCTGTTGTAAAGGTCAGCTAGGTTCTCAAAGAGGAAGAAATGCTCGTACGGCAGAAACTCTTCAGTCAAAACCATCATATATCCGTTCCCAAATCTTGCTCTGTAGTCATTAACCGCTACTTCCCTGGCCAGTTCCAAGTAGTCCTGAGCCATTTCAACGTCCTCAAGTTCCTGATCGTACACTTCCGCTATTTGAACTAATGTAGGAATGACCCGATAATTCATTTCTATTAGTTCCTTCAGTTTTCTGATGGACTCTTCTGGTTGATCAACATACCGATAAGACTGTGCCAAGCGCGCTTTCATCGTCATTGGCCGGTAGGGCGAAAAATGCTCGACGAGCTCATAGTAGCGAATGGCATTCTCGAAATCCCTTTTCATATAATTTGCCTCACCCTTAAACATGATCTCCTCCATCAATCCTGTCCGATACTCCTGCATATCACGCTCTTCGTCTCTAAAAGGAGCCAAATCAGCTAGTAAAATCAGGGAATTCTTAATGTCATCTGCATTGTAGAAAGCCTGTGCTTCGTTGAATGCTTCACGTCTTTCTGCCAAGAATGCCTCATACTTCTTCTGCAAATACATGTCGTAAAAGCCTTTAACCACGATTACAAAGAGCGCGATAGCGAAGGTGATGCCGAAGGCGTAAAGTGTCGCTTTGTTATTCTCTTTATGATTGACCTTTCGTTCGCCGTAGTATGGACGACCGCCATATCTTTTTCGAGGAGGTTGATAAGAATAGGGTGGAGGTGCTGTTTGGGTTTGAGTGCTTGCGAACCTCTGATATTGAAGTTGAAGGTCGAACTGGGCCTTTTTATGAGGGTCAGAAAGGATTTGGTAAGCCTCATTTACCGCCTTGAATTTTTCCTCCATCACTCGATCACCCATGTGCTTATCTGGGTGGTATTTCACAGCCAAACGCTTGAATGCCGCTTTTATTTCTTCCGGTGAAGCTGCCTCGCTAAGTCCTAGTGTGTAGTAATGGTTTTGCATTACGAGAAAAGAAACGCCAATTTCAGGGAGTTAGTTTACAAAATTTTACTGCCAATCCATATTCCAACAGCGCAGCAAGCTACTGCCCCTATTAAACTTACAGAAGCATAACCTATGGCCAGCGTCCATTGCTCTGCTTTTATCAAACGGATATTCTCCAGAGCGAACGATGAAAATGTGGTAAAACCTCCACAAAAACCGATGGCCATTAGTGAGTAACCTTGTTGCCCTTGCTTAAACGAGAGGCCGACTAGTAGTCCAATCAATAAACTGCCAATCAGATTAACCAGCAACGTTCCACTTGGAAAGCCCTCAATCCATTTCTGTGACCAAAGAGCTACCCCATAGCGAAGTGCGCTACCAAAAAAACCCCCCAATCCAACTAAAAAGATTTGCTTCATTTCCTCTCTTCTAGAAACTCCTTACATCGTTTTTGCAAATCAGGGAAAAATGTCAGGAATTCGGTCTCAAATTGGAGGTAATTTTTCTCCAAATCTTTCACGGCGTGTTCCATTCTTGATTCGAAGCTGGTTCTGTAAGACATGCCTGAGAGCGCTCTATGAATTCCTTCTGTGAGGCGATAGTTGTAAAGCCAGTTGTCCCGCTTCATATAAGTAAACATGTGGCGAGCCTGTTCTGGGAGTAAGCCTCTATGTCGGTCCATCATCAAATAGAAATCCATTGTGAATTGCTCGAGTTTTTTCGACGAATACCGATCCCAGTTTTTGGCAAGAATATGATCGTAAAAAACATCTACAATCACAGGTGAATAATGACGATATCCTGGCCTTAGTCTTTCCTTGCTCAGCTTGACCACTTCATGCGTATCAGTGAAATGATCGATCTCGCGATGAAGGAGGATGCCGGTTTTCACCGGGTCGTCATAATCGTTTACTTGCGCGCCTTTCACAAAGTCACCAATGAAATTGCCCACTGTGAGAAGTTCATCGTCATTGGAAAGGAAGATATGAGCCAAAAAATTCATGATTTGAAAAAAGCCCTGAATCGCATAGTTTTGTTAACGGAGAATAGGTAAGTTAGAGTTTTTAACCCAAATCCTGTGGCCAGCGAAAGTACTTTTACGAGTTCAACCAGATCACATATCAACATTCTCGTTCAGTTAGCGAGGATAGATGGAGTGGTGGTGCAGGAGGAGATAGATCTCATTACGGAGATCGCTACGAAGTTTGGGATGACTTCAGAAGAGATTAGTGCCTGCTTTGAGGATCCAGAGTACATCGGTGACCTTACAGGACTACCGGATGACGAGAAATATGAGCACATCTACAATATGGTGCTACTCATGAAAATCGATGGCCGGCTTTACAAAGAAGAAATTCAATATTGCGCGAAAATGGCCACTAAGCTCGGATACGACGAGGAGGTGTTGACAGAGCTCATGTTGAAAATTTACAGCGATCCACACCTTACGACTGACAAGGATTCCCTTAAATCTGCCATTCAGAAATACCTCAAATGAGATTTAGCATCCTTCTGTTTTTCTTTTCATTGGTGACTGTTCATTTGACAGCTCAGGAACAAGAAATCAGAGAAGTTATGTGGCAGCAACAAGAGTGTTGGAATAATGGTGACCTGGAATGTTTTATGGAGAGTTATCTAAAGTCCGATGACTTGGTCTTCGTTGGCTCTGCCGGGCCCAAATATGGCTGGCAGGTAACTCTGAATAATTACAAAAGAAGTTACCCCAATAAGGATGCGATGGGCACATTGTCGTTCGACTTGCTCAAGTTCATTTCTCTAGGGAAGAACCATCAATTGGTGATCGGGAAGTGGTCGCTTAATCGCAAGACTGACAACCCAAACGGTCACTTCTCCATAGTCTTTAAGAAAATTAAAGGAGAGTGGAAGATTATTGCCGATCATTCCAGCTAATCAGTCCGGTACAGGATCGTGACCGTCACCACCCCAAGGGTGACATTTTCCAATTCTTTTTATGCCTAACCAGGTCCCCTTGATAATGCCGTGTTTCATGATTGCCTCCTTTGCGTATTGTGAGCAAGTGGGCTGAAAACGACACGTGCTTGGGAATAATGGAGAGATGGAGTACTGGTAAAACAGCACTGGGAGTATGAATATTTTTCGGAGAATCTTCTTCACGACGATGTGAAATTACAGATCATTTGTCCAACCGATGAAAATTGCTTCTGTTTGCGCTCGCTAAGTACTGATTCTCAATGAGTCGGTTGTTCTGTGATGGTGAAAAAAGCTTTAATTCTCATTCTTTTTATTGGCTCTCTAAACTCGCTGTTTGCGCAAGTGGACTCGAGTAAAGTGGTCACTATTCGGGACATTCACATTATCGGTAATAAGATTACCAAAGAGCGGATAATCTTCCGTGAAATGACCCCTGTGGTTGGCGATTCTTATCAACTCAAGGCGCTATCGGATACGCTGAAATTTGATAAAATCAGAATTTACAACACCAACCTATTTAACAGCGTCAAACTGACGATTCAGGAGATAGATGCTTCTCAGGTGGACTTGCTGGTTCAGGTAGAAGAGCGCTGGTACATCTATCCAATGCCTGTTTTCAAATTGGCTGATCGAAACTTCAATGACTGGTGGGTGAATCGAGATCGAGATTTTCAGCGCGTGAATTTTGGTTTGCGTTATACGCAGTGGAATTTCAGAGGTCGAGCGGAACGGCTTAGAGTAACCGCTCAAACTGGTTTTGAGGACCGATATATTCTTGAGTACCGCATTCCATACATTGATAAGAAACAGCAGCATGGGATTACTCCTGAGATTTTCTATTTCACCAGCAAAAATCTGGGATTTGAAACACAGGATCATTTAAGGAACTTCATCATGGCGGAGGAGCAGATGAGAAACAGTCTTGGAATTTCTGCTATTCATACCTACCGAAAGCGTTATTACGACTACCACTTCACAGGTGCGGGTTTTTATACCACACACATTGCTGATACCATAGCTATCCTGAATCCAAATTACCTGGGAGACGGCCGTACGAGACAGCAATACATGACAGCTACTTATGGTTATCAGAATGACCGCCGTGATAACGTGAACTACCCTAACAAGGGACACAATGTGGTATTCTCAGTTTCTAAGAATGGACTAGGGATCTTTGATGACGGAGTTGACTATTGGTCTGCAAGTATGAAAGCCTCTAAATTTTGGAATCTGGGTAAAGGATTTTCTCACGGCTCATCCCTTTGGGGGTACTGGAGCTCTGATCCGGCGAGAGCATTCATTAATTATTGGGGTCTGGGATTTCAGCCGCAAGTGAATGTTAGGGGATATGAACTGGACCTAATCGAGGGGAGGTCATATTTGATGACTAAAAACTCACTGAAGAAATTCTTGTGGAAGCGCACAGCCAATTTACAAAAGGTCATGCCGCTCAAACCATTCCAGAAATTCCCAATAGCCCTGTATGGTAAATTCTTCTTTGATGGAGCCTATGTCTGGAGTTTTGAGAATCATGAAAACAACGAGCGCCTAACTGAAAAATTCATTTACGGAATTGGAACTGGGCTGGACATTCTGACCACACATGATGTGCTTCTGAGGCTGGAATACTCTATCAATGAAGAAAAGGAGCGTCAGTTCTTTATTAATTTCATGACGGAATTTTAATCAAAACTCCCAAGGGGGTACTTGTGAAACTATTGGCTTTCTTGTAGTTTACAGGTATGCGTTCCCTGCTTTTTCTGTTGATTCTTGTGTCCCTCAGTGTTTATGGACAGGATGGAAAATATACGATGGGAGCCAGGCAAGCTGGATTTGGGGGTGCTTCTGTTGCCGTCTCTGATCAATGGAGTTTGTTCAACAACCTTGCAGGTTTGGCAGATTTGGCAGACCGTGCTGCCATGGTCTCCTACGAAAACAGATTCGGTTTGAAAGAGCTTCAGACTATCGGGGCAGGATATATGCAGCCATTAAATGATTTTGTCGTTGGAGGTGGCTTCTACCGCTTCGGAGGTGATCTGTACAGCGAGCAACGTGTAAATGTGGGAGTGGCCCATCGTCTGGATCAAGTGTCATTGGGGCTTTCGGTTAACTACCTGCAATTCAACATCTCCACTGTTGATACGAAAGGTTTGATGGTTTTGGAATTCGGAGGCATTGCGAAGGTCACTGAGCAAGTTTCTATTGGCTTGCATATTTCCAATCTCAATCAAGCCAATTTGACAGAGGATGAGAAAGCGCCAACGGTGATGCGAGCAGGGTTTTTATTCCAACTTTCATCGGATTTCATTCTAGCCTTGGAAACGGAGAAGGACCTGGACTTTCCGGAAGTCTACAAAGCAGGTCTGGAGTATAGAATAATAGAAAAGGTGTGGGTGCGTACGGGGTTGCGAACTGAGCCATTTGTAGGGTCTTTTGGCGTTGGTTTTAAACCCAAAGATTTTCAATTCGATTATGCATTTTCCAGTGATTCTGTGATGGGAGCCATACATGAGGTCTCGGTAGGATTGACTTTAGCTCGACCATGAAACGGTTTCTATTTACTGGTTGGCTATTATCGATGGTCTCAATTTCTCTAGCACAAGAAATCGATCTTGAAAATTTTGCCGAGCGGCTGTTTCAGGTGCAAAGTGAAGACGCGGCATACGAGGATATTTATGAATCGCTGCTTTTATTCTATACCGATCCACTAAACCTCAATGAGGCAAAGGAGGATGAACTGTCTTCTTTGTTTATTCTTTCCCCGATCCAAGTTCACGCATTGTTGGAACATCGTGAGCAGTTTGGAAACTTGATTTCCATTTACGAGCTCCAGGCTATTCCACATTTTGATCTTGAGACCATTCAAAACCTCACTGCTTTCGTCACAATCGGAAACACTGGAGCGCAGAATAAACCGCTTCTTCAGCGAATCCGAAATGAACGGAACAAGTATTTTCTACTGAGAGCCACCAGAATTGCTGAACAACAGCGAGGCTTCAAAGAAGGCGAAGAAAATGGGTACATGGGCAGTCCGGAAAAAATATATGGACGATTCAGAGCCAGCCGAAGGAATGATTTTAGTCTCGGTTTCACTTTTGAGAAGGATGCTGGAGAAACTTTGGACAGGATGGATTTCTATTCATTTCATGGCATGCTGGAGAATCAAGGTCCATTTTCTAAAATAATCATCGGAGATTTTCAAATGCAGGTAGGTCAGGGTCTTGTTTTCGGGTCTGGCTTTAATCCGGGAAAAGGAGCAGAAACAGTAAACACGGTGAAGCGAAATACATTAGGCGTCCGGCCGTACACCTCCGTTCTGGAGACTGGATTTTTTAGAGGAGTTGGTGTCACCATACCGACAGGAAAAATTGAAATTACGGCCTTGGCCTCCAGGCTTTTGCAAGATGGCCGCCTTCAGCAAGACACCCTAGATGATCAGTTCGATGCTTTTGTGAATTCTATTCAGCGCTCGGGACTTCATCGAACAGAAACCGAAATTGCCTCTAAGGATCAAATTACCGAATCCAATCTTGGTGGCTATTTGACGTATCGACCCAACAGGAAATTGTCAATCGGTTTGAGTGGGCTGGCAACATCTTTTGATGAAAACATTGTGCCGACTGATGCAACTTATAAACGCTTTGATTTTAGAGGTAAGCAAAATCAACTGGGAAGTGTTTTTGGGACCTATCAATGGAATAGTCTCAACATGTTCATCGAGTTTGCCAGGTCCTCATCGGGAGGAACTGCGATGGTGGCTGGAGTGCTGGCATCACCTTCCAGGGCGATTGATTTGGCTTTTTCAGTTCGGGACTATCAAAGAGATTTTCATTCGTTCTACGGGAATCCCTTTGGCGAAGGTTCCATTGCCAGAAATGAAAAAGGTATGTATTGGGGGATTAAATTTTCTCCTTCCCGGAAATACACATTGGTCGCTTACTATGATAAATTCAAGTTTCCTTGGCTGAGGTTTGGTGTCGATGCGCCATCACAAGGCGCAGAGTGGCTGAGCCGACTGACATACCGGCCTAGCCGTGAGGTGAGTGTATTTCTGCAGGTGAGGGAGGAAAGTAAAGAGGTGTCCATTAGTGAGATAAACCTGAGTAAACTACACGACAGAATAAAACGCAATTACATCTTGAATGTGGATTATGCTACCAATAAGAATTTGAGTTTGAGAACGAGGTTGCAGGCTAGCAGTCAAGATGAAGGCGGCACTTTCTCGAAAGGATTCGCAATTATCCAGGATGTTAACTACAACATTGGAAGATTCCGCCTTAGCGGTCGAATGGCCATGTTCGAGACGGATGATTACGACAACCGGCAGTATGTCTACGAGCGAGACGTCCTGTACGCTTTTTCAATCCCTGCCTACAATGGACGAGGAATTAGAAACTACTTACTTGTTCGATATCAAGTTTCTGACAAGCTTGATTTTTGGATGCGATATGGCCGATTTAGCTACCGAGATAGAAATTCTGTTGGCTCAGGATTAGACGAAAGTGAGGGACCTTACCGTACAGAAATTAAATGGATGATGCGGTGGAAACTATAAAAAAAGCCCCACCGATTTGGCAGGGCTTTGATTCTTAAAATTATCCTTTTACAAAGAAGCATTTTCTGTTACTGGTGTCGGGAATGCACTCAGTGCATTGTCACCAGTACGGTCTAATGGGATTTCATCTAAACGATCATATCGTCTTAGATCCACCCATCTGTGACCCTCTCCAAACAAGGAGTATCTTCTTTGAGTAAGAAGTTCATCCAGAACTTCATCGTCATCAAATGGATCTGCGGTACTGTTACCCAGCCCTGCCGCATTTCGAATTTCATCGAGAGCATCAAGCGCTTCAAAGTTGTCGGTACCAATGTTTGCTTCAGCATACAGAAGGATTAACTCCTCGTTCCTAATAATATCAATAGGGTCTGTATTACTAGAATAAACTACTGCTTGATAATCGGCTGATAAATCATCAAATGTGATCGTGATAGGCCCCATGTCCGGGTCATCATCCGGATCGAAAAGTTGAACTTTCGACAACCTGCTGTCCCCTGCTTCTGCATCAGCGACAAAGCTGTCATGAGCCATAAATCTGTCCTGATTTGGAATATAAAACTGCGCATTGGCAATATCATTTCCGGTAAGACCAAAAACATGACTCACCCCAACTGATTGATCGCCAGTCAAATCAAAGAACGAGTCACCAAGTAGTGTTAATGCTAAGGCTTTGTTTCCTTGATAAATAGCCACTCTTGCAGCCAAAGCTCTATTGAACTCGGCAAAAGTATCAGGAGTGTCAAAACCTGAGAAACCCGCACTCAATGGAAAATCAAATTCAGCGCCAGCTGCGCCAAGTTGAGTGTTCGCGTCATTGAGAATTCCCATGATTTCAGTCAAGGCGTCAGAATAGCTTACAAAATCACCTAAATTATCAGGGTCAGATACATCTATTCTTATTCCATTGTCATATTGCCGATTGGCAACCATCGATAAGGCATAAGCCTTCAGGGTATTTGCGTACCCATAATACCCGTTTTTAGTGGCATCATCGAATCCAGCCGCGGAATTTTCTACTGCTGTAATGACCAGATTTGCTGATTGAACGATTTTATACCAAGCTGCGTAAGCTCGCGTTGTTAAAAATCCGTTGTTATCAAGAGGGCCTTTTAAGAGCTCGCCTGTAAACCTTGGATCTACGCCAGTTAGGTCATAATACTCGCGTCCAATGATACTGACCGTTTGATAATGAAACTCCAGGTCATTTCTCATGACTGCTTCAAGACCTACGGCCAATAGCTGACAATCAGCCTGACTTGCTCCATCGAGAAAACTCCCGTAGGTTGGAGCATTTGGATTTTCTACTTCATCCAATGTACACGCCGACAATCCAATTAAGATCGTCGCTATAAATAATTTGTTATATATACTTTTCATAATAATCGACTTGAATGATTAGAAATTAACATTTAAGTGGAAATTGACAAATTTGGATGCCGGATAAGGCGTCACTTCAACTGTATTTCCAAGTACGTTATTCCCAAAGTTTGAAACTTCCGGATCATAACTGTTGTAGTCGAAGATGTTAATCAGGTTTCTACCTGAGACACCCACTTGCACTCTCTTGAGGCTTGGGAGTAAATTATTAGGTAATGTGTAATAAAGCCCGATTTCTCTCAGTCTCAAATAGCTGGCATCTTCTATTACTGGATCAGGATTTACAAAAGCCTGACTGGCTCTGTAATCGCCGTTAGACAAATTGCCTTCTGGATCAAGTCCTGTGTCATCATAATCCCATGTATTTCCGGCAAGGTCATACAAAAGAGTAGTCAAGTTGATGTTGTCTCCTCCTTTTTTCCAGTGCCATAGGAAAGTCAAATCAAAGTTTCCAAAACTAATCTGGTTAAACCAAGATAGCTGGAAATCAGGCTCTGAATTACCATAAACGGCGAATCCATCCATATTAGGATCCAAAGCCAATGAGTCTGCTGTTGTAAAACCTGATCCGTCGTATGTACCTACGATTTGAGTTGGACTACTGCCTTCTTCTATCCTGTAGGTACCCAAGGCAGCTGCAAAACCACCGTCATTAAATGCAGGCACGTCTAGTCTCGTCACTTTAGACTGGTTCTTCCAAAAGCTAAGAGTTGAGTTCCATGAGAAGTTGGAGTTCTGAACGACTGTTGCATTCAAACCAATTTCAACCCCTTTGTTCTCTAACTCTGCAGCATTGTCCACCTGAGCGGTGAAACCTGAAGAAGTTGGTACATCGAGTTGCAACAATACGTCTTCCATTCTCTTAGTGTAGAAAGTGACATCCAACCCGAAGCGTCCATTCATAAATCCTATGTCTGCTCCAAACTCTAATTCTTTTTGTCGCTCTGGACCAACGTCAGGATTACCGCGCAGGTTAGCCGGTGCAAGACCGGATACACCGCCAATCAATTGTCCACCAGTAAGGGTGAACCTATCATTGAAATTCGCAAATCGACCAGATTCACCATATGCAATTCTTGTTTTCACATTGCTCACTATGTCAGAACTAGGAAAGAAGTCAAACTCGTGAAGATTTACCGCTAAACTTGCTTTTGGGTAATAATAGAATTGATCAGCGTCTCCATTGTTGGTGGACTTGTCACCCCTGTAACCCAAAGTGGCTATTAACTTATCCTGATAGTTTACTTCTTCTTGTACAAAGAAACCAAGGTCTTGCTGCGGTCGGATAATTTGCTGCACACCGATGTTGGTTGATTGGCCTAGATTCGTTTGAGAGCCATTCAACCCGGTAGCTGTCGTGATCACAGTATTTCTGTCAAAATCTTGTAAGAAGTATCCCGCCTGAGAAGTAAAGCTCAATCCATTATCCAAGAAATACGAATGCACCAATGATGCAGTCATATTATAATTGGTGTTGATCGTAGTTCCAGATATTGATGCTCCTCCTAAAGACGTAGGATCTCTGAAATATGATAAGCTTTTAGGGAATATACTTGTCGTACGAAGAGTATATTGATCTAATCCAGCTTGAAGTACCAACTTTAACTGGTTATTAGATTGAGTCAGTAGTTTCACATTGGTCGTTACACCACCAATATACCTGTTAACGCTCTCCCTGTTGGTTGTAAGATTGATCGTTTCCAGAACATTCGATCCTGAACCACCCAGAGGATAGGCACCAGCAACTGGTGACAGATCTTCCCATGGACGGGTGAAAGCAAGAGCGTACCCTATCGTTCTATTGGCGTTTCCGTTGTTGAAAAAACCACGATCGGCTGTTGAGTTGATATAGTTGTTAGTTACATATATATCCAACCAATCATTAAACCTGTGTCCTACATTCAGCCTGACAGAGCCCTTTTTGTAGCCAGTGTTGTGCACTAAGCCAGGTTCATCTTTATATGTGAGGCCTAAGAAGAAATCAGTCTTTCCCTGACCACCAGAAACAGACAATCTTGTTGTATTAGTTCTTCTAACATGATCGAACAACTCCGCTTCATAATCTCTGAGTGGAGCATTTGGGTCACCACCAGCAGCAATAATTTTCGCGTCATCCCAATCTCTCAAGCCAAGAAGTTGGGTTGGAGATCTGAATCCCATGGTTTGATTTAGAGAGACTTGAGTTTCACCAGCACTCCCTCTTTTGGTGGTGATGATCACCACACCACCGGCAGCACGTGAACCATAGATTGCCGCGGCAGAAGCCCCTTTAAGGATCTCAATTGTCTCGATATCTTCAGGATCAATGTCCGCAATACGGTTAGACGCATCATCTTGGTTAGTTGATGGGTTGCCACCTCCAGCAGCTTGACTGACTATATTATTTCCAAGTGAAACAGACGAGTTGTCTATGTATACCCCGTCTACGATGAATAGGGGTTGTTGATCTCCAAAGATAGAGGTAACACCTCTGAGTCGCATGGAGATACCACCACCTGGCGCACCTGAGCTAGCGGAAATATTGGCTCCTTTGAATTTCCCATAAAGAGCCCCATCCATTGTGGACTGATTAGTTATAGCCGTGAGTTTCTTGGAGGAAACTGATGCAACTGAGTTGGCCAAATTGGACCGCTTTACAGAGGTAGCAAGTCCAGTGACCACTACTTCATCCAAATTGGTAACGTCTTGTGTTAGCGCTATATCACCAGCTTCCGCTGCTGCCATCTCTAGAGTGGAGTATCCTATAAAAGAATACACCAAGACAGCACCGTCAGGTACCGTTAACGAATACTGACCGTCAATATTTGTGATGGCCCCATTCGTAGTTCCCTTCTCGAGCACAGTAACCCCAATAAGTGCTTCTCCAGTCACCTGATCAGTGATGGTTCCACTTATTTGAGTCTGTCCGAAAAGTAAGCTTATCGGTAGCAAAGAGGCTACCAAAAGCAAACTGATTCTTGAGTACAGTTTTCTCATTTTAATTTGAGTTTTGGGTTAAACATATGAATTGTTATATCCTGAAAGTTAAGCCTATTTCCAAGAAGCACATAACCCGCAATCGTTGTAAAGGTCGAATAAAACCAATTTTTACGTAATGAAGTATGGCCGTGGGTGTCATAACATTTTAATAAAAATACCACAGACATATAAATTCTTTGGCAATTCTTTCAATTGGCAGTCATTTCTTTTAAATTATCTTCATATCAAGATTTAAGGGTTATGAAGGCACTACTTATCGTTACCATTCTGTCATTCCCGATTGTCGCTATGTCTCAAGCTGGTGGCAAGATTCAGGGTTCGTGGGAACTGAAATCCTATATTAATCATTCTGAAAACGGTACGGAGTGGGAAGAATACGGGGATCACATTATTTATCAAAAGCATATTGCAGGTGATCATTTTACATGGATAAAGTTTAATACTAAAACGAAAACTCTCGAAGGAATGGGCGGTGGTTCCTATTTCTTTGATAGCAAAGGAAGATATGTCGAAAACCTAGATTTCTTCTATCCGCCGGGATCGAGTGAGCTAGGACAAGCGATCCCATTCACTGTGGAGTTCAAGGGTAAGAATTGGTACCACACTGGGTACGCGAAAGTGATGGATATCGGCCCTGAAGGGGAATCTGTGGTTGTGGATTCGGCCAAAATTGAAGAAATCTGGAAGCCTATCAAAGCTAAGAATAAGAACATGGACCTTGTCGGTACGTGGGAATTACAGAAATACATGGACGACCCAAACACAGGTTACATGGTATATCCGGAGATTATTGGATACATGAAAATCATAACCGGATCGCATTTCGCCTGGATTCAATACGATAAGGAAGGTGACCAAATCTATGCCGCAGGAACTGGAACTTACACCAGAAACGGTGATTCGGAATACACGGAGCACATAAAGGCTATTTATCCAGAAACTTATTTATTGGGGAAATCCATTGAATTCGAATGTACTCTGAATGGGCACAGGTGGAAACACTATGGAGAAACCAAAAATGCTGAGGGTGAGACCTACGCCATTGACGAGTACTGGACGCCAAAGATGGTTTCAGATAAATTAGACATTTTTGATTAAAGTATGTCGAGAATCCGCTCCGGAGGGCGTCCTATCGCTGCTTTTCCATTTTTAATAACAATCGGGCGTTCAATTAATTTTGGATTTTGAACCATCGCATTTACCCATTCTTCTTCGGACAAATCTTTCCCCTTGAAATTTTCCTTGAAAATGTTTTCTCCACGCCGAACTAAATCAAATGCCTTAATGTCAAGTAAACAAAGGATGTTTTTTAACTCCTTCTTGGTGGGTGGCTCGTCCAGGTAATAGACAATTTTGAAGTTTTCATTTTTCTCCTGTAACAACTTTAGCGCCTCGCGACTTTTCCTGCATCTCGGGTTATGAAATATGATGGTCTCTTCAGAATTTTTCATAGGTGTGATTGAATCAATTGGTTAAATTTAATTTTCTCCGTGAACCTGACACTCATGAACATGCGAAAAGTCATATACTTCATTACATTTCTTTCCTTTCTTATCGTTTTTGGACAAAAAACACCCCCTGCCACTTCAGCAGCGGATCGCCTTGCCGGCATGGCTAAGCGCAAGGAGTTGCAACAATCTTCGATAGTCAAGAACCTGGAATTCCGAAACATAGGGCCAACCATTATGAGTGGACGCGTGGTGGATTTGGCGGTAAACCCTAAGGATCCGACCCATTTTTATGTGGCTTATGCATCTGGAGGGCTTTGGGAAACCAAAAACAATGGCACCTCCTTCGAGCCCATTTTTGATAATGAAATCGTTATGACCATCGGCGACATTACCGTGGATTGGGCCAATGAAATTATCTATGTGGGGTCTGGCGAAAATAACTCCAGCAGATCCTCTTATTCCGGTTTCGGGATGTTCAAATCGATGGATAATGGAAAGACCTGGGAGCACCTTGGTTTACCAGAGACGCATCATATTGGAAGGATAATTTTACATCCCACAGATGCAAATGTTATCTGGGTGGGAGCATTGGGTCATCTGTACTCTGAAAATGAGGAAAGAGGAATTTATAAAACTACCGATGGGGGCAAGACCTGGAAAAAGACCCTTTTCGTAAATAAAAGATCAGGAATTATTGATCTGGTCATGCATCCTTCGAACCCTGACGTGCTGTTGGCGGCCGCCTGGGAAAAAGACAGAAAGGCATGGGATTTCACGGAGGCAGGTGATGGATCGGGTATTTACCGATCCACGGATGGCGGTGAAACCTGGCAATTATCCATGAATGGATTTTCGGATACTCCGGGAACGGGTCGTATTGGATTGGCCTTTGCACCATCTGATCCGAACATCGTTTACGGTATGCTTGACAATCAAGACCGACGACCAAAAGAAGAGGAAGAGCAGAAAGAAGGACTCACCAAAGACCAGCTTAAAACCATGACCTTGGATGCTTTCGTTGCTTTGGAAAATAAAACAATCAATGAATTCCTGGATGACAACAATTTTCCTTCGAAATACAATGCGGTTGATTTGAAAGGTGACTTCAAAAAAGGAAAAGGCGCACCTAAGGATTTGGCTATTTATTTAGAAGATGCGAATTCCATGCTTTTCGACACGCCGGTTAAGGGAGGCGAAATGTATCGTTCGGACGATGCTGGCAAGACCTGGACGAAAACACACGAGGGATTCCTGGAAGATATGATTTACTCCTATGGCTACTACTTTGGGCAGGTTAGAGTAGATGGTCAAAATCCTGACCGACTTTATACATGGGGCGTTCCCATTGTAACATCCGACGATGGAGGCAAAACCTGGAAAAACATCAATAAGGAAAATGTACATGTCGATCACCACGCACTTTGGGTCAACCCTGAGAAACCGGGTCATTTGATCCTGGGAAATGATGGTGGCGTGAACATCAGCTACGACAATGGCGAAACGTGGATCAAGTGCAATTCACCTTCTGTCGGACAGTTTTACTCGGTGAATGTGGACATGGCCAAGCCGTACAATGTATACGGTGGACTGCAGGACAATGGCGTTTGGAAAGGGCCAAGTACTTACGAGTATGACCGGTCTTGGGAACAGGAAGGTCAGTACCCCTATGAGCGAATCATGGGCGGTGATGGTATGCAGGTCGAAATCGATCCTCGTGATAATACCACGGTTTACACGGGCTATCAATTTGGGAATTATTTCAGGATAAATACCGAAACTGGTGACCGCAAGTACATCACTCCGAAGCACGAATTAGGTGATGCACCTTATCGCTGGAACTGGCAAGCACCAATTCAATTATCTGATCACAATCCGGATATCGTTTATTTCGGAAGTAATCGCTTCCATCGATCTATGAATCAGGGGGATGATTTTGAGACACTTTCTGGCGATTTGACCAATGGTGGCAAGAAAGGAGATGTGAGTTACGGTACCCTAACGACCATCTCAGAATCTCCCATGCGTTTTGGGCTGATCTATGTGGGAAGTGATGATGGAAAAGTCCATGTGACAAAGGATGCAGGTTACACCTGGACGGATCTTTCCAAAAAGCTGCCGAAGGATTTTTGGGTGTCGAGAGTGGAGGCATCAGCACACAAGGAAGGACGCGTTTACCTTTCCCTGAATGGCTATCGCTGGGACAATTTTCAGTCCATGGTTTATGTAAGTGAGGATTATGGAGCTACCTGGAATAACATAGGGGAGAATCTCCCCGCTGAACCCGTCAATGTGATCAAAGAAGATCCAAAGAACGAGAATGTGTTGTATGTCGGAACTGATCATGGGGCCTATGTGAGCTTAGATCGTGGAAACTCATTCATTTCGTTTGTCGGTGGACTTCCTGCAGTACCGGTGCACGATCTGGTTATTCATCCTCGTGATAATGATATTGTATTAGGAACGCATGGAAGGTCATTTTATGTGGCTTCTGTTGAGGAGGTTCAGCAACTACCGGATTTGATGCCTAAGTCCGATTTGGTTGTTTTCGATTTAGACGAAATCACGTTTTCCGAGCGATGGGGAACGAAATGGACCTGGGCAGAAGAGTACCGAGAGCCGGAATTGGATATCCCCCTTTATGCTCCCATGAGCGGTGAAATGCAATTTTCTGTGAAGCAAAAAGAAGGTGAAACACTTTTTGGGTGGACGATTGCCGCTGACAAGGGATTGAATTATTCCACTTACAACCTGGAAGCAAATCGGGACAATCTCAGCGATGAGCAAAAAGAAAACTGGGAAGCACGAGACACTGAAAAAACTTATCTGGCTGCCGGGGATTACGAATTGGTTGTCACAATGGGATCCAAATCCGTGACGAAAGAATTCAAGGTGAAAGAGCCGAGAAAACGCAACGAGAGAAAAGAGTGATTACTGGTTGTCGATGATGTAACTCATCAGGGAGGAACGAGCTTGATTGCGAACAACACCCTTCAGGTAAGGACTCCAACCAAGAAGTGTTCCGGTGGTACCTAAGGCTTGTCGAGACCATTTCCAAAAATCAAAGTGATCCTCGTGGATGATGATTTTGTCATCTTCGAAAGTCATTTTCGCTTTGATCACATTGTGCACCGGTCGTCCGGTTTTCCCGAACGTGTACTTGGCCTCCCAAATACAACTGGCTGTTTCATCGCCTTCCTCGATAGAATGAAAATCGATTTCCAGTTTTCCTTTGGATCGCTCCAAGAGCATTTTCCACATGGCTCCAGCTTCATCAGCTGTGAGGTTTTTAAATACGGGATCAGAGAAATAGCCAAGCTCATGGTAATGATTGGCCATGGCTTCTCCATCGTGGTTTTTAAAGGCTGTGTAAAACGATGTGATCAGTTCTTTGCTCATGTGTGCTCAGCGATGAGGAGGTCCCGTACTTTGGGTACGCCTGTGGACGCTGCTTCCTCAAACAAGTGAAGATAGCTATTTCCCTGATTGATGGGAAGGTTCGGATCGATGATGTACTTAGGTACTTCAAAGGCGACCATGTCCATGAGGCCGGCTGCAGGATATACAGCCAAGGAAGTCCCAACAACCAAGAAAATGTCAGCTTGCGCAGTATATCGAATGGCCACATCCATCATCGGCACCATTTCCCCAAACCAAACAATGTGCGGCCTGAGCTGCGAACCTTTTTCGCATTTGTCACCCTCGTTGAGTTCCCAGCCGTCCAGATCATACACTAGGTTTTCATCCAATGTGCTACGAACTTTGAAAAGCTCCCCGTGCAGATGAACCACGTTGGTACTTCCGGCTTTTTCGTGGAGGTTGTCCACGTTTTGCGTGACAATGGTCACCTCGAAATGTTTTTCCAGATCGGCTAGTGCTTTGTGACCTGCATTTGGCTCGGCGGATAAAGCTTGTTTTCTTCTCTGATTATAAAAATCCAGGACCAGTTCCCGATTCTTTGCCCAGCCTTGAGGGGAGGCGACTTCCATCACGTCATGACCTTCCCAGAGTCCACCGGCATCCCGAAACGTCCGAATGCCGCTTTCGGCACTGATGCCTGCTCCTGTGAGAACAACAATCTTTTTCATGGCCATTGACAATGTTTCTGTCTAATGATGTCAAAGGCATCTTGAAGTCTTCGAAGCAGCGAGCTGTCACTTTTATTGGTGATGAGACGTCCATCGATTTCTTCCACAGGGGTGAGTTCACCCATTGTACCAGTGGCAAAAACCTCGTCGGCATTGTAAAACTCTGTGAGGCTCAAGTTTTTTTCATGGACTGGGACACCCATTTGTTTTGCGATTTCCAGTACGAAGTTTCGGCTGATTCCTGGCAAGCAAGCATCAGCATGGGGCGTAAGTAGTTCGTCATTTTTGATCATGAAGAGATTGGTGTCGTTGAGTTCCGAGACAAATCCATTCTGGTCCAACATAATGGCAGCATCCACACCGGCGATATTCGCCTGGATTTTAGCGATAATGTTGTTCAGCAGGTTATTGTGGTGGATTTTGGAATCCAAAAACTGTGGCCCGTTTCTTCGCTGGGTAGAGGTGATGACTTTGATGCCGGCAGAGTTGTCGTAAACCAGGTCTTTCCACTCTGCCAAAACGATCAACAAGCAGCCTTTTTGGTTCAGCCGGGGATCCATCCCAGAGGTGATTTTCTCACCACGGCTTAGTGTCAGTCGCAAGTGAGCGCTCTCATTCATGCCATTGGTTTCCAAAGTTTCACGAATGGCTTTTCGGACAAAATCCAAATCCGGTACGTTCTCAAAAGCCAATGCATGGGCCGATTCGATCATCCGAGTCAGGTGTCGGTCTAGGTGTAGGATGCCTTCTGGATAGACCCTGAGACCTTCCCAGACACCATCCCCGCCTTGCACCAGGCTGTCAAAAACGGAAACCCTGGCATCTGCTCGGGCATAGAGTTGATCACCAACCCAAACCTTGAGATCGTCATTTTTCTTGTTGTATTTCTGGAGCATCGGTTAGTGCGTGTTTATGGAGTTCAAGATAATACGGGCGGGCCGTTTGGTAAAGTGCCTCGAGTTTCGGTGGCAAGCTAATCTCCTTTTTTTCGTAGGGTTTGAAACCCGTGCTTTGGTGGACGTTGGTGTACCAATGTTTAGCCCATATGCCGTCCTCCGATCTCCGACCTTTAGACCAGCGGAGCATTTCGGGGTAATATGGGATGTCTAGTTTTTCACAAAGAAGGGTCAGGTTGTCCTTCGGATTTTTCAGCAAGTGCTCGGCGCAAAGGACGATAGGTTTTTGATTTTTGGCTTTTAGGAAATGGAACATGTCCAAGTGAACCCTGACGCCAATGTCCTCCATGCTTGGCTCGGGAATGACTTTAGCGAAGGAATGAATGATTTCCTTTGGTTCGCGGATGAAAAGCACGTGCCGAGTGTCAGAAGGAAATCTCCCCAGCTGTTCGCAGGACAGGTGATGGGCCATGTTTTTGAGAAAGACCACTTTGTTTTTTTTGGTTTCCTCCAAAATGGCTTCCAACACCAGATCAAAATCCGTTTCCATAGATGCAATAATTTCATCCTGTCCCGGATGTTCAATTTTACTCACGTGCTTCAGGTAATAGCCATAAAATGGCTCATCGATCACCTTGGTGTCAGGCCGCTGCGCGAAGGAATACATCAAGGCCGTAGAGACGTTTCGGGGACTGGAAAGTAGGTTGATGATCATGGGTTGAAATTAGCCGAGTTCCTCCATCGGATCCCAAAAGTGCTTGTCAAAATCCTGAATCTGATCTTTCACCACCTTTACCCCTTCGGCTTCCAGTCGTTCCTGCATTGCTGAGGGTGGCGTGAAGTGCGCCTTACCGGTGAGCAATCCCACCCGATTCACCACCCGGTGTGCCGGAATAGTATCATCAAGATGTGCGGCATTCATGGCCCAGCCGACCATTCTGGCGCTTCGACCCGTTCCCAGATACTTAGCGATAGCACCATAGGAAGTCACTCTCCCAAGCGGGATGAGTTTGGCTACTTCGTGTACGTCCTGGAAGAAGTTGGTACGGTCGAACATTGATGCTAATCTACTTAGTACGTCACTTCGAGGGAAGCGCAGCGACGAGAAGTCTCTTGGATATATTCTGACTCTGGCCCCAACCTTACTTGGATTCTGAAACAAGTTCAGAACGACCAGATGAAAAAATGAAGAGGTATTTTTAATCTATGAACAGACAAAATATATCCTCAGGTGCTCCTTGGGAAGACGTAGTGGGGTACAGTCGGGCGGTACGAATAGGTGATACGTTGGAAATTTCCGGAACGGCACCTGTCCGGGATGGGCAGGTCCTTGGAGAAACGGCTTACGAACAAGCCAAGGTCTGTCTGGAGATTATTGCAGAAACTTTGGAGCAGGCTGGCTTTTCATTGGAGGAGGTTGTGCGAACGAGGATGTTCGTTACGGATATTTCTCAATGGGAGGAGTATGGCCGTGCGCACGGGGAGTATTTCGGGGACATTAAGCCGGCGACCTCCATGGTGGAGGTGAAGGCGCTGATAGATCCGAAAATGTTGATAGAGATTGAGGTTACGGCCCGAAAGCCCGTTTAATGTTTAGGAGTTTGAGGTTAGCAAGTTGAGAACTCTCCAGATTATCTGAGCGGCCAGCTTTGACGTTCTTCCATCGTCGAATTCCGGGTTGAGTTCAGCGATATCCATGGATTGGACTTTTTCGGATTTTAAAATCAGCTTGATCAAATCCCACGTCAATTCTGGCGACAACCCAAAAGGAGCTGGTGCGCTGACCCCTGGAGCATGACCCCCTGAAATGACGTCCAAATCCAGTGTCAAACAGATTTTATCACATCTGTCCAAGAACGCCTTAATGCGCGATTCGATTTCAGGGGTTAGCCCATTTTTTAATTCCTCTAACAAAATCACATCCTGTCCGGCAGTCTGCATCACTCCAAACATTTGTCGGTTGTTAACAGCCGGATTGATCCCGATGGGGAGATATTGAAACGTTTTACCTCTTTTGTCCTGGTCATCCATGAGCTGTCTGACCCAACTCCCAGAATGTGCACCTTTTTCATACCCGCGTAAATCAAAATGCGCATCGAGGTTGATCATTCCAACAGTGTTGGACTCATCGTTCATTCCAGAAAAGTGCGGATAGGAAATTTCATGTCCTCCACCCAGCAGCAGAGGAAAATAGCCTTTGGCATGGAGTTGCTCGACTTTCTCCTTCAAGATCTTTTGTGCAGTCTCCAGATCGTGATTGAGGCAAAGAACATTCCCCGCATCGAATAAGTTGATGCTGTCCTCCTGCCAGTGAACCGCCAGGTTACAAAGTGCCATTCGGATGGCATTTGGGCCATCAATTGCCCCGGGTCGTCCCAGGTTTCTTCGCACACCCTCATCCGAGCAAAAGCCCAGGAAGGCAATCGATTTTGGTTTGGCCTCTGGTAGTTCATCCAGATGCAATGGCTGAATTAGGTGGTGAATCAGCGTTTCGTCCGGGCCGCCCTTTGCTCGTCCAGACCAAATGGCCATATCGGGAGCCTCGTGGCTCATGGCCGCTGACTCCAGATTTCGTAGAGTGGATCCCCTTTGCTGCTTTTGCCTGAATGGTGCCAATTGCCATCCACTAGCTCATAGTTGAATGGGAGGGAGGCACCCACTCTGGAATCATCTCGCGAGAAGAACTCAATATTTTCCGTGTATTTTCCATCTACCGTGGTGTAGGTTCCACCACCCGTTCCCATGAATTGTTTGGTTTCTGTGTTGTATGCGATCCACTGGAATCTGGTGCCAGATAGGATTTTCATGGTTTTTCTGGGGCGATCAATGTCCCGTTGCTGGATTTCTCCATCTCGTTTTCTGCCAGACATCAGCCACGCTCCTGCCAGCGCTCCAGGCTCGCCTGAATCCAACCGGGTGGACCAATTCTCAGAGCCCACGATGCGCAGACGATCTGGTCCGTCCCATTCGATTTCGAAAGAAACTTCTTCACCGACCCGCTCTGGAGTTCTGGAATCAAACTCAACAACTTCCTTCATCGTGGTGCCCTCCATGGTGTAACTGCCTCCGTTCGTTCCGTCGAATGCACCGGTCTCGGCATCATACCAGGCCGCCGACTGATACATGTCGGTAAAGATTACAACGCCTTTCAATTTTTGGCCAGATGCCGTTGTTTCCGTCCAGGACCAGGCACCTATGAGGTTTCCCTGAGCTGCAACCTGCAGTCCCAAAAGAGAAAGTGATAGTGTTAATAATTTTTTCATTTTTCTCCGGGTTTGTACGTTCGTTTAGCTCGGGCTTCCACGTCCTCACGATAGAAAGCCACGTCTTTAAATTGTCCATCGGCATACATCTGGGCCTGATCATCAAAGTGGGGAGAATCGGGATATCCACTCTGACCACCCGCCAGTATGGTCTTTGCTTTTAGTTTATCCCCAAATTCCACGACCGCCACAAAGCTGTTACCTCTAGTGCCGTAGTATTTTTTTGTATCGTGATCCCCACGCATGCCATAAGCGGCCAGGGCTCCCCATCTGGCTGTGGTCAGTCCGACAGGAATGCTGAGAGCATCGTCATCAAAAGTGACATCAATGCCTCCATCTAGTCGCTGAAACCTGCAGATTTCACCCCAGGGTGTATCCCAACGACCAAAGTCCCAATCGATTTTTTCTACCGCATTGACGAATTGATGTAAACGTTCGTCTTCACCCAAACCTGTTCCGAAATAATGAAAGCGATCCATGCCGCTAAGGGAGTCGGGGATTGGGACATTTCGGTACAACTCCATCCCATAGTAATGCGCCAGTGACATGGCCACAGATTCCTGTGAAGTGGTCAAATCCCAGTTTCGCATCACCTCGATAGGTTCCGCAAGGTTTGGATAATTGCCGGCTTGATTATCATAAGCCTCAACCAAACCGGGGAGGACTTTCTCAAATGCCGTCAGATAAGGATCGTAAGCCAGATCAATCAACCGATCGAGGTTCAGGTCAGAAGCTTCGGAAAGCAAACGGATTGCGTTGACACCTCTGAAATTCTCCGGTATCCGGGCCATGTAAGTGGGGTAATCTTCTTTTTTGGGACTGAATTCTGCCGCTGCGGTGAAAGGCGTGGAGTTACAGTTTTGAATCCAGCCATTGCCGGGGTTGAGGAGCTTAATGCACTCGTCCACCTCGTGCAGCCCATTCCAATCGGTGGCGGGATTGCTGCCGTCCACTGGCAAGGTGTAATCGAAGGTGGTATCGCGCTTGGGAACAAAATTGCCATGGAAGTAGGCGATGTTTCCTTCTGAATCTGCGAAAACGGTGTTGTTGGAGGAGTTCGTCCGGATGTCCATCATCTCCCTGAACTCCGAGTAGTTTTTCTTTTTCGTGCGGGTGAATGATTGCTCCAAGGCCTTTACGGGTTCCCACATCAGGGAAGTAGCAATCCATGCGGTGTCGTTTTTTTGCGTGATAGGGCCGTGATGTGTGCGATAAACAGGGAAAGTTTTGAAGTTCATTTTGTCGCCTTCCTTGTATTTAATCGTGACGGACTTCTCCTCAACATCCCGCCATTCATCGCCGTACTTGTACTTTTTTCCATCGCCACGATCCTCGATTGTCTCCACAAATTCATCGATCACGTCGGTGTACGTGCTGGTGTGCATCCAGCCGGTGTTTTCATTGAATCCCTGGTAGATGAAAAACTGTCCCCAGGTGATGGCACCATAGGCATTCAAGCCTTCTTCACTCACGGCGTGGTATTCCCCTCTGAAGTAGAAAGTCGTGTGTGGGTTGATGAGCAGCATGGCTTTCCCGGATTCTGTCAGGTCACCAGAAATAGCAAATCCATTGGAGCCTTTTGGCTCTTCCATCCAATCCGATTCATTGATTAATTGCAAAGGATTATTTGCACTAGCCATGGGCTCGACTTCCCCATTGCTTTCATAAAAATCTTTGATTCCACTCGTTCTCACTCGCTCAATATCGCCTCCGATGGAACCTTCGGTAAAGTACATGGTCATCCAAGGCTCGAACTGGGTCAATAATGCAGGCTTCACTTCTGGGTGGGTGTAGAGGTAGTAATTGATTCCATCGGCCCAGGCCTGACAAAGTTTTTTCAGCCAGTCCGGGACTGTTTCGTACATCGCAATCGCTTCGTCTTTGGTCATGAACATTCGTGCTCGTAGATCGCTCCAGATTTGTTCTTCACCTTCCACTTCTGCCAAGCGACCGATCGCCCAAATGTAGTTTCGTTCCACGCGTTTGAAGTCGTCCTCACATTGTGCGTACATCAGCCCGAAAACGGCATCAGCATCTGTTTTTCCATAAATGTGGGGAACTCCAAAATCGTCCCGGATGATTTCCACTTTTTGTGCCTGTGCTGCCCAGCGCTCGTTATCCGTGAGGGTTTCGGGTTGGCAAGCAACAAATAGAATGGGGAGTAAAAAAAGTAGTTTCTTCATAGGGTCATTATTGCAAATTCTAAGTTAATGAATGCCATGCATTCCTTGGTTCGATAACCTGATAAGAGGTTGTTGCGTTGAAAGAACCAAACACTACCAATATGATTATCACCACGACTCAAACCGTCCCCGGAAAAGAAGTTTCAGAAATTTTAGGCGTTGCTCGCGGAAGTACCGTCAGAGCTCGAAACGTGGGGCGAGACATCTTCGCCGGGTTAAAGAACCTAGTCGGCGGAGAAATTGACGAGTACACCCAACTTCAGGCACAATCCCGGGAACAGGCTATGCAGCGCATGGTGCAGGACGCTACGGCCATGGGAGCCGATGCGATTTTAGGGATGCGACTGACAACCGCCATGGTCGTGCAGGGAGCTGCTGAGATTTTGGCTTACGGCACTGCTGTGAAGCTGAAATGACCACCTGGTTAGTTATAGGTGGAGTCCTTTATGCACTGCTCATTCTTTTCTTCGTGCGGTTGATTTTCGCGATACTGAAAAGAGCCAAGGAAAAGGAAAACGAAGATTTTGAGGATCGGGATAATTAATCCAGTCCCTCTTGCTCAATCAAGTACATCAAGGCGGCCATGGAGGCCGCACCCAATTCTAGTTCTCGTTGGTCTACAGCCTCGAACACATCTGCCGGTGTGTGGTGATAAATGAAGTAGCGCTGCGTATTGGGTCTCAGGCCAATCAATAAAGTGCCCAGATCACGGAGCGGCCCAATGTCGGCTCCACCACCTTGCTGGTCAAAATTCCAAACTCCGTACTTTGTGAAATAATCTCTCCAGGATTTAAGTTTATCTCTCTGACTTTCGTCTCCCGAGGAGGAAAACCCCAGTGGCCGGAATCCTCCCGCATCTGATTCAATCGCTGCAATGTGCTTTTCGTCTTTTTCTTTCGCCACTCTGGCATATTCCTGGCCACCCCGCAACCCGTTTTCCTCGTTCATCCACATTACCGCTCTGATCGTTCGTTTGGGTTTCCAGTCCAATGCCTTATAGAGACGCAATGCCTCAATGGCCTGCATGCAGCCGCTTCCATCGTCGTGCGCTCCTTCTCCTACATCCCAGCTATCCAGGTGGCCTCCCACCGAAATGATTTCATCGGGAAATTCCGAGCCCTTAATTTCCCCGATCACGTTGTAAGAGAGCTTGTCTTCTAGTTGCTTGCCGTGTGATTCCACATAAACGTTCAGGTCTGCTTGCTCTTTCAAAAGATCACTAAGCAAATCCGCGTCATTGGTGCTGATCGCGAAGGCAGGAATTCGAGGCATCAGCGGTTTGTAGCGAAGTGAGCCTGTGTGAGGAATGTCGTCCTTTCGGTTGGTCACTGATCGGATAATTACGGCTTTGGCTCCATGTTTACCTGCTTCAGATGCCCCGTAGGCTCGCTGTACCACGGCGCTTCCGTACGCACTGAAATTGTTGATGACTGTGGGATCCATTTTGCCATTGTAGAACACGATTTTTCCTTCCAGTTTTTTACCGAGTTTGTCTACTTCCTCGATGCTGGCTACTTCCACGATTTCGCCTGTCATTCCACCGGGACCAGTGCCAATGGCATTGCCCAGCGCCAAACTGTTCAGTTCTTTAGTACCTACTTTGTTGGAGTTGGTGATGCGAACGATATCCTTTCCTCCACGCACCCAGTGCGGCACCATGACCGGCTGCAGATAGACAGTGTCAAAATCGTACGATTCCATGAGTTGGCGAGTGTATTCCACAGCTGCCGCAGCTTCCGGAGAACCTGATAATCGATTTCCGATTTCCTTGCATAGTACTCTCAGATTTTGATGAACATGACCATTGCTCATTGCTTCGTCGTAGAGTTTCTTAATATTTTCTTCGTGGTTTTGTCCGAAAATGACCGTTGGTAGAATCGAGACGAGGAAAAGGAGATTTTTCATTTAGCTTTCTATTGAGATTCCAAATTAACCCAAACCAACATGAAGCGCCAACTCTACGGGTCAGCCCCGGTATTTTATGTAAAGGATCTGCTAGAATCAGTCAAGTTTTACGTGGAGGTTCTCGGTTTTCAACAACCACAGCTTTGGGGAGACCCTCCAGGCTTTGCCATGCCAGATCGGGACGGGATGGTAGTCATGCTTTCCCAGCAGGATGATCATTCGTTGATCAAGCCGAAGGAGAAAATATGGGACATGTATTTCTGGGTTCGGGATGCTAAATCACTCTACGAGGAATTCAAAGAGACGGGAGCGAAATTCACGCAGGAGCTGACCTTTCAGGAGCTATACGGCAACAATGAATTTATCCTAGAAGATCCAGACGGCTACACGTTGGCTTTCGGTCAGGAATCGGTTGATGTAGGCGATCCCCTCGTGAAGTCGCAGACAGAATTTCTTCATATGAACCCGGTGTTTGCTTCGCAGGATGTAAAAAGGGATGTGGCTTGGTATGAGGATAAATTAGGTTTCAAAAAAACGTTTGATTCTGGTGATGAACCATTGAATTATGCCGGATTGGGTAGGGGTGGGGTTTATCTGCACCTGCAGCATCAGTTCCCAAAGGGCATGTGGGCATCCGACCTTCGGATTGAGGTTAGGAACATCGAGCCGCTATTTCAAGAATATTTGGAAAAGGGTTTGGTCAAACAAGACGCGCTTAAATGGAACACCCCATGGGGAACGAATGAATTTGGGTTATTCGATCCTAGCGGTAATCGGATCCATTTTTATGAGGATTGTTAGTCAGCCACATACCCCTTCAGGTAATCGTATTCCTCCGTCAGCTGCCCACCTTTTGTGATGGTCGCTCGTTTGATCATGCCATCATCTTCCCCAATCAGATTGGGCAGCACGAAATCGATCATTTCACGTCCGAAACTGGCTGATGCATCTCGTGGCAGTTCGCATGGCAGGTTGTCCACCGCCATTACTGTAATGTTTCCTTCATCTGAAAGCGCCTGATCCAGATTGCCCGTGCTCGGGTCGAAATCATAAATCGGATCATCGATGGTGCTTGGTTTCTTCGTGGAGGGAATGGAGCCTTCAATGTCGCAAGTGATGTCCCCGATGACCTTGATTCTAAAGTGCGGGTCCATGACGTCTTTGGTATGGAAGAGAACAGGGGCAGCAGGATCCCAGTAGGCACTGGCAATCAGAATATCAGTCATGTGGGCATATTTCAGGAAATCACCCTCATAGTTTTCCGGATTGGCGTAAAACTCTGCGCGGTTGAAATCACCTCCGTCTTTGGGTTTGTTGTAATCCCGAGTGTTCAATTGGGTGAAAACCGGCTCATCAAATCGCTCTTCCAAATAGGCTGCCGGAGTGACTTTCCGAATACCCACTCCATGGAGCACTTCCATGGCGCCCTTGGCCACACGACCACCACCGGTCACCGCAATCTTGACCTGCGGCAGCCTGATCTTGGCATATTCTTTTTTCAGATCTTCCAGGTCGTAGCACTCATTCGCTCGTCGGATGTCGAAAAGATTGAAACGTTTTCCATACGTCCAAAGGGAGTTGTACGCTCCAACGATTCCAGCCCATCTTCCAAAGGCGATCACCCGTTTGCCATTTTCATTCGTCAAAGGCTCGTAATCCACCAATTGAATTTTTTTCTCCAAAATCGCCCGGAGTAACCCGCGATTGTATTCCTGCTCTTTGATTGTATGAGAAAAAAAGAAATAAGTCTTCTCCTCAATGAGCATATCTATTGGCACTTCTTTAACCCCAAGAATCACCTCACAATCCTTCAGCGAGTCCACCACCCGAACACCGGCTGCAGCATATTCATGATCTTCAAATACCCGCACATCGCTGCTTTGGACCACCACGATGACTCCCGGAAATTTATCCATGACTTCTTTTGCCTGTAAGGGCGTGAGCGGTGCTCGGTGATCCACGGGCACTTTGCCCTCTTTGATGATTCCTATTTTCATTTGGGTAGAACTATGACGTTGTTCATTTCAGGCTGCAAATATATTGGGTCTCCAATCGTAAAATCACTATGCTCCGACTCAACTTGAATTTTGTGTGAACCCGCCTCATTTTCGATTACGAGAACTTCCATTCTTCCTTTGAAAAATTTATCGCGGACTTTTCCGCGAAGTGCTCCATTTGTTTTGCTCAAAGCCAAATTCTCCGAACGGATCATCAGTTTATCTCCCTGTATATCCAGTATACCAAAAGGTGTGTCCGGTCCCTGGAGGATAATACATGAGCCAAAAAACTGGGCGGTGTAGGCGTCATTTGGTTGGCGGTAAATCTCCTGCGGACTGCCTGTTTGTAACAGCTGGCCAGCCTGAAGTATGGCTACTCGGTCTGCCATCATGAACGAGTCGATCGGGTGATGAGTCACCAGTACGGTCGTGATGCCAAATTCCTTAATGAGTTGATGAATTTCGGTACGGACTTTCTCATGCGTCAGTTCGTCCAGACTGCTGAAGGGTTCGTCTAGCAATAAAATGTCGGGTTCCGCAGCGAGAGTTCTGGCTAAGGCCACCCGCTGCTGCTGTCCTCCTGATAGTTCGTGAGGTTGTCTTTTCTCCAAACCACTCAGTCCTGTGAGTTTGATGACTTCACGAACTTTCAAATCGGATGGTGCACCAAAGGTAATGTTGTCCCTCACACTCAGGTGTGGGAAAAGTGCCAGGTTCTGGTGCACCATGCCCACTTTTCGTTTGTTGGGCGGTGCGGTAGTGATGTCCTTGTTTCTTAAAAGTATTCTGCCCGAATTCACAGGCTCCAGCCCGGAGAGGATTCTTAAAATTGTTGTTTTCCCACAGCCACTTTCTCCGACCAGGGCGAGAATTTCTCCTTCTTCCACTTCCATGTTCAGGTTAGGGATGACCTCTGTTTTACCAAAGGACTTGTGGATGTCGGAAAGTTCGAGGAGTCTCATTGGTCGCCAAAAATACGGTGGAGGAAATAAACCGGCAGGGCAGAAATGAGAATGATCATCAGGGAAGGCGCAGCTGACTGGGCTGCCATTTCATCTGTGGCGTATTGGAAAGCCAGGGACGACAGAGTTTCAAAATTGAAAGGTCGAAGAATCAAGGTAAGTGGTAATTCTTTGGTCACATCGATTAGGACTAAAATGAAACCGGCAAGTAGGGCTGGACGCAGTATTGGGAAATGTATTTTGGATAGCAATGAAAAGCCCGTTTTGCCAAGAAGTTGAGCTGATTCATCAATGGACATTGGTACTTTACTGTAACCAGCCGCGATGGGATTTTGAGCCACCGCAAAAAATCTCGTGACATACCCGATGATCAAAGCGAAGGTCGCACCAAAAATCCAGTTCGGGTTGATCACGAGTACCAAGGACAAAACGCCAATCCCGACCACAGCACCTGGCATGGAATAGCCGAGAAGCACCAGATTGGAAACGGATTTCCAGAGGTAATTTAGTCGGCCACCGCGTTTTAGGAAATTGTAAAGCCAGGCAAGGACAACTAATACCACGCTTGTCAAGATCGACACTTCCAGTGTGCCTCCCAGTCCCTTGATCAGTCGTTCATTGTTCGTCCGATCCCATGATAGAAAAAGCCAAAACGCCATTTGCATCACGGGCACAAGGAAACCCAAAACGAACGGGACAAGACACGCAATCATCACCCACCATTTCCCCTTACCAGTCGGCTTGAACCTTGTGACAGGATTTCTGACCTGCTCGAACCGTTTGTTTCGGTTGATCCGGTTTTCAATCCACAACAGTGAAACCACGAAGAGCATTAAAATAATGGCTAGTAAGACTGCCGAGGACATATCTCCCAGCGAAAGCCAAGACTTGAAAATGCCGGTTGTGAATGTGGAAACGCCAAAGTAGTGCACGGTCCCATAGTCGTTGAGCACCTCCATAATCACCAGCATCAAACCAGCAAAAATCCCCGGCCAAGCCAGCGGTAAACCTACCTTCCAGAAAGTCTTGAAAGGAGATGCCCCGAGCAGGCGCGAGGCTTCCAACTGAGAAGCAGATTGCAGCGCAAAAACCGCTCGGGAGGAAAGGTACACATACGGGAAGAGCACCAGACTCATGACGAAGATGACACCCCAAACATTCAGGATATCCAGTGGTAAGTCTGAAAACCCAATAGATCGCCAAAACACCCGAATGGGTCCGGTATAATCTGTAAGGCCGGAGTAGGCAATTCCATTGATGAAGGTCGGTATGGCAAGGGGCAGGATGAGCAGCCAGTCTAGGTGCTTCCTGAACGGAAAATCATTTGTGGAAATCCACCATGCTGTTGGAACGCCCAATGTTAATGTCAGGAAGGACACCCCAAACACAACGATCAGCGTGTTTTTGGTGTAGGTTCCGATGAGGTTCTGAGACAGGTGGTACCAGCTTTCAGCGGAAATATTGATCACTTGTCCCAGTACGACCAAAATCGGAAGCGCGATCAAGATCGAAATCAGGCCGACGGATATTTTTTTATATGTTGCTGAATGGGTCATTTATCTGGCAGGGCGCAAAGGTGCCATGTATTTTGCTTAATTTCTGGATGGTTAAATAAGGGAATTGCCTACTTGGTTCCTTTTAGTATCACCAAACCTCTTAAACATGAAATACCTGGTCATTGTAATCTTACTGTCTTCCAATTTACTTTTCGCTCAATCCGATATCCTGACGAAAGCTCAGGAGGCTCAATCGGCCGAAAACTGGACGGAAGCGGCAAAGCTTTACAAAAAGCATTTGAAGAAAAACAATACGGATTCTTCTGCATGGTTCAGTTTGGCCACCACACACATGAGCGCCAAGGAGTATGATCCGGCACTTGAGGCTTACCAGAAGGCACTGGACACGAATTTTTCATCGGGGAGGGTCTATTTCAATACATCCAGGATTCATGCGCTGAGAGGGGACAAGGCGAAACTGCTGGCAAGCCTGAATGAAGGAGCATCCAAAGGGCTGGCCGCTTATGCGGCCATTTTGAATGATCCGGCTTTCGGCCCTTATGACAAGGATTTGGCTTTCCAGGAAGCATTGCGGAAGATTGAGTTGAACGCTTATCCATGTTTGTCCAATGAAAATTACCGTCATTTTGATTTTTGGTTGGGAGAGTGGGATGTGCATGCGCGTGGTGGGAAAGTGGGAGAAAACTCCATCACGATGGCGAAAGGAGGCTGTGCGATCCACGAGAATTATACTACGCAGGGAAATTACGCCGGACAGAGCATCAACTTCTACGATCCTATTGATAAGCTTTGGCACCAACACTGGGTGGGCAGCTCCGGGGACACTTACAACTATGTGGAGATTGACCGGGGACCCGGAATGCTGCAGTTTCAAAGTGAGTTCATGACATTCCAAGGTCAAATCACCTTATCACGACTTACGTTCACATTAAATGATGACGGCACGGTTCGTCAGCTTTTTGAATCTTCAACTGACAATGGAGAAACCTGGACACCAGCGTTTGATGGGTTGTATAAGAAGAAGAGCCAATGAAATATTTATTCTCCTTAGTAGCCACAGTAGGTTCTCTCTTTCTGCAGGCTCAATCCAACACTGAAGAAACGTCCTCCGACAAGATCAGGATTGTTTGCAAATCGAGCATCGAGAAATCAGATCAGCCTCTTTATGTAATTAATGGGAAAGTTTCAAAGTCCGGAAAGTTGAAGAAGTTGAAACCTAAGAACATCAAACACATACAAGTCATTAAAGGAGATTCTGCTCGTGCCATTTACGGATCTGCAGGGGCGAATGGTGTTATCGTGATTACGACAAAGTCTTTCTCTCGTCGTAATAGAAACAAAGAAGATTAGTCTATTCCCAACCAGCTCTGTCAAATATCAGGACCGCTTTATCTGTGTAAGATTTATCCGTCGCAAACCCTAGTCCATCCGTTTTAAAGTCTCCCCATGCTGCGACCGATGGGTGTGGCTCCACGTTTTCGCTTGTAGGGTACTCGAACGACTCGTTGGCGTAGATTTCTTGCACTTCATCACTCAACACAAACTCAATGAATTTCAGTGCGTTTTCTTTGTTTGGAGCATTCTTGGTTACCCCAATTCCGCTCACATTGACATGTGCACCTCTGCCATCCTGATTGGGAAAGAACATCCCCACACTTTCGCCCACCTTCACTTCTTCGGGATTTGGTGAGTTCAGCAAAAGGCCAACGTAATAAGTATTTGTAATAGCCACTGTCCCTTCGCCCGCTGCGATGGCCTTGATTTGATCCCGGTCTCCACCTTTCGGTGACCTGGCCATGTTGGCAACTACACCTTTGGCCCAGTTTTCTGCGGTTTCTTCATCCGTGGCGTATAGGATGGAGGCCAAAAGGGATTGATTGTATCCGCTGGATGCCGACCTGACCAGGATTTCACCATTCCACTTTTCGTTGGCCAAATCCTCATATGTGCTCAGTTCGGAGGGATCCACTTTTTCTTTGTCGTATGCGATTACTCTTCCTCTGTAAGTCACTCCGTGCCAGAAATTCTCCGGATCGCTGAACGCTGGGTTCGCGTTGGTTTCCACTTGCTGTAAAAGACCCAATTGCTTGGCTCTGTTTAGTCTGGCGGCATCCACGGTGAAGAAAATATCCGCGGGACTGTCGGTGGCTTCTTGCTCCATTCGAGTGATCAGTTCATCCGCTCCGGCTTTTACGATATTCACTTTGATGCCGGTCTTTTCTGTAAAAAGATCGAAGACTTTTTTATCAGCATCGTAGTGACGCTGAGAGTAGAGATTTAATTCTCCAGGTGAGGAAGAATCTTCTGAATTAGATTTTTTTGACTGGCTGCAAGCGCTTGCAAATAGGACGATTGTGACGAGGAGGTATTGGAATTTTCTCATGATGCAAAGCTGTTGCATCAGCGGTCAACAATCAATCGCTATTGGTAGCCAAAATGTAATCCCTAGAACTAGCTAGACCCGGGTCATCCAGCCGAATTTATCCTCGGTCTGGCCAGTTTTGATGGCGTTCAATTCACTCAATAGACGTTGAGAAATTTTCATTTCCTCAGGTGTCGGTAGTTTGTAATCAACTCCTTCAAAACCGATTTCGGAAATGTGAGAGATCGTGGCAGCTGTTCCAATTCCAAAGGCCTCTTGAACGGAACCGTCTCTTAGCCCGGCAACCAGCTCAGAAACTTTAATTGCCCTTTCTTCAACATCCAGCCCCCAATCTCGGGCTAGAGTCAATGCGCTATCGCGAGTAATTCCGGGCAGGATGGAGTCGTTCATTTTTGGTGAAACCACTTTTCCATCGATAACGAAGATCAGGTTCATCGTGCCGCATTCTTCTATGTACTCGTGATTTGCACCATCGGTCCAGATCAACTGATCGTACCCATCTTGTTGGGCGAGCTTCGCTGGATAAAGAGATGCTGCATAGTTTCCTGCAGTCTTTGCTGCTCCTACACCACCTCTTGCAGCACGTGTAAATTCTGTCTCAATTTTAACTTTTACGGGCTTGGAGTAATAGCTTCCGACTGGTCCAGTGATGACCATGAAACGATAAATTTCTGCAGGCTTTACACCAATGAAGGGATCCATGGCAAACTGGAATGGTCGAATGTAGAGTGAATTTCCGTCCTTGGTTGGCACCCAATCTCTATCCAGATCCACCAGTTGTTTTATTCCTTCCAAAAAGAGGTCTTTCGGCACAGGTGGCATACACATTCTTTCTGCGCTTCTGATCATCCGATCTGCATTTGCCTCTGGTCTGAAAATAAGTACATCTCCATTCTCTGCCTTGGCTCCTTTTAAGCCCTCAAAAATTGATTGGGCGTAGTGAAGTGCAGCGTTGGCCGGACTTATTGACATGTTCTGAAAAGGGACGATTTTCGGGTCACCCCAAGCTCCATTTTCGTAATCACAGACCAACATGTGGTCGCTGTAATCCGAGCCAAATTTTGGGTTAGCCAAATCAACCTCCTGAATTCGGGAGGTTCTGGTGATTTCAATTTCGAATGTGTCCGTCATACCGCTAAGTTCTTGGTTTCCAGGGAACTTCCTTCACCTCTAAATCCTTCTGCATTTTTCGTCCCAAAACGAAGAAATAATCAGAGAGTCTGTTGATGTACGGAAGAATGTTTTCCTGAATATTTGAGTCCTCCATTATAGCCGAAATTCCTCTCTCGGCTCGCCGGCAAATTGTCCTGCAAACGTGGCACAAAGATACGATTTTATGTCCAGCGGGTAAGACGAAATTCTTCAACTCAGGTAATTCCTGATCAAAAGCATCGATCCAGGATTCCAGTTGATTGGTTTCTTCTGCACCCACTTTCGGTAAATCAAATCCTTTGAACCCAGGCTCGCAGGCCAGAATTGAGCCAACAGCAAAGAGGGTATTTTGAATGATCGTGAGTTGATCTTTGATGTCAATGCCAACCTCTTCGTGATCATGAAGAAAACCGATGAAGGCATTTATCTCATCGATGTTTCCGTATGACGCAATTCGAAGGTCAGATTTTTCTACTTTGGAGCCACCTAAAAGGGATGTTTGTCCTTTGTCCCCGGTTTTGGTGTACACTTTGCCACTCATGTCACCGCTTCAGCTTTTCGTACATTGGGATTGACCGTGTCAGATTCAATCAGACCATCTCTAAGTCGAATGACACGATGCGCATACTCCGCAATGTCCTCCTCGTGAGTCACCATAATGATGGTGTTTCCCTTGTCGTGTAATTTTTGAAACAAATCCATGATCTCATATGAGGTCTTGGAATCAAGGTTTCCTGTTGGCTCATCCGCAAGGATGATACTCGGATCATTTACCAATGCCCGAGCAATGGCAACTCTTTGCCTCTGTCCACCTGATAGCTCGTTTGGCTTGTGATAGGCTCTATCACCCAACCCAACACTTTCCAACGCCGAGAAAGCTTTGTCTTCCCTTTCTGATCCTTTGTAACCAGCATAGACGAGAGGAAGAGAAACGTTCTCCAAAGCTGAAGCTCGAGGGAGCAGGTTGAAGGTCTGAAATACGAATCCAATTTCCTTGTTTCGGATTTCAGCCAATTCATTTTCGGTGAGGTCACTTACGTCATGATCGTTGAGAACATATGTCCCTGAAGTTGGAGAATCCAAGCAACCAATGATATTCATGAGCGTAGACTTACCAGAGCCTGAAGGACCCATAAAAGCGACGTACTCTCCTTTATCTATTTTAATAGAAATGGTCTTGAGCGCTTCAATGATTTCGCTCCCCATTACGTATTTCTTCGAGATTTCTGATGTTTCTATAATCTTGCTCATGGTGGCTAAAGTACGGAATTATGTAATTGATCTGGCAGGAACATTGGTTTAAGACGACTATTGAATAGCTTTGGTTCAAAATTATGTACAAAACACTGATTCTTTTTTTGATTAGCGGCGTGTGCCAAGCCCAAAGTGGTTGGAATTTACTAGCAACGACCCAGTTAAAAAAAGGGTATGATTCTTTCCTTAATGAGGAGATAGATCTGCCTCATTTCTCTAATGCATTGAAAGAAAAAGCTGGAAAAAGAATCACTTTGGAAGGTTACATTATTCCTCTGCAACAATCTTCAGCACAGGATTATTTTGTCTTGTCCAGATTTCCCTATCAGTCGTGTTTTTTTTGTGGCGCTGCAGGACCGGAGACAGTCGTAGAAGTGTATTCTGATCGCGAGTTTAAGTTCACTGACGAGCGCGTTAAAGTGACCGGAACTCTCTTTTTGAATCCAGATGATCCTCTACGACTTTTCTTCATTTTGAGGGACTGTGAGGTCAGTTCTCTGTAAATCAGCTTTGGTATTTTGATAGCGTTTGGGTAATTTACGAGACACACCAAAAACGCAAATCACATGGTACAGAGCTACAGAGGAACCATCACAAAAGATAAGGACATTAAAACCCCGCAAGCCGTAACAGTGGCTGATTATATGTCCAGAAGGCTGATCACATTTTCCCCAGATCAACCCATGTTCGAAGTAGTTCAATCCCTATTGAAAAATAAAA